>CAZJLR010000003.1:42290-247410 GCA_964546815.1 uncultured Candidatus Obscuribacterales bacterium | reverse complement strand
CCCGACACGATCCTTGGCAGCTTGGTTCTCCGACAGACTCTTCCAGCCTGCTTCGCTTCTCTTGTATGCCCCGTCAAGGCAATTCGCGTCGTTATGTCAACAAGCGCAGCTTGTTCTGCGTAAGCTTGCAAGCAAAAGTGCTCGAATGCACATATTGATCTAAGTTAGCCGCAGCTAAAGTATAAGAACAAACGAACCCAAGCCTATACCCTTTCAAGAAGCTCCGCCCCAAGCGGGGCTTTTTGATTTTGGCTTGTTCACCGCACGTTCACCCAGGCACAAAATTTCGCTGGGGTATCACCTTGTTTAACTGACCCTGTAGGTTCATCCCGGCGGCGACAAGTTTGGCTTATGTAATTGAAGGTAAAGTACAAATTTCAGTTTTGGGCGCAAAGAGGAGTCATTAGTCTCAGCAGTCGACTTTATGCTGAAGACCTTTTATATAACGAGCCTTGCGGTTGTGGGCTGAGCCGGCGTGCTTGGAAGGTCGCCAAATTCAGTTGAGCCGACAAATGCAGCCTCTTTGTGCTTGGCATCCCTGAATTGAAAAAGTTATCGGGCGGTCGCTCCCAAATTCATTTTGAAAAGCATGCCAAGCCCAAATGCTGAGCTGATAGGTGTCGAAGTGAAACGAATTAAGAAGCAGACAAAGTAAGAAATTGAAAAAGCAACAAAACGCAAAAAAACCAGCGAGGCTTTTAAGCCTCGTTGGAATTAAATGCTTAGCTTAACTGTGGTTTATCCAGCTTTCTGGATTTTACCTGACTTAATACAAGTGGTGCAAACTTTCACGCGCTTTACCTGTCCGGCAAGGTTTATCCGGATATTTTGCAGGTTTGGCAGCCAGCGTCTCTTATTGTGCGGATTGAAGTGAGAACGCAAGAACGTGTAGTTACGACCCGTTTGGGGTCCTTTTCCACAGGATTCACATCTTTTAGCCATGGTGAACTTCCTATTCTTTATGACACGAAAGTGTCACGGGCCCGACTTCCAATATAGAACAACCAAGTGCTAGATATAGCTTTATCTGGGTATGTTTCAAATGGAATTGTGCGTTCCTTAGCAATAAGGACGCTCAAAGCGGACCTGCTCCACGAAGGATGAAATTATATCACGAAGGTATAGTTGTTCAGAAAGTCTGAAGTATGTTGAGTCTTAATAGCCTGACAACTACATTTGTGGTTGTAAGTTGAAGAGAAATCGCTAGTTCGTAGTATTCTTAAACGGTAGCATTTACTACGCGCGCACCGTCCTAGAGACCATAACTAGTAAAGAGTAAGAGGAAGCCATTGCTTTGAAAAAAGCGGCTCTCAATTCTTCAAGCTCCGTCGAAAAGGCTTTTATGCGTGCAGCAATCGTGGTATCAATCTGTATTGAGAGCAGTTGGACCGGCTGGGTTGATAAGGGTGAGTAGAGGAACAGGGATCAGGGGATGGCATTAGTCAACTACGCCGCCAGAGAAATCAACTGCAAGATCGTGTATTACGGCACCGGTCTTGGTGGCAAAACGACGAACTTGAAGTACATACACAGTCAGCTTGCACCGTCTACACGCGGAGAGTTGATAAGTCTGGCGACAGAAACAGAACGGACGTTGTTTTTCGACTTCCTACCATTGGACTTGGGTTCGGTGCAGGGCTTCAAAACCCGCTTCTCCCTATATACAGTTCCTGGTCAGGTCGAATACAACGCAAGCCGTAAGCTTATATTGAACGGTGTGGACGGCATCATCTTCGTAGCAGACTCCGATGTCATGCGTAACAAAGAGAATGCAGAGTCGCTCCAGAACATGATTGACAACCTTGCAGAATACAATTTGACTCTGGATAACATTCCATGGGTTCTCCAATACAACAAGCGCGACCTTGCTAACGCAATGAGCGTAGAAAGAATGGAGCGCGATTTGAATATTCGCGGAATTCCAAGTTTCGAAGCTGTGGCTTCTGAAGGTTTGGGTGTATTCGCAACTTTGAAAGCAATATCCAAACTAATTTTGAACCGCCTTCAATAGGTTCTTCTTTAGTTCTAAAAAGTGTAGGGGCGGCGCCATGCGTCGCCCTTCTTTTATTTTGACGTCACGCAAAACCGTTGGATATCCCGTGCATATCCAACAGCTGCCGGGCAAAAGATTTAATGGTGCAGATGCCGATTCTGTCTTAGGCTTAGTGAGTCTGGCAGAGAGTTTTTGACTACGTGACGATTGGTGCTCCCCATTCAAAAGTAGATAGAGAGTCGGAGATATCCGCACTCGGCAAAGCACTTGCAATCGAGCGTAAGGCTCGATATACAGATTTTCGTGGCAAACGTTCAACCTTTTCCGAGTTTATGCGTAAAACTGCAGAGCGCCTGACGAAGCGCTTTCCGCTTGATTTGCGCTGGACAACCATTCGCGGTTTATTTCGAAATTACTCAAGCTTAGATGTGGCGGCAAGAATTTCTGTGGTTCGCCGTACTGATGAACTGCTTTTCGGACGCCACTCTTTGCCTGATGAGCCTGCTCAAAGCCCGGCGCAAAAAACAAATGTTTTGCCTGCGCTTGCTAAGGCCGATGTAATTGCAAGTTTGCATTCAGCACTTGAAGTCAAAGAGACGCCGCCAACACGTGGCGCCGCCGGTGGTGCACGGTCTGGCATTTCGCCTGCTCATCAGACAAAGCAGGCTTCATCGCCAACTAAGGCAAAAAGCGGCTCGGCATTGAGTAAAAAGGCTCAAAATGAAAAATTTAAAAAGGAGCCTGCTGCAAGTTCTAGCGAAAGTACTCAAGTGAGTGCCGGCAGAAATGAGAAAGACCCTCGTGAGTATGATGTGCAATTCATTCGCGGAGTTGGTCCGCGCATGGCAGAGCTGCTTGGGCGGCTTAATGTAAAAACTGCCGATGACTTGCTGCGACACTATCCGCGCCAGCATTTGGACTTTCAAAATCATTTGAAAATTAGAGAAGTGCAGCCAGGCGAAGATGTCACTATTCTTGGCACCATAAAATCAGTCGGCGCTTTTCAATCGAAAAAGGGCAACATTTCCATTCTTTCTATTTCGATAAATGACGGCAGCGGCACAATTGGAATTAGCAAATTTGTCGGCGGCAAGTCTAACAAATATTTGCTTGATCGCTATAAAGCGACATACCCGAAAGGCGCGCAGGTTATGGCCAGCGGCAGGGTTGAGCGCGACAGCTATAGCGGAAAACTGCAATTGAAAAGTGCAGAAATTGAAATTCTTGGAGCACTCGCTGCTTCTGATGACGAAATGGAATCTTTACACACAGGCCGTCTGGTTCCTGTTTACCCTCTTACCGAAGGACTTTCATTACGATTCTTGCGCAGCATTATTCATAATGCTCTAGATTTGTTTGCTGCGCATATTAGAGACCCGCTTCCGGCGGCTTTAAGAGAGCGACTTGAGCTGCAAGATATTTTGAGCTCGCTCTGGGGAATTCACTTCCCTGAAGATTTTGAGCAGAAGGAAGAGTCTAGAAAAAGGCTTGTGTTTGACGAGTTGCTTCTGGCTCAGTTGCATCTTGCAATAAGGCGCTATAAATTCCAGAACTCAAATGAAGCGCTATCGTTGCCTTTGACTGATGGAGAGTTGTTGAAGAGTTTCCGCCAGGTCTTGCCGTTTAAACTTACTGGGGCTCAAGAACGAGTTTTCAGCGAAATCGCCAAAGATCTTTCGTCTGCCAAACCAATGCACAGATTGGTTCAGGGTGATGTAGGTTCTGGAAAAACTGTAGTTGCAGCAATGGCTGCATTGGTTGCCATTGAAAATGGCTTTCAAGTTGCAGTGATGGCTCCAACTGAAATTTTGGCTGAACAACATTATCGTCAATTCCAAAAGTGGCTGACACCGCTGGGCATTCGCTGTGGTTTGTTGCTAGGAAAGCAAGGCGTGAAAGAACGTCGGGCAATTCAGCAAGATCTTTCAAATGGTCAAATACATGTTGCCATCGGTACCCATGCTCTTATTCAAGACGATGTTGAATTTAAGAAGCTCGGCTTTGTAATTATCGATGAACAACATCGCTTTGGTGTTAAACAGAGAGCTCGTCTAAAGGCGAAAGGTACCAATCCGGAGCTTTTGACCATGACAGCTACGCCAATTCCGAGAACCTTGGCTTTGACGATGCATGGAGATCTCGACGTTTCTGAAATAGATGAATTGCCACCTGGTCGCAAACCAATCGATACTAAAGTGCTTACACCAGGGCGCAAAAAAGAACTCTACAGTGCCATAAAAGAACAAATTGCATTTGGTCGCCAGGTCTATATTGTATTTCCACTGATTGAAGAGTCTGAGACCCTGTCTGCTAAGGCAGCTACAGTCGAGTACGAGCGGCTGAGAACTACAGTCTTTCCTGAAATAAGCATAGGTTTGATGCACGGAAAATTGAAGGCGCAAGAAAAAGACGAAGTGATGGAAAAGTTTCGCTCTGGCGAATTCAAAATTCTTGTATCAACTACTGTTATTGAAGTCGGGGTTGATGTGCCAAACGCCACTGTGATGGTAATAGAAAATGCCGATCGATTTGGGCTTTCGCAGCTACACCAGTTGCGTGGGCGTGTCGGACGTGGCGGTGAGAAATCGTATTGCTATCTTGTCGCCGACGCAAAATCGGAAGTGACAAGACAGCGGCTTGGAATAATGGAACAGACAAACGACGGATTTGTCGTTGCAGAAAAAGATTTGGAGTTGCGCGGGCCTGGTGAGTTTCTCGGAGTTAGACAGTCTGGTATGCCCGACCTCGTGCTGGCAGACATTGTGCAAGACGCCAAAATTTTAGAAGACGCTCGCAAAGTTGCAATTGAGATAGTCAAAGAAGACCCAGAGTTAATTCAATATCCCCTCCTTAAAGAGGCGATTGAGCTTAAACGTGGTTCCGAAACCTCAGAGCTACTCACCTCAGGATGACGTGACACAATTTTGGCAACTCGCCTCATTAGTATTTCTCCCATAAGCCAATCGGCTTTGGGAGGTAAAAGGCATGGTTGATGGTCGCGAAATTGACGAAAACAAAGTCAGCACTGGTGAAGTGGAAGCCCAGTCTACTTTCAAAACTGATGTTTCAATGCCTTCAAGCAAAGATTTTGCCGATGCCAGATCTAATAAGCAAACATCGCTGCCGTCTGAGTTCGGTTCTGCAAGTGGTTTTCAGCTTGTAGACTCCGACAAATCTGCACATGGTCAAAAGGCTCAGAACTCCGAAAATCATGGCTTAAGCGACAAAGCACAGCCGGCCGAAAACAAAAAAGCTGCCGACGATAAAAGTGTTAAACCGCTAGATAAACCTGATTACTCAAAATTGACTCCGGAGCAAAAGGCAAAAGAAGCTAAGGATATTGCAAAGGAAGTCGAAGAGAAGGGTCTGACCGATCGCGCTACCAGAGACCATTTGCGCTCTGTTATGTTGCAGGCTTACTTGGGCGGCGACCTCAATAGCAAAGGTGACGTCAAAGCAATGAATGATGTCATCAAGCAAGTAAATGAAAATTTGCCGAAGGGGCAGCAATTGAAAATTTCCCAACCAGCAAATGACCCTGACTATGCGAAATTCATGGATCAATCAAATGCGTTGATTGCAAAAAATCCAGCCATGCAGCTTGGTGCGCACGGACAGATTCAATTTGTGAAAACTGGCGCAGACGGCAAAGAGCAGCTCGTTGCTAAGACTCACTTCGCTGCTTCACTTCGCAAGCCTCAATAGCCCCGGTAGTATTTTCTTGCAAAGCTGTCTGTAGATGTTGCAAGTGTGTTTCTCACTTTGTCTCCTAACATATAGTCTGCCAATATTGCAGAGCCGGTGCCTGCGGCAAAGCCTACAGCCAGCCCGCAGTAAGGGTTAACCTTTCCAATTAATTTGCTTGAAAGAGCTAAGCCACCCTCGAATGCGCCCCAGCAAAGCCCGACTTCGCCAAGTTTTGCAACGCCAGTTGGAAGTCCTTGCTGAAATGATTTATGCACATCGCCTGCCATGCATAGAAGGCCTAAAGCGCCGACTGTTTGTACTCCGCGAACAACGCGACCAAAGTTTCGCTCGCTTGCAGTCAATGCTGGAAGCTGTGGCGAATATGCCGGCTCGCCGGCTTGAA
This sequence comes from uncultured Candidatus Obscuribacterales bacterium, assembly GCA_964546815.1. Classification (GTDB taxonomy): domain Bacteria; phylum Cyanobacteriota; class Vampirovibrionia; order Obscuribacterales; family Obscuribacteraceae; genus JAIEPM01. The sequence continues at coordinate 241,327 of CAZJLR010000003.1, read as the reverse complement.
GTTGCCAGCGATAATTGTTGGGTGTTTTGGCAAGATCTGCTGATAGTGTGGGGCCATTCATTTTTCCCAGCCCGGCGTCTAAATCAAATGCGCGCACTTTTCCAGTTGCCGGGTCTAGCAGATTAGTTCCGAATGTTTCTTTGAGGTAATCATTCACAAAAAGGCGGGCTTCTTGTTCTGTGATGAATCCAAATTCCGGGTTGGGGCAGGCGTTGTATCGCCTCATGTAATTGGGACCTTGAGCATAGAGTTTATCGACATTAGGATTCCACGAATCCCAGTTTACCCAGTTGCGGTGGATGTATCCACCAAGGTCGTCGGCGCGCAGCGCTTTTAATGCGCCTTCCACATGTGGTGCTTGTGAATATCCGGCTCCGCCAATTTGGGCAAGATGAACCTGCGTCAAAATCGCTCGTGACTCTGTTGCCAAAATGCGTTTGGCCATTAGTGCATTGGTTTCTAAATCGTTTGGGTGCAGGTAATGACGAAGGTGTCCGTCATGGTGTGAAATTTCGTGTGCCAGGACGCTGGCTGCGGTTTCATTTGGACTTACGCCGCCAAGAATGCGTTGGAGATTTGTTTTTGTTGGCTTATATCCGAGATACCGTTCTTCCATTTGAAATAAGCCTGCCGAGCTCATTTTGGAAGGGCGTCCTGCTTTGTCAAAAACAAGGCTGCCTGCTTTTTCGATAGTCCACCCCTGGTCTTGCATGAGGTGCCATCGCTGCAAAACCTGGTCTGCAACAGGTGATTTTAATGATGCAAGTGATTTTTGAACTGAGTAGTTATCGACATAAAGTTGCCCGCTAGCCGCCAAATAACTTGTTCTAGCTGCGAGTGCTTCGGCTACTGGTCTTACCGGCGACTGGTGAATCATGTCAAAGCTCAAGCCTGATTGCTTTTCTTTCGTTTCCGAAAGATCGGCTCTCAGTTCACTTGTCTCTGACCCTGGCAATTTCCTCACCCTCGACTTCACTATTGTGCAGATCTTAGTTCTGCAATCTTCGAAGACATATGTGGAATTGTGCAGATGGGCCGGTTAGCCGTCGTATTTCCCCCGTCGGTTTGCCGGGGGGACTGTGTTTCCTGAGTGTCTACTTAGCCGGGTCGATGACGAACAGATGCCATTTGCCGTCTTCATCCAACAAGCGAGGTTTGCGAGGAAACCATTCGAGTTGCTCGAACGCGCTGGTCTGGACAAATACATAATGTGGCTGAGGCTTGTCTTTTAAGAACTTGAGTGCATCTTCTTTCTTCATCAGGCGTGAAACAGGCTTGTGAATAGTCCATGGTAATGAAGGTTCTTCAGCGTAAACCATGGCGACACTTGCTTTGTCGTCGCGCGCTCTGTCTGCGAGTTTTCCGAAGCCGATTTGTTTTGATTGATAAAACGCAAGCAGACCCCGCGGCACCATAATTCCACATGTGATGAGCACGCATCCTACCAGGCTTGCCGCAAACAGCCTGGTGCTGTTGCGTATCACGCCAACCCAGCAAAGAATTAGTGCTACCGATACCGGCGCCATTACCCACATATTTTGTGTGATGATGTCTCTTACATAACCTTTTACCATCGGGTGCACAGCCATGCCGATAAGCAGCGCCAGGCTTATGAAAGCTAGGGCTGGAATCATACGTTTTAGTTTTCCGCTTTTCAAAATCAATTCCAGTTGCATAGCAATCAAAATCGAAAAGGCTGGAACAGAGGGCAAAATGTAAGTTGGTAATTTTGTTTTGATTGCAGTGAAAAGCCCAAGGACGCTAAGAAACCAGAAAACGCTGAGGCGTAGAAGGCGTCGAAATGAACTGTTTTCATCCGCTTTCTTTTGAAATGTTTTCTTGAATACGCCAAGCGCTGATAGGCTTAACGCGCACCACGGAAAAAAGCCACCAAAAAACACTGGTATATAAAAGTAGAATTTTTCCTGATGGTTCACTGTGCCCACCATGCGCCCAAAGTTTTGCCTGATGAAAAATTCCCATAAGAATCTGCCGTGCGTTGCTAGGCTTGCTTCAATGTACCAGGGCAAATTCAATGCAAGAACTATTAGTGAACCAATCAATGGTTTCATTGACAGTATTTTTTGCACAAACTCATTTTTCGAATGGCTTATGGAAATAATGTATGGCACAAGTGCCAGACCGCAGATGATTATGGCAATTGGACCTTTGCACAACATTGCCAGCCCAAGGCAAAAATAGCCTAAAAGCAGGTCTCTTTTATTCGAGTATTCCAGACCTTTGAATAGAAAGAGAATGCTGCCTGAAATTAGGGCAGTGAGAGTCATGTCTGTAAGGCAAACGTGCCCGACAATAGAACTCAGCGGAGTCGACAAAAATATCAGCGCTGCCAGTGCTGCGCTGCGAGGCTTTAGCATTGGCCGTGTGCCAAAATAAATTAGCTGCCCGGCAATAATTGCAGACAATGCTGCTGGCAATCGTCCTATGAAAGTATGAATACCGAAAAATTTGAAAGCGTATTCTACTAACCAGAAAAACAAAATTGGTTTGTCTAGCCAGGGCACATAATTGTCCAGCGGCAGCAAAAGCTGGTTTGTTTCAAGAGCCTCGCGCGCTGACTCAAGAAAAAAACTGTCTGTCGGGTCTAGTGGCCCATAACTTCCAAGCCAAGGAATGTACGAAAGAATTCCTACTGCCAGCACCACCAAAGGGTAAAGCAGGTTTTTTTGTGGAGTTGTAAGACGCAGATTAGCAGGCATAGACCCGGCTTTCGTTAAAGTGGGGCCGGAGCTCCATTGCTGATTGGTGGCGCTGTCGGTGGTGTTGTCTGATCTTGCGCGGTTGAACCGTTTACATCAGTTTGTACCGGAGCCGGTTTTAGTTTCGCCAGATTTTCTTTCGATTGATCGCTATATTGACCACTTGGAGCAACCACCAAATAATGCTCAAATGAGTTGATTGCATCAGCCTGGTTGTTCTGCTTCATGTACAAAATTCCCAGGGCGTAATATGAATTCGAATATTTAGGATCGATTTCCAGTGCCTTCTTGTACTCATTTGCAGCGCCATCAAGGTCGTTGCTTCCCAGCAAGGCTAAGCCCATGTTGTAGTGAGCCATGGTGCTTTGCGGAGTAAGAGTAACTGCTTGCTGATATTCACGTACAGCTTCAGGATAATTTTGCTGTGCCATGTATACATTGCCGATGTTTACGTGCGCATCAGCAAAGTTTGGATTTATATCCAGTGCTTTTTTGTACATGGCAATCGCAGCAGTAATATCATTGTGCTTTTGCAACGCCAGCCCCAATGAGTTAAACGCATCTGGGTCATTTGGCTTCAGTTGTACAAGACGCTGGTATAGAGCGATTGATTCTTCGCTTTTATTTTGCCCGTCAAGATTGTCGGCAAGATGTTCGAGTATGTCTAAGTCGTTTGGATTAGCGGCCGACAGGCGACGCAGCAGCGTTTCTGCTTTAACCACGTTGCCTGTTTGTTCGTCTAAATCGGCAAGTGCAAGTTGACCTTGCTTGCTGTCCGGATTGATTGCAAGTGCAGATTCAAGAGCCGAGCGGGCGCCTGCAAGGTCATTGGTTTTTGCCAGCGCCTTAGACAATTCGATGAAGGCTGCGCTATCTTTCGGGTCTAAGCTGAGCCCCTGTCTGTATGAGTCGATTGCCTCGGCTACTTTGTTTTGCATCAAATATGTGCGCCCAAGGCTGATTAGTGCGCTGCCGTCATCTGGATTTAGCGTGATAGCTGTTTTGAATTCAGCTTCAGCTGCCGGGTAATCCTTTTGAGACTGGCGTACTATGCCAAGGTTGTAGTGCGCACCTTCGAATTTAGGATTGGCTTCTATGCATTTTGTATAGCAGTTTGACGCACCGTTCAGGTCGCCCTGAACTTGCTGTACATAGCCCAGACCATACAGGCTTTCCATGTCTTTCGGGTCTAGTCTGACTGCACTTTGGTATTCGACGCCTGCGCCGCCAAGATCCTTTTGTTTAAATAGAAGGTTTGCTAGCAATGCATGCCATTCTGCTTTGTCTGTTTTAAGTGCAATAGCGTTTCTAATTGAACTTGTGGCGTCTTTCATTTGCCCTTGCGCAATGAGAGCGCGGGCAAGATCGGCGTGCGTATCAGCAACAGTTGAATCAATCGCGATTGCCTTTTTGAGTTCGTTTGAAGCGTTTGCATAATCTTTTAGTGCCATCATGGCTGATGCCATGTTGTAGTGCACAGAGAAATTCTTAGGCTCATAGGCAACGATTTGCTGATATTCGTTGATTGCCTGCTGATAAAGTCCCTTGTCTTGATAGGATGCAGCCAGCTGCGAGCGTGCTTTCAAATTTTCTGGATAAGCCTGGACGACTTGCTGCAATTCATTTATTGCCTGGTCCTGATTTCCTTGAATTCTGTATGCGATGCCCAGGTTGAGGCGCAACAAAGGTGTATCGGGGCGCAACTTCACTGCTTCGGCATATTGATTGACTGCTTCTTCAAGTCGCCCTTGCGATTGCAAAATCAAACCGAGACTCTCACGTGCGAAGGCATCGTACGGGCGAATGGCGATAGCGCGTTTGTATTCTGCAGCTGCATCGTCAAGGTCCCCATGTTGTTGGAGGGCAGCCGCGAGGCTTATGTGACTTAGAGGGTCTTCCGGCATGCTTAATGCGACGGCTCTAAATTGGACAATTGCCTTTTCGAGGTCGCCTGCTTTCATGAAAGCAACGCCCTGATAATACTTATCAAGGAGCGATTTCGGCATTGGGCTGGACGCAGCCTCTGCGATGGTACCGGAGATAGGCAGTGTGAGTGCCAGTGCGAGAATCAGCCGCTTCAATGTGTTTCTCCCGGATTAGTCCGCCAGCCTCCGCACACATATTAGTGATGGAGACAGACTCAATTATGCTAGATGACAAGGCAGTTTTGCTGAAAAAAACACCCGCTTATGAACCGATTTTTAGCTTGCATCTGGCTGATATATCCAATGGGCATGCCTTTCGGCACCGTTTCAGCCCCAAAAGCCGCGCCCACCCTCTTGAATAGCGAAGCCCCCATCTTAAGCCGGGTTCTTCGGCAGCGGAGCCCTGGGGGCTCCGCCTATTTAATGCGGAGATGTCTATACGATGCGGGATCCGTGCCTTTCTAATGCAGAGTCCTTATCTTTTTAATGCTTGTCCGTATCTTTATAAGGCAGTGGCTCTGACTATTGAATGCTGGTGCGGCTCAGCTCAGACAATATAAGGAGCGGAATGGGGGCGAAACGAAGAAAAATGGTGAGAAGGGGCTAATAAAGATACCCTTGAAAATTGGTCTTTTTGTAACGTCGATCAGGGTCCGGGACAGTAGCTGGGTAAGGTTCTCCCCGAAAGTGTTAATTGATGAGGCAGATAACCCTTTAGACAGTATGGCTAATTTCTGCCTCGCTTTTTTGGACAGTATGCACATTGCCCGGAAAGAGGCATGCAGTGTACATTAGTGAGTATAGGGACAGTTAAATAGCGATGGATACGTGCGAAGTACACGTTTTTCAGCGCTGGAATATTTATGCGTATCAACAAACACAACGCGCAAGAATTTCATTAGCAGTAACATCAACGTGTTACAGCAAGGTTGATTTAAAACAAAATCGATAAAAGTGCTGGGCTCTTTCTTTCAGGTGAAAGACAGGCGCTAGATTCGACCAAAGAACAAGCATCAAGAACAGGAGCACCTGTCTGAGGCTTAGATGCTTTTGCTGTGACACCAAATTCGATGGCAGAACTTCTTTTCTATTAACTAGTGGAGCCGTTATGGCAGTCTATAAACGCAGAGAAACTACAAAGCGATTTACGCGAGTAAATCATGGTCCAGAGCATTACAACCGCATTGCTGAAAAGTGCCTTGAAAATTCAATCAATCATTTAAATACAGCCTATTCGCAAAAACTGGCTGGAGCCGAAGGCGCTGTTGAAGTGCGCGACGGCGGTGTTTTCACATACGACAATCACGGCAAGCGTTATTTAGATTGCCTCGGTGGTTTCGGTATATTCAACGTAGGGCATCGTCACGCCAGAGTTATCGAAGCGGTAAAAGCACAACTCGACCAGGTCTGTTTGCACAGCCAAGAACTTTTGAATCCATGGGCGGCTCATTTGGCAAGCCAATTGGCTTCGCTGGCTCCTGGTGATTTGCAGTACAGCTTCTTCTGCAACAGCGGCACAGAGGCGGTAGAAGGCGCTTTGAAGCTTGCCAGACTTGCTACAGGCAAATCAGAAATCATCTCCACTAAGAATGCTTACCATGGTGTGAGTATGGGTGCTCTATCAGCAACCGGTCGCGATGTTTTCCGTAAGCCTTTCGAACCTTTGCTCAATGGCTTTAAGCATGTTCCCTTTGGCGATATCGAAGCAATGGAAGCTGCCATCACTAAAGACACTGCAGCCGTAATTCTTGAGCCTATCCAGGGCGAAGGCGGCATCAACGTTCCGCCAGTCGGTTATTTGCGAAAAGTTCGCCAGCTCACCAAAAAGAAAGGCGTTTTGCTTATTCTTGATGAAGTTCAAACTGGTTTGGGAAGAACCGGCCGCATGTTTGCTTGCGAGCATGAAGGTGTGGTTCCAGACATTATGTGTTTAGCCAAAGCTCTCGGTGGTGGCGTGATGCCAATCGGATGCTTTATGGCTACTAAGAAAATTTGGAAAGTGTTAGAACCAAATCCAAGTATTCACAATTCAACTTTCGGTGGCAACCCACTGGCTTGCACCGCAGCGTCAGCAACACTTGAAGTTCTCGTTGACGAGCACCTTCCAGCACGTTCTGCTGTGATGGGCAACTATTTCATGCGTCGTCTCAATGAGTTGAAAGACAAATATTCCAAGTTGGTTTATGACGTCCGTGGACGCGGTTTGTTGATTGGACTTGAGTTCCAGAGCAAAGAAATTCGTGAATCAGTACAGGAAGAGCTTTTCTACAGAGGCGTCCTCGTTGCTGGAACTATGAATTCAAACCGCACAATTCGCATCGAGCCGCCTTTAATCATCACCGAGTCTCAAATCAATTTGATGATCAATACGCTCGAAGGAATTCTCGAAGAAAAGAACGAAATACTTGAAGCTGAAAAGAAAGCTAAAAAGAGAAGAAAGAAGAAATGAATACATCTAACGTCAACAACATGCTCTCGTATAGACTGAGAAAGCTCTCCAAATCAGGCGTTTCCGCCAATGAGATGGCAGAACAGCTTCGTGCGTTAATGGAAGCTGACAGAGCGCAAAAAATGCCTGCAGACCGCTCTCAGACTGACTTCTTACTGCCATTCATCAAACAGCACGAAACCCATCTCAGCGTTGTGTAATAATTCGCTTTGGCTAAATTTGGGGTCCATCGATAATGACAGTTTCGCACGGGCATCACTGCCCGATCAGACGTAAAAGTCGCTCTCTTCGCTGTGTGGTCAGCCGTTGCTTGAAGCAACCGAGCACAATTTCAAATCTGGAAGAATTGCTCAGAGTTGGTCAGGGCCAATGGTCTTGGACGCCGTCACTGCAATACAGACGCGATCCATTTATGCGCAATTCGCGCAGCTCTTGGCATGTACGCGTGTCGCGCGAAATGCTCAACGCCATGATTAGCTAGGCTATTTCCATTCAACAGTCGACAAAATCGAGTGAAATTCGCTGGAAAGTGATTTCATCAGGTCTGGATTTTTGTCTTCGCCGTGACGATATCTGAGCAAGTAGATTTGAAAGAGCTTGCCTTTATCTATGCCGAAGGCATGAGTTTCATACACACTGTTTGGGATGCAGACCGGCTGCCCTGCACGCGTGAGGAGCATGCGGTCTTCGTGAATGAAGTCGCTGCTCAATAGTTTGCGAGCTTTTACTGTTTTGATCTTTGACTTGCCTTCGCTATTACTGCGGCGTAGTTCAGATGGTATTTTTTCTCTGCTGAGTGCTTCGATTTGCTTACTGTCTAGCTCGCCGTCTTTAGACTGAAGTATTTTTTCAATTACAGTGCCTGGCTCTATGTCGAAAACGACGACGCCAAGCTCGTCGTCACTGTTTTTGTAGCTTGTCCATTGGCCTGCATCAACTCGAGAACGCGATATTTGCGGCGTTCCCCAGTTTCCTGGTGCAGAAATTGTTTTGACCGGTGTGTCTGGAAAATCTAAGTTTTTAGCCTGGGCGCCGGGTGTAAGGGACATGAGTATGCTGAATGCAATGATGCTGCTTTTGATTTTCACTTTGAGATGCTCTGCGCTGTGTGCTTTGTGTTGTTTTCGCTGAGCTTTGCGCTCGAATTATGGCTTGACACCAAAAGGCTGCGATGATTGCATGCTTCTGACCTGAGTCTTTAACCATTTTATACTTTGCAGCCTGCATCCAACACGCCTTCCTCACAAGTGCTGGCTATACTTCTCCCATAACCCATAAAAGGATCACTGCAAGTGTCTTTGCGACCTTTTCCGACTTCTGACTCGGGAGAAGCCAGTTCGACCCATGAAAGACAAGATTCGCCGCGCGAATCTGAGTTTGTTTTTTGGGGTAGACATTTTGTTGGAAGCTATATGGGCTGTCAATATGAATTGTTGACCAGTCCCGAATTTGTCCTGGCTGCGATGCGTGAGGCAATTGAGGCCAGTGGAGCGACGCTGCTTAATGAGGCAGTGCATTTATTTCCAAACGGTGGCTTAACCGCCGTGTTCTTGTTATCTGAAAGCCACGCGTCCATACACACATATCCAGAACATAACTCTTGTTTTGTTGATCTGTTCACTTGTGGTGTAATTTGTCGCTCTGAAGACTTTGACGCTGTTTTGCGCAAACATCTAAATCCAGGCAGAGCAAATGTAAAGGTATTGCTCAGGCATGAGTCTGTTGAAGACTCCTGCCGGGCTGGTGTAATCGGGGAAGAATGAGGCTGGAATGTTGGAGTTAGACGAGCAAGTGATAAGTGAAACTGATGTTTTAAGAGCAGAACGCAATTTTTCGTTTTCTGAGATTAAGCCTGAGATCAAGCTGTTCAATCTCAATTATGATGATGCCGACTTCTATATATATGGACTGACAAATGTTGCTTACTCGGGTGAAACTGATTATCAGCGTGTGTTGATTGCTGATTCGCTCAATTATGGAAGAATTCTCTGTCTCGATGGCGAAATCCAAAGTGCTGAAGCAGACGAAGAACTCTACCATGAGCTGCTTGTGCAGCCGGCTATGGTCTTGCATCCTAACCCAAGGCGCATACTAATTGTAGGCGGCGGTGAGGGTGCGTCGTTGCGCGAAGTTTTGCGCAGTAAGACAGTCGAAACTGTCACCATGGTTGACATTGATCCGAAAATGATTGAGCTGAGCAAAGAGCATCTGGGTGCCTGGCACCGTGGTAGTTTTAACGACCCCCGCGTCAATCTGGTAATTTCTGAAGGGCGAAATTTCATCACCAACGACAGTTCCAAATACGATGTGGTGATTATTGACGTTGTTGATCTTGAAGAAGATGGACCTGCAAACGCAATCTACACGCGTGAGTTCTACCAGCTATTAAAAGCGCGGCTTGCACCGGGTGGTGTCATTGCAGTTCAAGCGATGGAATTTTCGCATTTAGATCACAAAATGCATTCGTTGTTAACTCGCACTCTTAAAGCCGTTTTCTCTGAAGTGCATAGCTATCATGCAGTTATTCCCTCGTTCTTGTGCGATTGGGCTTTCATCATTGCTTCCGACTGGTTTAATCCGAAGAAAATGAGTCCGAAAGCATTCGACGATGTTTTGGCTTCTAGAGTCGGAAGTGGAGTGCTTAAGCATCTCGATGGTGAGTTTTTCTTGTCTTGTTTTCACTTCTCGAAAACTGCGCGAGAAAAGTTGGCAGAGGCTGGTCCTGTAATGCAAGACTCTGAGTGAACTCAGTAATCATGCTTCTGCAGTGAATACGAGTATAATGAATCTTGTGCTAGAAGATTCATGCAAACTATTCAAAATATCGCCGTCGCAAAATGCTTCGTCTGCCGATTGGTTGTTGAGCACGCTTGCTGCGTCTTCATTTGAAGATGCGCGAAACAGTGATGGAGATGCCGCATACATAGTTGCATTTTCTAAGAGCGACGAGTCGACAGCATTGCTTGAAAAATCTGTTTTAGCGCAGGCCCAGGATGCTGCACATTTTGAATTTAAGAGAAAGGCAGAGCGCATTGTATTTTGCGGAAAGTCTATTGTGTTGCAATGCGCTGATGCAGAACTCGATAGCAGGCTGCAGGCATTAACAACTCTTTGTCGGCTTTTGTCCAGCACAGAAAGCCTTGAAAAACGAGTGCGTCTAATGCTTGATGAAGCAAAGAGAGATGCTTCTTTCACCGGCAGAGTTGGACCAGAACAACTTTTGCAATTTGACAGACTTGATGAACGAAACAAGCTCGCAACTCTGGCGCGAATCGAATTTGCCGAAATCGAAAGAGATGTTTTGCTGGCTCAGCAATCTAAAAACGCAAAAATATTTGAAGAGCTTCTCGAGTCTTCGGGTCTTGAAGATAGGCTTGAGCAGCTAGATGACGAGATTGAGATAGCTGAAGAGGTCTATGCTGTTTGCATAGATCGCTTAAGTGAGTTTTCTTATTTTTGGCGTGAATACAAAGCAGAATTGTGGATAATTCTTATTCTGGTTTTGGAGTTAGTAGCATTCTTTTGGGATTTGTCCGTGCAAATGAAATGGGTTGTGATTCCCAGTTAGTGCCTACCAGTGAAATCAGATTGCGCCTAGTCCAGCGGTCCAATTGCTTCTTCAACGGCTTGCAAAATTTCTCTGCTGCGAATCAATTCTGCGGCAGCTTCAATTTCCAAATACATTTCTCTGTCTTGATCTAAAAACGAAATGTATTTACGCACAATTTTGTGGGCGGCAAATACACCTGGTCCTGGGCTCAAATCTAATTCAGCTGCTTCACCATGGCGGTGTGCGCCGGGCAGCATGGGTGACATGCGAAAATCGAGTCCCTGGGCTGCACAAAGCAATTCAATCGCCAGAACATTTATGCAATTGTTCAGTATCATGCGCGCTTTTCGCCCGGCAGTTGCTCCCATTGAAACATGATCTTCCTGGTTTGCTGAAGTTGGAATTGAATCTACACTTGCCGGGTGTGCCAATACTTTATTTTCAGAAACTAGTGAAGCTGCGGTGTATTGCGCAATCATAAATCCTGATTCTGTGCCGCCGTTGGAAGTCAAAAATGCAGGCAGTCCATTTGATAGTGCCGGATTTACCAGTCGCTCTGTGCGGCGCTCTGAAATGTTTGCCAGCTCGGCGATGGCTATGCCAAGGTAATCTAAAACAATCGCCAGAGGCTGACCATGGAAGTTTCCGCCAGAAATAATTTCGTCTTCAAATACAAGTGGATTGTCTGTGGCTGAATTTATTTCAATTTCAAAAACTTCGCGTGCATGGCTTACAGCCTGCCTTGTAGCTCCATGAACTTGCGGCATACAACGCAGTGAATATGCATCTTGCACCATTGGACAGTCTTTGTGGCTTTCGACAATTTCACTGTCAGCCAGTAGTCTTCTCAGGTTAGAAGCTGATGCTATCTGCCCTTTGTGTGGTCTTACATTTTGTATTTTTGCAGAAAATGCTTTTGGCGAACCAAGTTGAGCTTCAAGTGACATTGCACCAATAATGTCTGCCAGCTTACATAAATATTCCATTTCGCAAACAAGCTGAGCACCGATCGCAGTCATTACTTGAGTGCCGTTAGTCAGAGCAAGTCCTTCCTTCGCTTCTAGTTCAATTGGCTTCAGTCCCGCGCGGCGCAGTGCCTCTTCGCCAGGCATGTGTTCTCCGCGATATTCTGCACGACCGCGCCCCAGTAGCACCAGAGCTAGATGTGAAAGTGGTGCCAGGTCACCGCTGGCTCCCAATGAGCCTTGTTCTGGAATTAACGGGTGTACGCCGCAATTTAGCAATGAAAGTAAGAGCTCGACCAATTCAAGTCGCACTCCGGAGAAGCCTTTGGCTAGCGCATTTGCTCTTAAAGCAATGATTGACCGCGAAAGCTCTGCTTCGAAATTAGGACCCACGCCTGCTGCATGACTCAAGACTAAATTTGTTTGCAGACGCCTGCGGTCTTCTACCTTTATATGAATATCTTTGAACTTACCAAAGCCTGTACTTATGCCATATACAGCTTCTTTGGAAGCGATGGCTTCGTCTACAACTTTGCGACTTTTGTTTATTTGTTGAACTGCTTCGTTGGAAAGCTCGGCCCTGGCTTCATGTCTGCACAACTGCCGTAATGCTTCAATAGTAAGCGTGTTGCCGTCTATCGCAACAACCGGTTTGCTGTTTTGACCAGGAACCATAGGAATTTTTCTCTTAGATTTAAAAGTGACATGTCAGGTTTCTATTTTCTACTAATTGGAAACATAGAGTGCTGTATTGCGTCTCATATTTCGTTAGCTTACTTCCCGACAGATTTATGGCTTTTACCAGCGTCTGCCTTCTTGCTTCAGGGTTAAGGAGCTATTTTGGGTACTTGACTCCATGGTAATATGGCAATGCTAGCCTTTGAATTTGTAGTCAAAATGGCGCAATGCACACAACGTCGGGATACTGACACTATGAGCAAAAGCTCAGCACCTAAGCAAACCAAGAGGTCAACAACGCTGCTTGCTCGCTTGCTGGCTGCCAGTCTTGTAATTGCCTTCTTTGGTGGAGTTCAGTGTGTATATGCTGCTGATTCGATGGACAGCAATTTAACTAAATTAGAAGATAAGTTTTTTCAGCACAATTATCCTAAAGATGCCGTGGGCGATAGGCTTGAGCGGCTAGAAAAATTGATGTACGGGGAGTCAAAAACAGGCAGCGACGATGAGCGTTTGAAAACTCTCATGAATTTAGTGCCAAACCTTGATGAAAAGGTTGATGATGGCGCAAGTGCCCCACCGAAGGCGCAGGCTCCTGAAGCTCCTCCGCGCCGTCCAGCGCTCAAACCACAGGTTCCGCAAGTAGACACAAGTTCTGCAGAGCCGAGTCCTAACGACAGCAGCTATCCTGCAGTGACAGCCATGGAAAAGAAGCTTCTTGGTCGTGATTATATTGGTGAAAGTGTTGGCAAGCGTCTAGATCGCCTTGAGATAAAGGCTTATGGCAAAACTGCCGCATCTGAAGACTTGCAAGACCGTGTAGACCGCTTAAAATCGTCCACCGGCATAGATATTGCAAAAGTGAAGCCGGCTAATAGTGAATGGGCTGATGAAGACGAAGACCCGTCTGGCGGCGTTCAACCATTTACAGGCATTGGCTCAGGAGACGATCCCAATAGCCAGAGAAATTTGCGCAAGCAAGCTAGCAATTCATTCAATCGCCCCAGCCCCTCTTACGATCCGTATGCAGGCACTGGCACATTCGGCGCCGGCGGCTCCTCTCACTCTGTAAGCAGCGGCTCGTCTGGGTCTTTCGGCACTGGTGCAGGCACATACAGACCAGACCCTATGCCGCCCGCAGCGCCAGATTACTCTCAAAGCTCTCCTTCTGCGCCGATTCCTGCGCCAACTATGGGCGTCAGGCAGCAAATTTCATTGCTAGAGCGTGAAGTATTCAAGAAAACATACGACAACGAAACTTTGCTTTCGCGTCTCAACAGGCTAGAACAAACTGTATTTCCTCAAGACAAGGCTGCCTCGGACAAGAGTCTTCCCGAGCGCATGAATCACTTGCTAGCTGCAGTGCCTATTTCACAAGCAACGGAGCCTCCAGTTGCACCAGCACCAAAGCGTAAACGCGGTGGTGATCCTGATTTCCCCGATCTTGATTTCCCCGGTCCTGGTTCAATTGCTACACAGCAAGGGCAAACGCGCGGTCCAAGTGGTTTGTCCAAAATCATCAATGGTCTTGGTGGTGCATTGGGCGGCGGCTACACTACAGGTTACAGCACGACACCCGGCACTCTAGTTACAGATCCATCGACAGGTTTGTTGTTTGACCAGTACACAGGCACCCTGATAGACCCGATGACTGGCGCAGTGGTGGGACGCAGGCAGGTTGCCAGTTATGGCAATGGTTTCGGCGGTTATGGTAATAGCTATCAGTCTTATGGCGGCTTCAACAGTGGCATGTCACCAATGAGCCCATTCGGTGGAATGGGAACTGGCATGGGCATGGGAATGGGTAACCGCGGCGGAGTCAACTTCGGCTTCGGCGGCGGCGGAATGCGCTGGCCTTAAAAGCTCCGCTTTTGTGGTTGCCGAGAGTGTATCATGATGGCTTGGATCTGCATTCAAGCGGTTTTTTTGTCCCATGATTCTTGTAGTTGGCGCCACCGGAACAGTTGGACTCAAAGTAGTTGACGCTCTGGTGAAGAGCCAGCAAGGTCAAATTCGTATACTTGCGCGCGGAAAAAACGATTGGACAGAAAGCGTTTTGCCCCGTTACAGGCGCAGTGGGGTAGACGTAGTTGTTGGTGACATTCGCAATAAAAACACTGTTGCAAAAGCTGTCGCCGATTGCAAAGCAATCGTGAATTGCGCAGGTGTAATGCGTGCCATTCCTGGTGATGATCTTGAAACTGTAAATGTCGATGGTGTCGCAAATCTGATTGAAGCAGGCAAGAAAGCCGGTGTTCAGCGTTTCATACAACTCAGTTGTTTGGGCGCCACAGAGCATTCCACATCGCTTTATTTTGGCTGCAAATTTGATGCCGAAGAGTTGGTGAAAGAATCAGGTTTGTACTGGACGATATTCAGACCATCACTCATTTTCGACGACGACTGTGCGCTAATTCGTATTCTTGAATTCTGGGCCGCGCGAGCGCCTTTTACCATTGTTGTAGGCAGTGGCTTAAATCGCTTTCAGCCTGTTTCGGCAGTTGACGTTGCCAATTGCATTTCGCAATCTTTGTACGACAAAGACACGGTTGGCAAGACTTATGATCTGGTAGGGCCAGACACGATTGATTTACAAACTCTGCTTTCCAAGTTGGCTGAAAGTCGCGGACGACAGGTGCGAGGAATCAGCATACCCAGCTTCATTGGCGTCCCTCTGGCTGGGCTGCTCGGCAAGCTGAATCCGAAATGTCCCATCGACAATAATGTAATGAGTGTCATGACTTCTGAGCTGACCAGTGAAGACACCGGCATTGTCCGTAAATTCAAAATTACAAATCGACTTGCTTTTGATAGTTGTCTGAAAGCAATTCCATCTGATGAAGAAGATGATGAATCTGGCGATGACGATAGACCAAAATCAAAGTCCAAATCCAAATCTGAATGAACTCCAATCGAGTGCTGATTACAATACGCTTCAGTCTCGTGAAGAATTTGTCCTAATGTGTTATTTTGAGCTAGCGAAGCAGTAAACGTCCGTTATCAAGGAGCCTGGATAATGATCAGGTTTGAAAAGCCAGTCAAAATCATGGAATGGGGTTTGGGCACAAACACCACAAACCAGAAGTGGACAGAAATTGGTGAAGGAACTTTCACTTCGCGCAGCGTGAAAGATGGCATTACCACCATGACTATTCAGTTGAAGGGTGGCATCAAACGCGAAAATACTGCGGACGACAGTGTAAAACTTTGCCAGCTTGGCGAAGGCATGGCAGCCTGCTCTGACAAATGGGGCGAAGTGGCGATAGGTCACATTCAATCTGTTTCCGGCAACACTGTAGTTGTTGTAATTCCATTTGCCACCAAGATTAGTGGCGCCGCAAATGCGCTGCAAAAGTTCTTCAACCTGCCATAAGTTTTGCTTTTATCGAAAAGAGCAAAAGCCCGCCATTAGCTAGTGGCGAGCCCCTGTCCCATTTTGTTACTAAGTAGAATACCTGATCGTAGTATTTGCTCTTTAGCTAAAAACACCTCCATACAAATTCTCGCGTAATCGCAAGTCTCTTCGCTCCTCGTCGCAGACCGCGCCGCATTTACGTAATGCGGATCTCGTAACATTTGCGTTTCGCGGATCTCGTCGCATTTCGGGGATCTCGTTGATACTACGTATCCTTAAATTGGGATTTTGTAGGGGCGACGCCATGCGTCGCCCGCTGTTAATGACGATCTCCGCGTTTTCGGGACGGGCGACGCATGGCGTCGCCCCTACAAGTGGAGGCTTACGAGAACAAGTTGGCGTCGCGTGCAGATGCAACCAACCAGTTGATGCAGCCTGGTGTTGCAAGTCCGCCGGTTACTCCACCGCAGCCCCAGAGGACGCGCTTCATTGCGTCTTGCGTGCCTGCTGCCATGTGCATGAAGCCCATGATCATTGTCGGTCCGCCCCAGGCGATGCCTAGAATTTCCATGCCGTTTGCGATGATGTTCAATAATGCTTCGAGGTTTGCGAGGTTGTTCACGCGCACTGTAGCTGCAGTGTTTATGCCCATGATCACAGAGGCATCAGCGCCCTGTGGTCCAATTGTGCCGAACGTAGCGCCCTGCAACATGGGTGCAGAAGCGGCGCCGCCTTGCATTGTTTGTGAGCCGGTGTAGTTGCCTGTGTTGTTGGCATATGCACCTGTGGCTGCGGTTGAGTCGTACTGAGCCATTGCTGGGATAGCACATGTAACCATGGTTGCAGCAACGAGAGCGGCGCGTGTTAGACAAGTAGTAAGTGGGCGCATTGATAAAGCCTCCGCGAAGGTGGATAGGTGGGTGGTATTAGTAAAGTTGATTCGTTAACACCGCTTGAAGTAGCGGTCTATGTAATTAGAATAATCGCGCCGGTCGCGAATGTATATTTGTCGCAAGTCATTTTGACCCTGCAAAAAGTCATGCTTACTTTTCAGAGGTCCTGTGACTTTCGACCATGCCGCAGGACGGGGCTCCATTCATACTGCCGCGGAGCCCTGGAGGCACAGGCTTCCAGCCTGCTTTTAATTCATGGTTGAGGATCTCATTCTTTATATGTATGAATCAATATCAGCACCGAATATTCAGTCTTGCTCTAAAGGTCCCGAAGCAGGCTGGAAGCCTGCGCTCCCAGGGCTACGCGGCAGTAGTTGCTGGCAGCGGTGGCACTGCTGGTGGCATGGGGCTGCGCTTGGATCAAAGGTGGTTGGTGTAGAAGCCTGGCGAATAGCCGTCGCAGTCGTTGTTTTTGCTTTGTTTTCTTGCAGCCATTATTTTTGCCATGATTGCATCAGACTCTGCTGCGATCGCGTTGCGCGATTTTCTATTACAAATTTGTTTTGCTCTTATATAACATGAGAATGAATCTTTGAATTCGAAAAGTCGAAGATGCGATATCGCTAGCTGCTTAAGCCCGTGCAACAAGCTTTCTTGATCCGAAAACGGCAAGCGCTCTAGTGTTTTTACTGCAGATAAGTAATGCGTTTTTGCTGCTAAGTAATCACTTTGATGAAAGTGTTCATCGCCCAATTTCAACTGTTCGATTGCAAATCGTTCTGGGTGCGCTGTCTGTCTGTTATCCGTAGTTTTGAAATCCAAAATCGGCTTTGCAAAACCAGGAATAGCATCCGTGTGTTTTCCCTGTCGTATTTGATGCATTTGTTCTCGCTCTGAAGTAATATCCCACGGCCCACTGTGGCTTCTTTCGAGGAAGACAGATAATTTGCGCAGTCAAACCAATTCATCCCGATAAAAAATCAACTGAGCGTTTTTCTGTAATTTCACTCTAGTCACTAATAGTTTGTGTCGTCATGTATGTGTGCGCAAAAAGGTTTGCATGTTAGTGCATGTTAATATTGTCAACCGCTGTCGCCCAAGAGCTTCTGGGTGCGGAGCACTCATTAAAACAGCTGCTCGAGCATTGACAGCAATTTATCGAAGTGTTTAGATAATCTAAGTACTTAGATGGGTGGCATATGGCAAAGCGAAAATCGAGTGCAAAAAATGCTGAGGTGCTTGGTCTACAAGTTCAACAAACCAAAAATGAGCGTACCGTTTATAGCCCTTTCAAATTCAGTGTCAACGACCTTAAGCGTGCTTTGATGGTTCAAATTGCAGCTTTGATTGAGTCGCGGGGGTGGACTCAAAGCCAGGCTGCAAGGGCTTTTTCCGTCACTCAATCGCGCATTTCAGATTTGGTAAGGGCTAAAGATGAAATGTTCAGCTTAGACATGCTGATTAAGTGGGCAGCGCACCTTGGCTGCAATGTGCAAATCTTGCTTGATGGTCAAGACATCAATCCCTCGTGTGCAGACAGTGCAAGCGGACTTTCGGCAGATGCTAGAGTTGCGTTTTACAGCAAAGCACTTTCCGAAGATCCCGACAACTTTATTGTGCTGGCTGAGCGGGCTTTTGCCTATCGTGAACTAGGCAAATTCGATGAAGCAATAGCCGACTTCAAAACGGTATTGAAGTTAGACCCTGATGGTGCAGGACCAATATTCAATCTGAGTTGGACATATTTTGAGGCTGAAAGATTTGAAGAATGTCTGGCTCACTGCGACATAATGACTCAGGCTCATCCAGATTATTTTTCCGGCTGGACGTTGAGGGGCTCTGTTTTCGAGAAGCTCGGCAAGCTAGATGAAGCTCTGGAAAATTACAGCAGGGCTATAAATTTAGATCCTGAAATTGTCGGTAATTGTTATTTAGAACGTGGAAAGTTGTATGAGAGGCTCGGTAAAAAGGACTTAGCTGCTGCTGACTATGCAAAGCTGCTCAAGCTTCGACCTGAATTTGAGCCTGCTCTCAAAGCAATGGCAGCGCTTAATCAAAACTGAGTGCATCTATTTAGTTGCTGAAGGACGGAGAACGCATGAAAGTAATTGGTCTTGTACTGAGCTTGAGTTTTGTGTTGTGCGCCACAAGTGCGATTGCTGGAGGGGCTAACGAGAAGCCAAAAATAAGTCAGGCTAAAGCAAAAGAAATTGCCCTGAATAAGATGCCCGGCAAATTGCTGGGGTGGTGTTTGGAAATCGACAACGGCGTGCCTACATACTCTTTTGATATAGAGTCGAAAAATCTTCGCATCAACGAAGTTGAGATCGATGGAAACAGCGGTGAGATTGCCGAAACAGGCATTGAACTTGAGTGGGGCAACGCTAAAGAAAACAAGAAAACCGGCAACGCTGAAGACCTCGCATTGCTCAAACGAATAAAAGTAGATAAGGATAAAGCTGAGCAAAAAGCACTAAAGAAATTTTCTGGAACTGTAGAAGCCTGGGAGCTTGAATCGGAAGAAGGAAAGCTTGTTTATGAGTTTTTGATTTCATCTAAGGGCGAAAGGAAAGTTGTCGGTGTTGATGCTCAAAACGGGAATTTCACAGAGATAACAAAGTATGTTGAGGGTGATGGGATTTAGCATTTGATTGAATTGGGTGGAACATATTTTCTGCCGAAAGGTCGCTCGAAAAAAAAGTATGGACTTTAAGAGCCAACATGAAGTAGGATATGCAACGTCCCCTTGAAAACTTCCCGGGATACCCACAGATGAAATATGAGTCCAGGGCACAAAAGTGCCGTGCATCTGCTTTTACTATGGTCGAACTTTTGGTAGTGGTCGTAATAATCGGGCTGCTGGCTGCCGTCGCCTTGCCTAATTATTTTGGCGCCACCGACAAGGCTCGCAACGCCTCATTGAAGGGCGGTATGCGTCAGGTGCAGATTGCGGCTGAATCATATGCCACTGACGCTGGCGGAAGCTATCCTTTGTCGCTTGCAGAGATGCAACCATATTTCCCTGGGGGCAGCAATCAAATTGGTGGTGCTCCCGGTACTTGGCCAATCAACCCTTTTGTCGGTGGAGATAATTTCGGTGCACCCGACCCACCCGATGATGACGCCAGCATTACTGATGTGCAGGCTGCACGAGCAATGCCTCCAGGCTCTTTCAAAGATGATCCGGGTGGAATAATTTACGACCACGCACTTGCTCCAAGTTCGTATGCCATTTGGGGCTGTGGAAGTGATGGAACGTGTTTTGGAGCGGGCAAAGGCCAGCTCATTATGTCTAATCAGTAGGGGCGCATGCGTCGCCCGGAACTTAAATTAGAGAAGGAATGATTAGTGATACCACATGGTAAACGGTGTTATCTCGTTTAGCATTTCGACTTTTGCTGTGAGTACTTCTTCTTGTCCTGGTTTTGCTTCTGCTTCAATTTTGCCTAATGGATTGATTACTAAAGAGGGACCGGTATTGGCGGCGTAAATGAAATACCTGCCGCTTTCAAGCGCGCGGAACGTGGCGCACGCGCTTGTTTGCTCGCCGATCATCGAGTTGTGAAACCATGCCAGATCGCTGATGTTTATCATAATTTGTCCGCCGTTGCGGATGCTGCTTGATACCAGCTCTGGTGCTATTGTTTCAAAGCAAATCAGTGGTGCTATTTTGTTGCCAGATAAATCTAGCACCACTGGCTTGTGACCGGGGGCGAATCCTTCGCCTGCCGGAGTGTCGGTGAGTTTTTTGAGGAAAGGAGGCAAGAGGTTCACAAACTCAGGTGTGTATTCGCCAACGGGAACGAGTAGTCGTTTGTGATATGCCTCCTGAATCAGCTCGCCATTACTGGTGATACCAAAGGCAGAATTGTATGGGCGCGAGCCCGCATCGCTATCTATTGATCCAACCACCATGTCTAGCTGTTTTTCTTTAGCGCTGCTTTTCAAAAAACTGAGAACTGAAGGAGATTCACGCAGATAAGCCGGCAATGCACTTTCAGTCCAAATGCAGAGGCCGGCTGGACACTTTTTTAGTAGTTTACTGTAGTGCGCCATCAATTCGGCTAACGTGTAATGATGGGTCGTTTTTTGCATTTCAATGTTGATGTTGCCTTGCAAAATTGAAAGTGTTTTTGTGGGGTGCGATCTGTGCGATTGCATGCGCTGCAAGCCGTAAATCATGCAGCCCGACACCATCAATGACAAAACCAGAATATTGCAAACAGCTGCAAGCTTGCTTGGTGCCGCCAGGGCTTTTACTGCAAACTTTCTACTGAATGTTGCAACCGCAATTGCTAGTGCCACATTCACTGCAACTATTATTGCGCCGATGCCAATTGCACCGATAACGTTAGCGATTTGAATGAATGCGGTTTGTTTGTATTGTGAATATTCAATCAATGACCAGGGCACACCGAGCAAGTCATGGGCGTTGCCAATCTTTTCAAAAATTGCTTGCCAGAGTAGCGGAACAACTATGAGTGCCGGCATCTTCCATTTGTCTTCGACCTTGCGTGGAAGCGCGCCGCCGCATAGTGGAATCAAGCGCATAAGGAAGGCAAAGATTGCGCAAATCACACCCTGGTGGGCGCTGACGAATGCCCAGCAAAATGTTGATAATGCCAGGCTCTGGAGTTCGTTTATGCCCATCCAGCTCAGTGAATGTAAGCCCAGATACCAGTTAAGGTATACAAGGTTGTAGGCCATTCCAAAAACAAAACCTCTAAGCGTTGCTTGCCAGAGAGTTTCGCTGCCTGCTACTAATAAGAAAAACGGTACCATACCCAGCCAGGCTAAGTACCACTGGTCGAAACCCGGTGCGGAAAAGCCAAGGATGGCTCCACTGAAAAGCGCAGCAAATAGCGCCATGGGTGGCTTTGGTGCCGCGGCGCTTGCTTTGTCTTTCTCTTTGATTTTGTCTTTTGAGGACACTCGTTTACTTGGTTTACTAATTGTTTTTGGCATTATCGCAGTTTCCCGGACTTTATTGAAACCTGGTCATATCTGAAAAATCAGCGGGGCGATGGTTTGCATTGCTGCTTCCCATCACCCCGCTATCCATAACTAGCAATATGCTTTATGCATTTGCGTTTTGGCTTAGAGCTCGACGATGAGTTCTAAGCGTCATCTTCGCTTGGCGCAGCTACTGGAAGTCCGCGTCCAAGTGATGCTGTGACTTCAGCTCTAACGCGTGAGTCGATTTCAGCCATCATTTCAGGATGTTGCTCAAGGAACAGTTTTGCAGCGTCGCGTCCCTGTCCGATGCGCTCGTCTTTATAGCTAAACCATGAGCCTGCTTTCTTCACGATTTCCATGTCGCATGCCATGTCGAGTATGCAGCCCGATGTGCTGATGCCTTTTCCGTAGATGATGTCGAATTCGGCAAGGCGGAAAGGAGGAGCCATTTTGTTTTTGACTACTTTGACTTTGACGCGGTTGCCAACTTCAGTGCCATCTTTCTTCAGTGTTTCGATTTTGCGTATGTCCAAACGAACTGAAGCGTAGAATTTCAGGGCGTTGCCGCCTGTGGTGGTTTCCGGGTTGCCGTACATAACACCAATTTTTTGGCGCAGTTGGTTGATGAAAATAACTGCGGTTCTGGTTTTGCTGACGATGCCGGTAAGTTTGCGCAGAGCCTGGCTCATCAAACGAGCTTGCAAGCCTGGCAATGAGTCACCCATTTCGCCTTCAATTTCAGCTTTTGGAACAAGAGCTGCTACTGAGTCGACGATGACCAGATCTACTGCGCCAGAGCGAACCAGTTGTTCTGTGATTTCCAGAGCTTGCTCACCTGTGTCTGGTTGAGAGATCAAAAGTTCGTCAACATTGACACCGAGCTTGCGGGCATATTCAGGGTCCATAGCGTGTTCGGCGTCGACTATGGCTGCTATGCCGCCTTTCTTCTGAACTTCGGCTGCAATATGTTGAGCAAGTGTTGTTTTACCAGATGATTCTGGTCCGTAGATTTCAATGATGCGTCCGCGCGGAATGCCGCCTATTCCCAATGCCAGGTCTAGTGTGAGTGCGCCGGTAGGTACTGACTCAATTTGAGCATGCCTGGAGTCGCCCAGCTTCATGATGGAGCCTTCACCAAATTGCTTTTTGATGGAATCCATTGCTAAGCCGAGAGCTTTAGCTCTTTCCTGGTGGACAATTTTTTGAGGATCTTTTTCAGCGTTGCCTTTTTTGTCGCTGCCTTTTTCCTTGTCTTTGTCCAAATTTTTCTCCACGTGCTTGTCTTCAGCGCTCACTTTGTTGCCGCCTGATTTGTCTTTCGTAGCAAATGCCATTCCCATTCTCCTGTATTTGATGAGGTGCTGCTGTCTTCGATGAGTCAGTGTCAGCAATAAGTGCTAATCGCGTATATCTTGCAGATAGCCAACGGGCTTATCACGCGGATCTTCGCAAATTATAGCTGTACTGCACTTCTCAGCGAATTAAAAAGTGCCGTGATGATTTCGATTGCTTCGCGTGATATCTATTTCTCCTTCTTAAACTGCTGATGGGGAGCCGATGTATGGCAGACATAATTTGATTTGAAGGTGCCGAGAAAATTTTGTCGGCATATTTTTGCATTCCATTTGTGATAGTCGATGTATGTGCTTTGAGCCTCCTTTTGTGCTTGTCGTCGCTGATGAACTGCCGCTGCCGAAAAGTTTCATTTGAATGAAATTTGACAATGTATTTCGAGGACATAAGCAAAAGTGTTGGTGTGAATATCTGCTCGTTTTGCGCGGCTCAGATTTGAGTGCAATTTCTGCAAGTGTTGATTCCGATTGGTCTGCGAAAAAATTGTCACTTTGAACCGGTCTGGAAAGCGATCGCAGAAGGATTCTGCGCGATATCCGGAGGTTTCAAAGATGAGCTTTGGGGTATAAAAAGTTAGCTACCTACGAAAGCTGGTATCAGCTCCATATCTTTAATGACGACCAGATACTGCCAAGAGTTCAATGTTTGGCGATAAATTTTGGCTGACTAGAAAAAGGTTCATAAAGGTCCTCTTATACTGAGGTTTTGATGGTCGTTCAGCGAAAGGTTTCAGCACTGCAGCGCAGTGAGGTGTTTGAGGCACTGAGCCCCGGTGAGATGGCTCGCTTGCTCAACGTCGTCGAGCAGCTTGACTTGCCCCGTCATCATCAAATATTTGGCCCGGGCAGCCCAAACCATTCGCTCTATTTCATAGAACGTGGAAGCATACGTGTCACGCGACCTTCGCCTGATGGTAAGTCTTTTGTGATTCTCTCGCTACTAGGTCCGGGCGACCTGCTCGGTGACATCGATGCTTACGAAGACACGCACGATTGCTCTGCCGAAACTTTAGAAGAGTGTCGCATCTATATATTGTCGCGCCGAGATTTCGAAGCCCTGGTCAGGGACAATCCTGGCTTTGCCCTTTGCTTGATTCACGTACTGGCTGACAGGCTCAAGCAAGCGCAAGCCAGAATTGAAGACCTCGTTTTTCGCCAGGTGCCAAGCCGCGTGGCAAAACTGTTTATGAACCTGGCTGAAAATCATGGCAAGATGACGCCTACAGGAATCATTCTCGACCTGCCTTTGACTCATCAGGAAATAGCTGACATTGTCGGGTCATCACGGGTTACTGTGACTCAAGTCTTAAATCGCTTTAGAGCGATGAACTGGGTGGCAATCAAGAGTAAGCGCGTGACAATTCATGATGTCGAAGCGCTTGAAGACCTTATTGCCAGCGACGCAAATCCTCGCAAACGCTCGCGTGATGCTTATGCCGAGACAGGCAACGGTGTTTGCCTTGATGATCCGGACGAGCGCGACGAATAGCCGCAGCTAAAACGCTATAATAGAACCCACCTGTGCCCGTAGCTCAGCTGGATAGAGCGTCGGTCTCCGAAGCCGAAGGTCTCGAGTTCGAATCTCGACGGGCACGATTTCGTTTCAATGCCAAAATAGACTTGCTCTTTTTAGAAAGCAAGTCTATCGATAACGGCTTGTAGAGCTGAGATTACTTCGTCTCTCTGCTGATTTCTCTGGCATTATTGTTGATTTGCCTGTTGAGCTTGGCTTTATCTCGGCGAGTTAGTTTGCCATGATGTGCCGTTTTCATCTTTTGCTCTTCGGCAGTGATTTTATAACTGAAATTGTCTGCCTTTGTGACTTCTTGTGCAGAAAGTTTTTTGTTGGCATGCAGCTTTCCGACCCGACCCTGTTGCTTGGCGACACGACTTTCAATATCGTCAGCAAATGCTGCGCTGGCAGAAAACGCCAGAGAAGCTGCCACCAGGGAAACCGTTTTGAGCAGTACGCTATTTTTCATCAGCCGGCCCTCATTTAAAAATGTCTGCTTTACTTAGCATTCCCTTTAAGTCGTAATTTGATGCGAGTTCATTCAAAATTGCTGATCCACTACGTATTAACACACTTAAATCAGCTTAACGCGTGACCAGTCTTGAGTCTTGCAGGGTAGAATTGTCAAGTTGCATTTGTGGGGGACTTTCCTGATGAGTTCGAGTAGAGCACTTGTGTGCGAGTTTCTGGGGACAGCCTTCCTTCTGGCAGCAGTAATCGGGTCTGGCGCCCTGGCGCACAAGCTAGACATGGGAAATCTCGCAGTGTCAGTGCTTTGTGTGGCATTCTCGGCAGCGGCGACCTTAAGTGCACTCATTTTTGCTTTTGGCTCAATTTCGGCTCACTTCAATCCTGTGGTGACATTGGCACTTGCTGCGCGGGGTGAGTTCTCCTGGAAAAATGTTCTGCCTTACTGGGTCTGCCAGATTGCTGGCGCTCTCTTTGGGGCAATAGTTGCAAACGTTATGTTTGAAGTTCCGCCAGTCATTATTTCTGAAACCGTGCGCGGCGGGTATGGACAATTGCTTGGTGAGTTTGTCGCCACTTTTGGATTGCTTGGAATAATCTTTGGCTGCGCCAGATCTACTCCAGCATCAGCGCCGATTGCAGTGCCATTTTATGTGGCCGGAGCTATTTATTTCACTTCGTCTACCTGTTTTGCAAATCCGGCGGTTACGATTGGACGCATAATTACAAACACTCTGTGCGGCATCGCGCCGCAGTCAGTGCTTCCTTATATTGCAATGCAATTAATCGGATGTGCTGCTGCTCTGGCGGTGTTCGGATGGTTGTTCAAAGCTGAAGAAGAACCAAAGGCAGAAGAGCGTGCTGCATCGAAAGCGGCGGCTCTGGCTGAACATAAGTTGAGAGAGCCCGTTGGGTCTGCCCGCCGCTAATTTAAGCCATGGTCTTCGTTTTGGCTGCTTAAGCTGTCATTGCATTTCATGCACGCTCAAATAATTTGCTCATTTTCACCTCAAATTTGAGATCTAATATGTCTTTATTAGCTCTTGAAGGGAACAAAGAAAATGAGTTTAGCAAAGCCGATTCGAAGTGAGACCCGAATGCCTGCTTCCCGCAATGAAGGTTCTGTCTGCTTCGGAAGCAGTTCGGCTGCTCCTCAAGTTGTTATTTTAGTTACAGTGATTCCACTAGCATTGCTGTTTCTTCCTGTTTTGATAGGATCGATGCTTTCTCATGGCTGGGCAATAGCTGCACCTGCGCTTGGTTTCATCGCGTTCTTAATTGCAAAAATGTTGCCTGAGCTATTGGCTCCATACAAAGCTGAGTTGGATAGCCGCAAGCTTGTAGCCAAAAGTTGCTTTAAGACAGTCGAAATACCGTACAGTGAAATTCGCAGTATTTCCAGGCACGCAATGTTTCCTGAAAGGGTCTTAGTTGAGCATTCTTCAGGAACTGTGTTGATTACTTTTGGCTTTTTTGGACAACGTGGAATTGGTGATCAGAAGTCTTGTATGCCGATTTTGGACGAGCTGAGAATGCGCGTTTCTCCGGACAAATTTGTTGGCAATATTGATGACATGAACTCACTCAGTGTGGCAAGGATTTTGCCATTCATCTTATTGCTCTGCTTTATTCTGGTTGCTATGTCCAAAATGAAATGAGGCGTCGATTCTCAAAGCAAAGTGTCATAGCTACTGGTAGTCGAGCAGACCCGGGAGGTCGGCTACTACGATTTTCTTTTCGGCGACATGCACGTGGGGAACTATTGATTTTACGAATGGAATCAAGATCGTTTTGTCTTTTGGGTCGCCGTCTCGTCTGACTTCGAGAATATCGTTGCCACCATACATGATACTAACGACGCGGCCGACTTCTTCGCCGTCTTCTTTTACGACTGTCATGCCAACCAGGTCTTTAACCCAGAATTCTTCTTCGGCAAGCTCTTCCAGCTGGTCTTCCCAGGTGAAAAGTTCTGCGCCCATTAAGTGTTCTACCGAGCTTCTGTCTGGGTGGTCTACAAAGCTCAAGTGAAACATTCGTTTGTCGAAATGCATATCTTCAACTTCAAGTTCGACAGATGGGAAATGTTTCGTCGCCTTGGTTTTCACATGAGTGACGCTGACGAGAATTTCGGGGCTGTTGGTTGAGGGGCGTACTTTTACTTCGCCTTTGAGTCCTCTCAGTCCCACAATTTTTCCAAATGGAAAAGTTGCTTCTCCTTGCGATTTTGTTTCTTTCTGATTATCTGTTTTACTCAATGCTTTGCACCTTGTGGAACCTTGATTGGACGCGCGTCTTCTTTCCATCGTTTGAAGAGGCTGTGGTCAAATCCGTATTGATCTAAAACGCGTCCGACGACAAAATCAACCATGTCGGAAACGCTTTGCGGTTTATGATAAAAGCCAGGTGATGCGGCGCAGACTGTGGCTCCGGCTTCAGAAAGAGTTAGCATGTTTTTCAACTGAATTTGCCCAAAAGGCATTTCGCGCAGAAGAATGAGCAGCGGCCTGCGTTCTTTCAGTGTGACTGTGGCTGCTCGATGTATCAAGTTTTCAGTCAGTCCTGCTGCAATTGAGCCCAGCGTTCCTAAGCTGCATGGCACAATTGCCATACCGCAAGTCCTGTAAGAACCGCTTGCCACCGACGCTCCGTAATTTTCAAGCTTGTGCATTTTTAGCGGAATTTCGTTTTCTAAATTCAAATATTCAATTAGTCCGGCTTTGAGATCTTCACCGAGATTGAGATTCATCTCTTCTGCCATCACTTGCTTTGCGCCGCGTGAAACGAGCAAGTCTACCGGCTGATTTATTTCCATCAAAAATTGAAGCAGGCGCAAGCCATAAATTGACCCGCTTGCACCAGTAATTGCAAGTACAAAAGGTAAGTCCGTTTTCTCAGTCATGTCCTAGAATCCACAGTTCTATCGAGATTCTAGCCCAAGAGCTTGCGGCTCTTTCTTAATCAAAACTCAGATGAGGGTGAGGCTCCGGGCGTTGATGGCGCCGGCTGTTGTTGTTGTGGCGGTGCTGACTGAGCCGGTGCCGACGATTGCTGTGGCGCTGTTCTTCTGGCTCGTGGCGCCGGTGAAGGATCTGGCGGGGCACCCTCATCAGTTATGGGAGGAATGTCTGAACCGCCGCCACCCTTAGTGCTTGGGCCGGGCAGCCCTTCGTCTTGTGTGTATTGTTCTTGTGAGCCAACAGGCATGCCTGCATTTGGAGGTGTTACTGCAAGTCTAAGTGGTGCTTGCAATTTGACTGTCAGTGGCGAGCCGGCATCAATCCACAAATCATATTTTCGCAAAACTAGTGAGCGGATGCGGCGGTCTTCAATGCCGTCCTGGCGTTCGCCACCGTTGCCGTAAATTTCATCACGCAAAAACTCTCGTTTCTTTACATATTCGGGACCGCGGCCTGGTGTAATTTGTTTGCCATAACGGTTTGAACCTGGGGCAACCGCCTCGAATGCTTCTGCTGTGCCGACGAATCCGACACTAGACCCAAGCGGTGTTTGAAAGCCGCTGCGTCCGCCGCGTTTGCCTTCAACTTCACCGGTTAAATTGCCGACTAAAGGATAAGTTGTGCCGTCTGGAGTGCGAAGCAAATTGATTTGCACGCGCAATTTGCCTTTAGGTGGCGGCATTCGTTTTTGTTTGGGCTGAGAATGCGATGAGATTGCCTCAACGACTTCGCCGACAACTTCAGAACCGGCTGGAATAACAACATCGATGCCGTTGGAAAGAACTGGAGCTGAAAGCCCGATTGAGAATGATTCTCCGGCATGGCTTTTGGCAGAACTCAGTGTTTGGCTCAAGCGTCCTTCAAATGTTGTGCCGATTGGAAGCACGATCATTTTGCCCGTAAGACTATGTGGTGCACGGTAGTAAGTGTTGGGGTCTGTTCGTTTGACCCTTTGTTCGGCGTTGGCTGGAAAGCAGTTTGGCAGGCTTGTTAATGCAAGCATGGAAAAAATGAGGAATTTTCTGCGCTTGTCCATTTCATTGTCCTCAGTCTTGAGTGCTTTCCATATTGCTTCGGTCAGCTGCCTCGGTTGTCGCGCCGCCAGTTGCCTTCTTTTGTTTTACCAAATATTGCCAGAGAAAGCCCAATGCACTAGAAACCACAACCGCAATTAGAATTACCAGTCCCAAGCGTGCAAGGCTAAACGCATAACCCATAACGCCGGGCAACATTATGCAAAGCGCAGTTAGAACAATCGTTCCACCACCGATTACTTTCAGTGTTTCCGCTTTGAAAAACGATTGCATTATCTATCTTCTCTAGCGTCGTAACGAGCTCTTTCTTCTCTTTCTCTTTCATCAGGGTCAAAATTTTCAGTGCGTTCTTCTTTCTTGAGAATGCTGCCCAGCCTGTCAATTACTACAGGACCAACCACGCGCCGACCTGCCCACCAGGCGCTCAAAAGCGCAACGGGCAAGCCGAAAACTCTCAGCGTTCGCGGTATTACCGGGTAGAAAATTAGAACTACAAGACAGGTTACGCCGACTGTGACAATCATGGCAAACTTGTCGATGAGGTCTTCCTGCTCTTGCCGTGACATACGGTTGAAGCTGTCTTTAAGGATGGCCTTGTAGTTTGTCCAGAAGCGCTTTACGCCTTTGCTAGAAGACTTCCATCCCTGGGTGTCTGTTATGTTTCGAGGTCTTCCACCATCAGTAGCGCCGTCTGCAGTCTTTTTGTAGGGTGGCATTCTGTTCTCCTCAGTGACGAATAATTCGTTGGACAATTTAGTAATTTGACAATACTACTTCTTCTTTTTGTCTTTGCCCAATTTTGTTTTCAATTTGGACAGAGTCTGTTCGACGTCTGATCGCAGAGGGTCGTTGTCCTGTGCTAATTCCAAAAATGAATTTCCATAATTTACTGCCTGGTCGTAGTCTGGTTTTTTTGTTTTGCCATAAAGGCAAAACAGTCCGTAGTATGCATTGCTGTGCTGTGGATCAGCAATCAGTGCTTGCTTGTAATGATCGAGTGCCACTTCTGGAATTGTGCGTGTCGCATCGCCCAGCTTGGTTTGCCTGGCTGCTTCACTGCGATTTGAAGTGATTTTGCTCAAGCCTTGTTCGGCCCGCGGAGCCGCATCTGAAATTTGTTTGGCGTAATTGAAAGCTTCTTCGGCAGATCCAAGATCGCCATCGTAATAAGCTTGTTCTCCCAGAGTGAGAAGATCATACGGGCTGTCTTTCTTGTTATTGATTACAGTTTGGAAGTGCTGTCTGGCTTCTTTGAAGCGGTTTTGTGCCAGGGCTTTTTCGCCTTCCGAAAGCTCAATGCTGTCTGTCAAATTGGCTGCGCTGCCGCGCAATATTTTACCTTTGACTCGATTGACTCCTTGCTCAGCTATGACATTTTGCAATTGATCCATAAGCTGTTGCCAGCCTGCCGGGTATTGTCCATCTTTGCGTGCTTTGCGGAAATAAACGCGCGAGAGCCCCAGCAATGCGGCCGGGTCGTCTGGCTGTGAAGCAAGGATGGTTCTGTATTCTGCTTCTGATACGTCGAGTTTGTCCTGCCGCAACGCTAGCTCTGCCAGCTGTTGCCGAAGGGCTAAGTCGTTTGGCAAAATTTCAAGGGCATCATGCAATGATGCGATGCCTAGCTCGCCGTCTCCGCGCATCGCGTAGAACTCAGCCATGTGTTTGTATGATTCGGGGCTGTGCGGCTCAAGGCGGATTGATTCGCGCCAGGATGCAAGTGATGCAGGTCCATCGCCTTGTTTGCGGTAAATATCGCCTTCTGTAAGGTACCAGTCGAACGATCTATATTGCTGTGGAATGTTGTGCAATTCCATAAATGCATCTTCAGGCTTGCCCTGTTGATTTAGAACAATCGCCTTTTGCAAGTGTGCCGGGTGGTATGTTTTGTCCAGCTTAAGAGCTTTATCTACTGCCTCTTCGCCTTCTTTGTCTTTAGGGTCGATGCGCAGCAGAGCCTGTGCTAACAAAGTTAAATTGACTGGATTTTCTGCGATGCGCACTGCGTTTTTAAGGGGATCTATAGCGCCTTCGTAGTCATCCTGAGCGATTTTTACAAGACCTAAAGTTTGCTGAGCGATCAAGATGTCTTTGTTTGCTTCTGTGGCGCGTTTGCAGAGTGTTTCGGAAGCTTCTAAATATTGATCGCGTTTTGCCGGTGAGGCTACTGATTTAGAGTGCACAAAAGAAACATAACCGCCTGCAGCCATTACGTTTGGATTGTCTGAATAGTTGCCTTTTGCTTTGCGCAATATTTTTTCGGCTTCTAGAATTTTTGATGGTGTGCCTTGCTTTGCAAGAGCCACCGCCAGTCCTGCATAGCAGTCGCCTGTCGTGTCGTCGGTCAATAACGAGCGATATGCTTCTTCTGCTTGCTTGTATTTATTTTGCGTGAGAAGAGTGTCTGCTTCTTCGCTGGTAAAAGATTTTGCTTCTGGTGCCGCCGCTGCAGCTGCCGCCGCTGCTGCCGCCGCGCTAGGCGTCGGGCTTGGTTTTGGTGCAGCCGGAGCCGCGCTTGCTGCTGAAGATTGCAAGAAAACATAAGAGGAGAGCAGCAAATTCACTCCTGCAAAAACTATGCGTCGAGTGACCACTGAATGTTTGGTCAGGCTAAACGCGGTTCTATTTGGGTGATTCGAATTCATAACAGCTCTCAACTTAAGACCTTATTTTTTCTTTTTGACAGACTGCATTTGCAAGCCTTCTGCTTTTAATCCTTGCTCTTCAGGTGCTGCTTCGGGTTTCTTTTCAGCTACTTTTTTTCCTTTCTTATCCTCTGCTGCCGGTGCGCTATCGGGCTTATCCGAGTCGCTCACTTTTGTCGGCGGCAATGGCGCTTCACCCCGGTCTATTCGATCGGCATCAGCGTATTCTTTTTTAGACCCCTCGATATCGCCAAGCTCTTTCAAGCAGTCTCCAAGTTTACGGTGAGCATCGGCACGTTTAGGAGCCATGACTACAATGTCTTGAAAAACAGATTTGGCTTCGATGTAATTTTTGGCGTCCATAAATTCGCCGGCTTCTTTCATTTTTGCAAGGACTTTGTCAGCGTCGACTTGTTCGAAAAATCTAGCCGAAGTTTGGTCGCCAAGTCCCATGCCGATGCGATACCACGATTTTGCGCTGCTCGGGTCGCCCTTCTTTTCGTAAGCGCGCCCGATTAAGCCTGCCATGCTGCCGTCTTTGGGGTCTTTTGAAAAGTCTGCTTGGGCTCTGGTTAAGGCATCGTCAAGTTGTCCGTTTTCGATCATTGTTTCAACTTCGGTGCGTTCCTTTTCTTTCATCACCTTTTGCAATGCTTCTTTCGACTGCTCGGGCGTTTTTGCTGGGCCGGTAGACGCAATTGTTTCCGGCGCGGAGGCGCCGATGCGCACCATGGCTTGCGGTAGGTCAGGATCGATCAGTTTGTTCAAAGTAATCGCCTTGTCATAGCACTTCTTGGCTTTCTCAAAATCGGATTGGTGCTCGCGTAAGCGCCCGAGAATATACCAGAGCTGGGCATCGTTGGGTGAATCGTCAATAAGCTTTTTAACCTTATCAACGCTATCGGCAACTTGCACATCAGATGCAAGGGGGGAGCGGGCAACTGCCTGGTGAAAAGCTATTCTTGCCTGGGTCAGCTCTCCACGGTTAGGACCCTTTTTATAGCACTCAGTATACTCCTGTTGCGCGTTAGCGAATTTACCTGCCAACAGATATGCTCCAGCCAGCAATAAGTGGTTGTCGAATGAATTTTTGATTGAAACTGCATTTTGGGCGACAGTAATCAAACCTTCGATTGCTTGCCCGTCCGCGGGGTTGATAGTAACTGCGCGGCGATATTCCACACCTGCGTTTGCAAGGCGCTGCATGCCTTTTGTGCCTTTGCCTGCATCTTTTGCTTTCATGGCGAATTCTTTTAATATGTCGCCAAGCTGTCTGTGCGTAGTGGCAAGTTCAAGCCGTTGCTCTGGCGTCCAGTCATTGCGCCCGACTGCAGCCTTTAGAGCTTTATAGCCGTCTACTTGTTTGCCTGCTTTAAGAAGTACTCTGCCGAGGTAGGCTTGCGAAAGCGCGTCGTCGCGCATTTTAACGCACTTACGCCATTCAACGATTGCAGTGTCATATTGACCTGACACGTCTGCATCGTCGGCAAGTTGCCTGCGGTAGTTGTAGTCATTAGGGTTGCGCTTGAGGCTGGCTAGTACATTGTCCAGTTCTGCGTCGGCTGCGGCGTTTGCCGGGTCGATAATCATTGCTCGTCTGAATTCAGCGCATGACAAATCTTTCTTGCCGTGGGCATTTAGCCACTTACCGTATTCGAGGTGAGCGGCTGATAAATTGGTTCTCCATGTACTGCTATTCGGGTCCATCGCCAGTGCAGTTTCGTGCTCGCGAATGGCATCGGGCCAGAGACCTTTCTGTCCAAGTTCAACCCCGCGGTTGTTATGTTCGACTGGAGTCTGAGGATTTGGAGTCTGAAGGTAAACGCCTCCCCCGCCTCCACCACCGCCGCTGCGGCGTTTTGCGGCGCTAATTGAAGCTGGTGCGAAAGCAATCGAGGCTGCAAGGCCTATAGTAAAAGCAAGAAAGAAATATTTATTTGAGCGCATGGGCAGTACCGTTGGGGTCTACTAGGTTTGATTCTATCTACTGTGCAGTTTCTAGGCTGCTTTCGTTCATGCTTTCATCTGTTAAGCAAAACAGACTCCTTTGTTTTTATTGCCACGCTAATGAATCAGATCATCAATAAATACAAAAAGCATTCAAATGCTTATGACTCCCGTGGGGGAGTTTTGCAAAATGATGAATGACACAGGTCTTTCTTGTTCTCGCTAGATCCGCTTCAATTCAGTTTATGCCCCCGTTTCAGGGGCTTAAATCCGAGTTTTGCGCTTGGCAAAACAAGTTTTGTGGCTTTGCTAATCTTATCAGTCATCGCAAATTGAACGATTAGATTTGCTGGCTGACTCAATTTTGGGTACTAAAATGCAAATTATGGGATACTGAAAATCTGTTGCACCAGGCTTATGTGTTCGGCTCTGGTTCTCCTCTTCCTAAATTTGAACAGTAAGTTGTATAAATTATGTGTATTTTGGGCTCTACAAGTACGGGACTGCAACTAGGTTTAACCCTAGATCTCATCAAGTTTTGAATGCAATTTGCCGGGGTAGATTAAATCTATGGCTTGTACATCTCAAAGAGGACTGAAACAGGTTTTGTATTATTGACAAGAGGCTTGCAAACAATTAAAAATGAAACTGTCCCTTAATTGGGCACAAGTGTGGGTTTATAGTTCCTGAAGAGGTGCAGCGACACCCGCGCTATTTAGTAGGCAGCTTTTGCTGCAATTGAAAAATGCCCTTACCAATAGATACAGTCAGGTCCAAATCAATGCCCTATTGCTTCGAGCAATGCCGGAGGGGTCTTAAATGACAATCAAGTACCGTTCAGTTTTTGCCTTAATGCTCGCTGCAACAGTGAGTCTGCCTCTTGCGCCGGCATTCTCGCAAGGCTTGCCGCCAACCAATATGGGCAAGTTTGTGCATCAGCCTGGTGATAATCAATATCAACCAAACTCGCAGTTAGAAAGGCATGGAGCCAACGGTTATCTGGACAACACCGGCAGTGTAGACAACAGAGCGGCTATCAGGGCGCAACAAGCTGCGCAGCAGGCTGCGGCTCGACCGTCCTACACCTTGGCTCCACCGCCTCCTCCCGGACCAGATGTATCAATAGAACCAATCGCATCTGAGGAACCAATCCCAGCAAAAGGTTTTCCGCCTTTGCCTATGCAACTTGATTTGCCTGTGACCCTTGGGGCGGCATCAACGAGCGGCTCAGGATCGTGGCGCAACAATTCCGGCTCCGGAGGTGGAGGCGGTGGTGGAGGCGGTGGCGGTGGTGGCGGCGCGCCAACGTCGACAGGCTCTCACCAGCATTACAGTCACTATGAACCAGGCGCCTTCAGCGCACCACGCAACAACGGTGGCGGTGGTGGCGGCGGCGGAGGTGGAGACGAAGGCGGTGGCGGCGATGATGGGCCCCCTCAAAGAAGTTACAAAGTTACCTCTCCTGCAGTCCCGATGGGTAGCAGCGATTTGGGTGGCGGAGGCTATTCCAATAATAAGGTGCGCACACCTCCACCAATCATGCGTACTGAAAGTTTCAACACAAGCACCAGTGGCGGCACCGGCAAGGGTGCCATGTCTGCTCCAACCAATGTTGCTGCCAGAGGTGGCGGCGGCAGAGACAAAGCACCTACACTTGATGATACGCAAGACGCAGGCGCGGGAGGCGCGCCGGAAGTGCCGACAGCAACTGGTGTATTTCAGGCTCACTCAGATGATTTGACTTTGCCTGACGATGAATACACATCTAAAAACTTCAAAGACGGAAAGGGTAATCGATATCTCAAGCAGAAAATGAAGCAAGGACGTTCGATGGGCAGACAAATGCTGCGTCGTACTGGCATGCCAATCAGTTTCTAAGCTAGCATCAAGACGGGTTCAGGAGAAACCATATGAACAGCAAAACAGCAATATTGGGTCTTAGTATTTTGGCAGCGATTTCGATTGCTCCTGACGCCAAGGCTCAAGGAAGCATCAATACCAAAGCTCGTTCAAAGGCTGTCTGGTATAACGCTCCGCACGAAGTGCAAATCATCGACGAACGTCCGATGGTTAGAGACTTCCGCGAAGCACCTTCTGCGCCATCTTCAATTCAATTGCCACCGGCCCCACAAGGATTCGGCGGTGCAGGTGGTGGCGGCGGCGGTGGCGCCATGGGAGACGGCGGTGCGCCTGTGCTTCCTGCCGGCGGCATGCCAATCGGCGGCGACGGCGGTCCTGGCTATCGCACACCAGCCGGCAGCAGTGTGCCTCTAGACAAAGTCGGTTTCACCAGAAATCCTTCAAATATTCCTGCCGGAGGCATCCGCCCGCGCGGAGTCTTGCCGAGTGGCCAAACTACCGGTGTTCATGGTTCTTTGATGACACCTGTTGCGCATACTGCAGCTCCGGCATCAGGGGCAGGCAATCGTGCTGCGATGGCTCCCAGAGCCGCCACACCTGTTGCTAGTTATGGTGGTCAGCCTTACACTTCCGCACCTGCCGGCGCAGCCAGCGGTGGTGGTGGCGCATCGACAGCCGTTCGCGGCGTACTGCTCAACAGATTGAAAGGCAACTAGAAAAGCAAGTGAAAGAGCGTTTTGGACTAATTCTACTCGCGACTTTGTCGTTGTCAGCTTGCAACGAACAGAATAACTCGGGTATGAATTCGTCCAACGTCTCTTACAGTCCGCGGGGGCACAAAAGTGTTTTTGCAGAGCTGCGCCCCGCGGCAGACCCAAATGTGATTCGCCAGATTGAGGCTGAAAAAGAAGCTGCGCAGCGGGCTCAGGCTGCCGAAGCCGAAAGGCTTGCTAAGCTTCAACAGCAGCAAAATAATGCTAATAATCCAAATCAGCGAGATTTGCCTGACGTCAATACTTCGCCGATTGCCGGTGGATTCCAGTCTGCAAACAGTTCTGCTGCGCAAGCTGCCGCTGCCATGGAAGCGCAAATCAATGCTGCAGCATCGACAAATCAATCGTGGGCTGTGCCGTCTGCTCCGCCCCCGCCACCTCAGGCTGCAAGCTACGGAATAAATTATCAAAATCCGTCGCCAGGTTTTGTGCCGCCACCACCAGCGGTGTCGCTCAGTACTTCTGCCGTGCCGATGGGGTATGGAACTCCGCCGCCAGATTACGCCAATCCATACGGCTCTCCATACGGATATGCTCCACCTCAGCAGCCTGCTGCTCCCAGCAGAGCACCGGGTAGTATGTTCGGCAGTGCCACCTCAGGCGCTTCCAAAGCTAGTTCATCAGACGATGACGATGCGCCTAAAAAGAAAAAGACTGCGCCGATTCAAATTATCACTCCAACCGGCATGGAGCCAAGGTCACCATACAAGCAGCGCGATGAGCTGCGTCTTTTGTGGAAGGGCGCCATTGCCACTTCACTTGCAGGAGCTAATGCAGACCCTAAAATAGCTGAGACCCTGGCAAAAGTAGATGTGGGCTTGCCGCCTGAAGCAAGCAAGGGCTCTTTGTCGATAGCACAGCGTCAAGTAGATGCGCTATTTAAGAATGCCGCACTTGATAAAAGGGTAATAGCCCAAGCGAAGAAAGTAGAGCTAGACCTGGTTCAGGCTTATTATCGCTACCTGTACGCCTACAACAAATTTTTCTTGACCCAGCAGCAAGTCGCAGCGCGCAAACAGCAGCTAGACTGTGCTGACAATGATAATGAAAAACAGCGAGCCACAGTAGACCTCGCAAATTCTCAACAGGAAGCAGACGCCAGCAAGGACGACATGCGTTCGGCCCAGGGCGATCTAGCTGCAATCGTCGGTGCAGCCTCGGCGCGCACCGTCATCAAAAGTGTCTCAGGGGTGTCTCCCAGTCTTGACGCAATTGCACAAGCTGATCCTCAGCCGCAAGCGCAAGGCAAAGGAGGCGAGGGAGGAATCGGCGGTATCTTGAACGTTTTCGGGTTCGGCAAATCAAACAAGTCGAAAGACAATGCCGACACTGAAAGCGCTCCAGTTGTCGCCGATAGCAAAGGGAAAGAGAAGAAAGAGAAAGAAAAGGATAAGGATAAGGACAAAGACAAGAAAAAAGGAAAAGGAGATAAACAGGTAATTGCGGCAAAACCGCAAGAATCTACTCCCTCTCCTAAGGCTGACGCTGCCGAACAGGCAGCACCACCTCCGGCTGCACCTCAAGGTGCAGTTTCTTTTGAACTGAAAAATGTCAAAACTACTCCTCGTAAATCTATATTGAGCGTGGTAGTAAGGAATGGCGGTGGAGATAATTTTAGTTTTAATGCCGATTCAATAACAGTTGCCGAAGGAAGCTCTAAGCTTGCAGAAGCTGCTGTTGCTGCCGAATTTGATTCTACAGTTGTCCAGCCAAGTCAAGAAGTCACCGGGACAATCACAATTTTTGGAAGACCCTGGAATGACAAACTTACCGTATCTCTCTCTGATGGAAGCAAGCCAATTCTTTTGCGCCGTTAACCTACAAGCCCTGGTGTGACCAAAAATGGAAAAATCGAGATTGGATGGGGTCTGGACCTTGCTGCTTTTTGCAGTCTGTTTTTTGACCATTTGTCCCGCATTTGCAGATGACGGCCCAAACTTGAAGAAAGGGCAGCAAGACCCTGGCAACGACGCCGGCGCCTCCAATATGTTCTCTGTGCGCCAGGACTATTTCAAGCGTTTTCCATTTGCGAAGGTCGCTGAAGCTGTAAGGGCAGGCGGCAGGACAAAAGATGATAGTAAAGAGCAAGTCGGCTCTACCTATACATTAGATGCTATCGGTGAGACTCTCACAATTCCGGGCGGCGAGATTCTCATGCAGCAAACCGGGCCGGTTAAGTCAAAAGACCCCTATTTTTCCAAACGACCTTTATATAGACCACTTTATTCATATTGCGGCGGCATTCCGGGCGCATTCATGCCTGGTGCTCAGCCCGGTATGCAAGGTACTTTCGTTCCCAACTACAGTAAGGCAGCACAAGGTGAAGGCGGCAACGTAATTGTCAAAACACCTTTGCTGCCTATTTGCTACCAACAAAAATTGGAGTTGTTCGACGACTCGGCAAACATGGCGCAAGAAGGTGACCAGGCAATCTTTGAATATGAGTTAACTACATTTGGTGTAGGACCGATTTCAGATACTCAATTTCAAATGATTGATCGCGAAGACAATCAACGTTTTCTTGAGCTGATGTTTGACCCCGAACGCTGGCTCTGGGCCGGTAAAGCTGCCGGTATTATGCAGCAGCAGCAAATGGGAACCAGCCTTGCAAATACTGCAGACCGCGAAACAAATACAGCTTATGCAACCGTAAGCGACAACCTTATAAATGTAGCAAACGAAGATGCCGCCACTCCAGTTAGTGGAAGCCCTGCGAAAAAGACAAAGCAGCAGGTCAACTGGATGGTGCAAAAAATGTACAAGCAAGTATTTTTGCCGATGGCAATCTTGCTTCTCTTGCCTGGCGCAGTTATGACGCAGATGAAAGGCATGGTGCAATCTGGCATTCTTGGTTCATCAGGCGATGATACTCAGTCGCCTTTTTCCGGCATTATCCGGTCGATAATCGCTATATTCCTGATTCCGGCGACTCAATTGATTGTGAGTTATATGATTGACGTCGGCAACAGCATGTCAAACGAAACAAAGAAATGGGTCGATATAGACACTATTTTGAGTTATGCGCACGAACAAGAATTCGGACCTCAGCGCGACATGACACTCAACTGCTTGCAGAGTGAAAAAACAAATTCGAAAACAAGCAGTGAAACAGACTCAAGCGTCGGCATCGGTGGAATCGATTCAGATGCTGGTGAAGACGAGTTCTTGGG
This sequence comes from uncultured Candidatus Obscuribacterales bacterium, assembly GCA_964546815.1. Lineage (GTDB taxonomy): Bacteria > Cyanobacteriota > Vampirovibrionia > Obscuribacterales > Obscuribacteraceae > JAIEPM01. The sequence continues at coordinate 202,117 of CAZJLR010000003.1, read as the reverse complement.
CAAGGCTTACGGCGGCAAGGAAAGCAAAGCGATTGAGGAAAAAATGCCTCAGTTAAGTAAGCAGATGCAAGACTGCTACAACTTTTTTAACTGCGCCGCCTCACTTGGGCTTGTTGTGCTGGCTGATTTTCAATGGGTAATGATGAGCTACCTTTTCTTGATGGGTCCTATTGCCGGTGCATTTTATGCCTGGCCGCAAATGACCAAATCATTGTTCAATAAAGTCTTTTCTAACTGGATAGAAGCTGTCATTACGCTAAGTCTCTGGCGCTTCTGGTGGAATGTCGTACTTGCTTGCATGACCACTTATGTTGCCTGGGAAAAAGACCAGGGTTGGTATGACCCAACTTCCACCTGGGAAGAAATGGTTTTCAGTTCGTTTCAAGTGCTAATGCTTGTTGTGCCGTTTGCTCCATTCGACTTCAAAGGCGCTGCTGATAAGTCGATAGACAAGATTCAAGAGCAAAGCAAGGACAAGGTCGGTAAAGGAAAAGGATAGCAGCCCAGTGGATTGCGCTTCCTGCAAAATGATTTTTGAGTTTAGGTTCGACTTAGTTTAGATGATGAGGCTGTGAATTTTATGTTCCCCCAAGCACCAGTGAAAAGAATGAAGCGCTTTATAGAGATGCTCTTTTTACTCGTTTTAGGCTTCAGTTCAATGACTGGCGCAATGGCAGCCGGCTCTGACAATTTGGACAAAACTGAACCTAACGATGCTACCAAAACCGGTGCATTCGATGTGCGCGAAGATTACCGCCGAGCCAACAAGCTGGCGATTCCATTTGGTCCATCAACTAAGCGCAACTCGGGCGGTATGGACGAAATAAAGGACAGAGAGTCACAAGGTCCCGACCAGGTTGATCACGGCTCTCCAGTTTATGCCTGGCCAGTTGTAATTCCATCTGCAACTTCAGCTGTGCCGACAAAGCGCGATAAGGGTATTACCAAAAATCGCATGAAAACCTTTGGTATGCCTATTTCGGATACGCAATATCAAATTATTCACCGCATGAATCAACAAATCATGCTTGAAGAAATGTTTGACCCCGAGCGCATCATGTGGCTAGGCGCATGTATGGGTGCTAGCCAGGTTCAAGATTCTGCCAACAGTTTTGCTAACGTTGTACGCAACCAGGCTGACAGCGCTATCAATTTCGTTGCTTGCCCAATATACAATTTCACCACTGAAGGTGGAAATAAGTGGAATAAGATTCGCGATCAAATTTTTATGCCCATGGCTGTGCTATTGCTTTTGCCTGGCGCAATGTTGGCGCAAGTTAGAGTGATTGTGGCCGCCGGTATGCCTATCGGTGGGTCTGACGTTAGCCCGTTTGAAGGAATCACGCGTTCTATCGTGGCGATTTTCCTGATTCCTGCGACTTACCTCATCGTCAATTACGGGCTTGACCTCAATAACTCGCTCACATACACAATTGCCAACGAGTACAATCGTATCTTCCATACAAACATGTACAAGGACGCCTTGTGTTTGATCATCCGCGGATTTCCAATCCGTCAGGCTCAAGAAAACCGCAATGGTTTATACAAAGAAGTTGTGCCCTGGACTGATTCTAGTGGCAGCGACGGAACACCGGCTTCTGGTCTTGAATCTGAAGCGTTGAAAGTAAAGGTTGAAGATCCCTGCTCTGGTGAATTTAATGCAGACCCCGACCATTCGGATGAGCAAGCTCCTTTCCATTCAATTACAGAACGATTTGTTGTTAACGCCAGTGATGCAGTTCTGGCGATGACCTGGAATGTGCTCTGTGCCTTCCAGATGGTTTTCTTGATGTATCTCTGGTTGGTTGGTCCAGTCATAGCGGCGTTGTGGGTTTATCCTCACGATACATTGCGCAGCGCATTCCCTGGTTGGGTTGAAGGTGTAATTACACTTTGTTTCTGGGCTCTATTCTGGAACACAACCGTATTGTTGATGGCCTGCTTTAGAGGTGTTGATAGTACTGGAAGTATCGTCTCATCTGCACTCTTGTTCCTATCAGTTCAGTCGGTAAAGAGCGCTTTCGATTTTGCTGGATTGGTGAAAGAAGCAGCCAAGACTGCCGGTGAAATGATGAGCGGTGCCACTTCACACATGGCCGGCAAAGCAACTCCCGGTGTCGCCGGCGGTGGCAAAGATAGCCACGGCGGTCACAGCAGCGGTTCTAAAGGCGGATCACATGGCGCGTCACATGGCTCGTCACATGGCTCGTCACATGCTGGCAGCACTGGCGGCGGACATTCTGGCGCTATGGCTGTGTCGAAACACGGACCTATGCTTGGCGGTACTCATGGTCCTAGCAGCGGTGCAGGCCCAGGCGCATCGCACAGTGCGACAGGTCATGGTAATTTGTCTACCGGCGGCACTTTTGGTACGCACTTGAATATTCATGAAAGCTCTACGCACTCAAGTAGCGGCGTAAGTGGTGCTGGTCTCCATAGTGGCAACGCAGCACTTCCTGGTGCCGGTGGTGGTCACGCGCCAATGGGCGCAGAAAAAGGTTCTGACCACACTCATGGCGGACTTGCACCGGGTCAGGGATCTAGCATGGCAGGTGAAAAAGGTGGGCCAGGCGACCATACGCCACTTGCTTCGCCGCCAATGACTCAAGCCGGAGATGTAAACGTAAGCAACCTTTCCTCAATGTCATCAATGAATAACGATATTAATAACTCGTTTAACGCCAGCACGCTTACTGGAAATGTGCCCGGCACTGACATTTCAGCCAGAGAGGCTGCTGGATTGATCGGGCAGAACAATTTAGCCAATTTCCCGCAAGAGGGTGCGGCGATGAGCAAAGAAATTGCCAATCAAAATTTCAATGCTGCAATGAAAGAAACTGAAATGCGAAATGCACGTGAAGGTGGCGTCGGTCCTGACGCGGCCAAGCGTGATGAGCTCATGGGTGCCTGGAAGCATGATTTGGATCTTGCCGAACAAAATCCGTCTGCAAGTGGCAACGTAATTGGTATGCCTGACACTATGGTCGGCACCGCTGCCGGTGGCAACTGGGAAATGGCTGCTGCTTCTTACGCGGCAAACACATTGCCTCAAGGCATGGATTCTGTCATGAACAGTGTCGGCGGCGCTCTTGCCACTGCAAGTGCCGGCCTCGCGCAGGGCTATCCTGTTAATCCGCAAGCCGTTGAAGGGCTGGCCAGTTTGGCCAGAGAAGTGACGCAGGTCGGGCCTGAAATGTCTGGAATGTCGCCTGTCGCCATTGGTGCCACCATGGAAGCCTGGCAGCAAAAATCAGAAGTCTTGTCGCAGCAATTGACTCAGCCTTCTGATACTCCGATGAGCGGCGAAACATATGCCAGGTTGCAAACCGCTCAAACTGAGCTTGCTCAATTCCAACAAGCATACTCTGTTGCTTCCGGTGGACCGGCAATGCCGCCAAGTGCTGACGCTTATGGTGGTGGAGCTGGCTACGCACAAGGTGGTGGCGGATTCGGCGGTTATGCCGATAACTCGGGCTATGCTCAAGGTGGCGGCGGATACGCTCAAAGTGGTTACGCGGGCGACCCGACTGGCGGAGCTTCATCTAGTGCTGGTTCTCCAGACCAGTCGTACTACAACCAGAGCTATTATGGTAGCGGCGGCACGGGTTACAACAAAGACGCTGCTGCAGACCTGACGCCATATCAACCAAGTGGTGGTGCTTCGAGCGGTTCTGACCCAGGTTATGCCGGCGCTCAACAACAGCAAGTTGACTCAAGCACATACAGTCAGCCAGGCGGACAGCCAGACCAGGTTTATTATCAACAGAACCAAATAGATCAGTCTGCCTATTATCAACAGTCTCAAACCGGCGATGCTGGAGCCAATTATCAACAGCAGCAACAGGCAGATCAAACGGCCTATTATCAACAGCAACAACAAGCCGACCAGGCTGCTTATTATCAACAACAACAGCAGCAGGCTGATCAAAGCGCTTATTATCAACAGCAGCAGCAGCAGCCCGATCAAAGTGTTTATTATCCGCAACAACAGCCTCAACAGGGCGATCCGTACGGACAGGGCGGCGCTTACTATCCGCAGCCTGAGCAATCTTCTGGATATGGTTATGCCCAGGGAGCAGACTCTTCAGGATACGTTCCGCAAGCGCCGCAACCAGAACAGGCAATCTCTTTCCCGTGGCAAGCAAGTCAGGCTCCTGAGGCTCAATCTCAGCATCAGCAGTCGGAATATTCGCATGGCCCACAGCCTGAGTATGGTACTTCTGGTGGTGGCTATGGTCAGCAGCAGCAACAGCCTCAAGCGCACCATGACGCACCGGGTCCGTTTATTCCAATGCCTAATGCAGCAAATCCGGCTTCGGCGCGCCCGGCTGACAAGCCGCTTCCGCCAAAGCCAGAGCCAAAACCGGCATCACAGCAAAACCAGAAAGAAGCTGAAAAACGTATGCAAAATCCTCTGAATTACATCAAGAAGCCAGACGGCAAGAAGAAGAAAATCCACGATGATGCCGATGGACCGCCACCTCCGGCGAATCCGGGATAGAGACTCAATGACAGGACGAATTCGCAAAGAGTTCGTCCTGTTTTTTTAGCTATATTCAAATGTTGCCTGGAATTCTTCTTTCGGCATGGTCTCGAATTTAGACTGATCTGCATAGCCCAAGCAAATGAATTTCATTCTTCTCTCCTGAAAATCACGAAAATTGTACCCTTACATTGACTAGTCGAATGAGACTGGCAAAAATCGACAGCCCTAGCGATACTTCCCAGATTGCATAGTCTTAGGCCAGTTAATCCGATAAGTTCCGTTTGCAAGGCTATCCCAAACAAGAGGTCGCTGTTCTGTGCCTTTGGCGTGGTGATAGAGCAATCCGGCGCGTTCATAAAAGCCGCGCGTATGAAATGTGTTTGGCAATTCAAATGAGACAACATCTAGATGGTGGCAGATTTCATGGCACAGTGTGCTGAGAAATGTTCCGTATGCTGTCACTTTTCCCAAACGTGCAGTGCGCATCCAGAGTCTGATGCGTGTTGACTCAAAGTCATAATCACCAAAAGTCTCGTTGATAATGTCGCCTTCTTCTTCCAGTGGTCTTTCGCCAAGAATGCGTATGGGTGGCGTCTTAATCTCATACGCTTCGGCTACGATGGCGGCGATTTTTTTTGAGCATGTTTGAACTTTGCTGCGGTTTTCTGCAGCAAGCGCTGCTTGCAATTCGTCGCAGAGTTTATTCAAAGGCTCGGCCGGAGGCAGTTTGAGTACGCGCATTTCATCGCTGCGCGCATATTCATCTTTAAGTGCTGCTTTTCTTGGTGGCTTATCCGTGTACACAGGTCTTTTCCGCGCATTCCCAGCTCCATTCTAGCGAGGGGAGGCAAAAGCTCAAGTTTTCTCAGATAATGCTGTATTTGGGGCTCTCATGAGATTTTGAGAAGATGCAAGAAAGTGCTTGCATTTTCCCTAATACTAGTAAAATATACTTAATGGGCGTGCTGCGTTCTATTTTATACACCACTACTCACGCAGTGCACTCTGAAGTGTCAAAAACCGCCACTTGGCTAGCAACCATTGGCTGTTAAGGGCGCTTGGGGATTTTTCGAAAATGTCTCAGGTTCACAAAGTCATCATTCTCAATAAGCCTCTGAAAATCCGGGGATTCTCCTTCGGACAGTGGTTTGTGCTGGCTGCTGCCGTGGCTCTGGGATTTTTCTTTGCTTTCAAAGTGCCGCAAAACTGGAAGCTAGGCAACCTGCCCCTTGGGGTTTTTGTCTGGGTATTCTTTGTGGGCGGCGCCATGGTTGGCGTTTCAGCCATGGAATTCAAGCCTTTTGCCTGGTGGCGCAATCTGTTTTTATATAAGGTCTTCAACGCCCTGCCGAGGGCATATTATCCACATGTTGAAGAGCAGCACCAGGTCTATCCAGATCCAGATGTCATCGACCCGAGCAAACGGGAAGATGAGGGTTATATAGAGCTCGACGTTTAAGGTGGCAAAATGACTGGACTCCGACCTGCAAAAAGAAGCTCAAGCTCTGCATCGTCCACATCTGCGGCAGCGCGTCGCGCAGCTCGGGAAGAGCGTCTTTATGAAGAAGAGCGCAAGCCCAAGACCCAGAGTAACGACGATGGCGGCATTTTGGGGCTTTTGCCTCCTGCTATCCGTGAATTAATTCCCGGCGCAGCGCCCATCGACGAGAAAGATCTCACAGGTCCGCCCAAAGATAAGCGAACTAAGGCTAGCTGGCAGGATGTTTGTTTCATACATTCAATTCCAGGCGATGATGACGACGAAGGGCTTCTGGTTTTAGGCGACGGCAGCATGCGTCGGTTCATCAGCTGTAAAGGTATCAATGCCTTACTTTTCGACGAAGCCGAGCGTGACAAGCTTGCCAGAGACTTTGCCTCACTGGCTAATTCGGTTGACTCAGACATTCAAATATTAGTGACCTCGCGCAACCTCTCTGTTGACGAGTATTTGTCCCGATATCAAAAAGAGATTAGAACAGACAACGAATATCTGCGCTGGTATGCAGATTACACAGACAAATGGTTCCGCCGTGTGCAAGATGTTCACTTCGTGCCGCAGCGCGATTTTTATGTAATTGTGAGCTATCAGCCCGCCGACTGCCGCCACGTTTCGCAAGGGTGGAGCGGCAAGCGCTCTGTTGCTAAACATGAGGAATATCAGGAAGAGCTAAACCGCTTTTGCAAAACTGTGTTTGAGCAATTGCGTGGTTCTAACTTGCGTCCATCGATGCTTACGCGTCGTCAAATGCGCAATTTGATTTATTCGCATTTAAATCCGAGCCTTGTCTCAGAAGAGGAAAATGCGCCGCCCAGTCGTCCGGGCATTTCAGAAGCGTCGGTTCTTGCGCGGTCTGGATTGAAAGTAACAGACAAATATTTGTGGCTTGACGGTAAATTTGTCGGCACTCAGTACATGCAACAGGTTCCACACGAAACCTGGATGGGATGGTTGGTAGAGCTTTTGACATTGAGCGTGGAATACACGGTCACGCTTTATATTCATACTTGCGACCAGGATTCTGTGCGCAAGAAATTGAAAAATCAATACACCATGGGTATTGTTGCCAGCACGCAGTTATCGACGCCGGATATCGAAGGACTAGAATCAACTCGCACTGCGCAAACAGCTATTCAGGAGTTTTTGCGCAGTTCAAATAAAGCGTTTGATATGAGCTTTTATATCAAAACACACGCTGACACTGTAGAACGTTTAAACGGGCACATGGACGAAATTCGTCGTGTGTTTAAGAACAAGGGTTGCATAATGGACCCTGCGCAAATGCTTCAACTTGACGCATGGCAAGCCACTTTGCCGGTTGGCGTAGACAAACTTTCTATCTGTCATAGAGTTATGTCTCCAATCGTTGGGACATTCTGGCCATTCTTCACAGCAAGTTGCGGCACACCTGAAGGCGTGCCGTTCGGATTTGCGATTGCTTCTAGAGAGCCGGTGTTGCTCAATCCGTTTTACCGGGGGGCAGGCAAAGACGCTAACAACATGTTCGTTGTAGGAACCACAGGGGCGGGGAAATCTTTTGCTGTTTCTATGATGATTTTGCGGCTTCTGCCGCTTGGTGTGCGCTTTGTGTTGATTGATAAAACCGTAGATAAATTTGGTGCCTATCGATTTATCACTGAGTTGCTCGGGCCTGAATTTTGCGCGTATATCGACCTTGGTCCAAACTCAGGATATGTATTAAACCCCTTCGACATCGGTCCTGACGACGGTAAGCCGGGTGAGCCGTCGGCTGACAAAATAAGTACTTTGCTTTCATTGCTCGACCTCATGCTTACACCTGAAGGACGTGAGGAACTCAACGTTGAAGAGAAATCTTTGCTTGATGGTCTCATTCGTGTAGCTTATATGGACTGCGCGTTTCGTGGTTTGACACCAACAATGTCCGACCTTGCACGTGTTACGGCTCAAGCTGCAGGCGACGAGGTAGACCCCATGCAGCGCGACCGCTTGCAACAGTTTGCCAGAGGTCTTTCGTTGTTTACTCGCTCTGGCGCGTTCGGCGGTTTGGTCGATGGTATCACTAATATCGACACAGACAAATTGTTCATCGTATTTGATACCAGAGAAGTAAACGATCCACGTCTAGAACGTATGGCTTCATTCATTCTTGCAGAGTTCATCAGGCGCAAAGCTGCCGAAGCGAAAAAGGACAACAAACGTTTTGCAGCCATAATAGACGAGGCTGCGACGCTGATGCGATTCAAAGCCGGAGCAAGACTGCTAGATGACCTTTCACGCCGAGCTCGTCACTACGGTATGATGCTGGTCACAATTACTCAGCAGTTGGCTGACTTTTTCCGCCAGGCAGACCTGGCAGACTCGGTAGTAAAAAACGCTCACATGAAAATACTGCTGAGGCAAGACCCTTCAGACTTAAAGCGTTTGAAAGAAACACTGCGCTTGACTGATGCCGAAACACAAGCCATTGAAAACTTCGCCCAGGATCAAGAAAAGAGGCGTGACAGCCAATGCCTTCTGATTGTAGGGGGTATCCATGGTACGATTCGTCTTGTTCCAAGTCCTATGGACTACTGGATATGTACATCCGAACCAATTAAAGACATTCCAAAACGCAGAGCCATGATTGAAGAAGTGAAGTCTAAAAACCCAACCATCAATCATACTGATGCCTGTCGTCAAGCCGTTTATTACCTGGGATTGCAGCACGATTAGCATGGATAAAATATTTAGCTGGAAGGTACTTGTAAGCTTCTCTGCGGTATTCATAGTCACCTGGATTTTGCTCCAGATGGTCTCGACGATGCGCCTTGAAAACGAGGCTGAATTGATCGGCGACAGTGTATTCAGTTGGGACTGGCCAGGTGACTGGACCTCACGCGCCGAAATGACAAAAGCATCTATTATTCGCAAAACAGATAATGACGCAGTCATCAAAGTTAGCGGTAAGCAGCAGCTAAGCATGCACGATCCTTCTTCCGCGCCAAACAGCAACGCAAAGTCTGAGACTCTAGATTGCTCGGCAATTCTCACTCTTTATCGCGATCATGGGAAATGGGCGCTGGGCCGTGTGGAGTTTGACGAGAAAGCGCAGTAATGGCAAAGAAAAAGGCCAAGCCCGAAGAAGAAAGTACAGGCGATTTGTTTGGCAAATTGCTGGCAAATCTGCCTCCGATTGTCCGTGAATTGCTGCCGTTCGACTCAGGTGCCGCGCCAGAAAAAGAAAAAGAAATTGCCAGTCCAACAAAAAAATCCGGCACAAGCTGGCAAGATGTTTGCTTTGTACATTCAACTCCCGGCGAAGATGATGATGAGGGATTGCTTGTGCTGGGCGACGGCAGTATGCGCAAGTATATCTCTTGCAAGGGCATCAATGCTTTGCTTTTCGATGATGCTGAGCGCGAGCAGTTTGCCAGAGACTTTGCTTCGCTTGCAAATTCTCTTGAAGCCGACATTCAAATTATGGCTGTCTCAAAGCATTTGAATGTAGACGAGTATTTGAGAAATTATCAAACTGCAGTAAGAACAGATAACGAGTATTTGCGTTGGTATGCTGATTTTAGCGATAAATGGTTTCGCCGGTCGCAAGATTTGCATTTCGTGGCGCAGCGCGATTTTTATGTAATTGTGAGCTACCAGCCGCCTGACTGCCGCAACGTCTCACGTGGCTGGAGTGGCAAACGCTCTGTCCAAAAACACGAAGAATTTCAGGAAGAGCTCAATCAATATTGTAAGTCTGTTTTCGAACAACTGCGTGCGTCGAGTCTTCGCCCATCAATGCTTACTCGCAGAGAAATGCGCGAGTTGATTTACGCCCATTTGAATCCAGCACTTTCGCAAGTTGATCCTGAGGCGCCTCCCAGCCGTCCGGGTGTGTCCGAAGCCGCAGTTCTTGCACGTTCGCGATTGAAAGTTAGCGATAACTATTTATGGTTTGACGGCAAATATGTCGGCACGCAATATATGCAACAAGTTCCACCAGAAGCTCTCATGGGCTGGCTGGTGGCGATGCTCGATCTCAATGTCGAATACACCTCGAGTTTATTCATTCATTGCTGCGATCAAGACGAAGCGCCAAAGAAAAACAATAAAATTTCGGGCTCTATGCCTCGCATCAGTGGTGAGCCGCCTCGCACCGCCAAATCAGCCATCAAAGAATTTTTGAAAACATCAAACAAAGTTTTTGATATGAGTTTTTATATCAAAACCCATGCTGATTCGCTTGACCGACTTAGCGCAAACATGGATGAAATCAGGCGTATCTTCAGGCAGCAAGATGCAAATATTGATAGGGCGCAAATGCTTCAACTTGAAGCATGGCAGTCTTCACTGCCTGTAGGTGTCGATCGCCTCGCTATTGTACATCGCGTTGAAACTCCTATGGTTGCTAGCTTTTGTCCGTTTTTCACCGGGCGTTGTGGAACTCCTGATGGTGTTCCGTTTGGATTTGCTGTTCGTTCGAAAGAACCTGTATTGCTCAACCCATATTTCCGTGGCACAGGCAAAGATTCAAACAATATGCTGGTTACCGGTGCCTCTGGGTCTGGAAAATCGTTTGCAGTGTCAATGTTGATGCTTCGTATGATGCCGGTTGGTGTGCGTTTTGTTGTGGTTACAAAAACGGGCGAAAAGCTTGGTGCTTATCGCTCTATCGTAGAGTTGCTTGGTCCTGATTCTTGTGTTTTTGTTGAATTGGGTCCTAAAGCAAACTTCGTTGTTAACCCGTTCGATATTGGCCCTGATGATGGCAAAACTGGCGATCCGTCTGCAGATAAGATGAACACATTGCTGGCACTTTTCGATATTATGCTGGCACCAGAGGGTTTTGATGAATTAAACGGCGCAGAAAAAGCGCTTTTGGACCAACTTATTCGCCTTGCGTACATGGATGCAGCTGTGCGGGGTGTGGACCCGACTATGTCTGATTTGGCTCGTGTAACGGCTCAGGCTGCTGGATCTGAAATAGACCCGGGGCAGCGCGAAAGATTGCAATTGATAGGGCGCGGACTATCATATTTCACAAGACCAGGTCCATACGGAGCGCTGGTAGACGGACTCACAAACATAGACAGCGAAAAGCAATTTATTCTTTTCGACACGCGCGAAATTAATGACCCTCGACTTTTGCGCATCGCTAATTTTGTTACAACAGAATTCATAAGACGCAAAGCCGCTGAGGCCAAAAAACGAAATATGCGTTTTGCAGCTGTAATTGATGACGCTGCCGGGCTGATGCAATTCCGTTCTGGTGCGCGTTTGCTTGACGATCTTTCTCGGCGCAGCAGGCATTATGGCATGATGCTTGTTACTGTGAGCAGCCAGATGAAAGAGTTTTTCCGCTTTGGTGAGCATGCTGATTCGATTGTGTTAAACGCAAACATGAAATTGATTTGTCGCCACGAAGACAATGAGATGAGTTTTGTCAGAGAGCGATTGCATCTAACTGGCGCTGAAATTCAGGCTATTCAAAATATTTTGGATGACAGAGAGCGACGAAAAGAAAATCAATTGTTGCTTAGCGTTGGTGGCATTAGCGGTACCATAAGACTCGTGCCAAATCCGATGGATTACTGGGTCTGCACGTCAGAACCTTACTATGATGCGCCTCGACGCTGGGCCATGATAGAACAGGTAAAAGCGCAAAATCCTCAGATTAATAACACAGATGCCTGTCGGCAGGCGATTTATCTATTGGGCGGTCAGCAAGATTAATCGTGTCCGTGAGCTGTCAGAGTCATTTTGCGTGTATTCCTGCAGATTTTTATTTTTTTTCCGAATTAAAACTGAAAGGCAGACCAGATAAGCCTTTGAATCCGCTTGACATTTGTCTTGATCAATTGGAAACTGTAGTACGCCTGCTCTTTTTCCTCAGATTTAGTACTATTGGAAATGAGGCTGGGTTACTCTTAAGCGAGGTGAAAGAATGTACTGGCGCGTAAGAAAAATCAGCCCTGAACAGGTTTTGAAAACATACGGTGTTTATGTTGTTTGCTTTTTTAGCATCATGTTCAATTTGGTGATGCTATCAAAAGTTGCTCCAAGCAATAAGCTCACCTCCGAGCAAAAACAAGACTTTGACGGTTTTGCCAGAAAGGTTACGCGACATCTAGTTGACGGTTGCTTCCTGACCTATGATTCCTCGATGGTGCAGCTTGCATACAGTGCCGCAAAATCAGAATTAGGGCCCGATGTAATCAAACTGCTTGCAAGCAACGGCATTATTCCGCCCACGCAAGATGAAATGCGGGCAATTGGGCGACAAATGAAAGAAACGAAAAGCGTTAGCCAGGTCAGCATTGATGATGTCAAAATCGATGAGCCCAGTCCAAGTTCAAACGGATTGGTGCCGATTGAAGTTGCAGGACAACTTGTAAAACACTCTGCTGAAGGTGTTATGGGTCCCGATTCATTTCGATTTAAATTTCTCGTTGGACAGCGTGGCGACCCGCCTACACCAGTCGTAGCTGCCTTCCAAGATTTGAGTGGACAGGCTCAATCAGCACAGCCCACAGGTGGGCCATAAGCCGATTGTATGAAGTCTGCAAATCAAAGCCCAAGATCGCTGAGACTGGGGTGATCATCTGGGCGTGCATGCTTTCTGTCCCAATGAAAAAGCCTGTCTGATTCTTTTATGGGCAGATCATTTATTGATGCGTGTCTGTGACGCATGAGTCCATCTTCGCCAAATTCCCAATTTTCATTTCCATAACTGCGAAACCAATTTCCTGAGTCATCATGCCACTCATATGCAAAGCGCACTGCGATGCGATTGTCTGTGTACGCCCACAATTCTTTTATCAATCGATAGTCGAGTTCTTTAGCCCATTTTCGCGAAAGAAATTCCACAATTGCTGCGCGACCAGTGATGAACTCGCTGCGATTGCGCCAGATAGAATTTTCTGAATAGGCAAGCGAAACTCTTTCTGGATTACAGCTGTTCCAAGCATTTTCGGCTATGCGAACTTTTTGGATTGCTGTGTCTTTGTTGAATGGTGGTAGTGGCGGCAATACACTCATTAGCGCTGGCCGACTAGTTCTTTTTCCGTTTCTTGGTTATGGGCTTTATCTGCTTTCTTTGCTTTTGGATTTTCATCACCGTCGAAGTCAGGGCCGCCCCAATGCGTGAAGTCGTTTATGGCGACAGCCACTAAGGTTCCAAAAGTCACAGCAAGAATTGCCGATAGCATATGCGCTATACCTGTCCCGGATAGCTCAAATGGTAGCAGATGGTCTAAGCCAGACGCACCGTAGAACTACTACATATTACTGGATTCTAATTAGCAACGAGCAAAAGCGCGTCCGCAGGCAAGCGCCTGCAATCAATTTTGCGACGGCTTGGTTGCGTCTATTTTTCTGAAGCGAGAATGTTTGTGCTCTGGTTTGTGCAGGAAATATCCGCTCACCGCTTTGCCGTGAGCTGGAATCTGAGCGAGCTTTCTGCTTGAGGAAAATAGGTCGGCAATAATGCTCAGTCCGAACATCATCACAAACGGTGTTATGAAGTACATTCCTAAGACCATGTGGTCATTGTTTGTGAAAAATAGGCTGTCCATGATGTTCTTCCTTTTAGGTTTGAATGATGCCGAATTAGAGCTCTTCTGCGTCTTAGGCGACCAGCGCCAGGCGTGGGTTTAAGCGGGCCAGAGTTTTTTGAGCGCGGTTTGCTACGTAAGGATTGCTATCTTGCGAGAGGCTTTCCAGAATGTGCGAGGGGATATGCGGGTTCTCTGCCATAGCAAATCGAAGATCATCCGATTCGTCGCGGCTGAGCCATTCGAGGTAAGTGGCAGGTAGAAAGCGATTGTATGTAAGTGCAAGTCTAACTTCGGGTGACTTGTCTCCGAGCAGCAACATTAAGGTGGCAAGATTAGTTGCCGGATTTTCAGCTACTTGTCTGCGAACGTTTTCACAAGAAGATAGTGCTAATTTGTCCAATACTTCCGGCTCTGTATGCGAGTTGCCGGCTATGATGTATTCGATGTGGTTTTGAACTGATTTAAACTGATTGCACATTGTCGGAGTCCTCTGAATTGGGGCGAAGCGAAGCCGAGCAGTGATGTTCTGCCTCGCGATTGAATTGCGGTTGCTGCAGCAGGAACTGCTGCATTCGAATTTTGTTTGTGCAAAGCCCAACCCTGCGGTCGTTGAACTTTGCTTTGATTTAGTTGTGTGCGGAACTAACTGTTCATGTATACATAGTAGACCAGTCGTCTAGTCTCGTCAAGTACCCCATAAACTTCAACCCCTGGAATACCTTCGTGTCTCGCCAGTAGCAAGTTTCCCCGATTCTGTAGGGGCGACGCCATGCGTCGCCGGGCCCTTAAATACCTTCCCAGCAGCCAAACTCATGCCATCGCCCCTGAAAAAAGGGCTTCCATATATAAGGATGGGATCGCTTACGGTCCCCCAAAAAGCCACTTTCCTAATTCTCTGTAATCTGGCTAATTATTCGTTCACGAGACGGTTGCGGGCTCTTTGCAAGCTGTAAGATTGTCTTTCATATAGCAAAAATATAGAGGTTGTGTACTTGTTTTCCGGCATAGTCGAGGAAATCGGGCGAATCGCCAGCATTAGCGATTCTGGAGATGGGCGCCGTCTCAAAATCTCAGCGAAAATTGTCACTGCCGACCTGAAACTTGGCGACTCAATTTCTGTGTCAGGAACCTGTCTAACTGCTACAAACTTCACTAGCGATAGTTTTTGCGTCGATGCAACTCACGAAACTTTGCGCCGTTCTAAATTGGGCAGCATGAAAAACGGTGACCGCGTAAATCTTGAGCGCGCCCTGAGATTTTCAGATCGCCTTGGTGGACATTTGGTGAGCGGTCATGTGGATGCAATTGCGCATGTCAGCGCCATAAAGAAGGAAGGCTTTTCATCCTGGATAGAATTTGCAACTCCAAAATCACTTGAACCATTTTTCATCGAAAAGGGCTCAGTGGCGATAGATGGAATCAGTCTGACTGTGGCAACTTTGAAAGCTGCAAGTGGTGACACTTTTGTATTTTCGATTTCTGCCATCCCGCACACTCTGGACGTCACGACCCTGGGTGACTTGAGCGTTGGTGACACAGTGAATATTGAAGCAGATCTCATCGGCAAGTATGTGGCGAGATGGATGCTAGCCGGGCGTCCGGAGATCATTAACAAAGAAGGTTTGACAATGTCATTCCTGTCAGAGCATGGCTACACTTAGGAAATCGGTCTGGCAGCTTCGGCTGTCGCAAGAGAGCGTAAAGGGAGTCCATAATGAAAAACTATACCGTCGATCAAACGTACACGGCTGCTGGCGTATCAAGCGCTCAGCCGTCTGACTCAATCTTCGACTCAATTGAAGATGCGATCGACGATATAAAAGCCGGCAAATTTGTCATCGTCTCTGATGATGAGGGGCGTGAGAATGAGGGCGATCTCATCTGCGCGGCAGAGCTAGTCACTCCCGAAATGATCAATTTCATGATTTCAGAAGCCCGCGGCTGGGTCTGTCTGGCTTTGAACACAGATACTGCCAAGCGGCTCGATTTGCCATACATGGTAGAGCGAAACACAGAATCGCAAGGAACTGCTTTCACTGTCACTATCGATGCTGACATTAAATTTGGTGTCACAACTGGTATCAGTGCTTCAGACCGTGCCACCACAATTAGAGTTGCTGTCGATAAAAATTCTCGCCCTGAAGACCTTCGACGCCCAGGACATATTTCTCCTCTAATTGCCAAGCCGGGCGGCGTCCTGCAAAGAGCGGGGCACACCGAGGCAGCGGTAGACCTTGCTCGCATGGCCGGTTTTACTCCGGCTGGTGTCATTTGCGAAATCATGAATGCTGACGGCTCTATGTCAAGGCAGCCGCAATTGCGCGAGTTTGCTAAAAAGCATGGTCTCAAATTTATCAACATTGCACAGCTCATCGCTTACAGGCTGAAGAAGGAGCGTTTTGTTGTGCGTGAGGCTGAAGCTCAGTTTCCATCAGCTTACGGCGAATTCAAATTCATCGGCTATCGCAATCAACTCGATGGGCAAGACCATATCGCAGTAGTTCGTGGTGATGTTGCCGGGCAAAAAGACGTGCTGATTCGCGTTCATAGCGAGTGTTTGACTGGTGACGTTTTTGCCAGCCTTCGCTGTGATTGCGGTCCCCAGCTGGAAGCTGCCA
This sequence comes from uncultured Candidatus Obscuribacterales bacterium, assembly GCA_964546815.1. Lineage (GTDB taxonomy): Bacteria > Cyanobacteriota > Vampirovibrionia > Obscuribacterales > Obscuribacteraceae > JAIEPM01. The sequence continues at coordinate 186,001 of CAZJLR010000003.1, read as the reverse complement.
TGGCTATGATTGCGCAAGAAGAATATGGCGTCCTGGTTTATCTGCGCCAGGAAGGGCGTGGTATAGGTTTGATCAACAAACTGAAAGCTTATATGCTGCAAGACAAGGGGCAAGACACTGTTCAAGCCAATGAATCACTTGGATTCAAGCCCGACTTGCGCGACTATGGTGTGGGTGCTCAAATTCTTGCTGATCTCGGCTTGAGCTCGGTGAGAATCATCACCAACAATCCGCGCAAGATTGTTGGACTTGAAGGTTATGGACTGAGCGTGACGGGGCGTGTGGCTATGCCACCTGCTTGCAATAGTCATAACATGAAGTACTTGCTCACCAAAAAAGAAAAGATGGGACACTGGTTTGAAATTGGTGGCTCAACTGGAACTTGTTCAGCCGAATAACAGAGCCGATTTGTCGTACTGAAAGATTGATGAAAGAAGGAGTGTTTATGCCGAAGGTAATTGAAGGGGAGTTGATTGGATCCGGGCTTTCGTTCGGTATTGTAGTCAGCAGATTCAACGAATTCATCACCTCGAAATTACTGGGTGCCGCAGTTGATACACTGCGTCGTCACGGAGTTGACGAGGACAACATTGAAGTAATCTGGTGCCCGGGGGCATACGAGATACCATTCGTTGCCGGCAAGGCTGCCAAATCGAATAAATACGATGCTGTTATCTGCCTTGGCGCTGTCATCCGTGGTGCAACTTCTCATTATGATCTTGTTGCTGGTGAGTGTGCCAAAGGTGTTGCATCTGTCGGCATAGAAACCGGCGTTCCGACTATATTCGGTGTAGTAACAACCGACTCGATCGAACAAGCCGTTGAAAGAGCCGGCACCAAAGCCGGAAACAAAGGTGCCGATGCTGCAATGGCAGCCATTGAAATGGCTAACCTTGTGCGCGCCATGAACGCCAGCACCAGCAAACAAAAAGTAAGCAGCTCTCAGCGCTAAAGCGCTTCTATTGCGCTTCTAGTCAGCTCTTCTGTTCTGTCCGGGCGACGCCGCCCCGTTCTAATATCGCGTAGTTCATATTATCCGTTGCCGGCAATTTGCCACCAGATCCGAGCCTTTTACACTTGGATCTACTTCATTTTCACTATTGCCTAAATTTGCTTAGAACGGTCATGGTGACTGCTGTTTGGTCTTGTGGAGACCTGCTGTTTGCACGGGCTTCTTTCTTAGACTTGTATTATCTGGATTTGCGCAAATGCCCGAAATGTTGACAAAGAGGAACTTGTCGACCTTATTTTATTCTCCACATTCAGTATCACGGATGACACCGCGTGCGGTGGCGTATGTGGTATCACTGTTCGCCTCTCGGTGCCCCGCTTGATTTCTTGGACGCTTTCTCTTTGCATCGCCACGGATGCTGATATAATGAGGCTTTTAGGACTTGACCTCTTGGCTAATTAATTGCTAATTAAGCGTTTCCAACTTGATTACCGAACTTGCATGGATTATTCTTGATGCAATACATATATCGGCAGAGATTAGTTGGGTGGGGATTACCTGTATCTAATCGGTGCAAGCAGCTGCCGATTTGGTTATCTTTTGGGATTGGGCAAACGGGCATAAGAGGTCGTTCCACATGATTACAGCAACCCAGCAGCCACTGCTGCTTTCACCGTTTACTCCCGAAGACATGGGCCAGCTGCAAGTTCACTTGCCTGCGCTGAAGATTTTTTCTTTCCGCGGGCCTGGTCAATCTGGTGGCGTAGCGTCAAGTTTGGCGCCACTCACAAAACAATTGGGCACCAAGGTGCAATGGGTTGCGCTATCTGGAGTGCCAGCAGCCAACGAAAAGCCAATCGCAGGCTTTAGCTTTCATCGTCCTGAGCTTAGTGACGAAATTGTCAGCCAGTATAGTAAGGCAGCCAGCAACTATCTCTGGCCATTGCTACATGGCATGCCAGAGCGCGCTCAGTTTGACGCAGAGGAGTGGAAAAATTTCCGCCAACTAAGTTTGATGATGGCTCATCAATCGCAAAAAATTTCGTCACGCAGCTTTCCAACTTTGTTCTGGTTACATGATTACGAAATGGTCCTCCTTGCTCCTATGCTAGCAATGGACGCAGGCGTGATACTGACTCATTTCTGGCATGTGCCCTGGCCTGCTGCTCAAATCATGGCAGATTCGCCTGTTGGCTTAGAACTTTGCGAAGCACTCTTGGCAAATCGTGTTCTTGGTTTTCACACAGTTGAGTATGCGAAAAACTTTGTTGAGTCGGTGCGCATCTTGATTCCAGATGCACAAATTGACGCCGACACACAAACTATTCGCTACCGCGGCAACAGCACACGCATCGTCGCTATGCCACTCGGACTGGACTATCCATACTGGCAACGGCTGGCTCGCTCATCGCGCGCAATGGTTGAAGCCATACCTGTCACCAACAGACTTGCACACCAAATTATTCTTGGTGTCGATCGCATGGATTATTCAAAAGGCATTCTTGAAAAACTTCAGGGGCTCGATTTGTTCTTGCAAAACAACCCTGACTATCACAGACGAATGCACTATGTTCAGTTAGCTCAACCTGGGTTCATCACAGATCCGGCGGATGACTATGCTGCGAAAGTAAGGTCGAAAGTTGCTGAAATAAACCAGAAATTCCGCCGGGATGGCTGGGAGCCGATTGTGTTCAAAGAAGGAAATTTTGAGCACTCACAGTTAGCTGCCTGGTATCAAGTTGCTGATGTGCTCGCTGTTACGCCTGTGCGCGATGGTCTAAATCTTATTGCAAAAGAATTCATTGCCTGCCGTCAAGATGAGCTTGGCACCCTGGTTCTAAGTGAAAAAGCCGGCTCTGCATCTGAGCTTGTAAGTGGTGCTTTGTTGGTTGACGCCGACAAGCCTGAGTCAATTGCCGAAGGTCTTCAACTAGGTTTGTCTATGGGTGTTGAAGAAAAGCGCCGTCGCATGACTTCGATGCGCCACGTAGTGGCCTGGAATAGATTGCACGATTGGGCTTGTGGATTCCTTCATCAAGCCATCGGAAATAGTGGCGTTGATATCTCGAAAACAGCAGGCTAAAAATCTACGGCATTTTTCAAGCACAAGATAATTGCAAGATTTTTCAAGCAAAGCGGAATGATTTTGAGCCGCAATTAAATCTTGCAACGATCTGGAAGCTCTCGCCATGAGCATGCAAAAGACACCTGATATAAATTCTTCTCTTGGAATGCAGATCAGAGTGCGCGGACTTGTTCAGGGGGTCGGATTTAGACCTTTCGTTTGGCAAGCGGCATGCGAGTTTGAGATTAAAGGCAGTGTTCTAAATGACTCATTTGGAGTGCTTATTGATGCCTGGGGAAAACGCGAGAATTTAGATGCTTTCATTGAGAAAATCAAACTGAACAATCTTCCTCTTGCCAGAGTAGATAGCATTGAGTGCTCAGAACTCAGCGGAACGATGCCTTCAGCTTTTCAGATAAAAGCGAGTGTTGATGGAATAACACATACTTCAATTGCGCCAGAAGCTGCTACATGCCTTCATTGCCAGGAAGACATTTTTTCTCCAGCCAATCGCCGCTTTCGTTATGCATTTACAAATTGCACCCATTGTGGACCGCGTTTGAGCATAATCAAATCGGTGCCTTATGACCGCTGCAATACAAGTATGGCTGAATTTGAGTTGTGCAGTGAATGCAAGCAAGAATATGAAAATCCTGCAGACCGTCGTTATCATGCACAAGCAAATGCTTGCGCTGCCTGTGGACCTCGTTTAACACTACGCAAATCAGATGAGGCTAGTGTTTGCTCTGAATTGGCTACTGATTTTGATGCAATCAAGCAGGCTTTTGCACTTTTACTTCAGGGTGAAATCATAGCTGTCAAAGGACTTGGCGGATTTCAGCTTTGTTGCGATGCCACCAATAACGATGCTGTGACGCGATTGCGCCAGCGAAAGATGCGCTATGAGAAACCATTTGCACTTATGGCTAAAGACCTTAATGTGATAAATCGCTATTGCTATTTGAGTGAAGCCGAATCGTCCCTGCTCTCTTCGTCCAGAGCTCCTATCGTGTTACTTGAGGCGCGGCCATCGCAGAATCTTTCAACAGCGGTTGCACCACGAGTCGGCACCCTGGGCTTTATGTTGCCGAATACTCCTTTGCACCATCTGCTATTTAGTGAAATAGATTTTCCCCTTGTTTTTACCTCTGGAAATCGCTCAGATGAGCCTCAGTCTATTGCTAATAGTGACGCGCAAGCAAAACTTGGTCACATAGCCGATTATTTCTTAGAACATAACCGAGACATAACTAATCGGGTTGACGATTCGGTATTGCGAGTGGTGGCAAATGTTCCGCGGCTGATTCGTCGAGCCAGAGCTTACGCACCGGCTGAGATTGCCTTGCCACCGGGCTTTAACGCAAGTGCTAGTAACGGAATTCTGGCAATGGGCGCCGAACTAAAAAACACGCTCTGCTTGATTAAGGATGGAGCTGCTATTCTCACGCAACATATTGGTGACTTAGAGGATGCCACTACATTTGAAGACTACAAGAATACTCTTTCCCTCTACCAAAACTTGTTTCAACATAGTCCATCCAGAATTGTAGTAGACAAACACCCAGAGTATTTATCTACAAAATATGGCAAGCAATTTGCAGAATCACGACAACTCCAGTTGCTGGAAGTACAGCATCATCATGCCCATATCGCTGCTTGCCTGGCTGAAAATACTTATCCTCTGGATGCGCCCAAATTACTGGGTGTCGCGCTAGATGGATTGGGATATGGTGACGGAGAATTCTGGGGTGCGGAGTTTCTTTACTGTAATTACACTGAATATCAACGTCTCGGCACATTTAAGCCTGTGGCATTGATAGGCGGAACAAAAGCCATGCTTGAGCCCTGGCGTAACACGTATGCACACATTGTGGCCGGTATGGGCTGGACTCAATATAAAATGAACTTTGATAAGTTAGAGCTCACTGCCTTTTTAGAGTCAAAGCCAATCGATGTTATGGCTGCAATGTTGAAATCAAAAACTAATGTGCCTGTCGCATCTTCCTGCGGGAGGCTTTTCGACGCCGTGGCGGCCGCGATTGGAGTTTGCCGGGAGGAAGCTTCTTATGAAGGTCAGGCTGCAATTGAGCTTGAGTCCTTAGTAGACAAGAATGAGCTTTACAATGGCGACGATACACTTTCTTATCCCTTTTCGATTGGCTGCGCAGGCACAGCCCCTGTCACTTATATTGAGCCGCTTGAGATGTGGTGGGCAATTTTGCGTGATTTAGCCAATGGCAGCGCAAAAGGAATAATGGCTGCTCGATTTCACAAAGGGCTTGCAAACGCTGTGCTTCAATTGATTCGCAAGTTAGCAAACGTAGATGATGAAAGGCGCGTGAATACTGTTGCACTCAGCGGTGGGGTGTTTCAAAACAAGATCTTGCTTGAACTACTAATTGAAAAGCTTGAAAAAGACAAATTTAGAGTGCTTACCCATTCAAAAGTACCTGCTAACGATGGGTCTATTGCACTTGGTCAGGCTATTGTATGCGCCGCTCAAGCCTGCATGTCGCAGTGAGGGTAGATTATGTGCCTTGGAATTCCGGGAAAAATCGTTGAAATTACTGACTGTGCTAATAAGCTGGCGCGTGTTGATATTGCCGGGGTAAGCAGAGAAGTTAATATAGCCTGTGTCGTAGACGACCAGCACCCTGTCGAAGCTTGTGTAGGCGATTGGGTGCTTGTTCATGTTGGTTTTGCCATGGCGCGAATAAATGAAGAAGAAGCTCAAAAGACTCTAGAGCTACTTCGCGAACTCGGCGAAGCGCAGCAAGAGTTAGAGGCGATAAAATCAAGCGGGTTAGCAAAATGAAATTCGTTGATGAATTCAGAGATCCAGAAAAGGCAAAAATTCTAGTTGCTGAGATAAAGCGACTTTCCGAATTGTTGCCTTCAGGCAGCCGACCTTTGCAAATAATGGAATTTTGTGGCGGTCATACACATACGATTTTTCGCTATGGAATAGAACAATTGCTGCCCAGCAATATCGAGCTTGTACATGGTCCCGGTTGTCCGGTCTGTGTCTTGCCGATGGGGCGTGTTGACGATTGTATTTCCATTGCCGAAAGACCAAATGTAATTTTTGCATCTTTTGGCGATGCAATGCGGGTGCCTGGTTCAGCGAAAAGTTTACTTCAGTGCAAAGCAGCAGGCGCTGACGTGCGAATGGTCTACTCTCCTTTAGATGCCCTTCAACTGGCTGTCAAAAATCCAGACAAAGAAGTTGTTTTCTTTGCGCTTGGTTTTGAAACAACAATGCCGAGCACAGCTTTGACGGTATTGCAGGCCGAAAAAGATGGCATCAATAATTTTTCTCTATTCTGCAATCACATCACCACTGTGCCGATAATCAAATCTATAGTTGATGCAAAGGACATGCACATCGATGGTTTCATTGCTCCCGGGCATGTAAGCATGGTTATTGGAGAAAAGCCCTTTGAATTTATTGCCGAAACATACAAAAAGCCAATCGTTATTTCTGGTTTTGAGCCAATCGATATTATGCAATCTATTCAAATGTTGCTGTCACAGGTTTGTGAAAGTCGCTGCGAATTGGAAAATCAGTACAAGCGTGTTGTAAATGCAAATGGCAATAATGTGGGAATGCATGCGGTTTCACAAGTGTTTGAATTGAGAGAACTTTTCGAATGGCGTGGTCTTGGCTCAATAAATGATTCAGGAGTCAAGTTGAAAAAGGAATATGCACAATTTGATGCGGAGCAAAAATTCAGCATACCAAACTTGAAAATTGCCGATCCTGAATCATGCCAGTGCGGCGATGTTCTGAAAGGATTGATCAAGCCCTGGCAGTGTAAGGTCTTTGGCACTTCTTGTACACCAAGAACACCGATGGGTGCTTTGATGGTTTCATCTGAAGGGGCCTGTGCGGCTTACTTCAATTTTGCAAACGTCAAAGAACTTGCGAAGGCGGCTGCCGCTGAAGAGGTGCACTAAATGAGCCTTTTGCGTAATAAACTTGCTACTTGCCGAGCAGACACTATCACTTTGTCTCACGGTAGTGGCGGTAAAGACATGAGAGATCTAATAGAAGATATTTTCGTCCGCACTTTCGATACTGATGAATTAAGTCAGCTGGAAGACCAGGCTCGTTTTGACCTCGCGGCTTTCATCAGCCAGGGCGATCGCCTCGCCTTCACCACTGATTCTTATGTTGTAGACCCACTCTTCTTTCCGGGAGGAGATATTGGCTCGCTAGCTGTTAACGGGACGGTGAATGATCTTTCAGTTAGTGGGGCGATACCACTTTACCTTACTTGCAGCATGATTATTGAGGAAGGCTTTCCTGTCGAAAAGCTTCGCAGCATTGTTGCCTCAATGAAAGCTGCAGCTGATGCTGCTTCAGTTAAAGTGGTGACTGGCGATACCAAGGTTGTGGAAAGAAACGCTGCCGACAAAATTTTCATAAATACCGCGGGCATAGGTGTAATACCGGCCGGAATTAATATCGCTGTTAATCGTGCAAAACCTGGCGACAAAATCATTGTAAATGGATTTATTGGTGATCACGGCGCGGCAATTATTGGCGCCAGAGCCGATTTATCCTTGCAAAACAATATTCAATCGGACTGTACTGCACTCAATGGACTAATAGCAGAGATGATCAAAGTAGCGCCAGACTTGCGGTCTATGCGTGATGCTACGCGCGGTGGCATTGGCGGGGTGCTCACTGAGATTGCCGAGGCAAGCGAAGTCTGCATCCGCATCAAAGAATCTGCAATTCCAGTTAGAGAAGAAGTTAGGGGGCTTTGCGAAATCCTTGGACTTGACACGCTGTTCCTGGCAAACGAGGGCAAGCTGATTGCTGTTGTTCCGCCAGAGTCGGCCGATAAGTTGTTGCAGGTCATGCGCGCTCACGATAAAGGTTCTTATGCGGCTATCATCGGAGAAGTTGCAGATTTGCCAGAGTCTAGCGTAATTCTTGAGACCACTTTTGGCGCCCAGCGTATGGTCGATAAATTGATTGGCGAGCAATTGCCACGCATTTGTTGATCTATTGTGGAGTTTCTATGCACGAACTAGGCATTGCACAAAACATCGTAGAGATTGTTGTAGAACAGGCAAATGGTCAGCCTGTTAGCAAAGTGCGCCTCGAAATCGGCACACTTTCAGCAGTCGTGCCTGACGCAATTCGATTTTGTTTTGACATTTGCTGCAAAGGAACAGTTCTCGAAGGTGCCGAATTGATAATTGACGAAATCGAAGGACGAGGCAAATGCTCAGATTGCCAGCGCGAGCTTCCCCTGGGGCTATTAGCTGCTGTTTGTGATTGCGGCTCACGAAAAATTGTATGCATTGCCGGACAAGAATTACGAGTTAAAGAGATGGAGGTAGCCTGATGTGTTTGACTTGCGGTTGTTCTGATGACGCTAATATCAGGCTGTCGAATCATAGCTTGAATCAGTCTGATCACGCCCATGAACATACTCATATCGACGAGCATGGCAATGTCATAACACACAGCCATAGTCATGAGCATGATTCAACTCACAGTCATGAACATGGTTCTGCTCATAATCACGAGTATGGCTCTGCCAAAACAATTTCGATCGAAAAAGACATTTTGGCAAAAAATGATGCCCTGGCCGAAAGCAATCGCGCCTGGCTTAAGGCGCACAATGTGGTGGCACTAAACATACTTAGTGCGCCTGGGTCTGGTAAGACCGCTTTGTTGGAAGAGACAATAAAAACGTTAAAGGATGAAATACCAATTTTCGTTCTTGAAGGCGATCAGGAAACTGCTAATGATGCCATGCGTATCAGAGCAAGTGGCTGCTCGGCCGTTCAAATAAATACCGGTGCCGGCTGCCATTTAGAAGCAGGTATGATTGCCTCGGCATTGAATGAATTGCGCCCTGCAGATAATTCACTTTTGATTGTTGAAAATGTGGGAAACCTGGTTTGCCCTGCTTTGTTTGACCTTGGCGAAAAGCACAAAATAGTTATGCTCTCTGTCACTGAGGGTGAAGATAAACCGCTGAAGTATCCTCATATGTTCAGGGCTGCAGATATCTTGATTTTGAACAAAGTAGATTTACTGCCTTATTTGTCTTTTGATATTGAACTTTGCATAGCAAATGCACTGTCTGTTAACCCACGTTTGAAAGTATTCAGAGTTTCTGCTCTGCGTGGCGAGGGACTAAACGAATGGTTTGCGTTTTTGAGAGAACTTATTCGTGAGTCAGCGGCATCTTCCGCTAAAGCCGTTGCTCCCGGCAGGGACACTTAATGGAACCTCTACTCTTAGCAAACGCTATGCTGCTTGGTTTTCGCCATGGTTTCGACTGGGACCATATGGCCGCTATCTTCGACATAGTCGGCACTTTCCGAGGCAAACAAAATTGCACCTATGTTTTATCTGAGCAGAAAACCGCATTAGGACTCGCGGCACTGTACGCAATGGGGCATGCGTCGGTGTGCATTTTGCTCGGTATGCTGGCTATTTTCTTTCATATGCTAGCGCCGCTGTGGCTTGACGCTCTCATGGAAAGAGTGGTCGGAACAACGCTTGTATTATTGGGTGTCTGGATTTTGATTTCAATGGGGAGGCAGGAAGAGTCTCCGAAAAGCGCATGGATGCTTGTTTTGTCTGGACTTCGCAAGACCTTCATTCAGCTTGGAAAACGTTTTGGTTACAAGCATGAGTATGCAGAATCCATAGAATGCTATGGACCCAAAACGGCTTTTGGCATAGGCATGATACACGGAATTGGGGCCGAGACAGCTACGCAGGTCTTGATGATAGCTGCTGTAGGTGGCGCTGCTAGCGAATTCTCAGGGGCGCTCATGTTGTTGCTTTTTGTTTTTGGTTTGGTCCTATCAAATCTGATTTTGTCAGTTTTGGTAGCCGGAGGGTTCCTCGCTACTACTCTTGTAAAACGATTGCATCTTGCTGCGGCTTTCGTCGCAGGCGTTTTCAGTATTGTCGTTGGTTCGATTTATTTTTTCGGTGCCGGAGATATTCTTCCCGACATACAAAAAGCTATTGGCTATACGGCCACTGTAAATGAGGTCCGCTGATTTTCAGTCGAGCAAGTTTCTACCAGCGTCCGCGATGGAAGCCGCCCCAGATTGCCCGGTTGATGACAGAGCCTACGATGGCACCACCGATATTGCCGTTACCATATCGTGGGTAAAATCCACCCGGATAGAAGCCGTATCCGCCATAACGACCCATGCCACCATAAGCCATTGTTGCTAGCATCGAGCGGGCAAAATTTGCGCCGGCGCCGCCATTGCAGCTGTTTTGTGGATAGCAGTCATATTGGGGTTGTCTGTAATTTTGGTAGCGCATCTGCTGGTCATAGTGAACCTGCACCGGTCTGCCGTAGCGATCGTAGCGAACTTGTTGCTCGTAATTCGGATTGTAATTGTCGTAGCGAACTTGCGGCTGGCAATTCTGGTTGTAATTGTCGTAGCGAACCTGTGGCTGGCAATTCTGGTTGTAATTGTCGTAGCGAACCTGCGGTTGGCCATTCTGGTTGTAATTGTCGTAGCGAACTTGCGGCTGGCCATTCTGGTTGTAATTGTCGTAGCGAACTTGCGGTTGGCAATTCGATTGAATTGGTCTGCCACAGTTGTCGTATTGAATTTGCTGTTCAGCATTAACTTGAGCTTGTCGCAGATTTGCATTTCCTGCGCGAGCGCGCGCCTCAACATTTTCTTGCTCAGTTATTTCGGTTGTGTTGGACGCAAACTTTCTAATTTGGCGAGTCGTATCATCTTCAATTGAATATTCGCCATTTGGGGACATGTGCACTTCGCCATACCATGTGCCGCCCGGCTGCCCGTTAACCGTGTATGACCAGGTTCTGCTGTCGCCATTCCTTGTATAAACTCTGTTATGGTCAATGACGACCTGGTCGATTTTTTGCTCGTCACCCGAAGCGGCATATCTCACTTCGCGCGTCTTGCTGCCATCTGCTGAGCCAGTGACGCAAATTCTGCCTTTGCTATCTGATACCAGTAAAGCTCCATCAGGTAGCCTGGTCTCGCGAGGAGCGTCAGGCAACTTTGGCAGTGGTATGCCAGGCTCTGGAGGCTTGGGCAGCTCTGTCGGCGTGCCCGGCTTTGGAGTCTGGTCTCTATTGGTCCTACCCGGTTGATTTTGCTGGTGAAAATCATAAGGGTCCCAATTTGGAGCGTTTGAACGTTCCCCCTGATTGAATCCATAAGGGTCGTTTTGCTCTGAAATCTGCTCACTATTGTAGGCAACTCGAGTAGTGCCGCCACGCTCTGACGACTCGAAAGAATCTTGCATCTATTACACCCCACGCCTGATACGGGAATTTGAAGTCGAACGGCGGGGTATGTACCTAACTCTGATTTTAGCCTGACTACATTTTAGCTATTGTCATGGGGGCGTCCATGGTGGAAATACCAAAGCCCAGATCAGAAAGCGTTCCTTAAATATGATATTTGACATCAATCGTATGGGAAGCTTACGCTTGCCAAGTGTCGTCCAGGGGAGAATACTGGGCGAAGGTATGGAATTGAGCTTTTGCAGGAACTTGTTCGGCAAGTTTTTGCATTTGAGGACTAGCACCGTCAGGGTTAGCTAAGGAGTAGAAACTCAATTATGGAAAACGAGGCAATTAAGCCCCCGGAGAAGCAGCATTTTGTAGACCCCAGTAAAGAGACGCCGGATAATCTGCATACAGGCGATTTCCTGTCAGACCAGAGGCTTTCTTTTGCAGGAACTGCATCAAGCTTTGACGCCCATGCCCGCCGCGGCTCCGGTAAGGGCAGCAACGGTGGCGCCGAATCGACACTGCCAGAAATTGAAATCGTCACCTTGACTCAGCAAAAAGACCCGGCAAAGCGGCAGGCGCAAATTGACGACACAGCTTCAAAGCTTGCAAACTTTATTAGCGGTGCGCATAGCTCGCTCGATATTTCCATCTATCATTTTAAGCTCAATGGCAATGCAGAAAAAACTGTTGTTGATGCATTAAATAAGAAGGCTTCAGAAGGCGTGCCGATTAGACTGGCGATGTTCGAGCCTCCTGCTAAGCATGCCAGCGCGGCCGCTGCTCCTGCCGATGCTGATTTGCAATCGGCGGCCGGTCCTGCTGGTGTTGATATTCCTGCTGGATTGGATTCACGCATAACCATAAAACCAATTGTTGGTGGCGGCAAGCTCATGCACGATAAGTACATCGTGCGAGATAAAGATGACGACACTGCCGCTGTCTGGACCGGCTCTACAAACTTCACGACAGATGCTTTTGGAGACCAGGACAATAACATCATTACAGTAAAAAATTCCAAAGACCTCGCTGGAGTTTACGAGACTGACTACCAACAAATGTGGGATGCAGGAAAATTTGCCGGTACAGGCAAGAACTTGCATCAGGATATAAAAGTTGGCGATAGCACAGTAACTGTTGCATTCTCGCCAGGTGATGGCGCCTTTATCGAAAAGGAAATTGCAGACCATATTCAGGCTGCAAAAGAATCAGTGCATATCGCATCGATGGATATTTCCTCACAAGCAATTTTGCAAGCTCTCGCCAACAAAATTGACGAAGGCAAAACAGTCGAAGGTATTTATGATGGACCGCAAATGAGAAATGCTGCGGGCGCATGGGCTAAAGCAAAAGAGGGTTCGCCCCATTTTGAAGACAGCCAAACAAAAATCGCATTATGGAATAAAGTCAAAGCTAATCTTGTTGAGAAAAAGCACGCTCCATTTCCTGCTGCTGAATTCATGCACGATAAACTTGTGTCTGTAGACGATAAGTGGGCTCTGACAGGCAGTTTCAACTATTCTACAAATGCCACTCACAACGCTGAAAATACGTTGGGAATTGAAAATGCAAAAATCGCAACTCAGTATCGCGAGTACATTCAAGGGCTCGAAATTGCGTATGGCGGAATGAAGAAATAGAAATTGCTCAGATAGAAGCAGTCTAGGCAAGATGAATTACTGCAATTCTCCGGGAATTGCTAATTTCACTTTGGTCAAGGGAAGCGTATAGCTGGCTCTGGACTCGATGCCTTCGTTCATAGTATTTATTATTCCTCCCAGAACAACTGGTGCGGGATATTTGATAATTGCTCGGGTAACCAGTGTTAGTTTTGATTTGGAACGCAGCTTTTCATCGCTGGCGACTTCGAAGCTCAGGTCTGCATCTGAGAAGCTTGGCGTCGAAAGGTATGGGCTTGCTGAGCTTATTTGCTTGAGCGTTTCTCTAGCTATTGCTATTGCCTCCTCTTTGCTTTGGGCGAAACTTGCGGCGCGGGCCGCCAACTGGCAATAGCGGTCGTGCTGAAAAAAGGAGAATATGACGATGATTATATTGAGCATCACTACCGTAACGGCTGTAAGTCCGACGCATGAAATACTCAGTTCAACAATTGACGATCCACATCTACTTCTGATCATGAGTTTGTCCTCAGCATTTGAACGAACTCTCTTGCAATGTTTTGAAATGCCCGGCGCAGATAAAGCTGATTTGTAACCAGGAAGAATTTGCCGCCATTTCCCGCGATTGCGCTGATGCCACCATCGTTGGGGGAGGCGTTCCAGTCGTTGAGAATTGCCTTTTGTGCGGACAAAAGTTCTGCGCTTTGCGAAAGTCCTACTGTGTAAATTGGTATGCCTTCTTTTGCTGCCATGGCTGCAGCTTTCCTGGCATTTTCTAATGGGTCGCGACTGAGGGGACCTCCGGAAGTCGGTTGTCCGTCCGTGAAGAGGATGATAGCCTTTCGAGCGTCTTTTCGTGAGCCCTTCTTTAGATTGTCTATTGCTGCGACAATGCCGTGTCCGATGTTTGTGCCACCATACGAATTTAGCTCATTAAGTGAAGTTCTCAATTCATTGAAATTAGTTTTGTACGGGCTGGCATTTAGTAATAATTGACTTCTTTCTATTTCAGTTGTGCCGGCATTCTGCCAGCTCTGGTCGACAGCCCAGGTTTTTGTTGTGTTGCTTGTTGACACTGGTGCAGCTTCCGATGAAAACGGTACGAAGCCAAAATGCACATCGGCTGCGTTGTTTAAGATTACGCTGAATGTATCGACAGCATTTATTGCATCTATGAGAGGATGAATATTTTGTTGGGCAAGTTTTCTGTATGCTTGCTGATAGCCTGCCTTCGGGTATACCTTCAGCGCACTATTTGCGAAGCTGGATTTGAATAGTGTTTCGTTTTCCAGATTGCCACGTGCGGCTTCAACTACCGTAGCGATATCTGGAAAATCGAAGCCATCTCGGCTGATTCCTTTGAAAGTTGAATTGCCGTCTATGTTGACCACAAGATCTGTGAAAGTTAGTGTGGAACCAAGAGAAGATGGAATGGAGAATACCCCCGGTTTGTTGCCTGGAGGACTGTTTTCAGAACTGCCGCGAAGACCCGGTGCTGAATGACCTTTAAAGTTCGCTTCGCTAAAATAAAGTGGTGTCTGGCAGTCGTATGCTGCTGCACTGAGATCTTGTGGTGCCAGAGCGTTGAGTCCAGTTCCGCCAGGGGAGGGGTGAATTGTGTCAAATATGGTTCCCTTACTTTGTGCTGATCTATCTGTAATCTGGCTGTATTCGATTTTTCCGGCTTTGCCCCAGTTGCGTTTCACGAAGCTCACAGGAGTTTGGTCGTCCATAGATCCGGAAACGTCAAATACAATCACGATATCCATTTTTGGGACTCCGGCAGAACCTTCCGCCAGCACATTTATTACCGGCAATTGCAGATAATTGCTGAAAATGCTTTTCATTCCATATGACGCAGTGACGCGAATCGTTTTTGCTTTCTCGTCACCTGGACTGAGTACTCGATAATTGGAATTTGGGTCGAGAAACTCGAAGTTAAGCAAACAGTCGCCTTCTGAGGCAGTCTCTCCTGCTTTGCTGCTTAGTTTTGCATTTGAAAGTGGATTACCGAGACAGAGGTTCTGTCTGAAGATTTTCAAACCTTCTTCAATTGCATACTGGTGCGCGGCCATGGTGTTTTCCTGGTCTGCGTCGCACAAAGCCGCGGCTGCGGCGAGCGCACAAGCGGAAGCCGCTGCTTTGAGTTGCTCTCTTGCTAAAACAACGAGTGATAGGTTTATTGAGAAGAGTGAAAATGACCCCAGGAAAATCAGAGCAAGCATCAGCACCAGAACCGTGACAGACTGACCCTTAGAATTGCGCATAGTTTCTTCTCCGAGTTAAAGATGCAATCCCTGAGGATTTTCCGGTATGTTTTCTGCCTGAATTTTGACTGGAATTGCTTCAGTAAGTCCCTGAATGCGAATTGGAAACTGTGTATAGCTCAAAATAGGGTCGAGAGAACAGTCGAGTTCTGTTTCGAGTAAATATAAATTGCTTCGTTGGTCAGCAGGCTTCGGGAGCTTGGACTGATATGAAATGACTTCACCCGTTTTCAAATTTTTTTCCAGTATTCGAGTCTTAACTGACAGCAGCTTTATCCCATTCCACGCTCCGACAGAATTTTGTAAGAATGATTTTGTTGTATTCACGGCAGAGTTTGCGCTTTCGTCAGAGTATGTGCTTGCTAGTGCTGCCAGGTCCGATGCTTCATGGGCTAAAGAAAGAGCTATTGAATAACGAATGCCGATGCTGAGTAAATTGAGTAAAGGCATAAAAAGTAGGAACAAGAGGAAGTAAATTACTGCCACAATCTCTAAGCTCGCAGTTCCAAGTTTTTTTCTTTGAGTCATGACTTTGATTCTCGACATCTTGCTGTTTGCTCAAATTTCCCATTCGCATTTGCTAATTTACGACAGCTCAATAGTCCGTCTTTGGCTTCCTTTGCTTTTGGAGAAATGAGCAATGCTTGCTCGTAATAATGTGCTGCGTCTGCAAGATTACCGCTAGAAATTGCGCAGTGTGCCAGGTAAAGGCTGTCTATGTAATTTCCTGGCTCATCTCTAAGGCAAATGCGAAATGCTTTTTCAGCAGATTCTAGATATCCCAGAAAATAGAGACTGATTGCTGCATATCTTCTTGCTCTGGTATCGTCAGGATTTCTTCTTAAAATAGTTCTGCAAATTTGGAGAGCCTTTGTGTAGTTAGATGTTCTTATGGACGACTCTACAAGTGTGTATGGATGATTTGCTGCCAAGCTCTGATTTGGACAAAAACTGAGCATAACAAATGAGAATACAACCCAATTCAGAATTCGTTTGTACATGATTCAGCTCACTATCTGCAAAAATGCTTTGCCATTTTTTCGAACGTGAGGTATCAGATTTCGTTCGAAACAAATTTCCGGACTGTTCTGCTCTTCTTCCACAAGTTCTTGCTCGGCGATTTCGTCAATGACCTGCTGTGCGGTATCTTCCGGGAAATAATGATTGTGTTGAATTGAACTGACCAGCCATTCTGATTCGAAGTTCGCTAGTTCGTCTATGACGACTCCGGCTCGTTGTAATCGCATCATCGATGAAAGTGACTTTTGAGTCACTTCGGTTGATTGACGGTAGTTCAATCGCCCCTTGAGGAACCACTTCACCATGCTGCAGCTGCGTTCTCTCTTGCTGGCTTCCTTTGAGCCTTCTCTCAAGCGGAGCATGGTGGCGCTTTGTGTTTTCGTTGAACTTGGTCTTCGAGTACTTTGCTTTTGGCTTAATTCTGGGTCTGATTGTCGTCGGGGACGAAACACACTTTTCGAAAACAGCATTAATAGTTTTGGAAAATCGCATATTTCCAATTTTTGCAAAACAACAGCAATCATGATTCTTCCTCCCGGAGCTGCTTGAGCTCAAACCCTATATTTCCGTTATATCAATGGCAGCTGAGTTCGCAATCCAACCGGGGTGGAATCACGTGAGGAAAAAGTATTATTAGCATCAACTATTGGATGACAGAAATAGCTACGCTATCAGTCAACAATCGCTCAGGCGAATGTTCAAAGAAAAACAAGTCCTGCTCTTAAGGCTTTCAGAGCAGCTTGCGTGCGATCGCTTACAGCAAGTTTGTCAATGATATGACTCATGTGCGACTTAACTGTGTCTACACTTATGCAAAGTTTATCGGCAATTTCGGTGTTGCGCAGACCAGCCACAACCAAATTTAGTACTTCCAATTCTCTGTCTGTGAGATCTTCTCGGGGACCAGGTCCTTTGGAACTTTTTCGACTTTGTTCTCGTTCTTCTCTTTCTTGAATATCTCGTCCGCTAGCTATTTGGACTTGTTCTTCAACGGCCGGCGCTGTCTTAAGTGTATTGTTCATGTTTGCAAAAATTACTTCGGCAATTTCTGGGTCAAGCCAAATATCACCTTGCTGAATAGCTTTTATAGCAGTTAGCAATCTAGCGATTGAAACTGATTTTTGAGAATATCCTCTGGCGCCGGCATTTAATGCTGCGAAAACGTGGTTGGCTTCTTTGTGGGACGTGAGCATCAGGCATTTTGAGTTTGGATAAAGTTCGCGAATTTTTATAGACGCGTCAATGCCGTTTAAGAAGGGAAGACCAATGTCCATCAAAATGACATCATGTGCAACCTTACCAGCCAGATCTACGGCGCTAAGCCCGTCGCCGGCTTCGCCTACAATTTCTACTTGCGCACTGCGTTCAAGTGCAACTTTTATGCCCATGCGGGTCAGTTCTTGATCTTCGACTAAGATTACTCGTGTTTTGCAAGTATCTGGATTATCCATTAAGAACCTTACCCTCTACGACTGGCTGACTGCAATCATTGGCGAGTCTAAATCCGTAGAGTTCGCCATCCTTGAAATATTCTAGTCTAAGATTATGAAGTCTGGCGATTATCTCGGCAAGCGCCAGACCTTTTCTACCTAGTCCGCTCTGAGCAGCTGCGGCTCCGTCATCATAGTCTTCGTTGAAAGAGTCATTTGAAAAATCGAAAAGCGGCATCCCCTGACAAAAGATGTTCATTTTAAATGTTTCAGAGTTATCGCAGTCAATAAATACCGGTTTGGCACTGCTGCTAATGGTTTGCAACCTCTCTACAAGTATTTCCAGCATGCGTTTAAATGAGGATGGCGAGATTTGCAGTTTCGTTAGTTTTGGGCAGTTCAAAATTCTAATGTTGTAGTTTCTATTGCTTTGTTCGAGTTGACGTAAGAGTTGCTCAATTGGCTGAATTGACAATATGTTTTTTGTTTGATTTCGTAGCTTTCCATACTGAATCAAGTCTGCCACGTATTCTTTTGTTTTCATATTTTCGCTGAGCAATCTTTTTAGCAAGTCTTCCTCGACGCGATTTAGCCCATCTGAGCTTTTCAGCGTCAAATCAATTATTCTTTCAACGTCATGAAAATAGCTCAGTAAGTCATGTTCTAGCACAGCAAGCAAAGTTTGGTTCATACTTGATCTTTGCTGTACCGGACTTTTCGAGATGCCAGCTAATCCAAGAAGCTGTCCTTCTGGGTTCAGTATTGGTTTTACTGTAAGCAATATTGGAATCACCGAACCGTCTTTCTTCTGTCTCAAAAGGTCGGTGCTTTGCTGCGTTTTGCTTGTTACCACTTGAAAGATAAGCTTAGAGTATTTTTCGCGAAAGGCAACTGTCTGAAGAGAGGCGGCAGACAGCCCAACCACTTCTTCTGTCTGGTATCCGTACAGTTGCTGAGCTCCTTTTCCCCAGGCTAGGATCGTTCCTTCGGCCGACTTAAAGTCGACAGCCGTGTCATTCAGGTCAATTAGTGACTGCACTATGTCTGAGTCAAGCATTTGATTCTCAGCTTTTAAAAGGGTGCCTCTTATCAAGTTTAGAGGATTGGCTCATATAATCACTCACACTCAAGTTGATCTAAAATCACACTCCAGGATGAATTTAAATCGTATAGTGAGCGGATGTTCTTTTACCCTGACAAATTTATGATAGATCTAGCTTTTCAGGTGATGATTTATGTGGTCAATTCGTGAGGCTTTCGGCATAGCGCTAATTGACGACGCGAAGCTTGAGCGGCATGCTGAGTTCTTGCTGAAGGGGCTGTTGGCTACATCAGTTGTTGGCGCTGCAATGGCAGGATATTTTGCCTGGAATACCGATGGTCTGATTCGAAAGGCAGCTGCGCACGTTTCAGGTCTTGAGTCTTTCATGTCTCGATCTGAACAATTTATGGATTGGTTTGATACTACTGAAGACTTGCATTCTGTGAGTATGACAGCCGGTGATGAATCTAGTTTTAATAAGTTTTTGGAGGCACTGGGCGCTGCCGATGTAGAGTTTACAAAGTTGAGTGCCAATTTTTCTACAAGTTACCCTGCCTACAGGGGTGAGATTGAGTCTATTGGTTTAATCGTTAAACAAGAACTGGAGAGCATGAAGAGCCTTCAGCAAATCAGAAGAGACAAAGGGCTGGTCGAAGTAATCAAATCGATGAAAATCGATGAGACTTCGGGGCGTGCTCACAAGATGCGCAGCATATTGACCAAAATGAGACATGCTCAGCTAATTGACTTTGAAAATTGTCGCGAAGAGCTGCAAAACGTTTCTACTCAGATGGCAGTTGTAGCTACTATTCAATCACTATTGCTGATTACATCAATTATTCTTGGGCTTTCGCTTCTGGCTTATTCCAGGCATACAAGAAAAAATGCTGATGCAGCGCACCGCCTGGCTACACTCGTTAAAAGCAGTCATGACGCAATCTTTTCAACTGGAATCGACCAGCGAATTGACAGCTGGAACCCAGCATCTGAGCTTCTCTTTTCTCTACCGGCTGCTGAGGCTCTTGGAGCCAAAATTGATATTTTAGTTGGAAATGAAAAGCAGATTGAACTAAGACGCGCTTTCGATGAGCTAGGACAGAAGCGAAATGTCGAACCTTATAACACTGTCTGGTATGGCAAAGGAGGGCGGGCGATGAACCTTTCTGTCTCTGCTTCGCCTCTATTGAACGGAGACGATGTTATTGGTGCTATGTTTGTAGCCAGAGACATAAGTGCTTTGATTTCTCTGCAGGAACAAAAGCGCGATTTCATTGCTGCACTTACTCACGATTTGAAAAACCCGCTAGTTGGAAATAGTGCGGTGCTTAATCTCCTGATTGACGATTCAATCAGTTTAGGTTCGCCTGAAAGCAAAGAGATTTTGGAAAAGGTTGTTGCCTCTAACATCCAGATGCTTTCTATGATTGGTGATTTTTTGGATATCTATAAATTGGAAGCAGCTTCGAGCCTACCGAATGTACGCAAAGTCGACTTGCGGGACGATTTAGAACTTGCGATAAGCAAGATGCAGCCACTTTCAAAGAAAAAGAACTTAGAGTTTTTGCTTGACCTGAATTGCAATCTGGAGGTCGAAACCGATAAAGTTTTGATTTCACGCATCATAATCAATCTTCTAGACAATGCCATAAAATATAGTCCAAGTAATTCGACTATTACACTTAAGGCAGAATCAGTTAAAGACAGGCTGAAATTGAGTGTTATCGATTGTGGACCTGGTATTTCAGATCTGCAGCGCGCTCGACTTTTCGAAGAGCTTTGTTCAAGCGAATCGGCAGACCATCTAGGTCATGGCGTGGGTCTCTATCTTAGCCAGAAGATCGCACGGTCGTTGCACTGCGATCTCTTTTTTAGCACCTCAGCTGAAGGCTGCGAATTCGTTTTGAGTTTGCCTCGTGACTTTTCTTTGACTTCGTGAAACGCTCATTTAAAAGACCCGGACGATCACATTGCCGCTTTTCAAACAGCAATGTGATCATTCAGGCTTGTGTCCAGCTCGATTGAAATGTTGAAGATCTGTCTAGTGCTTATCGACTCAGAACCAATCTCTGGGTATTGGAACTGCGCCGCTGTTCTTGTTAAATGCGGGACTTACTAATTGCTCGTAAACAGATATGTCCTCTTCGGAAATACCGAGCACTGCTTCTTCCTTTTGGTAATATCCATCAGCGTAAGCACAACAGATTTTGTCGTATCGTATCAATAATTGATTGAGAATGTATGCGTCAACTGGACGCTTTTCGCTAAGAGCTCGCTGATAGGCGCAGCTCAGTTCGTCTCTGTCGAGTCTGCCATCTTTTCTTGCTTTGTGGAATATAGGTTTATCAATTTCATCCCAGTGCTCACGCAGATAAGGCATGATAACGTCTTTAATCATTGTGTGTTCGCTACAGTAAGTGTTTTGCATGGCTCCTTCCTCGATTAAATGCATGAAAAATTGTGCCAAATTTCTCAGGCGGCAACTGAAAGTGAAATTCTATGCATGGTGCGTCCTGCTCGATTTGCAACATAAGGATTCTCGTCAGCAATCAGTCGTTCCAAAACTTCCTGTGGACTTCTGTAATCTTCTGCAACTGCATAGCGAACATCGGGGTGCTCGTCAAAAGAAAGAAGCTCAAGGATTGTGCCAGGAAGGCAGTTGTTGTCGAGTAAACTGAGTCGCACTTCTACTTCAAGATCATGCGCTAGAAGGCACAGAAGTTGGTCGTGTTCAGTACTGGCGGCAATCTCAATCCTTCTTTCTTTTGCTAATTGGAATACAAAATGGGAAGACGCTAACGCGTCGCCATTGTGAGTCTGTTGTGTAAACATGTCGGCGTCCTCCATAGAACCTATCTGTATGAAAACATAGCAAAATAGGGACTTATCACACATCGCCAAAAAGTGGAAAGAGCAAATCCTAGATTGGTAGATAGCGCTCAACTATAGTGCTATGTCTCGGAATGCCTATGGTGAAAGCTTGTAGAAAGCTTCTTAAAGATTGGCCTTCTCTGTTTAGCGCCAGGCATGTATCATAATAAGCAAATATGCAAAAGATTGCATATTTGCATGTTTAATGCTAAGTTCAGAAAAGGAAGGCGAAATGGAGTTGCGCTTATGACATCTGCGCACGGCTCAAATCAGGCAATTCATGAAACGCCGGTTAAACGGTTTTGGTCATTGCTGAAACTGGACAGGCAAGATTTGGGTGTCCTCACTGTATACACAGTGATAACAGGGCTGATTTCGCTAGCTGTGCCATTAGCAGCGCAGGCGCTGGTTAACACAATTGCTGCCGGCATTTTTCTGCAGCCACTCATCGTCTTGTCTTTGCTTGTTCTTGGAGGGCTGCTATTTGCGGGTGTATTGCGCATGATGCAGCTGTCACTGGTTGAAAATCTGCAACAGCGTATTTTTGCACGCATAACTTTAACTTTGAGTGAACGCATCCCCTCAATCAAAGCTTCGGCTCTTCACAACGAGTACATGCCGGCTTTGATAAATCGATTTTTCGACGTTATTACTGTCGAGAAGAGCTGGGGCAAACTGCTGCTTGAGGGACCAAGCGCACTTTTGCAAGTATTTGTTGGAATGATTTTGATGGCGTTTTATAGCCCACTTTTGCTGGCGTTCGACATAGCAATAATGCTTTTCATTGTTTTTTCAATCAACGTCCTTGGTATCGGTGGACTGAGGTCGAGCATTAAGGAATCTGCACTAAAGTATGGCGTTGCTGAATGGCTTGAAGACATGGGCCGATGCCAGACGAGTCTCAAAACAAACGGAGTCACTGCATATCTGGTGAAGCGCTCTGATAATCTGGTGCTGAATTATTTGCGAGCACGCAGAGCACATTTTTCAGTGCTATTCAGGCAGGCATTCGGCACATATTTTTTTCAGGCAATGGCGAGTGCCGGAATTCTGGCTATAGGTGGTTGGTTGGTCATTAATAGACAACTGACTTTGGGCCAATTGGTTGCAGCCGAGCTCGTAGTTCTAAACGTCTTGAGCGCCCTGGAAAAGCTCATACGCAACTGCGATACCTTTTATGATTTACTCACTGGTCTAGATAAAATCGGCCACTTAAGTGATCTTCCGCTAGAGCGATCTGATGGAATTGAAATTTCAGAAAGCAGTGAAGGTCTTAGTGTTGAGTGCCTTCATCTGGGCTTTTCATACGCTGATAGTCCTGAAATTATATCGGGACTTGACCTTTATATTGAAGCTGGGCAACGAGTGAGTCTTGTAGGTGCAAGCGGCGCCGGCAAAACGACCCTGGTTTCTCTTATTTCCGGATTGCAGGAAGCCGGTCATGGAACTGTAGAAATTGGTGGCTATGACATAAGAGATTTAAACCTGAAAAGTTTGCGCACCAAAGTTGGTTTTGTTGGTGACATAAACGAAATTTTTGAAGGCACTATTGAAGATAATGTTGGATTGGGCAGAGAGACAGTTTCTCACCGGGATATCCGATGGGCACTCGATATTGCTCAGTTCTCCAACGACCTCGTGGGCATGCATGATGGCATCAGAACGATACTGGTGAGCGGCGGACGAAATCTATCTCGCGGCCAGGTGCAAAGGCTGCTCATCGCCAGAGCTATCGCGGGCAGACCCAAGCTTCTCATCCTCGATGAAGCTTTTACCGGAATTGATGAACGAACAAAAATGATGATCATAGAGCAGCTTTTCTCACGCGATAAAAACTGGACAGTTCTCGATATTTCACACGATGCACAAGTAGTAATGCGCTCAGACAAAATTCTTGTTCTGAGTATGGGCGTGATTGCTGAGCAAGGCTCGCCAGCCGAATTGTCTTCGAGAATTGAAAGCGAGTTCTCAACGCTCTTTCCTGACCTTGCTAATCAGATTCGCAGGGTTGAGAAAGCCAGTGTTGAACGAATTGGGAGCAAATAAAAATGGGAGTGATAAGTCAGCAACAAGTAAATAGTTCGTCCAGTAAAAGCGACTATGAATCATTGAAGGCAGTTGCTACATCTGGTGGCTATAGAACAGTCGCCATTTTGCTCTTGTTTATTTTCCTGTCGATAAGCATCATCCTCACCTACGCGCCCTGGCAGCAGAGTATTTCGGGATCGGGAAAAGTAATCATTCTTTCTCCCATGGACCGACCCCAGAATATTGAAGCGCAAATACCGGCACGACTAAAGCAATGGTTTGTCAAAGACGGACAGGTAGTGAAAAAAGCTGAGCTGATTGCAGAGCTGTGCGATCTCGATCCAAAATTTCTCGACCCAGAACAAGAAAATAGACTTTCTTTGCAAAAGCAGGCACTAGAACATCGCAAAACAGCGGCAAAAGCTCGCTATGAGGCGCTTGCAAAGCAACTGGAGAGTTTGAAGCACTCGCAGGGAGCAGCTTTGCCGACTGCAAGCGAGAAGGCTGAGCAAGCCAAAGATCGCATTTGGGCGGCTGAGCAGGCAGTGGAGGCAGCTAAACAAAATGCGTTAACTGCAGACCTCAATTTGAAGCGCATGAAAGATTTGCATGAGAATGGTTTGCGTTCGCGGCGCGATTTGGAGCTGGCAGAGCTCGATAATACTCGCGCTCTTACAGATCTTGAGCGCGCGCAAGCAGCCCTCGAATTAGCAAAAAGAGACAGGAAAGTTGCACTGCTCGATCAAGACAAAGTCGCTGCAGATACAGATGCCGCATTAAGCAGCCTGCTTGCAGCGATGTCTTCCGCTCAGGAGACTATTGATTCAACTTCTAGTGATCTATACAAACTAGACAACGAGATACAAAATGTCAGGCAACGTGCCGCGCAACGTCAGGTCCGCGCTCCTGCCGCCGGAAAGATAGTTAGATTACTCAAAGTTGGAGCTGGTGAAACCGTTGATCCTGGTACTGTACTGGCAGTCATTGCGCCTGAGACTCAGGACTTGGCTGCAGAGCTTACAATTAGCGACAACGATGCTCCACTAGTTGCAGTTGGCCGACCTGTCCGACTGCAGTTTGCCGGCTGGCCTGCTTTGCAATTTGCCGGTTGGCCATCAATTGCAGTTGGTACCTTTGGTGGGCGTGTGGCGGTAATCGATGCCATTGATGATGGACGAAACAGCTATAGCTATCGCGTAATTGTAAGACCAGGCGAAGAGGCTATAGCAGATGGACGCGATGAGCCCTGGCCTGCGGCAAAATTCCTTCGTCCTGGTGCCGAAGTGAACGGCTGGATAATGCTTGACACTGTCAGCTTGGGTTTTGAGCTCTGGCGCCAATTCAATTCATTTCCGGCAACAGTAGAGCCGGAAGAGCTTGGCTTGAAGAAACTTTCGGAAGGCAAAAGCGAAGTTAAGCGGAAATCAAAGTAGGTAAAAGCAGAAATGTTGTCTCGGTCAAACAATGCTTCTATGCTGTTTGTTATGTGCTTTGTGCTTAATCTCAGCTGCACAAATTTTTTCTGTGCTGCGCAAGCGTCCCAAGAATCATCGGGTCAAGCTTCGAAAACGCCGGCAATCATCGGGCTTTCCGAGGGGAATGCAAAACAGTGGTCGCTTGATTATTTCCTCGCTATAGTCGATAAAAACTATCCTAAACTTCACAGCGCTGATGCAGAAAGACGCATATCCAGCGCAAAGCGGCTTGAGAAGTCTGGTGCCTTCGACCCGGTGCTAAATCACCTTAGCGAATATCAACGTGTGCAAGATACATTCAAGCCAGGCGTTGCAAAAAATGCTGTCCATAATGAGTCGAGAGTCGATCTTTTGACACGTTCTGGAATCAAAGTCTTTGCCGGTATGCGGCTCAATCCAAACGACACTAAAACACCGTTTGTGCCCACAGGCAAAAGTGGTGAGTATTACGCGGGGCTTTCGCTGCCGCTTATTCGTGGTTTGAAAATCAATGAAAAAAAGGCTGCAGAAGATCAGGCCAAATTGGGTGAGCCAATTGCAGATCAAGTATATGGCGCCAACAGGATAGAAGTTTTGCTTAAAGCAGCCGCAGTCTATTGGGACTGGGTGGGTGCAAAGAGTCGTGTCGAAATTGCAAAAAATTTGCTGTCTCTGGCCAAAGCAAGAGTGGATCAGATAAGAGCACGTGTGCAAAAAGGCGACCTGCCTGCTCTCGACATAGCTGAGTCAGAGCAAGAGATACAAAGGCGACAGGTCGCACTCGTTAAAAGTGAACGCGACTTTCAAAAAGCATCGATACAACTTTCAGTTTTTGTTTGGGACGATAGAGGTGCAGCGGGTAATCTACCTGCTATCTCAGATGTACCGCCACTCAGTCCCGTGCCGAAAATAATGAGCAGTGCTGATTGGAATGAGGGAAGAAGATTAGCTCTAGAAAGACGGCCTGAACTAAAAAGAATTGCACTAGAACGTGAGCAGGCAAAAATTGAGCTGCGACTTGCCGAAAATATGATTCTTCCAGCTATGGATGCTTATTTAACGCAGGGCGCCGACACCGGGCCGCAAGGCATAGGACCAATCATGAGAGCTGGAATGGCCGTATCTTTGCCGCTCAGACAGAGAACTGCTAGAGGGCAAACTCAAGCAGCTCAACTCAAGATACAAAAACTCAATTTTGACGAAAAGGTCGAGATGCGAAGAATTCAAGCAGAGGTTGATGACACTGTTTCTGCAATAAACACTTCAACTGAAAGATGGGAAGCCGCTGTTCTTGAAGTCAAGAAAGCTAAGCAAGTAGAAGATGGTGAGCGCCGTCGTTTTGCTGCAGGCGACAGTACTTTATTCCTCGTCAATCAACGAGAACGTGCCTCAGCCGAAGCTGAATTGAGGCTGCTTGATATTCATGTTGATTATCTTCAGTCTATGGCTGCTTTTAGAGCAGTCACCTGCACGATCTAAGTCAAGCTTCAGTTCTGCTGTAGCTGATTTACCACTTGAGCAGATTGAATTTTTCCATATCGACTGTTGATGAGTTTCTGTATATTGCCAGAACGATTGCCAAGCCGACTGCGGCTTCGGCTGCAGCTACTGCAAGAATGAATATGGCAAACAGTTGTCCTTTCACCAGTGATGGATCAACATAGCGTGCAAATGCAACCAGGTTGATGTTTACAGCGTTGAGCATAAGTTCTATCGACATCAGAACTCTTACTGCATTACGCGAAGTCGTCATGCCATACATGCCGACTGTGAAAAGCATTGCAGCCAGAGTCAAATACTTGATGAGGTCTTCTTGGTTGTAAGTCAGGGCAACAAAAGTAGCTAGAGAGCCTGTAATCATCAATGGTGGAAGTTCTGCCCCAATTAAGTGAGCAATTGCTCCCATCACCAGTATTATGCCAACCACGCCGATGCCGGGGTTTGAAGCGATGATTGGTATTGACTCAAACGATTGAGCGAAAACACCCGCGGCCAGGCTAACCGTCAGTACGGCAACTACCGCGAAAAAAGCTACGACGATAGTATTAGACTTTGACCACATTGTCTTTCCTCTCTGTTTTTTGTTCGGCTGAGTCTGACTCATCATCAAGCGATATGGTCGGGCTTGGAGTGAAGTGATCTGCTTTTGCAAGCATTACGGCTCCAATCAAAGCGACAAGCAAGAGAATAGATGCAAACTCGAAGGGCAGCGCATACTGAGTTAGAATTGCATTGCCTAATATTTTTACGTTGTTGGCTGTGTTTGGCATGCCTTCGGCTTTCGGCCAGGCTTCAGACAAAACTGCCATATACAAAACCATAAATACCAGTCCGCAAGTTAGAAATGCCGGACCAGTTTGCTGTGGCAAATCGATTGTCTTTTCTTCTTGCAGTGTTGGGTTTGTGAGCATGAGTGCGATAACGACAACTAACGTGATGCCAACCGCGTAAATCATCATCTGCGCCATTGCCAGGAACTGAGCCTGCAATAATAGGAAGAGCAATGAAATTCCGCCGAATACACCGATGAGCAGAAATCCTGCTCTGATGATGTTTTTGTCGAGCAGCACTCCGTAAGCCAATGGAAGGGTTACGAATGCAGCTATGTAAAAAAGCAAAGCATTAGCATTATCAGTTGTTAGCTTTGCTATATGGTCAAAGTTATATAGCTGGTCCACTTTTACTTATCCCCTTCTTGCTTTGGTTCTTCAGAAGATGAAGAGCTTTCGGACTTCGTTTCTTCCTTTGCTGGTTCTTCAGCTGAAGCTTTTGCTTCAGGCTTGGCGATTTCTCGTGTTTTGTCTATTTCAAGAGCTTCTTCTTTCTTTTCCTCTGCTTTTGTCTGCGGAGTAGCCGCATTCATTTCCAGAGTTTTGTCAGGATCAACCTTAGCTTCGCTCTTCACTTCTGGTGCAGGAGCCTCAGCTTTAACTTCTGCTGCTGGCTTTTCTTCGCTTGCCGGTGCTGCTGGTTTTGCTTCAGTTGCAGGCGCTGCTGGAGCTGCCGGCGCGGCTGGTGCTGCTTCTGCGCTCGGAGCAGCTGGCGCTGGTTTTGCTTCGCTGGCTTCTGCCTTTGCTACTGCAGGTTTGTCTTCTGGTTTGCTTTCAGGCTTTGCATCTGGTTTAGCAACAGGCTTGTCTGCTGCTGGCTTAGCTGCCGCAGCTGCTGCTGGTTTTGCTGCTGGCTTAGCCGGTTTTGGCTTAGGCATCGGCAGTTCTTTCTTAGCAAAATAGTGACCAGACTCTTCTTGAGTGAGAGTCAATTTTTTCAGGTCGTACACAAGCGATGCGCGTGTGTAATCTGCCATTTCAAAATCATTAGTATTGATGATGCAGCTTGTCGGGCAGACTTCTGTGCAAAGTCCGCAAAACATGCACAGACCGTGATCAATTTTGAAATTGATGAGTTCTGGTTTGTTTGTTTCTGGGCTTTTGTGCGATGTGATTTGAATGCACTTGTCTGGGCAGACTCTTTCGCATTGTAAGCATGAAATGCAAAGGTGATCGCCTGTTTGAGGATTAACGGCAAGCGCCAATCTTCCGCGGAAATGACCAGCCAAATTCGGCATGGTATCGGGAAATTCTTTTGTAATTGGAGTTCTTGCGGCATGAATCAACACGGTGCCTAAGCCACGTGCCACCTGCCGGAGACTCTCAACTGAACGACCAACTAGAGCAAACATTCTAGATTAACTCCTTGAGGAAAGTGACGGCAAGAAGGAGGATTAGCGCAAGCGGAATTAACCGCTTCCAACCGAAATCCATGAGTTGGTCAATTCTGAATCTAGGTAGAGTGCCTCTTACCAGAATTGCGAAATAGATGAGGAAATAAGTTTTTGCAATTGCCCAAACTGCACCGCTCAATGTTGTGGCGTCTAGCAATGGTGGCAGGTTTGCACCGGCAAGGGCCGCGTTAACCTGTGTGCAGACTCCGCCCAACGCACTGAGAACCGGTGCATACATCCCCGCGGGGAATGGAGAAGAACCGCCACCAAACCAAATAACCACTGCGATGGTGGAAACTATAAATAGGTTGGTGAATTCTGCCAGGAAGAAAATCGCAAATCGAATACCGCTGTACTCTGTGTTGTAGCCGCTAACCAGTTCTGATTCTGCTTCGGGAAGGTCAAACGGAATACGGTTGATTTCTGCGCAGGCGCCGGTGAGGTAAAGTCCACAGAGCAACCAGCTGCAAACAATCAAGGCGAGAGAAAGAATTCCTTTGATGACTGCGGATGCGCCAGTGATGTGACCTTCTTTTACAAGAGTCAAATAGGCTGTGACTGTGTCGCCGCCAAAAATATTCCAGTTAAGTAAACCCCATTGACCCAGTTGACCAAGCAAATGTCCCTTATCAACTGTCAGTTGTGGAGCTAAGTGCGAAAGACCGCGCAGCTCAGTCCATTGAGCCAGAGCCTTCGCTGCTTCAGGTGAATCGCCGCCGGCAGTGGCAAGATTGATTGGATTTTGCAACCATGCCATGTGCACCACATCAAGTGTGCCAACCAGCAAGCAGATTGTGATGATTGAAAGAACAAGTGGAATTTCATATGAAACTGCTTGCGCTGCAGACCGGAGTCCACCTACTAGTGAGTACTTGTTGTTGCTGGCCCAGCCGCCCATTACTATGCCAACTGTTGGGATGGACGACATAGCCAAAACGTAGAAAATACCTGTTGGTAAATCGACAACTCGGAAAATTTCGTGATTGCTAGTAACTGCTGCAAGAAGAGGAATGGCGCCGAAAACTGATGGAGCAAAGAAAATGATTGGTGCCAGCGTAAACATCAAAGTGTCGCAGCCTTCAGGGTCAATATTTTCTTTGAATAGCAACTTAACAGCGTCAGCACCGGTTTGAAGGAAACCGTCTGGACCTACTCTGTTTGGACCTTTACGCACTGTAAGCAGAGCCAAACCGCGTCTTTCGGCAAGTACCATATATGTGGCATTGATTGGAATGAAAACCATCACTGCAATTAGCGGAGTTAGAAGAGTGATTGTGTGGGCAATATTTTCTGCAATCACATTCTTAGGGCTAGCTGCCAAAATCAACGAAGGGATTACTTCACCAACCAGGTAGCATGCCGCCCATACTGCACCAAAAATGATGCCAAGCCATATGGCTGAAATTCGGAAGAATTTCCAAATCTCATTTATGTTGTAATCGCTAGCAACAGCTGTAGTCATTTATTCCAATCCTTTTGCCTTGAATGAAAACTGATTCTTACCTGTCTACGTCAGGCAGAATCACATCGATAGAACCAAAAATAGCCATTACGTCTGCGATAGGTGAGCCAACTAGAAGTTCGCTCAAAGCAGAAAGATTGCAGAATGAAGGATTGCGCCATCTGAAGCGATAGGCTTTATCCGACCCGTTTGATACAACGTAGCAACCGATGGTGCCACGCGGTGATTCTACTGCTGCAAAACCTTCGCCGGCTTTTATGCGCAATCCGGCGTTTTGTTTTTTCGCCATCAAGAGGCATTCCGGTGGAAGGTCTTTGCTGTCGTCCTTTTCAGGACCAGTGGTGCCCAGTGTTTTGCGAAGCTCTTCAGTGGTTCCGCCTGGAATCTTTTCGATGCACTGTCTGATGATGTTTACGCAAACACGCATTTCTTTGACACGGCACATATAACGAGCCCAGGTGTCGCCTTCTTGTCTTACAGGCACTTCAAAGTCTAGCTCTGGGTATACCGAGTAAGGCTTGAACTTGCGCAGGTCAAGGTCGATGCCGGAGGCGCGTACGCAAGGTCCGCTCATTCCGTAGTTCATCGCTACTTCTTTTGAAAGTATGCCGACGCCTTGAGTACGCTTTAAGAAGATTGGGTTTTCGGTGACGATTGCTTCGTATTCGTCGATGCGATCGTTGAATTCATCGCAGAAAGCTTTGAGCTTGTCGAACCATCCAAATGGAGGGTTTCTCACTACTCCGCCGATGCGGATGTAGTTAAACATCATGCGCTGACCGGCAACTTGCTCAAACAAGTCAAATAGTTTTTCTCTGTCGCGGAAAGGATAGAACGGAAATCCGAACATGGCGCCAAGGTCAATCAAATAAGTACCGAGCCAGAGCAAGTGCGACGTAATGCGATTCATTTCTGCAAGGATTACTCGCAAATATTCAGCACGTTTTGGTACAACCAAGCCGTCGATTTGTTCGGCAGAGCGAGCCATTGCCCAGGAAGTGAACATGCCTGAAAGATAATCAACCCGGTCGATTAGGGCCTGGTATTGAAATATGGTTCTGTTTTGTCCCTGCCATTCTTGGGCGCGATGCAAGTGTCCCAGCACCGGCTCAACATGCTTTACCATTTCGCCGTCTAGAGTAACGATGAGCCGCAACACGCCGTGAGTGGCAGGGTGTTGTGGACCCATGTTGATGATCATCTCTTGCGTTTTCAACTCTGGCGAGGTGAGTTCGACTGTCATATCTTGAGCCTCTTAATTAGCGCATGCTGTCTGGGTTTTTGTCGTTGAGCGCGTCGACCGGTTGCTTGTAGTCACGTCGCAACGGGTGTCCGTCCCAATCCCAAGGATTGAGTAGCCGTCTCAAGTATGGGTGGCTGCTATAGCGAATGCCGACAAGGTCGTATGTTTCACGCTCGTGCCAGTTAGCTGCCGGCCAGAAGTTGGCTATGCTTGGCACCACCGGTAGTGCGTCTGGCGCAACTGCCGATTTTTCTACCTTTACTTTCACTACCAATTCTTTTGTGTGCACGTATGACCAGAGGTGATACACAGACTCAAAATATTCGGGAAATTCTGTACCTGTTATTGTCAACAAATAATTGAGCTGCGTTTCAGGGCTGTTGCGCAGCCGCTTCATAACAGTCTCAATGTCTTTGCCTGCTACTTCAATTGCTTCAACACCGCCTGCGTGATCGGGCAAGCGTGTCGACTCAATGCCTAGCTCTTTAAGGAATTGTCCGAACTGACCAGGCGGAAGTTCTTCTTTCGGCGCCTCTGCTGGTGGAGTTCCATGTGCTTCTGTCATGCTTCGAGATCCTTATTATTTGTTCTCATCTGCCGCAAGTCTTGCGGCTTCGGCTGCATTGTTTCTCAAGACTTCAAGTGGCAAGCCTGTGTCGTAATCGACGTGGCGTACTGCTCTGCTTGAGACTGTTTTGCGTTTTCTTTCAGCCAGCGATTGTGTACGAATCTTTTGCTGAAGTTTCAAAAGCGCATCAAGAATGCCTTCCGGACGAGGCGGGCACCCTGGCAAATAAACGTCGACTGGAATAATGCGGTCGACGCCCTGGACTACGGAGTATGAATCGTTGAACATACCGCCGGTGATTGTGCATGCGCCCATGGCGATGACAAATTTAGGCTCAGGAAGTTGTTCATACAAAGTGATGAGCGCCGGTGCCATTTTTCTTGTGATGGTTCCTGCTGTCAAAATCAAATCGGCTTGTCTCGGCGTTCCTCTAAATACTTCAGAGCCGAAGCGCGATATGTCGAAAGCCGACATACCAACCGACATCATTTCGATGGCGCAGCAGCTGGTGCCGAATGTCAGCGGCCAGACAGATTGCGAGCGTGCCCAGTTTGCAACTGGCGAAAGAACGTTGCTGAGAGTTTCAACAAGTGCGCCAAGCTCATGCACTTGGACAGTGTCTCTCAATTCTTCCGGGATATAAGGGTCGTTTGCTGCGATGTGTTCTTCAGTCATTTTCCTACTCCCATTTGAGAGCTCCTTTCTTCCAGGCGTAAGCCAGGCCAACAGCCAATATAGCTATGAAAATTGTCATCTCAAGCGGTGCAATCATGTTGCCCAATTCAGAATGCCTGGCAAGTTCGTGCATTTCTGCACCATTTGATGCGATTGCCCACGGAATCAAAAACACAATTTCTATGTCGAATACGATGAACAGCAAGACATATAGGTAATAGCGAATGTCAAACTGTACATTTGCCTCTTGAATAGGCTTCATGCCGCATTCGTAAGGTTGGTTTTTGAGTGGGTTTGGTCTTCCGTATCCAAAAATGTATTGGAGCAGAAACGAGAGTCCGATCATGCCTAGTGTTGGTAAACCGAAACCAGCCAGGACAAAAATCACAATTTGGACTATCTGTAAGTCATACTGCGGGTAAATCATGTTTGCCTATCTCCTGGGAGTGCGTGTCAGCCGACACGCCGCCGAGATAAGAATAGCAAGGGTTAGCGCCTGAATTCGTTTCCTAAGTAGCTTTATATAGATTATAGAGGGATAATACTTGCTGCTGCCATCGACTCAAATGTATTTATATGGTGAGGGATCGCGGCTTGAAAGACAAAAAAGCACTTTACGGAACCCGCTTCCTATCTGCCTCAATAAACTTTTACATTGCTAGTTCTTGTTTAGGGATCGCAAGAGATTGACTAGAGACATGACAACCGGGAGAAAGATCTCAAGTGAAAGAAGCGCATCATTAGCGGTTCTTCAGCAGAGACTAGATGTAACTTTTTCGAACCTCTCTCTTCTTGACGAGGCTCTTACTCATAGTTCTTATTCGCATGATCATCCTCAGTATGCAGATTATGAGCGACTGGAGTTCTTTGGTGATGCTGTACTCAAATTCATTGTTAGTGAATATCTCGTTCATTCATATCCAAAACATGACGAGGGGCGACTTACTGAAATTCGAGCTGTGCTGATTAATGCTCGCACTCTTGAACTTGTGGCGCAGGAGGTCAATCTTCAAGAGTTCATCAGGGTGGCCAAGGGCGTTTCTATAAGATCATCAATGCAAGCACGATCTATGGAAGCGATTTTGGGAGCGATTTATTTAGATCAAGGAATGGAAGTTGCCAGGGTCTTCATCAACAGATTCTTTTCAAGCAGAGCAGACGCTGTTAATCAAGACAAAGTCAAAGACAACTTCAAAGCACAATTGCAGCAACTCACTCAAGCCAGAGCGCAAGGCGTACCGGTTTATTCAGTATTGCAAATCGATGGACCTCCGCACGATCCAACATTCATTGTCGCCGTCTCAGTCGCAAACCGCGCCATAGCTCAAGGCACAGGTCACTCGAAGAAAACCGCCGAACAAGAGGCAGCTAGAGCCGCCTACGACATAATCTTCCCCAAGCAAGACAAGAACGACTAGTTCACAGCGGTCCAATTCACTTGTATGGTCAACACCATGCGTCGCGTGCCCCGCCGGGATCCTCTATGGATAAAGCCACACGTCGCCCGGCCGTTAAGAACGAATCCGTATCAAAGCTACCGGCGACGCATGGCGTCGCCCCTGCAGATTAGGGGGCTCCTGCGGATCAAGAAAACAAATGAGGCGTCGCCGTGGCAACGCCTCATCGTTCTAATTGATTTGATTCGAGCTTAACGCAATTGGATTGGTTCGCTTACAGTTTCAGAGTTGAAATCTGGTTTGATGCGATTGTCTTCAGCTGGAGTCGCAGTTGGTGTTGGTGCGCTTGTAGCCGGAGTGGCTGCTGGAGTGCTAGTAGTTGTTGTTGTTGTTGCAGGAGTGGCGGCTTGCTCTTTTGCTTCTGCTGCTGCTGCTTTAGCTGCGATAGAAACAGGTGCTGCTTTTGCCGGTGTCATGCCTGTCTGCTCAACAAGTCCTTGAGCGTGTGCACTTAGTCTCAAGGCATCAAGCTGTGTTGTTGCTGCTTTGAGGTCAGCCTGTGCTGCTCTCAGAAGCGCTCTGGAAGCGTTAACTTGCTTGTTTGCCAGGTCTACTTGTGCCTTAGCTTGTTCTACTCTTGTTTCTGCCATACCGATTTCAGGGTTGGATGGTGCCTGCAAATCTTGTAGCGTTGCTCCCTTTGGTTTGGCTCCTGGCAAGGCGCTTGCACCCTGGACGAAACCCAACCCGAGCGTCAAAGTTGCTGTCATAAGCAAACTTAGTCTTGCAATATTATTCATGGAAAGTCCTCAGAAAACCGCCAAAAAACACTGGTGGGAAGCGACGTCCCACTAATCAATGCGCTGCTAAGTGCCAATATATCAGGGCTTTGCGATCTTGTCCCTAATCGATACGCTGGAGATGCTTGTGTATAGGGCTTATTCGCGATCGGCTACTTTTGTGCGCTGCCTGCATATAAATCGAGCTTTCTCGTATATGTATAAGTTCGCAGTTGTACCTAGCAGTGGACGGATTTCAATATGCCGTCAAAAATCCTGACATCTCTTTTCTTTGTCCTGATGAGAGAAAATGAATATTAGCATTGCCTCTTTTCGCTTTTTCTACCGACAAACGAATGAATCATGGGTGCAAAATCTAGCTTCTGGTTAAGTAAGATGAACATGCATTTACGCTCTCTGTTGCTGCGCTTTAGGACACTGGTTAATAACCGATTGAAATCCGCTCAGCTAGACTGCGCTTGCGTAGCCGCCCTCGCGTGCGTACCACGATTAGTATCGATATACGTCCCGCGTATACCCATTGGGTACGCCATCTTGCCTCTTTTATCAGTCTGGCATGAACTATATCTCTTGTTTCTAGGCACTGGGGCGATGTACACTAGCGCCCGGCAACTTGTCAGGCACCTGATGTAGCGACTTGCAGCATTAGCTACTCAAGTGACGAGCAAGAGTCGAGACCGATTGTTTAGGATGCGGCGCCGAGAGTCGATTTGACTTTCAATTTTTGCACCAACGCTGCGTTGTTTTGATAGAGGTGAGCCGTTCCTATGCCGTCAGTATTGCCGAAAAATAAAAAAATGGAGATATCACTTACAGTGGCAGAGCAGCAGTTAGAAGGGAATCTAAGATCGGAGTTTGAACAACTCCTCAATGAGTCCTTCAAGTACAAATTCGAGCAGGGAGACATCGTTACAGGGAACGTCGTCCGCATTGAGCGTGACGGAATTCTTGTTGATGTCGGTGGCAAGTCGGAAGGATTCGTTCCTATTAAAGAACTATCCAACATGCCCCTCGACAATCCGGAAGACCTGGTCAAGGTCGCCGACAGATTGGAGTTCTACATCCTCCGCGAGGAGAATGAGAATGGTCAATTGACCCTCTCATTGAAAAGAGTCGCACAGGCTCGTGGTTGGGTCCAACTCGAGCAACAGAAGAAGAGCGACGAAACAATTCGCGCCAGGATTTCTGCAGTTGTTAAAGGTGGAGTTGTCGTTGACGTATATGGTTTGCGTGGATTCGTTCCAGCCAGCCAATTGCGCGTAAAGGGCACCACTCCGGAAGAACTCATCGGCATGGAAATTCCGATGAAGATTTTGGAAACAGACACCAAGCGCAACAAGCTCATCCTCAGCCAGCGTCTTGCTGTGCAAGAGGAAAAGGCTGCTCAACGCGAAAAGATTTTGAGCACACTCGAAGCAAACCAGGAAGTGACTGGCGAAGTGGTCCGTATCGCGGACTTCGGAGCATTCATCGACCTCGGTGGCTTGGACGGCTTGCTGCCAATTTCTGAAATTTCGTGGGAACGTGTTTCACATCCTTCAGACGTATTGAAGGTTGGCGACATGGTTAGCACCAAGGTTCTCAAAGTTGACCGTGACAAGGGTCACATCAGCTTGAGCTTGAAGCAAATGCAACCAGACCCATGGAAAGAAATTGAAAACAAATTCCAGGAAGGACAAGTCCTCAATGGTGTTGTTCGCAAGATTCAAAGCTTCGGTGCTTTCGTACAAATTTATCCAGGTGTTGACGCGTTGTTGCCGACAGTTGAAATGTCAGACACGCCAAACGTTAAGCCTGAAGAAGTTGTACACGTAGGTCAGGAAGTTAAGGCAATCATCAAGAAGTTCTCACCAAAAGAACACAAGATCAGCCTCAGCCTCCGTGGTCTCGATGTAGCTGATTTGATCAACTAAATCAGTCGTCAAAATAATTCGAAGAAGGACGGTGCCTGGTGCGCTGTCCTTCTTTGTTTTGGCGACAGCATGAATGCTGCTGGGCTCAGCGAGTTCGGTCGGGAGATGCCCGAATTGGGGATTTCCCCACTTGGCGGAAAAGCTAATCGCTGAATCATGTCTAAGAATTCAAGAGACTGTGTACATGCCAGTGGGGTCGGGCTGGATACAGGTGCATTCATGACATTTATAGAGGAATTTTTCGTATTAAATCGGGCGGCAATTTACGACATTGCAAGCATCTTCGGCATACTCGGATTTTTACTAATATTCGCCAGCGTTAGATATGGCAGCAAATTTTTGGCAGCAGCATGCGGATGGATGTGCGGACTGGCCATAATTTTCGGTGCCTGCAATTGGGCTGCGGAGTCGCATTACGAGTCGGTTCAGGCTGAATTGCGAAAAGGTGCTTCGCCGTATTATCTGGCAGGTTATTATGCTGCAAAATAGTCGTTAAATCCTGGCTCTAAACGCTGAAAGCTTGTTCTGGAGCGCAATCTGTCGAAATTGCAATTATGGCTTCCAATCTGCACTACGTGCTAGATTGATTTTCATGTCAGCACTTTCAAT
Source organism: uncultured Candidatus Obscuribacterales bacterium (assembly GCA_964546815.1). Lineage (GTDB taxonomy): Bacteria > Cyanobacteriota > Vampirovibrionia > Obscuribacterales > Obscuribacteraceae > JAIEPM01. Next base: position 148,595 of record CAZJLR010000003.1, on the reverse strand, counting down.
CACAAAAAAGATTTTCCTTTTGCTGCGCGCATTGCTTATCACATGCTTTGCATGTGCCGTTCTTCTTGTATTCGCAGCAAGCATTTTGGGGTGCTCAGGCTTGCAGGGGTACATCGCAGATCAGTGCAGCCAATTGCGTATTGTTTGGATGCTTGTTTCCTTGTTATTGCTGCTTCCCTTGTTGCTCTTGCGTTCAAGAATTACAGCTGGTCTTGCTGTGCTCGTTTATTGTTTGAACCTGGCAATTGTTCTTCCACTCTATTTTCCTTCGTCTATGCTGGCTGCTGCGCTCACTGAAAATGCCAGGCAAGACATAGTTCTTGTCACAATCAACTTATATGGTGCGCGTAATCGACGCTATAGCGATGTTGTCAATTTCGTGCGTGAGGCGCATCCGGAGCTGCTTTGTCTCAATGAAGTCAATAAACTGTGGTTGCAAAAACTAAATGCTGATTTGCCTGAGTACAAGTACAAATTCGACGAAGGTATTTCAGGTGGCTCTGCAATTTACAGTCGTATTCCCATAGAGCAAGTCTTCCCGCCAAAGGTTTCGGGAAAGCGCCGCTATGGAGTTCGCGGGACCATATTAATAGATAAGCAGCCTGTGCTTGTTGTTGCGGAACATCCGCCCTCTCCTTCTGCTCGAGGGCGCTGGCATAACCGAAATCTGGAATTTGCTAGATTGGCGTCAGATGCGCAAAACGTCAAAACACCTTTAGTCATCATAGGTGATTTGAATTCGACTCCCTGGTCTCCGTTTTTTCAACGTCTGGTCAATCAAGGTCAACTCATCGATAGTGAATGCGGCTATGGCGTTCAGCCTTCGTGGAGTACACACATGGCATTCCTTCCGCCCATGGTTCCTATCGACCACTGTCTCACCAGCAAGCATTTCAAAGTTATGGAAAGGAAGTTGGGTCCTGATGTGGGCTCTGACCATCTGCCGGTTTACGTTAGACTCAAGTTGAGCTGCCAAAAAGACATGCCTGTCGGACGAAGTTCCTAAATGGCGATATATATAGATCGGGTTTCATATTCTCAGGTGCATTAACCCGGCTTAAGGTTTGACGCAAAATTTTCACAATTGATTGTTAAACTGAGTTCATTAGTCGCGCTTAATATTTACCAGAACGTTTATCCGACGCCTTACTAGAATCACTAAACAGCTAATTGTCAGAATTAGTCTCAATTTAATGTCGTTTAATGATAACGTTCTCATATTACGGGCATATGACTAATATCGAGTGTGTCATCTCCTTTTCCACAGGTATATGCACGTATGAAGAATCGCTTAAGCAGAGGAAGCGCTCTGGTCATTGTTATGATCAGCACGCTTGTTCTCATCATTCTGGGTGTCGGTTTCATTACCATCAGTAAAATCTTGGGCGGCGGCAGAGAAATGCAAAATGCCGTTGACTCAGGAGCGCTCAACGCAGCCAAGACTGCGTTAATCAAACCAGGAACCAAGTCAACTACAACGGACGAGGCTCAATTCTTAGGATTTAGTCCTAATGATGGCACCAATCCAGACTACTACCTGGGCAATATCAATCGTCTCTGGGGTCAAGCTATGCTTGTGTCCCTCAACGAGAAAGCAATGGAAATTGAGGGCAGCAATGGCGCCAATGCAGATTCCAACGCCAACCTTGTTGTGTCGACTGTAAAAACTATCAACGACCGTGTTGCAACATCCCTTGCTCCACAGGGTGGAATGCCTCCACAAGAGTTGCAAGATGCTTTCGTCAATTCATCTAATAGCAACACATTGAAGATGATCTCGTCTCAAGCTGCTGACAGCATTCAAGTTTCGAATGGTGCTCAAGTTGGCTACCAAGATCAAAAAGGACCTTCAAATATTTCTGCAGACCTGGCTGCCGGCGGCAAGATTTTGGGCAACCTGGTTGACCCCAACGACGCTACGGCTCAGACACAGCTGGCTGCTCTAGCTAAGACACTCACTGATGCTCAAATTGCCAGCGGCAATAAGCAAGTGATGACTGGTTACAACGACATCAAGTTTGACCAGAATAAGCAAATCTATTTTGTGCCGCTGAAGCCAAACGCCAAGCCGCACATGTTGTCGCAAAACGAGTTCAGCACTGCTGCTCCTCAGTTGACCTCAACTCAAACTCCTATCAACAATGCATTCCTTACCAAAGGAAAAATGAAGGAAGAGAAGAGCGGACAAATGATGGACTTCGCTGCCATCGCTCTTGCTGAGCCAGTTGATGATGCATTCACTCTGTCAATTCCACGTGGCTACATCAAAGTTAGAAACTGGAAAGGCTTCACAATGTCCAACACTGTGCTTGGACTGCACGCAACAGACGCTGCTGCTGAAGACGGGAATCAACGTGGTTTGAATGCTGCTGAGTATGCTAACCATGAGTTGTTGATGGCTCGTTCAGGCTTCAAGGGACCAGGTGTCAACGACATCTTCTCGCAAGAAATGGGCAATCCGTACTACGGTCTTACCGACAATTCAGGTAACCCAATTCTCAACGCCAAAGGCGATCCTGTTTTCGGTACACAGCAAGACGTACAAAAACTCATTGACGACAACGCCAAAGGCAAGCCGGCACCAACCGATCCTACATGCAACGGTGTATTCTCAACACCATTGCCGGCAAGTGTTGCTTGCTCTGACATCGGTGGACCAAATGGTATCACTGCCGCTGCTGATATCAGCGTATCCGTTAACGGAACAGGTGATGTTGTAGCTACAAACAATGGTCCTGCAACTGCTCTGTCAGTCGCAATGACTCAATACCTGGTGAAGAACCTTGACGTAAACGAGAACCCATGGGGCTCTGATATTCACCCGCACCTCTGGTCAATCGATCCTCAACACGTTCTTCAAGTTTGGCAAACAACTGACCTTGCTTCACAGCCAAACTACATGACCACCGGTACTGCATCCGATCCTTATGCATGGATGTACACAGGTATGCTGAAGATGCCGACCCTCGCCAATCACTATGGTCGTGGTCCATCGAATGCTTGCCCAATCACATTCGGTACTGCAGGTACTCTATGGGATTACTTGCAAGACAAAGACCCAGCAACAGGCGCAGCAAATCCTGCTGTAGCACCAATTCTTTCTCGTTTGACACAACGTATTCTTGAAATCAAACCTGATTTCGATACAACCAAGCTTCAAAACTTGCTTGATGATCAAAACAAGACAATTGGCATGAATACTGATACCTACATCTACCTTGATGATTCAGACAAAGCCAATCCTAAGTTGACCTACTCTGTTTGCGGTGCTAACACCACGACACCAGAGCAAGGTTCACCAAATCTACCAAGCTGGATTGTAACACAAATCAGCAAGGCTGGTGCTACACCTGATGGAAATGGAGTTCTTGGCAAAACCATCCTCTATGGTGCTTCTCGCGTAATCACAACCGAGCCACTCAGCCCGGCTGCTTATGTTGAAAACGTGCCTGGTGACTGGGGCTACAACGTTCCTTACACCAATGCAAACAATCCACCTCCTGGTGCTCAGATGGTTCTGGTTAACTTGACCAGCCGCTATGTATTCCATCCATGCACCGGATATCAAGGTCAACTGGCTGTTCTAGACCTACAACAGTTTGTTAACCACGATGGTTGCGATGCCAACTATGCAACTGGAACCACTCCGGAAAAATGCCCATGCGTCACAATTCCAACTGGTGGTTTCCCATGCCCAGGCGGTAACTGCAACGTCAACACTCCAAACGGCTGGCAGCCAAATGGACCAAACGGAGCCGGTATCCAAGCTCCAGCACCAAAAGGACTACCAAATTGTTCGCACACAGGTGCCTGCTAAGCAAAAAGAGTGGTATAACAGCAAAGTAATCCTTTGACCTTTATCAAAGAGAGAAATGCTGTGAGAAACCAACTAGATGCTATATCTGCTAAATCAAAAGCTGGTACCCTAGGTGCCAGCTTTTTGATCTGTTTGAGTGCTTTTGCGCTTCCTGCTTTTGCTGATAACGAATTTCAACAGGCACCCCAGACCCCAGAGCAAATAAAAGACAAGCAAGCTTTTCACTCTAAAATCGATCCCGTCGGCACTGTGCCGCTAAAGGCTCCTCCGCCTGGTTTGCCGGGGCAAATCATGCCAGGAAATACATTCCTTTCGGGCAGCCAACTCAGGCGTTCTAACGGCGGAAAAGTTACGCAGCTCAATTACTCAACTGCACAATCGCCTGTTCAAGTTTTTGAATGGTTTGAAAGAGCATTGAGAGCCGATCAATGGAAAGTCAAAGAGCCACCTGCGAAAAGTGGTCAGCATGATTGGATTATTGGAAGCAAAAACTCCGATACATTTTTCAACGTACACATCACAACTAATAACTATAAGAAGGGTGGGGCAAAAGAGAAGTTGAACAAGAATGGTTGTTCATACACCATCTCAATAACTGAGCCTAAATAGCGTTGTTTTGTAGCTCTGTTGGATTCCTGCTTTTGAGGTTTGCTTTAAATTGAATCGATATTCAAAACGCGCAGTTGCGGGTTTAACTCTGTTATTTTGTTTCCAGTCATGTTTGGCAGTCTATTCAGCCGAAGCAGCTGCTATTGACGGAAATGCTTTGCTTTTGAAGATTGAGCATCAGGAAAAATTGCCAGATTCAGAAGTAGAGGCCCTCTTAGCTGCTGAAAAGGCAAAGCCAAACGACAGTTATTTGCATTATTTAGTTGGTCGCTATTATGAAAGCGTAAACTTCGGCACTCTGGCTGCGCAAGAGTACCAGCAGTCTTTTGATTTAAATCGCAAGTTTTCAAAAGCCCTGGTTGCAATTGCCAGAGTCAAGTTGCGCATGCTTGACGAGAACGGTGCTTATGCTGCAGTCACTGAAGCAATCAGGCTGTTTCCAAATGATTATGATGTATTGGTTACAGCAGGTCTTTTGTTGCAGAGGCGAGGTGAAGCGCAAAAGGCTGCATATTGCTATGCGCTGGCGATGAAATTGGCGCCCGCTAATGCAGAGTTGCTGACAGCGCGAGCTGGATTGCTTTACTCACAAAATCATTTTTATGAAGCTCTGCAGTCGGCAGACCAGGCGCTTCATCTTGATCCGAATTTTGTGGCGGCAAAAGCAATCAAAGGCAAATGTCTAACACTTTCTGGAAATTTCGGCGCAGCTTTTGCGCCATTGAAAGAAGCTTACGAGGCGAGCCCATCTAATTCAGATCTGGCACAGATTTATTCTGATGCAGCATATGGTGCAGGCAAATATGAAAGCGCCCTGGCCCCGACACTGGTGGCAATGATTTATAAAGTCGGCACTCCCGATAAATTGCTGCAGTCTAAAAGAAGGGCTGCAGCCATTATGATGAAGCTCAAGCCCGAGCAGATCAGGCAGCAAATCGATTTAGCTGAAGATAAATTGAAGACCAGTAAGTCTGGCAATCTATTATATTTTTGTCTGGGCGATGTTTTTGACAGGCTTGGTGACAAAGCTGATGGCATGAGGTGTTATGAGAAAGGTTTGGAATCAGATCCAAACTATTCCAGAGGTTATTTGCGACTTGGCGAAGACCAGGAAGATTATTTGTGCGACTTTGATGCCGCTCTCAAAAACTACAAGAAAGCACTGGAGCTTGATGCCGGCGACCCCGAAATCAAAGTCAGGTATGAACGTTTGAGCAGTAGAATTAAATCAGTAAAACGTGATCTTGCCTGGCAGATTAAATCATTGGCTAAGAAAGCCAAAATTGCCAGCGAGCAAAACGATAGAAAAAATCTGCACGTTTTTCCCGATAAGCCCAAATCAAATCAGCCTGCTTAAAGGCGGTGCGGTAAAGAGCGCCCAATGCTGATTTGTGATTTTATTTTGCTTTCAATGCGGTTATAGGAAGGCTAGAGCGCGTAACAAACTTAGTCACCGAATCTCCCATAAAAGGAATCGGCACAGGTAAGTTTGCCGTTACTCTTGTGCTTACGATTACGTTGCCCGGTGACATCGAGTCAAAATCTATGTCGTTTGCAGGTGTTTGGCCGGTGGCTGGGTCCATCAATTCGATAGACCCGATCATTCCTTGTTGTGGCGTAATTTTTGCCAATACCGTTGTTGCAGCTGCTAGTGCAGTCTGCTTGTCGCCTTGATTTGCAGCAGCACGGCAGGTGCGCTGGCAAACGTCATCGTTGACATAGTTGGCTAAAACTAATGAGCCTATGTCGATGAGAAATAGAAGAATCGGGATCAAAATCAGAAGACCAACGACCAGTTCAACGGCGCTTTGACCCTTGCTATATCTCGACGTACTCGCACCCATGTTGGGTTTCCTCCCAGAAAGATTGATTCTACTGCTCGATGAGACGCTCTTGTGAATAGGTAAAGTGCATTGGTTTGTTGATGCCTGGTGCATCAACCGGCCATGGAATGATTAAGAATGGATCTGCATCCAGGTCTGTGGTTACGCGAACATATTCGTCTGTGAGTGGTGGTGCTGCAGGTGTGAGCGTGATGGTGTGAGTGGGTGTAGCTGGTCCTCCGCCTTTCTTAACGAATGCGCCAAGACCTGTGGCTGCCCAATCTTTTTCGACTTGCGTTACTCTGGCATCGCGAGCCGCGACTGCGCCGGCGGCATCAACTGCTACGTGCTGGGCACCGTTTACTGAGCCTGAATTTGAAACAAGAGACGCTTCTCTTGCTGAATCGTAATTTAATGCAGCTCCAGCTCCGTAAATAGCGGCTATAGCGCCGAAGTTGAAGAGTGGAAACAAGATGATTAAGATGAAAACTACGAAAACGGCTGTGAATTCAGCTTGTGTTCCGCCTGAACAATTTCTCTGTTTGTTAGACATTTTCATCATCATTTCCCTCCATTACTTTTGTTTTTATCGCCTGCACAACATGATGGTTTCACTATTATTCTTTTTGCCGCTCCATCGGCTGCTTCAGTCGGAACTATGCCAAGTTTTACTAATTGTTTTCTGTAATCTAAAAGTGCTGGTGTCGCGTTTCCGTAAGGGTAAAGTTTGCCGAATTTCTTGTCGACCTTGGCTTGTATTGCCGGTAAATCAGAGTGTTTATCTTTCATCTCTTTAGCTAAAATAGCTTCTTCCATACAAATTGTGCAATAGGCGCCATGGGTAGAGACGTAGCAATCCATCAGTGATGTGTGTTTGTCAGTGATGTCGCAACCGCAATAACAAAAAAGGTGCTCCATAATTTCCGGGTATTGTTTGGCTGCCGCGTAACCAAGTTTTCCTGGCATGCTGAATTTATCGGGCGATAAAACTTTCCTTGTAATTGTTGTTTTCTCTGCTGCGTGTGCTGGACAAGAAATCGAGACAAGCAGCCAAGATAAAATCAGCAATGCGATTTTTTGATTAGTTTTTACAGACGGCTCAGCCCCTGTCATGCGCCCTCCCAATTCAGCTTTGCTTATTCGGTTGCTTTCTTTATAACTAGATCCCAGATTCCGATTCTAATTTTGCCATCAATCATAAATTGCATCCATGCTCTATATTTGCCTGGTTTTGGAACTGTAGCCTGAAAAAGAATTGGTGATTCATAAGGAAAACCATCAGCTTGAACTAGCATCGGGTGAATATGCAAAAATTGGGTCAAGTCCTGGCTGATCATGCAGCCATGACCACCTGCACCTAAATAGCGCTGAATATTTGTCACCGGCTTTCCGTCTTTTTCAATTGAAACTAGCATTGGCTGCTGCACATTGGCTGTCACAGGACGGTTTGGCAAAGTAAATTTGAAGCCGTCTACCATTTTTGCTTTGTCTGCGTCTTCGCCGAGCACCGCGGCTGCTGTTTTTACTTTTCCGTTGCCTATATTGAGATCTTTGACAATTGTGTATTCACCGTCGCCTTTGACTGTGAATTGCAAATACATCTTGTACTGACCGTCTTTTGGAAACTCGGTGGTGACTGACATCTTGCCAGGTGCCGTCACGTCTGGATGAATATGCTGAAATTCGTTGAGATCACGGCTGACAATTAGCAAGTGGCACAATTTTTCGTGCACTACTTCAAGGTTTGAAAGTGCTTTGTGGTCTTTTTTCCAACTAATATCAAATTTGAGAAGTACCGGTTTGTTCTTTTGTGGTACTGGATTTGGGCTGACTTTCCAATCGAAATCGTCTGAAAACACTGCAGCCGAGCCGATATAAGCCACATGTTTAGAAGGCATCATCATCGGGCAGTTTTTCATGTCCATACCGCCGGACATTGCAGCGCTGCTTTTAGCTGGAGCACTTGAAGATGCGGCTACCTTGGGCTTTTCAATTGCGCAAACCGGCAAGCTTGAAGCAATTAGCAAGGACATAACGGCTAAAGGCAGTCTCCGATTACCCATATTACCTCCCAAAGAAAGTCAAAAAGCACAATTCAAATTTGCTTCTTTTGCCATTATTCCCTTTGATGTATGTGAATCATCAGTCTGTTTAGGCACTTTAGGCTATTGTATACAGCCAAAAACAATTTAAGATTGGCTGTTCTTGTCAAGCAAGTGTTTATCGACTCGATGCTAAAATTAGCTTGAGCAATATGGTCTATTGTCTTTCGAATGGAAACGGACCAAAGTCAGCCTGAGTCTCCAAAGAACTCTCCGCAAAGCAAACGCCTGCTCTTAGGGGTGTTTCTTGTTATGGTTTTGTTTTTTGCCGGCGTTTTCGTCACAGTGCTGCTGCCAACTATCGTCTTTAGACCTACTGCAAGCGGTTTTGAGAACACTTACACAGCCACAGATGATGGGGATCCTGCTCGCGGCCGTCAGATATATATTCGGGAAGGCTGTGTTTATTGCCATAGCCAATTTGTACGCCCTCAAGACAGAGGACTGGGTCCAGTTTCGACAGCGGGTGATTTTGTTTTTGAGACACCCAATCAATTGGGCACAGCGCGCACTGGTCCCGATCTCAGCAATGAAGGCAAGCGTTATCCGAACGGCTGGCAAAGAGCTCATTTAATTAATCCCAGATTGCTTAAGCCCGGCTCGATAATGCCTAGTTTCAGCTATTTGAAAAACCGAGATATCGACGATTTGGTGGCTTACATTCAATCTCTGGGTAATCGACGTCGGACAAGCGATGCATATCAGCCGCCCAAAGAATATGAACGCTTTCTTGCCAAAAAAGATGTTGATACCAGCTCTCCACGGGCAATACAAGCTGGACGAGGATTGTATATTCAAAATTGTGCATCTTGCCATGGTATCGCCGGTAGAGGCAATGGCAGTGCTTCTGTAACTATGCTGAATAAACCTGCCAATTTTACTTTGGGAAAATACAAAAATTTCTCGGATCTTTACTGGTTTTTCCGTATTTCAGAGGGTGTCCCCGGCGCCGGTATGCCAGCCTGGGGAGATACACTTTCAAGTACAGAAAGATGGAATCTTGTTTCATACCTGAAAACTCTAGGCGACCCCAATCTTGTCGACCCGCCGGTTGAGGTCATTGAATCACTGCCCGCTGAGATGCGACATACCCACCAGCAATGGGATCCACCGGTGCCAGACCAATGAAAAGCAGCTTTCTATTTAGCATTATTGCTTCTCTATCTTTGCTTTCAGCTTGTACTCAGACTACAACTGAGTATTCCAGCGGCAATTCATTTGTAAATCGAAACGCTCCAGAAAATGCTGCTTCTCAACCGGCAATAGTTTATCCGATGAGCAATCCATCAATTACTGATGGGCGCAAAATTTGGGATGCGCAAAACTGTGCTTCATGTCATGGCGCTGAGGGCGAAGGTAGTGATGCTTGCAAAATCAAATTCAGTGATGAATTTTACAGCTATCATCAAACTCCAATCTTGACTTATAGAGCCCTGGAGTTTGACTTACCTGAGAAGAAACATCCAAAAGTAAATTTGAGCGGCAAAGAGATGTGGGACTTAGTCTTTTTTGTCCGCTCGCTCGGTATACCTCCGATGACCGAAAAACAAATTGCGGAGATCGACCCGTTTTTCAGTGCCAATTGTGCCCAATGCCATGGACCAAAAGGCTTTGGTGACGGGGCTTTATCACATACATTGGACCCGCGCCCAGCTAACTTTCATCAATATATTCGTTTGTACGACAGACAAGATTTTATGCTCTTCAATCATATTGCCGAAGGGCTCTATCCGGCTGCAATGCCACCCTGGCGAAACTTCAAAGATCCAATTCTAAAAGTAGAAGTTGATAACGCTTACATCAAGAAGTTGGTTCAGTATGTACGCCACTTTAGTGTTGATCCCGGTGACAAACCTTTGGCCTGGTGGGATGATGAAAAGAACGGTAAGCCGCCTGTTTTGGATGCGGAAGATTTGGATAAGTGCTGTAAGAAACCTGCGGGAAAGGCAAGTACACAGTCCCAACGGTAAATTGCACAGCAATGGGTTAACTAATTGATGCAAGCAAAACAGACGTCGACTAAAATCTATCAGAAAGTATTGCTTGCGGCTGGCTTATTTGCTTGTGCTTTTGCTATGGCCAGCCAAATGTCGAACCCTCATATAAATCACTTAGCAAAAGAAAAAAGTCGATATCTTCGTCAGCACTCTAAAGACCCTGTTGAATGGTATCCGTGGGGGGAAGCTGCTTTTAGCCTTGCGCGCAGCCAGCAAAAGCCCATCTTTGTTTCCATAGGATTTTCATCTTGTTACTGGTGTCACGTCATGGAGCGCGAATCATTTTCAAATCCTGAAATAGCGAGATACATGAACGAGCATTTCATCAATGTGCAAGTAGATAGAGAAGAGCGTCCTGATGTTGATGATATTTATGTAAGAGCTTCAATGGCTCTAACAGGAAGTGCCGGTTGGCCTTTGACACTTGCCCTGACTCCCGATTTGAAACCTTTCTTTGCGGGCACTTATTTCCCTTCAAAGCCGATGTTTGGACGCCCTGCTTTTATCGATGTTCTCAAAAAATTGGATACTCGCTGGAAAACAGATCGAAGTGGTGCCGAAAAACAGGCTGAAATGGCCATGGACGTAGTTAAATCTTTGTCGGATACAAAGGCTGAAAAAAATACGCTAAGCAATGAACAAATCGTAAAACAGTGTATTGAAAGCCAACTTAAAGCTTTTGACCCTGTTTGGGGCGGCTTTGGTGCCGATAATGAGCGTAAGTTTCCAGTGCCTTGCGTGCTTGATTTTTTTATTTATGCTGCAAATAAAAACTATTTGGGTAAACCGGGTGGAGATTCAATTTGTCGCCACGTAGTTGACTTAACTCTGGAAAAGCTCGGTGGTGGTGGAATACATGATCAGGTAGATGGTGGCTTCTTTCGTTTTTCAATGGATGAAGAGTGGCAAATACCGCATTTCGAGAAAATGTTGTGTGACAATGCTCTGCTAGTTTCGGCTTACGTTGATGCTTACAAATTAACCGGAAGACCTTATTTTCTCGACATGGCCAAAGATGCTATGGACTTTATCCTCAGTGACTTGCGCAGCCCTGAGGGTGCTTTCTATTCAAGTTTTGACTCTGAAAGTGGCGAAGGTGTCGGTGCCTATTATTGTTATACTCCCGCTGATGCTATTTCTTGCATGTCGCGGCAAGACGCAACTTTTTTCAATGATGTATTTAACATCAAAGAAAAAGGAAATTACGGTCCAACATTTTCTGTACCTCGTTTAAGCGAGTCACCCGAGAAACTCGCTGATAAATACAAGCTTTCATACGAAGAGTTTATGGCTAAGCTAAAAGGCTTGCGAGAAAAAATGCAGGCTCTAAAGCAAAAACGCAAAAAGCCAGAGCGAGACGAGAAAATAATTTGCAGTTGGAATGCTTTGACTATAAGCGCGCTTGCCAAATTGTATGCCGCAAGTAAAGATCAAAAATATCTTGATGCTGCGAAAACTGATGCAGCTTTTCTTTTGACTAAAATGAGAGCTGATGGAAAGTTGAGACATTATTCTTATGGAACACAGGCGGCAAATCGCTCATTGCTTGAGGATTATGCTTACACAGTCCAGGCTCTGAAAGATATGTCTGAGATTGATGATGCGGCGGCGTGGGACGCTAAAGCACACAATCTTTGCGATGAAATGATCGCCAATTTCAGGTCTAAATCGAGTCAAGATTTTGTGCAAAGTAATGAATCAGATTTGCCTCTCAAAAGGTCTGAATATGTTGATTCGAACTTACCAGCAGCCGGCGTTGTCGCAATCATAGACTTTATGCGTTTGCAAAATGTCGGGGGGCAAGAATATCGAGAGTTCGTTGAGCAAGGGCTGCAAAAACATGCATCTGAAGCACTGGCTTCGCCAGGTGGGCATGCGACACTCTTGAAGGCTCTTTGTTTGAGTTTGGGTCAAAAGAATGCAATTATGGAAGGAAGTCATTGAAAAATCAGTCATCTCTTAAGTTAAGCCTGGCGCTTGCGTTATTGCTTACTGCAAATTTATTCTCACCGCGCGCAATAGGCACACCTGAAGATGATTATCTAAAGCAGGGTGAGTTGTTAATGCAGCAGGAAAAATATGCTGACTCGATAACTTATTTAGACAGAGTTATAAAACTCAATCCCAACTCGTTGCGTGCATATATTGCTCGGGGGCGTGATTTCAACCGCCTTGGACTCTCGCGCAAAGCCATTGAAGATTGCGACAAAGCTCTGGCGCTCGACCCAGGCAACATTTATGTGCTGGCAAATCGCGGAAATAGTTATGATTCACTGGGAATGTACAAGGAAGCAATAGATGACTATAACCGTGCTATCAGCATAAATCCGAAATATTCATTTGCTTTTAGTAGCCGCGCTTACGCTTTTGAAAAGCTTGGTCAGTTTCAAGATGCTCTCGATGACTATACGACTGCATTTCAAATTGATCCACAATCTAGTCTTATTATTAGTAGTCGCGCTGCAGTATATTTCAACCAAGGTATGTACCAAAAGGCAATTGATGATTACACAAAGGCTATTGCGATAAGTCCTGCCAAAGCAAGTTATTACGCTGCTCGTGCTGCCGCATATAGGCATATTGGTCAATTCGATAAAAGTGCAAGTGATTGGGCTAAAGCTATTTCTTGTGACCCCCAGATTGCGGTGGGCAAGCTCGACAACTACCGAGACTACGCAGATAGAGTGCTTGACACAGAAAATGATGTTTCGTTTGTAAATCCTGATGATTCGTTTGCAAAAGAGTGGACATCAGAAAATGCAAACTTGGACAGTTGGTCGGCTGAAGACAAAAAATTTCTCAGTGCTGTGCTTTCCAATATAAAGAAAAAATCTCCAGGTCTAATCGAAAGAGCTTGCAATGGGAAGAAAATTCTCTTGATGCTGAGCAAAACCACGGGGAAAGACAGGCAAACAATCAATACAAGCGCGGCCCGGATAATGTTATATCCCGGCGCGTTGCGATTGTCTGTTGCTGATTTGGAATGGGACTTGTCGCACGAGTTGACCCATTATGTTGATGCCAGCCAATATATTTCGCAAGACAAAAAATGGTTGCGCCTTGTTGAGCCATTGATAGAACGGTATAACATGGCTGAAAACTATAGACAAACAGTTGGGCACAAAGTCGTTCCCTATGCCGCTACACTTGGTGTCCCCACGAGCTACGCTGCTTCAAAGCCTGTCGAAGCACTGGCAGAGTTTAGTGCCGCCCAAGTTCTAGATGACTGGACTTCCTCCGAAGGAATTGCCTCTTTCTTGAAAAAGAATATTCTGAGCGAACCCAAATCGTCTGACTCTGAAAGAGACGTTCTTAGAGATGCGGTCATCGCCTATGGTGAAGCTAAGTATAAGGATGCGGTGGCAGCTTACAGTTCCGCAATCAAGCATGACTCGAAAAAAGCGGGACTCTACATAGACCGAGCTGCAGCATTCATGCGGCTTGATGATTACAGCGCTGCGGTTCTGGATTACAACAGAGCAATTAAGATCTCAGCAAAAAATACTGATGCTTTGTGTAGCCGTGGAATAGCGCTGGAAAAATTGGGCGAATACGATAAAGCAATTGATGATTACAACGAAGCGATAAAAATCAAGCCGAACTTGAGTCAAAACCTGAGCATAAACATAGCCGATTGCAAGAAGGCTCTTGAAAAGGAAAAGTTGAAGCAATAATCTTTCTTGTATGGCTTGATATGCAGAGCGAGAAAACGCTAACCGTTCCGGGGGGATAGCTTCTCAATTCTTTTTGTTTGAATATACTTTTAGTGTCTTTTAAATTGGCAATTACAGCAAGTAACTGCCGACAGGAGCGGCAGACGTGTATTCATTGCCATACCGGTGCTTTGTAAGTTGCATACTTCCGCCCCTCGCACTTTCGATAGTTCTGGGTTGTCAATCTGGTGCGTATGGCCAATCGCCTGTTTCCGCTGAGCAAAACGGGGCGTCAAAGCAGGCGCAAAATGCAACGTCTGCAAGCAATTCGAACTCTGCAGTCAAATCTAACTCTGCTATCAAATCAAATTCCGCGAAATCTAGTGCACCAAAAGTAGTGCCTTCTGGTCAATCTAATAGCACCTCGCAAGCAAGTGGGAAGTCATCTTCGGCAAGTGCCGGCAGTGGCGCTAAGGCTGCACGCGTTGTTGAAGCTGGGTCGGCGCAAGGACTTGTGCGTAACATCGACAATAACAAAGTTGTCACAGAGGCTCGCGTTGTTGTGCGCCACTCTGAAGGTAAGCATGAGCAGCAGGATATGCTGACAAACTCTGATGGAGTATTTTCGTTCAGAAATCTTCCTGTTGGTGATTGGATCCTCACCGTCACTGCCGATGGAATGTTTGCCTACTCAGACAAATTTACGGTGCTTGCAAATGAAAGCAAGCAGCTCAAGATTGATATGGAGAGTGTCGAGGGCTACGAAATTCTTCGCATCACAGGCAAACGTACTCTGATTCACCCTGACCAAATCGGCAGTCGCACTCACATAAATAAAATGTTGCTGCACGACATTGGTGATGGCAACAACCTACAACAAGTTCTTAATACTACCCCTGGTGTTTTGCCGGATACGGCAGGCAACATAATAGTACGCGGAGAACATAACTCACTTAACTATGTTGTTGATGGCGCAGTCTTGCCTGAGGCTGCCGGTGTTTTGCAGCAGGCTCAATTTGCCAGTCCACGCTCATTGCAATCCGTAGATGTCGATATAGGCGGCTATCAAGCTAGAGACGGTGGCGGACCACTTGGGGCGGTTGTGCGAATGAAATCAATGCCGGTGCAAGACAAACCGGTGTTTGAATATGGCTCTCAGCTTGGTGGGCCTCTTAACGGTGGCGTCAATTATTACGCCAGTTCTGCTTTGAGTCAGGACAAAAATAGCAAATGGAATAGAGTCGCAGCAGAATCTTCCGGCTCTGTTTATTCAACCTTACTAGGCACACAGCCTCCCACTGTTCAGTTCAGGCGCAATGGCAGGCTTGATATGAACCTGCTCAGCAAGGTTGTTTACCGCCCCACTGATAAAGACACGTTGAAACTCATTTTGGGAATCAATGAAACTTTCATGCATCAACCCACGCCAGTTATCTCGGCAAATGTCGGTGTAAAGCTAAACGAGCATGATGCAGCTAATTATTTGATTGGTCACTATAATCACCAGTTCAGTAAATGGTTCGACCAGTCAAACTTCTATGTGGTTAACTCGTTCTACACACAGAAGTTGACCTCTTCAAATGTTTTTGATCCTCAACCCATTATCAATGGTGATGGCTTACTTCAATCGGTAGCGCCCTATGGTAAGCGGAAAAATTATGCACTTTCTTTGCAAGGCGATATTTCGAAAACTGCATTTAAGAGCCACCATTTGCTGGCTGGATTCCTGAGCGAGTTTAGACCGGTGAGTACATTCTATAACGGGACTTACCGCAACGCCGACACCACAGCTACACTCAATGCTGTGGCTGATGCAAATGGGCAAATTGGCGACACTCGCAACCAGATAAATTCAACCAATCAGCAAATCTTTTCTACGCAGCAAGGAATTTTGGCTTCGACACTTGCTGGTGATACAGACACTGCAGATGCATTGACTGATTCGCTCGGTGATTTGCAGGCAAGTCTAAGCGACTTGAATTCTCAGCTAAATTCGATCAATCCAAATCCATTTCCCCTGGGACAAGTTGTAAGTCCTTTTACCGGGCAAGCGGGCGGTCCGCAATTGCAAGGTAATGTTGGAAAGTTCAAAGCATTTCGCTTGTTGCAGAGTGCATACTTGCAAGATTCATGGACGCCAAACAAAGGCTTCTTAAAACGCCTTACTGTAGACGCAGGTGTTCGCGCTGATGTTTATTACGGTTTCTTCGGCAACACTTTGCGTTTAGCTCAATTGCTAGCCTCGACCCCTGGCGTGCCGTTCTTTGATATCAATCAGTTCAAATCTCAAAAGGTTGGCAATGCGCAAGCGAGTGGTCGCTATGGTGCATCATTCGCTCTCACAAAAAATACTGTATTGCGCGGCTCTTATTCGCAAATCTTTCAACCACCGCCGGTTGACCTGCTTGTTCGACCATTCAATATTAATGATGGGCCCCAACCGAACGGCCAATGGAATGGCGCGATTAAACCAATGCACGCAACTCGTGGAAAGCTGATTGATACCAGCATCGAAACACAGCTCGGTCCGCGCTTTGTTGCTCGCACAAATCTTTTCTACAAGCATCTATTAGATGTGGGTGATGAGCTGCCGATCAATAACACACTCCTTTATCAACGCCTTACTCTGAGTGCACTGGAGGCTTACGGCGTTGAGCAAAGAATTGACATGAAGCCTTCCAAAGAAGGGCAGGGATTTTATGGCTACCTGTCTAATACTGTTTCTGCGAATTATTTGCGCGGCACAAAGCGAGACACGGGGGGTATCTATGATATTGACCCCACTCCTCCGGACGAAAAGTATATTGATCACGATCGACGAGAAAGCGGGACTGCTGCGTTGGGATATAGAACCAAGAATTTCTGGATACTTCCTAACATGACTGTCTGGAGTGGCTTTCTTGATGGGCGTGACCCGGCCATATACGGACCTCACCCGCCTCGTTCGCCAGTGTTGACTTTGTTCAATGTGAATGCGGGGTACAACATTCCCAAAGACAAGAAAAACAAAAGCAGTAGGTTAATGCCGACAGCAATTGAGTTGCGCGTCCAAAATTTGCTGAATTCGCGCGCGCCCATCAATTTAGGCAGTCCATATCAAGGTACACGCTACACTCTCCCCTTCAGGTTCATTGTTGGCATGAACTGGAGTGTTTAGCCGCAAGCTATGCAAATCTAGTATTAATATCCCGACCCAAAAAAGACCGGTTTGTGACTTTGAATTGACCGGTTTGGGCCCTATCCTGCAAGAATAGAAAGTACCTGCTACAGGAGCTGCTCTTTGAAGGAACAAGCAATAGCTGCCGAGCCCGCTTATGAAATCGCCCTGGGCAGTCAGGCCTTTTTTCGATTTTGCGCTCGCTTTCTCGACATGGCACTTTTTACTATTTTGATTATGTTAATTTGGAATTTGCTGATTTGGCTTTTCGCAGTCGCCGGGATAAAGTCGTTCGAGCTAACGGGGCGGCTGCAAAGTTTTCTTGTTCTTTGTACGCTGGGCACTTATTGGTTTGCTGAGGCTTACTGCATTTCGAAGTACGCTACCACAATAGGTAAAAGAACTTTTGGTATTTGCTTGCGAAAAGCAGACGGTCAAAACTTGAGTTTTAAGCAGGCTTTTTTTAGGGGGCTTGATGCCTGGTGTTTTGGACTCGGGTTTACTGTTCCTATAGTATGTTTTTTCACTCTTTTGATTTCGCTTGTCCAGATGATGAAGCATGGTAATCAAAGTTGGGACAGAACGGCGGGATACACCTTGGAATTTTCGCGCATTACTCCGCTGAGAGCTGTGTTGGGTTCTGTAGGCGCTTGTATTTTGGCACTTTTGTATTTCCTGGTGATTAACGGACTTTGCATGACTATTGAGATGTAATCCTCCTGGCTTTCATTTTTGAATGTTTGGAGCTTGCGCTACCTATATAGAACGTGTGCTTCCGAATTCTACGAAGAGCAATTTTTCGCGCGACAAATTCGTTCTGAATATGAGCGCTAACTTATCGAATTTTCTGTCCAGAACTGGAAAGCCTCTGTATACACATAAGAGGTGGAAGAATATAAACGCGCATGATTAGTGCGCGTTAATGGTCATGAGTAATTACCGCACTTAAGTCGCAATTCTTAAAAGAATCGCTGCTAGACATGCTGTGTATATTGTCTTACAGTCGATTTTGTTAAGGGATTGTTTACAGCTAAACACAGACAGGGCGCCGCACGCAGCGGTTGGCCTGCTGACACTTGGCGGGGATTGCAACAATGACAGAAAGAAATACTGATTCGGTTCAAGTTAAAGATGCAGCACACTCAGCTGCTCCAATGAGTGAACATGATGCGTTGATCAATAGAGTTGCCAGTGAAATGGCAAACAACAAAGCAAACAGCAACTTGCTATCTTTCCAGAAGGCACCGGAAAATGCAGCAGTTAGAGTTGGACAGGCTGGACTTACAGCACTTGGGCATGTTCCAGAAGGACTCTTAAATGCAGTCGTAGATAACGTCAAAAATCCACTGCAGGCCGTTGAAACAATCGGAATGGGTGCTGCATTTGCTGTAGGGCTCAAGACTGTGCTTCCTGAAGCAGGACCTGCAGGCAAGCTAGCCGCAGCTGCAATTGGTGGCTACTTTACATACAAGGCTGCTGAGCCAATTCTCGATGGCTTTAGCAAAGCGAAAAATGCGACAACCATGGCTGACATGCACAACGCTTCAAGTCAAATTGGAGATGCAGTTGGAGCATTTGCAGTGAACACAGCACTGGCTGCTGGAGGCTATAAGCTAGGCGCCATGGCTATTGAGCCTGTTCTTGCATCGCCTAAAGCTAAAGGCTTCAATGACTTCAAAGCTGGAGTCTATGACAATTTGACCAACAAGTTCTCGAACGCGCTTGGTATCACCACTGATGCTGCAGCACCAGCGGGTGCACTAGCGATCATGCGTCCAGAAACGATGCGCGCCTTCCCTCCGAGTGCTTATGGTGTGATTCCTCCGCACATGTTGGATGAGATGGTTGCTCGCAATCCGAAAAATGCAGACTTCCTGACCACACGTAACGAAACAGTTGAAATGCAAAGCAAGTCAGCTGTGGCTCGTCCGAACGCAGGCACTGAAGACTTTAAGGGTGCTCGTGAAAATTATGATGCTGGCGGCGAAGAAAATCTTCCAGGAAAGAAAGTTCGCGTAGAAGGTCAAAAACCCAGCGGCAACGAAGAAGTAGATAAAGCATATGATTTCACCGGCGCAATCCGTGACTTCTACAAAGAAGTATTCGGTCGCAATTCAATTGACGGCAAAGGTATGAAGATGGTTTCGACCACCAACTATGGTCAAAACTATGAAAATGCATTCTGGAACGGATCCCAGATGACCTACGGAAGACCTGGTCCGGAAAGCCCATTCAAGACATTCATGATTTTGGATGTTGCCGGTCACGAAGTCACGCACGGCATCACTGAAATGGAAGCCGGAACTCAATATCATGGACAATCTGGTGCTCTCAACGAAAGCTATTCAGACGTATTCGGTAACCTCATCGTACAGAAGCTGAATGGTCAGACAGCAGACAAGGCTGACTGGTTGGTCGGTAAGGGTATCTGGAAGGACAATGTTAAAGGTCGCGGCTTGCGTGACATGTTGAACCCTGGTACCGCATATGATGACCCGGCTGTAGGCAAAGACCCACAACCAGCTCACATGAAAGACTACAAGAAGACATGGGGCGATAACGGCGGCGTTCACTACAACTCTGGTATCCCGAACAAAGCATTCGCAACATTCGCAAGAGCAGTGGGTGGCAACGCATGGGAAGACCCAGGTCACATCTGGTTCGACGCACGTAAGGCCGCTGGTTCGAATCCAAGCTTCGGAAGCTTCGCATATTACACAATCGAAGCAGCCAAGGGACTCAACAAGCCTGACCTCGTAGCAAAACTGGAAAAATCGTGGGCTGACGTTGGTGTCAAACCAGACAAGAACGCAGTAGACACGCAGACACCAGTTCGTCCGCCAGATGCAGCTCCAGATCCGGCGAAAGATGGCAACATCATTCAAAGGCTATTCAGAAGAGCCAGTTAGTTTTCTCCAGCCCAAGTGTCTGTCCAACGAAAGTTGACAGGGACATAAGCACACAATCCCAAAACAAAGGCGCCGTTGTCCAAAACAACGGCGCCTCTTTATTGTACGCACCAAGATTCTGTAGGGGCGACGCCATGCGTCGCCCGGCCGTTTAGAACGAATCCGGATCAAAGCTGCGGGCGACGCATGGCGTCGCCCCTGCAATGCCATGCTGCCATGGCCTGATTTGTATCTCACCCCTCCTGTTGACACAAATGAGTACAGGCGATATATTTGACCACATGGTTAATTAACCGCTTGGTTTAATACTATGCAAGACAGCCTTAGCCAAACATTTGCTGCACTGGCAGACCCTACCCGTAGGGCCATGCTTGCGCAGCTTTCGACTGGCGAAGCCAACGTGTCTGATTTGGCCGAACCCTTTCTTGACGTCATGAGTTTGCCGGCAGTTACAAAACACCTGAAAGTTTTGGAAAAAGCAGGACTCATTAGCAAAACAAGGGATGCACAATGGCGCCGTTGCAAGCTAAACAAAGACGCCTTTAAAGACGTCGATGAATGGCTTGAAGAATATCGAGTATTTTGGGAAGAGAGTTTAGACCGGCTTGATGATTATTTGAAAACAGTCACTTCAAAGAAAAATGTCAAAGGAAAAGGAAATGTCCGTAAAAAATAAGTCTAACGAAATAAAAATTGTGCGCATTTACGATGCCCCGGTTCAAGCCGTTTGGGATGCCTGGACAGACCCTGAGCAAGTTGCTCAATGGTGGGGGCCGCGAGGTTTCACAATCACAACGCAGAGCAAAGACTTGAAGACCGGCGGACATTGGAAGTATATGATGCACGGTCCCGATGGCACAGACTATTGGAACATAACCACTTATCTTGAAGTAGAAGAGGGCAAAAAGCTTGTATACGATCATGGTGGCAACGAAGATCAACCGCCATTATTTCGTGTGACAGTCTTCTTCATAGACGAAAAGGGCAAAACAAAACTGGACATGACTATGACTTTGGCGACTCCTGAAGCCGCAGAAGAAACTCGCAAAGTTATCAAGAAAACCGGTGGTAATTCTACCTGGGATCGCCTTGCTGAATTCCTGGAGAAAACTGGGTCTGACAGAGAAGTGTTTGTCATCAACCGTACTTTCGATGCACCACTCGATTTGATGTTTGATGTGTGGACTAAGGCAGAGCATATTTCAAAATGGTTGCCGCCGACTGGCTTCCAAATGGAATTCATCAAATGCGACATTCGGCCGGGTGGCGCCAGTCTCTATTGCATGAGTGGTGGCAATGGCATCAAGATGTATGGCAGAGCAAACTATCGCGAAATCGAAAAGCCTCGCATTGTTTACACCCAAGAGTTCTGCGACGAAAATGAAAATATCGCTCGTCACCCGATGTCGCCTACCTGGCCTGCGACAATGTTGACTACAGTGCACTTGTACGAAGAAGGACCAGACAAAACCAGGGTCACAATCACTTGGGAATGTGTTGGTGACGTCACCAGGGAAGAACTTGAAACATTCATCAAGGGCAGAGCCGGTATGACAATAGGTTGGACGGGGTCATTCGACAAACTTGAAGATTACTTGCATTCTGTTTTGGCAAAAGCCTAAAAAGTCATGCTGAGCTATAATCTTCTCTTCCCCCGAGAAGATTTAGAATGTACGGACTACTCAAATCCTGCGCATGCAACAGCTCAAAGAAAGAGCGCGACCTGAAGCGCCTTGCTTATTGCGGAACCTGCAAAGCAATGGGGGCGCTTTACGGTCAGCGGTCGCGATTGTTGCTAAACAATGATGCAACTTTTCTGGCAGAGCTTCTCTTAGCTAAGCGTCCTGCTGCAATCGATGTGAGCGGAGCTTTTGCATCGTTCAATTGCATGCTAATGCCTTCAGCAGCTGCCATTCCTGTTGAGCTGGAGATTTCGTCTTCTGTAAATTTGCTGCTTGCCGAATTTAAATGCCTTGACCGACTGGCAGATGCGCATGGAATTCTTTCTGAATTTGCATACAGGGCATTCTCAAAGGGCTTTGCTGAAGCCGCAGCTAAGTTAACTACGCTCAACTTTCCAGTGCAAGAATCTTTCTCTTGGTTGAAGACTCAAGAGCAAAGAGAGAAAATGACTGAGGCAAGCGGCGAATATGACGCCTTGCTAAGCCCAGAGCAGCGGCTCCAATACTTCGCCGAGTCCACAGTCAAAGTGACAGCATCATTTTTTCGACAAGCTGCAGTTGCTTGCGGATTTGATGCCGAAGCAGATAGATTTGAAGAGCTTGGAAATCAATTTGGCTTTCTGATTTACGTGCTTGATGCGCTTGAAGATTATAAAAGAGACTTTGTCAGTCGAGATTTCAATGCTATTCGTTCTGCATATCAGCTGGACGGAGCCTTGTCTGTCGAAATTACCCAAGAAATCGTCGAGATCATTTTGAAGTCTTGCGAAAACATAGTTGCTCAGCTTGATAGTATTCAATTGCAGCAAGCTGCTCGCGAGATGTTCCAAGAACGCTTTCGTACAAACACAAGAAAACGTTTGTCGAAATTCGCTGTGGGCAGGAAAATTTCGCATGCCTGCCGCCGACCAACGTCATCTGCAAGTGCTTGTGTTGAGCTATCTGTCATTGAATTGCCTGAGGTATTTGCTCATAGAATTTCGTTGCCTCTTAAGAGTGGGAATCTTTTCGGTAAGATTTTTCTTCCATTCGCATTCGTTTACGCATTTGTTTTTGCGGTACTTTGTCCCAACGCCACGAAAGATGCGGGTAGTATTAGAGACTGCCTTGAGATGCCATTCAATCTCATTTTTCTCTCCTATTTGATTAGCCGCTTGTCAAACCCGCGCGCGCTGGTGTTTGCTCATGCGGGCACCGCATTTGGTGCGAATCCTGTAAAGCTTCCACATTCCCTCGGTGCACTTGAAAGTGACGCTGCGTTTTTCAATGTGGGCAATCGTGGACGTAGGAAGAAGAAAGACTCTGAAGAAGAAGAGGGTGGTGGCAGTAGCGAAAGTGGCGGTTGCCGTGATTGCGATTGCAGTGATTGCGATTGTGGCCCCTGTGATTGCTGGAACGCCAATTGTTGCGACAACAGTTGTTGTGATTGCGGTGGAGCTGGGCATCATGGTGGAGCCTGCTGCGGCGACGCACAGTGCTGCGATTGTGGGGCAGGAGACTGCAGCGCCTGCGATTGTGGCTCTGGTTCTTGTGATTGCGGGTCATGCGACTGCAACTGCTCTCACTGATGATTTAACCGGACTGCACATACGTGCACTTTGAGTTGGTAAGTTCACACATATCGACTTCATCCTTTGTGCGCGATTATTAAACAGGGAAAGGTAATGCTTGTGAGCGGGTGAAGGTTATGGCAGAAGTTCTCGAAAATCACGCTAAAGTGAAAGTAGAAGTTGCAAGTGAAACTAAAGGTGACAGGCTTTCATTAACTGCGCTTGCCGATAGGAATGCCGTTCATTCTGGCGCCGCCAAGCCGGTAGAAAGCAATACCGCCGTAAAGAGCCTTCCTGCCGTTGATTTTGTCATTTCTAAAGGGCAGCAAGAGAGCGTTTATACCACCGATGGTGACATGGCAAATCGTAAGTCGACCAAGAAGGTTGACCCTTCATGCTCGAATTCTGTGGGAACAGCAGATGGTAGCGAAGTTAGATTTGACCGTTCTGGGCTTTGCAAGAATGTTGGCGAAGTGAAATGGGGCAAAGCCAAAGACGGAGTAATGGACATCACCGTTGGCGGCAAAGTCAATGTACAGCTGGACAACAATTGGAATCTAGTCTCAGTACGCAGCGAAGGTCAAAGTGTTCATTTTCAGTCGAAAACTGGCTCCGAAACTAAGCAGACCGAAGCGACTGCCGTGCCAGCTGAGAAGCGAAATGTGAGAAAGATTGATATGCAGAAGTGAAGCGCGACCGAAGCTCCGCACCTCTCCCCTTGTCTTTAGACATATTGCCAAAACGCTAATCGGCTTTCGTGTGGCTTATTTTTCTAAATTGTGCTTTGGGGATTTTGGAGATCGCCGTATTCGCTTGTTAGGCATTAGCGAATCGGTTTGACTAAAATGAATTTAAAAGACTAGGCCTAGCAATCTAACGCGGAACCAATGGATAGAATTGCGCATCACTGCCAAGTCTTGAGATTGATTCAGGGTTCCAGCGGACGCCGCTTTGAGGGTCGTAGTACATTACGGAGCCGTCGGGGTTGAAGTGGGCAAAGAAGACGTGTCCGCCCTCAATGCCGTCGGCGCCCAATGCTCTGCTTTCTGGGATGTGAACGACTACAGCGAAATCTTTCACTGCTGAATTCTTGGCGAATTCTGGTGTTACTTTGTCTGCACTTATTGATGATTCATTTGGATTTTTTATGTTGGCTGCTTTTGCTAGCCAATCTACTTGCTCTCGTTTGGCGCTTTCGAAATCCTCAGCGTATTTTCTTGTGTTTGTGCCAATCCTGGTGCCGTCAGCAGCGGTCATGTCGCCCAATTTGTCGGCGCTAACTACGCGTCCAGATTCCATTGTGCGAGCTACTGATGCAACTGTGTCCATGCAATTTTGGTTTCCGCCCTCGGGATTGAAAGCTGAACGGAAAGAGCCTTGTTGTTTGTTTAGCGCAAGCAACTGCTCTCTTGAATAATGAACTTCGGGTGCCGCGGCCATCATTGCCAACAGTTCGTCTTTGTTGACTGCTTCGCCGTGGCGCGGAATGTGGCTGTCTGCCTCACGCATGCGCACGCTAAGTTCTTCTATTGGTTGGATTCTTACGGGTACTTTGTCTCTTGCAGCAATACCGGTAATGCTATCTTGAGGAATCACGGCTAAATCTGGTTTGAATTCTGCTTTGCCGTTCTTGATTTGATAAACGTTTCCGTCTGCATCTCGCATGAGTTGCAGTGGCGGAATTTTTATCAAGTCATCCTGATCGGGCATCTGAGCTGGCTTTGCCCTTGTTGCGCCGCCTTCAAGCGAAACCATGACTCCTGCGGGAAAATCCTGCGTGCCTGGTACCAAGCGGATGTATTCTGCCTCTACAGCGTCTCCCTTCGTTTGTTTGGGGTCTGGCTTGTAAGTTATGGTGTCACCTTCCATAAACTTGGTGGTGCGAACAGGCATGCCTTCGTTTCCAATCAATGCAACTTTCAGTGCATCATTGATTGGTGCATCTGTTTTTGCGGCAAGCTCCACGCTGTTGGATGGATTCTCATTGTGAATCGCTGTAGGTGCTTCGCTGCTGCGAGCCCTTTCGGCTGTGCTGGCTGGCTCGCTAACTTGACTCGACAAGCCATATGCTTCTCTTTCAATTTGGTTCGATCCGTATTGATTAATCAAGTCGGCGTGTGCCTGGTTGACGCGCGAAAGTTCTCCTTGCAAGTGCTTCAGCATCAGTTGTCTTGCGGCTTCGGCATCAAATGCTTTTCCGAGCTTGCCTTCTTGAGCGAGGTGCCAGTCTCTGATTGCTGCTGTTAGCTCGGGCGATGGAGGCGCCGTGCCAAACAGTCTGGAATCTAATTTGCCGTTAGCAGCATTCTCGATGATGCTCTTGAACATACGATCGACAGCTTGTCCATCGATGTTGTTGCTAAGGTCTTTGATTTTTGAGTCGATAACGCGCGCTGTGTTGCCCAGCTCTTCAGACTTGCGACCAACATCAGTCACGGACTCTTTTACTGATTTTGCAAGTTCTGCAGCCCGTGTAATTTCACCCTGGCTAAGCGCTGGCTTGCCTTCATTTGCTTTGCTGACTGAGGCCAGCCAGTTGTCGGACAGGTCTCTGCCAGTTGCTTCTTTGTAATTTGCTTTGATAGCAGCGGTATCACCGGGAGTGCCGGATTGCGCTGCTTTGCGCATCGCGTCTAGTACCAGCAGTTTGTCTTGTCCCAGAGCGTGGGTTAGTTCGTGGAAAGCAACTTTATTGAGGTCTAGTGCGCCGCCTGCTTCACTAAATGAGGTCCGAGGTAGTGTGACGACGCCTTCGCCGAATGTGTAGCCACCGGCGGCATGCATGTTTTCGCTTAGTTTGACTGTAACGGGAGCCAGACCATGTTTGCTTGTGAATTCATCGAGTTCAGATTGAAGCTGTTGTGCACGCGCATTTGTGACTTCGACAATGTGCATGTTTAGCGCGGCATTTTGATCTGCTACGGTTTTCCATTGCTTGTATGATTCGTGAATGTTTGCTTGTTTGTTGAGGGGATGATTTGGGTCTAGCTTTGCTGCTGCAATATCAGCGGCGCTTGCTGTATTAGTTACTTTGGCAAGCTCTGATTCAAGAACTTTGTATGCGCTGTCTACTTTTGGCGCCAGCTCGGCAGCGTGTTTAATTTGAGGAGTGAGATCTTCTTTCCATGAGTCTCTCAGGCGATTCATGCGATTGCTGTAGTCTTGCGCTGCCTCTGGGCCAAGGTCTGGTACGCGCTTTTGCAGTGCAGCAAGTTCAGCTTCGTTTGGCGCGGCGATGCGTGGCTTGTAGACTCCGTCTTGAACGTCACTGCTTCGCAGTGCGTTGGCTTGCGCAAGTTCTGCTGTAGCGGCTGCCTGGCTCCGTTCGAAGTTGCCTGGCAAACTGCCGTCGGTACGTTGTGCCATACGCATGAAGTCTGTCATTTGATCTCGAATTTTCTTTGCAAATTCGAAGTCGCTTATCTGTTGTTCTGTCAAACCTTTGTATTTCAAAGCGCGAATTTCGGCATCGATCTCTGCTTTTTCTGCGGGAGATGCAGCTTGTTTTCCTTGAAGTTCTTTCAAACGGCCTTGCTCGGCAGCATCAAGTGGCTTAGGGTAACTCAGGTCTTTGGAGTAGTAGGCAGTGTCTGCTGGGTCTTTGCCCTGGGACTTCAGCCAGTTATCCATCTGCGCACGAATGCCGGTATCTTTATCATTGAGAATCCTGTTGCGAGCCGCGAGAGATTCCGCTGCCAGGCGCTGACCTTCTGGTGTCAGCACCTTGTTTGCGTCGTTAAAGCTGGCATCAATTGAGTCAACCGACTGCCAGACAGTTTTGTCTGGGAAGAAAGTCTCTGGTCCACGTATTTTGACGATTTTGCTTGCCCCGCCCATGGTGGCATAGTTGTCTATGCCGTCGCCGTCGATGAGGGCGCGAGAGCTCTTGTATGCCGATATCTTTTCTGCTTGTTGAGCTGCAGGTAGCTTGGCGAAATCAGGGTCAAGAGTTTTGCCGTCTGCCAAAAATTGTGGGTCGTGAGGCACATACCAATGTTCGGTGCCTGCAAGCTTCATAAGCTCGCGCTGTTCGGGCGTGAAGGCTACTTCCCAGTTGCCTTTTGCATCTTTGACCAGCGGTGCATTGTTTACATCGGCTATTTGCTTGATGCGCGGCATGTTTCCTGTGACAACAGTCATGTCGTCGAGGACTTTCTTCATCGAGTCATATTTGGCCTGGTCAATGGTGCCATTATCTAGCTGAGCTTTCAAGTTGCGCGCGATAGTAGTTTGGTAGATGAAGCCCATGAATTCAGGTGGAGCGATTTGGTGCTCGCGGATGGCCTGCGTAATCGATGCGATGCGTTCTGGCGGGAAACCGCGACGCTCTAACGCTTCTGCCGCGGCTAATGCACCATCGAGGTGGTGCGTGGTGAAGTTGCCTTTTGTAAGAGCTGTGTCGGTAAATTTTGCTGCATCTGAAAACATCGACGCAATAAGTGCGTTTTCTGTTTCGAGTGCGCTAAGTTTGTTCGCTTGTGCTGATTCCAGCACTTTTGCCAATTCACCTTGAGTGTGAATCCAGTTAACTTCCTGGTCTGCCAGCATCTTGCCGTCAGGTGTGCGGTAGCTCGCATAATGTTCGCGCACGTCTGCAAGCAAATCGACAACGCGTTGCTTTTGAGCATCGCTCAAATTGGGGTCTGCCATGAGTTTTTCGTGTACGCTAAGAGCTTTCCCGTCAGCACCGCTGGCGGTGGCGGAAGCTTTCACTTCTTTCAGGTCGTGAATAACATTTTCTCTGGCTTGAATGCGGTCTGCTTCATTGAGCGGGCTGAATTTTTCTTTGATAAATTCTGTCCGTCCGCTATTTAGTGGACGTCCATCTACTGGATTAATGCCGTCTGCTGGTGCTTTCGGCTTGACATTGTCTAGGTTGGAAACAATCTTGTCTGTTTTTTGCAGGTAGAGTTTTTCGCCCTTCTTAACTTCAGTTGTCGTGCCGTCTGCGTGTCTAACAAATGTTCCTTCTGCTGCAAATAGTTTGCCGTTATCCATGCCCAGAGCGGCCCGGGCTCCTTTGTATGTTTCTGCCGCACCGTGATAAGCCGCTCCTGCGGCTTTGAATCCGAAGTGGAATACAACAACGCCGCCTGCGGCAGATGTTGCTCCGCTTTTAACGCGGTCCCAAAGTGTAGATGGGTCTTCTAGTCCGACGGCTGTTGCAAGGACTTCTGAGCCTGTGTTACCGATTACTGCTGCGGACACGTTTGTAGCTAGTCTGTCGGCTTCGAGCAGAACTTTCTGCCGTATATTTGCTACTACTTCTTTTCTAAGCGCATCGACTTGTGCTGTGATTTGTCTTTCTACAAGTGCTCTTTCTGCTGGTGTTGCAGAGTCTTTTAAGACAGCCGTTGCCATCTTTTGCACTACGGCTTCTGTCTCTTTCCCGCCAGCTACAAGTGCTTGTTTGCTAATTGCGGCGAGCTCTTTTGTTATGACGGATTCTGCAGCATGCGTGCCGCCCTTAAACGCTGTAGCGGCTAGTCCTTCTGCACCAAGTTTTGCCACCACGCTTTCGGCAGTTTTAAGTGCCATGGTGTCGCCAACTTTGAATAGTCCATTTAAACCGAAGTGTTGTGGTCCAATAAAGCCGAGGTCGGCAGCCACAAATCCTTTGAATGCTTGTTTTGCAACATTGCCTGCACTTGCGTCGAAGTCAGTGCCTTGAATGCCTTTCATTGCGGCTACTCTGAATGCTGCGCCGCTTGCGCCGATTGTTGCCAGAAGTGCCAGGCTGGTGCCGCCGGTGAAAAGCGACCCGCCGACTGCAGCGACAGTGATGGCAGCATCAACAAAAACTTCTGCCATTTGCCCTTTGGAATCAATGTAATTCTTAAGTGCTTTTTGATAATTGTCTACTGAATCGAAGAATTGTTTGCGTTGTTCTGGCGTGAGTTTGTCAATTTCGTTGTGGTGATCTTTGACAAATTTTTCCATGCTGGCTTGGGCTTCGTCCGCAGAAATGCGGCTCTTGTCCCAGATCTTGTCCATAACAGGGTCCATAACGCTTGTGTGCTTGTCGCGCTCTTCGCGAGTGTCGAGCACTACTTGCCTTACATTCGTCTCTGTAGGCGCGAGCATTTCTCTAAATCTGAACTTTTCTTGATCTGGAACTTTATCGATTACATCTTTGCTAATCAAAGTGTGATATTTGGTGAAATATTCGTTTGCCAGGTCTTGTCGTTGGTCTGGCGTCATTGTGTTGAGCATGTCTTTCAAATCTTCAGGGCGAGTTTGCGCGCCATTGACGAATGCCCGGAAAACGTCAGCATCTGTTAGCTTGCCTTGCTTGAGAGCATATTGCAAAACTTCTTTGTCTTCTGCAGAACCCAGTACTTTATCTTGAAAGCGTTTAGTTGCTTCATCTGGGGCTGGGTTAAGTAGTCTGGCTCTTTCTTCGGGACTTGCTGCCGCAATGTCTCGATATCGTGCCATCTTGTCGTCTTTGTCCAATTCAATCTTTAGTTGAATTGGCATTTGCCCGGTTTTGAATATTTGGTCTGAAAATTCGTCTTGTCTGCCGCGAATATAGCCACCGCGACCCACATGTCTGTCGCCAAATCCTGCGTCTGCAACTCCTTTGTTCAGCGCACCGCGCAACAGGCTTAGTGTTTGTGAGTCTTCAGGTGATTTTGCACCGGGCTTGATCAAGGCTGGATTTTCTTTTAGAGCGGCTTCGACTGCGCGTGCTGTTCCTGCAGGATCGTCGCCTTTGTATGCCAGCATAATCGCCAAATCGACTTTGTCTGGCTTTTTGCCGTCAACCAATTCTTGAATCAAGCGCTTGGCGCCAAGATTTTCTAGTGGTGCTCTTGCTTCTTTGTCGAGCAGTTGATTGAGCCTGTCTTTAAACCCGTCTTTGTTTGTTCTGTATGCATCGATTTCAGCATCAGTCATTTTGCCAATTCGATCTAGTCGTGCAGCAGGATTCGTCTTGTTGTCGGCGAAAGTTTGTTCGATAGAACGTTTGCCGACTTGCTGCGAGTCTTCGTATGAGTTGATCGGGTGCTCTTTCGAACCCACCACTTTGTCGCGCAGCATTTGCATGACTGCACTTGCGTCTTTGGGATCTGCAAATGTGTCCAGAGCCTTTTGAACTTTTGCAAGTTCTGCTGTTGGATTGGCTCTCATTTTTTGCCAATCGTCTTTGCTCAAGTTTTCTACCGAAGAGTAAAGCTTGTTGCGATCTGTATTTGCGCCCCAACCAAACCAGCCGCCTTCGTTGCGTGCATCTATAACTGATGAAACCACAGACTCAGATTTCATGAGCTGGGCTTCCCATTTTTGCACTTCAAGTTTGCTGCCTGCGCTGCTCAGACCGTCGTGAACACGCTTATAAAAGTCGGCTGCAACTTTGTCTTCTGGCGTGCTTGCAGTTGTGTTTTTGTCGGCCAGTTCTTTGCCTCGTGTATAACGCTGGCGATCTAAATCTGTTGCCTGACTGGTCACCATCTGAGTGATTGATTCTTTGTTTGTGTGATACCAGTGGCTGCTTCCTTCGATAAGCATGGCAAGGCTGCCTGCTCCTTGATCTGCATAACTGTGGGCCGTGTCTCTGTCATCTGAGCCGAAAGTTTTGTCGATTTTTTGCAGTCCGCCCGATGAAACAAATGCTTTGCGAGTTTCCGGTGAAGCCGATTGCATTGCGTCTTTGAAAATTTCGATATTGCCTGTCTTCAAGCCCAGGTCTGCAAGAGCCAGCGCATTTTTTACTGATTCGGGGTCGCTGCCCGTGCGATGATCTATGCCTTTGAACAAAATCTTCAAGGCTTCTTTTGAAGTTTGAGACATTGCAGGGTCTGAAAGCAGTCGCTGTTCTATATCGATGGGTCTGCCATTCGCGTCTTTGTAATTGTTGGCGTATGTTTCTTTAAACTCTTTGATTTGCTCTGCTGTTAAAGTGCCAATCGATTTTCGAATGTCTGATTCGGCGCTTCTGCGCGCTGCCATATCCTGAAGGTCGTTGTATTTATCAACAGTATTGGTGATTGGGTTAACCAGGTCGAGTGCTCCTCGAATGATGCCACTGCGACTATCGAGGCTGGCTGCGGCTGTGTCGAGTTTGTTTAAGGCGAGTCTGACCTGTCCTGCTTCGTCTGATTTGCCATCTTTCCTATTTAAGATTGATTCGAGCTTGAGATATTCGGGCGAGTCTGCTCCTAGTTGAGCTTTGAGGTCGTCGCGCAAGTTGTGACCCTTGTGAGTTGCGCGGTAATCGTCTTCGACTCTCTTTCTGTCGGCTGCCGACATTGGTTCAATAATATTGCGTATGGTTTCGGGCTGCGGTTTGCTCCAGCCCCACCCCCAGGCGGCTCTGTTGAATGCTGCTTCGTCTATTTTTTTTGAAGCTTCCCTGACGGCGTCCTGGCTCATTGCCGGCTTAGTTGCAGCTTTGTCGGTGACAAGCTCAACTTTTCCCAAAAGCTGCGATGCGTCTGACTCTTTTGCTTTGGCTGTGGCTAAAGCTCCTCTGTCGCCCGGGGTTGTGGCTTGAGTACTGAGTGCATTGGCTGTATCGGCTGCACTCGGCGTAACTGGCTTATCCGCTTGATCTCCAGGCTTTGGAAGCTCGTTAGCCTTCTTTGGTTTTTCACCTACCGGTGTGTTGTCAAGCGTGCTCATGAGGGTTTTATGTACGTAAAGGAGTCATCTGCTTTATCTGAAATGCCCAAAACTGGCTGTCCTCAAACCCTCCGAGGCCCAGCAAGGGTTTTGGCGATCGTTTTGGAAGTCGCCCTGCGCTTTGCAGCATTCAAATGCCTGCAGATTTAATCTTTGCCTTTATCTGCCTGCCAGAATTGTGTTTGCCTAAAGTGCCTTTTTGACTACAACGAAATGCGGATTTTCACAAAGCGGAGTCAGCCCTGATTCAGGACCAAAAAATGGCATTGACTCGCCTGTCAGTTCGTAACCCATTTTCTTATACCAGGCAAGAAGCTCTTCT
The DNA here is from genome assembly GCA_964546815.1 of uncultured Candidatus Obscuribacterales bacterium. Lineage (GTDB taxonomy): Bacteria > Cyanobacteriota > Vampirovibrionia > Obscuribacterales > Obscuribacteraceae > JAIEPM01. Next base: position 116,349 of record CAZJLR010000003.1, on the reverse strand, counting down.
CGTCCGCCCAACACGCACATTTTTGCGATTTTGCAGTGCATATCATTTTTGGCAAAATCGCCTGCCAGATTGAGCAGTTTTTTGCCCAAGCCCAAATTTTGATATTCAGGATGAACTGTGAGCATGCCGATGTGCGCCTCTTGCTCGTTAATCTCAATGTGAACGCAGCCTGCAAGAGTTGCATTTTTCTTGTCGCGAATGAGCAAAATAGTCGAGCCTTTCGCACTCAAATGTTTTGTCAATTCGTCAGTTGTGATGCGCGGTCCTTTAACCAGATGGTTTTCGTTTTTCCAGGGCACGCTGGCTTTACCGCCTCGGTAAGCCAGATTTACCACCTCTTCTAAGTCCTTGATGTCAGCCGACGTAGCTTTGCTGGTGATAAATGAGTCTGTGTTGTCGACATTCTCCTTTGCCGAGATCATTTCTTCTCCTTTGATATTTTCTGCTCTCAATTTAGTCGATGCGTGGTGGAACCAGACCCTGTGAAATACAGGCGATTAGCGCTTCGACAACGTTTGGATCGTAAGTTGAGCCTGCGCCTTTGATCATTTCATTTTGCGCTTGTTCTGGTGCCATACCGGCGCGATAAACAAGGTCGGTGACCATTTCTGTGTATGCATTGCAGGCATGAATTATGCGTGATGCAAGTGGAATGTCTTCGCCCATGAGGCCGCCCGGGTAGCCGTTGCCGTTGTATTCTTCGTGGTGCGCATGAACGATTGGCGCAAGCGGAGCCAATTCGGGCAGCGTAGCCAGAAGTTCGGCACCTTTAATTGTGTGCTGCATAGTCATGAGCAGTTCTTGATCTGTAAGCTCTTCGTCAGGCTTTTTCAAAATCATTTCGGGCAGTCCCATCTTGCCGATGTCGTGGACGACTGCAGCTAGCTTTATGTTTGTAACTTCTTCCGGAGTTAGTTGCATAAGTCTGGCTACTGCCGTTGAGTATTCAGATACTGAGCGGGCGTGACCATGCACGTGTTTGTCTTTGCGCTCTACCTGCGAAACCCATCCGTCAATTCTTCCGAGCAGGCGCATGTCGAGCCCGAGTGTGGCCATGGCAAAGATGTAATCACTTGTAGGGTTTGACGAGGCCAAAATTTGTTTGAGTTTGAGCTCTGCAGCAGCTTCATCTATTTGAATTGGCGGGCCATCAACAAAAGCGGTCGGAGCTGCTGGCGGTTTCACTCCGCCTTTGTGGAATGAGCCACCAAGACCAGAGCCGCTAGCTACTGCGTTTGCTTTGGCTTTGCCCATCATCATTGCGCCAAGGCCAGCTTTAGGTGCAGAGGGAGTCGGGATAGAGTCAAGGCTGTCGAGCCCCGGTTCGAAACCAGCGCTAGGGCTTGGTTGAACGGGACCTGGACTTGCCGGACGGGCCGGAGCTACGCCGATGCTGTCTAAATCGCCCCATTTGCTGGCAGCCTTGCCGGCAGGTTGAGACGGGGTTCCTAAATCTTGAGCTGCTGTCACTGGCGGTGGTGCTGCTGCGGGTGGCTGTGCTTGCGCTGCCGGCAAACTCTGATGAGATGGGACGCCGATAGAGTCAAGGTCACCCCATTTGCTGGCTGGTTTGGCTCCGGGCACCATGCCGCCGTGCATTGGTTCGCCGATGCCCATTTGTTGTTGACCGAATGCGTTATGGTCGCCGGCTGCAGCAATGCTTCCCGGTGTAGGAAATGCTTGTGCAGGAGCTTCTTCTGCTGGGCTTTCGAATTGTTCTTGCGCAACTTCTTCGGGCTGCTCTGCTTGAGCGCCCTCGTCCCACATGTTCAAAGCGCCTGATGCCTGGCGGGTGCCAAGTAAATTGTTCAGCCTTCCCTTATATTGATCATCTGGTTCCGCTTGCTTTGCTTGCTCTGCCAACATATCGGCTAGCCCGCCAAGCTCGCCTCCAAGCGCCGGCTCTGCACCGCTTTGCTCGACTGGATATTCTGTGCTGCCTTGACCCCAGCCGCCAAGCGATTCTTGCGTAAAAGCTGTTTCTTCTTGAACAGCCGCGCTTTGACCCCAACCGCCCAGGTCTTCCTGGACAGGTTGCGCTTCATACTGACTCTGCAAATCTTGCGTTTGCGCAAAAGCATTTTCGGTGCTTGCCTGAGCCGCCATGTTTCCATATTCGGGTTGAAAGTCCATGTCGCTCGGTACAACTGGAATTTGTTCTGGCGGACGAGCTGGTGCTGGTGGGGGTGTTGCCGCCGGCTCTGCGCTCGGTTTTTTAGAGCTCTGAGCTTTAGCAATTGAAGTAGTGCGCATTGCACCTTTCAATGCTCTGCGCACTTCACCCATGCTTTTCTTCGAAGTGTCTTTTGTTTCTGCCACTTCATGCTGATGCAAGCGCATGATTGGCTCAAGTCCCTTTTTCTCTTCAGGCAGCAGAGCAAGCGCTTCGGCGATTGTGTCGGCTGCGCTTTGCACCATATCGATTTCGCCGCGTGTCCAGGCGTGTCGCGATTCGCATTGCTGCAAAATAATTACACCATGCACCGATATAGATGAGCGAATTGCAACGGCCAGCTGTGAGCGAACTCCAATAAATTCCATTTCGTCTTGCACTGGAATTTTGTACGAGTTTAGTTGACCCTCGAAATTTGTTATTGGCACAGCTGAGAGCAAAGCCTGGGCAACAATGGCGCTGTCTTTTGTAGGCCAACCGAATTCTTGCGCGCTAAGCACACGCTCTCTCTGGAAAAATTCGTATGAGCGCCAGTCTGTGCGGCTGTCGTCAACACAAATGAAAATACAACGGCTTACATTTAGTGCTTTTCCAAGAATGTTTACTACCATGAAAAGCGCATCGCCCAGCCCCATGGGGATGGTCATCAAATTATTGATTTCGGACATGAACGCGCCTCTAAAAGTGTCGCGTTGCACAATGTCGTTGATTTGCGCATATCTCAAAATGTCGGATATGTCTGCAAGAGAAATGCGAATTTCGTTTATTTCGCTTGGTGTAAAACTGTTTTGTCGTGAGACGCTCAGTATGCCAAGTCCGCCGCCTTCCAGATGCAATGGAAACTGCTTTGAGTTGAGGTCTTCAGGAATTTCGTCAGGATTGGCAATGTACTCGCAAATTGAAGTGAAGTTGCTGTCGAGCGGGTTGCTCAGAACAATTTGACTGACTTCGGCAGAATAATTCTCGCCGATTTCTTTGACAGTAGTTTCGAGAATTTTGCGAAAGTCTCGAACGTCGGATAGTTTTTCCAGTAATGTCATATACAGGCCGCCAAAAAATACTTGAACCAAATACGCCGGGAATCGAAATAGACCAGCTAAATTTACTATGCCAGGATTGCGCCAAATGCAATCCTCCCCCACATCAGTATCGCTGATTTCATTGACTTTGTGCTGCCTTGGCAATTGCCGGCTTAATCTCGGGGGCGCGTCCGGAAAGCCTTGCTTTGAAGGCGTCGTCGGGATTCTGTCCGCGGTGCCAGAGTCATTTGTCGCTCGGCAACCTTCATTAGAATCTTCATTAGAAGCGATTCATCTTGCTTGGGCGCTTTGCAAGAGCAGAGAATTTTTCAAATTGCCTGTGGTTTTAAGTCTGTTTGCGTGGCACTATAAGGTTAGTACAAGCCAGATACCGCTTTGAAAGATGCTTTGATGACAAGCGCAGAAATAACAGCCAGCCAAATGGAACAGCCTGTCGGCTTGTGTGACTTAATTGGCTTGGCATTTCGAATATGGCGTGCGCATTTGCCGCTTATCTTAAAAACTCTCTGGCTGCCGACTGTTTTTTTCTACGTCGGTGCGACAACCTTGCAATGGTGCTTCACCTACGGAATTACAGCAGGTTCCGAGATGCCAAAAATTCTTGGCATCGTCTCAATTGGCTTGCTTGCTCTGGCAGTCTATTTGATTTCGTCGGTAATCTTGTACACAAAGCAATTGGCGATGGTGCGTTATTTCACCGGGTTTAGCAATGATTGGCAAAAATCACTGCTATATGCCAAGAAAAAAACGTGGTGGGTACTTGGCTATTTTGCCATCTCAGTATTGATGTGGAGCGTACTCATTGGCATCTGGGTCTGTGCCATGGTTCTTTCTGGAGTTTTCGCCGGTGCCGGTGGTCCGGCTGGTGCTGTCATCGGTTCCATGGGGATTATATTCGGCGTGTTTGGCATGATCATTACGATCGGGCTGATGACCATGGTTAGTTTGATGGGATTGTCTGTTCTTTCATGCGAAGAAACTACTTTTTTTGGTGTCATTGGTCAGTCATTTCATTGGACATTCAAACATTTCGGTAGGGTGCTTTGTTTTGGATGTGTGTTCTATGTTGTTTTCTGGGCAGTGACTATGCCTGTTTCATTGCCCGTGATTATTGTTTCTGTTGTAGACAGCATGATGAAACAAGGCTTGGGAGGCGCAGCCGCTGACTACAAAGTCTCAATTCCAGCCATGATTTTTATTCAACTATGGGAAGGTTTAAGCAGTTTGCTTTTACGTCCTGTAACTATGATTTCGTTTGGGCTTTTGTATTTGGATTTGCGACAAAGAGCCGACGGGCTCGACCTGACGCGCAAATTAAACGAGTTAATTGCGGCTTCAAGTGGTGACGTAGATGGAATTCAAAGACGCTAGCCCCGAAATATCGGCTGTGGCGCAGCATTATTCCGGACACAAGTTGCCTCCGATTGTGTTGCGTTTGCAAGACCTTTTGCTGCAGTTTTTGCAATGGGTTCAAGAATGGCTCAACAAAATTTTTCGCCATCATACGGCTGGTCCGAGCGACAACAAGTCAATGAGTATTCTCTTGCAATATGCAGTCTATTTCCTTGGTGCTATTGCTCTGCTGGCTATTTGTTATTTGCTCTGGAAACGTGTTTCTTCAAGTCGAGAGGAGCAGGCTGCCACCAAGCGTGGTGCTGTCTCGGTAGATAAGATTTTGGATTCTCAAGGATATAGGCAAGAAGCAGGGCGCCTGGCTTCGGCCAGAGACTATAAGGGAGCCTGTCGCGCTCTTTATCTTTGTTTTTTGCAAAATATGCACGAGAAAACAGTGGCTGTTTTTGCTCCCGCTAAAACTAATTTTGAATACAGGTATCTGCTTGCGGCCTATCCACCGCTGCAAAGCGGATTCACTCAGCTTATTGAAATTGTTGAAAATGTCTGGTTTGGCAATAAAAATGCTGAGGAAGATGATTACACTCGTTGCTTGCAAATATTGGCAGAAACAGAGCCGGAAGTTGAGCGCATAGGCGCAGCCAACGCCGCAAAACGCAAATTGGAGACAGAGCAATAAACGAACTATTGCCCAGCGACAATAAATGGCGCCGCCGCTTGTGGTGGCAGTTACCTTTGCTTGCTCTTGGTTGTTATGTCGTCTCAATTGTTTCAGGGCAATACGATGAGCAGATGTCTAATTTGCTGCCTGAAACAGTGGCAAATTGCTCATCACATAATTCGCAATCAAGTGGATATAAGGCTTTGTTTGAAGTGGCAAGCAAGCTTGGTATGGACTGCCAGCGTTATGAAAAACCGTACAGAGACCTTTCGCCTAACAGAGGTGTTTTGCTTGTTGTAGCACCAAACTTTCCGATGCTCGCGCCTGAAGTAGACAGAATAATCAAATGGGTCGAAGAAGGCAATAACCTTGTTTATCTCGACTATTGCGTTTATGGCAATGGAAAGTATTTGCTGGATAAACTCGGCATGAATTCACTTGTATCAAGCTCGATTGATGATGCTGTGCTGAGCGGGGCCGACTTGCCTGCAATTCCTGAAATGAGTCATGTTTCTCAAATTGTCGTTTCTTCTGAAACCAGACTTTCAGGTGGTAAAGCGCTTCTTTCCGACTCGCGCGGTGCTCTGGCTGTTCAGGTGCATCGTGGGCGTGGGCGCTGCTTGATTGCGGTTTTGCCGAGTTTGTGCGCCAATCGACGCATTACAGAGCAGAGCAATTGGGGCAATTTTCAGTTTCTGTTGAATTGGCTCAAGTCTTGCGGCGGCACTGTTTATTTCGATGAGCGTGTGCATGGTTATACCACCGCTCAAAATGTATTTTCATATTTGATGTCTGGACCTTTTCGTCCAATTCTCTTGCAAATCGTTTTGATTTTTGCTTTTGCTCTTTACAGTCTCAATCAGCGTTTTGGTCCGCTCCGTCCAGTTCATGTGAGCCGAAAAATTGCCAGCAGTGAATATATAGATGGCATGGCGCTCACTTACCAGAAGGCAAGAGCGTATGACACTGCTCTGTCCATATTGTTTGCTTCTTTCAGGCATCGCCTTTGCAAAGCACTGTCCCTGCCACCGGCAGAGCCGCTAGAGCAGCTTGCTAAGGCCTGGTCACAATCGACTCAGCTCAGCGAGGCTGAAACTTTAAGCTTTTTGCAAACAGCCGAGCGTCTGCAAAGTTCCAGAACGACTACAGAAGCCGAGCTGCTTGCCTGCATGAAAGATTGTGACCGTCTGTATGAAAAGTCGAAACAGAGTCTTTCTGTTCAACCGGGGCGGCGTCTTGGGGGTTGAGCTCTCGGGTCTTGACAGTCTTGGGGCAGCTCTGGGCTCCTCTGTATCGTCCGCCTACTATGCGAGCGAACCCGAAGTGAGTTAAGATCTGCTGAGTATTTTTCGGGGGAAACGATTCTGAGTACTCAGTTGGTGCAATCAATTTCCGAAACTATAAATCGCCTGGGGCTGGCATTAAAGCAGTTTGTCGTCGGGCAAGACATGGTGATAGATCAATTACTGGTCGCACTGCTTGCAGACGGGCATGTTTTGCTTGAAGGTGTGCCTGGCACAGCCAAAACCTTATTGGTCAAATCGCTGGCCAAGCTCATTGGCACCGAGTTCGGACGAATTCAGTTAACCCCAGATATGCTTCCCTCAGACATCTTGGGCACTAGCATTTATGACCTAACGTCGAAAACATTCAGTGTCAAGAAAGGTCCTGTTTTTACCAGTTTGCTTTTAGCGGACGAAATCAACCGCACTGCGCCCAAGACTCAATCTGCTCTTTTAGAAGCGATGGAAGAGCGACAGGTTACGATTGATGGTCAGTGCAACAAGCTGCCCGAATTGTTTATGGTAGTGGCAACCCAAAATCCTGTTGAGTACGAAGGTACTTATCCTTTGCCTGAAGCGCAGCTAGATCGCTTCATGATCAAAATTCTGGTTGGCTATCCTGAAGGTGATGCCGAGCATAAGATGCTTTCCAATTGGCAAACTGGAGTTTACGACAAGAAAAGTGCAGAGCTCAGTTCTGTTGTAAGTGCTGATGAAATTTTGGAGTGCAGGCAAAAACTCAAGAGTCTGAAAGTAGAGCCCAGCATTTTTGATTATTTGATGGCACTTGTACAAAAGTCGCGTAATCTTTCTGATGTGCAGCTTGGCGCCAGCCCTCGCGCGGCGCTTTCCTGGCTGGCTGCTGCCAAAGCACATGCTGCAATTGAAGGACGTGACTTTGTCACACCGGACAATGTCAAATTTGTTGCTCACCCTGTGTTGAGGCACCGATTGATTTTGACTCCAGAGTCTGAGCTTGAAGGAATCAACACAACCCAGGTAATTAATAAGCTGCTTGGTCTTGTTCCTGTGCCTCGATAGAATGTTGATGGGGAGCCGCCTGTGAGTGCCGGCAAGCTAATGTATATTTTGCTGTGTCTGGCGCTGGCCTGTTTTGTTGCGGCCATTTGGCTGCCGATGGCAGTCTATGTCGGTTTTGGAATCAATTTTGCGTTATTGCTTGCAGCAATTGCAGATTTTTATATCACTCCATCGGCAAAATTGATTTCAGCGCAGCGAAGTGTAAGTGACAGGCTTTCAATTGGCAGGCAAAATCAAGTCACGCTTGAAGTATTTTCGCAGGCTAAAAAAGCAATTAAATTGCGCTTGAAAGATTCATACCCTCTGTCTATCGAATCAGATGTGGAAGAATTTGACTTTAAGTTGGATGCGAATAGCAAAGCCCTTCTAGAGTATTCGCTTTTGCCCAGACGGCGAGGAGCTTACGAATTCTCTGATATTTGTTTGCGATATAAAAGTGCACTGGGGCTTTTCTGGCGTCATGTTAAAGTTCCCGCTGCAAAACAAATTCGTGTATATCCCGACCTCAAGGCATTGAAAGAGCTGTCTGTAAAACTGGCTCACTCGTCTGAACTTGGCGAAATGAAAGTGCGTAAGCGCGGACAAGGCACAGATTTTGCTACGCTGCGCGAATATGTAAATGGCGATGACATAAGATCGATGGATTGGAAGGCCACAGCTCGACGAGATCGCCCTGTGCTTCGGGTCTACGAAGTGGATAAAGAGCAGACTCTCATGGTGCTTGTAGACGCCGGGCGCATGATGATTTCAGACCTTGAAGGTTTGAGCAGATTTGACCACGCGTTGAACGCGGCACTATCTCTGGTGCTCACTGGGCTTATGAAAAATGACCAGGTAGGCTTGGGCATCTTTTCAGATAAGCCGATTCTCTTTATGCCACCACGGCGAGGAAAGGCTTATTTAACTCGCATCATCGAAGCTTGCTGCGACCTCAAGCCTTCAATGGTTGAACCTGATTATTTAGGTGCTCTATCATTTTTTGCCGGCGCTCAAAAGTCGCGATCGCTAATGGTTGTGATTTCTGATTTGACAGACCCTACCGGTTCGCAGTCTCTTCTTACTGGGCTTGCCAGCTTGAGTCCCAGGCATTTGCCCTTTTGTGTGACTTTGCGCGATAGAGAAGTAGATCGCGTAGCGGAGCAAAGCTCAGACAGTTTGCACGGAATAATGAAACGTGCAGTTGCTACAGATCTCATCGCTCAGCGCGAACTTGCATTTTCTCATCTGGTGCGCAGGGGCTGTTTGTTGCTCGACTGTCCGCCGCAAGAACTTTCAAGCAAGCTTGTCGACAAATATCTGGACATCAAAGCGCGGGGCATCTTGTAATAGGTCAATGCATTTTGCGCTGGATGACCACGCGCTAAACCAGGTGATTATCACAAGCAAACTTAACCAGGGCTGTTCGGCTCTTCAGCTTGAGCTTTTTGCGAATGCGCGATGCGTGCAGTTCTACAGTTGATTCTGTGAGGAAAAGTCGCTGCGCGATTTCGCGGTTGGCTAAGCCTGATGCAATCAAGCGCAGTACTTCCAGTTCGCGCGCAGATAGCGGTACTTTTGCCTGCTGTGAGCTAATTATAGGCTCGTCGATTAGTTCGCTATGTTGTGGACCTTTCGATAATTGCTCTACTGCCGTGCTGAGTTGTCGGCTCAGATTGCTCAAAAGATTGAGATTGAATACTTGTTCTTTTGCTTCCTGGTAAAGCTCGGCATTTTTTAGTGCTATTGAAACAACATTTGCTGTGCTTTCGAGTAATTGAAGTTCGTGCCTTTGCCAGGCTCTTACTTTGTCGCTTTGCACCACAAGTGCACCTGCATTTAGGCTGTGCATATTGAGTGGAGTACCGGCCACGCTTCTGATGCTGCTTTCAAAAAGCGACTCCATGCCTGCAATATACTTTCCCTGCTCATGTTTGCGAATGCCTGTTTCCTCAAGTATCGTAGTTCTTTCAAACATTTGCGCGGCAATCACTTGAGGTATAAACATGCTGCCGCCAAGACCGAGCGGTGAAAGGTCTGAGTCGACATACTCATGGGTTACATTTGCGGCTGCGCCTGATTCTTGACGCAAAATGAGGCAGGAGCTGACTTTTAAGATGCTGCCCAGAGTATCTACTGCCGATTGCAAAACGTGATCTCTGTCGAGGCGCGTGTGAATTTTACTGAGCAACAATCGCTGATGGTGTTCCATCCAATATTCCATAGCCAGCGCTTTGCTTGGCTCGCGGTTGTCCACAACAAGCGCATTGACCAGAATTTGTCCGATGAATGTCGTGAGTACAGTGCTTGCTTCTTCGCTGGCTCGTGAAGAGTGTAGGCTGAACAAAGCAGTGATGCTGCCGTCTTTTCCGCTTAAAGGCAGCATGTAATTGTGTGCAGTCCAAGGCGCGCTGCTGCGCTCACTTTCAAAAGAGCAGGTCTCGCGCTGTCCTGCTGTCCAGGCGGCCCAACTATCTAAGGTTGAAGCGTCGAAGCGTTCTTCTTTGCCTAATTCGCATGAAAACAAATCTGGGTAGAACATGTTGCTTGTTCGCTGGTCTTTGCGCCAGAGAACTGCATTTATGGCGCCGCTGCAAGTTTTCAGCTCTGCAAAAATTTCCGCAGCAAGTTCTAGCCTGTCCAGGCGTTTGCTCAAAATAAGAGCTAAACGTTCTGTCAGCTGCTCTCCTGCTGCTTTTGTTGTTTCCTTGTAAGTCACAGTGTGACTGCTCATCAGAATCTTGCGCTTTTAACCAGCATAACATTTTTGTAGAGCCGCATAAAGACTGGATTTCTGTCGCTCATACTCAGCACTGCATCGTTTGCAGTGAATTGAGCCGTAGCCGATAAAATGTGCGGGCGCTGTATTTTCATGCTCTAAGTGAATATTTTCGTTTAACTGCGACAGAATATCGTGACATTTTGTCGGATTAAGCAAATTTAAGAAAAAACTTCGAGACCCAAGACACTAGCTGCGCGCCGAAGTTGACGACAAACGGGCGTTTCAGGGATTTGTGCTTGCCAAGATGATGCGCTAAAATTAATCTGCGTTCACTTAGAAGGAGAGGGTGCATCGTGCTACCCCCGGAAATCTTACGTAATTTGAGACGGCAGTTTGGCAAGCGCCTCGTAGAGGTCGCTTTAAAGTCGCCTACGCTCATAAACGATATTGAGCGCATCAAGCTTGAGGGCGTCAAAATCAGGCAGGTTCATGGACCATGCCGCGCGTATTACGATCGTCGTCGCCGTACTATTTATATCGGCAAGTATTGCCCGCGAAATTACAAGCTGGTGAGTATTGCCCATGAATTCGTTCACGCACTTGTTCGCCCTACTATAGATCCTGTTGCTGGCGAAACTGGACGGCAGGAATTCGTAGAGCGTTGTCTCGAGGAAGAAACCGAGGCGATCGTACACGAAATCAGAATTGTCAGAGAGCTGTTGAAAGCCGGCGTCAAAGTCGATCCCAAAGAGATGGAATGGCTTAATCGCTACCGCCGCGGTGGCCGAAGAGCCATCCGCAAAGCTTTGCAAAAAACCATAACTTCAACAACCGGTGAAGATTATCCAGAGTATTACGGCAGCTGGTACGACGAAATGATTCCCCGCAAAAAGCGGTTGCCATAAGTCTTATCGCTTTATTCGCTGTATGCCAAATTGAGATCTTCAGTTTCGTTGTCGATGTTGTACGGCTCTGAAGTTAGCGAACATGCGTTCGGAATTATTGTCCGCAGTTGTTCGCATACAAGCTTGGCTTGCGGTATTTTGGCGTGCACATGCAAAGTCTGGAAATCGATTTTGACTGTTGTGCCTTCCGAAGATTGCACAGAGCCATGGTGAACCAGCTGACTTGCTTGTTTCAAAATTTCTTGTGGGCTCTTCAGCTGGGCTCGGCTGTGTGTGTGCGGCAATAGGTGCCCTGTGGCATCATAAGCGCGGTCGATCCAGGCTTCACCTGCAACGCGCAAACCTGCCCGTTCGCCGGCATTAATGAGTGTCGGACCGGCTGGGCCGATTAGTACCAGCCATTTATCAAATTCAGCAATAGATCTGGCAACAATCAACGCCACTCTCAAATCAGACATCATCTGTCTGTAAAGGAAGCCGTGTGGTCTGACTTGTGAAATGTCAAAACCGAGCGTTCTGGCCAAACCAGCCAGTGCGCCGAGCTGATAGAGAATAGAAGCTCTCAACTCGCTGGGCGATAAATGGATTTCGCGTCTGCCGAAGCCGGCCAGGTCTGGATATCCGATATGTGCGCCCAGTGAAAGACCGTAATAACGTGTCTCTTCAAGTGCTGCTTCCATGATGACCGGGTCGCCTGAGTGGGCTCCGCAAGCAATATTTGCCGAGGTCACAAAGGGCAGAATTTCATCTTCGCCTTCGATGCGATATGGTCCAAATCCCTCACCAATATTGGTGTTTATGTCAATGCCAGTCTGTTGATAGACCTTTACTGAAGGCGGAAGATTCGACTGTTGTGTGTTGTTATTAGTCTCTTTAGACTCTTTGCTACCGCGTGTGCGGTGTCTTTGACGGCGCATTGAACTTTCCTTGCTGTACTGGCAATCCGCAATTTTAGCAGGAAAGCCAAAATTGCTCATCCAAAGTAAGAAACTCAGGGTTTAGCCACTTCACATTTTTTGCGAGACAATTAAAATAGACTCAGAGGTTGTCATCAGATGCGGAAATTCTGTAAATTTGGATTGCTCAGCATTTTAATGCTTTCGTTTGGGCCTGCAGAGGCGTCGCAGGATTCGGACGTAATAAAATTGCTGCGTTCTCAAGCGGTGGAGGCTCAGTTCAAGGGCGATTCTGAAGCTGCGCTTGAGAAGTACAAGCAAGCTTTGTCAACCGCAACGTCTGCTTATGGGGTCAATTCGCCTTTTCTTGCCGAAATTTATTTTGATATGGGTTCGCTCTGCCTTAGCAGTACCAATCCAAATTTTGTAAAGGCAGAGGAATATCTAAATCAAACTGTGAAGCTAAGCCCAAATTCTTCGGCTGCGCATTTGCGACTGGCTGAGTTGATGCGGCTGAAAGGACGAGCAGATTTAGCGGCTAAACATGCAGCAACCGTGGTGGCAAAGCACTCAGATGACGTAGTTGCACATGAAGAACTGGCTATGGCTTACGGAAGAGGCGAAGATAGCGTTAAAGCCTACCGAGAATATTCCAAGTTGGACAGCCTGATTCAGCTTGAAAAAGACCGCTATGAAGGTAAAGTTCCACCAGCCAAAATTGTGATGCCGACTTTGCCACCAAAGCCAAAGGATGACGCTGCAAGCAAAGCTGCAGAAGAGGCAGCTAAAGCAGCTGAAAAAGCAAAGGCAGATGAAGAAGCCAAAAAAGATGCAGCAGACGCAAAAAAGAAAGCTGATTTAGACAAGAAAAATTCTGCGGCCGAGCAAAAGAAACAGAAAGAACAGGCTAAGAAAGAAGCGGCTGAAGCGAAGAAAAAAGCCGATCTTGAAAAGAAAAATGCAGACGCGGCTAAGAAGAAAGCAGAGCAAGACAAGAAAAATGCTGATGCTGCTAAGAAGAAGGCAGAAGACGCTAAGAGAAAAGCAGAAGAAGCGAAGAAAAAAGCTGCTCCCGCTGCTCAGCCTGCCAAACCTGTTGAAACCGAAACTACTATGTCTGGCTTACCGGCCGCACTTCGCGGAAAAGCAGTTTTGTTGACTCCTGTAGCTAAGAAAAAGCCTGTCACTGCCGAATCAACAACAGTGGTTCCCGCTGAGAAGAAGCCTGCTCCTGCTCCAAAGGCTGTAGTGAAACCGGCTAGCTCCGAAGCAGAAAGCGCTGATACTGACGAAGCAGCAGAGCCAAAGAAAGTTGTCGTGCCAGCTAAGAAACCGGCAAAACCTGCTGAGTCGGCTATTCCTAAACCAGGCAAGCATGCTCCTGGATTGGTTCCGCCACCACCACCGGTGATGAATTATCCGCCAATGCAAATTATGCAGGCGCCGCCACCGCAGCCGGTGCAAAAGCCCAAAGCTGTTCCGAAGAAAGAAGAAAAGCCGAAAGAGCAACCTGCGGCTAAGGAAGATAAGCCTGACAAAGCAGAAGATGACGACTTCTTGCTCGATTGGGGCGGAGCTAAAGGCAAAAAGAAATAGTAGAAAACTACTTTTCGAAGGGCTTTACGGGCTTTGTTTCGCCAGGTTTCAAGCCGCCTAAGTGCTTGAGAATTTTCTGGTAATCCTTGTCGTCTGTTTCATAGCTAAACATCGCATTTACATGGTTGCCGTCGGCATCACTGCTGAGGTGCAGAGTTATGCGCCCGTCTTTTTCAAGCCATGCCTCGCCTATGTAAGAAGGCTTTGTTTTGTCAGCTCCCGATGCTTCTGGTTTGCCGGCGTGATCGGCTGCAATTTGCGCTGAGTTCAAATCAGCTTGCTGTCCTTCAGCCTTTTTTGCGTTGTCCGATGGTACGTCCATTGATTGCTTTCCTTTTGCAGTTGATGCTGTCGCGTTTACTTTATTTGTTTTTGCCGCCTTAGTTTGCCCGCTACTGTTTTTCCCAGTTTTGTTTAGAGCCCGCTTCTGCTTTTGAGCAGCGGCTGCGTCGTACCCTGTCAGCGAGATTGCCAGGATGCTTAGAATCAAAACTGATTTCATGGTGCTTTTCATAGTTTAAGAACGGCTGAGCGTTCCTCACTTTTTCTATTAGCCTTAGCATTTTATCCTGACTGCACTGTTAATCTCATTTACTCTGGGCAAGGCGTTTCTTTAGAGCCTCTGCAACTGATGGGAACATCTGTTTAATCTGTTCAGTTTGTGATGGATTAGATGACGATCCCTGTAGCATTCCGTAAACTTCAGCTGCTGTTTCTTCCTGCCCTGCTTTTGTTGTAGGAAGCTCTTTTTCACTGCTGTCTTTGTCGTGCTGCAACAAATATTTGAATTCGCGTTGTTGCTCTGGGGTCATTCTTGCCACGTCGGCCTCGTATGCTTTTTTGAACTCGTCCGTATGAGAGAAATCTCCCAGGGTGTCGTCGACTGCGTGCCCAGTCTCATGTCTCAAAACGCCGCCGAGACGTTTTGAAGGGCCGGCATTGGTGTTTTCAGAAAGCAAAATGAGCTTTTTGCCTTCGTTGTAGCCACCTTCAGCATCATCCCAGGTTTTGCCTTCCGGCCAGCCACGTGGATGTACTCCCTTCAATGAGGGATCGATTTCGGACATTTTGCTGCCGATGCCATAATGAATATCTTTGTCGGCGAGGCGCTTTCTGTCAGCTTCCGGGAGGCTCTGGATGTCTGCCAGCATTTGCTTTTGAAACTCTGGACTGCCACCTTTTACATCAATTTTCAGTCCTACAGAGTCTGTTACTGTGTAAGTTCCGTCTGGATTTACGTCTTTGGTGAAGTTCTTTTTCGGGTCTTCGAAAGAATATTTTTCGTGAGCGCCACCTTTGCCGTCATCTTTGTGTTCTAACGTATATTTGTCTTCAGGTTTGGGTCCTGTGTGTTGTTCAGTGTAACCGCCATCGGTCATCGTGCGTGTGTAGCCGGTGCCGTCTTTACCAACGAAAGTAATTGTTTTGCCGTCGGGCGAAGTTGTGGTGCTGCCTTTTGAGTCAGTCACGATTGTGGCTTCGCCGGGTTTTGTTTCTTTGGTGAAATTGTTTTCCGGGTTTTTGAATTGATGGCTTTCTACGCTGCGTCCGTCTTTGAAATCTTGTTTGTCAAATACGTTGCCCTGTCCGTCATCTCTGTGGACTTTATTGTAGTTGTCTTCCGGTTTTGGACCAGTGTGTGTTTCCGAATAACCGTTATTTTCTTTTGTGCGAACATAACCTGTGCCATCAGCGCCGGTGTAAGTGGTAGTGTTTCCGTCGCCTGAAGTAACTGTTTTATTTCCTTTGGCATCAGTTACTGTGGTTGATTTGTCTGCATGATTTTCTTGAGTGTAATTCTTGCTTGGGTCGGCAAATGTATGTTTTTCAATGCTATTGCCCTGTCCGTCATTTCTGGACTCGACATTGTTTCCCTTGCCGTCGCCTTTTACTGTGTAAGTATCTTCAGGCTTGGGTCCGAAATGGTTTTCGGTAAATTGTCCGCTGGGCTCTTCGGTTCTTGAATAACCGCTGCCGTCTTTGCGCATGACGCTTATTTTGCCTTTACCGTCATTCGTTTTGCTGTAGTTTTGCTCTGGTTTGTCGCCCGTGTGTTGTTCGACGTAACCGCCGCGCCCATCACTCTTGCGTTCGTACTTGCTGCCGTCTTTTTCGTCTACTCCGCGAGTAACCGCTTCAGGTTTGCGGAGTCCACCGCCGTCATGAGACTTTGCCCATTGCGATTCGTAGTCTACAGGGCGCCCTTTTGAATCTGTTTGTTTTGAAACGTGCCCGTCTTTTTCAACAATTCCTCTTAAAGCTGTTTTGGAGTGTCCGTGTTCATCTGTTGTGAACACGCCTACCATTCTACGGTCGCCGGCTTTTGCTTCTGTAATCTCGTATTTTTGACCGTCTGGACCTTTGAATGATTTTTGACCACTTTTGTACATCTGGTCAGCAATGGCTATTTTCTGCTCTGGGCTGACATTGGGGTCAAGCATTTGCTGTTCTGGTGTTGCTGGCTTGGCTGCAGTGTCTGTCGGTTCTTTTGGTCGTGTGCTGTCGCCGGGTCCTTGCTGAGGCGCTAGATCCCTTGGCACTGAGGCGTCTGCTGGTCTCTTCGGCGCGTTGCCGTCCCTGGGGGCTGCGCTGTCATCGGGATTCCTGGGCGCAACCACGTCTTTGGGTGTTCCATTCTCAATTATCGTTCTTGGGGCCGTGCCGTCTTTGGGCCCCGCGGGGTCCTGCAGATCTTTCGCGCCACTAATGGAGCGTGTTTTTGGTGCGGGTTCGCCTTCTTTTGGGGGTTGAAATCTGTCTGTGGCAAGTCCGCCAGGATTTGAACCCGGAGTAAAGCCCTTTTCCGAGGGATAAAGCTGTTTTGGGTCAAGGACGTTGAAATTGAAACTATTTTCTTTCGCCGCTATATCGGTAGGACTTTTTTTGGAATCAGTATTCAGGGAAGGCTTATCTTTGCTGTCTTGATTGCTGAAATAAACTTCGGCATGCATGCTGTTTTCAGCCGGTATAGGCTTCTGCACCGCTGCATCATTGTGCTCAACTTTGTCTGGAGGCATGGTCTTAGAAGAACTCCTGCAATAGCTTGCACTCCCTAAGCTATTCCCTCAGGCGAAGACCTTGAAACTATGACTAAGTCAGAGCCTTGGGTTAGCCAGTGCTTAAATGGGATATGCTTGATTGGTCTGGTAAGTGTTAGCGGTGCTGGGAGTCTAATTCTTCAATTGAATCGACGAGGGCTCGGGCGAGCCCAACCTGCTGTAAATGGTCAAAGCTGACGGTGTGAACGAAATCGCATTTTGCGCCCCAGCCCACTAGATTGTTATCTAGTGCTTGCAAATATTGCGAACCAAATTTGTCTTGCCCCCCGATTTGAAAAAAGACAACCGTAATTTCTTTGGGATCTATCATCCTACGACTTGCTTCAATTAGCACGTTAATTGTTAGCTGTGGCTCATATGCCGGGTGAGGAATTCCATCTGTTATTACAGCAATTATGGTTGGTTTGGAGCGGCTGTTGTGTTGCAAGATGATGCTGTTTAGCCTGTCAGCCAGAGGTTCTGCGAGCTTTGTGCCAAATTGCAATTCGGCTTGCTCAAATAGATTAGAAATTTGCTGAGGATTTTGATGTTCGTACACGCTATACGACCCTGCAAATGGAGTAATGGTTATGCCCTCGCTGGCGTAGGGCACTAGCTCGCGGCTTAACTGTTCAGATTGCAAACCGCACCATTCCCAGCGTGATTCACCTCCTGGGCAATCACGCTTTCGCATGGACATTGAGCGATCTACCACGAGCTCGATATTGTAGTTGGACAGGCGTTTTGCAGCTTTTGAGATTGACGAGAACAGTGTGCCGAAGTCTTGCTTTGACACTGATGCTTGCATTCGATTTGTGTTTAACTCGAATTCGGGGCGACGAGTTTCTGGGCGTGCTACGCGAAATTGCATTGTGCCGGGCAGCTGCGTGGCGCCAACTTTGCCGTAGAGAACTTTTGACGAGCTATTTTGCTCGTTAGCGCTAATTTTTCCACTCAGCGCATTTTTTGACTCTTGTGTTTCAGTTTTGTCTATTTGACCCTGCGGTGATTCTTGAGAGTGAGAGGCAGTAAATTTGGTCGTTTCATCTGCTGCTGCGCTGCTATGCAGCATGGAGGACCCAATCATGCAGGCAACAAGTGCTGGCAACACCCTGCGCTTCGAAATTGCTGAAACTCTTGGGCGAGGGTTCAATGATTGACTCCGTCTTTTTACCGGGCTCTATGTGCCATATTTCTGTTCTACTCCAAAAGACGGTAGGCAGAGTGAAAAAGTTCAATCTTGCTGATTAATTTTGCAGGCTCAACTACTATTCAAGCTCTTTCAATTGTTTTAGTTCTTTTCCTTGCGGCGTAACAACGCAAAGTGCTTCATATGCGCCACCTTTCTCGGCATCGTGATATTTGTGTCTTTCGACAATTAAGTTGCCCAGCCACTTTCCTTTTTTCACTACTTCTACTGAGTTGGCGTCAATAACGTAGTCTATTTTTCCAGATTTGAGGTCGACAGACATCAATGCATCAGACACGGCGTAAGCCGCATTCAAAAAATACAACTTGCTTGAGTCATTTGAATAGCATAAATCGTGAATATCTCCGAACTGAACTTCGCCTATGGCTTGTTTTACTTTTACTTTGTCAGCTCTTTTGAATAATGGATGTGCTGCTTTCTCTCCTTTTCGCCAAAGCCAGATTAGATCGGCGCTGACGTCGCCTTTGCCGGAAGAAACTGTTTTGTCGCTTGTTTCTACATAGGCGTAGCTCTGCTTGTCGGGGGAATAAATTTTTTGCGGAGCATTCGTTTTCGTTTTTGTTTGCGCCGTTGCTGCACTTTGAAAAACTACTGCGCTTGCAGAAGCTATGGAGATGAAGGTAAGCGAGAAAAGCACAAAATTTCTAGCTAAATTCCCGGCTCTTTTTGAAGCATAAGGACGCTTGTTGCAACTTTCCATAAGGTCTCCACTTGTTTAAGTTAGCTTAGTATAGCTTTCTGCTTGCTCATTTGTTTACTGTATACTTTCAATGATTCTCAAACAGGAATATCAATGAAAACTCAGTCGCTAAATTTCAGGCTAATTGTCACTTTGTCACTTTTGAGTTGTGCCGGAGTTGGCAGTCCGACATTTGCTGAAACGTCTGCAGCAAGTATGGCAGCTACAACTGCTTCGGGCGCGGCAAAGCCACTTGCGTTTAGTGAAGTAAACAGTCTCTTTCGTAAAGACTATGCAAATGCGAAAGAAGAAATTAGGCAAAAGTTGGGGCCGATCATAATTTGCACCGGTGACTCTATTTCGCTTTTGCGGGGCAAAGATAAGACTCTGCTTACGTTTATCAAACCACGATATACAGGTTTGAAAGAGCTGGCGCACATTACTCTTGGCACTTACGTTATTTTAGTAAACCATACTGATGAAGTACTCGATGATGCTACTTTGTTGCGACTGCGTTCATTTCGTGATGCAATTGAGCAGGCTAAGGGCAAGCTTGCAAACGAGGGGCTCGAGCCTGATGATACGAAAGAACAAGAGCAAATAATTGGAAAGACAATTTCGTTTTTAGATAGAGTTATTAAAGACAAAAAAGTGACTCGACTAGATTTACGAAATTTTGCCCGTTCAACAGCGACCAACGATTTGGATAACGCGTATGGAGCTGTATCCTCACAACTTGCAACTATTGATGCTCAAGTTGCAGCATGGCGCAAAGACATGTCTGTAGATGATTGGAACAAGCTGCACGTGATTATGATTACCGGGCATATGCCCAGGCAGCAGCAGTCGTCGTTTCAATATTTTTCTAAATTGCTTGGACAAAAGCGAGAAGGAGAGCGAATCATAGTTATGGAGTCATCTGAAAATGATGAGCAAGCGGTCGACCTTCTTTTGACCCATATTTTAGATCGCAAAGTCGCTATAGATTTTTTCAAAGACCCCTGGCGGATGCACCGCGATTTGTTATCAGATGCGGCTAAGAAGTATTTGCAAAAGCACAAAATCAATAGCGGCGTTGAGCACAAATAAAAACCGTTGGGACGGCGATTTTAAAACATATTTTTGAGTTTTACCCATGAATAATAAAGGTGAATATCATCTTTTTTTGTTGGCGTGAAATTTGTTTTGACGAAAGTTAGAGTGCGTCCTTCGACTTTCGGTTCGCATGGACCGGAGTAGAACATCGTGCCTTTAGGTAATACAGACCACTTAGTTCTTGGAACGTCTTCTTCTTTCAATACTTGCTTCTTCAAAATAATGGGAACGGCAGCTGCCTTCGGAGCGAAATTTACTATAACTTCCGCTTTGCCAATCGGCCCGTGCCAGGAAGCACCTGTGTGCAAGACATAGTACGTTTGCCTGTACATGCCGTTTTCTGATGTGACCTGCGCGCCAGGTTTCAGTGTGTACACATCGCGAATTACAGTGCTGCTTTTTGCTTTGAAAGTTACAGTTTTTGTGTGCCAGTAAAGGCTGCGATCGTCAGTGGGAACAATTTTTGTCGGTACCTTTTTTCCATCAATGTAAGATTCATAAGTCAAAAAGGTGCCGTGCAGCGATGGACCTGTAGGAACCGGGTCACCCTGATAAGGTTCTTCAGCCCCAAGTCCCTGGTCTGGAAATCCCATTCTGACTGTGCTTGCCGCACCATCGTTTCTAAAAACAAATGTGCAATCTACTTTTATGAGTGTTTCGCTTATATCCATTTTTACGACTTCGCTTTGCATGGCAATTGATGGATGCCCTTTGAGCAAGTGTGGATTGCCGCCGAATGAAATACCACCGTCATCTGCAACAGCGTTTGTAGAAGATAGAACTGTGATGGTAAGCGCGCTGAGTGCGCTCGCGAAGAAAGCTTTTCTCATAGTTTAGTCTAGATTCCCAAAAAGATTTTGCCATTTTACTCTATCGTCTGCGCAAATCGACAGAACTTTTGCTCTGTTTGCCGTGGTCTTGGGAACTTTTGCTGGAAAGTTAAGTCACTACCTGCACGTTATTGACCGAATTGTTTTTCGGCTTAGAAAAGGAAGTCCTTTTCGAATAAAGGCAATTGGAGGATCGAAAAAATGAAAAGTATGACGGTTTTCCTTTTACCTGTTATGTTGGGTAACTTAGCCGCGTTCGCGTGCATACCTGTTGTTTATGCGCAAATAATGTTGCCGACTCCTTCGCGAATAGCTTACTTGCTGCCTGAAGGCCAGTTGAATGTGAAGATTGATCAAAGTCCAGATTTGCGCACTGCCAGAGAAAAGTTTCTTGATAATGAATTTCCGATGCCAAAGTTTGGTTTGAAAGAATCTGTAGCTATTCTTGGGCTCAGGCTAAATTATGCTGAAAAGCAGGGCTGGCTAAGCCAGTTTTCTCGTGACGGTTTGGCAAATCAGTTTTTGCAAATTCAAGACAGGTTTGAGCAATCTGCTGCTGGTAGCTTCAATCCTGATTACAAGTTGTCCTCTGAAGTTTATAAGCTAAATCAGGCTTTTGTCAGTGCTGTGTTGCTTGATGAACAGGCGCAGCCTGGACGTGAAGGCATAGCTGCAAAAGAAATGCTGATTAGGCAATCAATTGCAAATGCGCTTGCTGACGGTACTATTTCACTTCGTCGTGTAAGCGAGCTCGATAAGCAGCTGGCTGAAATCAATGCATCTATGCATGTTCAGAATTTAGATCAAAATGATCTCGCTAATATTTCAAACAGGTTGTCACAAATTTCTGGTCAGGTCAGTGCCCACAGAAACGTCGGCATAGCATCGAATGGGGCGTTTCAATAGACTTTGTCATCTGGTCTTCAGTCGGGCTCGTCTCATCAAATCTGCTGCTCTGTAGGTCTTACTAAGATCTCGTTGATGTTGACGTGAGAAGGGCGAGTGACGGCGAAAATAATTGTGTCTGCGATGTCTTCGCTATTTAACGCGGTCATGGCTTTCGCTCTGTTTTTCACTTGTTCTTTCACATCTTCGTGAGTTATGTGATCTGT
Source organism: uncultured Candidatus Obscuribacterales bacterium (assembly GCA_964546815.1). Classification (GTDB taxonomy): domain Bacteria; phylum Cyanobacteriota; class Vampirovibrionia; order Obscuribacterales; family Obscuribacteraceae; genus JAIEPM01. Next base: position 94,739 of record CAZJLR010000003.1, on the reverse strand, counting down.
AAGTTCTGTGAGCACCATCCCTGGTTCTATTAGAGTAACTCTGATGTTGTCGCTGCAAACCTCTTGCCTGAGCGCTTCAGAGAATGCGCCGACAGCCCATTTTGACGCGTTGTATCCAGAGCTGCCTGCGCGAGCGAGGCGACCGGCAACTGATGACAAATTTACGATATGTCCTGATTTTTGTTCTTTCATCACAGTCACTGCTGCTTTGGTGAAATACATCAGACCCAGCACATTTAGGTTGATCATTTTTTCCCAATCTTCTGTGTGAGCGCGGTCTATCGGGCCGAGCAACATGACTCCAGCGTTGTTGACTAAAATGTCTACTCTTCCAAAAACTTTCTTAGTTTCTTTTATAACTTCGAGCGCGGTACTGGCCTCAGCCACGTCTCCAACGATAGTTAATGATTTGGCGCCGATTTCTGCGATGCGATCTGCAAGTGATTTCAGCCGATCGGCTCTTCTGGCCACTAATACGACCGATGCACCTGCTTGTGCAAGGGCAAAAGCGGTGGCTTCGCCGATACCAGATGATGCGCCTGTAACAATGGCAACTTTTTGGCTAAGTTTCGTGCTGTTCATAATCTATTACTCCGCTGCCGATCGGGCGAAAAGTGCCGCTGTGTCAGTTTAGCAGGTGTTTCGTCATTCAAAGACAGAAGGCTAAGTGATCTTCATGACATGCGATTTTTGTACTCTTCGTGCTTAAATAACAGGGAAGCAGGACTTTCGTGAGGGTTGCGTGGTGACCACATTTCTAGTTGCGTTTGCAGTTTTATACGTTTATCACACAATAGGCATAACGTTAGGCTATCATCGCCTTCTCTCTCATCGCTCGTTGCAGCTTCCAAAATGGTTGGAATATTTCATCGTTTCAGGGGCTTATCTGGCGCTTGAAGGTTCGCCAATCTTCTGGGTTACAACACATAGAATTCACCATCGTTATTCTGATCATGATGGCGATCCGCATGCACCTAAAGATGGTTTGTGGCACGCTTTTATTGGCTGGATGTCTAAACCGAAAGTGATAATCAGTGCTGAAGAGAGTCGCAAATTGGCTCCCGATCTCTATCGTGACCCAGTGTACAATTTCCTTCACTGCAATCACTCGCAAAATGATGGTTATCTTTGTCTTGCACTGGGTGTTGTTTACAGAGTTATTTTGACCGTCGCATTTGGACCGATCGTGCTAGCCGCAGACTTGTTAGCTACAGTCATGGCTTTCTTAGGACCTCTTCTGGTCAATTCAATTACGCACCTCAGACAGTTTGGCTATGAGTCATATCCGTGCGGTGACAACAGTCGCAATGTCTGGTTTGTAGCCTTACTCTCAGCTGGTGAAGGTTGGCACAACAATCACCATGCATTCCCTCAATCTGCACGTCATGGACTGCGTTGGTACGAGTTTGATTTGACTTGGGTCACAATATCATTGTTGAAGATGCTTGGGTTGGCTAAAGAAATACGTCTTCCAAAATCAGTTTCGCATTTGTCTGAGTTTGCTTTAGAGCAAGCAAGAAATTTTGAACGTACAGGCGAAGGCATCGTTTTTCAGAGCCATGTAGAGCTGCCTGTTGCAACAGCAGCAGTTGCAGTTGAGACGGTAGAGCCTGTTGTACGCCCATAGTTAACTTGCATTTGCGCAGATCGCTTCATGGCTTTCATGTGTTGATACGACACCCGAATGCAGTGATTTGACACGGTGATTGATTCAAAATTCTTCTCGGCTATCAGAGCCTTTGCTTTGATTTTGAATTTGCAAGTCCTTGCTTGATTGTTACTTGAAGGCAAGGAGATGTCTTGGCTGCAGATTTGCCGAAGCGCGATGCAGGCAGGCTTGCCAAGATGCTTATGTTGTTGCAGCCAGAAAGCGCAAATTAGACTTTCTAGTGTGAGCTGCTTGTGCTGCTCTCGCTTGCGCTCGTTGTTTTGCTGTGTGTTTCAGTTTTGTTCAGTTCTGCTTTTGGATCGCTGTTTTTGGCGCGTTCTTTTACAGCGTCTGCGAGCCTTGTGAATTTTGGTGTAAACCAATATTTGCGCATTTCTTTGTAGGCGTCTTCATAAGTCCAGTTGTCCTGGGTGACGCGCCAGATGCCGAGCATGCAGCCGGTTCTGTCTGATCCATGTGCGCAGTGCACAAGAACGCTGCCTTTGCTCGTGTCTGCCTTTGCTTCTTTGATGGTGTTCAACATAGTTTCGACTTGCTTTTCGGTTGGCGGAGCGGAAGTCATCGTCAGCATAATGTAGTTGAGCCCGAGTGCTTTTGCTTCCTTTTCCTCATCGAATGCGCGTTCTGATGGGGCGCGCAAGTCTATGAGCGTTTTGACTCCCATCGATTTTAGTTTTTTCAGCCCAGCTTCAGTAGGTTCGCCGCTGCGGTATAGGTAAGGGTAGACCTGGTGGAAATTTGGAAGGTCTTCTTTGACTTTTACAACTTTTGGAGCTTCTTTGGCTGCAGGGCTGGCGGCGCTGTCTTGTGCCCAAGCCGCACTGCTGCCTAGTGCAATTGTTGTCGCCAATATGAGCATGGCGGAAATGTATTGCATTGATTGAACTCCGTTTATGAATGGCTGCTACAGGTGGATTTTAGCCGCTTGGCGAAAAGCATCACAGCTTGGCATCGCTATCATTATTATGCAGTGCTTTTCAAAATACGACTTTCTGAGCATTTTGCTGGTTTTAGATTAAATCTGTTTGAATTGGCTCAAAAAATTGAACCTTTTTGGTGCGGCCAACGTTAATAGGGTAGAACCGAAACAAGCAGTTGAGGAATAAAGCTTGGATTTAAACGACGACGTAGCCCTATTGGATAAATTCCGGGAAACGAAGGATCCAGCTATCTTCAAGTCCTTGGTTCGGCCATTTCAAGACCGTATCTACAATGCTGCATATCGCATTTTAGGTAGCGCAGAGGAGGCTGAAGAGGTCGTGCAGGACACTTACATCAAAGTTCACCAGGGGATAGATAAGTTCAATAAGTCTTCCTCCTTTGCTGCCTGGGTTTTTCGCATCGCGCACAACTCATGCCTTGACACCATTCGTTTTCGTCAGCGTAAGCGCAGTTTGCAAACTCTGGCTTTTGACCCGCTGGCGGCTCCGGAAGGAGACGGTGCCGATGGCACCTCGCAGGTTGTCTCTCAAGCAGCAGACCCGGGTCCCGGTCCTGCTGAATTACTTGATAAAGACGAGCAGGGCAAATTCATAGCAGCCAAGCTAAACGAATTGCCTGACAGTCAAAGGGCTGTACTTGTTTTGCACGATATTGAAGGTTTTTCCTACCAGGAAATAGCTGACATAGTTGGCGAGAAAATAGGTACTGTTCGCTCAAGATTGCACTATGGCAGGCTAAAACTCAGGGAACTCCTTGAGCCTTATTATTCGTCTAATTCCGTTTCGCACGCGTCCAGGTGATCGCTCATGTCTACTTCAAACAAATGCGAAGAAATTGCAGAGCTTCTTGACGCTTATCACGACAATGAGCTTGATTCGGCAGATATTTTGCTTGTTGAACAACATACTGCTGAGTGTGCTGCTTGTGCCAGGCGTTTGAAAGAAATCGCCACCGTGGTTGCTGGACTCAAGTCTATGCCAAAAATAAAGCTCAAAAAGGAAATTGACTTTGCCTTTCTTGAACCACTTTCCTCGTCTCAAAGCGGCGCTTCTTCCCTTAACCCGGCTGACAGCTGCAAACCTTTTTTTGAAATGCTTGATGCGTTTAACGACAGTGAGCTCAGTCCAGACGAAAGTCTAGGTTTATCCAAGCACCTTAGTGATTGTGCTTCCTGCAATCAAAACCTGGCGCAAATCAAGCAATTGACTATAGATTTATCCGCGTTGCCGCGAATGAGCCCCTCTCGCGACATTTTGGCAAGTCTCGATTTTTCCAACTTGAGTCTTGCTGACCTCAATACACCGGCCTGCGATGACATTGCTGAATTGCTCGACGCTTATCATGACGGAGAATTGACTGCCAAAGAAAAATCTTTTGTAGACAAACATCTGTCGCTTTGCGACGAGTGTCCGCCAAAACTGAGAGAAATTCGCCAGCTTGTTGCCAAAGTCAAATCGCTGCCGAAAGTTCAATCCAAAGAAAATATCATCGACAAAATGGACTTCGGCTCCAAGCCTGATCTAAAAGTTGCAGAGTCGACTAAATCAAATGTGCTCAACTTTAGTCGAAATGCAAAAGTCTGGTTTTCTGCTGCGGCTGCTGTTGCAGCCATCGCTTTGATTTTTGGTCTTAGCATTAAGCCGACTGAAGTTGCAGTTGTAAATCCCAATTCAAATGGCGCAATACAAACTAAAGCCCCGCTTAAACAGCCCGAGCCTCAAATTGAAAAAGAAGACACAACAAATGTTGTGCCTGAGACTGCTTCAAATGTCGAAAATGAGGGGGCAATTCAAAGCAAACTAAATGATGGTATAGGCAAAGAAGAAAAGTCTGATTCAAGTGCGAAAAAAGTCGAGCTTGCAGCACTGCCTGTTGAATATCCTTCGACTTTGCCAACAAAGCATGAAGTAATCAACTTAGACATGCAAAACAAGGCAGATAAAGCCGAAATTGCAATTATGCCAGAAAACGAAAATGGTGCTTGTGCAGATGCTCTTGGTGTTAGAACAGACGAGGATGGGCTTTATGAAATCAAAATCTAGGCTGCTTCCGCATTTGCTTTCGACATCTACAAAGTTGATAGCGCTTTCGCTCTGTTTCTTTGCTTTTCAGCAAGAACCTTTATTTGCCCAATCTTCGAAAGATGAAGGCAATAAATATCTGGCACAAAATAATGGGGAGAGCAATGGTGACGATCCAAATATGGGTCGCAACAATCAGGGCATTTCTGATGACGAGTTGGCTCGACTAAAGCAATTCAGGCAACGTCGCCGTCAATTCCAAAATGCTGGAGCCCCTGAAAATTCTGGCTCTGGCAATCTTTCTTCTTCCCCGGGGCAAGCTAACGACGACCCCGACATGCCAGGCTCTCGTATGCGTAGAAAAGGCACCGGTGGTGGTGGTGGTGGTGGGTTCGGTGCGCCTCAACAAAGTACAGGCCCCGACGACAATGGTCAACCGAGAGGACGCCGTGGCTTTAATGGAAATGGATTTGACGGTCAGGGCATGCCGCCAGGGCCTGATAGTCCTCCCATGGGACGGCGCCGCAGAGCTTCCAATGCGAATGGTTTTGCTGCCCCTGGTGAGCAAGGGCCTGATGATGCGCCCTTGCGCAAACGGGTCAACTTCAATCAAGACAATGCACCCGACCCGCGTGCTGAAGCCGAAGATGGTCCGATGCGCAGAGGTCCTTCTGCGTTTCCTCCGGGCATGCCTCCCGATTTTCATGCAGGTGGACAGAGACGACCTGGTCAAGGTGGTCCGTTTGGTGGTCGTGCTTTAGACCTTCGCCCACTTGCGCTCACAGATGAGCAAAAGCAAAAAGTCCAGGAAATGAGGGCTCAAACGCGGCTGAGAGTTAAAGAATTGCATAAGCAAGTCGCAGAAAAAGAAAAGAGTTTGCGAGACATGATGTTCAATCCTGAGGTCAGCGAAAATCAGATTCGGGCTGCGCGCAAAGAGCTGCGAAAACAGCAAGATCTTGTAGACGAAGCAAATATGAACGATCTCTTGGGCATTAGAGCAATGCTCACACCCGAGCAGAAAAAGCATTTGCCCGATTGCATGCCCGGAAAAAATGGCGCGGCAAATGGTGGTGGTCCTCCTCCTCCCCCTCAGGCAACGGGCTCAGCTTTGCCTCCCGCTCCTCCAGCAGGATTTGCTTCTGTAGCAGAAAACAATCCGTCGGTAAATAAAGTTGCTGCAGGGGGCAAACGAAAAACTGCTGCTAAGCGACGTTCGCTCGAAGCCGATTTAAACTCGACTGCAAAATGACGGCTTACTTATTGCGGGCTGGTATTATCGCCAGTTGAAGGAATTGCGCTCGGGGTTGGATTTGTAAGCGCTGTGTATTTGTCTCTTGCTACTTTAGACCATGGGTAATATTTGAGAATCTCTTTGAGTGTGTCTTTCTGTTGCCCCAGGTCATTGAAAGTTTCGCAAAGCTTGAGTCGATACCACAAAGCTTGCCAATTCGAAGGCTCTAAAAACAAAGCTTTGTCAATGTAATAGCGCATATCGCCATATCGTTTGTTTTTGTTGAGAAAGACTGCGTAGTCAACCATTACCTGAGGGTCTTGCGGCGCAAAACTTGCAGCCCCCTCCAGTGACTGCTGCGCTTCGCCCATTTGATTGTTATCCATATAAAGCAAGGCCCAGTCACCTAAAATTCGCCCTTCAATTTCTCTGTCTTCCATTTTGTGTGCAAGATCTTGAGCTTTAGAGAAGTACTCATACGCAATGCGTGATTGCTCGGGACGTCCAAGGTCTTTTGCCATAATGCGTCTTAAATTTCCCAAACGACCCCAGAGGCGCGCTTGCTGTTTTGGGTCTCCTAAAAACTGCACTTTTGCCAGTGCCTGCTGATAGGCTGTTTCGGCTGCTCTGAAATCGCGGTAAATGTTCAATTTAGAATCACCGGTCGATACCAGTGTTTCCAATTGCTGGCGTGACGCAAGCAGTGGGTTCATTTGCAAAATAATCTGGCGCATACGGTAGTCTAGCGTCATCGTGAAGTTTTGCCAGAACGGATTGCCGAGAATACCTGTGGAAGAGCCTGTTACTACGCCTTTCTTGCTCGGATCAGCATCAATTGCCGAGTATGTGAAATTGACGTCTTTTAGCGTGTTTGTGCCCAGCTTTACTGATGCGATTTGCACGCTGCCCAATTTGACAGATCTGCCATCGACCCCTACACCTTCAGTGTAATGAACCGATTGCCCTACCTGATATTTTTTGCCTACGTTTGGCGGTAGGTTGTTGAATGCAGCGCCAGTATCAACAAGGCAAAATACTTCGTCTTTGCCGTTGAGCTGCAGTTTTACAACCGGACCCCGTCGGTCTGAAAACGGTACTATATTCGCGCCTGCCGGGGCTTTATAAGTGGCAAAATCGCGAAAGATGAGTTGCGATTTTCCGTAGTCAATCGTAACTGCAAATCGGTTCAGAACATTATTGCCCAGGACTCCGGCTATAGGTTTTCCCAGCTGTCTTGCATGCGCCGAAAGGTCGACTATCATCGCTTGAACGCCTGGAATTGAAAGCTCATTTATTTGCAGGCGGGGTATTTCAGTGGCTTGCCCAAACACCATGCCCGCTGCGGCGTTCATTTTCATAGCTGCCTGTTTGTCCAGCAAATTTTCAGCAGCCAGCCGGCGATCTATCAATGTTTGATTGGCGCCTGTGTCAAATAGAAAATCCATGGGCTCGCCATCGTTGATGCGTGCCTTGATTAGTATTTCTTTGTGCGAATATAAAAACGGCACAGTCACCGCTTTGTCGAGCCGCACTTCACCCGGTCTATCGGGGCGACGGAACATATCGTCGTCGTTGATATTTCCGATTTCGATAGATTGAATGTTAGTTTCTAAAGTTGGCGTGTCATTAACTGCTTGCGTCAGTTTGAATGGAATGAGTGTGCCACCAGATGGTCTGTTTTCTTCGTAGTCAATTGAGATAGTGGCTTTTGCTTTTGTCTCAGTGTCTATTGCCGGGTAGCTCAGCGCGCGCACTAAATAATTTGTTTTATCGATGAAAATAGTTGTGGCTGGGTTCCCGGCTCTGGACACTTCGATGGCATAAACCGGCACTGCTTTGTAAAGCGTGCTGCCACGCAAATTGAAGCTGTAGTTAGGCTCATTATAATGAGTCAAAACTGCCGGCTCTCTGTCCTGCTCTTTCGACAAGATTGCTGTCTCGTCTGGCGTCAAATCTCTAACAGCTTTGCCTTCCATCTTCCAGGCGCGGACGCCATCATATACGGTGCTATTCCAGCCGCCCTCGTTTTCAATGTCAAGCCTCAGTCCACTGCCTTTTCTGATAGAGCGAAATCTAGTGCTCTTAGCTTGTCCGCTGGCATCGCTCAGCAATTTTTGCTCGCCTAAAGTCAGGCTGTTTGATACGACCTTTGCCAGTGCTTCTTTTCCGCCGTAAGCAAGGAAGACTTTATTGATGATTGTGTCAAGGTCTTTTTGCGGCGCTTCAGAACCGGCCGACCCTGGTGTGGCTTGGACTGGCGTCGAGCCTGTCTGATTTGGCGTCAAAGTCGTGTCTGCAGCAATTACATTTTGGGTAAGCGTAAGAATCGAAACGCCGAGCAAGAAAGCAGCCGCCAACAAAGGGGCGACATGTGGATAGGCATAAGTCGTTTGACGCTTTCCGAGTACTGACATTACCTGGCTAGAGCTGGTTGAATACACTGTCCTTTATCTGGCAATTTTACATCTGGCAGCGCTTTGACCAGATCGTAAATTTGAACGCATTGCATCAACAGTTCGCGAGCTTGCCACAATGGAATTTGTGTTGAGGCATCGCTTTTTGCTTCGTCTGGATTAGGATGCACTTCCATGAACAGACCGTCGGCTCCAGCGGCAAGTGCAGCGCGTGTGAGTTGTGGAATGAACTTTCGGTCACCACCTGAAACACCACCACCGGCGCTAGGCAGTTGGACGCTATGCGTAGCATCAAAAATTAGCGGGCAGCCGGCACCTTGAATCATTGGTATTGCGCGATAGTCAACGACTAAATTGTTGTAACCAAATGTGGTGCCACGTTCGGTTACTGTCACATTTTTGTTGCCGCACTCTGTGACTTTGTTGACACTATGCAAAATATCAAGCGGAGCAACGAATTGTCCCTTCTTTATGTTTACGGCTTTGCCTGTTTTAGCAGCTGCGCAAACCAGGTCGGTTTGTCTGCAAAGAAAAGCAGGGATTTGAAGTACGTCTAGCACTTCTGCTGCGGCTGCGCATTGCGATTCTTCATGTATGTCACTCAAAACAGGCACGCCTAGTTTTGATTTTAGCTCAGCCAGCATTTCCAGACCCTTTTGTAAGCCAGGTCCACGAAATGAGTTGTATGAAGTGCGATTTGCTTTGTCGAACGATGCTTTGAAAACGTAGTTTATGCCGAGCTCTTTGCAAATATCTTTAAGTGCAGAGCCGGTTGAGTAGATTTGATCCCATGATTCGATGACGCACGGCCCGGCAATCAGCAATAGTGATTGTTTGTTGCCAACTTCATAGTTTCCGATTCGAACTGTCAAAGTATTCACCTCACGTGCAGCGCTCGCCGTTCATTTTAGCAAGGGTCACTAGATTAATTCGGAAGCCAATGTAAACTCAGTAAACAGGATACGGCGTTGATGGCGGCAAAAATTGGCAATTTCTTTCGTTCAAATAGATCCCAAAGGCCTGCGTCTGAGCCTGCATGCGCAGCCTGGAGCATCCAAAAATGAGTTTGCCGGCATTCATGGTGATGCCTTGAAGCTGCGTGTCGCAGCCAGGGCTGAAAACAATGAAGCTAACAAGGCTGTATGCAATTTCCTCGCCGATTTTTTCGGCGTCCCTAAAACCTCTGTAAGCATTCTTCGTGGACAGAGCGCTCGTCAGAAGACTGTCTTAATTCTGGGTGAAAGCGCTCAGCTTTTGTCCCGTCTTGAAAGTCTCAAGCTCTGACTCTGTCTAGCGTGGACCTAAATTTTTGACAAGTCTGTAAACTGTATTTCCGGCGCGTTGACTGATCGGCATGACAAGACCCAATCTAATTGCTTCGGCAAGCATTGGGCGCAGCGTTTTAATCTTCTTGACCTGACGTGGCCCACCGGCCATTTCAGGCAAAGTCATTCCAAGCGGATTTTTTTCTAAGAGTCTGATGATTTTGTTCTCTTGCGATTTTTCTTTTTCTTTTTTGGCTTTGTCAGGAGCCGGAAACTCCATTCTGGCCATAACAGCTTTCTCGTCGCTTTCTAATTCATTTGAAAACTCATCGACTTGCTCTGACATGGACACCTCTTGTGTCGATTTCTTCACACTATCTATACTGAAGAATAGTTACGGATTGCACCCGGACGATAGAAATTGAGTACTCCACTTGATATAGTCCTGATCGCTACAGCGCTAGGCGGGTGGCAGTTCAGGGTTCGAGTCCACGGTGCATGGCTAGCGACCGGTGATGAAATGCTCTTCTTCACCTAATATATCCCATCGCGCAAAGCTGGCATCCTACTGAAAACTTCAAGAGGGACGATTTCGTGAGCGTAGGTTCTTTTGTTCTGATGCTACATAGCCATTTGCCCTTCTACAGGAAGGCGGGAATGTGGCCCTTTGGAGAAGAGAGCCTCTACGAATGTATGGCGGAGACCTACGTGCCGCTGCTCAACATGATTGCCGAGCTCTATGACGAGGGTATACCGGCTAAATTAACCATCGGCATTACGCCAATTCTTGGCGAGCAACTTTCAGACCCTTATTTGAAGAATGGATTTGAAAAGTGGCTGACAGATCGAATCGAGGCAGCCAAGAAAGACGAAGAGCGTTATAACCCGCTGGGCGAAACGCCAGACATGAATCGCCTTCAACTTTCCAAGTTTTATCTCAATTGGTTCCAGAAAATACTTTCTGATTTCCAAAATGTCTGGGGACGCGATATCCCGGGTGGTTTCAAGAAATATCAAGACCTTGGTGCAATCGAAATCACCACATCTGCCGCAACGCACTGTTTTTCACCACTGCTTTCAACAGACTCTTCTTTGTATATGCAGTTCAAAACAGGTGTCGATTCTTACAAGCGTATGTTTGGTCGCGATCCAAAAGGTGTTTGGCTTCCAGAGTGCGCATACCGCCCAGCAACCGACAGTCGTGTCAGCATCGACAAATGGTTGCATGCAGTTGGTCTGAAGTACTTCTTTACCGAGTCTGACGTAATTAAAGGTGGTTCTACCACTGAAATGCGCCGCGTTTTTGGTGCTTATGGAAATATTGAATACATTCCGGCTGCATCGCGTCCCGAAACTGGGCTTGATACTTATGAAGCCTTTTGGCTGAAAGATTATCCGGTTGCAGTTATGGGCCGTCACCATGAAGCCGGCTACCAGGTCTGGTCTGCTGACAATGGTTATCCAGGCGACGGCAATTTCCGCGAGTTCCACAAAAAGGACGATCGTTCAGGATTGCATTACTGGCGTCTGACTTCTAAAGATACAGATCTTGGATATAAAGAACTCTACAATCCAGATGTTGCATTCGAGCGTATTCATGATAATTCAGATCATTATGTTGGCGTCGTTCAACATGCACTGACAGAGCATTTGAGAAAAACCGGTAAGCCGGGGCTGGTGATGGTCAGTTTTGACACAGAACTTTTCGGTCACTGGTGGTTTGAAGGGATGACTTTCATCAAAGAAGTCATCAAAAAACTGAGAACCTACACTGCAGTCAGCATGCAAACTGCAAGTGAATACTTAGAGCAGAACGAGCCCAGCCGCGCAATTGAATTGCCCGAATCTTCCTGGGGTGCAGGCGGACACTACCAAGTTTGGTACAACAACGAAACCGAGTGGATGTGGCCAATTATTCACTCTGCCGAAAAAGCTATGGAAGAGTTGGTAAGGCAGCACCCGGCAGCCGAAGGGCAAATGGCTCGAGCACTCAGACAGGCTGCGCGAGAATTGGTATTGCTACAGTCAAGCGACTGGCCCTTCCTTATAACTACTGGTCAAGCAAAACAATATGCCGTACAAAGATTCAACGAGCATCATGTTCGCTTCCAGGAGATAGTTGAAATGATTCGTGCAAATGCAGTTAATGAAGCTCGGGTTGCGGAAATTGAGGAAATCGACAATTGCTTCCCAGACATTGATGTGTCCTCTCTTCTATATGAAGATCGCGAAACTCAAGCGGTAAAGTAATTTAGTGATGCGTCGAACCAAAATTGTTGCAACGGTGGGTCCAGCTACCAGCGACAGAGAAATGCTGGAATTGTTGGTTGAAGCGGGGATGGATATTGCCCGTATCAATTGCTCTCATGCTGAGCACGCAACTGTGCAAAGAGTAATTGAAGACCTTCGCGATATTTCGCAAGAAATGAATAAGCCTGTGGGAATTTTGTTAGACCTTTCTGGTCCTAAAATTCGCACCGGCATGATGAAAGACGGAGTGCCGGTAAGGTTGTTTACCGGGCAAAAATTCGTTTTGACCAGCCGGAAAGTCGAAGGCAATTCACATATAGTCAGTACTAATTATCACAAGCTGGCGCTTGAAGTTCGCGTCACTGATACCATTTTGCTTGATGATGGTCTGATCGAACTTATGGTGCATGACACGGATGAAACCGATGTCGTTTGCGAAGTTATTAATGGTGGCATTCTCAAGAACAAGAAGGGTATAAATCTACCCGGTGTTCGTCTTTCTATTCCTGCCGTTACTGAAAAGGACAAGGAAGACCTGGCGTTTGGGCTGCGCAATGAAGTTGATTTTGTTGCTCTTTCATTCGTTCGTGACCCTGATGACGTCCACTATTTGAGGCGCTTGATTGGCAACCATTGGCCACCCGTATCCATCATCGCGAAATTGGAAAAACCTGAGGCTCTTGAGCATTTAGATGAAATTCTTGATGCCGCCGATGGTGTCATGATTGCCCGTGGTGACCTGGGTGTTGAATTGCCACCAGAGCGCGTTCCTCCTGCGCAAAAGTTGATTACGCGTAAGGCGAATGCCATCGGCAAGCCTGTTATCACTGCTACTCAAATGCTGGAGTCCATGATTGAAAATCCGCGCCCAACTCGCGCGGAGGCATCAGACGTAGCTAACGCAATTTTTGACGGCACTGACGCAATTATGTTGTCTGGAGAATCTGCATCTGGAAAATATCCCATCGAATCAGTAAAAATGATGGGAAGAATTGCTGTGGCTGCAGAAGGCAGCGTTGACTATCAGCAATTGAGAAAGCCTGCAACACCGACTTCTGCGCACGCGATTGCTCACGCAGCCTGCGCAATGGCCGTGGACATGAAGGCTAAAACAATCGCGGCATTTACTAAGTCTGGTTCTACTGCAAGATTGATTTCGCAATTCAGACCGCCAACACCAATCATCGCGTTGACACAACAAGTGCATGTATACAGACAAATCGCACTTATCTGGGGCGTTACTCCGGTTATGCTAACCGAGGTTCGCGATTCAGAAGGAACGCTGGCACTTGTGGAAGAAACCTTGTTGAAGCAAGGATTTGTCAGCGCAGGTGACTCAATGATCATCACCGGCGGACTCCCCATCGCCGCTCGCGGCGCAGCCAACTTCGTAAAACTTTCAGTCATTCCTGCCAAATCGAGCGGCAGCGGCCGCTACAGAGAACTCAAAGGTATCTGATCTATTTGCACTGCACAATTGTAGGGCTTTGTTCTAACTGAGCGGCCAACTCAACTGGTGCTGCGGCGCGATTGAAGATCTTCTATGCTTGCGGCGTTTAAGCATGCTTTTGCTCCACATGAAGATTGGTCATTTTGATTGACAATCATGGGCGGTCTAAAATCCAGCGCGAATATGCCAGCACCAGGAGTGGTGGCGTCGGGACACTGGCGATCTGTGAAGACAATTCTTCAAGCAGATCGCAGTTGTCCGAGAAACAGCCTCAGCAGTCGCTGAGGACTCAACCTCTGATATGCAGCGAGAGTTTTTCGCTTGCTTCGCGGGTTGCCTTTGAAGGAGTGACATTATGCTCATTCAGGCATAACTTGCATAGGCCTCTCTTCGATGCATTTTTCTATTTCCTCCGATTTAAATGGGAAATTCACCCCAGTCAAATCTGTTCCTATATATATAGAAGGCCTACTTGCTGGGACAACTGAAAAAGAAGCTCAAGGGCTGTTTTTATTTGCTTTCTGCCAATATTTGTTCTATTTTATCGAAAATGGAAATCGTTTTCATTCTATAATTAGGTTCCTGGCTGCAAAAGATGTTGTGGGGCGCTCAATGCTTCAATTCAGATCAAACAAGCTCTTGGCGGTGTTCGCGCTTTTATTGGCAGCAAGCACTGTTCAGCCTTCCTTTTCCCAGCAACAGTCTCCGGCAGCAGCTTCGGGCTCCAAACCAGCAAAGACTCCTCCTGCCTCTTCTCCTTCCACTTCAAAAGGCGGCCAGGCGCAGGTTCCAGTTTCTCAGTCCCGACCCAGCGGAGCTCAGGCTGCAGCAAAGCATCCCCTTGGCGTGGCAGTTGTAAGCGGCTCGGTCACAGACGAGAAAGCTGCACGCAATATTGAAGGCGCTCATGTGGTTCTTGCCAAGGTCGGAGAAGACCACAAGAGGTATGAAATTCACACTGGCGCAGACGGCCTCTTTAACTTCGATAAGGTGGAGGTTGGCAACTACACTTTGACAGTTTCTGCAAAGGACATGATTTCGCATACTGTCAAAATGGCGTTAAAGGCTGGTGAATCAAAGTCGATCAAGATCGCGCTTGAAGATCTTGAGAGCGTTGATGTCTTGCGTGTATCAGGCAAACGCACGCTGATACATCCAGAAAAGATTGGCAGCGAGACAACACTAGACCACAAATTTGTATACCAGTACAAAACCGGAAACGATCTCAAAGACCTCATTACCAGTACGCCCGGTGTAATGAATGATAGTTTTGGCAACATCATTTCGCGCGGCGAACATAATGCAATTAACTACGAAATTGATGGTGTGGTTATACCGGAAGCTGCTGGTGTGCTTCAACAATCGCAGCCAATAAGCCCGCGATCATTGCAATCGATGACTGTAGATATTGGCGGCTATGAAGCCAGCGATGGCGGTGGGCCACTAGGGGCGGTGGCGCATATGAAGTCTTTGCCGCTTGCCGCAAAACGTAATTTTAGTATAGGCCAACAAATTGGTGGTCCTATGGCAGGCAGCATTTATTACAATGGCAGCGGCGCACTAAGCCTAGACCCAGATAGTATTTGGAATAAAGTAAGGGTGGAGTCCTCCGGCTCCTTTAGAGGTTCGTCTTACAGGCTTGCGCCACCAGTCAAAAACTATGTCAACAACAATGCAGCCGACATAAACAGTTTTACTAAGGTCGAATTTCAGGCAAGCGAACGTGATGTTTTCAGGCTAACTACAGCTATAAACGATACGTTTACGCAGTTGCCCACATCCACCGGTACTCGACGCGCTGGATTTCACGGTAAGCAGCATGACGCTCAAGACTATATAATCGCGAGTTACATCCACAAGTTTGAGAAGCGCTTTGATCAGCTGGACATGCATCTGTTCAATGGTCTCTATTACGAGAAGTTCCATACCAGCCTGGCTTTCGACCCTTATCCGAATTTCAATAATGGTCAACC
Source organism: uncultured Candidatus Obscuribacterales bacterium (assembly GCA_964546815.1). Classification (GTDB taxonomy): domain Bacteria; phylum Cyanobacteriota; class Vampirovibrionia; order Obscuribacterales; family Obscuribacteraceae; genus JAIEPM01. Next base: position 79,521 of record CAZJLR010000003.1, on the reverse strand, counting down.
GCTTTATTCAATAGCAACAAATGCGACCAGATATAACTATATTTTTTCTGCGCAAGGCAATTTGACCAAAACAATTAAGAAGGAACATCATCTTAAGGCTGGTTTCCTCTCTGAATATCGTCCGGTGCGCACCACATACAATGCTGTTTACTACAATGCAGATTTAGTGGGAAGCCTTCAGCAACAGGCTGCTGCTCAAGGTACAATCGCTTCTTTAAACGACCAGATTAATGCAGCTAATGCTGGTATAAATGAGGCTAACGCATCTGGCGATAGCGCCACAGCTGCTGCGTTGCAAGCGACTGTTAGCGATCTTCAGGCACAGCTTAGCGCTCAAAGTCCTAACCCATTTCCGTACGGTGCGTTGATCAGTCCATTTACCGGTCAGCTTGGGGGTCCTCAGTTCTTGGGTCCTGTGGGAAGATTTGAAGGTTCTCGTTTTCTTCAAAGCGCATTTATTCAAGACAAATACACTCCGCAGCACGGATTCTGGAAGAGGCTAACCCTGGACGGTGGTGTTCGCTTTGATATGCAGCGCAGTTTTTATGGCAATGCACTTCCTTTGGCTTCGACCATTGCGTCGATTCCCGGTGTGCAGCCTTTTTCTCTGCAGCCTTATCTTGCGCAGGCTCGGACTGATGCGCAAGCCAGCGGTCGCTATGGCGCCACATTTGTAGTTGCAAAAAATACTGTTTTGCGCGGTTCATATTCTGATTTGTTTGTGCCAAATCCTGTGGACTATTTTTTGACTCCATACAATGTCACAGGGCCACCGCCTAATGGGGTTTTTGACGGCACTCCGCGGCCGCTTCATGCAACAAGAGGGCAACTGGTTGATTCCAGTATTGAAAAACAGATTGGACCGAGATTTGCTACGAGGACAAATTTCTTCTATAAGTACCTCACGAATTTTGGCGACTCAGGTGTAGTTGGTAACTTGCCTCTGTACAACAGGCTCACCAACAGCGCTCAAGACGCATATGGTGTAGAAACAAGAATCGATTTGAAATCAGCCAAAGATGGATATGGTTTTAACGGTTTTCTTTCCAACACAGTGCAAGTTGCCTATTTGCGCGGAACCAAAACTCCATCTGGTGGGTTCTTCGCAACACCGACTACACCATCGATGAAATTTCCAGATCATGATCGTCGGCTGTCTAACGTCGCCGGCATCGGCTATAAAACGCGTCAAAACATTTGGAGTTTGCTTACTGTTCAAGTCTTGTCTGGGCTGCAAGACGAACGTGACCAGAGCTTGTATGGTCCCCACAATGCGAGAACCCCGTTTTTCACAAACGTGTCTTTGAGTGCAGGCTATCAACCCAAGAAAGAAATTTTGAAAAAATACGCTTTCCTTCCAAATGCACTCGATTTGCGCATAGAGAACTTGCTGAACCAACGTGTCCCTGTAAATCTAGGAAGCCCATTCCAGGGCACAAGATATAACCTGCCCATCCGTGTGCTGGTTGGTTGTTCGTGGCAGCTTGGTCCTGAAGAAGCAAAACTAAGTGCAAAGCCTGCTCCCAATTCAATCAGAGCTTTATCAAAAATCTAGCTCTGCCGAATGTAGATTCGTAATGAGCCAACTTTTCAAAGTGGTATCACCTGTAGTGCAAGTCCCACTCAACTGTAGGGGCGACGCCATGCGTCGCCCCTACAAGTCTTACTAAACGTGCTTATTCTGCGCTTGCGGCTTTCGGAAGAATCTCTTCCAATGGTTCGCCTGCTGACACTAAATAGCCGCAAACATGGTCGTCTTTCATCATGTATTGCTGGCGAGTTGTTTTGACTCCGAGAAGGCGTTCTAGCAATTTCGACTCGAGTACACAGATTTGTCGGTATTGTGTAGCGAGATTGTGAACAGCACAGTGCTGTTGGAAGATAAAGAAATTGCCATCTTCTAGTTTGTTGAATTCAGTCATGTAGCCATTTTCTGAAAATATTTTTACGACCTCTCTGACCCTATCGTCGAGGGGAAGTCGCTCAAGTCGAGGCAAAAGCTTCTTAAGCAGCGCCTCGTCTCGCATTTGGAGCAGTTCCATTACTCCCTGATGTCCTTTTGATTCATAGACAGCATCTAGCAGCTCAAAGGCGAAATTGTTGATGGCAGAAGGAAAAAGGGATTCGCCCTTTGCAGTTAGGCGGTATCTGTAAGATGGTCGACCTCGGGTCTGTTTTACCAGGCGGCACTCGACCAGTCCATCCTTTTGAAGCCCGGACAAATGGCGTCGAACCGCCATGGATGTGACCTCCAGGGCTTCGCAAAGATCAGCAACAGTCATCTCGTTGCGTCGCTTTAGGTAGAAAAGCACCGCCTGATGGGTGTTTTCGGGACTTTCATTGAGTGGTGGGCTGTCCATTTAAATGCAATCTCGTTTTTGTTCCGCTTGATAAATGATACTCTTCCACTCTACACCCCAGACCCTAGGGCGTGGAAACAATAATTAAGTTGAGGGCATTCATAGATATATTTTTGATACTATTATATCTGTAAAGTCCACCAGTCTTAAGTTTACTGCATCTCACAAAAGCTAAAAAGCCGTCAGCCGGCAAGCACAGGTAAAAATGACTTCGAATACACCGATACTTCAAATCAAAGACCTTCACGTAGAAGTTGAAGGGAAGGAAATCCTGAAGGGCGTCAATCTCACAGTCAACGCTGGAGAAGTTCACGCACTTATGGGCCGTAACGGCTCAGGGAAGTCCACTCTGTCGTATGTACTCATGGGGCACCCGCGTTACACCGTTACTCGCGGTTCTGTGTCTTACAAAGGGCAAGACCTGCTCGCCATGACAGCCGACGAAAGAGCACGTAGCGGCATGTATCTCGCATTCCAATACCCGGTCGCAATACCGGGCGTTTCGGTGTCAAACTTCCTTCGCGCAACGGTGAAGGCTCGCCGCGGTGGCGAACTGCCGGTTAAAGAGTTCCGTAAAGAGCTCAAGGAGTGCATGGCTAAGCTGGGCGTAAAGGACGAGTTTCTCTCGCGTTATGTCAACGATGGTTTCTCTGGCGGTGAAAAGAAGCGTTTGGAAATTCTCCAAATGGCTATGTTGAAGCCAGAAATGGCTTTGTTGGACGAAACCGACTCGGGTCTCGACATCGATGCCCTGCGTACAGTCGCAGAAGGCATCAATTCGCTGACCAACAAAGACAATGCTGTTTTGCTGATTACTCACTATCAGCGCATGCTCGATTACATCACACCAGGTTTTGTACATGTGATGCAGAGCGGACAAATTGTGAAATCAGGCGACAGTGAGCTTGCAAAAGAGCTCGAATCGCAAGGTTATGATTGGGTATCAAAAGAATTCGCAGCTAGCGGTGCGAATTGAGCAGCGGGCCTGAGGAGGCAAACATGGTGGCAGAACTATCCAGAGACGAAATGCTCCATAGTGTGAAAGCCGACTACAAGTACGGTTTCCACATGCAGGAAGCGGATTACTCCTTTAAATCGGGCAAAGGGCTGACTCGCGAAATCGTAACCAAGATCTCGCAAATGAAAAACGAGCCTGAGTGGATGCTCAAGCTTCGTCTGAAAGCGTTGGAAATATTTTTGAAGAAGCCCATGCCAAAATGGGGCAACACCAAGATGTTGGAAGACATCGACTTCGAAAATATTCACTACTTTGTGCGCGCCACAGACAAAAATGGCCGCGACTGGGAAGACGTTCCTGAGTCAATCAAAACCACTTTCGACCGTTTGGGAATTCCAGAAGCAGAACGCAAGTTTCTTGCTGGAGTAACCGCTCAATACGAATCAGAAGTTGTCTACCACTCAATTCGTGAAGACCTGGAAAAGCAAGGTGTAATTTTCCTAGACATGGACACTGCTCTGCGTGAGCATGAAGACATTGTTCGCAAGTATTTTGGCACAATCATTCCTGCTGCAGACAATAAGTTCTCTGCATTGAATTCGGCTGTATGGTCTGGTGGAAGTTTCGTTTGGGTGCCTGAAGGCGTCAAAGTTGAAATTCCGCTGCAGGCTTACTTCCGTATCAATACCGAAAATATGGGTCAGTTCGAGCGCACGCTCATCATTGCTGAACCAGGAAGCTACGTTCACTATATTGAAGGATGTACAGCTCCGACTTATTCAAGCGATTCATTGCACTCTGCAGTTGTAGAACTGCTGGCTAAGCCGGGCGCGCACATCCGATACACAACAATTCAAAACTGGTCAAACAACGTCTACAACCTCGTGACAAAACGCGCAGTTGCAGAAGCTGGAGCTAAGGTTGAATGGGTAGACGGTAATTTGGGCTCTAAGCTCACAATGAAGTACCCAGCTATTTATTTGATGGGGCCAAAAGCTCACGGTGAAGTTCTTTCGATTGCCTTTGCAGGAGAAGGTCAACACCAGGATGCCGGCGCAAAAATGGTGCACTTCGCTCCCGATACCACTTCGATAATTGTGTCAAAATCAATTTCGAAAGACGGCGGGCGCACATCTTACCGTGGTCTGGTGAAGGTTTATCCCGGAGCCACCAACGTTAAGTCGTCTGTTCGATGCGATGCGCTTTTGATGGACGAAGACTCACGTTCGGACACTTACCCGACTATGGAAATAGACGAGAAAGATGTCACCATCGAGCACGAAGCTACAGTATCAAAAGTGGGAGAAGACCAACTCTTCTATTTGATGAGCCGAGGTCTAACTCAAGAGCAAGCTACAACGATGATCGTCAACGGCTTCTTTGAGCCTTTCACAAAAGAACTTCCTCTGGAGTATGCAGTTGAGTTAAACCGCTTGATTGCACTCAATATGGAAGGGTCAGTCGGTTAATCGATATCAATACTCTGGGTCTGCGTTTCACACGCAGACCCTTCTTAGAAAGAATGAGACAGGAGAGATGGCGGAATTAGAAACTGCGAATACAATCGCAAAACAGACTGTTGAAGAATTGGCATCGCGCTTAGCTGAGCCGGCTTGGTTGGTTGATAACAGGCTGTCTGCCTGGGAAACGTATTACAAAACCCCAATGCCTACCGATCGCGATGAAGGTTGGAAGCGCACAGACATGTCGGCGCTTGACCTTAGTGGGCTAAAAACAGCTGTAATTCCAGTTGCTAATTCAAGCGACAACACCAAAAAAGCTCCAGCTTGGTTGGCAAAGGCTCTCGAAGAGTTCGGCTCTCATTCAGGCGTGCTATATCAAGGCGCGAAAGATGCGGGATTTTTCACTCTAGACCCTGCGCTTGCAGCAAAAGGTGTCATCTTCTGTGATATTGGCACTGCAATCAACAAGCACGAAGAGAAAATCAAGCCATATTTTTCGGAAGCGATGAGCCCTGACGAAGACGGCAAATTCGGATTGCTGGCAAAGGCACTCTTCAACTGCGGGCTTTTCCTTTATGTGCCGCGCGGTGTTGAGATAGAAGCGCCCTTCTTTTATGCACTCGATTTGAGTGATTGCCAGAGCGAAGCAGTTCTCCCTCGCACACTTGTGGTTGCTGAAGATTTGAGTAAGGCGAAACTGGCTTATATTGTCAGTTCTGGCGAAGGTCAGGGCAAGCCGCGCAACGAGGCTAATCCTAATTCTCTGGTTTCACAGTATGTCGAGATGCATGTTAAGCCGAGTGCAAAATTGACTTATCTTGAAGTGCAATTGCAGGCATCAGATGTTGCTGTTGTTAATCGTTCGAACTGTCTTGTTGACCGCGATGGACGATATGAGTCTTTAACATTGGCTCTGGGTGGCTGCCAAACCAAGTCTGATATGGCTACTATTTTGCGCGCTCCCGGTGCTTCTAGCGAAATTCTTGGAGTTGTGCTCGGTGGTGGCGAAGAGAAATTTAGCTTCAACACCATTCAAGATCACTCCGCCAGTGACACCAAGTCTGAAATCAATTTCCGCGTGGCACTGAAAGACAAGTCTTCGTCTGTATATCAAGGCATTGTTCGTGTCGCTAAAGTAGCGCAAAGAACAGATGCTCATCAGTCAAACAAAAATCTTTTGCTTGATGGTACAGCTACTGCAGATTCAATTCCAAAATTGGAAATTCTGGCAGATGATGTGAAGTGCGCACACGGCGCGACCGTCGGTCCTGTTGATCGCGAGCAAATCTTCTATTTGATGAGCCGTGGTGTTACAAGACAAGTTGCTGAGCAACTCATAGTGCTCGGTTTCTTCAGGCAAACACTAGAGATGTTTCCGTTCAGTTCTGGCCTCAAGTGGCTTAGTGAAGCCGTGTCACGCAAGATGAATGGCGGACAACTTGATGCTTCTGCAAGTGACTTCTTTACGGAGAAGTCTGACAGCTAGGGGGGTCTTATGGAAGTAGAACATACACGTCGCTTTTACAAAGTAGGCAAAATCGACGATGTTCCAGATCCAGGTTCTAAAGTTTTCAGCGCCGGCAAAAAACGCATACTGGTCGCACGTTGGGAAGGCAAAGTCTACGCAATTGATGATCTTTGTACTCACGACGGTGGACCCTTAGGCGAAGGCCCAATCGAAGATTGTCAGGTTGAGTGTCCGCGCCATGGTGCGCGCTTTGATTTGAAGTCGGGAAAAGCGCTTTGTTTGCCCGCAGTTGGAAGTGTAGCTGTTTACAGCGTCGAAGTTCGTGACGGAGAAATTTATGTTGGGTTGCCCATCAATGCTTGATTTAGCATCAATACGAAAAGACTTTCCTATTCTCAATCGAATGATCGATGGAAAGCGTCTTGTTTATTTAGACAACTCGGCAACATCACAAAAACCACAATGTGTAATCGACGCAATTACTGCTTACTACACAAATTACAACGCAAATATTCATCGTGGAATTCATACACTGTCTGAAGAAGCGACAAATGTTTTTGAAAATGTGCGTGAAAAAATACGCTCATTTATTTGCGCCAGTGACAGCAAAGAAATCATTTTTACTCGCGGTGCTACAGAAGGCATAAATCTCGTAGCGCAGAGCTGGGGACGCCAAAATATCGGTGAGGGTGATGAAATCATCTTGAGTCCGATGGAACACCATTCTAATTTGGTGCCATGGCAAATGCTGGCTAAAGAAAAAAATGCCAAGCTGGTGTTTTTGAAAATTACTGAAGACGGTCAGCTTGATTTGAATTCATTGCGCGACGCTTTGAATTCATGCAGCAAAATTGTCGCTATAACCCAGATGTCGAACGTGCTTGGCACTATTGTTCCGCTTGAAGAAGTTTGCAAACTGGCTCATGCTAACGGAACTATTGTTCTGGTTGATGGAGCTCAAGGCGTACCGCATTTGCCTACTAATGTGGCTAAAATCGGTTGTGACTTCCTTGTTTTTTCAATGCACAAAATGTGCGGACCTACAGGCGTTGGAGTGCTCTGGGGTAAGACTGCGCTGCTAGAATCGATGCCTCCAGTAGAAGGCGGCGGTGACATGATTAGCATGGTCTGGCGAGATCGTTTTACGCCAAACCAATTGCCCTGGAAATTTGAGGCCGGAACTCCCAATATTGCAGATGTCATCGCTTCGGGAGTTGCCATCGATTATTTGAACAAACTCGGCATGGAAAATATTCGTGCCCATGAAATAGAGATGACAGAGTATGCGCTCAAGAAATTTACTGAGCTCAGTGATGTCACAGTCTATGGTCCCAAAGATTTGAATCTGAGAGGCGGTGTTGTTTCATTCAATTTGAAAGGTTTACACCCACACGACGTTGGACAGGTAGTAAATGAAGACGCAGTAGCCATCAGAGTGGGGCACCATTGCTGCCAACCGCTTATGCGCGACCTCGACATCATGGGCACCGCAAGAGCCAGTTTTTATATCTATACCAGCAAGGAAGAAATTGACTTGCTTATTAGCTCACTGCACAGAGTGCAAAAGGTTTTTGGTCATGTCGCTATCAGATGAACTTTACCGTGAAACTATTTTAGATCACTATCACAACCCACGTAATCAAGGCGTTTTGGAAGGTGATGCTGTGCTTTCTGTGGAAGGCGTAAATCCACTTTGCGGCGACGAGCTTGTGCTGTATTTGAAAGTTGAAGACGGCAAAGTTATTGATGTTTCAATTAAGTCACGCGGATGTTCAATCAATACGGCGTCGAGTTCCATGATGACAGAAGCCGTTAAAGGTCAGTCTGTAAAGCATGTGGAAGAGCTGATTGAAACTTTCAAAGACATGATGATGAAGTCTGAGGCTGTAACTATTCCAGATGAATTCGACGAGCTTGAAGCACTTCAAGGCGTAAAGAAATATCCTGTGCGAATTAAATGTGCTTTGTTGCCCTGGAATACCTTGATTGAAGGATTGCACAGTGCACAAACGCGCGACTCAGGAGAGTTTGTAGCACCCAAAACAGTTAGTACTGAATAAATACTTTCGGAGAGCAGTTATGTCCACATTGCAAGAAGACCTCGTAATGGAAACAATCAGAACAATACTTGATCCGGAAATCGGAATTAGTATTGTCGAGCTTGGTCTCATTTATGGTGTCGAAGTAAAAGATGGCGATGTACATGTGCGAATGACGCTCACCAGCCCTGCTTGCCCTGTAGGCCCGGTTATACAGGCTCAGGTTCATCAGACAGTGAAGAAGCTGCCCTGGGCAAAGGAAGTCAAAGTTGAGCTTGTTTGGAGCCCTCGCTGGGATCCAAAAACCATGGCTACAGAAGATGCAAGGATGGAATTAGGAATTCTCTAGTTTCTCTACATGCTGCCGCTGCAAGTTCTTTGAAGGGCTTGGCATCTTATTCCTTAATAAAATGACATCCGGCGCTGCCAAGCTGATAAATTTAGGGCATCAAAGGCAGGGTTTTTCCTTGCCTATTCTATGTTCTTCTTGTTGTCGGCGTTCAGTAGCGACGGCGGATTATGCCAAGACCTGTTATTCACGATAACGACGGCCACGTCGATGACATTTTAAGCAGTTTGCTTATGTGGCTTTCGCCTGAGATTTCGATGCAGGCCATTACTGTTACCGACGGCGATTGTTTTGCGCAACAGTCCTTTGAAGCCTATGTGAAAATCGCCACTTTCCTCGATTTGGAAGGCGCTGAAATTGGTTATAGCGACGACCCTTGTGCTAACCCTTTTCCTGATAATTGGCGTCGCGAAAGTTATATCATCAACGAACTTCCAATTTTTGCTGATAATGATTTGCGTTCGCCTTACCAAACAGGACGAGCGCGTAAATCGCAAAACATGATTAGCGATATTTTGAGTAATTCCAGGCAGCCTGTAACTCTGGTTTGCACCGGGCCTCTTACCAATGTTGCTCCTGTGTTTGAAGCAAGACCCGAGTTGAAAGAAAAAGTCGAGCATTGCTACATCATGGGTGGTGCCATTTCGGTGCCTGGAAATGTAGAGATGCCAGATCACGATGGCAGCGCCGAATGGAATTTTTATGCAGACCCGATGGCAGCGAAGAAATTTATTGAAACAGGTTTGCCGATTACTTTAATTCCGCTCGATGTTACTAACAATGTTCCTGTGACGCGAGAGTTTTTGTTAAAACTCGATGCACAAGCCGAGACGCGCAAAGCTTCGCAGCTGGCAGCAAGACTCTTTGGTCTTGTAAAAGGTTTCAACTATTATTTCTGGGATACGCTCACAGCAGCAGCAGTATTACGACCCGACCTTTTCACATTTAAAGAACAGCGCATAGATGTCGTTGGTTCCGGCAAGAGCCAGGGTAAGACGCAGGGCACTATATTTGGTGGCAAAAAGGTAAAGGTTGCAACCAAGATTAAAGTTGAACCTTTTGAAGAATTTGTACTTGAAATTCTCGGGCGCAAATAAATGTCACTGGTAATAATATGGCATACGAAATATTTATCACCCGCACTGTAGTACCCGGAACAGGCAAAGTTATTGATGATCAAGCATTGCCTTTGACCGTGGCTGATTTTGAACTGGTAATGGACGGCGCACCGGTTCATCGCAGGCACGAAGATGGCTCTCGCTGGCTCTGGCATCCAAAAGGTTTTCCCTGGTTATGCGCATCATTCGAACCGGGCTTAACTGAAAATGACGGCTATATTCTTTTTTCTTTGAGCTATGGTCACAACAAATTTATGCTTGTGTGGGCCGACGCTTTTGACCTGGCCTTGCGCCTTGCAAGAGCCCTAAACGCTCGTGTATTTGAAGATTATTTGGGCTGGGAAATTACGCGAGAAAATGCAGAAGAAATGTTGGCTCCTAACAGCAAGCTGGTTGTTGAACAGGGTGCTTTGTGGAAAGCGACAATATCAGGGCTCGATTCACGCATGCAAGCACCGCTAGAGTATGCCGTGGGTCCGTATGATGCAGTGCACGATTATTTTGTGTTTTTTCTCGAGCCTGCAAGTAAAGTTTCACTGGTTCAGCTAGTGGCTAAATTAGACCTTTGCGTAGATAGTGATTCGCTCACAGAAAGCCATTTCGTTTTGAAAGATCCCAAAACAGATAGTTTTTTGGCCAGAGTTTTGCTTCGTCCAAATGACCATGCTTTGCAAATTTGGCCATTCTATTGGATGGAACCATTTTCAGTGGTCGGTCCTGCCACTTTCAATCTAGCCACTCAGTTGCGAGATGAACTTGGCGGCAATCTTTTCTTGCGTGAAAAGCCAGTAGACGGCGAGCTGAGCCGCGGCATTCAGGAACACATGCACGGTCTGGGTGTTGAGTTTTTTCTGTGGCTTCAAGGATGAGACGCTGTTAATCGTTGCGTCTTAGTATAAACCGCACTTAAAGCGGCTCTCTTAACTTATTGCCTCATAGACAGTAGTTATAAATACACTTAAAGTTTTGGATATTAAGGGTTTGTGTCCAAAATTATTCAAATCTGTATAGCGCCTCACTGAACTGGGGGCTGGGCAATGCTTTGGGTTGGTCTGCAGGGGATTCAGTAAATGGTAGATAATGCGAAAGAAGCCGCGCATGTCAAAGATGCGGCAGCTCCGGGGCACAATGGTGTCGACCTCGACAATGCTTTAATCAACCGACTAGCCCGAGAGCGTGAGCATTCAACTTCGACTCAACTTTTGGCTGACCTTGCGCCGCAAAGTGCAATGATGCGCTACGGAACCGCCGGTGTACAGGGGCTTTTGAAAGTTCCTGAAGGCATGGGCAAAGCAATTGTTCATGACATTGAACATCCGCTTGAAACTGCGGGCACATTGGGAATGGCTGCAGGTACTGCATTTATTTTGAAAACTGTATTGCCTGAAGGCGGCATGGCAGGCAAGCTTGCTGGTGCTGCGATCGGTGCTTACTTTACCTATCAAGCCGCTGTGCCTGTATATGATGGATTCAAAAAAGCAGGCAACGCAGTAACCATGCGAGACTTGAACGCAGCATCAACACAAATTGGCGATGCCGGTGGTTCTTTTGTTGTAAATTCAGCAATCGCTGCTGTTGGTTATAAGCTCGGTTCTAACATGACTGACAGGTTTTTGAGCTCAAAACCAATGGACGGATTTGCTGATATGAAAGCAAATTTCTACGATGGATTGGGCAAAGCCGGAACCAGCTTGACTGACACTGTTGGTATCACCACTCCTGCTCCTAAGCCGATTGAGTCCACAACTCAGAAGGCTGCGGGCGGAACGACCATGGACCCTCGCTCTATATTTGCCGCATCTGAACGAGCCAAACCTGTAGGATTGCTCAAGGGCGACGTTGATCCTGGCTCATCGATGGAAGTGTCTGTGATGCTGAAATCGAAAGCAAGTGACCTTCGAGTAGAGCGTACTCTGGCTAGAATTGCTCAAGGAAGACAGGCTCCGCTGGCTGATGCCGAGCTGGGGGCCACATTCGGTGCTTCACAAAAATCGTTAGATGCTGTTACTGCCTTTGCCAAAGAAAATGGTTTGCAAGTTACTGATGCAAACCTCACGTCGGGACGCGTTGTGTTAAAGGGTACAGCGGGGCAATTCACCGAGGCCTTCAATACTAAGCTTTCGGAATATGAGCATGCCTCGGGAGTCTTATTTAGAGGGCGCGAAGGTAGTTTATCAATTCCAAACGCATTACACGATCACTTAACCGGCGTTTTCGGCATGGACGATCGTCCTCAAGCACGTTCGCACGTTGCTAGATTTATTGGCGAAGTGCCTGACCTGGCTCCTGGCGATCCACCGGGAAAGGTTGTTGTGCCTCGTTCGGGCCGCGCCTTAATGCCAGATGAAGTTGCTGACGCGTACAACTTTCCAAAAACTTCCATGGGCAAAGGACAGGCTGTGGGCATCATTGAGCTTGGTGGCGGGATAGACCTCGTTGACAATGCTCAGTATTACACCGACCACAATTTGCCTCAGCCCAAAATAAATATCATCGAGGTAAGCGGCGCGAAAAATAGCCCAGGCGGTGCCGCAGATGGCGAGGTACTGCTCGACTCTCAGGTTATCGGAGTTGTGGCACCGGAAGCAACTCAAAATTTGATTTTCGCTCCCAACAGTGAAAAAGGTTTTGTCGACGCAATCAACCGCGCTACATTCGCTGAAAAAGGTGAAGTGCAAAACAGCGCAATCAGTATCAGCTGGGGACAAAACGAAGAAGGTTGGTCTAAGCAAGCCATCGACGGTATGAGTCAGGCATTCAAGAAAGCAGCCCTAAAGGGTATTTCAATTTTTGCAGCATCTGGAGACGACGGTGCACTCGACAATGCAAAAGGCGGAAAATGGCAGGTTGATTATCCTGCTTCCGACCCGTCTGTGACAGGAACTGGCGGCACAAGACTTGTGCTTACAGGCGACGGCAAAATAAAATCAGAAGTGGTTTGGAACAATCATTCAGCCAATGATGCGGCTGGCGGCGGAGTCAGTGAAGTCTTTGATATTCCTGATTTCCAAAAATCGGTTACAGCAATTCCGCATGCCAACACTGGTAAATTTGGCCGCATGGTGCCAGATATAACCGGCAACGGAGACCCTGTAACAGGCTACATTGTGAGAGTGAACGGCTCTGAAAGCCCAGTCGGTGGAACCAGCGCTGTTTCGCCTTTGTACTCTGCTTTGATGATGCGCATCAACAGCACCTTAGGAAAGCCTGTTCCGGCTTTGAATCAGTGGCTATACGCCAATGCTAAGAGTGGCATTTTCAATGATATTACAGTCGGTGATAATAACGGATACAAAGCCGGCCCGGGTTATGATGCGGCTTCTGGACTTGGTTCTGTCGATGGTACCAAGATGTTGAATCTGCTTCAGTCTAAACCACACGTTGAAACTCAGTTTGGCAACTTCCGTTTCGTCGGACCTTCAGCCCCAGCCTTTACTCCGTTTATCGGTCCGGCTGCAGCAACTAGCGGCGACCTGGAAAATCGCAAGTAAGCAACTGTTCAATTCATCAATTGGATTAAGCAAGAGTATCGGCCCCGGCCGATACTCTTAGTATTTACCGCACTGAGATCGGCTCTCTGAGAATGTATACCGTGGACACCTAACCCGATATGCCTTAGAGTCGAAAAATAGCATAAGTCTTTACTGTGTAAGGCTTGCAGGGCAAATTGTTGCAGTCGATTTGTGACTGTGTTCGGGGAATCTTGATGGACGATCAATTATCAAATAAAGGCGACGACCCTCACAAGGGTCAGGCCGCTGGCGCTGAAAATGCATTGATCAACAAATTGTCTATCCAGAAGTTGAACACTGATAATGCTCATTTGATGTCGTTTAATCAGGCTCCAGATAGCGCTCTGGCACGTTATGGTCAGGTGACATTGAGCGGTGTTGAAAAGCTCCCGGCTGGCGTCGCGCATGCTGTTGTTCATAACTTCAATCATCCGCTTGAAACATTGGAAACTCTGGGCGGCGCAGCAGGAATGGCTGTTGTGCTCAAAACTGTTTTGCCTGAAACAGGTCTTGCAGGAAAAGTTGCAAGTGCAGCTATTGGCGCCTATTTTACTTACAAAGCAGCAGAGCCCATTTACAGCGCTTACAAGCTTGCGGGCAACGCGCGCAGCATGACTCAGCTAGACCATGCTTCAACTATGATTGGTGATGCCGGAGGCTCATTTATAGTCAATTCAGCCATAGGAGCTGTTGGTTATAAGATTGGTGCAAACCTCAGTGATCGCGTTTTGACCATGCAGTCGATGGATGGTTTTGCTGATTTTAAAGCTCGTGCTTATGAAAAACTTGGTGATGTCAAAGGTCGCGTGACAGACAGCATGGGCATGACTACGCCTAAGGAACCGACAACTTCGTCTCCATCTGGAGCAAAAGACTCTCGAGTCAAAGTAGACGGATCTGAAAGAAAAACTCCAAGTGGAGTGCTTAAGGGCGAAGTTGATCCAAATGCAGACATGGAAGTTACTGTTATTCTCAAATCAAAGGGAAGTGATTTGCGCATGGACCGCACACTTGCCAGAATTGCTCAGGGAAGACAGGCACCGCTTACAGACAGTCAGTTTGAGCAAACTTTCGGCGCGAGCAAAGAGTCGCTTGAAGCTGTGAGCCAATTTGCTAAAGACTATGGTATCAAAGTTGCTGAGTCCGATTTGAAATCGGGTCGAGTTGTATTGAGTGGACACGCCGGCGGATTTTCTTCGGCATTTCAAACTCGTCTGGCTCAGTATGAAACGCCTTCTGGACACTTGTTCCGTGGTCGTGAGGGTAGTTTGACTGTTCCACGCAGTCTTGCTGATCACATCACTGGTGTTTTAGGAACTGACGATCGTCCTCAATTACAAGTTCGTTCAGTAATGAGGTTTTTAGATCGCGAGGTTCCAGCCGATACGCCTCCTCCATCGGGAACCGTCGAACCGAATGGCAAAAAATTTCAAGGTTACATGCCTAATGAAGTAGCCGATGCCTACAACTTTCCTAAAGATCATATGGGGAAAGGTCAGGCAGTCGGCATCATCGAACTGGGAGGCGGACTTGATCTTGCAGACAATGCAAAATACTACGAGGCTCGAGGATTAGCAAAACCAGATATCAATGTAATTGAAATTGGTAAGGGCAAAAATCGTGTTGGTAACGATTCTAGAGCCGATGGAGAAGTGGCGCTTGATTCGCAAGTAATTGGTGTTGTTGCGCCAGAAGCCAAACAAAACCTCATTTTTACTGAAAACACGGATAAAGGCTTCCTTGATGCTGTCACGCGTGCAACTTTTGCCAAAGAAGGCGAAGTTCAAAATTCAGTGATTAGCATTAGCTGGGGGGCACCGGAAGAACTCTGGTCGCAAAACGGTATGGAAGGTCTGAATCAGGCTTTCAAGAAAGCCGCATTGAAGGGCATTTCAGTATTCGCTGCGTCTGGCGATGATGGAGCTCTCGATGGTTCTCGCAGTGGCACCTGGCAGGTAGATTATCCCGCTTCAGATCCTGCTGTAACAGGCACCGGCGGAACAAGGCTTACCTTGAAAGATGGCAAAATTGTTTCTGAAGTGGCATGGAATAATCATCAGCCGAACAACGCGGGCGGCGGTGGAGTCAGCCAATCGTTTCAGCCTCAAGATTTCCAGAAAAATGCCAATGTACCGATGCATGCTAAGACTGGAGAGCCAGGACGCGGTGTGCCTGACGTAGCCGGAAATGCCGACTTCGAGACTGGTTATTTTGTGCGAGTAAATGGCCGCGACGCTGTTCTTAACGGAACAAGTTCTGTGCCGCCCTTGTATTCTGGTTTGTTGATGAGAATAAACGGAATATTGGGCAAACCGGCTGGAGCACTCAATCCGTGGCTTTACAAAAATACCAGCATATTCAACGATATTACAGTCGGCGACAACAACGGCTATAAAACCGCACCAGGATGGGACGCAGTAACTGGTTGGGGTACGATTGATGGCACGAAGATGCTTGAAGCGTTGAAAGTCAATCCTAATACTCCCGCTCCTGCAGGCGAAGTTCGCTTTGTCGGACCAACTGTGCTAAATCCTTCTACCGATCAGCAAGGAAGAGCTAAATAGACAGCTCTACCTCATTTAAGTAATAGGAATAACCCTGAAAACAAATCGTCTCTTAGGCTGAATTTATTGCCCCTGAGCTTTGATAAACTTGTCGGGTGCCCTACACCGAGCTGCGTGATGTCATTAATTCGTCGTGTTGCACCACTATTCATTTGTGCATTCTTGCTTTCGTGTCCATTTGCTTTTGCTGAAAAGCCTCAACCTCTCAGCGCTCTGGCGCAAATGCCGGTTAGAGAAGTAACTGCGTTCAAAGATGGGCATGCTTTTGTTATGCATGAAGGTCGCATGCCAACCGATGAAAACGGTAATGTCGTGATGGACTATTTACCCACGCCTGTTCTGGGTACTTTCTGGCCCTATTCAGCCGACAAAGACGCCAAATTGGGTGCTGTTGTGGCAAGCCAACACAAAGTTGTGGTGCCGCATTCGGCATTGAATGTCCGAGAGTTTGTTGAAGCAAACCCTGGTGCGCAAGTTGTGGTTACTGAGCTGAGAAATCCAGGCGGTCAAAATGCCAGCACAGTGACATACGATGCGCAGATTGTGGGAATTCCTGTGCGCAGCTCTGAAGAACTTGAAAAAAACGCGCCACCAAATTCAGGAGAAAAATTGCCTGAGTATGGTGATTGCGTCTTGCTCAAGACTGCTTTGGGTGTATCAACTGTGCCCTTATCTCAGATTCAATATGTCACATTCAAAGGCAACTACGAATCGAAAATGTCGCGCGAAGAATTTCGCAACTTGCTTACTTTGAAGTTAGATTGGTCAAAAGGATCTTCAGCCAAGACTGCTGATGTTGGCATGGTGTATTTGCAAAATGGTATTCGCTGGATACCGGAGTACAAGCTAAATATTGATGGCAGTGGCAATTCGCGTCTTAAATTAGAGGCTACGTTAGTCAACGATTTGACTGATCTCAAAGATGTGACTGTTCACCTTGTTGTTGGTGTGCCTAATTTCGCATTTAAAGATTCTGTAGATCCGATTTCATTGCAAGGCACATTGGCACAAGTGGCTGAGCGAATGCCAGGAAGCAGGTTTGGGCTTAACTTGAGCAACGCAATCATGTCCCAGTCAATGAATATGCAAGAAGAAGGTCGAGCAGAAGCTGACGCCTCGTCGCCCGCAGTAAGTGGTAGCGAAAAAAATGAAGACCTCTTTGTGTTTACCGTGCAGCATGTCACCTTGCGAAAAGGTCAACGAATGGTATTGCCTGTTTACGAATCAGATATGAAATATAGGGATGTGTACACGCTATCGCTGCCGTTTAGTCCTCCGCCCGAAATCGTGCAACATTTCAATAGTGGACAGCAAGGCGAAATCGAAAAGTTATTGCGTGCCCCTAAATTTGTCCACAAAGTGCGGTTGAACAATAAGTCCGATTATCCACTCACAACTGCGCCGGTTCTAATGTCGAAAAACGATAAAGTTCTCTCGCAAGGAATGATGACTTATACCGCAATCGGTGCGACTACCGATGTTGCGATAACAACAGCTGTTGATCTCAAAATAAAGAAAGAAGACAAAGAAACGCAGCGAGTTCCAAATGCAGCCAATTGGCAGGGGGATCAGTTTGGACGTGTTGATCTTGCCGGCACAATTCATACAAGCAACTATGGAACTGAGCCGGCAGACATTGAAGTGATTCGTTATGTCTTAGGCAAAACTGGCACAGCAGATCACGATGGCAAGTCGCAGATGGTCAACGTTTTCGAGGATTATGACTTTCTTCCAGATGCAAGTGTGCAACATCCTGTGTGGTGGAGTTGGTACAGTTGGCCAAACTGGTGGAGCAGATTCAACGGAGTTGGCAAAATTACATGGCACCAGGTTCTAAAGCCTAAAGAAAGCTTAGACCTCGGTTATACCTGGAGCTATTTCTGGCGCTAAATCGACTTTGTTACTGCTCTATTTTATGAAATACATTTTGTTGGGCAGCTTTTCGCAATCTTCAGCATGGCCGCCAGCCAGGTCTGAATATTGATCGCCAATGCTTACAATGATTTTGAAGCCGAGTTTTTCTATTTGCTCTCTGTACTTTGATTTCATATCTTCAGCGCGTGAAGAGTCGCCGTCTGGTCGCATGTAAAGCCCGTCATAGGCAAAACCTGCTTTTACCAGGTTGGCAATTGTCGGACCTCTTTCACTTTCAGTACGCCCTGTTATGAAAAATACTGCAAAGCCATTTTTGCGTGCCCAGGCAAGGAAATCGGCGCTTGGTTTTAGCGTTGTGTCTTTTGCTGAATCAATCCACTCGTTCCACTTACTCCAGCCTGCGTCTTTGTTTTTTGCAAAGTAATCGGCATTGCTCAAAACTGTTTCGTCAATGTCGGACACAATTGCGACGTTCTTTTCGCCGAGGTGCTTTTCACAAGCTTTGCGCGCATCTGCTACTGCTGTTTCAAATTCTTTCTTGTACTCAGGAGTTTGCATGTATTTGATGCCAGCGTCGATTGTGAAATCATTTGGCGGAGATTCTGGCACTGTGACTTCTGAGCAGGGGCATGCAAAAGCCGACTGAATTGAAAACGCCAAAGCAACTGCGCCCATAACAGCCGATTTTAGTGTGGTACTAAATGCGGTGCGTATTTCTTTCATGTCTACCCTCGCGAATATATCCAGGCGATATTTTAGCACGTTAATCCGGTGCCCCAATCTCATGAAGATGAGTAAGACAGGTTCATGTTTTCTTGAATTAATGTGCTTGGCTGCAATGGCTCTAATCAGGTCAACGCTACGCGCCGCCAGTCTTAGAGCCATTTTGAGGGACAAGTTTAGTAAGTATGGGCATGAAACTGAAAGCTAAAGCGCCATCAGCCGCGGAAAGCAAAAGATTTAAGTAGAAAAATAGAGGTAGAAAATGCCGGAAAGTATTAGTAAAAGGACAACTGCTGCAATTCTTGCGTCAAAGACTGGATTGGATTCATCCACCAGCGCTCGTGTTGAAGAGAAGTTTGTTCGCAATGACGCGCTGCTTCTTCCACAGTTGCTTGCATGCAAATGCCAGTTTCTAAGTTGAACTAGCTGTTTGCTGCGCTCATTGTTGATGTATTCTTGCGCGGTTAAGGCGCGGCGATCTGCAAGATCATTGGGCACCTGGTGACTTAGCGTTGAGTATTTGCTGTCACTGTAATTACTGGTTCTTTGGCTCATGCTTTAGCTCCTCCGGCGGGTGACTTGGGCTGGCTGCACTCGATTAAGATTTGACGATATTGGCTTTTGGTAAAGAATGTGTGGCAGTTAGCCCAATCGGACTTCCGATTTGAGAAGCATAAGTCTTGCAGCATAAATTCTACGTGAATTTTAAATGCAGGACCTTCGTGTCGACTATGTTGATTGTTGCTCAGCGCTTTTTGAACGTGTAATGAGACACCATCCACTCTTCGCCGTTTTGATAGCCCCAGAGTTCGGCGCAGGCCATGAAAAATAGCCTCCAGTACATCCACCAGCGCTTTTCTTCGCCATCTCCATATGTTTGTTTCAAAATTGGCATGATCAAGCTTTTGTTCTTGTCCATATTATTCAGCCATTCTTCAGCAGTTTTCTGGTAGTGAACCCCGTTTACTCTCCAGTGTTCCTCAATGCTGAGCTGATCTTGGAAATAGAGAAGCAGCGAATCAGATGGCATTGTTCCGCCGGTGAAGAAATATCGTGTTAGCCAGTCTGAGCCATCCTTGTCTTCATAGTGGTATTCGCGATTCGGGTGAGTAAAAATATGCACGAACAATTTGCCCTGCGGTTTTAACCAGGTGCTGATTTTCTCCATCAGTGCCTGGTAATTTTTCATGTGCTCAAACATCTCAACTGACATGATGCGATCAAATTTTTCTTCCGTTTCAAACTGAGCCACGTTTGCTGTTATTACGCTGAGGTTCTTCAAACCTTTTTCTGCGATTGAGGCATTTATTGATTTTGCTTGTGTGCTTGAGTTGGAGACAGCCGTGATAATTGAGTTGGGGTATTTCTCCGCCAGCCATAATGATAGTGCTCCCCAGCCACATCCAAGATCCAGTATTTTTTGTCCGTCCTTAATGTCGGCACGTCGGCAGCTCAGTTCGAGCATTTTTTCTTCAGCCTGAGCAAGGTTCTGCACCTCCGCAGTCCAGTAGCAACAGCTGTATTTCAGACGTGGACCAAGAACTAATTTGTAGAATTCGCTCGGTACTTCATAATGTTGGCGATTGGCAGCATCGGTTTCAATGGCAATAGGGCTCGATTTTAATTCTTTGACAAATTCTTGCCTCTGTTTTATTTCTGCTTCTGCGCTTGCGGGCTTCGTTTCTTTGAGGCGTTGGGCCAGCATGCGCTTGATGCCGATGCGGATGATGAATTCAGGTATTAGACCAGTGGCAAGCAAATCATAGATTCCTTGTTGTTTTGGTCTTGCCTCATTGCTAGAGCCGGCTATTGATTTACTCATGATTTTTGTACCCTCTTAAACCAGGGAATGAATGGACTTGTGCGTTCCTGATAGCGCCTGTATTCGTCTCCTCGAGATTTGAGAGCATGCTCTTCGGTTAGCTTCACCCCGGTGACATTGAGCAAGAAATGAAGCATCAGTAGAGGTACGAAGATTGTGTAAACACCAAGCGGTGACGAAAGTGAGAAAATGAAATAGGCAATCCAGGTAAGCCATTCAAAGAAATAATTTGGATGTCTGGAATAACCCCAGAGACCCTTGTCGCACGTTTTTCCTTTGTTGTCTGGGTTGCACGTGAAATTTTTCAACTGCTGATCAGCGAGCGATTCACCACATACGGCGATAAGCCAGGTAAAAATTCCTAGCATTGCCGACGCTGATAATTCATTCGTTGTAGTTTGGCATGCAGCCAGCATTGGGGCTGACAATACCGCCATTGAAATTGCCTGGATTTGGAAAAAAATAAACAGATTTCGTTGTGCTGCCGTTCCCCATTCCTTTCGCAAAGCAGCATAGCGTCCATCTTCCTTCGGATGCATTTTCTTTACCCGGTCAAACAGATGAATCGAAAGTCGGAGGCTCCAAATCGTGGTCATGATGCAGCTGATAACCCGGTAGAGTGAATCGCCTTTGGCGGCAACTGCGTAATAGATCGCTAAAACTGTGAATCCGGCACACCACGCTACGTCGACGATGCCTGCATTGTTGATCTTCTTAGCATAACTCCAGACTGCCACCATGATTGAACATGAAATTAATAGACCCACAGACATCAGCTGCAGGAATTGAGCTAGTTCATTAGAGAAATGCATGCCAGGCATTTATCCTCGCAAGTTCAAATTGTTGGGTCGCGTATAGATAGCCTGAACAACACTTACATTTCTCATGTCAAAAGCTGCCTGACAGTAAGAGAAATAATAGTTCCACTTGCGAATGAAGCGTCTGTCAAATCCGAGTTGTTCTATCTGCTTTAGATTTGCGTTAAATGACTCTTGCCACAATGCTAACGTTTTTACATAGGAGTCTGCCATGTCGAAAATGTCGTATAGGTATAGGTCTCCAGTGCGGTTTATAGCCGTGTTTACACGTCCAATTGATGGCAGAAGCGAGCCAGGGAAAATGTGCTTTTGAATAAAATCTACATTCTTTCGCAATGTGTCGTACCTGGAATCGGGGCAGGTGATCATCTGCAATGCCAGTGTTCCATCTTGTTTAAGCAGGCTATGGCATTTTGCAAAGTACTCATCGAAATATTTTTCCCCAACAGCTTCGAGCATTTCGATCGAGACTATTTTGTCGAAACTGCCCTTTATGTTTCGGTAGTCGATTAGTTGTGGTTCTATATAATTTTGAAGATCGCTTGCAGCAATGAGCTTGTTGACATGGGCGAATTGTTCGTCTGAAATAGTGACTGCAGTAATTTTGCATTTATACTTGCGCGCGGCATATGTGCTGAACCCACCCCAGCCGCAACCTATTTCGAGCACTTTGTCTGATGGCTTTAGTTTCAGTTTGTGGCAAATGCGTTCGTATTTCGCTGTTTGCGCCTCTGCCAGCGTTTGGGTGGCGCTCGAAAATAGCGCAGATGAGTAAGTCATACTGCTATCTAAGAACAAGCTGAAAAAACTGTTCCCAAGGTCGTAATGGTCTTTGATATTTTTCTTGCTATTGCTTACTGTGTTCTCTCTGGTTGAGTGAATGAATTTATTGACGGCACCCAATAGATTCATAATTTTGCTTTTGTTGCTTGATTCATTGAGTACAGGCGACTGCCCGGCGTTTAGCAAAAACCAGGAAATTACGGCGCGGATATCATCAGAGTCCCACTCACCGTCTAGATATGACTCGGCAAAACCGATGTCGCCAAACAGCACTGCTCGGCGAAAAAATTCGTTGCTGTGTACTGTAATTTCCGCTTTAGTGCTGACTTCAGACCTGCTTCCGTTGCCGCCCAGGCTTAGCTTGCTGCCTTCAGGTAGATTGATAGTGAGCTGCCCAAATGGCATGCTCGAAAGCAGGTCTATGACTTGTTTCTTAAAAAAGCCTGTCATTCCACTTTCAGGCAAATGCCGAGTACCAGTTGAAGTGTTTGGGCCGGGGCTGAGGGTGTTCTTGCTCGTCATGTTTTCTTGACCTGCGTTGGGGCAACTGTTTTGCTGCGTGACAGCCGTGGGTTGAGAACTCCGCGTTGTTTTTCAAGGTCGTCTTCCTTTTGTCTAAATGGAAGACCTTTCAAAAAAAGGATTAATGCGTGAAAGTGTATGAGTGTTATCACTCGCAGCGTAACTAATGGGTACTTGAAAGTTAGCTTGATCAAGTTTGAGTCGCTCAGCTCGATTTGTTTTCCGGAAAGTGAGGTGCATATAATTGGCTGCTCGCCGTCGAATTCGTCGATGCAGACTTTTAGTTCGCTTTGTGGTTGTTCAATGTTGAATGAAAATTCAAAGTCTAGATTTGAAAATGGTGAAACGTAGAATTCTTTGCTTTGCCTGCTTTTAAATGAGCCGTCTTGTGATTTGTGAATCAAGTACGGCTTATGTTCTAAGAAAGTGTTGCCGACTTCGGCTATCACAACCTGGGCAGCTCCACTCGTGTCAAAGCAGAAATAGAAGCTTACAGGGTTGAATACATAACCGAATATGCGCAAGTTGCTAAGTAACATGATTTTTCCGGACCCTAAATCAACTCCCTGGGTTGCCAGATATTTCCTTGCTCTTTCCTTTAGGCTGCCTGTATAACCCGGAAGGTAATCATCGTCGTGGATGCTGTAGAGGCCTTTTCTTCCGTAGCCGAATAGTTTGAGCTTTTTGCTGTTGTTTTCCAGCTCGTCCAGGTCGAGATAAAACATAAAAGTGCCATGCACAAATTTGTTCTTCTTAGGATGCAATCTTGCGTGCATGATGCGGCAGTCGTAGAGGCATTGCGTCATTCCCATAGCTGCTCACCAGTCATTATGCGAGCCAGTTTCAATGCCGAGCTAAAAGCATCTTCGTGAAAGCCGTAGCCAAAATAGCTTCCGCAAAAATATATTTGCTGATTTTTCGCCTGTTTGTTTAGCGAATCGAGAGCCTCTTGCGCTTTCAGTGCTTCCAATGAAAAAAGTGGATGTTCGTAATTGATTTTTCTAATAACTCGCTCGGGTTTTATCAGGTGTTCGCCATTGATTGAGACAAAATAGTCGGTTTCGTTTGATACTTGTTGAAGGCTGTTCATCCAGTAGTGAGTAGACGCTGCGTTTGGATGAGTAGCGTCATTTTCTAACCTGTAATTCCAAGATGCCCAACAAGCTTTTGATTTTGGCATAACAGAACTGTCGGTGTGAAGTGTCGCTATATTGTCCTGGTACTGAAATGTGCTCAACAGTGATTGCTCCAACTCATCTGGGGCTTCGAGCGCTGCCAGCGCTTGATCGGCATGGCACGCAAAAATAGCCTTGTCGAAGATTCTGCTGCTGCCATCTTCCGAAAAGACTTTGACTTTGTTTCCTTCTCTTTTGACTTTTACAACTTTGTCTTGCAGGCGGATGATTTTTTCATCAAGTAAAGATAGAAGTCTCGTTATGTACGATTTTGCCCCATCGACCACCGTCCACCACTGGTGCTGTGTGTCCATGCCTAGAAATCCATGATTGTGGAAAAAACGCAAAAGGCTGAGAGCCGGAAATGAAAGCATTTTTTCTGGCGGCGCAGACCACAGAGCACTGCTCATCGGCAAAAGGTACCAGTCCAAAAAGTCTTGTCCATAAGCACGTTGCTGCACATAATCACTTAAAGTAAGCCTGCCTAATTCAGGGTCAATGAGAGCTACGCTTGCTTCGTTGTTAAATCGATTAAGCTGCATCAACATTCGCCAATATCTCAAGTTGAGCAAGTTTTTTCTTTGCCCGAAAAGTCTGTTAAAGCTAGCTCCTGCAAACTCAATTCCTTCTGCGCAGTTTTGTGCGCTAAACGACATGTCTGTTTTTTTTATCGGTACTGCAAGTTTTTCGAATAGTCTGTTTAAGTTAGGGTAAGTTACTTTGTTGAAAACCATAAACCCAGTGTCAATGGCGACTGTTTTGTTTCCTTCGTCTACCGCCACTGTGTTGCTATGCCCTCCGACATAGTTGTTTTTTTCGAAGACGGTAATTGAATATTGCTTATGCAAGAAATAGGCTGCGCCCAGCCCTGCGATGCCACTACCAATGATTGCAACGGTCATCATGGCTTTAATACCGTTTGCTCTTGATCGACTGGCTCTTTGAGTATTTTTGATTTTTGCTGGGCTTCAAGGTAGGCTTCTGCGGGCACGGGATGGAGATCGCTGATCAGTCCCAAACATGAGAGCCCTAGCAAGCCATAATAAGTGAGGTCAATTTCCCACCAATAGAAACCCTGTCTTACGGTTCCTCTGAACTTGTGGTGATTGTTGTGCCAGCCTTCGCCCATTGTAATCAATGCCAATATGAAGTTGTTTCGACTATCATCGCCTGTATCGTATCTTTGCGAACCAAATATATGGCTGAACGAGTTTATAGAAGCCGTTGCATGAAAGAGTATTACTGAACTTATGAAGAATCCCCATACTACCAGTTGCGCTCCGCTCGTGCTCAATTCTGGATGGAAATGTTTTAGTGTTTCACCCAGACCATAAAGTCCAATAAAAAGTAGAGCCGGTACTATCCAGTCGAAGCGATTGAGAAACACAAGTTCAGGAAATTTTGCCAGGTCTTGAACACTCGAGTAATCCGTAGGCATGTTCTTGCTGCTGGTTATCCACCCGATGTGTGACCAGAGAAAACCGCTTTGTTTTGGTGAATGCACGTCGCCTTCGAGGTCTGACTTGCGATGATGTGTTCTATGGTGTGCAGCCCACCATAGTGGACCTCGTTGTATAGACATCAGACCCCAAACTGCCATAACAAATTGAAATTGTCTTGATGTTTTGAAGCTGCGATGCGAAAAATATCGATGGTAAAATCCGGTCACCGCAAACATTCTCACTAAGTAAAGCAGGATGCACAGTGTCACGGCAGTCGTACTGGAACCTACGACTAATACAGCCAGGCAGCCTAGATGCAGGAACAGAAACGGCGCGCATCTTCCTGGCTCCATCTTTAATGGAAGATTGCGCACTTGTTCTTGACCTTCAGGAAAATAATCTGAATCAAGCCAGTTGATTATAGAGCTTATGAATTTCATTTCTGCACTGCGTCGCTGATGCTTATTCTAAAAGCTTAGCGACAGCAGGTGAATTCAAGGTGAACGCTTTCCTTCTCGGCGTTCTAGACGACCTTCTGTACTTGTTGGGCTCTAAATTTTACGAAACTGAAAGTTGTTGAGGTTTTCTTTTTTCTTGTTGGTCTTTTTTTGAATTTTGTCAAACTTAGATGGGTCGATTATGTCAAAAGTCGATGTTTTTGGATTCCACAAAACAACTTCAACAACTTTCTGCACCTTACCGGCATTGTATGAATAGATGGAACCATTGTATGAAGACAAAATATCTGTCTGGACAAAGCGCCCGCCCGTGTCAATGACTATCGCTTTCTTTTCGTCATCCCAGAACATTTCCAGGATGTTTTTTGCTTCTGGCAACAAAGCGTGCAAAAGTACTTTTCTTGTTTCACCTTGTTTTTGGCTGATATAAATCAAAAAGCTTTTGTCCGCTGGCGCGTCTGGAGGATTTTGCTCAAGCACAATTGCTGTTTCGCTTATGCCGTCACCATTAAAGTCGCCATTCAAAATGTGCCCGGCCTGGTCTACTTGTAGTTGTCCCTTCTTCCAGAGTGTTACGCAGACTTTGTCCAATCCGCATAAGCGCTCTTCTTCATGATTTGGCACTGGTGCCATGAGTTCTTCAAAATAGTCAAAATCAAAAGGGACTTTTGGTTTTGCTGCGCTCACTTGATCTTCGTCATCCCCAGCGACCGCAGCATCTGCGCTCGTGGCACCAGGCATCGCACCTTGCGCATGCGCATGCGTTACGCTAGTGCAGAGCGCAAATGTAATTGCCGTTATTACTTTGATGAATTTGCTAAAGCCCATCTGATACCTTCGCTGATTTCTTTCTGGGTGCCTGTTCTGGGTTGCTTTAGAGCGACTTTTGAAACTCTTGCGTCCATACCATTGTTGCAGATTGTCCTTTGCTTCGGTAGTCTATGCTGCGATTGGCTAAAACCATTGCTGGGCAACTGTTGATAGTCTAGAGCTTCGAATTCCAGGGGCGTTTTGCAAGTATTCGCACAAGCATGCCGGCGTAGAGCCAAACGGCATTAAGGTGCGTGACTTTAGTAAGATTGACACTTATGGGTTGCCCTATTAAGCTTGCTTAATACTGCTGATGGTGCAAAATTTACTATGTCCGATGAACCAGCTCAAGTAGAGTCGCCAGCCGCTAAGGTCAATGCTTTCCGGAAATCGGTTCAGGCATTGCTAGAAAATCCCAAGTATAAACGCGCGCAAAAAATTGTCTGGTTCTTGTGCACTATTTGGGCCGGCGTGATAATAGTGCAGAGCATCCCTTATTACACATACATTCAGCAAGGAAAAACTGCTGCAGAGCAAGGGCGCTATTCAGAAGCGGAAGAATTGTTTCAACGCGCTGCAAATGAGTCTGAGCACTATGACAAATCAGATCCGCGGCTTGCTAATGCTCTAAACAATCTTGGAGAGCTATACAGCAGGCAGGGTAAGTTCATTCTTGCCGAGCCGATATATGCGAAATTGCTAGACATCGCAAATAACCATTTGGATAAAAAACGACAAGAACAAGTTTTGGTTTATCACAGTGTTGCGTCGTTTTACCGAAACAAAGGCGATTTCGAGAAAGCTGAAGAGTTGAGCAAGAAAGCCTTGAAAATTTGGGAAACAGAAGTGAAAAAGCTGAAAGACCCAAATTATGCCGCCATCACTGCCGGGCTAGCGAGAATCTATAAAGAAAAAGGTGCGTATGCCGACGCCGAGCCGCTTTATTCAAAGTCCCTGTCGATCAGAGAGGCATCACAGGGGAAGGAGCATCCCGATGTCGCATCAGTTTTATGCAGCATGGCCGGGCTTTATAGAAAAGAAGGCAAATACAAACAGGCTGAGGGGCTGTATCGAAGAGCGCTTCAAATTGATATGAATTCCTACGGTTTGCAGCATCCGGCTACAGCAAGCGATCTCACGGGTTTAGCAGGCTGTTTGCGCGAAATGGGGCGTCTCAAAGATGCTGAAGACCTCTACAAAGAGGCTCTGAAAACCAGAACTGTGATGCTTGGACCTCGCCACCCCGAGACTGCCAGAACCATATTGGGAATGGGTGAACTTCGCCTGGCGCAAGGAAAATATGCGGACGCAGAGAAGTTGATACAAGATGCGTTGTCGGTAGACAAGAGTGTCTACGGAACGGACAAGCATCCTGATTGTGCCGATTGCTACAACTCATTGTCTGTGGCTGAGCGCGATATGGGACAGCTCGATGCCGCCCAAAAAGACGCTTCCAAGTGCTTGACCGAGAGGAAGGAGCTCTTGCCAGCTGATCACCCTGATATTGCTGAGGCGCTCTACAACCTTGGTGAGATTTATCGACTACAAGGCAAGTTGAAAGAGGCTGAGTCCTGTTTTGTGCAAGCAGAAGCTGTACAGGAGACTTTCCTGGGCGACCAACATCCGGCACTTGCTAAGACCTTAGAATCCATGGGGCAGCTCTACACAAGCATGAAAGACGAGTCTAAGGCTCAAAAATGTATAGCCAGGGCTAAACTCATACGCGGAAGCCAGGCAGCAAGCTGATTTTGACCTTCTGGAAGTAGATAAAGAAGGACTCTTATAACAATCCAATGCGAAATATTTGGTTAGGACGCAGGATTGGGATGGAAAAGGCACTATGATCAAGGCTGGTTAGAGAGCTTTCATAGGACCCGTTCACCATGTTTGGCAAGAAAAAAGAAGACAAGATTACTCAAGATCAGGTTCTGGCTCAGCTATCCAAAGTGATGGATCCCGACCTGAACATGGACATCGTTACTCTCGGGATGATTTCGGACATCAAGATTGACGGCGGAAAGGTCCATTTCAAGCTCACGCTAACGACCCCGGCCTGCCCGGTCAAAGAAAAGCTTGAACAGGAAGCAAAAGATTTGGTTTCTGCCATTCCAGGCGTTGAAGAAGTGACACTGGAGTCTGCAGCTAATGTCTCACCCCGCGGCAAGGTAAACGGGAAAGAAGATATACCCGGCATCAGACAAATTTTGGCTGTCACGTCCGGTAAGGGCGGCGTAGGCAAAACAACTGTGTCCATCAATCTGGCAGTGGCTTTGTCGCAACTCGGTGCAAAAGTCGGCCTGCTTGATGCAGACATCACTGGTCCAAACGCTCCGCTAATGCTTGGAGTTGCTGGCTATGAGCCAACAACAAGAGACAACAAAATTGTGCCTGCTGAAAATTTCGGCGTTAAGTGCATTTCGATGGCGTTTTTTGTTTCCAACGATACACCCGTTATCTGGCGCGGACCAATGCTCGACAAAGCAATCAGGCAATTCTTGCGTGACGTAGACTGGGGCGAGCTCGACTATCTCGTGGTAGACATGCCACCAGGTACAGGCGATGCGCAACTCACAATGTGTCAGGCTACAAACCTGGCTGGTGGCGTAGTGGTCACTACGCCTCAGGGTGTGGCTTGTCTGGACGCTCGAAAGGGTGTTGCAATGTTCCAGCAAATGCACGTTCCTGTGCTCGGTATGATTGAAAATATGAGTTATTTTGTCAGCCCACAGGGAGAGCGTCTCGATATATTCGGCCACGGTGGCGGCAAAGACCTCGCAGCCGAAGTCGGAATACCTTTCCTTGGCGAAGTTCCGCTTGAGACAGCTGTTCGCGTTGGTGGCGACGAAGGCAAACCAATTACCGCGACAGACCCGTCTCACCCAGCATCTGCTGCCTTCAAAGAAATCGCAAAACAACTAGCAGCTCAAGTTAGCATTCAAGCTCTTCAACCAGTTGGAGCGGCCAGCTAGGCGTTTAAGTTTTAATTCCGGTGGTAGCAGTCTCAGGCTCGCTTTCGCGTTTAGCTATTGCTGCTAATTTAATGCGTCTTTTCCTGCTTAAATGCGACCTCGAACGCCATTGATTTGGGTATACATGGCTTGAGCTACCTCAACTGCCAGTTGGTACTACCTTTTCATGAAGCTTCTCCACAAAGGTCTTGTGCTGATTTCTGTGCCCCTGGCATTTGAATTGTTTTTTGCATTTGGTTTTTCTTCATTGGTTGATAAAGCAATGGAGCAGCTCAGGGCTGAAGTTCATGCCAAGCAAGTTATTGCAAAAACTGAATTGCTTGAGGTTCTAACGACTGAGTCTTGCTTTATGGTGGCACTAAAACGCAAGAGCGAATCTGATGCAGTAGCTACACAATTCAAAGACATTTGGAAAAGGATCGCTCGTACCTATACAGAGCTTACAAAAATAGAAACTGAGAAGAAGTACAAATACAACTTACAGCAGATCAAATCTCAGCTCAACGGTTTTCTTGAAAAGGAGCGGCTCTACCTTTCAAGATTCGCAGACCAATATGTTGAGGCTGGCAATATAGGCAGAAATCGAGTCTCCAGTTCTTTCATGTCGTGGTATCGCACTCGGGAAAATTCGCGCGATTTGAATCCAACACAAAGACTTATTAATGCCCAATTACGCTCAGTTAGGCAGGGTCCTAATCTGCACGAAGAAATATCAAAGCAATTCAAAAATTTCCTGTTGGTTGCTGTGCTAGGCGACATCATTTTATTGGCTTGTCTGGCGGTATTCTTCGGAACAAGTATTGAGCGTCGATTGCAAAGCTTGATGACAACAACGCGACGATTGGCTAAGGGAGAAGATTTGCCTGAAGCTCTTGATGGACGCGACGAACTGGCAAAGCTTGACTTGCTGCTTCACAATACCGCGTCGCAGATTATTGAAACTCAGAGATTTAAGAGGCAGTTGCTTGGTGTGGTTTGTCATGAATTAAAGGCGCCACTGAGCGCGGTGCAAATGCTTCTTTCGCTGGTTACAGAGGACAAAAGTTCGATGACCGATCGCGCTATTGCCGCCCTCAACAGAGCAACAAAGAGCTGTAATCGTCTGCAAATCATGGTCACTGAATTGCTAGACCTCGAGTACATGCACTCTGGCAAAGTAAAATTGAAGTTAGTTGAGACCCATCCTGCAGAAGTGTTGGAAGGCGCAGCCGAAATGGTAAGAGCAATTGCTAAAGACTATCAGGTTGAATTGATTGTTGAAAGTTGTAACGCTGAAGCCATGCTCGACCCAGACCGCATGATACAAGTACTCGTGAATCTTACTTCAAATGCCATAAAGTTTTCTCCTGCTGGAGAAAGAGTTATCGTTGGTTCAAACGACCTGGGCGACAATATAGAATTTGTGGTGGCAGATCATGGGCCTGGCATACCGGAAGAATTGCACGAGACTATTTTTGAAGTTTTTGGGCATAGCGAAAAGGCAAAAAATCCCAAAATTAAGGGAACAGGCATGGGCCTGGCGATTTCGAAATCAATCGTTGAAGCTCACGGTGGCAATATTCGTATTGTTTCTAAGCCGGGAGACTGCCAGTTTCGTATTTCCATTCCTAAGCAACCTGTGGCAATTAACAAAAACGCTGTTCCAGCCTCTGGGAATCTTGACCCGGTTTTGCCAAAAAAGCAATTTAGAATCCGCGACAAAGGCATGATTCTAATTGGCGTGCCTTTGCTTGCTCAAGTTTTGCTGTTTGGCACACTTACTGCGTTTCTCTATCAGGCAAACATACAGATTGATAGTCAGTCGCACGCAAGAAAAATAGCTGAGACATCTCAAAGCGTTTTGCGAAATCTTGATGATTCTGCAATTCTGGTTTTTCTTTGTGCAGGTTTACCCGAAACACCTGGTTTGTATAAAGATCAATACAAGAAAATTGATGCAGCAGTTGCTGAGTTTAAGGCGGTTTCCACCGGGAATCCCGCACGAGTGGCCGGAGCTGAAGCCGTAGCCAGTGCCGCATTCAAAATCAATAAGCTTCAAAGTGAGTTGATTGAACTATCAAAAACGACAGCTCTTTCTCTTGATACAGTTGCAGAGTCCCTGGTCAAAAACTACATCAATGCCTGGAAAGAGATGTCTGCGGCTGTTGATGAGGTTGCTTCTAGAGAGGGGCAACTGGAGTCGAATGGCACTGAATCACTCGAAAAGATAGCTGAACACTTAAATCACTTGTTGGTGTTTGGGTTGGCAGTCAACTTTCTTTGTGCTATCGGGCTTACCGTCTATCTGACGAAGAATATTACGAATAGAATTAGTCAGGTGCAAACAAATGCCGAAAGAATTTTGCTTAGGGAAGAACTATTGCCTCCAGTTACAGGTACCGACGAAATTGCTTTTCTTGACAGAGCTTTTCATGATGCTGCTCGCTCCCTTAAGGAAGAACAGGAGTTAAAGCGGCAGTTGTTAGCAATTGCCAGTCACGAGTTGCGCTCACCACTTGCGGCTATTCTCATGACTTTGGGCACCTTGTCGGCAGGCGTTCTTGGTGAATTGACTCCCAAGGCGAGCGAGAGAATTGCGCAAGCCGAGATGGGCACAGAACGCCTGGTTGCGCTTATAAATGATATTCTCGATATTGAAAAAATGGAAGCCGGAAAGTTTGTATTGTCCCTGGAAGATTTGTCTATTCGTACTGTCGTTGAAAGAGCTGTGGCTTGCGTAGACCCCCTCAGCTCCAAGAGAAAAATTCTTGTAGTAAATAAGGTCGAAGATGTTCAGGTTAAAGGTGAGGCTGAGCGGCTAATTCAAGTACTGGTGAATTTGATTTCAAATGCAATCAAATTTTCTGATGATGGTCAGACTGTTCTCGTTAGCAGCAGGATTAAAGATGGAAAGGACTTGCTTGTAGAAGTAAAAGACTCTGGGCGTGGCATTCCTGTCGAAATGCAAGAAAGAATATTCGAAAGATTTGTGGCTAGCCAGGAAGAAGACAACCGCAATGGTACTGGGTTGGGCTTGCCCATTAGCAAGGCAATCATCGAGCAGCACGGTGGCCACATTGGTTTTGAGTCGAGGGCGAATCAAGGTTCAATGTTCTGGTTTTCACTTCCATTGTCTGTGTCGCAGGAAAAGGCTAAGTCTCAAGCGCAAATGAAAAGTTGAATCGCTTAAAATTGAATATCTGAATTTTTATTTCGACTGGAGCGGTGTTTTGTACTGATAGCCAAATCCGTGTACTGTTTCGATTGATTTTTCCAGTCCAAAAATAGCCAGCGACTTTCTCACCCTTGCAAGACACGCACGCAAGGCTACTTCCGAACCATCGAAGTCTGAACCCCAGACGGCTGCCATTACCGCTTCTGCTCGAATGACCTGGTTGGGACGCTTGAGAAAAAACTCCAGCAATTCTGCTTCTCTTGGCTGCAGCCTGGCTATTGTTTTGTGTCTGCTTATTGTCCCTGCCTTTGGATTAAAAACAGCATCAGCAATTGGCATGCTGTCTTCAATTAAAGCTACAGGCCTGCGCAACAGGGCTTTTACGCGGACAATCAATTCTCTTAGCTGGAATGGCTTGGTCAAATAATCATCTGCACCAGTAGCAAAGGCAGATTCTTTGTCGCTTATATCGCTCCTTGATGTTAGGAATAGAATTGGTTCTGCCTTGCCTGCTTGTCGATAGCTTTTGCATACTTCGATGCCTGGTCGCTCAGGCAAGTTCCAATCGAGAATCAACAAATCAAAATTGCTCAGACTACAATGCGCAATTGCATCCGAGCCATTTTCTGCTGCGGTTACTGAATGCCCCTCTGTTGTGAGTGCATCAACAATAGTATTTCGAAGCAGCTTGTCGTCTTCGGCGACCAGGATATTACCCATAGAGTTTCCAGACTAAATGTGGCTTCGCAACTCTTAGCTAAGTGCCAGATATGGCGTAGCTTCTCACTCGAGAGAATATGTGTCAAGTCCAAAACGCTAGATTTGGTTCCTCAGTCTTGATAGGAGTCCATATTTTTTAGTACTGCGGTTCAGGAATTTGAGAATTGTGGATGTACCATATTGTCCAGTGCAACTACTTGGATTTCCATCTTCGGGGACGACGGCGAAAAAAGTCTCTGTACCCAATTTCAGATCCTCTTCCAAGAGAGCTAGCTCGTTCGCGCCTGCACTTTCTTGTGGCTCAACGTTTTGACAATCCAGATCGCCGTATACTTTAATCGGAATGAAATCTTTGTTCACTTTTTCCGTTATAGCAGCGTCTTGAAATTCTACTCTGCTGTATCCGCGCTCGTTGACTATTAATAACGGTTTGTGAGTTTGTTGCTGCTCCTTCAACGCAAGCTTGAGCGGGCGCCAGTCTATATTTAGTTTGTCGCGGCAATATATCGATGAAAGCGCGTCGCTCAGAAATTCTTCTGCAGAGAACTTTGTACGAAAACCGGAGTACACTTTATGTTTCTTGCGTTCTGGCAAATAAACAACGAGTGCTGGACAAACCACGATAGCAAAAGTTTGTTCCAACTTTGACATTGCTCTTCCAACACCCATTTCCGGTTGACTGTGATCGTCTTTGACACAAATAAATTCTTGGTTTAATTTGCGTGCAATTTGCGGTAGTGCTAGAAATTCAAGCTCGAGTCTTTCGCTTGGTCCTCTGTATTCACGTTTTTCCGAGGCGCTTTCCGTGAAGACGTAAAGTATTGGTTTGTGCAAGTGCTTGCTCAATTGCATGGCTTCAGTTTGAGAGTGCCAGTTGATAAAATTCTTTGCGGCCGGTCGATGTGTTTTTTCAATGTCCCGACTGAGAAACCCTCCGATAATCAATAGGCTGGCTAAGGCGGGCAAAAAGAATGGGGTTCTCTTGTTTGAAAATCTATTATTCTGCTCCATAACCTATTTCCTTTTGGTTGATGACTATTACTGCAGCTGCGAGGAAGAGCATAATTTGACTTGAGTAGGTGAATATTTCGGCTGCTGATGGATATTGCACAAAAAAAACTTGTGCCAGGTCGAAGGAGGGATTTATGAATTTTTCCAGGTCTTTACCTAGCGAGGCCAACTCAGGCATTTTTAGCCAGCAACCCACATTTCCAGTAGACTGAGCTGCCAGCGTTAGCCCTCCGTAGAGCGCAACATCTCCAAAAGACGGAAGTAGGGTGGAGAAAAACACGAGAACGGTGCTTAGTCCGGCGCATTTGAAAAGTTGGTTGCCCATACCCAGGAGTATCGTTTGCAAGTCAGGCATGATCTCTGGACGCATTGATGCAATCGAAAGTTGCAGTCCATCTAAAATAATCATGAGCAGGCAGCTGAACAAAATGGTTGACGCCCACTTTGTGACGAGATACTTTGTCCTTGAAATTGGACGAGCAAAGATAAGTGGCATGATACCACCAGTGGAGTCATTGCCGATAACTCCTGCTGCGACGGCTGCGACCGCGGGTACGAGATATTCACTTGGTAAACGTCCGTCGTACCAGGGACTGTCCAAATACATGAAGATTGAAAAACAAAGCACTACGAGAATGGTTATGATTGCAATGCTCTTCGGTGTGCTTTTGATTATTTCCTTGAAAGTTGATTTTACAAGCGCGAGAACCATGATGGTGCCTCCTCAAATGCAGACATAAGGTTGTGTCCAGATTTTTTTACTTCTACTATTTTTACTCCCTGGTTGAGTAGTAATTCGATAAGCAGAGGGGCTGCTTCTATGTTTGTGAGGGTGGCTTCAATTGTGTTTCCTTGTGCGCCGATTAGTCGTCCTCCAGTATTTTGTAGAACGTTTGCAATGCTTGATTGCAGTTCGGCGTTGATACTGTTATCTAGATGCTTGATTGCAATGGTTATGTTTTGAATCGGATTATCGGGTTGAATTTCGATGATTTTGGTTATGGTTCCGTGAGCAATAAACGCTACTCTCGTACAAACTTTCTCCACCTGCTCTAGTTGGTGAGAGTTCAGCACAACTGTTGTTCCTGACTCACTTAGCTCTCGCATCAGTTTAATGAACATAAGTACACCGAGTGGGTCAATGCCTGAGGCTGGTTCATCCAAAAATAGAAATTGTGGATTTCCGATGAGCGCACTGGCAATGCCTACACGCTGCAGCATGCCGCGTGAGAATCTGCGCATTGGTGCCGTCCATGCTGCCGGTGAAAGCTCAACTCGCCTCAGCAAGTCCCTGATTTCACTTTTGCAATGTGCCTTGGGTTGCTGTGCAAGGGCGTGATGTAGTTCTAGAAAGTCGAGGGGCGAAAGGTTTTTATTAAAGGTGAGCCTTTCCGGCATGTAGCCGATTTGGCGGTGCAGCCTAATATCATTGGGGTCTTTTCCGTCGATTAGAATGCTGCCTGAATTAGCTTTGATGAAACCAAGTAAGCAATGGAACAATGTTGTTTTTCCGGCACCATTCATGCCGATTAATCCAAAGACTTCCCCCCGCCTGATGTCCAGGCTTACATTGTTTACGGCTCTAAATCGACCTCCGGAATAAGTGCAGGTCAGGTCTTTGACCTCTATGCAATTTTCGCTGAAACCGTTTGCTGTTTGCGGTGCGTTTGTGCTTGGGTACTCATCAGACCAGGCAACGTCTTTTATTGGATGCATTATGACCTCGCGTTTTCGCAACCCCAAAAACGTGGTGTTCTTGGGACTAGCATCGGTGTTTTATTAGCTCAGTTTTAACAGCTAATTGTTGCCGATTTGTTGCTTGCTGAAAAATGGCCAGAATGGCAACAAAAAACCCCGCTTGGGGCGGGGTTTTTTGAAGGGTAAAGGCTTGGGTTCGTTTGTGCTATCAATATAGCTTTAGCAAAGGCTGATCGAAATGTGCATCTAAGTAAGTATGGCTGTGAAATTATGCAGTGATTTGGCTCTGCTTTCGTAATGTCGGGCAGAAGCCGTAAAACAAAAAGCCCCGCTTGGGGCGGGGATTTTTGAAGGGTAAAGGCTTGGGTTCGTTTGTGCTATCAATATAGCTTTAGCAAAGGCTGATCGAAATGTGCATCTAAGTAAGTATGGCTGTGAAATTATGCAGTGATTTGGCTCTGCTTTCGTAATGTCGGGCAGAAGCCGTAAAACAAAAAGCCCCGCTTGGGGCGGGGATTTTTGAAGGGTAAAGGCTTGGGTTCGTTTGTGCTATCAATATAGCTTTAGCAAAGGCTGATCGAAATGTGCATCTAAGTAAGTATGGCTGTGAAATTATGCAGTGATTTGGCTCTGCTTTCGTAATGTCGGGCAGAAGCCGTAAAACAAAAAGCCCCGCTTGGGGCGGGGATTTTTGAAGGGTAAAGGCTTGGGTTCGTTTGTGCTAACAATATAACTTCTGCAATGGCTGAGTAAAATGTGTAACTGAGTAAGCTTGGCTGTGAAATCATGCAGAACTTATTGCTGCAATTGCAATGATGCTTTCTTTCAAGCCTGAAAACTAAAAACCCCGCTTGGGGCGGGGCATTTAGAAGGGTAAAGGCTTGGGTTCGTTTGTGCTATCAATATAACTTCCGCAGGGCTTGGATGAAATGTGCTTACAAGTAAGATTGACTGTTAGATTATGCAGTTGATCAGCTAATGCTGCAATGTAGAGCTAAGAAACTAAAAACCCCGCTTGGGGCGGGGCATTTAGAAGGGTAAAGGCTTGGGTTCGTTTGTAGTATCAATATAACCTTTGCAACAGCTTGATGAAATGTGCAAGTAAGTAAAGGGCACTGTGAAATCATGCACTTTTTGCTTCATGGCTCTTGAACTTGAAAATTGATGTTTTTCTGACAAGGCGTGGAAATGTCAGAAAAACATGCGTTTCTGACTTTGTGGTTTGAAAATCGGTGTTTTTCTGACAAGGCGCAGAAAAGTCAGAAAAACATGCGTTTCTGACTTTGT
This sequence comes from uncultured Candidatus Obscuribacterales bacterium, assembly GCA_964546815.1. Lineage (GTDB taxonomy): Bacteria > Cyanobacteriota > Vampirovibrionia > Obscuribacterales > Obscuribacteraceae > JAIEPM01. The sequence continues at coordinate 42,423 of CAZJLR010000003.1, read as the reverse complement.
GATTTGAAAATCGATGTTTTTCTGACAAGGCGCAGAAATGTCAGAAAAACATGCGTTTCTGACTTTGTGGTTTGAAAGTCGATGTTTTTCTGACAAGGCGCAGAAATGTCAGAAAAACATGCGTTTCTGACTT
>CAZJLR010000003.1:0-42190 GCA_964546815.1 uncultured Candidatus Obscuribacterales bacterium | reverse complement strand
TTGTAGGATGAAAATCAATGTTTTTCTGACAAGGCGCGGAAATGTCAGAAAAACATGCGCTTCTGACTTTGTGGGTATAAAATCGATGTTTTTCTGACCCCGCAAAATTCTGTCAGAAAATCTCATGCATGCGACCGTATATGGTGGCAGAAAAAATAAATGCTATCCATTGGATATATTTGTTGCTGACTTTTCCGAAGATACGGCTATCATATTGAACGTTAGGCTTTGGCTGATAACTTTATGCTTTTAGAACTTGAAATCAAAGACTTCACTCTTGTCGAACACGTGCGCGTGTCGTTTGCCTGGGGGCTCAATGTTCTCACCGGCGAAACTGGTGCCGGTAAGTCGATAATAATGGATGCACTCAATGCGGTGCTCGGGGGCAAGGTTGGTCCCAGTGCTATTCGTCCCCAGTCCGATCGTGCCATCATAGAAGCCAGTTTCAAAACGACTCCGGAAATTGCTTTGTGGCTGAAACAACAAGAGCTAATCGATGAGCAAGAAGATTCATTTACCTGCAGTCGCGAAATCAGCCGCAGTGGTTCTAAAATTCGAATTAACGGCGCGCTGGTAAACCTCGCTCTGGTTCAGGACTTACGTCAAAGACTGGTGACAGTTCATGCACAGCATGAGTCACGTACATTGTTATCGCCCCAGTCTCAACTTGAAATGCTTGATGCACTTGCCGAGCCCGATCACAAGAAGCTGGTGTCTCGCTTAAAGACGCTATATTCCAAACGAAAACAACTTCAAACTGAACTTGCCTCGATGCTTACATCTGAGTCAGAGCGAGAACGCAGGCTCGATTTTGCTCGTTTTCAGTTAGGCGAACTTGAAGAAGCTCAACTGGAAGATCCCCATGAGGACGAACAGGTAAATTCACAACGCAAGCTTCTGTCCAATGTTACTGAGCTTGAAACTTTGCTTTCAAATGCGCAAATCTATTTGAGAGGCAGCGAGCAAGAAAATCAACCGGGTGTGCTTGAACTAATTCAAAGTGCCCTTGCTGAGATATCTAAAGCTGCTCAACTTGATGACAGGCTTCAAGCTGTCGAGTCATCTTTAAACGATAGTCTTTCTCGGCTTGAAGATGAAGCCAGAAATATTCGCAAACACTGCCAGTCACTAGATTCCGACCCTGAAACCCTGGCAAATCTTGACGAACGCGCAGCTGTTCTCGCAACAATCAAGCGTAAATATGGCCCCGAACTGGCCGATGCAATTGAGCGGCAGGCGATTCTCGAAGAAGAAATTGAGCAGCTGGGCAACGCCCAAACTGCAATACAAAGTCTGCAGGCAGAACTTGAATCGGTCAGCAACGAGTTGCTCGACATTGCCAGCAACCTGTCGAAAAAACGTTCCAAACTGGCTGCATCACTTTCCAAGAAAATTCATGCTGAATTGTCTGATCTTGGAATGAGCAATTGCAAATTCGAAATAGCTTTGACTACTAATGCCTCAGAAAATCACGACGAATTAATTGAAGCAATTGGTCCCTCAGGTTTAGACCGCGCTGAATTTTTGCTATGTTCAAACCCTGGTCAGCCAATGATGCCAGTTGCCAAAATCGCTTCGGGTGGCGAATTGAGCCGCGTAATGTTGGCGGTCAAAACAATATTTGCTGGTGCTGAGAAAGTTTCAACAGTTGTTTTTGACGAAATTGACACTGGTCTTTCCGGCAAAGTGCTGCAGACCATGCGGGACAAACTAGCCAAGCTGGCTAAGTCGCAGCAAATTCTATGCATTACTCACCAGCCGATTATCGCTTCAGTAGCTGACAACCACATTTACGTTTCCAAAGAGCAGGGCAAAACAAGCACTCGCACCCAGGTCAACATTTTAGATGAAGCAGGCAGGCTCAAGGCTTTGGCAGGAATGGCCAGTGGTCAAGATAATCAGGAAGCAGCTTTGCGCTTTGCCCAGTCGCTGTTTGAGGAAAGTGGCAGGCTTAAGAGTGGGTTACAATAGGACATCTATATCTGGGTCTTGAGCCTCACTGGGCTTGCTGTATGGCGATTTTATATATTGTTATCGTCGAGTTGACAATCACGGCTCAAATTCAATAAAATCCTACCTTGTGCCTGCTTTGGGGTGTCGCCAAGTGGTAAGGCAGCTGGTTTTGGTCCAGCCATTCCGAGGTTCGAATCCTTGCACCCCAGCTCTTGCGCCTGTGTGCAGCTCAGGCTCCCGCATCGGCGGGTTAACGTTCGTTCATTTAAGATAGAGGTATGTCATGGAAAGGATCAAGCTGAAAGTAGAGGGTCGCGATGCTAAAAAGCCCAATCAGCTGCGTCGTTGTGGAAAAATTCCTGCTACGGTTTACGGGCCGGAAGTCGAATCAAAATCCTTCCAACTATCGAAAGACAATTTCACACGTCTACCGGCAGCTGCATTCTCGCAAGTAATTGAACTCGAAACACCAGAGGGTTCGAAGAATGCGCTAATCAGATCAGTGCACCGCAAGCACGTCACCAGCGAAATTCTAAATGTAGAGTTCTACCAGGTAGCCACAAACCGCAAGCTCAACGTAACAGTGCCGCTGAAGTTTGTTGGAGTAGCTCCAGCTGTTGCTAAGGGCGGACTACTTGTTGAAATGTACCAATACGTAGATTTGGAATGTTTGCCCAGCGAAATTCCAGAATTCGTTGAAGTAAATGTCAGCACAATCGAAGAAATCGAACAGGGCGTACATTTCTCACAACTGAAAACCGCTCCTGGCGTTCGCATCGTCAATCCGCACGAAGAGCTTGTAGCTCGTGTAGTGCCGAAGAAGGGTGGCGGCGGATCAGCCGCAGCGGCAGCAGCAGCTAAGAAATAAGCTGACAAACTCTAAGTCAATCTATTAAAGGCATTCCGCATTTGGCAACCGAAGGCAATAACACGCTTTGGCAACCAATTGCGGAAGAGCTGTTTGCACAGGGTTACGAAATAAGTGCCTGCCTTTCAATTACCGCAAATTCAATTTTGTTGAAAGGCAAACAACTCTTGATGAGTCGCGATGTGGCTATCAAGGTATTGGCTAACCTTGCTGCGGAGTCTGGTGTCGCATTTGAACGTTTTCAACAAGAAGCCAAATTGCTTGCTTCTTTTCAGCATCCCAATATTGTCTGCATGTACGGTGTGGGCAGGTTAAATGATGGCCGTACCTACATGGTCATGGAATATGTTCATGGAACTTCTCTTGCTGAATTATTGAAAGCAGGTAGAAACTTCAGCGAAAAAGAAATCAGAAATTATGCTGCTCAAATTTGTCGGGCGCTGGCTTACTCTCACAACATGAAAGTTGTGCATCGCGATTTAAAGCCTGCAAATGTGTTGATTCAAGATTTTGAAGGCGAACCTATCGCTAAAATAATCGATTTTGGAATTCACAAAAGTAGCTCTGAAACTGGCTCTCAACAATTAACGCTAGAAGGCAGCTTTGCCGGCACTGCAAACTATATGAGTCCAGAGCAGTGCCGTTCTGGCAAGGTCGATGCGCGATCTGATATTTATTCTTTAGGCTGCTTGCTATATGAGCTTTGCTGCGGCAATCCTCCTATGGAAGCCGACACCGAATGGATGATTTTGTCCAATCATCTCAATAAAGAGATAACGCGAATACCATCGCGTCTGCCAATTTCAAAACAATTGGAAAATGTGATTCTTGGCTGCTTGAAGAAAAAGCCTGAAGATCGTTGGCCCGATATGCAAACAGTTCAAGAAATTTTGGAAAGCGAATTCAAAGCGCAGTCTGGAAAAAAGGCACTGCTAATGGTGGCTTACGTTTCGCTCTTATTGCTTATTTCATATGGAGCAATTAATTACCTGCCCCAATATCTAAAGAAGAATCCAACAAGCGTTGAAGTGAACGACCCGAGTTTCAATATGAGCTGGGACGCTTTTGCGGGTAATCCAAGAAACATACAAAGTGACCGAGTCATGCGCTGTAGGCAATGGCTTGAGAAGCATATGAATGACGAAAGTGCTTTAGGCTATCTTTCGCAATGTTTTGCCAATTGCCAACCTGTAAATTGGGACCGTGGGCACTATTTCTGTGCACTCATTTGCAAGAAGGCAGATGAGGCTTTGGCGGCAAAGCTCTATAGAAAGCCTGGCCGTAACCTTTATCGCTATGACCTATATGCAGTAAAGCGTGAATGTGCCGTTGCAATAAGTGATTTTCCCCTGGCTGAAGAAATGCTGTCACAAATAATGCCAGACAACGACAAAATCTTTCTCGAATATAAAATCAAGGATTTTTCCTCGTTGTTTTATGCATACGAACATAGTTCTGCTTTCGACAAAGCTATTGCTTTGCTAAACAAATACCAGAAGCAAGTGTCGAATTATCCTGAGGAGTATGCGGCGTATTTGAGTAAGGCAACAACCTGGTCTTTTGAAAAGAATCAACCAGAAAAAGCTGCGGAGTTTGGAAGCCGAGCGTTAAGGGAGTATTCAAAACTCAAAGACCTCAATGGTTATGAAAATTTTGCCTCTTTCATGCAGTTTCAAAATGATCACGGCAATCAAAGAGAGGTCGCTCCCTTAACTTCCTACTTTGATCATGGTCTTGATAAAAGTGAGGCGCAAGCCCTGGCCTGCACTGAATGCATAAAAGCCAATCAAAGCATTGGGGATTTTAAAACCGCAAATAAGTTGATAAAGGTACTGAAAGGCAGCAAATTTTCCAAAAGCTCTGCATATGTTGCCTATAAATTGCAAGTATTGGATTTATACTCTGCACTTATGAGCGGAAATAGAGAGCTTGCGAAGTCGCGCTTGCTGCCTCTCTTGCGTCGCGCTGAGCAAACAAAAGATAAAGCTCACTATGAGTACAACACCATATGCGATGCTTGTGGATATTTTCCTGAGTTTATCCCTATCTGTTTACCGGTACTCAGGAAAAAAAGTCCGGAATTTGTTGCTTTTATGTATGCTGCAAGTGCTCACAATCTGCGCTCAAGTAATCATCTCAAAGAGGCTTTGAAAAACTACGAGCTATGTCAGCAGGCTTTTGACAAAAGCAACTACTTAGCTGGCAGGGTCAATGTATTTTTAGGTCAAGCTTGTTGCTATGAGGGGCTTCATGAATATGGCAAGGCGCATGAATGCGTAAGCCTTGGTAGGAAGTATTTGCATGAAGATGACACAAGCGAGTTGCATCTTTCACTGGATTTAAAAGATGCAATGATTTTTCGTGAAGAAGGCAAAGCTGCCGAAACAATTAAATTGTGTCGGGAAAATCTCTCAAATGCTTTCGCTGTTAGAAATATATTTCCAAATCTTTTTGCTGCTTCAGTGTTGGATGCATTTGAAGCCTATGTATTTTTTGGAGAGAAGAAAAAGGCACTCGAACTTTGCGACAAGTACTTGCCTTACCTTGATTCGAACGACCCTTCCATAGGCAGCATAGTAAAACGACTTACTAAAATGCGTGATGATGTAGCCCGAGAAGCCCCCTCACTCAAGGTTGGGAAGTGAGTCGTCAGGCAGTTCTTTTCCGGCTTTACGTAGTTCTTCGCGGTCTGCCAGTGGCAAGCGAACTGTAAATGTAGAACCTTTATTCAGCTCTGACTCAAGTTCAATACTGCCACCATGTGCTTTTACGATTGCAAGCGCAATCGCCAATCCCAGTCCTGTTCCGCCGCCATAAACACGACTGCGCGTGCGTGAGCGTTCAACCCTATAGAAGCGATCAAAAATTCTTTGTTGGTCTGCCGGTGCGATACCAATACCGGTATCAATTACTCGCACAATTGCTTCATTGTTATTTGAGCGCAACGTAACGGTTACTTTTCCGCCGCCCTGGGTCGCTTTAATTGCATTGTTGGTCAAATTGAGAAAAATTTGTTTGAGTTTGTCGAGGTCTGCCAAAACCCATAGTGGGCGTTGAGGCACAATAAACTGAATTTCAATTTGCTCGGGTGCAATCACCATTACGGTGTCTTCGACACCTTCAAGTGCCTGGCGTAGGTCGATCAAATTTTTCTGTGCAATTACTGGTTGGCCGGCATCTGCTCTAGCTAACTGCAACAAATCAGACACTAAACGTATTAGTCGTCCGCTTTCATCCGAAATTGTTTGTAGTGCTTCACCCAACAACTGTTGATCAATATTTCCACCACGTCGTTGCAGAAGCTTTGTGTAACCTTGAATTGATGTCAATGGAGTGCGCAACTCGTGACTTGCGTCGCCCACAAATTGACACTGAATATTCAATGACTCTTCGAGACGGTTTAGCAATCTATTGAATGCTTTGCGCAGTTCCAAAATTTCGCTTGACTCATTAAGGTCGACATCAAGTCTTTGTCGGAGATCCATCGAGGCAAGTTTATTGGTGGACGAAATGAGTTCGCTAAGTGGAGCAATTATTATTCCAGCCAAATACCAGTTGATGAGTGCAAGCACTGGAATCAATGGAACGTACCAGAGCAAGTCGATCAAATTGAATCCATGCAATCCACTCACGATGACATGGCAAATTACAATCGGCACAATACTGCTGACAGTCATGACTACTGCCATGCGACCCCGCACTGTGTTAGACCATTTGAATCTGTTCATCTAACTTTGACTTGCCAAACTTCTGTGAAACCCCGCAAAGCATTTTACCCAGTACTTGCAGCACTAAGGCGTCAAGAGCATTTTGAAATAAGCATCGTGCACTTTGCCATTTGATACGAGGCAGCTACCCGTGTAAACAGAGTTGCCTCCATCGAGATCGGCAAATCGTCCTCCTGCTTCTTCGACAATGATTTTCATCGGCGCGATGTCCCATGGTTTTAGCCCGACTTCCAGGGCCGCCTCAGCTTTTCCTTCAAAAACATAGGCAAAATTCAGATAATCGCCCAGTCCGCGTTGGCGGTAAGTTGATTCGATGAGCTTTGTAAATCCATTCCAATAACCCAGGGCAAGAATGCGATTTGGCGCACCGAAAACAAATTGCGAATCTTCGAGCTTTTCTACTTTCGAAACACTCACTTTCACACCATTGCGGTAGGCGCCACAGCCTTTTTCTGCATAAAAGGTATCGTCATTGGCCGGATTATGCACTACACCTATGACAATTTCGCCGTTTTGTTCTAAAGCCAGAAGCAAAGAAAAAATTGGTATTCCACGGGCGAAATTATAAGTGCCGTCTATAGGATCGATGATCCATTTGCGTTTTGACTTGGAGCTTCCTTCTCTCTCTTCTTCCTCTTCGCCCAATATGGCGTCGTCTGGATAGCGTTCAGAGATCAGTTTACGGATTAAACTCTCACACTCCTTGTCAGCTAAAGTCACCGGTGTGTTGTCCGGTTTCATTGTGACTTCAACGCCTTGTTTAAAGTGCGCAAGAGCCAGCTTCCCTGCTTCTTTGCAAATTTGCAAAGCGAAGCTCAGGTCTTGGCTCAAGTCTGTTTTGACATTCATTGCTTTAGCCCCAGTCGACACGGTAGACAATTATAGTTGCACAGAGTTTCCACTACAAACCAATATGCCGCCCAGGGCTTTTAGGCCGGGACGGACAACTGGGGTTCCTTTTAGACTCCCCCCGTTAGGGGTAAACGGAAGCCCTCGCCGACAATTGCCAACGAGAGCTTTCGAGGAGATCAGGCTGAATTGAGCTACTTGTTGCTTAGAATAAGTAGTCGTAGATGGCGCGTGCTCCGCGACCAACTCCGACGCCTATGTCTCTGACATCAATGAACGTACCTTTTACGAGACGTTCATACAAGAAACCTTTCTGCCTTTCAGCATAAGCTAGTCTCATGTCTTGTTCGATGTTCTTTTCTTCGACGGCTTTCATTCGTCGTTCGAGATCATCTACACGAGCCTTAAGCTGATTGAGTTCGCCGCGGAACTCTTCAAGCAGAGCCGCAAACTTTTCCAAGTCTGCTTTATCAGCCTTTTGAGCTAGTCGCTCAGCGACGCATTGCTCGTACTTGTAGAGAGCTGCTGCCAGCTCAAAACGTGTTGTGGACTTTTGTCCACGATATGTACGATCCGGATAACCTACCAATACATGGCAGGGGTTATTAACAAGTTCTTTCAGCGCATTGTATGCCCATTCGTTACCAACAACATCAGTTAGTTCGCTGACGTTAGTTGCTCCTTGAGCATTCGCTGCGGACGTAGTAAATACAGTGCTTGCACCTAGTGCTACAACTGCTGAAAGCAAGGTTGCCAACCTTTTATTCATACCAGTTATCACTCCCTCATTCAGAATTGACCTGACTCCTACGGCAATATACCCCAATTGCTTCGGTGAATAGTAGTAGGAAATCCTGCAAAAGTAACGCAATGCATTGGGGATTACCCGAGACCCGCGCTCTGTGCCGAAACGGAGCAACTTAAATAACTTTAATGATTTTACATGATTGCGGGCGATATATACGAAAGGAGTCTGGAAACTAGCGCCTGGAGTGGCTTTCGCTTGGCAGCTTGTACTTGACGAGTATCTTCGTGTATACAATGCGACCGATAATGTTGTTGCTAATCAAGCAGCCATGCAGCTTTTCGCTGTCATAGAAATCAAGAACTTGCAGAAATCAAGCGGCGCCTGGTATTGCTGGTGGTATTAACCTGTGATACTGCGGGTAGTGCCTGTGCCGTTTCGGGCATTTTGGCAGTAATCAACAGGGCTCAGCTCAAGATCTCAAGATAAGACATCCCTGTAATCATTAAGTAGAAACTTGTTTTTGAAATTTGGAAAAACGTTTGCAAGCAATTTGTAAACCAATTTGAGTCTCTAATGCTGAAGCTCTGTCGAGCTATCTGCCTCAAGCGGGCTTGGGCGAATTCAATCTGCAATTGATATCATTCGATTGATATCAAGCTAAACTCTGACTAGTTACCGCAGGGAACCCATGTCCGAAACCCCAAAATTACGCATAGCTCATCTCTACGCTCATTACCTCAATATATATGGCGACAGGGGAAACATCATCACTTTGACCCGCCGGTGCCAGTGGCGCGGCATTGAGACTGAAGTGACGGCGACCGGGCTTAACGAAGCATTAGACCCTGACTATTACGATGTTTATTTTGTAGGTGGTGGTCAAGACAAGCAGCAACAAGTTATTGCAGAAGATTTGTGCGCAAACAAAAATGCTTTGCGTCAATCAATAGAAGGAGGCGCTGTAATTCTTTCTATTTGCGGAGGCTATCAGTTGCTTGGACACTATTACCGTCCACATGAAGGCCCCGAATTGCCTGGCATCTCACTTGTTGACGCTTACACAGTTGCAGGAAATCGCCGCATGATTGGCAACGTTGTAGTCAGGAGAGACAATGGCGAAACTCTGGTTGGTTTTGAAAACCACAGCGGAAAAACTTTTCTTGGCCATGAGACTAAAGCTCTTGGAACAATAGTGAAGGGCAATGGAAACAATGGTGATGACGGCAAAGAAGGTCTTGCACAGCCATTAGGACGCGGTATGGTTTATGGAACTTATTTGCACGGATCTCTTTTGCCGAAAAATCCGAGCTTTGCAGATGAGATAATCAAATTTGCTCTGGCTCGTAGATATGGTTCGCTTGACTTGGCACCGCTTGACGATGCAGTCGAATCTAAAGCGCATGAGCACGCAGTTTTGCTAAAGGCTTAGGACAGAATTTGAAAACTCTTTCTATATTAATCCCGGTTTTTAATGAGGCGAAAACCCTCGTGCAAGTCTTGGAGATGGTATCTAACGCAGATTCATCGGGGTTGCAAAAAGAGCTGATTGTTGTTGATGACGGTTCAACTGATGGAACTCGCGACATTCTCGCATCATTAGATGCTTCAAAATATTCAGCTCGCATTTACTTTCACGACAAAAATCAGGGCAAGGGCGCCGCATTACGAACGGCTCAGGGGCATGCGACTGGTGACATCATCATGATTCAGGATGCAGACCTTGAATACAGTCCCGATGAATACCCGGCACTTCTGAAGCCCATATTGGAGGGGCGGGCAGATGTGGTTTACGGTTCTCGCTTATCTGGCGGAGCCACCACCAGGGCTTTCAAATTTAGCCACTACATGGGCAATAAATTTTTGAGTCTGCTCACAAACATCCTTTATGACTCAACTCTTACTGACATGGAAACTTGCTACAAAGTTTTCAAGGCTGACGTTTTCAAACGAGTAAACATAAAATCCAATCGTTTTGAATTTGAGCCTGAAATCACAGCCAAAATTCTCAAACAGGGCGTGAGGATTTATGAGCTGCCGATTTCATATTTCGGGCGAGACTATACTGAAGGCAAAAAAATTACCTGGAAAGACGGTTTTGGGGCAATCGGAGCCCTCGTCAAGTACCGTTTTATGGACTGAGCCGCAAAATCCACGTTTTTTCCACGAAAAAATAAGTTTTCATTAGACCCAGTTTAGGGTAAACTGATGTCATGTGGTGGGCCCTGGCCCGATTTACTATGGGTTTTTGCAGATGAAACGAATTGCTTGTCTCTTGGGAATCATTACTCTAGCCTCCGGTTTGCCGGCGATGGCGCAATATCACCAGAGCTACGGTGATAGCCGAGTCGTTAACCAAAATCAGACTGGTCTTTACACGCCATCTGGAACCTATATCGGCGCAGGCACGATGAGCCGTTCGGCTCAGGGCAAGCAAGCCGGGTCTAACGCAGGTGGTTTGCCGACAACCAGCTGGGGGGGTTATATTCGCAACCCTGGTGACGACATCTATACGGGCAATAACGGCGCTATGAGAATGGATAATGGTTCCATGGTGTACGGCGACGAAATTGCCAGAGCCAATGCAATTAAGCGTATGCGACAACAAGAAAGAATGATGCAATATCAGCAACGTCGCAATATGTACGGTCGACAAGCGCAACCGCAGGGCAACCTTTATGTGCCCGGTTCTAATGGCGGTGCGGCCAATTATGGTTCTGGCGTAGCCGGATATGGCTCGTACGGCGGGCGTTAAGCCCCGACAAAATCCAAAAATTCTGGAGAGGTGGCGCCTGAGGTGCCGCCTCTTTGTTTTTTAAGTGGCGTCATTCAGCTGAGACCTTCCGTCTTCGTTGTTGTGAGGCTGCTGCAAGCTTCAGAGTGATAAACTAAGCGCATCTAGCTGATTACGCGAATTCTTCGCGACTCTTTGTTTGTCCGTTTCTTTGTGAGGTGCATTGTGAAAATCGTTGTTTTAGGTGCCGGCGCAATGGGGCAAGTCACTATTCGAGACCTGGCAGAATCAGCTGCGGTCAAGGAAGTCCTCATTTGCGACCTCAGCATAGAGCGTGCCGATGCGCTAAAAACACAGTTGGGCAATGCCAAGCTTAAAACTGCAAAGGCTGACATTCAGGACGCTGAGGGGCTATCCTCCTTGCTGAATGGATATGACGCAGTCATCAATTGCTCTCCATATGTTTTCAATCTGCAGGTTATGGAAGCCGCATTAAAAGCCGCTTGCCATTATCTTGACCTTGGTGGCTTGTTTCACATTACTCGCAAGCAATTAGAGTTGAACCAAAAATTTGTGGACAAAAAACTGTTGGCTGTTCTCGGTATGGGAGCCGCTCCTGGCATGACAAATGTAATGGCGGCTTGTGCTGCCGATGAGATGGACACTGTTGAGTCTATCGACATTTTTGCCGCTTCGGTTGACCTTGTAGCCTGCGACCACCCATTTCTGCCGCCATATTCGCTTGATACTATTTTGGACGAATATTTCCTTAGCCCTTATGTTTTTGAAGACGGTAAGTTTAGGGAAGTGCCTGCAATGTCTGGCGAAAAAGTGCATGAATTCCCGCCTCCACTTGGTCGCGCTTCGTCATTTTTGACTCTTCACTCGGAAGTGGCGACTTTGCCTCTAACATATGAAAAGAAGGGTGTGCAACGTGTTACTTACCGATTGGGCTTGCCGACAGCTTTTCACGAGCACTGCAAATTTCTGGTTTCACTCGGCTTTGGCAGCAAAGATTCTATCAATGTAGATGGAGTAGAGCTAAAACCCCGTCGTATACTGGCTTCTCTGATAGAAAGGCATCCTGTGCCAAGCTCAGACCCAGATGATTGTGAAGTCATTCGTGTTGATGTGACTGGCACAAAAAATGGTCGCAATATCCTCAGCCGGCTTGAGACAACCGTGATGGCTCATAAAGAATGGAAGATTTCTTGCGGGGCGCTTGATACGGGCGTGCCACCGTCAATAGTGGCGCAAATGATTTGTTCCGGTCAAATAAAAATGAGGGGCGTTCTTGCACCTGAAGTTTGTGTTCCTGCGGCCGAATTTTTTGCAGAATTGGCTAAGAGAGGAATGGAAATGCGAAAAATTACCGATGAGGTTCTTGCCTCGGCAGCTAGCTCGAAGAAAGAAAAAGTATCGGTTTAATGTCAAGTTTCTTTCCTTCGTTGGTCGTTGTCAACGCCCTGCCTCGGCTTCGGACGTATGCCCCGCGGGGGTGGCTTTTCGGGCATTATCCGGTGCTCCCGTTAAGTGTTTTTTGCACATGACCGGGCTGATTTGCCCGGACGGCAAATGTGCGGGGATTGGAGCCAATATCTTATAATTGAACGCTTATATACCTCTATTGATGGCAAAGCAGTGAGCAAATTGGAAACAAAGCAAGAGCAAAAGCGCAGTTGGTGGGTGGTCGAATTTGACGTCGATGCTCAGCACGAGGAGATGGCTTCCTGGCTCATGATTAATCAAGGTGCCAACGGTTGCCAATTTATGAATTCAGATAATGGGCTTGTGACGTTGCAGGCGAGTTTTGAGCACGATCGCATTTCGCCCGACAAAATGGAGCCCCTCTGCTCTGCACTTGATGAATATGGATTGGCAGCTGTCGCGGCAAACTTGCGCATTAAGAAAATTGAGGAAGAAGATTGGCTGGCTGAGTGGAAAAAAGGCATGACGCCTATAAAACTAGGAGAAAAGTTTCTGGTTAGTCCACCCTGGTTTGACAGCATTCCGGCGGAAGACACTGCTGGGCGGCATATTATCTGGATTGAACCTGGCATGGCTTTTGGCACAGGGTTTCATTCCACTACTCAGTTTTGCTTGAGAGCCATTGAAAAGCATCTGCAGAGCGGAAAAATTGTAGACATGGGCAGTGGCTCTGGAATTTTAGCTATTGCCGCAGCGCAATTACTGCCCGACGCCGAAATCGTTGCAGTTGAAATTGATCCTGTCGCATGCAAGGTTGCGGCTGAAAATTTGGAAATCAATAAAGTCGATAGCCGAATCAAGCTAATTGAGGGAAGCACAGAGCAAGTGGCTGGGCAGCAATTTGATGCCATTTTGTCCAATTTGACCTGTGAGGATAATATAGCTCTTCTTCCTGACTATGCCAAACTCTTGCCTAAAGGCGGTAAAGTCATTATGGCTGGAATTTTGCTTGAGAAGGCGCCCAGGCTCGAGTCTGCCTTAGAGTTGCATTCATTTAAAGTCGTTGAAAAAGTGACTGATGAGATGTGGGCTGGGCTTGTGGTTCAACTTCAATAGCCGGAGATAAGAAATTAGAATGAAACCGGCTGACAAAGACAGCAAAAAGAAATCATCATTGAGCGCAAAAGATCTTGATCGCATTGCTCAAGAAATGTCTGATGCGCTAATCAAAAATCCGCGTCTAATGGATGAATTGTCTGCTCGTCTGCCTACCGAATTCAGCTTCGTTTTGCGGCAGCTACCTCACGATGAAGAGGCTATGAGCGCGTTTGTCAAAGCAATTGTTCCGCTTTTAGAAAGAGAAAAACGCAGCACGATTTTAGAAGAAGGAGACAAAATAGATCTCTTTCTCGAGCTGATGGACAAGCCAGAATTCATCAATTGGATTATCACTGCAATTACTGGAAAAGATGCGGCCCAAATAGAAGAATTCGGCATGCCCAGTTGGTTGAGCAAATCACAGCAGGGCGCTGATTTGCTTGAGCAGCGCCGATTTGATGAGTCGAAAATATTGCTTCTTGAAGCACTCGATGAATGCGATCGTGACCGCCCAAATAGTCTGTGGAGTTTTGCAATTTTGCGAGCGCTTGCCGTCGCCTGTGGTGGCGCGGGTGATGTAGATCGTTTAGAGCCGCTCTTGCGTCGATGGATTGATGCCGCTGAAAATAAACTTGGTAATTGGCATCCTGAGCTGGCATATCCTTATTCTATGATGGCGCTTGTAAGAGAAGAGCAGGGCAAAATTGCTGAAGCAGAAGATTTGTACAAACGAGCTGTGGCAATTTTAGAACGAACTGAGTTGCCCGATGCTGAAGACCTAACAAACGCATTGCACGAGCTTGCCTTTTTCTTTTTCAGGCAAAGACGTTGGGCTGAAGCTGAGCCATTGTTGCGACGTGTTTTAGACACGATGGAGCGCGAGAAGCAACCTGAAGGCGACATACTTGAGTATATTGAAGCAATTTCTGTGCTCTGCGCAGAGCAGGGGCGATTCGCAGAAATTGAAGCATATTGCCGTCGCTTGCTCACGTTTTGCGAAGCGAATCCAGGCGAGTTTGGAGATTCATGGTACCCCATGGGCTTGCTTGCCTGCTCATTCCTCGCGCAAGACAAGGCAAGTGAAGCGGCCGTTGTGTTCGAATCTGTTCTCGAAAAAATGCAAAGTGCTACTCTTGATGATAACGACAGAATGAGGTTGGTTCTCGATTCGTATGTCAATTTACTCAAAACAACTGGTCGCGAGCGAGAAGCAGTCTTCATCAGCGCTGGTGCGCAACGTCTCGTTTATCAGCACATAGAAATAAGAACTGAAAGTGACGAAGTAATTTCAGATGAACTGCCGATTGAAATTGTCGCTCAGGTGTTTTACAGGCTTGAACATAGCGACGCTGCCGATGCCTGGCAGTTTATGGATGCTGATGAGAAGCGCAGCTTATTGCGCAGCGTAATTGTTGAAAGTCTGCGTGAGTTTTTTGAGTCGATCGATTTCCTCAAAATATGCACTGACTTCAAAGAAATTGAAGACGAGTTCCAAGACAGGCTATTGTCACTTCCGAAATTGAATGGGTTGGAAATTGTTTTTCAGTTTCGTGAATTTAGTGACAAGGGCGGCTTCCTTCATATATTAGGTAAGCTACAGCGCGCCATTCAATTGTCGACAAATGGTCAAAATGACGAAGCCGAATTACTGTTTGCTGAGTCACTCGAAGAGTCGATACGCTTTCCTCGTTCGGCTCTAAAGCGCTATGTGAAAGAAATCTTTGTTGATTACTTGCAAAGCTCGGGGCAAGAGGAAAGAGCTCAAAGTCTGCGTGAGCGCGAGATTTAGCGACTTTTTGTGATGCCGATTTAATGCGGTTTTCCCCCTCAATATTGAGACTTCTGCCCAGATTTAATCTAGGATGTCAATGTCCGGATCCCGTAACGGAGACATTGAGCGATGAGTCATGGCGGAATGGGTGGAGGCGGCGGCCACCACGGTCATCATGGAGGGCACCACGGAGGCGTGGCGGCTGCTCATCATGCTGACCAATCTCCTGTCTGGAACATGGCCATGCAGGTCGAAAAAGACAATACTAAGCGCTTGCTCATTACTGACCCGCGTTTCGTTGTAGGTTTGACCTTAACTGTTTTTGTCATTCTCATTTCGTTGCCGTACACCCTGGACTTTTTTCAAAGTCATGGTGGCAACATGACTCTGGTTGCTGAAGATGATGGTTCGAAAACCCCTAATGCGGCTGCTTTATCTATGGTAGGTGCTACTTTGATGGGAGGAGGATTGCACGCACAAGAGCGCTCTGCTCCTGCGCTCGGACAAGCAATGCCGCAAGCCGTGCATGAGTCCCCGGCGCCTGCTCCGGCCGGGATTGGTTCTCCTGAAAGTGACTCGGCTGATTCTAATGGACTTGCTGATTCTCGTGATGACGAGCATAACTCTGATGGGGATGAAGTAGCAAAAAATGATGAGAGCGAAACTCAGCATGGAGCTGCTTCAGATGCTTTTGGTGCGCCGGAAGTAGCCTCACAGTCTGCCCAAGAAACTGTTGCAAAAATGCTTTCGGCTTCGGGTATGGCACAAAATCATGGTGCTGTGCCTGCTATGCAATCCGCTCCAACGCGAGGATTGAGCGTGCAGCCGGCTGTCGCAACTCAAGTTGTTCAGCAAGCGGTGCCTGCGCAAATGCCAGCTTATGGTGGCGCCATGCCTGTTGCAAATCAGCCCTATTATGTTTACATACCAAACCAGCAGTTTGGGCAGCCGGCTGCAGCGCCCGCTGTCATGATTCCAGTTGCGCAGCCGCAGATGCCGGCGCAATTGGCAGCTTTGCCGCAATCTGCAACGCCAGCTTTAAGCACTCGTGCAGCGTATGATTTGCGTTCACCATTCAATCCTCAGACAAGTGCGATTTCGTCGCCACTCGGAATGCGTCGTCGTAATGCAGACCCGACGGTGCCGATGGTTCCTACTGGCCAGGGTACAGATGGCAGCCAACGTTTTCGGGTTTGGGTCAATCGCTAATCTATTGAATCGACTTAAGACATAGAAGTGTTTGACGCTTATCGTTTTGTTTTTGAGCTGAGATTGCCAATGCGTTTTAGAACCGCGTTGGCTTCAATCTTTTTGTTCTCTTTCAAATAACAGCTTGCCAGAGCATTGAGATCGTCTGTCAATGTGACATTCTTATCTTCTGCGTTTTGCTCGTCAATTCCTATGAGTCTTTCGAATGCAGTCTCAGCTTGGGCGTATTCCTTCTGTGATAAATAACACGCTCCCAACCTTTGAAGTGCGTTGCATAACTGCGGGCTGTTTTTTCCAAATACGATCTCGGAGTTTTGCAAATATTTTTTGAGGCTCTTTTCTGCATCTTTAGAATTGCCCAGATATTCATCGCAACCAGCCAGTCGATTGCAAATATCAATCAACTTCCGGTGGTCTACTTCTGGCTGATTTTCAAAAAATGAAACTGTTCGCTGTAGCTGGGGTTTTGCTTGAGAACATTTGCCCTGTCGGAGATATAGCCTTGAAAGTACATCCATCGTTTCTATGACCACTCTGTTGTCTGCCTCTCCCAGTCTTTCATTCATTTTTAAAACGTGCTTCAAATGCATCTCGGCGGGGGCGTTTTTGTTTTGTTGGAAATAGCAATTTCCCATTGAAAGATGTGTGGACAATAACACCGGATTAGTCTCCTCAAGCAATTCCTCTCTTATGCTCAAGCATCGTTTCAGAAAGGGCTCTGCCTCAGAATAGTGTTCTTGTCTAAAGAGGAACGTAGCATAATCGGCAAGGAATCGAGCTAGTTCGAGAGAGTTTTTTCCAAACAATTTCTCGTTTACATAGAGCGAACGTTTCCAGAGTGAATTTGCATTTTTCAAGTCTCCCTTGCTTTCGTACATTTCGGCTTGATTGCTAAGACTAGTAGCCAGCGATACTGAAATATCCTCTCTTGCGAGTAAACGGGCAAGAAGAATTGCATCTCTTTTCTTTGGTGCGAAAGTCATTGATTTGAGAGCGTCGTTTTTCTTCTGTTGAGTATCATGATTTAAGAACAGAAAGAGCGACGCAATTGCCACGCCTGCAGCCGCCAGTCCTGCGCCCCACTTCAATTTTTTTGAGAGGCTTTGAGGCTTACTGGGGGCGTTTTTTAGCTTGGGCGCTTTGTCTAGTGTAATGCGTTCTAATACTTCGTTTAGCTTTCGTGCAAACTCTGATGCTGTTTGTGGTCTCGTTGTAGGATCCTTAGCCAGCCCCCAAATTGTAACTTGCGCTAATTCCCGCCTGATGTCTATTTTGCGACTTAGATCCGACACCGTAGGTGGTGGCGCGCTGCTGTGCTTTTGCATTATTTCTAAGAGTGAGTCGCCTGTGTATGGTGGCTCGCCGCAAAGTGTTTCATACATCACGCAAGCCATTGAGTAAAGGTCTGAGCGCCCGTCAAGATCTTGTCCCCGGCACTGTTCTGGGCTCATGTATGCTGGTGAACCTAATACAGCTCCCGATTTTGTAAGGTTCTTTGTTTCTCCATCGCCTTCTCTTTCACCAAAAACTTTTGCTATACCAAAATCCACTATTTTGACTTGCTGCTCGCCGCTTGGGCTCTCGCAAAGCATAATATTTCCGGGCTTAATGTCTCGGTGCACCACACCAGATTGGTGGGCCGAATTGAGTGCTGATAGCGCAGGCAGAAAAACGTCCTTGAATCTTTGCAGTTTCAGCTGTTTGTGATTGCGCAATTCCTCTGCAAGCGAGCGTCCTTCTATATATTCCATAACCAGGTATGGCAGCCCATCTTCAGAAACACCAAAAGAAATTGTTTTGACAATATTTGGGTGGTCTAAAGTGCTTGTGAGTTTTGCTTCCTTTTGAAAGCGCTTTATTCCCGCTTCGTCGGTGAAGGCTGAATTTGAAAGTACCTTAACTGCTACAACTCTATCGAGTTGCTTCTGGCGTGCTTTGTACACAAGCGACATTCCGCCTTTTCCAAGCAGTTCGATGATTTCTATATTTTCGATTTTTGGTGCCACTGGCATTGACTTGAATTGCGATGAATTGGAGAGGTTGGAGTCAAATTCCTGTGGCATGACAATTTGTGCTCCTGACGCGTCTGAAATCAGAGCCCCTAAAGTTAGTGGCTCGTGTTCTATCAGTATCATTCCACCCTGTAGATGTAGCTAACTGTTGTTTTTACTCTACCTAACAAGCGAATCATCACAGCAAGCCCTCAACTCCGCGCTGGTAGGGACGACGCCATGCGTCGCCCGTTAGTAAAATTGATTCCGCCCTAAGACCCCTTTTTGCTGCTCCTCCTCTCCTCCCGTTTAATCTTGGGACTGAGTAATTCCTGTCGCCCTTCGAATGCAAATTTATCTGTTATAATCAGAAGTACGTGATAAAAACCGTTCCCGGGCTGCAGAGCCCGCAATTTGAACCCTGACAATCAGCCACTTTTCAGACTTATTGGTCCCAACCGTTCGCTCACACATGGGGGCGTTTAGATTCGACAGGGTTGTAGGGTCGTAAGTTGCAGGTCGAGGTTGTTTGGACCCTCGTTAATCACCAAGCAAAACAAACAAATGCCAACAACGTTGTGCAACTCCGCCCTGCTATGCGCTTAGCCGCCTAACAGTTGCAACCTAACTAGAACTTAGGTCGCGGACATCTCCAGGGGTCTTGATTGCCCGATCTCTGGACATGACTAACCACGGCGATTGCCCACGAGTGAAGTTAGCGAATAATAGCTCGTGATAAGACATAATCGCAAACCTGGATGGTCGTTCATGCCTCTCCCAGCGGTTCTGGGAAAATCGTGAACTAAACCTGTAGTAACTTGCCTCTCGGCGATTTTGGACGCGAGTGCGATTCTCGCCGCCTCCACCATTTTTATTTTGGGACCGAAGAACTCTATAATTGCTTGCTTTCGAGATAATCGAATTGCGAGCGCTTTGCTGTTGGTCGTATTTCTGGTCCCACATGATGAGGCCAACACAGGCTTTGATCCTTCAGGTTCCTGCCGCCGCAATTTGATTGAGCGATTTCGGCGATGTATTGCGTTATTCCTGTTTTCGCTGCCAATTCCAGCTCCTGTGCGGCCGGGTAGGCGCGCTTCGCTGGAAAAAGCCTGGTTGGTAACTAAAGTTCCACAAATCGATCATATGCTGAATGCCTGGGAAATTATCGGGTGTTATTGCAATGGGCGACAAGGCTAGTCGTGAAAACGAGCTGACGGATAATTCGTCAAATCCAAGCTACCAATTGCTAATCGACGCTCTGGCTGAAACCAAAGCTGGCAGAACGAACTCTGGTAGCAAATCTGGAAATTCGCTTCCGGAATTCACTGAGCATTTTGCTTTAAGCGCCGCTGAGCGCAAAGAAATCCACACGTCTAATAGCGCAAAATCAATCATTGATGCCAAAGACATGATTGCAAAGTTGCCAGAGGGCGACAAGGCTAAAGTTGATATTGCCCTCGATAAATTAAGATGGTCAGAGTCGGCTAATCGCGCACAGCGAGAAAAAGATGTTCTTCAGGCTTTGGGTCCTGCTATTGCTGAAAAAGTGATTGAAGCTAAGTCTGAGTTGAAACATGCCTCTGAGATCATCAATTTTCAAAAGGATGATATTTACTCTCGTTCTTCAAAGATCTTCTCGAAATCTGCGATTAATTGCCATCAAAGTGCTAACACGATAAATGGATTTGATTTGCAGTTTCTAGAGATGGAAGATAAATCCAGCGAAAAAGTCTGGAAGCAGATCGACCCTATTTATGAAAAATCAAAAGGAATCAGAAACGAATCTATTCCCCGCTTAGGCTCTGAATTCGCCGAAACTGCACTAAAGTTATTTCCGCGCTTAGATTTGAACGAAGATGGAAAATTAAGCAAAATAGAGTTGGTCTCTGCATTAAGAGACCCAGTGTACAAAGGTGAAAATGCCCAGGTCGTCGGCGCATTGTACATGAATAGAGATGAGCTCTCTCAGCTTGGTTCACAAAAATCCAACGACAAGAGCATTACGCAAGAAAATATCAAGTCTATTGATGCTTTTTTAGCAACTCAACAAAAGGGTGCTGACGATTTGAAAGAGCTGCTGAATTTGACTTGGAATCATGGAGGCAACCGCTTCAAAGCCCTATTTCCTCGCGAGGAAATGATCCAAAGTCTCAAGGACTGCAAGGACCCAGTTACAGTAAAAGCGATAAACGAAGCTTTGGAAAAAATTCCTGATGGACCTCTCGGTTATCACAAGATATCAGCTCTCTGGAAAGAGCAGCTTTCAGAAAATCCGACTCGCACGGTGATGCAGGCTATTGAAAATTATAGCTTAGCCACATCATATTTGAAATCTAATCCTGATTTGCTAAATGACGGGGTTGTTGATGAATGCACACTTTCTGAGCACTTGAGCAAGGACGATATTGATCCGGAGACGGAAACTGCGTTAAATCAACTAATGGAAAGAAATGGCGGCATCGTAAGTCTTGATGCTTGCGAAAAGTTGCTGCAAGAATGTAAGGACTCTGCAGATGCAAAGTTTGTAATGAGTATGCAATTCTTGGAAAACCACCCTCGGGACTCTTATTTTGAAACTTCGGAAATCAGGGCTTCTCTTAACACTAATAATGTTAGCGAAGAGACCAAAGCCGCTTTTGATAGAGCAGTTTCAGGCATGGGGCCTAAGATAGACGAAAAGTCTATCTTGGCATATATGCGGAAGTTTGACGCCGATCCTGCTGCCGAAGTTATTGATGACCTAAATCGATCGTGCAGAAAAGCTGCATTCAGCCAGGAAAAGAGTGATTGTTATGACCTCTATGGTCCTGGAGGTGCTGATGAAAATATCAATGCAGATGCTGTTAATCAAAGTAGCTTCGGAAATTGCTATTTGGCTGCAGCCCTTTCCTCTGTCGCCGAGTCGCGTCCTGGCATAATTTCTCAGATGATTAAAGAGAACAGTGATGGTACATACACTGTCACTTTCCGTGGTGACCCAAAGCATCCTATAACAGTGCCCCATCCTACTGAGTCTATGCTTGCAATAGGCATGGAAGCAACAAAACATGGTGTTTGGCCTCGTGTAATTGAAGAAGCTTTTGGTGAATATTGCAGACGCCACGACAGCCATGCAGAGCAACGGCATGAACCAATTGATTTGGAAGTGTCGGGCAATGGTGGCAATCCTGCTGCCGTTTTGAGACTTCTAACTGGTCAAAAGTACAACCTGGTGAGTCTTGAAAGTGTAAAAGACCTCAACAAACTGGTTGAAGATCTCAGGGTTCGAAGCGAGCCGACTGTCTTGTCTACCAATCGTGCACGAAAGTCGCAGCCGGATGGATTTGCCTCCAACCACGCTTATACCCTAAGACTGCGTCCTGAGGTAAAAGCATTGCGAGTTCGCAATCCGTGGGGCGGTGACGACAATACTGTCAAAGGAAATATGCTAATCAACCCTGATAAGATTCGTCGGAATTTTGATGGAATTACGGTTCCAGTGCGCTGACGTTTTCTGTTACAGAACCGCTTAAGAGCTCTATTGCCTGCCTGAATTCTTTTGCACTGGTAAATCGGCGAGAGGGATCAACAGCCGTGCATTTAGCGACAATTGCATCCATTTCAGTGCTAACTTGCCGATTTTTTTCTCTGGGATGACTCGATGAAATTGGTTTTGGCTCAGTTGCTGTAAGTAAGTATGCGATGCTCGCCCCCATCGAATAAATATCGCTTTGAGGTGTAGCCTGACCTCTAAACTGGTCTGGCGCGATGTATGAATGCTTTCCTACAACAGTGGCTGTCGCACTTAGTTTTTGCTGTTGGGCAACATTGAAGTCTATCAATTTGAGTGTACCATCAGCGGTTAAGATCAAATTGTCTGGCGTAAAGTCTCTGTGAATGATGGCGGGGGCGCGACTGTGCAAATAATCGAGAATATTGGACATTTGTT
The DNA here is from genome assembly GCA_964546815.1 of uncultured Candidatus Obscuribacterales bacterium. Classification (GTDB taxonomy): domain Bacteria; phylum Cyanobacteriota; class Vampirovibrionia; order Obscuribacterales; family Obscuribacteraceae; genus JAIEPM01. The sequence goes on along the minus strand of CAZJLR010000003.1, from coordinate 19,888 downwards.
TTGCCAGTTCAATAACCTTGTTTTCGCTCAATGCTCCCTCTGAGTGGCAGAGAGATTGCAAATTGCGTCCCTGGACATATTCTAAGACCATATAGCCTCTGTGGTCTTCGAAGAAAAAGTCCAGCAGTCTTACAATTTGCGGATGGTCTAATTCCCCCAGTATCTGGGCTTCCATTTGGAACTTTTCGAGTGATTCAGCTTTGTTTGCGTGGCTGACTCCCAGCGGTAGTACGTACTCTTTCAGCACAACTGTATTTTTCTCACTGCCATTGCCGGTAGTGGCAGTGTAGGCTACTCCTTGTCCGCCCGATCCAATTTTATCTAGCACAATATACTTGCCATCTTGCAAGCTTGTGCCGGTAGAAAGTGGTTCCAATCGACTTCTCTCTGGGGGAGCTGTGAGTGCTTTAAGCCACAATTCGGTGTACGAAGCGCTAGACTTGTCTGCACCGAGTATTGATTGTATCTCGGCGTCTCGGGGAACCTGTGGTGCATGCGTAATAATTGCCTGGTAAAGTGAAGGTAGTTTCAGGGGGTCTGTAACTTCGTCTACCTTTAAATCTACGCTTTGCCCGGCACCTTTGAACGACAAAGTGCGGCTTTGAGCGCGGCTGGTGTTTTTCGGTTGAATTAGGCTGATTGTCTCAACATCTTCCCAGGGAAGTAGTTTGCTATTAATTCTAATCGTATAGTGCCAGGTATATGAAATACCTTCGCTTGTGATTCTAATATGCGTTGGTTTTCGCAGCAAAACAAATAACGGTAGCAGAAGGGGGAGAGCCAGTCCAGCCGCCATTAAATCGAGATGTGTTTCATTTGCTGCTAGCAAGATTGGTTGAGCGTATGACGCTATCAATCCACCTGCTACTGGAATTGAACAGATTCCCCAGGCGCTGAACGCTACAGGCAGTTTTTTCTTTATCATAAATTGGTGAACCAGACGCGAAAATTTCCCGATTGGAGCGCACTCCAAATAGGTTTCTTCGCGTTTTGCCAATTTGAGATTATTTTTGGTGCTCATAACTAGTTTCTTTGATAGCAAGCGTCCCTGCTTTGTACCCGTTCAGACGTTCTAGAACTTCTTCAACTGATTGTATGCGTTCGCTTGCTTCATATGCGGTGCAGTCTGCTACCAATTGGCTTATATAGTCGCTGATTTCGGGCACTATGGCTTTTGGAATCGACTGTGATAAAGACTGGGGCTCTTCTCCGGTTAAGAAATAAAACAATGTTGCGCCAAGTGAATAAATATCGCTTTGCAGAGTAGTTTCTCCTCTGAATTGTTCGGGTGCGATAAAGCTTTGTTTGCCAACAAGTGTGCCTGTGGCAGTTCCCACAAATTCATTTGCGGCGCCAAAATCAATAAGTGCGATTTGTTCGCTTGCTGTAAGTAAGATGTTGTCTGGAGTCAAGTCGCGATGAACAACAGGCGGGTCTTGTTTATGCAAGTAAACGAGAACCTCGCAAAGTTGTTTTGCCCATTCGACAACTACGTCTTCGGAAAGGGCGCCCTTTTGCAAAACTATCTGTCTCAGGTCAGTGCCTGGAATGTAATCTAATAGTAGATAGGTTCTTCCGTCTTCGACGAAGTGATCGTGTATTCGCGCAAGGCGTGGGTGTGATAACTTCATTAGCAGGGCTGCTTCTCTTTCAAACATCTCGCATGCTTTGGATTTTAGTTGTTGGTTTAGTTCGGGCACTACGAATTCTTTCAACACAAGCAAGTCGGTTTGGTCTTTTTGAGTCAGGTAAATTGCAGATAGTCCGCCAAATGCAAGTTGTTTCACAATCTTAAGATGACCTGAGCGCAACAGTTTTCCAGCCTGTAACGGTACGAAGCTTGTTGAAGAAAAACGACGGTTCATTTCTTCTTCCCATAGCTTGGTGTACGTCCCAGTTTCGTGACCTAGCTTTTTGTTGCTGAGAGTCTCTTGCAGTGCTTTAATCTCGGGGTCTTGTTCAATGCGCTGTCCCCATATGTTTATTGCCAGCAATAACTTCTCAAGATCGCCCTGCTTGAGTGCCTTCAATGAAAGAGGAATATGCATTCCCGATTTAAAATAGAAATCCAATACTCCATGTTCTAGAGCATTTCCTTTTGCAATGTATCTGATGCGATTGATCTCACTCCAAATGCGTTCTCTCTGAAAGCGCAAAAATGGTGCCATAAATAAAGGAAAGCTGATGCCATTTTCGCCTACGGTCAGCGTGGTGTCGAACAAGCAAGCAGTGGCTACTATACCTATAATTAGTATGATTGGTGCAAGTAGCACCAGCGGGAATTGAATCAGTTTCAGCAGAACAATCACAAATGGCAAAGCTAAAGTTCCGAGCAGACCAGCAACTCCCCAAAGCGGGAAAAGCAAGAGCGTTGTCCAAAGGGCAACAATGCGCGCCGGAGTTGAATAGGTAAGTGAAAGTTGTTTGTCTTCTAAAAGTTGGCCTTCAGTGGTTGCGAGCTTTCCTGATAAACGGTGCTCTCCAGTCAATAACTGTTGAGTTGTCTTGAATTCTTTCGCTTTCTCAACCTGAGAACTATTAATCTCTATTGCATGCAAGAGTCGCGCTCGCTTAGGCTCCTCGAGGCAATGCAGATTTATAGTCACTTGCCTGTCATTAAGGACTAAAATTATTTTTCCGAGCTCAGGTATTCCCTGGTCTTCGTACTCAATTCCAATCTTGTCTATTTCAGACCATTTTATTTTTCGTCTAAACCCGATAAAAGGCGATAGATATAATGGGAACCTTATTCCATTAGAATCTACCGCAAGGTGGTGTCGATAAAGCAAAATGGTACAGACCGCTGGCACTAACATCGTAATAAACAAAATTTCAGAGCTTTGAAAATATAAATTACTATCAGGATCGCAAGTCATGAAAATGAGAAGTGCAATTCCTCCCAGCAGCCAGTATGGAGAGGCAAGCCAGAGCAAGCAAAGTAATATCTTTTGCCAACCGGTTTGATATTTAACTAGTTCAGTGGCTTTATGGTTTGGTTCTGTCGGCATGACGGTCTCCCGTCATTTTCTTCCCGTCCTGCAAGCTTTTGAAGCGTCATTTGAGAATTGACGCAAGGGCAATTACTTTGCTTTTTCGTTCTCAATGGCTGCAAGAGCATCTGCGGCGTCTTTGTAGTCTGCCTTCTTTTCCAAGAGCTTTTTGAGTATAGTTTTTGCCTCATCTTTGCGCCCGGTGGCAGCCAGGAATTTGGCGTATGAAGTTGCAATTGAAGCGTCACCGCCGCTTTGTCTCAGGCTGTTGCTGTAAACTGCCTCTGCTTGCTTGTCTTTGTTTTGACTATGCAAAAGTTCTGCCATGCGGATATATGCTGGTACAAAGCCCGGGTAGGCCTTTATTGCCTTTTTCTGGTCTGCAATTGCTTCTTCCAAATTTTTCTTGTCGCCATTTTTGCTTATCGCCCAGCCCAATCCAGAAAGCGCACTTGCCGCTGTCATAGGGTTTAGGCAACCCAGTGCATCAAATCCATTTTTCTCAATTGCTGTCTTAAACGGCTCGATAGACCCTGCACTATCACCTGATTCTAACTTTATATTTGCCAGTGCCAGGTGTGTCTCTGCCTTGTTCTCAGCGAGCTTAACTGCCTTGCTTGCTTCGCTTATGGCGTTGCTGAAGTCACCTTTCTTGGAAAGGAGAACGGCCAGCTTTAGATGAGCTTCTACGCTGTCTGGTTTGATTTCAATTGCTTTTTTGAAAGCATCTATCGCTTCGTCTTTCTTGCCTGCGGCTAAATATGCTATGGCAAGGTCGCGATGACCGGCATAACTACCTGGTTTTATTTCGCAGGCTTCTTTCAAGATGTTGATAGATTCTTGGGTCTTGTGCAAATTGGCGTAGATGTGACCCAGAATTTTGCGCGCTCCGAATGATTTTGGGTCTAGTTTGAGTGCCAATTGTTCTTCTTCGATTGCGGCATCGTAATTATCATTGTCAACAAGCGAAGCTAGCGCTGCGCCCAGTTGCATGTGAGCATCCGCATTGTTCGGGTGACTGCGAATCAAAGCACGCAGCAACGGAGCCGCTGCCTTCGCTTTTCCTTTGTTTAGTAAGTCGTCTGTTTTTGCCAGTGTTTTGCTTTCGTCATCTTCGCTTGTAGCTGACTGAGCTGATTGCACATAGCCAAGCAGCAACAGTAATGCGCTAATCAGGGCAAGTTGAGAAGTCTTCAGTTTGTAGCTCATGCCATGTGCCCTTTTGGGTTCCAGAATCAATAGAATACAGTATGTCCCCGGGTAATTCAGTCAAGCGTTCAAATCATCCCAATGGTCATTGTTTAATGAGATTTTTCCTGCTCTAATATCTAAGAGGAGAAATTTTGTGCGACCATCAAATTCATTAACTTCAACATTAAAAACCGCAGTTTCTGCATTCATTTTGATTGCTTCAATCTGCTTGCCTGCAGAGTCTCAAAATGCTCAACATGGGAAAGAGCTCTTTCAAAAGCTCAAGTGTGTTGAGTGTCATTCAGTAGCTGGTGCAGGCGGTTGCCTCGGGCCAGAATTAGATGGAGTAATGTCTAGACGAGATAAGGCTTATGTTCGGCTGCGACTCAATAAAGATGACGAGTCTGCCTTTATCAAATTGATTGGCCATCCAGAATTGATGCCGCATCCAAGATTTAGCAAAGCAGATGTATCTGATTTGGTTTCCTATTTGAACACCCTTTCTGCGCGCAATCCGGCGCCTGATATTCACCATGATGTAAAACTTGATAACAAAGCCCATGCAGCTGCACCTGTTAAAAGCTCTGCTGCAATAATTGCCGAAGGCAAAACCTTGTTTTACAATACCGGCTGCATGTCATGTCACACTGTCGGTGGCTTGGGCGGCATTCTAGGGCCAAGTTTGGACGGTGTTTCGCAGCGCCGTAACAGCAAAGAAATTGAAGCGTTCATTGCTGCACCGCGCAGTTCTGGAACGACTAAAATGCCCAAGTTCAATTTAACCGATGATGAGCGGCACAAAATTGCTGCGTTTTTACTTAGCTTGCCTGCAGCGAAGCGGTCTTATCAGCCCGGTTAAGGGTAGAAACTTGTGATAGCGATTGAAAGCGCTAGCAAATTAGCCACTTGGGCTATCATCGCAGGTGTTCTTGATTTGTATCATTCAAGATGACTTCGTGTTTTTCTGCCCCAGGAATAGGGTCATAGAATTGTATGTGCGTGCCATCTTCCTGCAAGCTTATCGATCTTTTTGCGTTTAGAGCAGCTTCTAGTTTTCGTTTTTCCATCGCTTCCATTTTGAGCAAGTTCGATTGCCACTGAAGTAATTTTCTGCCCAGTCCTATTTCGACTGCCATTGCAAACAGTGCTGCAGCCAGAACATATTCCTCTTCCCTGCTAAGTCCTCGCTTGAGCGTAGGGGTTTGTGGATTGATTGGTGAATAGTAAAACGTTATCAGGTCATCTGAAACATTGAGTTCGTTGTTGTCGCTAATCATTGTTACCTGATAATCTTTGCCGCCGACGTTATAACTTGCAGTTACAGCCAGCGCATCTGAATAATTGTTATTCGATTGATTCGGAAAGAGCAATTGATTTGAATATCGCGAAGCCTTTATTGGAGTCCTCAGCATTAGCGGGTGGTTCACGCTTACGACCTTTCCCACCATCACATTCCAATTGCTAACAATTAGCCGGTGCATCAGATATCCATTTGCCGGCAAGAATACGAGAGCGTTTATCAAAAACAAAGCTGGTACATCGCAGCGTCGACCAATGCCAGATAGGTTTAGCGCGCTTATTGCTACAATTGAGCCCAAAAGACCCAAGACTGAAGGCACCTCTGGGAATATATGATTGCCCACGTTGTAACTTACTGGTGCATTGTAGCCAAATGCGATTAGCGCGAGTATCAAGCCGATAGCCAGCGTTGTCCCTATAAATATTTTGGCGTGTGCCAGCGTCCAATGGACAAATGGATGCCCGCTCCAGTCGGTAGGGTCGTCGTATTCGTCTGCTATGTCCAACCGCTCAAAATCAGGGTTGCTTTGTATGAAATGATTACTCATCAAACTCGTTAAGGGCTAAAAACCACTGCCATTTTAGTTTTGCCCAGTTTGAGACTTTTGTTGTCGCGGGAGATCTACTTTCCTTAAATAACCTGGAACCGTGTGACTAAAAATGACTGCGGGGGAATGTAGTTTATGAGTCTCAGCATCTCAGGGGTCGGGCGATGATTTCATTTACTCGTCATTATGTAGATCGCTCTAACAGCAATGGTTTCCAGTTTCAATTTTATTGTGACAGGCATCATCGCGATGGGCTGCTGGGGCCGACGCACCGCTGCAGCATGATTTATACCTCCGAGTTTAAGCACAATCCGCTTGGTGTCGCCAGCACTCTGGCACAGGCGGCCAGTATGATTATCGGGCGAGGGCATGGCATTGGCTATGCTGGACAAATGGTAAATCAAGTCTATAAAAATCAGGCCTGGCAAGATGCGTATGCTGCTGCCACTGAAGAAGCAAAAAAGTATTTTGAAGTTTGCCCGCGTTGTGCTGCCTGTGTATGCAAAAGTAATTGTTGGAACAACGATGCTGGGTTGTGTCTAACTTGTGCTCCACACTTAGCAAATGAAGCCCCTGCAATGAAGGCTCAGGCGGCAAAGGTTCAAATGGCATTTAAGGCGGCCGAGACAGACCATGTGAAAGATGTTGATCTTGAGAAAGAGCATCGAGCTGTTTGCCCACATTGCAGAGCGCGCAGCAGTGGTGGGAAATTTTGCAGTAGTTGCGGAAAAGAAATGCTCAAGAAATGCTTTTGCGCGAACTGCGGGGCAAAGCTAAAGCCGGGGCCTGATTTGAAGTTTTGCCCTGATTGTGGCGACAAAATCTAAGTAAAAGCAAAGCGCATCAGCTCTTCTTAGTTTTTCTAAACAAGAAAAACGCAACTGTAGCAAACAATAGAAAAGCAGCTAAGGCAATGATTCCTTCAGCTGAAACTGTTGAGGTCAGAGCAGTCGAATCAGTTTCGTTAAGGGGCTTCGGAGTTTGATCCTGGGCAGTCGATGTCGTTCGAGACAATTGTTCTATCGAATGTGGTATCGGTGACGGTGCGGACGTAGTCGTATCTGAACCTTGACTAGAACGTGTTGAGTCAAAACTATCCGAAGATTCGGCTTGCGCTTTGGGCATGCTGGCTGGAGCCGATTTCAGCGAGTTTACGGAGTTAAGCTGGTTCAGTTGAGAACCTATTGCAAATCCGCCGCCAGTTGGAGCTGGGCTTGCTATTTGAGTTGGTGGGGCAATGCCTGCATCTTTATATTGTTGCCTGAATTCCAATACGATGGCTGCCGAAACGGGCGTGACTATTTTGTAATCACTGGCAAGTTTAATAGCTTCAGCGCCCTGTCCTTTTTCCAGCAAATGTTCAACCTGCTTGTTAGCCCATAGTTTGCTCAAGCAGTTTTCTAATGGTTTGAATTTGACTTCTTCTGCGCTTGGTTTGATATTTGATTTTGAAACTGATAAAACAAGGTCAGGCTGTTTTCCTTTCAGCTTGTCAAAAAATCTCTTGAGGTCAAAATAGACGTCTCCACCTCGTCTGATTGAAACTATCTCAGGTGCGAATTTGTAGCTGCCTGCGTCGAGGCTTTCTCTTATGCGATTGACTCCGTTGGCGACTTCAAAATCAAAAATAGCAGCAGAGTTTTTGCTAAATTTGAGCGTGGAAAGGGCCGCTTCGCTTCGGCTGTCTTCTGCGATGTCGTCAGATTGCGAGGTCTTGGCCCCCATTCGTTCTCTTTCTTCATTGCTGCTTGGTCTTAAACGAAATCGGAATAGATTTGAGTTTGGATGAAAGCCCTTTGGATAGTCAGGTTGCGGCCCATGAATCCAAATAACTGCTCCACCTTCTTCTTTGCTGCTCTCAATCCAGGCGTCTTGTAAAGCCTGCCAGTTTGGTGGCCCGCCAACAAAGCTGAGATTTCTGATGAGTCCAGCAGTTTTCGCGTCAATTGGAATTAACTTTTGATGTTTGTGGTTATCGGAGAGAAATGAGACATCGTCTGTTGCAACCATCAAGTTTGTCTTGATGTTTGCAGGAATTTCGGCAATAGCCCTAGCTACTTGTTCTTTAAATTGAGCCAGCGAAATTGAGGCATCAACTACAATAGTTGCATGATTGATTACTCTCGATTTGTCGTCAATGAATTTTGCCACGCAGTATTCTTTAGCATCAAGCATATCTGGTGACCAATGTTCTGTATCAGGCGGCTCTGCTCTTTTAACTGTAAGTTGCAGCGGTGTTTTGCTCATTAATTCATCCGCTACTTTGGCTCTGACTGCGTGCGCGTCTATTTTTTCGTGAACAAAGTTTTTTGCCGCACCGCTGAATTCAACTGAACTTGATGACTCTATGTTCAAATCATGGTCGTTTGTTTTGTCGAAATTTTTCTCTATGATAGCCGGCAATAATAGTGTGCAGTTGTTATTTTCCTCCAGGTTAAGAGGCGCTGTTATGCCCACAACTGCTTTGAGTTGACCATGCGGAGGAACGGGAAAACACTGCAGCAGGACTCTGTCTGGCCCAGCGGCGCTTAGAAGTAATGGATCTCTTTTTTCTGCGACTATAGATCTGTATGTAGCAGTGGCGACGCCTCTTTCTGTAAATGCTGCATCTCGCGGGCGACCACGGACCCAAAGCGCCGCTCTTGAAGCCACTGCATGTGGTGGCAAGGCTATTTGCAGGCGGACTTCTTTCTCGCTGTCAGTATCGTTTTTAAAAGCCATGTCCCATTCGAGATACGAAACTGCCGCATTTGCATCAATCAGCCCGGTCATTTTCGACTCGGCAAGGCTAAGTCCGGCTACCTTTGCACCAACTTCTTGTGAGCCTCGCTGAAAATCACGAGCCCAAATTGCCGGCAATGCTTTCCATGGAATAGGCATTTCGTTATAGGGCTTGCCATATACTCTATAAAAAACATTGCAAAAGTCTTCGTTGCTGACATATCGAGGCGATGATTCAGTTACAAGACATGAAAGGTATTCGGCTATTTCAGCGCTTGGTCCATAGCAATCTTCCAGCAGCAAGTCTTGCCTGCCAAGTTTCCTCAAGTCTTGAATTGCTTGCATTGTGACGTATTCACTTGCTTGTCCAGATGAGCTAGCTCGCCAATAGTCATGTGCAAGAGCAGGTGTGTATTTTTCACCGTTGACTATTTCATAAGCCAATTTTCGCTGCCATGTATGGGGCAGTGTGGGGACGAAAATCAGTATAAAACCGAGGGCAATTCCGACTAGGGTTGCGATCTTGCCACGCGTGCGAGTTTCGTTTTCCAGGCATTGTTGTAGTCTCAAATTGAGGATGATACTCATTGCTGCCCCAACAATCGGCGCTGCGAGGCAAATGGCTGAAATGGGTGCCCAGGGTTCCCAAAACAGGTGTTGAAGCAACTCAATAGCGTAACTTGCTGAGCTGAGATGCTGTGCGATTTTAAGCACAAGTAGCAGCTCAATCATTCCATAAATAATTGATGCAGCGATTGCGACGCCGCTAAGCGAAAACAAAGTCAATTCTCTCCACTTCGCCAGGGGGGCGGGAGAGTTTGCGGAAGTCTGATTTTTGTATACAACTTTCTCTTTTTCAGCGCACAAAAGTCGGTTAGCAAACGGAATGCTGGCCAGAAGCAAAGCTTGGGTTGCGCCTGTTGGAAAATCCAATCCAAGTGCAATAACTACCCAGGCGCTGCCGACAAAGCATCCTATGACGCTGGGCAAAAGTACTCCCAATGTTATTGAGCCAGGATCGCTCCATACTCCTGCTCCGCCCAATCCCCTGAATTTGCAGAATAGAAATTCAGTTGTGTCCCAAACGATGCAAAAGATTACCGGCGCCATAACTGGCAAAGCTGCAAGCATGACGCCAAAATTTTGCACGCTGGCAGACCAGATTACAGCCCAAATTAGAATTATCAGGACAAGGTAGAGGCAAAACCTAATACCCTGCCAGTAGTCATTTGAGCGGCGAGTCCATTCCGCTTTGCTGTTTGTATTTGCTGATCCTTGCTCGTCGCTGGATATAGAATCGGAACGCTCGCCCATTGGAATTCTCCAAGATGAACATTCTGCCATTCTAACCCAATGGCTTGCATCAGGCGATCAATTCAGGTTTTAGCGACCGCCGCGTTCTCTGCCGCCGCCACCACGACCGGCTCGGCGTCCGCCGCCTTCTCCGCCTGCGCCGCCGCGTCCACCGAAACCGCCGCCTTCTCCGCCTGCACCGCCACGCTCACCGCGTCCGCCGCCTTCACCTTGTTCGCCGCCGCGTCCACCGAAGCCGCCACCTGCTGCCTGGTCTCCACCGCGCTCACCGCGTCCGCCGCCTTCAGCCTGGTCTCCACCACGTCCTCGACGTCCGCCACCACCACCTTCAGATTCGTCACCGCCGCGTCCGCGACCGTGGCGACCACCACCTTGTGATTGGTCGGCATTGTGTGCAGCATCTGCTGTGCCGGCTGCTCCATCATTTCTAGCTGCAGCTGCACCAGCTTGACCATAAGCTCCACCGGCTGCTTCGTTATGAGCTGCACCGGCTTGACCATAAGCTCCGGCTGCTTCGTTATGAGCTGCAGCTGCTCCTGCTTGACCATAACCTGCGGCAGCTTGTCCCCCGCCCTGGTATTCCGATCTAACAAAAGGATTGCTCGTTGGCTGTTGTTGCCAGCTCTTCCAATTGCCTGTCTGTTGTGCCTGTTGCTGTTTGTACCATTCTTGTTGCTGTTGCATGGTGTTTGCGTGATAGCTGTTGAGCTGATTTTCAGCTTGATAGCTGTTATTTATAGCAGCAGTGTTGCTTGAGTTGTTTATGTAAACTGGCTTTCCGCCCTGATTATAATAAGGTACTGCCCCTGCACCATAGCGCACCGGAGTGCCATATGGAACATTGTTCCAACTTGAACCCATCGCGGCACCGGCCATAGCGCCAAGCCCAGCGGCAGCGGCAGTTGTGGCGGCATTCGACCCACTAGAGCTATTGTAATTGTTCACTTGTGCCGGAGGTGGCGCGTATTGTGGCACGTTGGCATTGGCTTGCGCAGCGGCAGCATTACTTTGCATTGCTTGCACCGCCGGCGTCAGGTCTACTTGTTGATTGTTTTTATCGATGTACCAGTAGCCGCCTTGTGCGCCCATGTAAATTTGTACTACTGAAGAATTCACTCCGGCACCTGGAAGTGGCACAACCATGCCCTTAGGAGTGATGACCATTTGTTGTCCGTTTGCTCCCGGCTGCGTTTGCAGTGTCACCATAGAGACGTCTGACTGGCCAGGGTTTCCTTGTTGCTGGTATGAACCTTGCGATTGATCGGAATTTGAATTGTTGTTTTGGTTGCGTTGTTGCAAACGACTGCGCAATCCTTGCGCTTCACTTTGTTGCAGCAAGCAAATTGAAGATGCGCTGGCAATTGAAAGTCCGATTAGTCCCAGGGCAACGTTTCTCTTAAGGTCCATTTCAAATCCTCTTGTCCAGCTAACTATTGTTTTTATCTGTCGGCACCATGGATAAACTCCTTGGTGTGCTTGCATTTTAGGCTGTTTAGCCATATTGCCACAAGTCACCACGGGAGCATGCGCTGCTCTCCGCCGCGATCATCTTCATTACTTTAGTAAGTCTGCCCGCCGCCGAGCATCAATCTTTTGACGGATATCGATGCTATATGCCCATGGGTACGCTTATTAATTTCTTATCCTGAAAATTTTGTCAAGCGGGACTGGGTCCCTCGACTATTCACACTTTTAACTGGCTTTGTCCCCTGCTCCCTCTTCGTTGTCTGTTCGTTCAGCCTCTACGGCTCCACTATTTTCTTGTGGCGGGGAGTCGGATTCTAGAGGGCGTTTGCCAAACATTTCTTTGAGTAACCAAATACTGTGTTTGACCATCGGAACAACTATTCCAACGGCAACATAATAGACCATCAATATTGGCCAGAGCGTTTTGGTGAATCCTTCTAGAAGCCTCAAAATGTTCATCAAAGGGGTTGTTGAAACGTATCGAGGATCTCCCCATTCAATTTCTTTGTAGCCGCTTGCTGCTTGCTCATGACCCCAGGTGTATTCGACATACACGTTAGGTACTAGTTTGCCTGTTTCCTTATCCTTAAGAGGTTGGGGACCGGGATTAATAAACTGCGTATTATTAGCAGCTGACTCTTTCTCAGCTGCTTCTCTTGCTCGTTCTGCAGCCGCAGCATCAACCAAAACGTAATATCTTATGCCTCCCATTACAGTGAATGTGTGCGCAAATGTATCTGAGACCAATAATAGATTGATGATGGTGAGCAAGGGTAATAACACCGCCACTACGGCATTAGCGATGTGCAACTTTGCTGTTTTAAGAAGGTAAAACGTGAGTATGGCGACTCGCCAGAGCGCCACGATGCAAAGAAAAATGGTATTGCCAAAAGCCGCATTCTCAGGAGGCAAAATCATCTCTAAAGGAATGGCATACAGCATGCCGATAATGCCAGTCATCGAAATTAGTATGATTAATCTCTTTAGCGACCAGTTGGCTGGCTTTAGTGGTGCGATGAAAAGCCACAAAAAGAGAGCCAGCACAAATATATAAATGACCGATGGTAAACCAGATCTTTTAAATAACTCGGCATGAGGGTTGTCCCATGCTCTCCCGATTCCAGCAAGCCAAACCCAAAATAATCCCCAGTAAAAGTCTCTTTCACCAAGTGAGAGTAATTGCTCGGTATTTAGTCTAAAAGTTAAGAGCTTTAGTTGCGTTTGCCAGCATTGGCGCAGTGCTTCTTTCATATTGAGCTCAGTTAGTTATGGGGCAAGCTCAAAGGAGCAGAACGCGTTTGATCATCCTTTCGGATGACCTTGCTTATATTTTGCTGTTATGTCCCTCAAAAATCAAGTTTTTCGGATGAATTAGTGCTGTTGAGAAGATGCAAAAAGGCAAATATCAGTACAGAGGTTGACGTTGTTCACCATTATGGTCGAGGTTTCCCCCGGGGTTTCCTGTCAACATAGGGTTAGGACATCGCGAGATAGCAACGGAAGTAGCCCTCGCAGATGCAAACTATTAGGTGAAAGAGGAGCCGGAAAATGAAAGTGCTAGTAGCAATAGATGACTCACATTATTCCCATCATGTGGTGGATGCTATTTGTCGGCGTCGTTGGGCTCCTGATACAGAGTTCAAAATTGTGCATGTTTTAGAACCGCTGAGCATGTCCGACTGGTCGACTGAAAGCGGCTGGAAAGAAATGCAGCAGGACATAGTTCATCGCAGAAAAAACTTTGCTGAAAAACTATGCGCCGATGCACGACATAAAATTGAAAATCATGTTCCGGGTTCAATTGTTCATTTTGAAATTCGAGAAGGAAATCCGCAAGCACAAATTGTGCGCGCTGCTTCTGAATGGGAAGCTAGCAAGATTCTGATTGGTGCTCATAGCCGTGACGTTTGCCCTCACAATCTGCTTGGTGGTGTCTCGCGCAGCGTTGCAGAACGCTCACAATGCTCAGTCGAAATTGTAAGAACGCCTGCTACTCGGCATAAAAAACAAGAGCATGAAAAATCATCTACTGCAACAAGTAAATAATGAGTGAGGATTACGAAAATGAAAATTTTGGTTGCAGTTGAAGATGCAAAATTTGGCGAAGCAATGGCTAACTTTATTGCCGAGCACCAGTGGCCTGATGAAACGGAAATTAAGCTAATCCACGCTCTGGAGCCAATCCCCGTTAATGTATTATCCGGATATCCGGGAGACCTCATTCATAATGTAAATGAAGAACGAAATAGAGCTGCACGAAGTTTGCTTCTTTCAATTGGAAGCAAAATTGCTGTGCGTCTGCCAAAGGCGCCGATTTACAAGGAAGTTATTGAAGGAAGTCCTAAAGAAGCCATTTTGCAAATGGCCAGTGATTGGGATGCTGAATTGATTGTGCTTGGCTCACACGGACGCACCGGTTTGAGTCAGTTCTTGCTTGGCAGTGTGTCTATGTCAGTGCTTTCGGCTGCCCCATGTTCTGTAATGGTGGTGAAACTTCCTAAGGAAGTTGAAAGCCCCGAAAATGCAAAAGAGAAAAAAGAACCAGTAAAATCGGGCTCTTAAAACGAGAAGAAGGGAGAGTATCTAATGAAAGTCCTGGTTCCTGTGGAAGACCGTACTTTTGGGTCTGAGCTTGTAAATTTTATCGCAGAACATGATTGGCAAGAAAACGCCGAATTTTGTGTGATTCACGTGGTTGAGCCATTCTTTACCGATGATAATTTGCAGACACCTCTGGCAAAACTTATGGTTGTTTCGGGCGAGCAAGTTATGACTGAGGCGCTTGCTTTGGTTGATGAGATGGCTCGCCTTATACAAGCGGCTCTTCCTTCTGCGCACGTCAGCAAGCGTGTTATCGGCGGTCCTGTCAAAGAGGAAATTATTTCTGTCGCCAGAGATTGGGGAGCCGATATGATTATTGCCGGCTCTCACGGCAGAAACCAATTAGATAGGATTCTGCTGGGTAGCGTTTCTCTCATGCTGGTGTCTGAGGCGCCCTGCCCCGTATTGCTGGTGAAGCCTCGTGCCAAATCTGCGCGAAAGAAGCTTGATGCCGGCACTGAAAAAGGTCCGTTGCGAATCTTGATCGCGCTGGATGAAACAAAATCCGCTGGAGAAATCATCAAGCTAGTAAATGAACATAGTTGGAAACAACCGGCGCAATTCAAATTGATTTCAGTAATTGCAAATCCGGCTTTGGGGCTAATTGCTAATTCTCCCGCGCTCGACGAGTTCTACGAAGAATCTAAGCATGTGCGCTCTGCAACTGTGCGCAAACTTGCGCTGAAGCTGCGCGACCATTATCATTCACCAGAAATTTTCGAAGAAATTTTGGTGGGCGACCCCAAAAAGATGATCGTCGATGCTGCCAAAGAATGGAATGCAGACGTAATTGTAATTGGCTGCCGCCATGGAAAAACGTTGCATAAGATGATTTTTGGCAGTGTTTCACTTGCTGTATTATGCACCGCACCATGCCCAGTCTTAATGCTGCGCCAGAAAGCCGCATCCTCTGACGAGCACAAAGCAAAGCCTGCTTTGCACAAGCACGACAAAGTCGGAGCCAGCTAAAAAGAAACATCAACTAACTTGGCGATTTCTTGTTCATTTGTAGGGGCGACGCCATGCGTCGCCCGCTGTTTTGTAGGGCGAAACTGTCTAAGCGAGCACCGCAGCTTAAGTTCCGGGCGACGCATGGCGTCGCCCCTACAATCTTTCTAGCCGCTTCCTCCGTCTAGCCGCTTCCTCCGTCCAGCCGCTTCCTACGTCCAGCCGCTTCTTCCAGCCTTTCGCTTCGTCCAACTCTTGCACACAAATGAACAAAGCGGATAATGCCCTAGGCACTATCCGCTTTGTTGTTTTCGCAAATTGGTTGGAGGGGACTGGAAGGTGCATCATTTCTTTGGGACAAGCTTAAGCTCTGGGTTGCCCGAGATTGTGCCCGAAGGATGCTACACCTTCAAGTCGATTAATATCGTAATATCAACGCTGCTCCATTCCACTTAGAGAGCGTTCCCTCCCTTACGAACTCTACTTCTCCATGCTTTAGAATTGTTTGACGTACAGCTTCGTGCAAAGTGCCGTACTTTCCTTCTGCCTCTGTACTCCAGGCTGGTGCCTCAAGTACTAAAACTGCAGCGCGACCATCTTTGGCACAGTTCACAATTTCATCTACGCCTGTGGCCAATCGATGGACGCCCATGGCGTTTTCGCATTTGCTCAACAGCGTTTCTGCTTTCTTTGTTTGATATCGGGCTATCAGGTCTTCAGCTAAGCTCTTGAGTTCATCAGAATCGCCAGGCTGTTGTACTACGCTCATCGACACGAGCAATTCTACTCCGTTAGAGAGCAATTCAGATTCCTCGGCTCCAAATGCATTGAGTCCAGCAACATAGCAAGGCAGTTTTTCTTCCGTGCAGACTTTTGCTATTTCGTGAATCAATTCATTTTTCCATTTTGGATCGAATTCATGGCTCTGGCTGGTTTTGCCGTTTTTTGATGCTTTCAGCGGCGCGCGGTGTTTGTACACTGTATGCAAGCTGGCCATCGAATTTGTTTCGGTGAGAGTTTCTAGTTGTAGTCCCTGGCCTTTGTACACTTTAACCGTGGTCGGTTCAAACACAAACATCAAATATGGTGCAGACTCTTGTTCTGCAAATAAGCGTTCGTAGCTGGAAAAATATTCGCCCAGATACATTTTTTCTGGAATATCAATGTAGAACAATGACGAATGCGATGAATCGGGAGATACAAACAATGCAACCGATTTTGCGCCGCAATGAAAATTGAGATTGTCTATCAAAGCATCTGTTTTAGTTAGCAGGGCCTCAATCACTGTTGGTTTGAGCAAAGAAGCCTTTATGTACTCATGGCAGCGTCCGCGAATATGTCCTGCGTCATGAAGTTGTTTTTCAGAGCCTGAATGTATTCTGAAAAAGAATGAAAATGCCGGGTAGTTGGCTTGCTCATTCATGAACGGCGATTCGCTGCGGTTTGCGGTTGTGCTTGTCATTTGTCCTTTCCATTTCCTTTAAGAATGCAAAAACTAGTCTATCTCTGCTCTAGTTTCGATAAATCAGTCGCAGGGCTGAATTTTTGGGAAAAAAAATGCTCAGACCGATCCCAAAGGATGAGTCTAATACTTAGATTCCTCGTTAAATCTACACAGTATGGAATTTGAGCGGTAGCTAAATTCTTCTGCTTCTTTCTTTTTTTCAAGCTTGCTACAAATATCAGCAAGATTGCGCATAATCAGGGCTGTGCCGATATGCTCAGTACCCCGAAAATCTTGGTATAAAGACAACGCTTCTCTGTACAGCGTTTCGGATTTTTCATAGAGTCCGGCTTCCCAGCAGAGGTCTGCAAACTTCACGAACATTGAAGATTTTTCAGGCGCGGTTTGCTCGGAGTTTCCATTGTTCATCTTTATTGCTTTGCTAAAGAGAATATCCGATTCGGCAAACATCTTGTGTTGTGCTGCTTCTAATGCTGCCGCAAACATGATTTGCGTTGCTTGGTTTTTGCTTTTGTTGCCGTTGTTCATAAGTCGATTCTCTATAGCCTTCAATTATTCTGCATTAATCAAGCGTATAACGCATCAGTACCAAGAATGACCTTTGATGAAAGTACTCGATCCAAAGGGACGATAACAAACGTCCATTTTGTCAGTGTTGTCACCAAGCTGAGACTGCTCCAGCGTTTAAGGTGATATCCGGGTCAACGGCATTCTGCGTCATCATTTTAATATTTATGACCAGTTTGAATAATTTAGTTTTTGGAAAAGCAATCCTTGTCGGGCTTGGAAGCTTGGCTCATCGATAGCCTTAGTATGCGACATATGTCCATTCTGTTTTATTCGCGCTGCCGAGTACGTTGATTTTGTGCGGACAAGGCGTGGGATCGTGAAAAAGTCGTGGGAAGCGCCAGCATTCCCACGACTAAGTTGGCGATTGGAAAGAAAAGGTATTGAACGCTGGGAACTGTTGCCTTGATCTATGGTCAGGGTTTGCTTGTGGTGGAATCATTCATGTTGGTCAGGCTTGCAACGTCAGGAACGTTAGAATTGACGGCATGTAAATTGTTGGCAGTGTGTACGTATAGAGCAAGAATAGCGATGCCTGAATGCGCTGATGATTGCGATTTGAATTTGCTTAGCCTTCATGATGTATCACCGTAGTAGTAGAAATTTGATTCGCTACTGGACCCTTACCTCAGTTCCTAGATATTTCTAGTATGATTCAGAGGACTTATTCTGCTCATCGTGTTTTCGATTTGAATTGCATCCTACAAATGACTGATTTCAATTTAGTACTTTAGTTTGGGTGCGTCCGCGTGATGACAAATGTGAATGCTTGTCATTGCAATGGAAATAGTTATAAAAATCGCGGGAAGCTTGAGCATTCCCGCGATTGGATCGGCGATTGCAGATAAAACTTAGACTAGTCCTTCTCTTTGAGCTCTCAATGCTATTTGAGTGCGTGTGTTGACCGAGAGCTTTTCGGCCATATTATTTATATGTGATCTCACTGTTGATATGCTTATTTTCAATCGGTCTGCAATTTCACGATTTTTTAGTCCTCCTGCAATGTGACGAATAACTTCGATTTCGCGTTCAGATAGAGCAACTTTTTCAGGAGCTTTGCTTTCCTTGCTGAGTTTTTTCATTTGCTCATCGACACACTGCAATATTTTTGCTGCAACTCTATCGTCAACCCAGGTGGCTCCTTTTGCAACAGATTTGATTGCAAGCTGCAAGTTTTCGCCTGGGACATCTTTTAAGCAGTATCCTGATGCGCCTGCGTTGAAGGCTGAGTACACGTTCAATTCGTCTTCGTGCGACGACAGAATTATAATTCTCAATTCCGGACACTTTTGCTTGAGCAGTGCTGTCACTTCAATGCCGTTCATTTGTGGAAGGCTTATATCCATTAAAACGACGGCGGGTCGCAGCTCTGGAATTTGATGCAAGGCCGTGAGTCCGTCGCTTGCGCTTCCGATGACTTTGAAGCCTTCTATTCTTGAAAGAGCAATGCTGATTCCTGTGCGGAGAATCTCTTGATCTTCCACAATGTATATTTGGATATTTGTATTTGCATTTGCTGTCGACATTTCACTTTCCTGCCTTTAGTTTTTATGTCTTGGAATTTCTAGAGTACCAAAGCTTCTAATTTAGGGTGATGGATTGCTCTGCCTGCTTGCAATGTCCGGGATTTAGTTTGCCTTTTAAGTTTCAAATTGCTTTTCGCGTTCTTTTTTCTGATGGGCAACTTTTTGATCTTGTCTTTCTCCAGGAGTGCACTTAAACTGCCTTATTCTATTATCCATCTATCGTCAACTCTGCTAACCTTCCGTCGGTTGATTGCCATCCACCCATCTGGGTAATGCATGTTGTCCATGTACAATGCTGCATTGCCTTCTTTGTTGTATTTGCAAAATGGTTTTGCTATTGCTTCGCTTATTGCAGGTAAGGTATGAAATTGAGGATTGATCGATAGTCAAATTCTGAGTTGTAGTCACGTTATCTGTTCCGGTTATTCTCACAACCGAAGGAACGTCGACTCTAACTGGGCAAGTGACAGTATCCTGTGAAAAAGCTGGGGCTGTGAAAATTAGCAAGATCAAAATCGCACTATTGATCTGCAATTTCGGAAGGTACATCACTTTACCTGAGCATCGTTTTTTATTTTTTCGCCAATCCATTTATCGCCACATTGACTTAGCGCTTTATGAAAGTGCTTGTCGTGAGCTGATAACTATAAGTTACAGCTCTTCCATGAGTGACGTAATGGCCTAAATGATAGGTTCTGCTCCCCTAGTTGAGGGAGAGACCAATCGGTTAAGTGACGATAACTAATTGGCTAAGTGAGGATAACTAATTGGTTTGCTCCTCATTCTAAAGGATGATAGCTAGATTCTGGCGCCGCCTTTTGCCTGGCTTTCTGGCAAGTTCATTCATAAGGATGATGAACGGTAAATACTCTTGGTCCATAATAGAACCATAAAGTTTATGCGGAGATAGGGACCTTAAATTTACAGCGGCTCAACCTTCTTAAGAACTACGAGCAAGTTACAATTTTCTTTCACCCCTAGCTTCCGAGCCTCCCGCCCCCGGGAGGCTTTTTTTTGCAATAAATAGCACTGAATCTGCTTTATTTATCGTCTGTTTTGATTTCAACTTTTTCTTTCGCTCAATGCCTTTTGCATTTTGCCAGAACAATTTTCAGAACACCGTTTTTATATGTTGACTCAACTCCTTCTTTATCAACTTTGCACAGCAGGGGAAGATTTCTCTGAAAGCAGCCATTGTGGACTTTCCCCAAATCAGCGGACAGTAATTTGAGCAAAGTCGCCTCCATGACA
>CAZJLR010000002.1:58455-277639 GCA_964546815.1 uncultured Candidatus Obscuribacterales bacterium | reverse complement strand
AGTCTGCGACTGATGAGCGCTGGCGAAGGGCCGATTTTTATGTCGCTGAGCGTGCGCACTGTGAAATAGGGGCAGTCATTTTGATCTTCAATTTCTAATTGCAAGAGCTTTGATTCGCTGCATTCTTGCATGCTTTTGAATTCTTCCTGCCACTCAGCTTTTTTCAACGGTCTGCCGAAAAGTGCGGCGACTTCGCGCGCTAATCCGAGTACTGAAAGGGCATCTCCACGGTTTGAGCGTGGCTCGACGTGCAAAATAAAGTCGTTTCTGATGCCGAGAACTTCTCTGGCGTCAGTGCCCAGCTTTGTTGATGGGTCGAGCAGCAATATGCCTTCGCCTGAACCTTCAATGCCTAACTCGGGTGCAGAGCAAAGCATGCCATTGCTGGTGACACCGCGAATTTTGCTTTGTTTGATTTCGAGTGTGCTGCCGTCATGTCTGTTGATGACTTTTGAACCTGGCAATGCCACTGGTATTTTGTGACCTACTTCAATATTCCAGGCACCACATACAATTTCTTGCGGCTCTTCGCCCTCTGCGATGCGTGTTTTTGTAAGTCTTATTTTGTCGGCATTTGGATGTGGATGAATTTCCATAATCTCGCCGACAACCACTTGCCCTTCGATTTTTGGGCCAATTACGGTTATTTCTTCAACCTCAAAGGCGCCCATTGTGAGCTTGTCTGCCACTTCTTGAGCGGTCAGTCCTTGCAGGTCTACAAAATCGCTAAGCCAATCCCACGAGAGTTTCAATTTACTATACCTTCCTCAGTGCGTTCAAAATTGTTCTAGAAAACGCATATCGTTGCTGAAAAAATGTCTGATGTCGTTGATGCCATATCGAAGCATGGCGACTCTTTCGACGCCCATACCAAAAGCGAATCCGCTCCATTCATGCGGGTCGATATCTACTGCTTTGAGTACGTTTGGATCTACCATGCCGCATCCAAGCATTTCCAACCAGCCGCGTTGACCGCAAGTGCGGCAACCGGCGCCCATGCAAAACGGGCACTGGCAGTCGAGCTCGGCGCTCGGCTCTGTAAATGGGAAAAAGTCTGGGCGAAATCTGGTTTTGAGTTCGCGTCCAAAAAGCAATCTGTAAAACTCATTTAGAGTGCCGCGCAATTGTCCAAATGTGACATTGCGGTCTATCAAAAGACCCTCAACCTGGTGGAATAATGGGTATTTGCGAGCGTTGACTTCTTCGTTGCGATAAACTCGGCCTGGCGCAATGATGCGAAGCGGTGGCTTCATTTTTTCCATGGCGCGAATTTGAATTGTTGATGTCTGGCTGCGCAAAAGCACATGGTCATCAACCTTTGTATAAAAGGTGTCCTGGGAATCGCGCGCAGGGTGGTCTTGCGGAGTGTTCAGCGCATCAAAATTGAAATAATCGGTTTCGATTTCCGGTCCTTCAACTACGGTAAAACCCATGCCGTGAAATATGCTGATGATTTCTTCGGTCATCTGAGTAAGTGGGTGAATGTGCCCGCTGGCACGCCCGAAGCCCGGTAGCGTGACGTCGATTTTTTCCGATTCGAGTCGGGCGTTTAGCTCAATCTTGTACAGACTTTCCTGGCGTTCTTTCAGTGCGGCCTCAAGAGTCTGGCGCACCGAATTCGAAAGCTGACCGACACTTTTCTTTTCGTCTGGGCTTAGGCTGGCTAGCCCGCTCATGATTGATTTGAGATCTGACTTTTGACCAAGAAATTTCACTCTGGCCGCTTCAAGCTCATCGCTCTTTTGAGCTGAGTTGATTGCAGCAAGACCTTCGTCTTTGATCGAGTTAAGTCGAGTCTGAAGCTCGTGAAGACTCACCTGATGTATTCCTTCAAGGGGTTGATATGCTCATCTCTAGGATATGTTCTTGGCAGCTTCTTTGTAATCTTTAAGCAGCCATTGTGAATGCCTTGAAAGCAAAGAGTTCCGAATTATCTGGGCAGCTTTTATAGGCACAATGAACTAGAATTGACGCGGGTGTTGCGTTTAGATAGCAAGTGGTCCCTCCGATAAGGCAGATAATGTTGCGAAAGCACCGACAGAGACGCAATCCAGCCAAGGCAATTCCGACCACACGCGTATCTGTCATCGTTATAAATTCTGAAAAACAGATGCTTTTGGTTAAGCATCGCAAGGGCACTCGGCAATATTGGGTTGTGCCTGGTGGACGCCTCGAGTATGGCGAAACATTCCACGAGTGCGGCGTGCGCGAAGTCAAGGAAGAGACGGGGCTTGACGTCGAAATTGAACGTATTGTTTTTATGTCAGAGGCAATTGCGCCAGACCGCAGTCGACACATAGTAAATGTATTTATGCTTGGTCGGGTTGTGGGTGGCAGTTTGAAGCTTGGCAATGAGGCCGTGCTTGCAGCTGTGGAATTTCGACCTTTAAATGAGCTCAAGAATGCAACGCTCTATCCTCCCGTGGCTACCGAAATAATCGAATCGGTTGAATCTGATTTTGATGGTGGTATCAAATATCTTGGAAACCTTTGGGTTTGAACTTTTGATCTGGTGCTGAAATGGCCAAACGCCACTTTGAGATTTTTGCTTCTTTATCAATAGTTGCGCTTTCACTTTCTGGCTGCGGGCAAGCGTTTGACCGTTATATGCAAGAAGGGCAAAAGCTGCGCGACCATCAAGACCTGGCTAAAGCAAGAGAGAAATTTCACGCAGCCGTGCTTGAAGCGCGCTCTGAAAAGAAAAAGTCGGATCATTTATTGACTGCTTTGCAGGCAGAAACAGAATGTCTTGAAACTCTCAAGCAATATGATGATGAAGCAGTTTTGCTGGATGAAGAGGCAAGAACGCTAGAGAAAGCAAACGAGTTTAAACGTGCTGCGGCTGTAAGGAAGCAGATTGGTGACATAAGCATGCAAGCGCCAAATACAAGCACTGCAATGCAGGCTTATGAAGATGCACTGGCAGATCTCAAAAAAATAAAGGCTGAAAATTCGCACTATGGTGCCGAGATTTTGTTTGCCATGGGTGACGTTAAGGTCGCTCAGCAGGACAATAACGGGGCTTTGCTTTTGATACAAAAAGGCTGCGCCATGATGGAAAAAGGTAATGATTCGGGCAATGACCCGCACACTCTGGCTATAGGTCTGCATAAGCTGGCGGCGATTTATCAACAAATGAATCGAGATGATGATGCAATCGCGGCTGACGAAAAAGCAAAGGCTATAGAAATCGGCGGAATCAATACCTCAATTAGACGCTTGCCCAGACCTTAGAGATGTCAATGTAACAAAATGCGGCGCTTTTCCCACTTGGATAGTGCCCATAATTAAATTGCTTGATGTATTCAAAAGCATTACCTGGCAAGCCTTTTGCTGAATTTTGCTTTTGGGATTTGCTATATGGCTCTAAGATTTGGAACATATGTATCGTGTATTATTGGGCGCTTGGATTCCGGAAATCCGAGATGGGCGTTGATGACGACGCCCCGTTCAAATTGAGGAGCTCTTTTCAAATGGCTAAGGTTCATGTACATGGCGTCAAGCGCGCCGAAAAAGTTTTGAAGCGCAAACAAAGACTAGCTCGCGCTGCCAAGAAAACAAACATCAAGCAAGCAATTTATACATACGAGAAAGCTTTGAAGGCTGTTGAAGAAGGTCACGAAGGTCATGATCATGGCGATCATGAAGGTCACGACCACGCCTAGAGCATTTCTTCGCCGTAAGAGAAAATAGTTTTCCCGATGACCACTTCGTCACCGGGTTCTATTCCTTGGGCGACCATTGCATCAATTACTCCCATCGCCCTGAGAATGTGGAAGAAGTGCTGTAGCGCTTCCGGCTCTCTTGTATTTGTGACGCCGAGCATTCTTTCGATGCGGTCGCCATCCACATAGAATGTGCCTTTCTTTCTGCTGACCTGGAAGCCCGTATCTGGGTGCTGGTAAGCGCCCTCGTCTTCGACAATGTTGAATATGCTTTCTTCTTTTGGTGTTTTGGCCAGAAGCTCAAACACATCATTTTGCAGTTCTTTGACGCCTTGTGTGCTGGCGCAACTGCCCCAGGATATTTTTGTCACCGAGTCTGGGAATGGGAATATTTTGTTTTTGTTGGCTATAACATCTTTTGCTATTTCTTCGGCTTCTTCAGGCAAAAACAAATCAGCCTTATTCAAGAAAACGATCTGCGGCATCTGGGCCACACGGGCATCGTAGAGACTGAGCTCTTCGCAAATCGTGCGTAAGTCTTCTTTGATGCTTGGAGAACTGATGTCTACCAGATGGACTAAAACTCTGGTGCGCTCTATGTGGCGCAGGAAAGTATGCCCAAGTCCGATACCCTGCGATGCTCCTTCAATGAGCCCAGGAATGTCGGCCAGTACAAGTCCGTGACCATCGGCACCCCTCATCACGCCGAGGTTTGGCGAAAGTGTTGAAAATGGATAGTTAGCAATTTTTGGTCTGGCTGCTGTGAGCACAGATAGAAGTGTTGATTTGCCCGCATTGGGAAGCCCAATCAAACCTACGTCAGCCAGCATTTTCAAAGTGAATTGCAATTCTCTTTCAATGCCTTCTTCGCCTGGTTCGCAAAAATATGGCGCGCGATTTCCGTGAGTCGCAAAAGCTGAGTTACCCCGTCCACCGCGCCCGCCTTCGGCAATCATTGCTTTCATCTCGGGGGCATTCAGGTCGGCAATAATGCGATCGCTTTTGAGATCTTTGATTACTGTGCCGACCGGCACTTTGATAATCAGGTCGTCCCCTGCTTTTCCAGACCTGTTTTTGGGGCCACCTTTTTGTCCATCTACAGCTTTGTATTCATTGCGAAAATGAAAATCGAGCAAAGTTGAAATGTCATTACTCGATTCGACATAAACGTGACCGCCGCGGCCACCTGTGCCACCGGCTGGTCCGCCTAGTGGTTCATATTTTTCACGTCTCCAGGCAACCATACCGTTGCCACCGTCACCCGAGCGTACTTTGATTATGACTTCATCTACAAATTGCATTTTTTCTACTCATCACTGCTTGTCGCTGCGATAAGCTCTCGTTGTTTTAGGGCTGCCCTAATTATGGCGAATTTGTCCAAATGGAGGGTCTGATAAAGGCCGATCACTTTTGGATCACTTGCTAATTCTATCTTTATATATGGATCTCGAACTGCGGCTGCATCTTTACTAATTCTCATAATATAGTTATCGTATTAAATAGACGGAGTCGCTTTAGCTAAAACACCTTGGGAGATTGCTTCGTTGGAAGAGAAAATTACAATTCATGAAAAGTCTCGCGGCGAAACTATCAACGTATATGTCGCCGAATATGCTGGCAAGAGCTATTTGCATGTACGCGAATGGTATCTTGATAAAGACGGCACAGAAAAACCTACCAAGAAGGGTGTTGCCATTCCAGTGGAAAAAGTCGAGCTCTTGCTTGAAGCCGTCAAAAAACTCATGCCTGAGAGCTAGTTCTACCTCGTCCTAGATTGATAATCGATTCTTGTTATATAAGAAAGTTCCATTAAGCTGTTTTTCTTTATTTGTTGCCATGCAAATCAGCTGTGCAAGCGCTTCGGCATTGCATATTGAGTTGAAGCCCGAAGAGGCTAAGCAGGGACAAACCGTTGAAGTACTGGTGCACAGTGACGCTAGTGATGCCACCGGTAGTGCTACCAAAGAATCAGACCCCGCTCTACCGGCGGTGCTATTTCGCAGCAAGAGCTATAAGTGCTTTCCGGTGCCCAGCAGTTCTGATGCTGCAGATACCTCTGCTGCCTCAGTTTCGGGGCGTGCGCTTTTGGGTGTGCCCGCAGATCTTGATCCGGGCAACTACAAAGTAAAAGTTGGGGATCAAGAAACTGTTTTAAAAGTTGTTGCCGGGCAGTTTCCTGTTCAAAGTATTCATTTGCCACCAGGCAAAGATAATTTCAACGCTTCTCCCGGTGAAGAAGCCGCTGTTGATGCGGCTAAGGCCAGTTTGAACCCGCACCAATATTGGGACGGAAAGTTTTTGCATCCAAGTAAAGCCAGAGTTTCTTCTGCTTTTGGTTTGCGTCGTCGCGTAAACGGAAAGCTATTAAAGGATTACTTTCATTCCGGATTAGATTTCGCCGGTGCCACCGGTAGCCCCGTAGTCGCCTGCCAGAAGGGTAAGGTCATCATTGCTCATCAAGGTTGGAAATTGCACGGCAATACCGTGTGTATCGACCATGGGCAGGGAGTGGTATCGTTCTATATACACCTGAGCAAAATACTCGTCAAAGAAGGCGATATGGTAAATGCCGGCGAGAAAATCGGCCTCATCGGCTCTACCGGCCGAGCCAGCGGCCCTCACTTACATTTCAGCCTCTACGTCAACAAAGACGCCACCAGCCCCTGGGACTGGTTCAACCACGCCTTCTAAGCCTGCTCTATCTTCAATTTGGACCTCGCCCCCAGCGCTATCCGCGGTCCATCTTCAATTTGGACCTCTAACTCCGCGCTATCCGCGGTCAATTTGGACCCCGAACCCAGCGCTATCCGCGGTATTTGTAGGGGCGACGCCATGCGTCGCCCGGCATTAAAACATGCCGCCCGTATCCCGCCACAACGCATTGAAGCAACCCTAAAAGGTAGCCTGATGTATATCTGTCGCAAAAAAAATTTAGGGCGAACCTTTTGAGTCCGCCCTAAATCAAATGTTGCAGGGAGCTGAATTAAGAGAGCTGGGTTTTATTCCAGAACACGTCGCGAATCGCTTTTGCAGAGTTGGATTCGGCGCTAATAACTACTGTTGATGGAGCAAACAGAAATACGCCATCACCAATTCGTTGTTGATGTCCATCAATTGCGTGAGTCGCTCCGGAGAGGAAATCGACTATGCGCTGTGATGTTTCGTTGTCGAGCAAGTGCAAGTTAAGCAGAACCGATTTGCGTCCGCGAAGGGACTCAACGATGTCCATTGCTTCATTGAAAGTGCGTGGTTCAATAACCATCACTTCGCTGTTTGGCTGGGAGTTTGGATGCTCCACAACTTTATTGCTGATTGTCGGCATGATTTTAGCCGAGCGTGTTGGCTCTATCGTGCTTGCCTTATCGAGAGCAAGCTGGCCGCTGGTCTGATAAATCTCATCGCTTGTTTCAAAAAGATCTTCGAAGTCCTCTTGATCGTAATTGTCAGCGGGACCAAACCAAAAACTCTTTATCTTTTGAACTAGGCTCACTAGCGTCCTCCTTACCCCGTCCTGGTTTCCTTACCCCTCGTCCATCACCTTTAGCTAGACGACTCACCACTTTCGTCTCGCCACCATACAAGATACCAGATAATTTACTTCTATTGCATCTATTTTTCAGTTTTTTGAAAAAATTGCTCTGCCGACTCTGACGATCGTGGCACCACAGGTGACGGCTTCCTCAAAGTCATCGGACATACCCATCGAAAGTTCCTTAAGGCTTACAGAGTAAGCACTTTCGAGTTCTTCCTTGAGCTGTTTTAGTCCTAAAAAACACTCACGCCAGATCGTTTGATCATCTGTGAGTGGTGTCATGGTCATCAAACCTTTTATTTTTAGTCCCGGCAATTTCGATATTTCTGCAAAGCTCGCCTTCAGTTCGTCAGGAGAAAATCCAGATTTGTCTGGGTCGTCTTTCACTTTGACTTGCAGAAGAATTGCTTGTTCGATTCCTCGCTTCACTGCCTCATCTGAGATTTCTTTTGCCAGCTCTGATGAGTGGACTGAGTGAATCAAATCGAAGCGCCCGATGGCTTTTTTCACCTTATTACTTTGCAGATGTCCGATAAAATGCCAGTGTATATGTTCCGCCATATGTGGTGGCATAGCATCTTGCTTTTTCAGTGCATCTTGCACGCGGCTTTCACCAAATTCGGTGACTCCGTTTTCGAATGCTTCTTTTATTTCTTCGAGGCCTACATACTTGCTGACGACTACGAGAGCAACTGGTTTAGTACCGAGTGCTTCACGTACGCGAGCAAGATTTGCAGCCACACTCATATCCTTCCCGAAGCGCGTTGCAGAAGTAATTTACGTGTAAATCAATCGTTACTATAAGACCTTTTTACTGAAATGTTTGTCAATACATTTCTTGATTCTTAGCGTAATTTCCTTTTCTAGATATCCAGTACTGATGCGACTTGGCACATAGCAGCAATAGCGGCCGTCTCACTGCGCAAAATTCTGCTTCCAAGGGTTACCGGTTGCCATCCCCTGTCTAGTGCAAGCGTGATTTCTTCAGGTGAGAAGCCGCCTTCAGGACCTACAAGGAGGTATATACGCAGCGGCAAATTTTTGCCGGAAAGATCTCTGTTGGATATATCGTTGTGAAGTGCCTTCACCAGTGGTGCCGCCTCAGATCGTTCGCAGCATATAAATCGTAGATCTATAGTGCCACCATCGCTGGGGCGTTGGAGAAATCTATCTAAGCTTTGGCTCTTCACTACCGGTGGTATCGTTGGTCTTTCGCATTGCTCAGCTGCTTCTCTGGCTATTGAATTCCATCTTGCGAGTTTGGAGTCTTGTTTGCCTCCTCCCTTTGCATCCTCTGATGTGTTCAACTTAATAACGCAGTGTCTGGTGCTAACTGGTGCGATTTCGCTTACACCAAGTTCAGTAAGTTTTTCAATGCACCACTCAAATCGGTCTGCTTTGATCAGCGCAAGTCCAACTATGATCGACAATGATTTTGATTCATAGCTAGATGTCTTTTGGATGAGGCGGCAATAAACCCGTTGTTTTTCGACTCGCTCGATTTCAAATTCATAGCTTCCTCCTAGTCCATCTAAGAGGATGATTTTGTGACCCTGGCCAAGGCGTAAGACAGATCTTAGTTGCTTAATTAGATCATCTTCAGCTAGTTCCAGTTGAGAACCTGGCTCTGGTTCAGATTCGGCAAAGCGCTTGAGCGCGCTTAAGTCGGCTCCGCAGGCGAAAAATCTGGGGACTCTCATCTACTGACAGCCTCCTTGACTTAGGCGTGGTAAGAGAAGGCACGATGATATAATTATGAGCTGATTTGATTCCAAAGTGGCTTTCTCGAAGAGCCGCATAATCATTTCCGGTTTTCCTGATTTTGGCTATATTGCTCCAGATTATAGTCGTCAGAAATTTTTCCTGGAGTTATGAGTGAAGATGACACCGATGGATCTCAACGAATGGTTTAGAAATAGAAAGAAGAAGCAAGAGCAGGCTGAAGTTAAGCAGCCATTGAGCAATGAAGAATATTGCGCGCTCTGGCAGCAGTGCCACCAGTGTCGTGAGCTCCTGTACTTCCGTGACTTGAGGCAAAATCTGCATGTCTGCCCGAAATGCCAGTTCCATTTCAGAATTGGTGCCGAACAACGCATCGAGCAACTTGCCGACCCTGATACATTTGTAGAGCACGATGAGAATTTGAGTTCGTCTGATCCTCTCAATTTCGTTGACTCTGAGCCCTACCCAAAACGATTGAAAGATGCTTCGCGCAAATCTGGAATTCGCGAAGCAATCATCACCGGTACATGCTTGCTCAACGGCACCAAAGTGGCCGTGGCAGCGATGGACTTCGGGCACTTCGGTGGCTCGATGGGGTCTGTGGTCGGTGAAAAAATCGCTCGCATTATCGAGCATGCTCAAGAATTCAAATTACCTTTGATCATCTATTCCAGTTCTGGTGGCGCGCGCATGCAGGAAGGTATTTTGAGCCTGATGCAGCTTGCAAAGACCAGCGCTGCGCTGCAAATGTTGCATGACGACGGTCTTCTTTATATAAGCGTTCTTACTGAGCCAACATATGGTGGTGTCACTGCAAGCTTTGCCATGCTAGGCGACGTCATCATTGCCGAGCCTGGCGCTCGTGTTGGTTTTGCTGGACGCCGCGTAATCGAGCAAACTATCAGGCAAAAACTGCCCGCAGATTTCCAAACAGCAGAATATTTGCTCAGCCATGGTCAAGTCGACATGGTTGTAGAGCGTTTGAAGCTAAGAGACATGCTCTCCAAGCTCATCGAATTTCACAAGTCACGTTCTTTGGGGGACGGTTCCTCTAAGGCATCGTCCCCAGTGTCCGAATCAAACGGCAAGAAAGGCGAAGCAATCTACTCGCGCTAGGCTACAGCATAAGGATCTACCAATAAATCATGTCTGAAAGAAAAGCCACACCTTTAGAGTTTGAACAGCCTCTGGCAGCGTTTGCAGAGCAGATTGAAACCATGGAAAAGCAAATCGGCGAGGGACAAAATCTCGAGCTCGAAAAAGACCTTGCTCAACTTCGGCAGCAATATGACCAGCTGAAGAAGGCGCTTTACCTCAATTTGCGTGGTATCGATCACCTCGCCCTGGCAAGACATACTCAGCGTCCTTACACTCGTGATTATTTAGAACGTTGGGATGCCAACTGGATAGAACTTCACGGCGACCGTCAGGGCAGTGATGACCCAGCTCTGGTTGGTGGTTTGGTGCAAATCAAAGACCAAAATG
Source organism: uncultured Candidatus Obscuribacterales bacterium (assembly GCA_964546815.1). Classification (GTDB taxonomy): domain Bacteria; phylum Cyanobacteriota; class Vampirovibrionia; order Obscuribacterales; family Obscuribacteraceae; genus JAIEPM01. The sequence goes on along the minus strand of CAZJLR010000002.1, from coordinate 267,235 downwards.
TTCTGGTTGTCGGCACTCAAAAAGGAAGAACAATCAGAGAGAAGCAACATTGCAATTTTGGTATGCCGCAGCCCGAAGGCTATAGAAAAGCACTTCGTCTGTTCCGTCATGCCGAGAAATTTGGCTTGCCAATCGTCAATTTAATCGACACACCAGGAGCTTACCCCGGGCTAACAGCCGAAGAGCACAATCAAGCCGAGGCCATCGCAGTCAATCTAAGAGCACTTGCCGGATTGACAGTGCCTGTTATCGCTGTTGTAACTGGTGAAGGTGGCTCAGGTGGTGCTTTGGCAATTGGAGTTGCTAACCGTATTTTGATGCTTGAGCATTCAGTATATTCAGTTATTTCGCCGGAAGGTTGCGCATCGATTCTCTGGCGTTCTGCAGACAAAGTAGCTGAAGCTTGCGCCGCAATGAAGATGACGGCAAAAGAAATCAAAGCACTCGGGGTCGCTGACGAAGTGGTATCAGAACCACTAGGTGGAGCCCATAGAGACTATGAGCTTTCAGCAGACCGATTGGCAGATGCCATCGTTCGCCACATCAAAGACCTGTCTAAGCTTTCACCGGCTGAGCTTAAGCGTGATCGTCATGCCAAGTTTAGAAAGCTCGGCGCATTTATCGAATCAAACGAACCAATCGACCGCACTCCTAAAGAAGAAGCAGCCAAAGCCTGATTGCTTTTTTCGCGCGCGTACTTACTTTGCCTGCTTCTTGCATTTTTTGTACAGGGCTTTGACGTCGTCTTCATCTTTTGATTCGGCCGATAATTGGTCTAATAGCGCGAGCGCTTTGCTATAGCGTTTGGCTTTGACTTCTCGACGAGCCAGTTTGATGCAAATCCAATCAAAGTTGTCCTGGTCGTTTGCACTTAATGCGCCGTCTTTTTTCTTTTGATCTAATAGCGCTTTTGCATCTTCCAATTTTTCCTGTGCAATCAATGTTTCTACATTTGCTTTGCCTGGACTTGTATTTGCCGGTGCGGCCGGGTCAATTCCGACGCCGGTTTTCGATAGCAAGGTATGCACTATAGATTGATTGGCAATCACCCAAAAAAGAGCTGCGGTCACTATCAAAGTCAGCACTGGTGGCACAATTATTTGCAGCAACGCAATTGCCTGGTCAAAGGGTGTAACACCTCTCTTGCGTCCGCGTTTTTTAGCTTCGTGCTGCGCTTTTGCCTTGTCGGCTTTTTCCTGAAGTGCACCGGTTGCTTCTTGAATTTTCTGTCGCAGCAATTCGGGGTCGATAGGCTCTTCTGGAATATTTTTGTTCAGTGGTTCTGGTCCGGCAACCGGAATTCTAGATCCGGGAGGGGCGCTTGCTTTCTTCCCGCCGCGCAAACCTCCAGCTTCGGCAAGTGCCTCCCAGAATTCTTTAGCACTTTGATATCGGGCGTCCGGATTTTTTGCCAGGGCTTTAGCCACCATTGCTTCTAATTCGGTGGAAAAATCGAGGTCGGGTCTGACTTTGTTTAACCGTGGAGGCGGGTCTTTAACCTGCATTGAGAGCACTGAATATATGTCTTTTGATTCAAATGGAACTTTTCCGGTTAAGCATTCGAACAAAACTATACCTAGTGAATATAGATCGCTGCGTTGATCTGTTTTGCCTGCGTCGCACTGTTCTGGACTCATATAAAAAGGACTGCCGCAGACTGTTCCTGTCTTAGTGATTTTTCCAATGGTATCGGCGCCTTCGGCTGAAAATGTCGCGATGCCGAAATCCACAACTTTTACATGTATACCTTTTCCATCCGGCAGCTCTTCGATGACGATGTTTTCCGGCTTTATATCTCTATGAACCACGCCTCTTGCGTGCGCTTCTCCAAGTGCCTGGCAAACTTGATTCATCACCATCATTGTCTGGCCGACTGTAAGCTGACCGCGTTCTTGCAATGTATCAGCCAGAGCCTTTCCTTGAAGCAGGTCCATGACTATGTAAGGCTGCCCGGAAGCAAGTACGCCAAAGTCGTAAATAGCAGTTATGTTTGGATGATTTAGTCGGCTCGCTGCTTTTGCCTCTTTGTGATAGCGCTTGAGTGACTCGTCATCAGAAACCAGATAGCCGTGCATGACTTTGATGGCAACTATTCTGCCAATTGCTTCCTGGGTGGCTTTATAAATCACACCCATAGAACCTTTAGCTACCAGGCTTTCAATGCGGTAGCGGTCTTGGATTAACATGCCAATTAGTGGGTCTTTACCCACCGGCACAAGTTTTGATAAGTCTTTGGGGCAAATATCCTGCTCGTCACCGAACTGAAAATTGCATACCAGACAAAGCTTCATTGAATCTTCTTTCCGCTTGAGGCAAGCTCCTTTACATAAGCTTACCCAACATGTCCGGCCATTTATCGAGCTTGGACGCAGGCTGCGACATTATCAGCGGCTCAAGGGTGAAATTCCTTAAGGAAGCGCTTCACCTGCTTGCGATAAGCTTTCATCGGGGCAAACTGAGAGGAAACTAGAGTGACTGGTGAAATTAACGAGCCTGTGAAGAAAGCCGGCAAATCGGCTTTGTTGCTCATATTTTTGGTTGTGTTTATAGACCTGGTCGGCTTCGGCATCATCATTCCGGTGCTGCCACAGTGTGCGACTGACTTTGGTGCAGATTCGCAAACTGTCGGCTTCTTGATGACATCCTATTCGCTCATGCAGTTTTTCCTGACACCATTTTGGGGCAGACTTTCTGACAACGTAGGCAGACGACCGATATTGCTAGTCAGTCTTGCCGCTTCGGCAATCGGCTACATTCTCTGGGGAATGGCCGGATCGCTTGCAATGCTTTTTGCCTCAAGAATAGTTGCCGGTGCAGGCAATGCGAATATCGCAGTTGCCCAGGCTTACATCACCGACGTCACCAAACCGGAAGACCGTGCCAAGGGCATGGGTATGATTGGCGCAGCATTCGGACTCGGCTTTACTTTAGGACCCGCAATTGGCGGTGGCTTAAGCTTCTTCGGATTTCACGCCATTGGCTATGCTGCGGCTGTATGCAGCGCGCTGGCTTTCCTCCTGGCTTTCTTCGCCCTGCCCGAACCTGAAAAACGCAGTCAAGCCGGACACGAACGTTTTGCAATGGACCCCGGTTTTTATTTCAAAACTCTGGCAACTCCAAACCTCACCACTTCTTTGCTCATCTTCTTCCTTTCAACCTTTGCTTTTGCAAACATGGAAGCCACTCTCACCTTGCTCACTGTTAGCTGGTACAAATTCACCAGAGCAGATATCAGCTGGCTGTTCACTTACATCGGATTTGTCATGGTCTTTGTCCAGGGCGGTTTAATCAGGACCCTATCGAAAAGATGCAGCGAAGCTGCACTCATATCGGTCGGCTCCGTTTTCGTCATGGCAGGGCTCTTGCTGACGGCTCTCCTGCACAATGTAGGTGGTCTATATCTTTCGATGACACTTCTGGCGGTAGGAATTAGCATCATCAATCCATCTAACCAGAGCATGACTTCCAAGCTGGCAGACCCCGAAAAAGTCGGTGGAGTGCTCGGCGTTGGTCAATCGCTTTCCACTTTGGGTCGCGTCCTGGGGCCTATCGCCGGCGGAACAGCATTCCAATATCTGGGAGTTGAATTTCCATATTATGTTGGGGCGGCAGTTATGGTTGTCGTTCTTTTGATCAGTTTTGCCTTGCCAAAGATTGGCAAAACACAAGATGAACAAACTGCAAGCGAACCTGCCAAGGCTGGGGCCTAGAGCTGGTCTAAGCACTGTAATCTTCTCTGGTCTTGGCTTTCGAGACCCGAAACCTTGCCGATAAAACTTGCCTTATTTGCAGCGAGCCGCTATGATACCTGGCTGTTGCATTAACCTGAAATTTGGTTTATATTAATGTAGTATCAGAAACTGTATTTTCGGGTACTCCCCAGAGCAAAAAGCTTCGGGTCGTTAGAAAACCACAGAAATTCAATAGGACTGTTCGGTAAATAGAGAAGAAGTAAAGTCATGGCAGAAAAAGAGAAGGAAGTGCAGAAGCGCTACCAGCAAGAGCAAACCCGCTACAAGAAGCAAGTAGAAAAAATCAACAAAATCCAAAAGAAGAAAGTAGCGTAATCTCTAGGGTAGCTGAAGTAGTATGCGAAAGAACTGGCCAAAAGCCAGTTCTCGTGCTTTTAAAGGACTTACGTGCTACCCTATTTCTAGCGGTACCAACGGTTTGCGAGTATGACAGGCGACATCGACACTCAAAGCTCTTCAGACGAACAAAAGCACAAGCGCATTCAATTCAGGCGTTTAAGGCTAAATTCCAATATCGAAATTGAGCTTCTCAAGAGAGCCCTGCTATCTAGTTCGGCGCACGTAAAAATGCTTGGCAAAACAGGCATAATACCGGCCGGAAATGCAGGCAGAATTGTTGATGCCCTGAAAGAAATTTCGAGCGAAGTTGAGTCAGGCAAAACTTTGATGCTCGAAACTGATGCTGACGTTTACCATGCACTGGAAAGAATGCTGCGTGAGCGAGTCGGCGAAGAATTTATTCTTGCTCGCACAGCAAAGTCATACAACGATCAAGCTGCCACTGACCTGCGCTTGTGGGTAAGAGATGCCTGTCTTTCAATTGCAGATAGACTCATTTCAATTCGAAAAGTTTTTGTTGAACTTGCGCAGCGCGATATCGATATTGTTATGCCGGGATATACGCATATGCAGCCTGCTGAGGCGATTTTGCTTTCGCACTGGTGGCTGGCAAATGAAGCACGATTTGCGCGCGATTTTTCTCGTTTGCTAGATTTTCATAAGAGACTAAATTGTTTGCCGCTAGGTGCAAATGTACTTGCCGGCACAAACGAACCAATCGACAGGCGCATGGTTGCTGAGCTTCTTGGTTTTGATGATCTAATAGACAACAGTCTCGATGCTGTTTCAGATAGAGATTTTTTGATTGAGTTTGGTGCATTCTCTTCAATCGTCGGTTTGCATTTTTCTCAAATGGGGTCTGAACTCCTTCTCTGGGCGACTCAGGAATTCGGTTTTGCAAAAATTCCCCAGGACTTGATCATTTCGTCGAGTACTTTGCCGTTAAAACGCAACCCTGAAATTTTAGAAGTACTTCGCGCCAGACCATCTTTAATTTTTGGACGAATGCTTGAATTTATCGTTCAGCTAAAGGCAATCACAACGGGCTTCAGTCTTGACCTTCAAGAATGCATGCTTGGTCTTTCGGACATCATTGACACATTAGATCTTTTGCTTGAACTAACAATCGGTATGCTTCCAGGAATGGAATTAGATCAAACTCGAATGAAAGAAGTCGCTTGCGCCGACCTGGTTAACGTCAGTCGCGCATTAGATTATTTGCTGAACAAAGGTGTCACCAGAGACATCGCCTCTCGCGTTGTTCAACATTTAGGTGAATATTGCAAAACACGCAGTCGCTATCTTTCAGACCTTGCATTGAACGAATGGCAGCTCTTTTCACCTGCCTTTGAAGGTGACATTTACGAGCACGTAAATATGGAAGAATCTGTCGGCGCATTTTGTTCTTTTGGTGGCAGTTCAAAAGAACAAGTTGAGTTAGCTTTGAACAGAGTTAGCGAATCTATCGAAAATGATGCACGACGTTTGAGTCAATTGTCGGCCAAACTGACGGCAAACTTGCGTTAGGAAATGTAGTTAACCAACAGACTTGTTTAACTGTTTGGCCTGGATAATGTATAAGTGCTGGATCAGCTTTACTAGATCCAGTTAATACTTGGAGGGGCTTGTAAAAAAGCCTGAATCTCAAATGAAAGCAATGGTTCTTGCAGCCGGAGTAGGCTCACGACTCGACCCGTTAACCACGCAGTTTCCTAAGCCTTTAGTTCCTGTCGGTAATCGACCGGTGATGGAACATTTATTGAAGCTGCTTAAGAAACATGGCTTCGAAGATGTCGTATCTAACCTTCATTACTTGCCGGAGAAGATTAAAAATTACTTCGGCAATGGTTCTTCCCTGGGGATGAACATCGATTTTCGCTATGAGGAAGAACTCAGCGGTGACGCTGGTGGTGTAAGAGCCTGTCGCGAATTTTTTGGACAAGAAACTTTTGTAGTTTTGATGGGCGACCTTTTGACTGATGCTGATTTGCTTCGTGTTTATAAAGAGCACAAACGCAAAGGCGCACTTGCCACAATTGGTATCAAACAAGTCGAAGACGTAAGTCAGTTCGGTGTTGTATTGAGCAACAAGGAAGGCTTTATTACGGGCTTCCAGGAAAAACCGGCGCCCGAAGTTGCACTTTCAAATTGTGCTTCAACCGGAATTTATATTCTTGAGCCAGAGATTTTTGATTACATGCCAAAAGCAGGAAGCTATGGTTTTGGCAGACAACTGTTTCCTTCATTAGTTCAGCAAGGCTTGCCTGTTTTGGCTGTTGACCTAGAAAGTTATTGGACAGATGTTGGCACCATCAATCAATATCGTCAGTCTAATTTTGACGTTTTAGACCGAGTATTTAAGGCCGATCTCGACTTTGAAAAGCACGAGCGTGGCTATCTTGGCGCCGATTCGAAAATTGACAGTGGCGTGAGTATTGAAGGTTCATTGATGCTCGGAAAACGAAGTCATCTTGCATCTGGTGTACGCATCAAAGGACGCGTCATCATCGGAGACAACTGCCGCATCGAGCGCAACGCATATCTTGAAGATACAATCGTCTGGTCAAACACTGTTGTAGAAGAAAATGCGTCACTCAAACATTGCATCGTCGGCTCTGGTTGCGTCGTTCAAAACGGCAGCAAACACAGCCAGGTAACCGCAGTTAAGTGGCCACCACAAGCCCTCAAAGTCTAAAGGTGCGCACGGCTAGCGTTTAAAATTTGTAGGGGCGACGCCTTGCGTCGCCCCTCAATTCTTAAATGCGATGAATTTAAAAACTAAAAGACCCGCACCGGAAAGGTTCGGGTCTTCAAAATGTGCGTCCCCCATTAACTAGCAGCAGCCTTCCTCCTCGGCTGGTGCGCATGTTTGTGCAGCTTTCCAAATTTCCATCCATAACCAGTAGTGAAATGGATTGATATCTTGTGTGTCTTGCTGCTCTGTCTCGAGCAAAGCGAGCCATGTGTGCGGGTTAGGAAACCGTTTTGCCAGGCTGTAGCAATCCGCCATCCACAGAACCTGATCTTTCCGTTGTCTAGTCGCCGTAGCCATCGCCCCAATCTCCTAATACCGCTCTTTAGCGCGCCTTCCTTTCCTGCTTCTTATTTACCCGTTTCCAAGGGGCGCCTAACGGAAATATTTGGTAGCTACTTTACAAAAGCTCTAACCCGGCGGCCAGTCCATGTTTCGGCCGCCGAGTAAATGTATGTGTAAATGAAATACAGTCTGACCACCGTCTGCACCGGTGTTTACTACGAGTCTGTAACCAGCCTCCAGGCGCTGGTCTTCAGCAACCTCTGCCGCAGCTTGGAATAGTTTTCCAAGTACATTTGCATCTTTTACTTCGTGCAGCGCTGAATAATGCTCTTTAGGTATAACGAGGATATGCGTTGGTGCCTGCGGATTTATGTCGCTGAACGCTACCCAATTATCACCACTCTTAACAAGTTTTGCCGGGATATTTCCAGAAACAATTTTGCAAAACAAACAGTTGGCGTCTTGATTCATATAATGTTCTGTTCGCTCCTTCAGAATTTCGTTCCATTATAGAAGGAAGAGTGCGCACTTAAGAGACTGAGTATTGCGCCAAACTTTCGTCTGCTGAGCAAGCGCTTAGTCGCTCAAACTTATGGCCAGGAACTAGCTGCTCCCTTCTACGTTTAGTTTCTCTCGGTTTGTGGTTCTTCCTTGGTAATAGGTGTACATAAGGATTAGACATGGCAGACGGCAGCTTGGTGCAGCATTTGCTGCAAATGGTTAAAGTACTGAATAGCTCTTTGAGGCTGAAGGATGTGCTTGAAACCGCTGTGACTCAATTTGTTGAGCTTACAGGAGACGCGAAAGTTGCAATTTTCCTCTCGGACAATGACAGTCTGTCGCTGAAATTAATGCACTCCAAAGGTTATAGCGATCAAACGCAAGAACAATTGCGCGTGCTTTCTTTTTCGTCCGATAGTTTGCTGAAGTCTGTAGTACAGCGACGCCAGTACGCCACCATTGGCGATTTAAAGCAAGCGCCTGATATCAGTGCCGGAATTATGAAAAGAGAGCAAAGCGGGGCTCAGATCGGCTTGCCTCTGATTGCCTCGAATTTGCTCGTTGGCGCCATGCTGATAGACATGAAAGACGTAAGTTTGCTGGGCATGGTTGATTTGATGAAACAAATGGCCGACCTTGTGGCTATTTCAGTGGCAAACGCAATTTTGTTTGGGCGCAGTGAATATGAACGCGAACGCCTCGGTACCTTATATAAAACGAGTGTTGCCCTTGGCGGAAGTTCTCTAAAAGTTGCCGATGTTTTGCAAATTGCGGCAGACACTTCACTCATTTTGGCTAACACACCACATTGCGCAATCTTGCTTGTAGACCGGGCGCGCAAACAGTTTGATGTTGCTGCCTTCAAGGGGCTTGATGGCAACAACATGAATGATTTTGACTTGAGCATGGAAGACACTCTGGCGGGGCGAGCCACGCTCACTGGCAAAACAGAATACAAAAATGATGCGACAAGTATTCAATTGCAGTTGCCGCGTTCAACTGGCGGTGGTTTGTTTGGCTCGGCACTAGCTGTGCCTTTGATTTATGAGAATCAGCCGCTTGGCGTTCTCATGCTCTTTTCGCAAGATACACGGGGCTTCCATCGTGAGCAAATTGATTTACTTGAGTCATTAGCACAACAAGTTGCCACCGCTTTAAATATCGCGTTTACTCATGAAACAGCAACTTCTCAAACTGTGCAAGATGCGCATACAGGCTTGTACAACCCCTGGCATTTTCACGACAGCATTGCTAAAGAGTTAGAAAGATCTGTTAGACATAAGCACGAATTTTCTGTGATGCGCATCGATATCGATCACCTTTCCAGAGTAAATGAGCTTCTTGGACCAGGAAAGGGCGATGAAGCAATCAAGCACGTGGCAAAATTGGTTAAGACATCTTTGCGCGACATCGATATTCCTTGCAGATTTGGATCGCAGGAATTTGCCGTGATTTTGCCAGAAACTTCAAGACAGTCTGCATTTGAGGTAGCCGAAAGACTACGCGCCAAAATAAGAGCCGAGTCTGCTCCTGGCGTAGGAATGGTGACTGTATCCATAGGAATGGCTAGTTTTCCTGAAAACGGCGATCAACCTGCCTCAATGTTGCAAGCCGCAGATCAAGCTTTAGATGTAGCGAAATTTGAAGGGCGCGACAGGGTCAAGTTAGCTGAAGCTGGAATGCAGCTCGAAAGCCAGATTCCGTGGGATGAATTGGCGCGTCAAGCCAAACTTGCCGTGTTAAGTGAGCGACAAGGCAAACTACAAAGTCGTTTACAAGTTCCGGCTGAATATGCCCCGTGGATGCGCGCAGTGCCCAATTGGGGCGCAAAAAAGAAAGATTGAAAAACGTGATTGTGAGCAGAGCTTAAGCTGTTCGTAATGCTCTGTTTCTGCGCCAAATGATTAAGAAAAAGAGAGAAACACCCTGCCAGTGCGCTTTAGCTGGATAGACTCATTGGTGTAAAGAGTGAGCTCGCATTCTCTCAACAAGTCTTTCAGGCAAGTTAATGAGAACCGGCACTCTACATTTGGTTCGATGGTTCACGTTTTAGGGAGATTAGGTCATTGGCTACTGCAACACCAGCAAAATTAAATCTAAAGCCGCTAGCAGATAGAGTTATCGTCAAGAAGCTCGAAGCTGAAGAAAAGACCCCAGGTGGAATTGTTCTTCCTGACACTGCTAAAGAAAAGCCACAAAATGGCGAAGTATTGGCCGTTGGTCCAGGAAAGTTTGACGAAAAGGGCGCTCGCCAACCGATGGAATTGAAAGTCGGTGACAAGGTTCTATTCGCAAAATACTCCGGCACCGAAGTCAAAATCGACGGCGTAGAGTACCTGATTCTCACCGAACGCGACATCCTCGCTGTCTTCGGTTAAGAATTCAACCCAAATTTTAAGTCTAAAGTCAGGCGTGAAAACGCAATCCAAATTAAGGAGTTAATTTCCAGTTATGGCAAAACAAATTGTTTATGATGAGCCAGCACGTCGCGCACTAGAGCGCGGTGTTGATGCTGTTGCTAACACAGTTAAGCTCACACTCGGACCAGCAGGCCGCAACGTAGTTCTCGAAAAGAAATTCGGTTCACCACAAATCGTTAACGATGGCGTCACCATCGCTAAAGAAATCGAATTGCCAGATCCGCTAGAAAACGCCGGCGCTCAGCTCGTTCGCGAAGTATGCGTAAAGACCAATGACCTTGCTGGCGACGGAACAACAACAGCTGCTGTTCTCGCTCAAGCAATGATCAAAGAAGGTTTGCGCAACGTAGCTGCTGGTGCTAACCCGATGGTTCTCCGTCGTGGTATCAACAAGGCTTGCGAAGCCGCTGTTGAAGCAATCAAGCAAATGTCCAAGCCAGTTGAAAGCAAAACAGCCATCACTCAAGTAGCCACAATCTCTGCTGGCAACGAAGAGTCCTTCGGCAAAATCATTGCTGATGCAATGGAAAAAGTTGGCAAAGACGGCGTTATCACCGTTGAAGAATCCAAATCACTCAACACCGAACTTGAAGTTGTTGAAGGAATGCAATTCGACAAGGGTTATGTATCTGCTTACTTCGTAACAGATCCTGAGCGCATGGAAGCAGTTCTCGAAGAGCCATACGTTCTCTGCGTAGACAAGAAAATCAACCTCCTTGCCGACCTCGTTCCAGTTTTGGAAAAGGTAGCTCGTTCAGGTCGTCCGCTCGTAGCTATCGCTGAAGACATCGAAGGCGAAGCTCTTGCAACCCTCGTAGTTAACCACCTCCGCAAAGTTCTTCCTTGCTGCGCTGTTAAAGCTCCTGGCTTCGGCGATCGCAGAAAAGCTATGCTCGAAGATATCGCCATCCTCACCGGTGGACAAACAATCTCCGAAGAGCGTGGAACCAAGCTCGAAAACGTCACAATCGACATGCTCGGTCGTGCTCGCCAAGTTCGCGTCAACAAAGACAAAACAACCATCGTTGCTGGCAACGAAAGCAAAGATGCAGTTCAAAAGCGCATTGCAATCATCAAGCGCCAAATCGAAGAATCAGATTCAGAATTCGACAAGGAAAAGCTCCAAGAGCGTTTGGCTAAGTTGGCTGGCGGCGTAGCCGTTATCAAAGTCGGCGGCGCTACCGAAACCGAACTCAAAGATCGCAAACTTCGCTTTGAAGATGCTCTCAACGCAACACGCGCTGCAGTTGAAGAAGGTTATGTACCAGGCGGCGGAACAGCCCTCTTGCACATCACCAAAATCCTCGACAAGAAGAAATCAGAATTGACTGGCGACGAGCGCACTGGCTTCGAAATCGTATTGAAGTCATTCGAAGCTCCTGTCCGTCAAATCGCTGACAACGCTGGTCTTTCCGGTGAAGTTGTTGTCGAAAAAGTAAAAGAAAACAAAGAAGGCTGGGGCTTCAACGCTATCTCCTTCGAATACGTGGACATGAGCGCAGCTGGCATCATCGACCCAGCTAAAGTAGAGCGTTGCGCTGTACAAAACGCTTCATCCATCGCTGGAATGTTCCTCACAACCGAAGCATTGGTTGTAGATATTCCGGAAGAAAAAAAGTCGGGAATGCCAGCAGGCGCCGGCATGGGTGACTTCTAATCTAAGCTGAAAAGCATAAGATAACGAAAGAGGGGCGGATCAGAAATGATCCGCCCCTTTCCGTTCTTTGCTCATCTTCCTAGTAAAAGCTCTTTGTTTAATTCAGGCATCAAAGTTGTTGTCGCGATTTGCAAAATCAAGTTGATTGCTGAATTCATTTGCCCAGGCTGCAATCTACTTTTTTGATATTTCGGCGAGCATACGCTCTAGTTCCTTGAGCGCTTGTTTTACCGATTCGCGTTCGACGCTTTCTAAGTTACCTAGAGAATTGACAAGTGTGTCCTGCTTACTTGAGCCGATTTTGCCAATCCTGATTTCGCCAGTGTTTCTCATAATGACAAGCTACCTCTCAAGTGCCTTCTACTCTCTAAACGGATATTGCCGAAAAAAAGTTCGAAAATAGCGCATCATGGTGTCTACTTGACATATATCTTTGCAAGTCACGAATAAATTCATGGTCAATCTGGCGAACGACCCACTGGCTTGCTTCTTTGACCTTGTTCAGGTGAAGCACAAAGACAATTCGTCAGTTGACAGTAGTCTCCACTGACCTGGTTCAATCTCAAGGTCTTCCATATATAAGTTGCCGATGGCTATGCGCACCAACCTCAGCGTGGGGTGCCCCACAGCCGCAGTCATGCGCCGCACCTGGCGATTTTTTCCTTCTGCCAGGATAAGTTCTATCCATGCAGTCGGAACGTTCTTTCTAAAACGAATAGGCACTTCACGCTCTGGCAAACATGGTTCAAAATCCAAAAGTTTAGCCGCTGCCGGCTGGGTCTTTCGCCCTTCTATCAAAACGCCTGTTCTCAGTCTTTGTATTGCATCGGGGCTGGGAATTCGTTCGACCTGACTGTAATAAGTGCGTCTGTGACCATAACGTGGCTCCAGGAGGGCGCCATTTAGCCGCCCATCGTCGCTAAGCAAAAGTAGTCCCTCGCTGTCGTAATCAAGTCGACCAATTGGGTATACGTCTTTTGGGAAATCGAAATCAGCCAGGGTTCTTTTATTGCTGTCTGCTTCTTTGCTGAATTGCGACAGAACCCCAAACGGTTTGAAAAAGGCTATATATTTAAATCCGTCTCTAGGGGTAAAATTCGGCACAGCGTTGCCCTTTTGCGCTATCTTGATCTTTGCTTGAGTAGTGACTTGCGATTCGCTTTAACGTATCTTATAGGGAAGCTTAGTTCAAGCCGCAGCTATGATGTCTGGTGAAATGGAAAATTTGCGAATAGTCTCATTGATTGCCAGTGCCACAGAAATTGTTTGCGCTCTGGGTTTGCGTGACAACCTCGTCGGGCGCTCGCACGAATGTGACTATCCTCAATCAGTGATTTCGTTGCCGATTTGCACCGGTCCAAAGTTTAAAACCGACGTTCCAAGCAGCGAAATAGACAAACAGGTGCGGGCTTTGTTGCAAGAAGCACTTAGTGTGTACCGTGTTGACTCAGAGCAGCTTGAGCAATTGCAGCCATCTCACATAATCACGCAATCACAATGTGAAGTCTGCGCGGTTAGTCTAAAAGATGTAGAAGACGCGGCATGCAGCCAGATAAGCTCGCATCCCAAAATCGTAAGCCTTGAGCCCAATTGCCTTCTCGACATATACGAAGACATCAACAAAGTTGGCACCGCCCTCGGTGTTGAATCAAGGTCTGACGCTCTTGTTCGTGAATTGAAAGCATCGATAAAAATCATCAGTGACAAATGCAAAAGTTCTACCAATCGGCCAAGCGTGGCTTTGATTGAGTGGATTGATCCACTAATGGCTGCAGGCAACTGGATGCCTGAATTGGTCGAATTGGCCGCAGGAAAAAATGTTTTCGGCGAAGCCGGCAAGCATGCGCCAGTCATGAGTTGGAAGCAAGTTTTAGTGGCTGATGCCGACATCATGATTGTCGCGCCGTGTGGATTTGGCATGGCGCAAACGCTTGAAGAAATGCCATCGTTAGTGACACGTCCTGGTTGGAGTGATTTGGCTGCAGTGAAAAGCAAACGTGTTTTCATTGCCGACGGCAATCAATATTTCAATCGCCCCGGTCCTCGCGTGCTCGATTCACTGGAAATCATGGCTGAAATGATTCATCCCGATTTATTTCCGGGCGTGCATGAGGGTACTGGCTGGCAGCGCATGCCCGACCTGTAGATTTATACAGATCGACTCGGTTTATCCATACATGAAAATTTGGGATTGGTCCCGCTATTATCAAATCACTGGAGACACGAAATACCAATCAGCTGGGGAGCGAGCAATCGCAAATGAAATCAACATTCCAGGGCTGGGATATTTGATAATATGATTGGTCTTCGTAAATAGATTGAGTCAGGGCTGGCTCAAGGTCTAAAGAGGCAGAACACTAGTGGTTCTGCCTCTTTCTATTTGGTATGAACTAGTGGCATTGCTGAGCCACTGGCTAATGGAGAAATTCGCATGCGGGCATGGCAGATGGCGATAGCAACTGCGTCGCAAGCGTCGTCTGGTTTGATTACTTGTGCATGATTTAAGAGTCGCGCCACGAAAAATTGAATGTCTTTTTTCTCGGACTTTCCATAACCAGAAACGCTCATTTTTACTTGCATTGGCGTGTATTCTGCAACGTCCAAACCGCGAGAGGCTGCAGCTTCAATTATTACTCCGCGAGCTTGAGCTACGGGTACAAGTGTTTTTGCATTTTTGAAAAAGAAGATTGACTCGATAGACACTACATCAGGCGAATAAAGTTCGATCAATGAGATGAGATCTTCCCTGATGATTTTGAGTCTTGCCGACATCGGCAATAACTTGCTCGTTTGTATAATTCCAGAGCCGATATAGTCGTATGTATTTTGTGCGACTAAATCAATAATGCCATAGCCGGTGGTGGCAGTCCCAGGGTCGATGCCTAAAATGCGAAACTTCGATTTCAATCGCGCTTGCCTTTATTGACTTGCCGGAAGATACCAGACAAGTGTATCACTACCTGCTTAATACTGAAAAGATATATCTTTTGCTGTCTGCCGAAAAGGTCACCACGGGCGGAACTATGCATGGCTTGGTATTTTATGGTGCTTCATTGGCAGCGATCCGATCGTCTTATAAATACAAGGTGCATATGCTTGAGGCTCGCTGGTGGGAGATTTGTTTTGCATGAATTGAGCTGTGTTTGAACGAATTAACGAGCTCAAAATTGGCGAGGGGTGCTTGCAGGCAAGCACCCCTCTATTCAGCTACAGCAGAGCTGAGCTAATTCAGATATAGCTGTGTTTTCACTATGGGAAACACATATGTCTTTGTGAACAGCATCGTACCCGATGGTTCGAATGCGGCGCCGAGGAAAAATATTGGCGCCGGCACACGAACGTTGCAGGTAGTAGTTACGCTCACGAAAGGGCTGGTTGATGGCGGCGGGCTGCCTGCAAAATCCTGGTATGTAAACGCAGTTTTATCAACCAATGGACTGCTTACATAATATCCGTCAGCCTGGTGGGCTATTACGGCGGCCTGAGCCAATTGCAGAGCCGTGGCATAATTGTCGGCTTCGGCCGCGGCTCTTGCTGCATCACGACAGGCTCTGTCATTTTGTTCAGAACCCATAATGATATATCCTACGTCGACTGCAAGAGCACCTATCACAACAAACAAAACCGATAGCATGCTCAGCTCGATTAGAGTGCTTCCTTTAGATCGCTTTTTCAAGCGAGACTGGAAGTTTGAATCTAACCCACGGTGACTGCACATTTCCCTGAACTCCTTTGCTGTTTAATGAACCAATTGGACAAGTTGTCTTGCAATGTTTTCGAAAGTAAGTCTGAGGTCAGACACTTTTGTTACGAGGAAGAACTTGCCGCCATTGCCTGCGATGCCACTTACACCGCCTGTAGCTGGATTTGAATTTGCATCTGTCAAAATCGCTGTTTCAAGTGGAATGATTTCCGGATTTTGTGCAAGTCCAATTGCATAGATTGGAATACCGTATTGCTTTGCTCTTGCGGCTGCAAGTCTGGCATTAGTTGAAGGGTCTGAAGAAAGAGGACCGCCGACAGTTGCCATTCCATCTGTAAATAGAACAATTGCTTTCTTCGAACTAGGTCTTGAATTTGCATTCAATTGATTTACAGCGGTATTGATTGCATCACCAATATTTGTGCCGCCGATGGCTGTTGTTGTTGGCAAAACATTCTCGATAGTGTTGTAGTTAGTAGCGCCGACTGCTGGATTTAGGGCAATGAGTGGGTCTGGATAATTAGCAGTGCCACCAGGCGTATAACTCGAATCTACTTTTGGACCAGAAATTGTTTTGCTTGCACTTGTGCCGGCGTTGTCTGTGAAGCATGCCAGACTGAAGTGACCAACCGTGTTAGTGTTCATGATTGTGAAAAATGTTTCTGATGCTGTTTGCGAATCTGAAATCGGGTGCAAGTTTGCCATGGCTAATTGCATGTATTTTGCCTGGTATCCGGCGCGAGGTTGCACGCTAGCCGGCACACCGGTGTTGGCTTTACTTGCGTTAAATGTGGTGACATCCTCAAGATTTCCTCTTGCGGCTTCGACCAGAGTTGCAACATCTGGGAAGGCATAGCCATCGCTTGTGGTCATTCCCTGGAATGTAGTGTTGCCGTCGATGTTTACTACCAGATCTGTAAATGTATAAGCATTGCCGGTGCTGGCTGTACCTGGTGGCATATTACCCGGTACTGATAGAGCACCTGAATTAGCCTTACCGCGAAGACCAATTGCCGTGCCCGACTCACTGAAATAGAGCGGCCAGCGCATGCCTGCATTTGCTTGTGACAAATTTTGTGGTGCCATCGCTTGCACTGCGGTGCCGGTAGGTGAGGGGCCGATTATGTCGTAAAGGCGACCTTGCGCTTTAGTTCCCGCAGCTGATCCACCTTGTGTAGGAGGGATGATGTACTGTGTCTTTCCTGCGGCAGCTGTGCCTGTCCATTGTCTTCGGACAAATGTGACTGGAGTTTGGTCATCCATAGATCCTGAAACGTCAAAACAAAGTACAACATCAAGATCCGGAACGCCCCCTGCGGCCGTGGTTCTTAGCGGAACAGTGGGCAAGCCGAGGAATGTACCGAATGATGGAAGCAGACCGAATGCACTCGTGATGCGAACCAATTTGCCTGCGGGGTCACCGATGTTTACTGGCGTGTTGTTATTGTTGGGGTCCAAAAACTCGATGAATAATGATGAATTGTTTGCCGCAGGTGAATCAGCATTCGTTGCCGACAAAATCGCATTGCTCAAGCTGACACCTGCTACAGTGTTTGCCTCAAAAGTTGTGAGTGCCGTTTGCAATGCCTGGTTTTGTGCAAGCGAGGGGTCTGCGTTGTCCTGGCTAGCTAAAGTAGCTGCCGCTGCCAATGCTGCTGCCTCAGTCGCAGACCTTAGCTGAATTCTGCAGACCTCAACTCTGTTGACCTCATAGGAAAACAACCCGACTACGAAAAGAATTAGCAGGGAAATTATCGCCGTGAGGACAACCATGGCTTGTCCACTCGTTGTTCTTTGAGTGTTGGATCTCATGGTGGGACTCCTCGAAAAAATAGTTGGAAGACAAAAGGGGGGATTATCGATTAAGACCTTGAGGATATTCGCAATATTCTCTGCCGGTAACGGTGACTGGGATTGGTGCCGTTAAACCGGGAACAGGAGGGATAAGACCAGCATTCAGGGTAATCAACGGATTGATAACACCGGTTACGGTGGACTGAATTTCATAAAGATATGTGCTGGGGTCAGCTGGGGTTGCCAGCGGTGCGTTGTATTTTGTAAGAGCCAACGTTGTGATGTTAGTCGCGAGAATCGAGGTACTAACGCTGTTTATCTGAATTTCGTTGAATGCGCCGGCTGTGAGAGCCACTCCAGCCGTAGCATTGTTTGTTGCAGATAAATCTGTCGCAGAATTGTTTACTAAAAAAGTTTTTGATTGCGCTGCATCATGAACGCCGTCTCTTACAGCGGCAACAAAGAATGTATAGCGCAAAAGAATTGTGCACATGTCTAGAAATGGATATGTAAAACAGAAAAATAGCATCCAAAGCGCGAGAGGAAACTCGGCTATTATTGAGCCTCTCTTCTTTCTTAGTCCTTGTCTTTGAGCTTTCATCTTTCGCATCGCCTTTCGAATTTCACGTTCACTTAACTATTTGCTGCTGTTTTCACCATGTAGCTGCGGGCTCTGATTGTGCTCAGAATCTCGCTGCATTGATTGCGAAGTACAGCATCTTTGCTGCTTCTTAGAGCGCCTGCGCATACTGAGCGGGCGGCGTCCGCATCACCATTTGCCATCAATGTTCTTGCAAGTCCTATGACTGCTCGACCATTGTTTGAGTCCATAACCCAGGCTTGTTTGTATTTCGAAATGGCTGCGCGATTGTCGCCCAGTAGCACGTAAGCTTCGCCCAGGGCAATCAAGTCATTGATATTGCCAGGTGAAACTCTGGTGATTAGCTCCAGTTGTTGAGCCGCTTCGCGAGCCATGCCGGCGCCGAGGTAGGCGTTGCATAGCTGTCTGCGGGCATCGAGATCTGAAGGATTTTGTTTCACAGCCGTAGTGAGAGTTGCTATGGCTGAGCTGTAATTGCCGCGATTCATTTGTTCGCAGCCTTTTTGTACCAGAGCTACTGGCAGTCCGCCTGCCATTACTGGTTGGCTCAATGCAAGTTCCAGCATCAGGACAACAAATAATTTGCTCGAATGTGACATGCCATCTCTCCTAAAACAAGTTCCGCCAACGCCAATTGTCATGAACTGCCAACCAGGAGTAGTGAGATATTAAAAATTTCACTAGCCCTCTCATACCAATCTGCCTTGTCGGATTCCAACATCGCAATTGGAAGAGTGAGGAAGCTGTTAAACTTCTCTTCTGACCTGCAGGTATGCGGACGAGGTTGTTAACATGCAAGCCCTCGGCGAGGGACTCGGAAAAAAAAGAGACGCCAACAGCCGTCCTGCATACTTGGATGGAGTTGGCGTATTCGAAAAGTTACCGGCGGCGCTGGTATTTGGCGCGCTGCTTGGCCTCTCGAGCCCCGGTTTCGACCTCTGGTGGGTGGCTTGGATTGGGCTTGTTCCACTATTCGTGTTGCTGAGAAGTTGCCGCAGCTTTTTTGATGCAAGCTTGACTGGCTTTGCGTTTGGCTTTGCATATCATCTTGTGAGTCATCGTTGGATACTCGAGCTATATCCATTGACGTTAATCCAGATACACGACTGGCTTGGGCTGCTGACTGTGTGGGTGATGTGGTTCCTGGAAGCTGCCCATCAGGCGCTCTTGTTTGCTGCCTTCGGCTTCATGGCATACGCTTTGCCCACACGGGCTGGCTTGCTGCCCCATTACAAGCGTCCGTTTTTTCCTTTTGTCTTTGCTTTACCGCCGATCTGGGTTTTCTTGCAATGGACTGTCGGGCCATCTGAGCCATTTTTAGGTATTCCAGTCAATCAGCTTGCATACTCCCAGGCTGGAGTTTTGCCAGTCATGCAACTTTGCAGTTTGGGCGGTTGCCAGCTGTTGGAGTTTTTAATTGTGATGGTAAATGCCGCCGCAGCCGAGGCATTCTTTGAATTTTTTCCCTGGCTGGTGACGCCACTTCCAGACAGGTTAGACCACCTGTCGGCGAAAGGCGGCGGGGCACTAGACCTGGCAGTTATCCTTGCCGTGGTGCTGGCTGCGTCAGGCTGGGGCGAGTGGCGCTTGCGTAAGTTAACTGAGTTTCCGCCATATCTGGTGGCACCCGACAGCAAAGTTTTCGCGCCGCCTGTGCCTGTGGCTGTGCTGCAGGGAGACATACCTGTGCGGCCGGAGCAAATGGCGATTTTCGGCAAAGGCGAGAGGCTCGATAAATATACAAAACTGGCGCAAAATCTTGGCGTGGCGATGATAATCATGCCCGAAGCCGCGCTTCGCCTGCAAGATCAGGAAGGCGCCACACTCTTTTCGAGACTTGCTGGAATTTGTCGATATGAGAAAAAAGAAGCTGTAGTCGGCTCTTTTGAGATGCTGAAGTCTAGCTTTGCTGATATCGTGCGATTGATTCATGCCACCGGCAGTAGTGACAGCGTGTATGTGAAAACGCGTCTGCTGCCTTTTGTTGAATCTGTTCCCTTTGCTTCGCTGGCGAAAGCCCTGCCACAAAATTTGGGCGAATTACTACCATCGTCGAAAAACAATTTCTTTGTTTCACCAACACCATTCCTCCTCAAATCTGCCTGGGGAAATGTTGGTGCTAGTGTGTCATTTGAGTTGATTTATCCAGAGCTGATTGCACAAGAAGTGAGCAATGGTGCCGCTTTGCTTGTCAATGTAAGCGATTTGTCCTGGTTTCACAATAACGTTCTGTCAAAGCAACTGCTCGCCGCGGCTGTGAGTCGCTCTGTTGAAAACGGCAGATATTT
The DNA here is from genome assembly GCA_964546815.1 of uncultured Candidatus Obscuribacterales bacterium. GTDB lineage: Bacteria > Cyanobacteriota > Vampirovibrionia > Obscuribacterales > Obscuribacteraceae > JAIEPM01. The sequence goes on along the minus strand of CAZJLR010000002.1, from coordinate 247,143 downwards.
GGTCTTAGCCTCAAACAGTGGAATCTCTGCTGTTGTAAATCCGCTCGGTGTAGTGACCAGCAATTCACAAAGCGGGCAGACTGGTAATCTTGTGGACAGGGTACAATTTCTCAGTGCCCGTACGCACTTCACCAGAATGTGGTGGCTCTGGCGTCCCAGCTATAGGATTTGGTTACATTAAGATGCAATCTCCATTTTCATTCAAAACTGAAACGCTCTTCTTGAGTTTTGCTCTTTTGTTTTTACCGATGGCGGCAGATGCAAAAACGCCTACTGCTGAAATAGGCAACAACAAAATCAAACTTGAAGTTGCAGTGACTCAAAAGCAAATCGCTAGAGGCTTAATGGGCAGAACGTCTATGCCACAAGACCAGGGCATGGTTTTCTTATTCAGACCGCCGCGTCCTGTGCGCTTTTGGATGTTCAATTGTTTTATGTCGCTAGATATGATGTTTATCAAAGACGGCAAAATCATGAAGATTTCTCGCGAAGTGCCACCATGCAAATCGCACATAGAATCAGAATGCCCGCTCTATCCGGCTGAAGGTGAAATCGAGGCCTCTGAAGTAATTGAAGTCAATCCAGGTTATTGCAAGAGCCACAATATAAATGAAGGCGATTCAGTCAAATTTAGCCTTGGTGGCATGGCTAGCTCTCCCGTGAAAGACGAAGCAGCTCCGCCCGCAGAAGCGCCTGCAAAATAGGCAAAAATCGCTCTATAAAGGAAGTGCGCTCTCATGGCAAAAGACGATGATATCGAATTGAAAGTAAATGGCAGCGTCGGACGCCTCATTTTGAATCGCCCCGAAAGCCACAATGCGCTTTCGCACAAAATGTGGTTAGACTTGCCGCAAAGTCTTGATGAGCTGCAACAGCTCGGCGCCAAAATAATTGTTATCGAAGGTGAGGGCGATAGTTTTGCTGCCGGCGCAGACATCATGGAATTGAGAGAGCTCGATAGCTATGACGATGCGCAAAGCAACTGGTTTTCAATCGCACATGCGCTGAATTATTTGCACACATTCAAACTTCCAACCGTTGCCGCGGTGCATGGGCCCTGCCATGGTGGTGGCTGCTTGTTGGCAGTGGCATGCGACCTTCGATATGCAAGCGAAAGTGCCATGTTTTCAGTGCCGATTTCTCGGCTCGGAATAGCGCTAGACGATGTGAATCTAGGGCGTCTGGCTTCACTGATTGGAATTGGTAGAGCAAAAGAATTAGTATTCAGAGCCAAGGTTCTGAATTCCTCTCAAGCTCTAAATTGGGGTTTGGTCAATGAAGTGTTCCCGTCTGCCGATTTCGACAACAAAGTCGATGAAATACTGGCAGAAATTTTGGCGAATTCACCTGTTTCCATCCGCGAAGCAAAACAATCATTCAACCGAGTCGAAGCTGCTGAAACTCACGACGACAACGAGCGTACCGTTGTCGCAAGCTTCCTTGGCCCCGAATTCAAAAAACGAATTCAAAAAGCCTTTCCAAAAGAATAACCCTTTAACCAAGAATATTTCAGTATTTCCCCCGTTTCAGTCTTTTCGCGCCTAGCTTAATCTTATGTGGAACAAACGGTAAATCAGGCTGGTAGTTATGCAGAAACGTTTTAAATCGTTTCTCTCTTCTTAGCTACTCTGTCTTATGGAAATCGCTATGAATCCACTGCTGTCATTACTAATTCTTCTTGTTGCGGCACTCTTTTGTTTTCCACCTGATAGTTATGCTGCTGTTCCAGAAAAGGAAGATTGGCAGTTACTTGCGAAAAATAAGTGGTGCTCGGTTGAGGTTGAGAAAAGGCTATATAAGAAGGCGGGAGACGCCGATCTCTTCGCGCGTGTTCGTACCAGCAACATAGGCAACAAAAGTGTTGGCTTTCTCTTTCCTTATCGCCTTATGTTTCACATTTGTGACGTGTTTCAAGGTGACAATAAAGATGCTATCTACAACTTAGACTACAGAACTGTTCACCGTCCCCTGCCATCGAATGAAGAACTTGAGCTTTTGAAATCTGCCTTTGCGAAAGGCACAAATAATATGCAAGTTTTGCAGCCAGGTCAGTCGCTAGAGTATTACGTCGGCTATTGGGATCAAAAGAAATACTCGCATAAGTTCAAGTATTCTATATTGATGATGGATGGCTATTTGCCTCTTACCGACGGTTCTGAGCTTCTGGTTTTACAGACTGAGCTGGCGCCATCTGCGGAAAAAATTGCAAAAGATCCCTATAATTCGCCGTTCTATTGGACTCCAATTATGATTACTCGGACGCAACCGTATGTAGCGCTACCTGCTGGGGCGCGATGTTTTGGTGGCAATGGAAAATCGAGCTTTTAGGATATGGTTTATCTAGATTCAAATTGCGGTAAGTTAATTGGTGATAGCCCCTTACCGCAGACATCGCTGTGCCATGAAAGTTTCTCGTCGTCGCTTCTTAGAGTGCAGTATTAAAGGACTGACGCTAGTCTCTGGATTATCATTTCCGCAAATTGCAAAATCTGCGGGAGACGAAGAAAATGCTAAGGGCACCACAGGTAGTGCTGTGGCTCCACCTGGTACAGAAGTGCCGCCTGCCACAAATGAAAGCAAGCTGAATAATTCGCCGGCTGAACTAGCTCAGCCAGAGCCGCCTAAAGTTCTAACTCTGCCAAAAATTCAAGGTGAAATCATCGTACCTGATAGCGCAAGCTACGATGAATCAAGAAAAAATTACAACGGACGATATGACGTCAAACCGAAATATATCCTCTATTGCCAAAACGAAAACGACGTAGTTCAGGCGGTGAAATGGGCTCAAGCAGAAAAACTCAAAGTTTCCATAAGAAGCGGCGGGCACAGCTATGAGGCATTCTCGCTGATTCAAGACGGTGTTGTAATTGACGTTAGCAAAATGACTAATGTAAAAGTAGACCCTTCGCGGAAATTCGCAACTGTTGAAACCGGCATCACATTAATGCCACTATACGAAGCGCTATGGCAAAAACGCGTTATTGTTCCTGGCGGCTCTTGCGCCAGTGTCGGCATTGCCGGCGTAACCCTTGGTGGAGGCTTCGGACTTCTTTCCCGACACATGGGGTTAACCTGCGACAATTTGCAGGCTCTGCGAATGGTAAATGCAAAAGGCGAGCTTGTGATTGCCGACGCAAAAAATCACTCTGATCTACTTTGGGCTTGTCGTGGGGGCGGCGCCGGTAATTTTGGTGTTGCTACACAATTTACATTCAAGCTGCATCCAATTGGAAATGTAACCATTATCAAATTGAGATGGAATTGGCAGGACATGAAAGCGGTCATTCAAGCGTGGCAACAGTGGGCTCCGAATACAGATGAGCGCCTCAGTTCTGTACTTACAATGAGTTCAAAATCTGCGGGCAGTCTATTGTTTCTCGGCATGTTTATTGGTCCTCCGTCACAAGCCAATGCGCTTATTCAGCCATTGCTTAGTGCAGCAAAACCAATCAAAGATTCAGTTGAAACGTCGCCATTTATTGAAGCGGCCCGAAGATTCTCCGGTTTCAAACGTCCGGTGACGCCGCTCAACAGCAAGGCTCTGCCCGACACGACGCACATGCACGTTCACCCTCGCTTTAAGAACACTTCTGATTACGTAAATGCTGATCTAAGTGAAGATGCAATCGATACTATCATCAAATATTTGACAGATTGTCCAATCAAAAGCAGCTGTGTTCAATTTGATGGATATGGTGGCGCAATCACACGTATACCTGTTCAAGACACGGCATTTTGTCACCGAGCAGGCACTAAGTTCTGCATGCACTACCAGTCGAGCTGGGGCGGTGCCGCTCATGACGCAGAAGGCATTGCGTGGGTAGAATCGTTCCGGCAGGCTATGCAACCGTTTGTATCTGGTTTCTCATATGCTAATTATTGCGATTTGTCCATTGAAGATTGGGCGCATCGTTATTATGGAGACAATTTAGCCAGGCTTAGTGAAATAAAAAGCAAGTATGATCCTGATGGCTTCTTTTCCTATCCGCAGAGCATCAGAGGTACTTCTGCTTAGTGATTTTGTTGAGGTTGCTTATGAGTTCTGTTGTCCGCTTTAAATTTGCAATGCTAGGCGCTTTATTGTGTTTGAGTAATAACGCGGCTTTTAGTCAGGTGGAGCTAAGAGCCAGAAAGGTTGGAGCAGACGAACTAACCATTCTAAAGCCTCTGGTATCGGATACCACGGCCGAATTTTGCACAGTTCCTCCAGATAAAAGTAATGCAGATTTAGAGCTTGCAATCGCCGCGGCTTTCACTACTAAAACTGCTACCATCAGTGGCTTGTCTATTTGCGAAGGAAAGAAAATATCTGGTCCGGTCAACGTACATTTAGGCGCTGTAGCTGTTTTTCTCGATGGCAATTTCTCAATTACCTCCGCTGATCATGGGAAAATTTTGACGCCAGATTTTATTGCTGCTGCAGAAAAATCTGGCGTTTCTCTCTTTCAACAGTACCTCCTGGTCAGCGATGGCATCGCGCAAGCATTCAGAGACAAGTCGTTGGCGCCGCGCAGAGCACTTGTTGTATTCAACAACGGAGACCGCGGCGTGGTGCAAAGTGTCAAAGCAATGACGCTGGGGCAATTTAGTCGCGACATGCAATTATTGGGCGTGCGCAATGCGCTTTATACTCCAGTTGGAGACGGCGATGGCGGCTGGTATCGCGACGGGGCGAAAACTGTGAGCATCGGTAAGCCGTCATCGGCAAATTTGGTGCAGAGCAACTGGGTCGTCTGGAAGAAAAGCAACTTAAAACATAACATGACAGCAATTGATAGCTGGTTGCAAGAACGTAACACAAACAAGAAAGTTCCTATAAATTGATGAGTTAGCTAGTGTTATAGCTACGTCCCGATGACTATAGCCATCGGGACTGCATGGCCATAACATGAACCATGCACAAACCATTACTCGGTAAACCCCTAATGATCGAGTGCAACCTGTATTTCGCCTTCCGCGGCATTTAGTTAGTATTGCAGTAGATGAGTTGCACGTTTTGCCCCATCAAATCTAGAGATACTACTAAGGAAGACAAAGAAATGAGCAAGTTGGCATACACGCAGAAGGTAAACTATTCGGACCTGAGTACTACTGAATTAGTGATTCTTTGCCAGCAAACCAATGAACTAGCGTTCACTGAGTTGTTGAAGCGTCACCAAGGCTTTATTACTGCCAGGCTAAAAAGATTGGCTCCTGATTTCAGTGATCACTCTGATTTGATTCAGGAAGTAAATATTCGAGTTTGGCGCTTTGTCGGGCAACTAAGAAAACCCTCCGCCTTTCTCTCTTGGTTGGGTCAATTGATTCGTAATGTATTTAATGATGAGCTGAGAAAACGCCCTCGCGATTTCCATATTGTTTCTCTCGATGAGCCAGTTTCGTTTAACGAATCTTCGGAAGAAACAACACGTGATATCAGAGATGTCTCTCGTCAGCCTGAAGAAACCGCATTGGCTGCAGAACTTAGTCTCGTACTCAATAATGCAATGGCAGAGCTTCCTGTCAAGTTTCAGAGAGCACAAAAATTGCGCGATGTTGATGGTTTGTCATATGAAGAAATTGCTCAAATAACAAACGCAGAACTTGGAACTGTTAAATCCAGAATTGCAAGAGCACGCTTGCGTATACAAGCTCAGATTTCTGATTATGTACAAGCAGCTTAATTTGCCGTAGTCTTACTTTTGTACTTTGACTCACCGAAGAAAATGGCTTGGCTGTTTTCTTCGGTGAGTCTTTTGCCGAATACCTGCGAGCTGCGGATAGATATTCCTTGCGTCGGCCCTCTCTTTTTTCTTTGAACATAAAGGAAGATGGCGCCGCAAATAACTGCGGCGCCACCTTTAGTTTTGAGTGGTCTAAAAAAGACTGTGGTCAACTAGCTAGCTTTTTTTACAGGAGCTTCGCCGACGCAATGGATGTCTGTGGCATTGTTCTTCTTAAAGAGGTCTTCTGCCGTTTTGATTTCTTCTTTGTTGAAACAATGTGCTGCAAGAAGTACATTTCCATCACGGATTTTGCCTTCGTACATTTTTGCTTCGTATTCAGGAATGCCCAAGCCGATCAATGAGCCGACTACGCCACCGCCTGATGCTCCTACTGCGGCACCACTGAGTGCAGCCATGATAGGACCGGCAGCTATTAGTGGACCTACGCCTGGAATTGCCAGGGCGCCGATGCCAGCTAGCAATCCAAGAGTACCACCAACAACACCGCCAGTTACTGCGCCTGCAACTGCTCCTTCTGGAGCTTTGCTTGCATTGTTGTGAGCGAAATCTTTAACACCGTCTTTATCGGGTAGAAGAGCAGATAGCTGACCTTCCGAAAATCCGGCGATTCTAAGTGAATCGATGAGGTTTTCCGCTTCCAATTGTGTGTGCACAATTCCGACTACTGCATGCTTATTATCCATGGTTATCTCCAGTTATTTTTTTGAATGATTGTAATTACTTGACGCCATTCTTAGTGCGGCTTTTCGGCTACTTTCAGTTGGTTTTTGACCTCAGAAACGCCATTGCAGCCTTTAGCGAGAGCTCCTACTTTTTCTTTTTCGTTCTCGCTATCAACTGCACCTCTTAGTGTGACTACACCAGATTTGGAGTAGACAATTTTCACGTTTTGAGCATCAGTAGAAAGTCCTTTTTCTGCCATGATTGATCTTCGTATTTCAGCAAGGACTGTGACTTCATTCTTGCCATTTGTTTGTTTTTCGGCAGTAACAGAATTCTTCTCCAGCGCTCCATAATTTTGCTTTGTATTGTCAGCCTTAGGTGCCTTATCCTTAGCAATTGCAGCACAGCCAAATACTTGCATCACTAGCAAGCACGCGGCAAAAGACGTTTGTATTCGCATAGACTCTCCTCAATTCTTGTTGATATCCGATTCGTCGGGATACCGAGGAGATGGCAGTAATTTTCGAGAAAGGTTCCCTACTTAAAATTGTTTTCAAATGCAGTCTTGATTATAGAAGCGACATTAAACAAGGCACCGCATATGGTGCCTTGAAATGGTTGAATTTTATCGGCTGAAAAAACAACAACGCCAACCTTGGATTCTAAAATCCGCGATTGACGCTGTGAACTTGATACTTTGTTTTTAGTTTAGACCTGAACGACGCGGACTACTTCTGGGATAGCTTCTTTCAGAGCGCGTTCGACGCCCAACTTGAGAGTCATAGAAGAACTTGGGCACATGCCACATGCGCCGAGCAGGTGAACGAACACTTCGCCGTCTTTGACATCGATCAACTCAATATTGCCGCCATCTGCCATGAGCATTGGACGCAATCTGTCCAAGATTTCCTCAACTTGTTGTCTCATCGTTTTTCCTCAATTCAAAATGACTTCTCTCATTATAGATCCTAGTCCGCCGCCCCGTGTGAAAGCCAGGTGGATGTTTGGCGCCTGTCTCATTGCAACTGCTTATATAAATGATGGGTCTTGGGAGGGTCGTTTGTCATTGTCCGCGGGCGGGCCAGTCAGGGACAAGGGTTTCGGGGGACAGCGCCGCCACGACCTATCTCGTAGGGGCGACGCCATGCGTCGCCCGGCCATCCAGAACGAGTCGAGACCCAAGTCGCGGTCGACCCATGGCGTCGCTCTTGCGGTTGACATCCTCGAATCCATTACTGGGGCAGGATTCTGGAGATCGAATCCGCTGGCGGGGCTGCCATGAAGTCACTTTTGGCGGGCTTCTGGATTAACTTATGTGATCCCGTCCCTTAAGGAGTAATAAAAATTCCGGCAAGGTCGACTGGCAGACATTATGCTCAGGACCTGGCGCCAATATCCATCACGGGAGGCCAAATGGCAAAAGTAGCAATTAATGGTTTCGGCAGAATCGGTCGCAATGCTCTCAGAGCTTACCTTGCATCGACACCGAAAGATTTCGAAGTAATCGCAATCAACGATCCTTTGCAAGACCTTGAGCAATCAGCTCACTTGTTGAAGTACGACTCAGTGCAAGGCGAATTGCCGAACACCGTTTCACACACAGAAGATGCGCTTGTTATTGACGGCAAGAAGATTCATTTCTCAAGAGAAAAGGATCCTTCAACCTGCCCATGGGCTAAGCTCGGCATCGACATCGTTTTGGAATGCAGCGGTGTTTTCACCGACGCAGCCAAGGCTAAAGGACATATCACAGCCGGTGCAAAGAAAGTTCTGATTTCAGCACCAGCCACCAACGAAGACATCACAATCGTGCTCGGCGTCAACGAAAAGAGCTACGATCCTGATAAACACCACATTATCTCCAACGCAAGTTGCACAACCAACTGCTTGGCTCCAGTTGCAAAAGCAATCGACGATTTGTTCGGAATCGAAGAAGGCTTGATGACAACAATTCACAGCTACACCCTTGACCAACGCTTGCTTGACACAGGTCACAAAGACTTGCGCAGAGCTAGAGCTGCTGGTCAATCAATGATTCCTTCGAGCACTGGCGCAGCTAAGGCTATCGGCCTTGTAATGCCACACCTCAAAGGCAAATTGAACGGTTTCGCAATGCGCGTTCCAACCCCGAACGTATCAGTTGTTGACCTGGTAGTTAAAACCAAGAAAGATGTCACCAAAGAATCAGTAAACAAAGCTCTCAAAGACGCTGCAGCTTCTGGTTCATTGCACAACATCATGGGCTACAGCGAACTTCCGCTAGTATCCATCGACTTCTGTGGCAACAAGCTCTCTTCCGTAGTCGACGCAGACCTCACAATGGTTGTCGGCGAGAAGATGGTTAAAGTGCTTGCTTGGTACGACAACGAGTGGGGCTACAGCAATCGCTTGATCGAGCTGGGCACTCTTGTTGCAAACAAACTGGCTCTAGCCAAGGTCTAGTCATCGACTAGATATTGATTCTGGTAATACAGTTTGAAGGGTGCGCCTGTATTGCGGGTGCACCCTTCTATTTTGGGAGTTCATATGCTGAAGAAAACAATTACGGCTGTGCCAGCTGAAAATTACAAAGGCAGGCGTGTTCTGGTTCGTGTTGATTTCAACGTACCTCAAGATGATGCTGGGCATATCACTGATGATTCGCGCATTAGAGCGGCTCTTGAAACCATCAATTTTTTGAAAGATGCTGGTGCCAAGGTTATTTTGTGCAGCCACTTGGGTCGGCCAAAAGGTGGTCCTTCCGAGAAATATAGTTTGAAACCAGTTGCGAAGCGCTTGTCCGAGTTGTTGGGGCAGGAAGTACAACTGCTGGGCTCGTGCGTTGGCGAGCAAGTTGAAAAAACTTGCATTTCGTTGGATGAAGGACAAGTTGTTCTCCTGGAAAATGTGCGCTTCCATCCTGAAGAAGAAAAGAATGACCCTGAGTTTTCGAAGCAGCTCGCTGGTCTTGCTGATATTTATGTCAACGATGCTTTTGGCACTGCACATAGAGCTCATGCAAGCACCGAAGGCGTCAGCAAGTTTATGAAAACCTCCCTTTCAGGCTTTCTGTTAAACAAAGAAGTTAAAGCGTTGGGCGAAGTGCTTAATAGCCCTTCTCGTCCGTTCGCCACCATTATTGGTGGCTCAAAAGTTTCCACCAAAATCGGCGTTTTGAAAAACCTGATCGGCAAGGCAGACCTGATTATCATTGGCGGCGCCATGGCTTTCAGTTTCCTCAAGGCTCAGGGCAAAGAAGTTGGCAAATCTCTGGTTGAAAACGATCGCCTTGATTTGTGCCGCGAATTGCTCAAAGAATTCGAAGCCAAAGGCGTCAAAGTTATTCTTCCTGTTGATGTCGTATGTGCTGCTGAGTTAAAAGCAGGTGCGACTGCAACATTGCGCCCTGCTGATTCAATTCCGCAAGACCAAATGGGCCTCGATGTAGGACCAATGACTCTTTCACTCATCAGACAAGAATTGTCTAAGTGCAAGTCTATTCTCTGGAACGGCCCGCTTGGTGCATTTGAATTCCAGGGTTTTGAAACCGGCACATTCGCTTTAGTCGACATGCTTGTCGACATGACTCGAAGTGGCGCCAAGACCATTGTCGGTGGTGGCGACTCTGTTGCTGCAATCGAATTGCACGGTGCAAGCCCGAATTCATTTACTCATGTGTCGACTGGCGGCGGCGCCGCACTTGAGTTTATGGAAGGTCTTGAGCTGCCGGGTGTTGCTTGTTTAGACCCACTTGAGAAAGCTGGCGTGTAAACTGGTATAAATGATCTAGGCGACTCTTGGTCAGTGCACGATTTTATGAGCAGCAGTATTAAACTGATTGCGCGAAAAGCGGGGGCGACAAATTTTGTCGCTCCTCTTTTCCTACCGGTTATTTTTGCCGCTTTTGCTTGCGCCGTCATTACGAATGCGGCGTGCGCCGAAGCTGTGAGTGCACAAAGTCAAAAGAAAACAGAGTCGTATACCGTTCAGGGAAAGCCAGCCAGTAAAGAGCAGTATGAAGCCGGCAAGCTCTTGGACGAAGGATTGATCTTGCTGCGCGCAAATTCAAATGAGCAGGCACTGCAAAAGTTCAAGCAGTCTTTGGCCCTTTACGATGGCTATGCAGAGGTGCACCAGGCCTTGGGCACCACTTATGAGAAGCTAGGCAATCATGATGATGCAATTAAAGAGTTAAAACGGGCGCTTGAACTTAAACCAGAGCTAGACGGTGCGTGGCTCGCACTTGCGGGCTTCTATCAGCTTCGCGGCGATTTGCAAGAGTCAGTGAATACCTATGCCGAGTTTTTGTCTCGTTTTCCTGCTAGCCCAAATACGGCTAAGGTCAACATGATTTTAGGTGTGTTGTATGCGAAATTGGGTCGCAATGATGATGCAATAAATGAGCTGAAGCACTCAATCGAGTTGAATCCAAACCAATCGTCTGCCTGGGTTTCACTTGGTGGTGTTTATCAGGGTAAGGGCGATCTGAATAATGCTATTGATACATATCAGCAGTTTTTAACAAGGTTTCCGAAAGATCCTCTTAGTGGGAAAGTTGCAGGATTGCTGAAGGGATTGAAGTTAGAAATTGGGAAGCAAAACGCAATGCGTTCGCAAGATCTTGCTTTATCGCAAGCTCGCGAGGAAGCCGTAAGTGAAAAAGAGATTTCTCCACAACCAAGTCCCGCTGGAAGTGAGTCTGCACGAAACAAAAAAGACGATTATCTTTCAGTTATGGCTGAATCGGGTGGACTGAAATACTGGCCTGCAAATCGAATTCCAATAACAGTATCTTTGGGCGATTCGTCCAAAGCAAGCGGTTATCGAGAATCTATGTCTGTGATTTTGAAAAGGTCGTTTGAAGATTGGTCGAAAGCTTCAAAAGGTGGCTTTTCATTTGTGTATGTAGATTCACCAGGCAATGCGAGCATCAAAGTGTTTTGGACAGATAAAATAAGCGACTTGAAGAATCCCGCAGAAGCTGGCGAAGCCAAGCTCTTTATGGACCAAAATTACATAAAGAATGCGGAGATTTGGCTCTTGACCCAGCCAGTTACAAAATCGACCGTGCTTACAGATAATGTTTTCAGGCTTGTGGCTTTACACGAAATAGGTCACGCGTTAGGTTTGTCTGGACATACTACAAATCCAGAGGACATCATGTTTTATTCGACCACGTTTAAAGATGCGTGGCGAGAACTGTCTGGTCGAGATTCGCGATCAATTTATAGACTTTATCACGAGCTTTAGTTACGGGTGACGCATGGGATTTTGCTGGCAAATGCCTAATTCGTTATCTTCGCTTGTAGGGGCGACGCCATGCGTCGCCCGTTAGTCTTTGAAGTCGGGGGCGCAGAAGCGGCCCTGGAATAGTTTCCATTTTGCGGAATTCATTTCCCATTCGCTGTAGATGCTTACGCCTTTGTATGAGACTGGATGCGGTTTTTCTAATCCAGCGTGAATTCCAAGCAAAGCGTTTGTCAAATTCTCTGTGGCAGGGTCGTGATGACCCACACCTGCATCTTCGTATGCAGGAATGCCTAAAAGCACTTCCTTTGGGTGATACCAGGTAAGTACTTCATGCGTCCAATCTTTCATTTGTTGCTGGTACATTCCAGGTGATGTCAATCCGGTGTCGTACATCATAATTGTGGCTTGATCCACTAGCGAGGCTACCTTGCGGGAGTAATCTTCGTCCCAATGCAATTCTTTTGTTTGTTGCCAAATGCATGGTGGTGGATATGCGGCAACTGAAATGATTTTTCCTTGCGGCAGAGTTTGTCTCATTTCTTCCAGCAGTAATAGAAAGTCCTTATTGCCAGAGCGCAAAGGCTCAATGTTGATATGGATTCCGGCAAGTCGAGGGTGTTCATTTATTAGCTTTGCGCATGACTTTGCGAAATTTGTTCTCCACTGTGCGTCTTCTATTTTCACGTCACTGCCGTAGACTCCGCCGACCCATGGCAGCACTCTGAATCCATCAAATGCGTTGAGAAACTTCTCCACTTGTGCCTGGTCTGAGGGCGCGATGTTGCCCTGCGGGGAAGAAGGACAAAGATGTGGGAAAACATCTTTTATGTGCTTGCTTTTAAGATCATCTGCAAGTTTTTTCAGATTGGACTCGTTTCGATAATGCGAAAAATCATTTCCGGTACGCTGGAACCATTCGTCTGCACCGAGCCAGTTGTGGCGCAACCAGATGCCGTTTGATTGCAGATCGTTGCGACCATCACGCAGATCGACTCCCGGAGACCAGAGAAAATAAAAGGCGGTCAAAACGCCAATAAAAAGAGCTGAAATCACCGCAATGATAAGAAGGTGACCCAGCCAATTTTTTTTCTTCATCTCAGTCGAACTATCTTGCACTTCTTGAATTCATTGGGTTTCAATAAGCCTGCTCGCATGTTTTACAATACCAGCTAGGACGCTTCTTTCGCTTTTGCGTAACAGCTTTGAAATCACCCAGCTCTGCGGCTTTTGCTTTCGCCCAGCTTTCAAGTTCTTCGGAGTGAGGCCCATAAATAACTGGTATCGAATCGGCGTTAGATTTGCAAAGTGGGCAGTTATCTGCTTTTAGCATTGATACAAGGTCTAAAGCTTGATCAAAATATTGCTTTGCTTCTTCTTTGCGGTTTGTTTGTCGATAGACTTCTGCTGTGTGGACAAGTGAGTCTATCATGAAAGTGCTCATTGATGGCGACTTCGACGCCTCTCTGACGGCAGCTTCAAAATACTGTTCTGCCGAATCGAATTTCTTTGCGTCCATTGCGGCGATGCCATCATTTGTTAGTGTGCGCCATTTTTCTTCATTGAATTTAGTGCTTTTGTCCGCGTCGAATTGCGAAGGCGGTGCCCCAGTTTTGTCTTTTGCAAATGTAGGAAGAGTTGCAGTCACGGAAAATAAAACGGCGCTGGCTGCACAGATAAACATCATGTTTTTGAGCATTGTTTGATTCGTTTTCATTGATTTGACTCCTGTGCAGAGCCGCCTGGCGTCGTGCTGTTGCCTATTTTGATGCTAAAGTCCTCGCTGGAAGATTGCTGCCCTGCTACTACTTTAATTGGGTGAACGGTATCAAATGGTAAATCTGGCACCTTAATCAAAATGCGTTGTTTGCTGGTTTGTAGAACCCTTGCGACTGCATTCCCTACCGTGACTTTTACCTGGTTTATCTGCTCGGGGAAATTATCTCCCTTTATTTCCAGTTCTGATTCTGGCGGGCATTCCGATGCGCTCAGGTTTCTTATGTGTGGGTCTCCTTTGACTTGAATTGTTAAAGTGTTTGACCTGACGTTATTACTTGTCACGCTTACATTATACGTTCCGCTCTGAATGTCCTTTGGAATTTCGACAGTGACCCAATCGTTTTTAATGGATTTTGCCGGCGCTGATAAATTGTTGAATAATATTTTGTTGTTTCCAGTTTGCTGGTCTATGTTTTCGCCCTGAATTTGCAAGATTTGCCCTGCATTAATTTCATTACTTGGGCTAAGTTTGCTAATTTTGGGAGCCCTGCTGTTTGTGCTACTTGCGCTTGCCAGTGTTGAGGGTTTCTCTAGCAGTGGTAATTGGGACAGGTACCAATCCATTGTTGCATCAGTGGTGGCGACGCCCGAAATTTCTACTTTGTTCAGCCCATCGAGCATCTTATCCGAAATATCGAGGCTCGCCTCATTGCCGTTGAGATTCTGTTCTGAGCCAATTGGAACGCCGTTTAGCAAGACGCGTATCCAGGTGAATCTTTGCTTTGAATCAGGCTTGTCTCCGATTGGTAGTACATTGGTTCTGTAAGTGAGAACTGGTTTGCCAACGACAGCGGCTTTGTACAGGGTGAAATTTGCGCTGAAGTTTTCTTGCTTTCCGCCTTTTGTGCTGAATGGTCCACCAAATGCCATCATTTCACCGGCTGGTCGGCTTTGAACTACTTTCAAAACACTGTCTTTTGGCACCACATAAAAATCGACATAAGTGTCTGGCATAGCCGTTCCCATTACAGCTAATTGGACGTCGCCGGCCTTAAGCTCTTTTGTGACGTCTTGAATAATTCGGTTGTCTCTGATCGACGCCTCTGTGGCAATTAGTTTGTTGTTTACAAAAGCCCTAATCCAACCAAAGCGGTGATTCTTATCAGATTGCGTGCGAATCACAACGAAAATGTGTTCGTTCAAATCTGTCGGCGCTACATTCATTCTGCCCCGATAAACCCCTATGCCGGCTGACCGAGCTTTGAAAGGACCATACGACGCAGGAATATTCTCTTGTCGATTTAAGGTTCCGGCTGAAAACGGGATAGTGCTTGCAGCGATCAATATTTGCTTATTTCCCGCGCTTTCCTTTGCCGCCTCGGCTCCCGATGATGAGCAGGCATAACCCAAAAATAGCGATGCTGCCAGAAATTTTGTCAAAACAGACATAAGACACCCGCAGGGAAGCATAAACTCACTTTGCCTACGTACCAGAAAATTCACGCTGCCAAACAGTAACTTTCCCGTTTAGACTGCACAGCCTGGGGGTATGGAGTCGACAATGTCTGTAATTGGTGACAGCGCATTGCGTGTCGGCTGCTGTGATTTAAGGTTTATAGCGAAAAATCGTTTGGGGGAAATGTCGTTTGTTCAATCTTTGCTCAAAGATTATTCCTAAGATGAAAGACAAGTCCGAAAGAACCAAATATTCAAAGTGCTTTCGGACCTAGTTATTGCACCAAATTCTTACCATTCAAAAGCAGTCTAAACAAATCTGGGAGGATTGTCGCCCATATGAATAAAATCGGAAAAAGGATCAGGAGTAGAAATCAGAGCGGTGCCACCGTGGTTCTTGTCGCCATCTGTGCGTTTTTTGTACTCCTGCCGCTCGGACTTTTTTCATTTGAGATAGCAAGACTCTATCTGGCTCAAAATCAATTGCAAAACGCAGTAGATGCTGCTGCACTCAGTGCCATTACGGGCATCTCTGATAATCTCGACGATGCTGCCGTAAGCGATTTGAGCTTAAATTTGTTTCGCCGCAACCAAATTACTTCGGCGCCTCTCAAAACTGCTGTACTTTCGCAGACTGTAGATACCGACAATCCTAAGGCTTTTGACTCAACCTACAATTTGAGTATCGATCACAAAAAGGGACAGGCTCGTGCGACTGGTGCATTCGGCTACTTGCCTGCTTTTGCCAAAGGCTTGGGGCTTGGTCCTGTAACGATAAGAGCTAATGCCCTTGCTGGAACCAAACCGGTGCAAGGCGACATCGTGATAGCTGTTGATATTTCTGATTCTATCAAGGGTGGATGCGGCATCAACAATCAACGCAGTAATGGCGCTAGTTCAAAGTCGTGGATTGTTTCGCAGCACAAGAATTTGAAGGGTACTGTACCGCTTTATACATATACGTCAGTCACTAAATCTGGTGGCAAGGGAAATCCGCCAAAGGTAGTTGCCCTAAACCCGGTACATTCTAATTCTCCTGCCGGTTTGCACGTTGGCGGCAATTTCTTGCATGCCATTCCAGACCCGGCGCAGATTGATTGGGCAAACAATAGCAATCAAGTTTATAAAGCATTTGCCAACAAAACTCTTGAAGAAAAAGTTGCTCTGCTTGCTGAGTCAAAAAATGGTAATTTAGACAAACTTGGCGACAAAAAATTCTACGATCCCAAAGCTGCCAAACCTAAGGTACCGCACAACCTCGATAAGACTGCGTTAGCTCCATATCTTCCTGAAATTGGCGATGGCAGCATACCTGCTGGCGCGCCTGGAAGCCATGTATACCGTGGTGCATACGAAGAAGTCGCTCTTCCATTCGTGCATCCGCTGGCAGATGAGAAAGCTGATGCTGAGAGTTTGATCAACCAAATCATTGATAACAACCCAAATGCAAACATCGCTCTTGTTGGATTTGCCCCCCGCGCTGGAGGTCATTTCCCTGCTACAAGCAAGAAAAATCCTACTCCGCAATTGCCGACTAATAACATTGGTGCATTTGGACCAAACTATGGTTTTGGCGAAAGTTGTGACAGAAAATTGGCAGCCAAAAATGAGCCTTTCGTGCGTTTTACACACGATAAGGATGAGCTTATCAAAACTATCAAAATTGCGACAACCTACTCTGGTACAAATACAACTGATGCGCTGAATGTTTCACATGCCCTCTTAACCGAAGGGCAGCGCAATTTGAAAGGCGTGCCACAAGCTTGTGTTCTTTTGACTGATGGTATTCCAACTTTTGGTGGCTATGTGAAAGCAGCCAAAAAATTTGGGAAGGATGGCATTCCTATTATTGTTATCGGTTATGTTCATATCGGTTATTCGGCACATGGTGGACCTCGAGTTTGCAAGCTTATTGCAAAAAATGGTGGTCCTGGAAGCAAGTATGTAGAAGCACCATATATTCAAGCCGCAGGTGTCCCTAAGCACAGCTTTAAAGGACAATACAACAAAGACAATCTTGTGATTTTGAAAAATGCGTTATCGGGTCCGCCGGCATTGGTCAACAACTAGCTTACCCAATAACCATTAGAGGAATTTGAAATGAAAACTCGCAGACCAATCAAAAAAACTAAATCAGTCAGAGCACAACAAAAGCGTAATGCAAGAGGTGCGTCCCTGATAGAACTAGCTGTGGTGGCTGCCTATATACCACTGGTGGCATTGATTTCGGTAAATCTTGGAGTCGGCGTATTTGCTGCAGGGGTTAACGACAATGCCTGTAAAGATGCTGCTAGAGCAGCTGGCCAGCGGTCTACTAAAGAAGATGCGATTGACGCAGCAAAAGCAATTGTAGGTCGATATGCAGAGACGTCATTGCTCGGCAAACCGCAAGTGATGGTAGATGCTTGTGACTTTGAAGTTTTTCCTGATGCCGACGACAACCCACAGCCCTCAAAAGGACCGTTTGTCACTATTTCTACTCAGTCAGTGGTTAATCTTCCTGCGCCACTTATATTTGATGGAACTAGTTTTACTAGCAGCATTAAGCTTGGTGCCAGCTATTCATTTCCAATTTTGAATCCGGGTCGTTCAGAAGACAACTCCGAAGTCACTGTTACAAACGGACCTGACGATGAGGCTAACGACGCAAGCGCGGGTCTTGATGCGCTTGCTGAGAAAGTAGAAGAACTGCAAGCCACGGCACAAGCTTTACGTGAAACAGCAGACCAAGAAGCTTTGGCTGCTGCCCAGGCAAAACAGCAATCAGATGCGCTTGATGCCACCGCTAATGCTTCTGCACTGGCAGCTGCTGCAGACCCGAGTAATCCAACTAAGGCTGCCCAGGCAGCTTCGGACAAAGCAAATGCTGCATCCGCTGATGGTACCACTGCTGCCCTAACTGCCACTGCTCTGGCTGACGCACAGGCTGCTGAGAAAGCCGAAGCTAAATTGGCCGCCGCTGAAGCAAGATTGGCCGAATTTGAAGATCGTATTGAGCGGGCTTATGGCTCAGAACCCACCGAAGTAAATAGCTCACCGCAACCAGCTGAAACAGGTGATATGCCTGCCGGGCAAGAGTAAAATTTGAAATTAAGAGGCGCGAAGAAAGCTATGGCTACTAAATTGAGAGCTAGTATGAAAGGTGCTACGCTGGTCGAAACCCCGGTGGCATTGACCATATTCTTTTTCTTCCTGCTCTTTCCACTCATAGATTTGGCGACAATTGCTCTGCGTTGTGCTTCCGCATACTCTGCTGCAACCAATGCTGCACATCGAGCTGCTCTGGCTCCCAGTTTTTTGAATGATACTAAAGTTACTGATTCTTCCGGCGCCACCACTGTCAAGCTTTCTTCTGTAAATTCGGCAGTAACAGCCGCCCAGCAAACAAAGTCAGCTGGACTTGCAGGCACCGATTTCAATGATGCTGATGTATCTGTGAAGATAGTTGGTGTTCCTTTGAAGCCTGGCTCCGGCCTCGCTCCTGTGGTAGGTAACAATCGGCAGCCGCTGACTGAAATCAACCCAGACTATGTTTATCAAATTGAAGTGAGTATAGCGACTCAAATTCAACCGTTGTTTCTTCTTAGTCCGCAATTGTTTGGTGAGGTTCCAGGTCTTACAGTGCCTCTTCCATTGAATGTGACCAGCCAACAAGTTTGCGAAGATACTTCGGGTCTTACGAGATAGATCTACTGCGATGATTTCGAAACATACTTAGGCTAGCTATCAACATCGCCACCTATTTCTTTTCTAGCTTTTCGGCCACTTCTAACTGGTGTGTAAGCTTGGCTATAACCTGGGCGTTCAGTTCTCGCCATTTCTGTTGATTGCTTTTTTGTACAAAAGGCTTTAGCTTCAGCAGTTTGCTGCGTGCATTTTCTAATTCACCATGACTCAATAAATAATTCACATATATTCCGCAGTAGGTCAAAGCTGCAGGGTGGTCGTTTTCTAGGTCTTGAAACCCTACTTCATACATTTTTTTGTATGCCTGGGCCTCTTTGGCCCAATTGCTCGTTTTGGCACATACCTCGGCTAAGCCAAAATAACAATCCTCCAGTGGGGCTAAGGTTTCCTGCGGTTTGAAATGATATCCATCGTGATATGCTGAGGATTCTTTGCTTGGTGCAGGATTTGTTGCTTTTAGTGCGACTGCCTGATCAAAGAGCTTTTCTGCGATATCATATTGCTTTGCTTTTTCGTATTTTTCCGCAAGCCATCGGCTGACCAGTGCTCTTTCGAAGTGCCAGCTTTCTGGAAGTTTTGAAAGCGCTTCGTTTAGAACTTCTCGGAGCTTTGTTTCAGTGCGATATTGATTGTCTCTCGAGTATATTGCACTTTCCTGGTCTAATACTTTTGCCTTTCCTAAAAGAGCTGCGTATTGCAAGTAATCATCTGGTTTCGTTTTTAGCTCTTTAAGCGCTTCGTCGAAAAGATTTTTGGCGTCCTCAAACATTGCAATTTGGGTTTTTGAATCACCGTTAAATTCTTCTGCCGCTTTTCGTCTCTTATCTGCTTTCATGACTGTGTTGATCGGTTTAATTTCAATCAATGACTTTTGCTTCTCAGGCTCTTCTGTCTTAAGTGCCTGTATTGCAAAGAATAAAAATGCAGATGTTGCAACGACCGCGGCAATGATTGCATAGGCTTTCTTGCTTGAACTCTTCTTAGTTTTGGGAGCAATGGCAACAGCTCTTTTGAATTCCTGTTCTAACTCTTGCACTGTTTGATAACGGTCATCTGCTTTCTTGCTCAGGCATTTGAGAAGCAGAGCGTTCATTGTATCTAAATCGAAATCGTTTGGTGATGGAAGTGTAAGCTCGGGCGGCTGTTGATTTATATGCATATAGAGTAGATGCATCGGGCTTTCAGCGCTAAACAAATCGCGCCCAGTTAAGCACTTGTACATTAGTACTCCGGTAGAATAGATGTCCGAGCGCGCGTCAATCTCTGCGGCATTTGCCTGCTCAGGACTCATATATGCTGGGCTTCCTACAATCGCGCCAGTCTGAGTTGCGCCTTTGCTTTCTTCACCAAAAATGTTTTTCGCAATGCCAAAATCTACAAGTTTTAGATTTTGCGATTCGTCAATCAAAATGTTGGAAGGCTTCAAATCTCGGTGGACTATTCCTTTGCTGTGGCAGTATTTAAGTGCTTCAAACAATTGCAGAAAAACCCTGCAAAAAGTGCTTCGGTCTAAATGTCCCTGCTGCGCGATTAATTCAGCCAGGCTTTTCCCTACTACTAATTCTTGCGAAAAAAATGGAAAGCCATCTTCGCTAATTCCTGCTGTCATGCCCCTGGCTATGTTTGGGTGATCTAGCAATGCCAGTGCCTGACGTTCGAGTAAAAATCGTTTGTTGGCAGTTTCATTTTGCAGAATATGACCCGGCAAAATTTTCAAACAAAGAAGCTTGTCCATGAGAAGGTGCCGCGCCTTGTATACAACTCCTACGGCACCCTCACCAATTATTTCTAGCAACTCGTATTGCTCTGCAAATCTTGAACCGGGGGGTGGCATTTTGCCGGAGCCCCGAGATTGGTGGTCTACGTCCATCGATAGCCCGCTTTTGGCATTTGTTTCGACCTCTTCTTCAAAATCTATGTGCCCGACTCCGACATTAATTCATCTGGAGCGCAAAAATGGCAAGCATCGCCTTGGCGACCAGTGATAACATGATTTTTGAGTCTTCAATATCGAGAAATAAAATGAAACTTCCTATTTCTTGTTTAGCATCCACTATTTGGAAGGGCTTTGCTGTCTGTCTTTGTTTCTCTTATGCTTCTTTGTCAGCTTTGGCAGCAGACATCCCGGCTGCTGCAAAAAATAAAGCCAAATCAAAAACCGTGATGATGCAAAATGATTGTGTTGGAGAGCAAACCATTAGAGATATTCGCAAATCAGCTAGCCATCCGCGCATGATTTACGAATGCAATGGTGTGCGAGGAGGCGCTCAAGGCACACCATTTGTAGATTTGATTTACCCGGATGGTGTAGGCTTTTACACGCGCGGTGATATTAACGCGCCAAAAGGCAGGTGGGAAGCGGCTCTCATGCAAGCTGTTTGGCAATTGAGTTTTATGCAGTGTGATGAACCTCCACCCGCGCATCCTGTTTCATTAGGTACAAAAGTATTCGAAGGCTATTGGAGCAAGACCGGGACGGATAATGGTGGTAGGGGATGGCCCATTGAGAAAGACCCCACCTGGAAAAGCAATCCGATAAACCCTGGTTGTTCTTTGTGGATTCCGGGCGAACCATATCTCTACTGCAGCGGCAATTTCACCGCCACTCTTAGCTTCACCCGGTCTGGTCTGGTTAAAGCAAGAGTCCTGAGTTCAAATCTTCCGCCCGCGTACACAAAAAGTCTTGAGCAAAGCCTGACGGGACTTTCGGGGCACCCTGTGGCTTCGCTTCCACCTGGATACGACGGCGATTCCCTCGATTTAACTTTTAAGCTAAATGTCTCACGCAAACCCGGACCTCTAATGATGTCCGATGCAAAACCAAGTCGTTAGTTCTTTGACCTTACGCCTGTCTTCCTGGGGGCTCAGGCTTTTAGCCTGCTTTGAAATAACTGCGTGGACCCGAATTTAGAGGCGATTTGAGCGCTCAGTCCTCGCTTGGTGGTGTAGCGGGCTAGAACCCTGCGCCCCCGGGGCTTGTGCGTTTTAAGAAATTAGTATGGGGCTGAAAAGGCTCGTGGGGCGCGGGTTCCCATTTTTAGACAGGGGCTGTGGGAGATTTACGAAGGCTATGGGAAAACCCCCAATTGTTGACATCGCTATCTTTTCTTAGACTGTACTCACAAGGTTGAGAACGGACTTCTCCAAAACACAAAGGTAACGAACCACCATGAGCATGTTTCAAGATCCCAATGACGAAGAAAAACTCTGCCAAGTTCTTAAGGCATATGTTGAAGAATGGGGTCCAGAATCAGTGATTGTCTCTGTTCCAAAACATTGGAAAGAGTATGGTGGCAGCAGCCTCGGAAGAGTAAGACTCGAGTTCTGCACTGGCAATACAGTGTCCATCCGAGTTGAGTACGAGTCAGTCCGCATCAACTATGACGTTCAGCTACAAATCGCGTAGCAAAGCTTTACTTGCGCCTTCCTCCTGTCAGAGAGCCTTCCCACAAGGGAGGTTTTCTGGCCATTTTCACGTCGATAAAGAGTGCGCAAAATATCGAAGCTAGCTATTTTTCTCGGCGGCAGCGCACGGCGTCTGCAAGCAGTTCTAAGATGGGTAGGCTTTGATCCCAGCCGATGCAGCCGTCTGTAATACTTTGTCCATATGTAAGTGCTTTGCCTGGTTTGAGATCTTGTCGCCCGGCAACTAAATGGCTTTCGATCATGACTCCCATGATGCGCTCGTCGCCGTTTGCAATTTGTTTTGCGACGTCGGCGCAAACGTTTACCTGGTTGTCTGCGTTTTTATTGCTGTTTGCATGGCTGGCGTCAATCATCAGTTTTTGCGGCAAGCCGGCGTTGCCCAGTTCTTGCGCTGCGGCGTTTATGCTGCCTGCATCGTAATTTGTTTTCTTGCCGCCGCGAAGAATTACATGGCAGTCTTCATTGCCATTGGTTGAAACTATTGCAGAAATTCCGCCTTTCGTGACGCCGAGAAAATGGTGCGGTTGAGATGCGGCCCTGATTGCATCGATTGCGATTTTGATATTGCCGTCGGTACCATTCTTAAAACCAACCGGGCAAGAAAGTCCTGACGCGAGTTCTCTGTGCGTTTGAGATTCTGTTGTGCGCGCGCCGATTGCCCCCCAGCTCACAAGGTCTGAAATATATTGTGGTGTGATCGGGTCTAAATATTCGCAACCGGCAGGCAGCGATAATTCGTTAATATCGAGCAACAATTCTCTGGCAATACGCAGACCATTGTTGATTTGAAAGCTGCCATCCAGCTCAGGGTCATTGATTAAGCCTTTCCAGCCTACTGTTGTGCGTGGTTTCTCAAAATACACACGCATGACAATCTCTAGTTCGCCGTGATGCTTTTGGCGTTCCGTTGCCAGTTTTGAAGCATATTCAATTGCTGCGATTGGGTCGTGGATTGAGCAAGGTCCGATAACCACCAGCAGTCGGTCGTCTTGACCTTGCAAGATGCTGTGAATTGCCTGGCGTGCGCCATATGTGGTCGCTGATGAGCGATCGGTGCTGGGCAACTCGCGCAACAAATGCGAAGGAGGCGCTAATTCCTTGATTTCGCGGACCCTGAGGTCGTCGGTATTGTGTTGCTGCATAACTGGGCCCCGATTTAGACGTAAGCATCATACCACTGCCAAATCTTTTCTAAATTTTAGGAAAGACATATCCATTCGCTGTGCTCTTGGGCGAGTAATGTTCATTGATTGAACAAGTTTTTACACTCTTGAATGCCTTGTGAGTTCATAATAGTAGGCTATTACTATCAGTTGTTCGAATTGCAGTTCCAGGGGGAATGGTTATGGCCGGAAGTCCAAAGATAAATCGCCGCCAAATACGTCTTGCACTTTTGCTGGTTGGAATTCTTGGTCTTGCGTTTTCCGCAACTGTCTACTATCTGAGTACTCCTGCCAAAGTGCAAACTGCTGCTGCACCAAAAGATTCTGCTCGTGTTACGGCTGTGTCGGTGAGCGATTACAATTCGACTGCTCCGGCAGCTGTGCTTGAGACAAAAATTCCCGAAGCAGAAGCATCGGCAGTGACTGTGCAAGCTCCTGAACTTGCTGAGGGCAGCAAGAGCAATGAATCGCATAGAAAAGTCAAAACAAGAATTCGCTCAAACAGCCGCAATCGCATCGCTTCACGCTTGCCATTCGATCCGCCGCCGGTTACTGAGGGCAATGATTTTCAAAATCCAATGCCCAGAGGGCAAGTTGAAATGTGGTCTGGTGACCGCAGAGCTATAATCAGCGTTCCACGCGCGCCAAAAAACGATACTTTCGGCGAATATCAATAAGCGCTAAAAGCTTAGATCTTCTGTTCGAAGATAATGTTGTGGCTTAAGTGATCAAGCCAGATCAGCTTGTGTTTCAACTTTGGATATTCAACTGCGAAGGTGCAAACAATTTTCGTTTGCGAAAGTGGTTGCACAAAAAAGAGTTCTTGTGCGTCTTCGTCAACGTCTGGCGCTACAGGATATTTGTTGCCTAAATCGTCTACTACGAATAGATCGATGGAGTTCAATTTCTTGTGCGTATTGTTTGTGATGATTGATTCAAGCCTCATCATATGACCGCCGAATCCATCTTTGATAGTTTTCTTGCTCAGCACTTCCATCTCAAATCCAGGAAGGCTAGGAGGCGGTGCTTTAACTGTTGGAGCTGTCGCTGCTGGTATCAAAAGATCGGTGTCGATAGACATTGCAAATTCATCGCCCGGCTCGAGAACGGCCTGACGTCCGCGGCGCCACAGAGCCCAGGCGATGCCGCCCACTGCTCCTACTGCAGCGCCGCCGGCTATGTTGTAGCCGTGCATCGCGACTGTGTTTTGTGGTCCAAACAATTTGTACGCTGCCAGAGCTCCTACTGCAGCGCCACCGGCTGCGTGCTCAGCAATAATCAGTGCGCCTTTGGCTTTTGACTTTGTTGTTGATTCGTGGAAATTATTTGCTTCGGCTTTGAATGCAAATTTCTTGCCGTCAGGCAATGTAAATCTGTCGAATGAAAGCTCGAGGTGACCATCGCGTCCTACGTGACGTGGTGCGGCAATTTTGGATACTTTGCCGTGAAATATTGTTCCTTCTGGAATGACTTTATTGTCGTCGATATAAATGTCTTCGGTGATTTTGGCTGTGATAATTTCGCCTAATTGTGCCGGGCGAAGATTACCTTCTTCGTCCTTCATGTCCATCTTCAGCTCTGGCATCGGCACTGTAGCCAATTTCAATTTAAGTGGTGTGCCTCGCGGAACGCAGTATGTTACTTGACCCTTCAACAAAGGGGTGCCGCTAGAGCCGACTGTCGTAGTTGTGCCTGTCGCTGCGCCTGGAGTTGCAGCTGGATGTGCCGCTGCCGGTAGTGGCATGCTCTGGGCGATTTTCTTTGGTGGCACAGCTGGTGCCGGTGTGATTTCTTCTTCTAGTAAATTCGCTTTAGTATTGGAATGTTCAACTGCCTTGCGAACGTCTGATTCTGAGAGCTCTTTAACATTTTTGCTTTGAACAGATTCGTAACCAGAATCTTTAATCCAGCTGTCAACATCTTCGTCATTTGCAATGCTTGGCAAGCTGCTGCTGAGCATCAATCCGCTCAGCGATAGGGCGCATAATGCCATGATTTTGTTGTGTTTAGGTTTGCTTGACAAGGCAGCACCTCGTACCAATATATGCAGTTGACCATGCCTAGTGTAACTGCAAACGGCTAGGATTTCATGAGATGCAGGTAGTCAGGAAGGTGTCTGACAAATTAGTCTACAAGTGCTGAGAGCAACTCGGGAAATGCCTGGGTGTGCAAGTTTTCAATGCAGAAATGTCCATACTGATGAAAATTGCGGAAGTTTGTGTTGTGCACCGTGTCCCTGATTATGAATGCACTGTCTTGAATGTCTTGCGCGTCATTATCAGAATTCATAACAGTAAAACCGGCGGTGCGTTCTGCTAAATTCGGGTCGATTTTGAAATCAAAAAAATCAGTGGTGCGTGTGCGTCGGGGATCAATCCACGGTGCTACGAGTACGACTCTGCCCACTCGTGTGTCAGGGTGCTCGCTCAGCCAGCGAGTGAGAAATCCGCCGCCGCAGCTGTGCCCCACCAACATTGTGCCGGGTGTGATGTCGAATCTTTCAAATTCACGTTGCCAAACGCGGTAGTCGGGCATCCAGCAATTTGGAATTTCAGGTGTATGTGCAGCATAGTCACGAACACCCAACTGTCTTTGAAGCCATGGCAACCAATGATGATTGCTGGCAGAAGGAACATTGGCATCGTAGTACTCTTCGCGGCTTGGAGCACCGTGAACGATAATAGCGGTTCTCATATTATTCCAATTTGAAATTACTAAACCGCCACACTATAGCATGCACGAAATCTGAATTTTGATTCAATACTAGCTATTATTGACGCTGAAAATAGGGGCAGGAGGGAGATGAAAATGAGTCAGCGTCTTGACTATAATTCTATTGCGCCGAGCGGGCTTCAGGAGTTTTTTAAAGTACATAATTACGTCGCCCATAGTGGACTTCGCAAGGCACTGATAGATCTTGTTTATTTGCGTGTTTCGCAAATAAATGGATGCGCATATTGCATTGATTCACACTCTCGCGACTTGCTCAAAGATGGTTTTAGCATTGAAAAGCTGGTTCTGGTGCCAGCCTGGCGCGAAGGCGGCGAAATGTTTTCTGCGCGCGAACGAGCGGCACTTGCCTGGGCCGAAACTGTAACCCTGGTGGCAACTACTACAATTCCTGATGAAGAGTACAAGGCTGCGCATGCTCAGTTTACTGAAAAGGAATTGGTTGATTTGACAATTGCCATTTCTTTGATGAATGCTCTCAATCGCATGGCAATTAGCTTTCGCTCAACTCCGGCGGCAGTGAAAGAATTGTCTGAGGCAAAGTAATTTTGGCAGGCAATCATTCCGTTTTATTTCTCAAGGCTCTAATGTCTTCGGCGATTTGCTCTGTATTTTCGTAGCGCTCGCTCAGGTCTTGAGCTGTGCATTTTGCAACGATAGTATCAAGCTTCTTCGAAATCATCGGCATGGGCTTTTGTGGGTGTGCCACCGTAATTGGTTCTGGGTCTGTACCTGTGAGTAGAAAATATAGTGTTGAGCCCAAAGCATAAATGTCGCTTTGGGGGCAGGCTCTGCCTCTAAATTGTTCTGGCGGAATGAATGAATGTTTGCCAACGACTGTTCTTGTTGCGCTGGCTTCGTATTGCTGGGCTACGTTGAAGTCGATAAGTTTTAAACCGCCAACAGGATCAATGATGATGTTCTCCGGGGTGAAATCGCGATGTATAACGGGCGGATTAAGTGAATGCAAGTGACCAAGCACGTCACACATTTGCAATGCCATGTCTATGATGTCTATCTCGCCGATTGTGCCTCTTTCTGCCACAACTTGTCTTAAATTCTTGCCTGGCACATGCTCTAACACCATGTATGCTCTCTGGTCATCGACGAAGAGATCTAGCATGGCTACTATTCGAGGGTGCGAAACGTGTGAGAGAAGTTCTGCCTCCTGTTCTATGGCTTCAAAAGCACGTTTGCTTATTCTCAAGCTGGCTTCGGCAGGCAAGACAAATTCTTTCAAAACAACTGTCTTGATGACCCGTTGATCTTCTGCCAGTTGCTCTGCTATGTAGGCGACAGCTTGCCCACCTATTCCCAGCTGATCTATGATTTTATATCTGCCGTTGCAAATCAGGTTGCCCTGTCCAAGGTGACTTTCAATCAGTCTTTTCGGGCTGTTAGATAGAACGTCTAACCACATTTCTGTGTGCGAACCTAACTTTACGGGGTTAAGAGCATCTTGTAATGCAAGGTCAATTTGGTTGATTGAAAGATGTTGCTTTAGTGCTGCAAGAAATCTTTTTCGATTGTCGCCCACAGCTATGCCATCGATTGCAAGGCGCAATGCTACTTTTGATGGGTCTTCGTTTTCTCTCAGTTCTATCCAGTCACTTTGTCCACTAAAGCTTGATTCTCGCTTCAGCGTGGCCATCTCGATTTGGCTCCACGGAATTGGCTTCGATACGTTGTCGCCATACCAGTGTAGAGTATAAATTCTAACGCCTTTCGGACCTATGCCGACATGTGTCGGTGTTTTCCATGAATGAAACAAAAGTCCCAGTGGTAGAGCCAAACCTGCAATGAAGAAAAGCATCAGCAAAGTGCCTGCAATGGCACTGAATTGCGGCAAAAACATCAGCGCGGCAATTGCTGTAGTGATGACTGAGAAAATAATTCGCAGCTTTTGCTGCGATTTCATTAGTTGTTTGAGCTGTCGTCTGTAAATGCGAGTTTGTTTGTATGGAACCACCGTTTCGTCATAGCGTTGCCCGTCCAGAAGCCTGTACGACATGAAGTACTTATATGCTAGCGATGTGTCGAGCGGTCCTTTCATCAGTTTTTACCAATTGGTATTTCAGCACCACGCTCGGTGGCACGCAGGTTTGCGATATGTTGAGTTACCGAAAGGCAGTCTCTTGGGCGATCGTTGGGGTCTATCGAAGTGAGTCTTGCGACAAAATTGCCCGTCTGCACTGATACCGATTTGTTTTTATCGCAGGGGTTAGATGATGACAGCGCTTCAGGATCTTCTCCTGTTAGCAAATAATACATCGTTGCTCCTAGCGAATAAATGTCGCTGGCAGGCTCGGGTTTACCTCTGAATTGCTCTGGGGCGATGTATGCTTGTTTGCCGATTAATGTGCCTGTTGCCGTCGCAGCAAATTCGTTTGCTGCGCCAAAATCAATGAGGTGAATCAAGTTGTCTTCACCAAAAACAAGATTTTCTGGTGTTATGTCTCTGTGAATAATCGGTGGTTCTTGCGCGTGCAGGTAGAGCAAAATGCCTGCAATTGCATTTGCCCAGTCCAGGACTTTGTCTTCCATCCGTGGTCCTTCTCTTTCGACCAGCTGTCTTAAAGTTTGCCCGGGAATATATTCGAGTACTAGATAGTCTCGGTCTTTCTCAACGAAATGATCGAAAACGCGTGCGATTTGCGGGTGCTTTAATTTTACGAGCAAGCCGCTTTCGCGTGTGAATAGTTCCTTTGCTTTTTTCAGTCCATCTTCACTGGATTTATGCAAAACTAGTTCTTTCAAAATCACTTTTTTGTTTTCGTTATTTCTTGCAAGATAAATGGCAGACATGCCACCTGCACCGATTTGCGCAATGACTCTCAGTCTGTTTTGAAAGAGCGTGGTGCCCGTTGCCAGAGGCACAAATGTGCTGGTGGTGAAATTCGATTGCAACTCCTTTTCCCAAAGTGTTGTTAGCGAAAGCTTCAGTGTTTCGGTTGCGGGGCCGGCAACCAACTTGCGTCTGAGTTCTATCAACTCCGGTGCCATGACTGCCGTGCTTCCCCATCTTTTGCTTGCTCTGAATATGGCATCAAGGTCTTGCACAGTGAGTGCTCTCAGTGGAATTCGTGTACTTCCTCCGGAAGCAAAATGGAAAACCATGTCGCGCATTTCTGCATCGTCCGATGGTAGTGATTCAAGGTCTGCTTCTTGCAAGGCGACAGCGCCGACGTCTGTCCATTTTCTGTGCAACTTGAAGAAAAGGTCAAAGCCAAAACCAAGCGAAAATGCCATGTTTTGCTTGCTCATTACGATTCTTTTTGTGCTGAGGTCACGTGCCAGCAATGTCGATGCTATTGCCGCGGCAAGAGTGAAGCCGATGCCAACCCAGTTTATGCCGTCGCCGCTGAATATGTGCAATACGCCAACTAGAAATTGCGCAATTACAGACAAAAGAGAAACAACACATATTATCTGACAGAGGTCTGAAGTGGCACTTTCGGATTTCCACTCCACTGTAATCGTGTCTCTTTTTACTTTGACGTCTTTAGATGCCAATATCCGTTCCCCCGCCATAGTTATGCCCAGGGCGTGGGGTGCCAAAGCTGTTTTAGAACATTTAAGACATTCTGGAATTTTGCCAAACTGGCTTATTCATTTGGATTACGTTTATGCGGTCTGATTCCAGAGAGTTGTTTGTTCTTGGTCTGTATGTGTTGTTTGAAGCATTCGATGCCATGTACGACGGTGCTGAGTCGGTCGATTGACCCGGGCGTGGTTTTGATGGCTTCCACTGGCTGCGAACATCGCGCTGAATGTCGCTGCCAATCCATTGCTTGAGGTTGGCAATGCGTTGAATAACATGGTCGCCGCCTTCGTACTGGTCGTCTTTAATGACTACCCAGCTGCCATTCTTCTCTTTGTGCATCGTGTAACCCCACATGTGGTTGCCTCCAGATGAGGTCCAACCGCCGGTCTTGAGCAACTCAAGTTTTTCGTGGCGTCCGATGCCTGAGTCGCCGTGGCGAATGTTGTCGCGGCCTGTCATCATGTAGAGTATGTTACGGGCTTCTGTGTGCCAGCCTGCGTTACTTTGTCCCCAACCACGTTGACCACCAAGTGGAGGTCCGACCTGGTCGATTAGCATGCCAACCATGCTGCGTTGGCTGCTTCTGTGGCTGTTTTGCGGTGTCCATCCAGCGCCTGAATCAGACGAGTTAAGCCCGACATATTGTCTTGGAATTTTGATTGTTTTGGGTGGTCCGCCCTTGAGAGGTCCGGCTGTGCTGGTATATTCGCTCTTGAGTGCGATGTCTGCACAGAAGCGCGCGGCGCATCCGGCGTTTCTTTGGAACAAGCCGACATTCCAGCTTGATTCCCACCAGCATGTGCCCTGTCCGCCCTGTTTAATATCTGTTGGATCGTTTGCAAGATAAAGAAGATTTTCCGCCAGGCGAACGCGGTCTTTAAGACCGTACATTTCGTTTTGTCCTTTGGGGGTGCCAGCCAGGCGGGCGCAATTGAAATATGTTTCGGTTATGCACTTGGCTGTTTCTTTCATGACCTTTTCTGGGTCAAGCCCGGCTGCGACTTGCAGCTCGGTTTGGTCCATCATGCGTTGCTCGAATTTTTTCATGAACACTACATTTGCTGCATAACGTGCTTTGTCCATAACATTTTCGAGTACACCCATCAGGGCTTCTCTGGCTTCTTCGACTGACTCCGGCATGCCGTCGGCGCTTTCTTTAACAAGCTTTTCGACGTGAGCTTTATCGCCTGGCTTATCTGAAGCTAGTTTATATTCGTATTCGCCTTCTGCGCATGGTGTGAGATTGTAGCGAGGTTTGCGATCTTTTCCGTCATCTTGTCTGCTGCGGAATTCGTTGCTCAATGTACCATCAGGATTGGCAACGCGGGTCCATTGCTCTGTCTTTTCGCCTTTTTCTGTTTTTCTGGTGTCGAGTACGTTTGCAACAACTTTGTGATCGCCTTCGCCGATGTATTGATAAACACGGCTGCCTTTTGGACCAACAACTCTGGTGATGTCACCGTCTTTGTCGAGGTCGAGGCGCAGCATGTTTGAGCGCTCGATGACAGCGCTTCCATCGGGATTTTGATAGCTAAGGTCGCCGTTTGGAGCAATGTTGATATTGCTGCGATTTTCTTCGCCTGCCGGTCGGCGTTCAAAAATTATACGTTCTTCTTTGCTGGTGGTATTGCGATCTCTTACAGCTACAATGCCGTTGTCATCTCTAATAAATGTTCTTTCGAGATTGCCTTTCGTTGCTCTTACTGTTTGATTTTTTTCGTCGACGTCTAATTTTGTGCCATCTTTTTCAACAATCTGCTTGGTGCCGTCGCGGCGTTCTAATACGCGAGCACCTTTCTCGTTGCTGTAATTTTGCTCGCCGTTTGTGCTGAATGTCAGGTCTTTGCGAGCATCTGGAAAGCGGGCTGAATCAGATTTGAAAAAGCCGTCTGAACCTTTTGTCCAGGTAATCGTTTCGCCAATTTTGGGATTGTAGTGTTGAATTGTATCCCGGCCGTTTATGCTGAAACGGTCCATGCGGCTGCCGTCTGCACCGCGGAATGATACTAATGCACCTGATTCGTCATATGACGAGCGCGAGCCGTCAAGGTTTATCGTGTCTGAGGTCTGGCGGCCGTCAGGATGGTAGCTTGTCCATTTGCCTGATTCTTCTGCGCCGTATTGGCTTGATCTTACAGAGTGGACACCATCTGGGCTTACTTTTATGTTGCCCTGCCAGTAGCCGCCCTTTTCATTGCGCCATTGATTGGCGTCTTTTGATTCGCGCGAGTAGGTGACTGTGCTGTTGTCTTTTTTGTCGACAATGGTTACTGATTTTATGTCGCTGCCGACTTCGTCAAAGTAGGTATATTTGCGAACTTTTTGTCCGTCTGCTGTTTCGACTTCCTGTGGGCGTCCAGATATGTCTGGAGTGATTTTGCCCATACCGGCGCCTTCCAGCGTTTCGATTCCTCTGCCGTTGATTGTATGTTTTACTGCATTGGAATCTTCGTATGTGACTGTGGCATTGTCGTGCATTGCCATATTTTTGCGTGGCTTATCTCCACTATCGGATGTCCACAAGCCGCCCAGATTAGTCCATGTTATTGGCTTTGATCCTGGGTGCGATTCGACAATGCGATTTTGATCTAGTTGTTCAAAGCTTGCTCCGTCTTTGCGTGTGATTTTTGCAATTTGGTGATTGCTGTCAAAACTTGCACGCGCTCCGTCTTCGTTTTCCTTTTCTTCGCTGACTGAGCCGTTGGCCTTTTCGATGCGCCATACGCCACTGGCGTTGGTTTGCATGGCGATGTCGCCGTCTTTTGAAACATCGATTTTTCCAGGAAATGGCAAGTTCATTCCTTGCACTTCCATAAACCAGGTGCCGTTTTGATTGACCAGTTTGGTGATGCCGTCGCGATCTTGAGTAAAGATGGCAGTCGCTTCGTGAGTTGTTTGGTCGCGGTCGATGTGGCGCATCTTGCCGTCAGGATAATTGATATCAGTTACAAAACCACTCTGGTCGTAGCCGATTTTTGGCCCTGACTGAATGTCCGATGCCCGATCTACAGGATAGTAATTTGGTATGTCCAGAGGCTTGAAGCCCGGGTTGGCTACAGCTTTCTGGTCTAATTTGTCTGGCAATTGTGCCGCAAGGAGATCTCCGTAGAGTTCTTGCAATTCCACAGGCAGGTCTCTGCGCGGATCGTGTTTTGATACTTCCAGGTTTGGAAGTGGAAAATCAGCAGCCCGTTGGGTTGACTTGAAAGCATCGCGCCAGGAATTGTCCTGACGGTCTGGTAGTGTCTGTGGTGGCGTGAATTCTGCAAATTCCACATGTGGAACTGTTTTCTTTGCAGGATCGTCACTCTCGGGAGGTGAAGTGAAACCCATGATAAAGCTAAACCCCTGGCGAAGGAGAAATGATCGTCGTTAGATTTGGGAGGTGTGCGATCTCATTTACTTGCTCAAATTTTCGTCAAAGCTATCAGTTTTCGTGAATGACTTAGAAGAAAATTTGAACGAGCCCCAGTCGTGAGAATTGCTCAGCTCATTAAGACTATTGTGCAATTGTGGAATTTTTGTTGCTGGTGGGGGAATTCCACGTATAAGAACGGCACTGAAAAGCAGCTATTTATGCACGTTTATGCAGTCTTGAGGTGCTGTTCATGCGCCTTTCGGGGCAAATGAAAAAGATTTTCCGTAAAAGCTCACCGGGCTTGCCAAGCGGGAGCTTTTTGTCTGACTGTTGCAGTTCAATTAACGGATTGGCGTAAGCGCTTTTAAATTGTCGATTAAAAGCATGCATTTGAATCAAGGCAATTCAACTGCAGATGCTTTAAAAAGAAGAAGTCAACCATCGCTGGTTGACCCTCCCTTGTTTCCCCGGTCCCGCAACCGGTAACAAAGATTTTCTGCTTGAGGAAGTTGCTCGCTCATCAGATGCTTACAATTTAGGCCCCTTTCATGACATTTTCGTGGAAGCCAAGAAATATTTTTTTGCCAAAACATTAAAGCCTATCCCCGTGGGCTATAATTGGAGCCCGCTGCGCCCGGGAGCGTGTGCTGCTTAGTCTGAATGCGAGCAACAGAATTCTGAATGAAATTGTCAGCCCTAATTTTCGATATGGATGGTGTGCTGGTCGATAGCGAACCACTGCATCTCTTGTCGATGCAAATGTTTTTGTCTCGATTTAAAATAGACTATCAAGAAGAAGACAATCGCGAATTTCTCGGGCGCAAAGACCTGGTTATTGCACAGACTTTGATCGATCGCTTTTCATTAACGATGACAGCACGCGAATTCGTTGACTGCAAGGAAGAGTTGCTTTCGTCCTTGCTGGAAGAACGCGCGCAAGCCCGCCCCGGCGTTTATGAGATATTGGCTGAGGCTAAAGAAGCAAAAATTCCAATGGCTGTGGCTTCATCTGCCACCATGGCCACTATTCAGTTGGTGATGCGCAGATTGAATATCGGCAGCTATTTTTCCAAATTTTGTTCTGGCGAAGAGGTTGTTAATAGCAAGCCTGCGCCCGACATTTTCTTGTTGGCCGCAGAAAGACTCGGAGTTGCCGCAGACAAATGTGTTGTTATTGAAGACACTATCAACGGCTTGAAAGGTGCCAAGGCTGCAGGCATGTATGGCATCTCTGTGCCCTGCGCGGCTACTGCTCATCAGGACCATAGCATTGCCGATTTGCAGTTGGCAAGCCTGAGTGAAATACAACTCCCATCGCTCTTCGGCTATAATTCGGCAGCAGGATAACGGACAGCCAAGATGCCAAGAATATTGATTGTCGAAGACGATCTTGATCTTTGTGATCGAGTCACTATGTGGCTTACGCACGAAGAGCATAGTGTTGATGCGGTGAATGAGGGCTTGCAGGGTCTTGAGTATTTGACCTCTCGCAGTTATGACATGGTGATTCTCGACTGGGATTTGCCAGGCATGCTTGGTGTTGATATTTGCAAAAACTTTAGAGCCGCCGGTGGTACCACTCCGGTTTTGATGCTAACCGGTCGCGGCAATATGAGCGATAAAGAGCAGGGCTTTGATGCCGGTGCTGATGACTATCTTACTAAGCCTTTTCATTTGAAAGAACTATCTGCTCGTGTGCGGGCTCTGGTTCGCCGCACCGCCATGGTTGAAACTACAAAGCAAGTAATTGCGCAAGCGCGTCCTGATGTTTTTTTCAAACTTTGCCCAGAGTGCGGCATGTCGTACTCGATGGACAAAGAACGCTGTGATGATGACCGGGAAGTCTTAAAGGTAGAGAAGTTGGACCCGGCTCTGGGTGCTGTTTTTGCCGAGCGTTATGAAATCGAATCTGTCATCGGCAGTGGTGGCATGAGTGTTGTCTATAAAGCAAAGCATAAGCTTATGGACAAAGTTATGGCGATAAAATTGTTAGACCCCCGTCTGGTCAGGCAAAAAGTTGCTGTGCGTCGTTTTCAGCTTGAAGCCCAGGCTGCCAGCCGACTTAATCATCCTAATGTGATAATTGTGCATGACTTTGGTATCACCCCTGATGACCAACCATATATGGTGATGGATTTTCTAAGCGGCAGAAGTCTGCAAGACATCCTTGATGAAAAACCACAGCTGGTGCCAAGCCGTGCCAAGCGTATCTTCTCGCAAGCTGCATCGGGACTCGGTCATGCGCACAAAATGGGTGTGGTGCATCGCGACGTTAAACCAAACAACATTATTATCGATATCGATCATAATGGCGAAGAAGCTGTGAAAATAGTTGACTTCGGCATTGCAAAATTAGTCACTGATTCTGCCAATCCCCAAGAGCGTCTTACCAGAGCTGGAGAATTTTTCGGCACAACAATGTATATGAGCCCAGAACAGTGCCGAGGCAAAGACGTAGACAATCGCTCTGATATATATTCACTAGGTTGTGTGATGTTTGAGTCACTGACTGGCTTGCCTCCATTTGAAGGCGACAATGACTTCGACACAATTCAGTTGCATCTAAGTGCCGATCCTCCTACGTTTCGCGAACGTCGCCCAGACTTAGATATTCCGCCTGAGTTTGAGCAAGTTGTTCGACGCTCGCTGGAAAAAGGATTGGACGATCGCTATCAAAGCATGGAAGAACTTCTTGCCGACCTGGCTAAGATTCCAGTTTGAGTAAGTTCTGTAGATTGCGTTTGGGATCTTCGGCGCAAGCGGCTCAATGCAGCTCTACAAGCAAGTCTTTCCAACGAGCTCAGCGTGTTGTGTGTGTGTAACCGCGATTAGTGATTTTTGTCGTCGCTAAGCAAGCCGTGATTTTTCAATGTTGTCCTGGCGCGTTCGTCTGCGCTGCCTGACATAGCACTGGCTTCTTTTTCGAGTGTCTTATTGCCGCCCTGTCCTGCTAAAGCGGATAGGCTTGAGTTAAGCTCGTTGTGCACCCCAACTTTTGCCATCAAAGTAGAAATAGTTGCCTGGGCTGCTGCGACCTGTGGTGGCACCGGCAGTCCAAGGCTGGCGCATTGACTTAGTGCGGCCGAAAGTTCGCTTGCAAGAGCATCTACTTGTCCGGCAGATACATCAATCGCACTTAGCAGCGCGGCTGCACCAGCCATTACATTGATAGCTGCGGCCGTTGCTGCGGCGGTCACTTTTTGAGCTTGTTCTTCAGTGTATCCTTTTCCGCTTGAGCTATATCTTTCGTATGTGCTTCCGCCGTCATAGCTAACTTTGTCGCCGTTGGTTTTGACTATGTCTCTGCCCTGACCATCTCTTGCGTCAATATCGCCCTGGCGGTTAATTGTCGTAGTACTACCGTCCGGGTGTTTAATCACCGCGTCCTTATTGTTCATTTCAATATTGAAAGCATCTACTGAGTGTTTGTTGCTGTCCACAGTCACAACGTCGCCCGGGCGTTTTTCGCCTGTGACTGGGTCCATGCCCTGAATAGTTGCATGTCCGGCGTTGTCGATTGTGGTGACTCGCGATGGCTTGTCG
The DNA here is from genome assembly GCA_964546815.1 of uncultured Candidatus Obscuribacterales bacterium. Classification (GTDB taxonomy): domain Bacteria; phylum Cyanobacteriota; class Vampirovibrionia; order Obscuribacterales; family Obscuribacteraceae; genus JAIEPM01. Next base: position 210,903 of record CAZJLR010000002.1, on the reverse strand, counting down.
TCAAATTTTCCATCTGGACGTCTGTTGAAGTCTGACTCAACCACTGTGCCGGTGCTTTTGTCGACTGTTGTTACTGTGTGAGTATTAGCATCATCAACGGTGACAGTATGTGTTCTCAGATCAACATTGGCATTCTCGCCCAGGTTGAGTCTGTGTTGCTCAATCATGCGATGCCAGCGAGCTCTGCGAGCATCTCCGCTTAAATCATTATTGACCATAAGTTGGCCCTGATCGTCCAGCTTAAGTCGTGAGTTTTGCATCATAGCTTTAGCTTCTTCAGAGCTTATTTGAAGCTTTTTGCCGTGCTCACTTTCAATGGTCAAAATTTCTTTGCCGTCGGGGCCTTTGCTTATGTTGACTTTGATGTCGTGTGGTTTTCCGTCTGGTCCCAGATGTTTGTATACAGAAGTTGATTCACCGTTAGCATGGGTGTAAATTCGGCTGCCATCAGGCTGAACTGTCATCGATTCGCCTTTGCCATCCATCAAAATAACTGGATGTGCTTTTTGGCGTTCGGCGTTGCCTGGTTCTTTTGTGTAAGCCAGATAGGCCTGCTCAAGTGTCTGTCCTGGCTGGACAACGAGTTTGTCTGCTGATTCTAAAAAGCGAATCGCAGTTCCTTTCGAGTCGAATTCTTGTACCTTTGCTCCAGACCTATCGAGGGCCTGTACTTTGCCTGTTTTTGGATCTTGCAAAATTGTGAGGTCTGATTCGCTGCTTGTTGCTTTGCGCACGCCATCGCGAGTCTGGCTGAGTTCGCGTCCGTCGTCTGTTTTCACGCTGACTTCGTGTGGCTTGCCATCTGCATCTCGGCTCTGGACTATTTTGTCGTGACCGGTGTCAAAAGCTTTTATGTTTGCGTTTGCGAAAGTTTCGACTTTACCGCCGGGAGCATTGTGAACTTCACGATTGCCGATGCCTAGAGCGCTGAAATCTACGCTTGCTACTGTGGTGCCGGCAATGAGGTCTTTTGCACCTTCAACTAATTTGCTTCCAAATGACTCGACTGCTGAGACAGCCCTGTTCCAAAATGAACTGTTTTGGTCTTTGCTCAGGTCTGTGCTTGCATTTTTGAAAAACAGGCTCATGGCTCCTGAGGCTAAATCAACATCGGATTTGCCGACTGGCGCAGCCGGATTGGCCGACCTGTCGGCGCCCAACATAAGTGCACCGCTGGTGATCAATTTGAGATCGCTCCAGAGTGACGCTCCCTCGGCACCAACGTCAAATTTCATATTTGCGATCTGGCCGCTCTCGAAAACACCGCTTTTTGGCAATAAGCTAAAACTGTCAAAATCTGTCACGCTTCTTGTTCTGTCTGCTCCAAAAGGATCGGCAAATGAGCAGTTTGCGAACGCGCCTGAAAACAGATGTGTCGATTTTTGGTCGAGGCTTGTATTCATGAAGCCGGCCATGCCGGGTGCTGTATCAAGACCTTCGAATTTGAATTTTGGGTCGAGCAGCGCGACTGAGCGCTCTTTGTTGGCTTCAAGTCTTGCGTCGCCGGTTTTCGCGACAGACAAGTCTAGTGGAGACAATCCGAGAATTTCTTTGCCTGCGCCCATTTTGTCTTTGTCGTGGGCTTCAGCTTTGTGAGCGAAAAACTTCAATTGTTCGTGCAGGGGCACAGCCGTGCTCAGCTTTTCTGCACAATCTTCGTGATGGTGGGTATCGTCTGAATGATGCTCTTCGGTCTTTTCTGGTGCAGAACTTTTCGGGGCATCATGAAAGTCATGAGCCTCCACTGGCTTTGAGCCCGGCTTTTCAGCGGGTTTATGGTCGTCTATTTCAGCCATTTGCCAGTACCAGAATACCGATTAATCAATGTGGACCTAGGAATTTGGACAAAGTACTTAGGAACCCCGAGCGGGACCTCTTTAAAATAGTCGGAAAAATCGACTATGGTCAGTTAATAATGGTTCCAAACCAGACCTTTGTCAAGATGTAGGCTCTACTCCCACAGGTTAAATGTACCCCGCTGGGTGATAAAATTGCCCTGTTGTAGCCCTAAAGAGGGCGGAAGTTGATGTCTCTAATACGAGCCAAAACGTTCTTCTTGAGTACCTGCCTTGCTCTCACGCCTTTGAGCGTTTGGGCGGCAGAAGCTCCTCTTGGCAGCTTTGAGTCTTTTCGTGACATGGGCGACAGAGCTTTTGGCCAAAATAACTATGGATTGGCCGAGAAAAATTACCTGGCCGCTCTTAAAGTAGCTGAAACCGAAAAAATGCCGCCCAGTGACCTTCGCTGGGCTACGGCCTACAAAAATCTGGCCAACTACTATGAAGTGCGTTCACAATTTAGCAAATGTGAGTTTTATTTAGAACGAGAATTGCGAGCCCGCGAAAAGGCTCTTGGTTCTGAAAATCCACAAGTGATTGCCGCTGTGGCTAAGCTAGATCGTTTTTATCTTGCCCATGCAAATCAAAGTAAGGCTGACAGATTGACTGCTTTGCTCAACTCGTATGCAGAGCGAGTTTTGAAAGAAGAGCAACAGTTAGACAATCATTTCAATGAGATTCAGAAGTATTTCAAGAAGCATGGTGAGTATGCTGAAGCAGACAAAAAGCTGAAATTAGCCAAAGAGGCTGCGGACAAAACCAGGGCTGATGACCATCTTGAGTTGGCTGCCAATTTGGATTCGATTGCAGGCATTTACAAGGACAATGGCAAGTTTGCACTTGCAGAACAAATGTACAAGCGTTCGCTTGATTTGCGCGAGAAAGCTCTTTCTTCAGGGCATTTAGCGCTGGCATTCGGATATGAAAATCTTGGAAATCTATATGTTGCGCAAGGCAAAACACAAGAAGCGCAACCGCTGTTTCGCCAGGCGCTAGACATCACCAATAAAACACTCGATTTTAAGCGCCCCGAGGTTTTTTCCCGTCTGGATAATTTGGCTAAAAACTACATCAGTCTTGGCCAATACTCTGAAGCCGAATCTTTATACAAGCATGCTTTGACTTTAATCAAAGAAAATGGCGGAAGCAATTCGAAAGACATCGGTAGTGCCTCTGCGGCACTGGCATCGCTATATATGAAACGGGGACGCTATTCTGAAGCAGAGCCTTTGTATAAAACCGCAGTGAGCATTTCAGAAGGTATAAACGGTCCACAAAGCGCATCGCTGGCACCACTTCTAGATGCTTACGCCGAGTCGCTGGAAAAATCAAGCAAGAGCTCTGAAGCGTCAAAAATTAGGCACAGGGCTGGTGTAATTCGGGGAAACAGTAGCGCATGCAAAACAACGGCACAATCGTCTACCGATTTCTAATGAAATTGGTATCAATAGTTTTCTCTCTATTTGTTTTACTCATCCCCGCATGGGCTAACGTTGATGCGAACGCGCAGTCCACCGCACCCAAGCCTCAGTCAAAAGAAGAAGAAGCACCGCCAAATTTGAAACCAATCGAAGATGTTGCAAACGCCTGGTTAAAACGACCGGAATTGCAGCATTCACTAGTAGGATTGGAAATTATGCACATTCCTTCTGCGACCGTACTTTTTTCGCATAATGGTCGCAGGCGCTTTGTGCCTGCCTCGACAACGAAAGTTTATAGCACTGCTTGTGCTATGGATACTTTTGGACCAAATTACACATTCAATACCAAATTGAAGGCTTACGGAAAAATTGTAGGAAATAAGTTGGAAGGGTCATTGTACATAGACCCGTCTCAAGACCCAACTCTTAAAACGGCAGACTTAAGAGAATTGCTCTCATGTTTGCAAACAAAAGGAATTAAAACAATCGAAGGCAAGGTTGACGTTGTTGGTATTCCCGGTGGTGGCGACAGATTTTGTTCATATTGGTTGCTCGAAGACTGGGGACAAGATTGGATGCCTGTCCCCTCAGACCTTGTGGTAGACGGCAATATTGCACATCGCGACCCTGCGCGTGGTTATCCGCTGGTGAGCTTTTCTACCGCGCGCGGTCAAAATGCTTTTCTTTCCTCTCTTCTAACTTCAAATGAAGGACCTTCCTGGGTCTGTTTTCATCCCGATAGCAAAACCATGCAATACTGGCACCCCGCCGGAGCGGCAGTGGGAGGTCAAATTGTTGGTAATCCCAACGATTACAATGTTGCGATTGCCGCTACTTTGATCAAACAAATGGGAATTAAGATCAAGGAAAAGGCTATCTCACAGGACGTTTTGGAACAAGCTCCAATTGTTCTGGCTGAACACAATTCAAGACCGCTTTCTGAAATCGTCAAATTCTGTTTAAAAGAAAGCGACAATTTATATGCTCAACAGTTGCTGCGTGCCCTTGGTACTTTAGTGCCAGTTTCGAAAAATGTTGAAAAAATGACGCTGGAAGAGAAAGGTCTTGCTCGTCTAAATCAGTGGCTAGGTTCTATAAACGTTCCTGCTGGTGATGTTTTACTCTGGGATGGATGCGGCTTGTCGCGCAAAGATTGTTTTACGCCACATGCTCTAAATCTGGTGCACAGGCATATGGCGGGCGCACAATTGAAGAGTGCTTATCTCGATGTGATGCCGCTTGATGGCGCCGCCGGTGCCAGCAACGGAAGCTTCCGTTATAAAACAGGTACTATGGATTCGGTAAGATCAATTTCTGGTGTATTAATCACAGCGGCTGGAGAGCCGCTCGCTGTAACAGCTATGGTGAATGCTCATAACCCGTCGATACGTGATGTTCGCGCAAGTATGGCCGGGATGATCAATCACCTTCAGGGCTTGGGCTCTTTGCGATATGCAGCCGTTCCTGTGACACCGGCGGTGATACCGCGAAAAACGCCGGCGGGAGCTGCGGGAGCAAAGCATGCTGCAGCGCATAATGCCTCTGCCGCAGGTCATCATAGAAAACGACGTAGAGCACACTGAAAATAGAGGAGGAGTAATTACGTGTCGCTTGATTCATTCAAGAAAATAATTGACGACAAACGACTGATTTGTCCGAGTTGTGAAAAGCCGGTTAAACAGTTCGAAAAGTATGTGCAATCAATATCGTCGGTTTGGGACGGTGCTGGTGACTCGCTGACTGAAGACGCTGGTGCCATTGTGACCCTGATTTGCGGCAACGACGGCTGCGCCTGGAAAGAAAGAACCGAATATTGGGATAACTACCTGAAAGATTGACCCGGGTCTTGACATCGCGGGCTGTGGGCGCCATACTCGTTGGGTGGTCGCGCATCTCGCCGGTGGGAGACATTACTATGGTCGATCATAAGCTAGACGAAGAGATAAAAATCTCAATCGTCGAGTCACGATCGAGCCTTGATGAAGATTTGCCTGCATCTGCAGCTGGCTTGCAAGTAAAAGCTGCTACCGATGGCAAGCCGATTGCTTCATTTGAAACAGGGGCGCCACTCGGTGATGGTGTGCTCGGAAAGGTTTTTGAGGCTAAAAATGAGGCTTTTGAAGACAATCTTGCCCTCAAAAGATTAAATGACTGGATTTGTCCGGAACAAGCTGACAAAGATGCGCTGATTTCTGCGATCCAATCTGCCGCAGATATTCATCATCCCAACCTTGCTTCAATTTATGATTGCGGTGCCACCATTGACGGTGCTGTATATTTTGTTACTGACAGGTTGAAAGGGCAAACGCTAAAAGAGCGCTTTGCAAATTCGCCATTGATGGACAAAGAACGCTTTATCGACGTTTTTCGCCAAATTTGTCATGCCCTAAAAGGCCTGCATCAACGCCGTATTTTACATGGGGATCTGAAGCCCTCGAATGTTTTCTTGCTTGATTCTGCTTCTCCCTCTTCGCATGAGCAAGTTAAGCTTGTAGATTACGCTATCGTCGGTGCCTTGCCTAACGCGCAACGCGATCAGTTCTTAAGCCATTCATCTAAGCCTGCTGCTGCTAACTATTTAAGCCCTGAGCACTGCCTTGGCTATGCCCTCGATGCTCGCAGCGATATTTACTCCCTCGGGCTTTTGATGTATGAGGCGCTGACTGGTCATGCGTTGGTTAGCGCTCACAGCCAGATGCATAGCTTGATGAAGCAGCTAAATGTAAAACCGCGGTCTTTAAAGTCATTTCGCGATGACATTCCCGAATCGATTGAGAAAATTGTACTGAAATGTCTGGAGAAAAATCGCGGTTCCAGGTATTTTTCAATTGAAGATCTTGAATTAGACCTCGATATTGCCGCAGCCGAGTCGCCCGGGCTTGCCGGAGTTGACGAGGAGCCGCTGATTGCGCCGAAAACTGAAAAGGAAAAAAATTCGAAGCGTCAGCTTCTTATCGTCGGAATCTCTGCAATGCTCTGTTCTTCAGTAGTTGCTTCAATGACAATAGCTTTGGTCGGACACAGTCATGGTCCCCCATTTCGTGGGGGACATTTGCCTTACAACTCCAGCTCTGTTCAACTACCGTTTCCCGGACAACATAGATATACTCCGTCGATAAATAATTCCATGGACTGTATTTGGTTGGCGCAAAGCGCTATCAGTCAGGCTGTAAGCATAAGAAATTTTGGTTTTCCCGCTATAGGTCCTTCTAACAGTGTCGGGGAACTTGCAAACGGCAGCATCGAGGTTATTCCTCAAAGGTCATCTCCAGAGGCTCAACATCTTTATCGTGATGCAGTTGCATATTACACAAAAGCTCTAGATTTGCTTAAGTTGGAAACAGCAGATCGTAGTAGCAAAAATTATGCGCGCAGTGTCGCAGAAATCGAAGGCAAAATCGCTGATGTTTATTCTAGAGCTGGATTAGATGGGACTGGAGGTTACTACCCAAAAGAGGTCGAAATGATAAACGCCCAGCCTGGGCCGGCCGGAAATTTGAAGCTCTATCCGTTATACAAAGGTTTGTTCAATACACCTATTTTGTTGCCTGATTACGCGCAGGCAGATGATTGGTATAAGTCTGCTCTTGCCAGGCTTGGAGACAATTTGTCTGAAAAGGATATTGATCTCTTGTACAAAGCCGCCTTTACTAAGTTGCAGCTCAACAAAATTGATGAGGCTATCGGCATTCACCGTAAGATTGCGGATGTTTTGGCTAAAGAAGAGCTCAAAGATAAAGACGCACAGATCATGAATTACGACACTATCGGGCGTTTGTATATGCTGCGTGGCGAATTTGGCAAGGCTGTGCATGAGTTTAAGATTGCTTCAAAGCTCGACCGCAAAGCTTACAAAATCAACGGCACAGGTCCGTACACAGACTTGATTCATTCGGATCTTGCCTTCGGTTTCCTGATGGAAGGAAAGGTAGATGTCGCATACAAAATTGCCAAGGAGAATCTTAAGACTGTAGAAGAGCGAAATCTCTTTCGTGAAGAGCTTCTTTCAAATGCCGGCTATATGACAGATCTCAATACTTTGAGTGTTGCGTCGCGTCGCCTCGGCAAGAAAGAAGAGTCTGCAAAATATGCCAAGCTTTATCACGACTTCTTTTATGGAGAACCGTTTCCCACGCCTTCTCCAGAAAATTTGGCTAAACACTAATTTGGCGTGATACTATTCCAGTTCTATGAAACACAAAATACTCCAACAGCTTTTATTGCTGCTTTGTTATGCTCTTAGTGCCTCGTCTTTAGCAGGGCTGGCAGAGCCTGATGCCTCGGCTGCAAAGGCAAAAGCTCCTGCTGAGGCTGTAAAAGCCAGCAACCGTGACAACGCATTGCAGAATGGCTTCTACCTGGTTTTACGTCAAGCAGAAGATCCGACAAGCTTAAGTTTGAACAATAGTGCAGAGCACGCAGTCATCAATGACTATCATTTCTTAGAGCCTGAAGAGCGGGATATTCCGAAGTATTGCATCTTGAGCACTGACGAGTTTATACCACTGAGTTTAGGCACTGAGCCGGGCAAGGGTACCGATCCTAAGGGGCGCCCGATGTTGTCATTGCAGCTTGCAGAAAATCAGGTTGTTCCACTTGAAGAATTCACTCGCAAGCATTTGGGTCAAACAATTGCAATTGTTATTGACGGGCAAATTGTCACTTCTCATAAAATAAAGTCGGTTATCACTGGTGGGCGCGTGCAAATAACCCGTTGCTCGGACAGCGGTTGTACTGTCTTGTATTCCGTTCTGCAAAGCAATAAAAAATAGGCACTTTGAAGTAAAATGGGTGCGTGAAGCCTGCTGAAAAGATGCAGGTTGTTCATGTTTTCGACGATATCAAGGTGAGTCGTGACTGAAGTATTGAAAGAAGCGCAAGACGAGCAGCCCATTCCCTGGGAGCTTGTAGAAACTAACAGGCCTTTGCGTGATGATATTAGATACTTAGGAACCCTTTTGGGAGAAACAATTCGTCGTGTTGATGGCGAACATGTCTTTGAAACGGTTGAGCAATTTCGAAAGCTGTGCAAAGCGCTGCATAACAATTCTGCCTCTCAAGAGCTCAAAGAAGAGCTTGCCACTCTAATTGAAAGTATTGATTTTGATACAGGCACTAAAGTAATCAAAGCTTTCCTTACCTACTTTGATTTGATAAATATTGCCGAGCAGCATCACCGCTTGCGCCGTCGTTCTTTGATTGAATCGCAAGAGCACAGTCCTCAGGCTGATTCGCTTGAAGCTGTTTATGCGCAGGCTGGGTCCGAAGATGCTGGAAAGCTAGAGACTGCCATGCAAAATCTAGATATCCAGGTTGTTTTCACTGCGCATCCAACAGAAATTACCAGACGCACTGTTTTCTTAAAGCAATTAGCTATCGCCAATTGTTTGTACAAAAGAGATCATCCACCGCTAACTCAGCGTGAAAGACAATCGCTTGAAGAAAAGTTGGCTGCCGCAGTAGAGACCTTATGGCTGAGTGACCATGTTATGTACTTCAAGCCGACTGTGCTTGATGAAGTGCGATATGGGCTCTATCACTTCGAGCATACTGTGATTGACGCTGTGCTCGATGTTCATTCAGAAATGCGCAAAAAGCTAAGTGCTATTTCTTCATCCGACAACGGCTATCCGGCTCGTCGATTTACATCGTTTGGGTCTTGGATTGGTGGTGATAGAGATGGCAATCCGTTTGTTACCACTGAAATTACTGTCAATGCGCTGATTTTTCAGCGCAACTTGATTTTGCGCCGATATTTGAAAGATCTCGAAGAATTGTTTTTTGAGTTAAGTTTGTCGGATAACTGGGTGAATTTCGGTGCGGCTCTTCTAAAGTCTAACGAAGAAGAGTTTCCCGCATTACCGCAAGAAGTGAAAGATCGCATTTCGCAGCGATTTATGCATGAACCATTGCGACAGAAAATCCTGATAATGCAAGAGAAGCTCAAAAACAAAATTGCCAGCTCTGAGCAAGAAGGTCTTGAGCAGCCGGTGCTAATTTACAAGCAGGCAAGCGAATTTCGAACTGATTTGGTCTTGCTTTTAGATGCACTTGCTCAGGCTGAGTGTAAGCTTGGGGATCATAGTGTAAAACGATTGCTTGACGCAGTTGATATTTTTGGATTTCATCTGGCCAAGCTTGATATTCGTCAGCACAGCGGCAGGCACAGTGCCGCCATTGATGAAGTCTGCAAAACACTCAAGCTTTTGCCTGACTCGTACTTGTCCTTAGACGAAAATGCTCGCGTAGAATTTTTGAGTCGTGAGTTAGAAAACTTGCGACCATTAATTCCGCACGAATTGCACTTCTCTAAAGATACAGCAGACACCATTCGCGTCTTTCGAACAATGGCTGAGTGCCAGGACCGCTTTGGTGTTGAGGCGTTGGATACATATATTGTAAGCATGACTCAGGAAATGAGCGACTTGCTTTGTATCTTGCTCTTTGCCAAAGAAGCTGGATTCTTTGCAGACGCGTACTCACATCGAAGTATAAGTGTTGTGCCGCTTTTCGAAACAATTGGCGATTTAAGACGCGCACCTGAAATACTCGATGCTTTGTTGAATAACCGTGTTTATGCCAGCTATTTGGAAAAGCGCAACAAAATTCAAGAAATTATGATTGGCTATTCCGATAGTGGCAAAGATGGTGGCATCGTCACATCCAACTGGGAGTTGTACAAAGTACAAAAGCAATTGGTCGAAGTTGCTAACCGTCATGGTGTTAAATTGCGATTGTTCCACGGTCGCGGTGGAACTATTGGCCGTGGCGGCGGACCAACGCATAGAGCCATTATGTCTCAGCCTTTAGGTACAGTCTCTGGTCGCATAAAAATCACAGAGCAAGGTGAAGTCATATCTGCGAAATACTCTTTGCACACAATCGCGGTGCGTAATTTCGAACAACTTGCTGCGGCTGTTCTCGGCACATCAATTTTGGAGAGCAGTGCTAAGGGCAGTGACCCAGAGCCGAAAGAATGGCATGATTTCATGGAAGAGTTTTCGCAAGATGCTTTTGATGCCTATCGAGATATTGTGTATGGTGACCCCGATTTTGTGCGTTTCTTTCAACAATGCACACCAATTGGCGAAATCGCACATCTGCGAATGGGGTCACGCCCAACGCGACGCAGCTCGGGCTCGCAAGGCATAGGTGATTTGCGCGCAATTCCCTGGGTTTTCGCCTGGACGCAAAGTCGATTTATTTTGCCGGCCTGGTACGGTTTGGGGACGGCGTTTAAGTTGCAGTTGATGAAGCATGAAGAAAACCAGCTTCAGTTTATGCGTCAGTTATATAAAGAATGGCCTTGCTTTCACGGACTGATTTCTAAAATTGAAACAGCGCTTGCTGTAGCAGACATGAACATTGCGACGTTTTATGCAAATAACCTTGTTAAAGACTCTGCTCTCAAGGAAAAATATTTAGACAGAATTGTGGCTGAATTCGAATTGTGTCGTCAAGCCGTTTTCGCCATAAGCGAGCGAGAATCGCTACTTTCTGAAAATCATTTCTTGCAACGCTCAATTGCTTTGCGCAATCCGTATGTGGATCCCTTGAGCTATCTTCAGGTGAAATTCCTGCGCCAGTGGCGTGACGAACAAGAGGCATTCCAGGGAAGTTCTCCCTCTGCCGACCCCAACTCAAAAGAGCGCGACCTCCTCCTCGAAACCATTCTCATGGCCATCAACGGCGTCGCTGCCGGTCTTCAGAGCACTGGCTAATTATCATGGTCATCACTAAAACGTGCCTTTGCAGGTAGTAAATTCTCATGCACCGAATAGTATTTCTATTCTTCTTTCTTTCCGGTTTCAGCACTCTCGTGTACGAGGTTGCCTGGGTTAGAATTCTGGCGCTGACACTCGGAAATACTGCTTATGCAACAAGCACTGTGCTTGCTGTGTTTATGGGGGGGCTGGCGCTCGGGGCGTATTTTGGCGGCAGGTTGGCCGACAAAATGCTCTCTAAGCATTTGCGTTTATACGGAATGATCGAATTGTCTGTGGCGGTGCTTGCCCCACTGGTCACCTACCTGCTGAATATTGCACCAAGCTTGTATGCCAACCTGATCGGTGCTGTTTCGATGGATCTTTTTTCATTGACAGTAGTGCGCTTTCTATTTTCGATTGTATTGCTTTTACTTCCTTGTCTTTTAATGGGTGCCACATTACCGGCCATTATTCGCTATGTAAAAAACTATTCGGCGCCTCCGGAATTGTTTGCTGCCCTTTATGGCATCAATACGCTAGGGGCTGCAGCGGGAAGCTTGTTTGCTTGCTTTGTCGGCTTTACATACATTGGTTTGAATGCAACTATTTTTTGCGCAGCTGCGATAAACATGGTTATTGGAGTGGTGGCGTTTCTGCTTGAGAAAAAATCCGCGGAAATTCCAAGACCTGCGGAAAGCGCTTATGGTGAAAACGAATCTTCTGAAGTCCAATCAGGAGAGGCGCCCAAAGGGGCTTTATTGCTTACTTTATCTGCGCTGACCGGGTTTACCGCGCTGTGTTATGAAGTCCTGTGGATTCGAATGTTGACCTTTTATTTGGGCTCATTGACTTACACATTCACCACAACAGTTAGCACTATTTTGCTCGGACTTGCCCTGGGAAGTTTTCTTTACAAACGCTTTCTATATAAAGATGGCGAACCGGCTTCTCGAACCTTTACTGTTTTTGCGGCTACGCAGTATGCGGCTGCGGCAGCCACCGCTGCGGCATTGTTTGCGACTCCCTGGTTGGCTTCTTTTCGTGGTGCATGGCTTTTGGCCGGCGAGTCTGGATTTAACAATATGGGCGGGCAGCTTGCTTACACAGTTTGCATGTCTGCTGCTTGTCTGTTTATTCCAGCCACTTTAATCGGCGCGCTTTTCCCTGCTTTGGGCACCATGGCTGTGGCAAGCAAAAACAATGTGGCAACGGCTGTGGGTCGAGTTTATGCGCTCAACACGATTGGCTGTGTTGTTGGAAGTCTGGCTGCAGGTTTACTTTTGATACCCAGTTTGGGGTGGTTTTCCTCTTTTCTGTGGATCTTAGTAATAAGCCTTGTGACCGGGCTGCTAGCACTATCTTATGGCGGAACATGGAAGAGCCCCCGGGCGCTTGCTTGGAGTGTGCCACCGCTGGTGGCGGCAATCGCTTTTGCATCGATTGCGCATTATAAGCCTCCGCTAAACCCTGCATGTAAGTTGTTATTTTATGGAGAAGATTCATTCGGTGCGGTCGAAATAGTTGACGACCCCAAATTGATGGAAGGCAAGACACTTGTTTTTAACGGATCTTGTCTTGCCACCACGGTACCAAACAGTCTTCGCTATATGCGCCTTCTGGGGCATTTGCCCGTACTCCTGCATCCCCGGCCTGAGAAGGCTCTGGTTGGTTGCTTTGGTACGGGGTCTACATCAGGTGCAATTGCGATTCATCCTGAAGTGAAGCATCTTGATATTGTTGAACTCTCGTCGATGATACTCAAGCAAAATAAACTTTTTGCTGCCGAAAATCATGACGTGCTCGCCAACCCGAAAGTAAAGGCGCAAGTAAATGATGTGCGAAATTATTTGCTTTGCACTAAAGAGAAATATGATGTTGTTACTTTTGAACCACCGCCTCCGTCTGATGCAGGCATAGTAAATTTGTACACGAGTGAGTTTTACCAGTTGGTGCAAAAGCGTTTGAATCCAGGCGGCATAATGTGCCAATGGGCACCGGTTGCGTGCGGCTCGGCAAAACTCTGGAAAATGATGGTAATGACTGCGCGCACTGTTTATCCATATGTGAGCATCTGGTTTCCCAATTCACATGAAGCCATTATTGTGGCGTCTGATGAGCCAATAAAAATCGACTTCGACCAAATTCAAAATCGTATTGATGAAAGTCCTGCTGTGGCTGAAAGCTTGCGTGGCGTGGGGATGGGTGACGCCAATGCTCTGATTGCAACCTTTGCTGTGGCTGACAAAGAGTTAGATGATTTTCTTGGTGAATTGCCTGCAATTACTGATGACCATCCCAGTCTTGAATTCTTTCTGCCATACGCGGGCGCCTGGCTTACAGACCTTGAAATTGAGGCTCCTGGTAAAGCGCAGATAGCAGGCTTAGCCCACTATGGCAGCAAATTCAAAGCGTTTGACAAAAAGAAGTTTGAGGACAATTGGGTCGCAATACATTTGCTGCGAATGGCTCAATACAATCCCACTGATGGCGCGAAATGTGTGGACGATGCGCTAAAAATGATGCCAGACAACCCCTGGTTTCAATGGGTTCATCGGCACAAAAACATGGCAGTGAAAGGCTTAATTTAATAGACTTAGGCTTAAGGCTGGCTTTGGCAGCTTTCTTCCAAAATTTTGTAGCCACCTTTTCCATTGGGTGTTAGCAACAATTCCAGTGGCGAGCTATATTTTTTGGAGACCGAATAGCGCATGCACTTGATGCGAACATTGGCGCCTTCTTTGCTGTATGTAACTTGCGAATAGTTGTACTGGTCGTTGCGTGCCTTTGCTACAGGCAAAGAAGCTTTCAGTATTTGTTTGTACTCGCCGCCATTCCAGGTGAGTGTTTTACTCGGGCCGTCCTGATAAATACGTGTGTCTTTGATGACTGCGTTTGCTGCGTAGAGGTCGGCTTGTGCCAGGTCATAGCTGTGCTCGAAGTCGGTGTACTGTTTGAAAAGCTTTTGTGCTTCTAAAATGCTCGGGTCGTCAGCCGAGGCGCCGAGGCTGCAAAATGTTAGGTTAGCCAAAAATGTCATTGCAATAAGTGCATTTGATCTTGCGTGCCTATTCGATTGTTTTCTTGCGCTGGACATTTGTTTTTCCTGTTGTGTCTGCTTCGCTTTACTTCTCGTGCGACCCGCTAACTGAATTCAGAGGACGTCGCTCTTCGTCGCTTGTTCCGTCGTCGATTTGGTTGATGAAATAAAATCGTACTTCTTCTTTTGGATTGAGGTGGCTGAGCTTGATTTGGGCGTCGGCGACGCCATTTGCTGTCATCTGTTTACGGAGGTTTTCATATGACCCGCTTTTCAAAAGATCGCCCAAAACTGGGTCTAACCTTGATGAATCTCTTTTGGCTTTGTATTCGATGTTTTGTTCAAAAAGGTTTGATTCAAAGTCTTTCAAAAGTCTGGGCAGCTGCTCTTTTGCTTTCTTTATGTCATCGCCTTCTTCAGGCTCCAGGAGTAGCCTGTAGTGAGGATTTGGGCGAAATTCCGGGAGCACTGTGAAAAAACGGCAACGCATGTTGCTTGAGATGAGTGCTGCGCGCATTGCGTTGGTTACTTGCAGTTCTGTCAATTTTTCGCCTGTGAATGACGAGATGTTGCCGCCTTTGTATTGGAACTCGATCAACGGGCATTTATGGTGAAAGCCGACAACCTTCACTACGTCGTTTATGTGATAGCGATAAAGTCCGGCAGAAGTGGTGAAAATGATGTAGTAATTTTGCCCTTCGCTTAGCTCGTGAGCCAGCAGAACTTTGGGGCTTGGATTGTCAATTTCATCTTCGGGGATGAATTCATAAAAGTGTGAGCGAATTGATAATAACTGTCGTCCGTCTCCCATTGAGATGCTGCCCCGTCCCTCGCTTGCACCGTATGTGATATCGGTGATTGGCACATCGCCAAAATAGCGGGGAAAGTCTTTTATGTAAAAGGCTGCGCTCGCGCGTGTCCAGCAACAAACAACCTGCAGGAGTGGCCAGATGTGATTTGGTTGAAACTTGCCGTCTTCCAGCAGTTGTCTTAGCTCTTTTGCTCTTCGCGGGTTTTTCTTTAAGTAGGGCTTCATTGCGGCTTTTAGTTTTTCGTCGCTTGCATGAGGCGGCGAAAAAGTTCCGTCTTCTATGTCTTTTATTAGAGCCGGCGCAAACTGATCGAGACGTTTGAGCAAAACAACGATTGTGCTTGGGTTTAACGTGTAAAAACAAGTTACGGGTAAAACAAGAGCGCATCGAAGTAAGGCGTAGTATTTGCTTTCGTAATCTTTAGTCAAATAAACTTGATAAGGAATAGGTGAAATAAACTTCTTCACCAGGAATGGTTCTCTCAAATAAAGACCGCCCGAGATGGCTCCATAGGGCACACCTGCGGGGCTGCGTCCTTCCTCTGCCGGAGAGAATACGCTGAGAGTGATACCATTGGCGATGCCGGGGAAATTCAAGAGAGTAAAATAACCCGATGCAATTGATGCATGTCGAAACTCTTTGATATACGATTTGGTAACAGGTATATATTTCGCTTGTCCCATTGTGCCGCTGGTTGTGGCAAACATGGCGGGATATTCGCTGGTCAAAACGTTTTTTTCGCCGTTCCAAATACGATCTATATATGGCCTGTGCGCTTCATAGTCTGATATGGGCACGGCCCTGCGAAACTCAGCAATTGTGTTGACTGAAGCTAGCTTGTGCTCTAGCCCGTAAGCTGTATTAGCGCTTCGTTTGAGGATTTCTCGCAGAATTCGCAGCTGCGCGGCTTCGGGATTTTTGCAGTCTTCTTCCAGGCAGGACATTTCTTTGCCCGCCAAACGTTTGAACATTTGATATATGAGTTTTCTACCAGTGGACATAACGGGCGAGATTTCTCAAGGTTAAACGAAATATTAGCGGCCGCACTCAGCATGAAAGAGCCGCACTGGAATTGCTATGCCGGCACGCATTATACTCTAGTCCGTGTCGTCTTCGGAAATTCGTCCGGACGGAAAGAAATTTATTGCATGATTTTTCTCGGCATTCTTAGCTTCATTACAATCGCTGTAGCGCTCTCGCAGACCTACAGCTTCAATCGAATGCATCGATATGTAAGCGATGAAATGGCAAAGCCGGCGCCGACTTACAAACCCAAGCTGGCGGTGATTTTGCCATGCAAGGGACTTGATACTGGCTTTCATGACAACATGCGAAAGCTGCTGGAGCAGGAGTATTCAAAAGACGGTCGTTCGCATTTTGAAGTTGTTTTTGCTGTGGCAACAGAGGACGATCCTGCTTACCCCGCTTTGAAAGCCGTTTCTGAGGAATTTCCCCAGATTGCTTGCCGGGTTGTGGTTGCTGGCATCAACCCCATTCGGGCGCAGAAGTTAAACAATCAACTTGAGGCTCTCAAGCATATTTCGGACGATGTTGAAGCAATTGCGTTTGTCGATTCTGATGTGATTGCAAGAAGTGATTTTCTGGCGCAACTGGTAGGGCGCCTGGACGAGCCCGGTGCCGGTGCCACAACGGGTTACAGATTTTACGTGCCGCATAGCGGCGACTCTGCGTCGATGATGAGAAGCATATGGAATCGCATGTCTGCCTGGGAGATGGCCAGCCCGCGTTATTGTTTCGCCTGGGGCGGTGCAATGGCAATTCGCCGCGATATTTTTCTAAAGGCAAATGTGCTGCAGCACTGGGACAAAGCCGCCGATGATGACCTTTCGCTTACTACCGCCGTAAAGGATATTGGGCTCAAAGTTTTGTTTGTGCCGCAGTGCCTGGTGGCTAGCCATGGCGATGGCGATTGGCCAGAGGTCTTGGAATGGACAAATCGCCAGCTAATCTTAACCAAGGTTTATTATCCGGCTTTATGGAAGAGATCAATCGCTCGCGCCGGCATCATGGCAACCTGGCTGCTTTGTATAGTCTGGACACTAGTTTTATGCTTGCTCAACCGTGAGGCAATTTATTTCTATTCATTGCTGGCAGGGCTATCTGTTTTGCCAATTGAAGTTTATTTCCTGTTAAAGGGGCAAACCCTCTGGCGAGAAGTGCTGTCTGACTGGAATGAGGAGCTTCGAGGTTCTGCCTGGAAATTTGTCATGGCTCTACCTCTGGCTCACATTGCGCTTCCGTGGATGACGCTCTATTCATTGACGACCAACCGAATCCAGTGGCGCGGCGTCACGTATGAGTTACGAGGCCCCGAAGAGATCGTTGTTCTCTAAAGTCGACCAGAATATTGCGCTTTAAAGGCTCTATAAAGGCAGATCGATATACGATTTCGGGGCGCTTGGCAACCCCGCTCGGGTCTATCTAAGACTTGTCCAATGCCTGATTTAGTCTCTATTTATATAATTATGCAACCTTAATTGGGCTAACCCTGCTCTCAAAGCAGTGGGCAGCACAAAGGATGCAGGGCGACCCGAAAGCGAAAAGAATAGCTTCTTTGAGCATACTCTCGCCAGAGGTCGATGAACTTGCCGGAAGGCCACTTAGGAGTTACCGGGTTCGTGAAGATGCCAGAACTAGGAATCATTGCGCTTACACCTGCGGCATGGACGGGAGCTGATTTTCACCCCGGAATCGCAATTGCCGCTTCTAGAGCCGGAGAAATTGGCGTTCTTGACCTTGAGTATTTAAATTCGGTCAAAGACGTTGAGCCCGCGCTGAAGACCCTGATTCATTCTGTTCCTGATGCCAAATATGGTATCAGATGTGGTGTCGAGCAAGTCGAGCTGTTTCAGCCGCTTTTCCAGCAACTGGCTGCGGCGGGTACCGGTCGCAAATATGTGATTCTCTGCGTCCGCGATAAAGACTACGAAAAGAAAAGCCTGACGCAGGCCGTACAAACATTGAGCAAGCTGAAGCTTGATGTTTTTTGTGAGGCAATCAACATCGCTGAAGCCAAGCTTGCTCAGCTTGCCGGTGCAAATGCAGTTGTGGCGAAGGGGCACGAAAGTGCGGGGCGCGTCGGAGAAGAAACTGCATTTATCTTGCTGCAAAGATTTCGCAGAGAATTGAGCATTCCAGTCTGGGTGCAAGGCGGCGTTGGAGTGAACTCAGCCGCTGCTGCACTTGCTGCAAAATGCGAAGGTGTGGTGCTAGATTCCCAGCTCTTGCTCAGTCGCGAATCTAATTTGAGCAATGAGCAAAAAGAAAAATTGTCAGGCTTTGACGGCACCGAAACTGAGCTGCTTAATAACGGCACTGACAGATTTAGAGTTTGCTTGCGTACTGGTGATGAGTCTGTGAAGTCGGCAATTGCCGAATTACCGACTGATGCCGGTGCAGAAAAGTTAAGTGCCAGACGTTCGCAGTTGCGACAGTTGTTGATTGATTCGGCTCGCTCGGCAAAAAGTCACTTGCCTGCTTTTATGTTTCTTGGACAGGACGTTGCTTTTGCCTTGCCGCTTGCACGTCGTTATTCAAGCGTAGCCGCTATTGTCTCAGCTATTAAACATCAATCTCGCGAAAACTTGCGTCTTTCATCGCAACAAGGCGCACTCACTGAAAGCGGCGCTCTGGCTCTTTCTCATGGAATAAAATATCCGATTTTGCAAGGTGCAATGACTCGCGTATCTGATACTGCAGAGTTTGCGCAAAAAGTCGGCGAAGGTGGTGCATTGCCATTTCTTGCACTTGCTTTGATGCGTAAAGATGAAATCGAGCCCTTGCTGATTGAAACTGCTAAAAACCTCGGCGCATTGCCCTGGGGTGTAGGAATGCTTGGTTTTGTGCCTCCTGAACTCAGGCAAGAGCAATTGCAATTGGTTTTGAAATATCGTCCGCCTTGTGCATTGATTGCCGGAGGCAGACCTGACCAGGCTAAAGAGCTTGAGGCTGTCGGCATCAAAACTTATTTGCATGTACCTTCGCCTGTGTTGCTCGACTCATTTGTAGAGATGGGTGCGAAGCGATTTATTTTTGAAGGCAAAGAATGCGGTGGTCACGTTGGTCCCCGTTCTAGCTTTGTACTCTGGGAGTGCATGATAGAAACACTGCTCGGCTCAATTCCAGCGAAGGCAGATCCATCTGAATATCATGTTGTGTTTGCCGGCGGCATTCATGACCAACTTTCAAGCGCGATGGTGGCGGCGATGGCTGCACCGCTTGTAGAACGTGGGATCAGGATCGGTATCTTGATGGGTACTGCTTACCTGTTTACACGTGAAGCCGTGAGCAGCGGTGCAATCGTTCAAAAGTTTCAAGAAGCAGCATTGAGCTGCGAAGAAACTGTTTTGCTTGAAACAGGTCCTGGTCATGCTATTCGCTGCGTTGATTCGCCATACAAGCAAGTATTTGATGAAAAACGCAAAAAGATGGAAGCCGAAGGTTTAGGCAAAAACGAACTTCGCCAGGAGCTCGAGTTGATGAATCTCGGTCGTCTGCGTGTTGCCAGCAAAGGACTTGCCCGTGGTGAAGCCGGTGCTTCTACCGGAAGCAAGCTTGTGAAAGTTCCCGCTGATAAGCAGTGGAAAGATGGCATGTATATGATTGGGCAAGTTGCCTCGATGCATGACAAAACTATGAGCATTCCGCAATTGCATGAAACTGTTTCGGTTTCTGCTGATGCTTACCTCAAGTCTTTGCAATCGCAAATGGTAGAGGTAAAAGAAAGCCCACGGAAAAAAGAAGAAGCCATCGCAATCGTCGGCATCTCTTGCATGTTTCCGAAAGCAACTAACCAGGAAGCTTACTGGCAAAATATTCTGAATAAAGTTGACACAATCGAAGAAGTGCCAATCGATCAATGGGATTGGAAAAAAATCTACAGTGAAGATCCACTTGCTCGAGACAAAATGTATTCAAAGTGGGGCGGCTTCCTTCAAGATATTCCGTTCGACCCATCCGAGTATGGCATTCCGCCGTCCAGTTTGGCTTCTATAGACCCGATGCAACTGCTGATTCTAGAAGTAACCAGAGCTGCATTATATGATGCTGGTTATCAGAACCGACCATTCGGAAAAGAACGCACTTCCATTGTTTTGGCAAACGCAGGACACGGACCAATCACCTCGTTCTATTCATTGCGTTCGATGTTAGATTGGACTTTGAGCGATCTTGATCCTGAATACAGAAAGTTATTGGAAAACCGTTTGCCCGAGTGGACTGAAGATTCATTCCCTGGCTATCTCGGCAATGTTGTTGCCGGCCGAGTGGCAAATAGATTTGATCTCGGTGGTATCAATTTCTGTGTTGACGCTGCTTGCGCCTCGTCGCTTGCTGCGCTCTATATAGGTATAAAAGAACTGCGCGCTGGCAGCAGTGACATGGTACTTCTGGCTGCCACAGACACTCATAATCAACCGGGAGACTACTTGAGTTTCTCTAAGACTCATGCCCTTTCTCCGCGCGGACGATGCCGTACATTTGATGCCACTGCAGATGGCATTGTCATTAGTGAAGGTATGGCTGTGCTTGTGCTTAAGCGCTTATCTGATGCTGAACGCGACGGCGATAGAATCTACGCTTTGATTAAAGGCATAGGCGGGTCTAGCGATGGACGCGATCTGAGTTTGACTGCTCCTCGACCAGCTGGTCAAATGTTGGCTTTGAAGAGAGCTTATGAAGACGCGGGTCTTTCACCTTCTACTGTAGAGCTTGTTGAAGCTCATGGTACTGGTACCGTGGCTGGTGACAGAGCTGAAGTCGAAGCTTTGAAAACAGTTTTTGAGCAGGCTGGTTCTGAAAAGCAAGTTTGCGCCATTGGCTCTGTCAAAACAATGATTGGGCACACAAAGTGCGCTGCAGGACTTGCCTCTGTTATTAAGATTGCTCGTGCGCTATATCATAGAGTCTTGCCTCCTACCATGGGAGTTGAGACTCCCAGCCCAGCTTGCAATTTTGAGAATTCTCCCTTCTATGTAAATACTGAAGCTCGTCCATGGGTGCACAATGTTGAAGAACTCGGCTATCCCCGCCGGGCTGGCGTAAGCGCATTTGGCTTTGGTGGTACTAATTTCCACACTGTGTTGGAAGAGTATTCGGGCCAAAAGCTTGAAAGACAAGAAAGCGCAGTTCGCGATTTCCCATCTGAATTGTTTGCATTCAAATCTACATCTAGAGCACAATTGGAAAGACAGATCGATTCACTGGAAATCGCCTGCAAAAAGATGATGCAGCTTGCAAGTCAAGCAAGTGGACCTGCCGGTTCCACAGATACAAATACATTGTTTGATCTTGCTTATCGCCACCACCTCGGGCAGGCGGTTATGCCTACTCCTGCTGGAGAATCTAACAGTAAGTTTGTGCTTGCTATCGTTGCAAATTCTGGCGATGACTTGCTGAAAAAGATCGAGCAAATTAAATTGGTTCTTCGTGATGAAACTAAGAAGAGCTTCCGCGACCCACGTGCTGTTTTCTTTGAAGAATTAGAAGGCAACGCCCGTCCGAAAGTAGCTTTCTTGTTCCCCGGGCAAGGCGCACAGCAAGTAAACATGTTGCGTGATTTGTCACTCTGTTTTGCTGATGTTAGAAGCACTATTGAGCGTGCAGATAAAGTTTTGGCCGGCAAATTCGAAGAGAAGCTAAGCCGTTATGTTTATCCCGCACCAGCTTTCAGCGAAGAAAGACGTCGCAAACAAGTAGAGCGTCTAACCGACACGCATGTGGCTCAGCCTGCAGTTGCAGCGGCCGACATCGCTGCGTTTCATTTGCTCAGTAGTCTCGGTTTGAAGCCCGACATGTGCGCTGGTCATAGCTTTGGCGAGTATGTCGCACTTACTGCTGCCGGCGTTATGAGTGAAGAGGACCTCTTCAAAATTTCAGAACGCCGCGGTGCAATTCTCAAGTCTGCCAATGGCAAGAAAACCGGCAGTATGGCTGCAGTCAGCGGCAACGGGGCTGAAGTTCGCAGACTTATTTCTCATTTGAGTAATGTGACTCTGGCTAATTTCAATTCGCCACGTCAATGTATTATTTCAGGCGAAATCGACGCTCTTGCTGAAGCTAGCAAAGTTCTCGACGACAATAAAATGAAGTCGAAACCAATTGCAGTGTCAGCCGCATTCCATTCGCCTTTGATGGAACCAGCCTTGAAGCAGTTGTCCAAAGCTCTGCTTGAAATACATTTGAATCAACCTTCGATCACCGTTTATTCAAATACACTGGCAAAACCATATCCAGCAAATCCAGAACAAATTGCATCTTTACTTTGCGAGCATCTAGTTAAGCCAGTTGAATTCCAGCTGCAAATTGAGCAAATGTATAAGGATGGTGCTCGCATCTTTATCGAATGCGGTCCTGGTTCTATTTTGACTGGGCTTGTTGATGACATTTTGGAAGGCAAAGAGCACAGTTGTCTTTCACTTGAACGAAATGGCAAAAACGGTTTGAGTCAGGTTCAAATATTGCTGGCACAGGCTCTTGTCGCTGGTTTAGAGCCAGACCTTGCCAGGCTGTACAAGCATAGAGTTGACTCATTGCTGCCAAAACAGCAAAAGGCTGCTGTTTCTGGCAAAACAAAAGCAAAGCTAACTTATTTGATCAATGGAGCGCATGTAAAACGCTTTGATGGCAAAATAGCTATACCGGCCAGCCGCCCAACTGAATTGGCTGCTGAAGGAGCTCGACAGGATTCTGCTCCAGCTGGCACCGGCGCTGCAAAAGCTGCCCCACTTGCTGCAAAAACTCCGCCTGCGGCTGCACAAAATGTTTCAACTCCAGTGCAGGCGTCGTCTGCGGCTCCTCCAGTTGCTGCGAAGCCGACCGCAGCACAAGCGCCTCAATCAATTAGTCCACAGTCTCAGATCAGACGTCCGGATCCATCGCGACAAGCAGCTCAGCCTGGCAGCGCTCCATCTTCACCTCTGCCCTCAATTGCAGGAGGCGGACGTCATCAGGTTATGCTCGAATTCCAACGCAGCATGCTGCAAATGACAAACAGCTTTATGGAAGCTCAAGAGCGAGTAATGTTGACTTACTTGCAAGGAAATTCCGGAAATGCTGCTGCCTTTAACAGCGAACAGTTGCCTCCGGTCAAACAGGCTGTGTCTTCAAGCGAAGAGCCCATGCCTTCTAGCAAGGACGTTCCCGGCAATGGGACTAAAAACAGTGTTTCTCATGGACAAAAAATCCACACGGGCAGAAATGGTGACCACAACGAACACGGTTCTAATGGAAATGGCAACGGAAATGGCAACGGCAATGGCAATGGCTCCGATGAAATCCCTGCTGAAACACAGTCTGTTATTCAAAGTGTAGTTGCTAAAAGTGACAATGCGCTCAATGCTGAAGCGTTGATTTCTCAACTTATTAGCATTGTGAGCGAACGTACAGGCTATCCAACTGAAATGCTCGACCCAAGTTTGGATCTCGAAGCTGATTTGGGAATCGATTCAATCAAGAGAGTCGAAATACTCAACAGTTTCCGCAAGTTGTTGCCTGAGGAAGTACAGACACAACTTGAAAGCGGCATTGAAAAACTTGCCGGTACAAAAACGTTGCAAGGGATCATCGATTGGATTCGAAACGATCTTGTTAAGCAAGCGGCAACGCCAAGCGCGCCTGCAGTTCCAGAATATGCCGACGGAAATGGCAGACCAAAAACGGCTACAGCTGCCCCTTCTGCCAAGCAAACCAGCACTGGCTATGTCGGTCGAGCACTTGTTCGATTGAAAGATTTGCCACCACGCCCAGAACTGGCCCTCATGCTTTCTGATCTATATATATTGACCGACTCTGAAGACGGGTTGGCAGAAGCGGTAGCAGCCAGGTTGGCTTCCGCTGGCGCGAAAACATTGATATTGAAACATCGCGACGCCCTGATTGCTAAAGATTTCGATTTGGCGTCCGGCTCAATTGAGCTTGACCTTTGCAATCAAGACAGCGTTCAAAAACTTTCTGGCGAAATAATCAAATCAGGAAGCAAGATATCTGCTTTATTGCACCTTCTGCCGTTGCACAAAAAGCACAAATCGGATGCAAGTCATCAGAATTCTGCTGAGCGTTTTGCACCGGTACGCGGGCTATTCACTCTCATGCGCGGACTACTGATGCCAGTGGTGCAGCAAGGTCGCAACGTGAATTTGTATGCGACTAGCAGCTTGGGCGGTTCTTTCGCTGCCGAGCCGGCTGAAGAATTCAATCCGATTCTTGCTGCGGTTCCCGGGCTAATAAAAACATTTGCACGCGAATGCCCCAGCTCAATTAGCAGATGCATTGATTTTTCTGAAGATCTAAATGTTGACGCGCGATTGAACGCAATTCTCAAAGAACTAGGCGATAACGACAAATTGCTAGTTGAAGTCGGTTATTTGGACCAGCGCCGTGTGGCTCCTGAGGCTATTCCTCAAGTTCTCGACGAAGCTGCCGCATCAGGCAAATTAGATCTCGATGCTTCTTCGATTGTGCTAGTCACTGGCGGCGCACGTGGAATCACAGCCGAAATTTGTCTTGAACTTGCCCAGCGCAATAAGCCAAGTTTTGTGGTTGTCGGACGCGGAGTAAGACCATCAGAACCAGAAGATTCAATCTTCAAAGGTCTAGAAAGCCAGCGTGAAATCAAAGCGGCCATCATGGACAAGCTGCGAAAAGAAGGCAAAGCTCTTAGTGTGCCAGCCATCGAATCTGTTTATCAACGATTGATGAAAGAGCGAGAAATCAGGCAAAATCTTGCACGCTTAGAAGCCACCGGCTCGCGCGTTCATTATTACTCGCTTGATGTGAGAGACGAAGCTGCGTTTTCTGAATTGATAGATCGCTTATATGAAAGCTTCGGCAAAATTGACGCAGTTATTCATGGTGCCGGTGTAATTGAAGATGCCTATATCAAAGACAAAACCCTGGCATCTTTTGACCGCGTATTCGGCACTAAAGTCGAGTCAGCACTTACGCTGGCGTCGCGCCTGCAACTGGACAGCCTCAAGTATTTCATTCTTTTCTCGTCTGTTGTAGGAAGAACCGGCAATGCTGGGCAGTGTGACTATGTCGCCGCTAACGAAGTGGTAAACAAGCTAGCCATCAAACTCAATCGCCAATCAAATGCACGGGTAATCAGCATCGGCTGGGGACCCTGGCGTGGTGGCATGGCTCAGCCCGAGCTTGAGTCAGTATTTGCTCGTTTTGGCTGGTCTATGATTGAAGCTGGTGACGGACGCAGCTCGTTCTACAACGAATTGCTTTCAGGCGGAAAATCCGATGCTGAAGTACTTCTGGTAGGACAGCTCAAAAGTTCTAAGAATGGCTCAGGCTCTGGTGCGCACTTAGCTCAAAATGCAGCGCAAGCCGCAATTTCAATCATTGAATCTAAGTCTGGTGCCGGCAGCAATGGCGGCAACAACGGCAATGGCAACGGCAACAATGGTGGCAACGGTAACGGAACTCATCCGGCTGACATCATTCGCAGCCGTGGTGCAAGAATAAATCGTGCTGAGGTGTTAAACCAAAGCGCAGATCAGTTGCAACTTCGTTTGCGCCTTGACCCGGAATTCGACATCTATTTGAAAGACCACACCTTTGATGGTACGCCGGTTTTGCCAATGGCTGTCGCGACTGAGCTGATGGCGGAAACTGTTCAGTTTATGTACAGCGATCTGCATTTGAAAAAGCTACTGAACATGGATATTCCAGCGGGAATCATGTTCGATAGTGGTGCTCGGGATCTGTTTATCAATGTCAAGCAAATTTCACGCACCACAGACCTGGCAAAATGCGAAGTCTGGGTTAGCACCAGCGCTGGAAATGGGCGGCGCAATTTTGTTGCGCAGGCAGAATTGAGTGCCAGCAAGACTACTAGCTTGCCTCAAGACTGCCGTTTTGCCCAGAAATATCAGCCCGTAACTTTCTCTGGGCTCGAATCAAATCCGCCTGATGCAAAATTTGCATATACCAATTGGTTGTTCCACGGACCTCTATTTCAAGGTATTTGTTCTATAGATCAAATGGGTGTTGAAGGCATCGAAGGACATTTACAGAACACGCCAATTGAAGAATGTTTAGCCGAAGTAGGGAATGAACATTGGATTTTCGACCCACTTTTGGTAGACAGCGCAATGCAGCTTGCCGGTGTTTGGGCAAGACAATATATGGACATTACTGCTTTGCCTACCGGGTACAAGGCACTCCACCTTTTCGCTTCGCCTCGCGGCAAGAAATACCGTTCACGAGTGCTCGTGCCAGGTGAAAGCAAGAATGGACAATTGCTCTGCGACATGGCTATTTATAACGAAGCCGGTGACTTGATCATCTTGATGGAAGGTCTTGGCGGTGTAGGAAGCAAGGCTCTAAATCGTCTAGGTGCTCAGGCTAAAGCACTTAGAGCAAATCTATAAGGTCGCACAATGTCAGGCAGCGATCCTATGAAGCCGGCTTCTCCGCATTTGATTGTGGGTCTTGCCTGTAACTTGCCTAAGGCCCATGGCTTAAATCAACTGGTGTCCGAACATTTTTCGCCCATAAACTCTTCACCAGATTTGGTGGCAGATGCTAATACTGCGGGTGACATAAACGACTTGTTTCGTTTGGCTGAATCAGCATTTTTCGATACTGGACTTGCTGAGATTCCGCATAATACTGCAATCTTTCTCGCCTTTCCTCCATCATGGAATGCTTCAGATGCAGCCACTGGATTGAGACAATATTTTCGCGCACTGGCAGCGGCTGATTTTACTGTAATGCTAGCGGAGGATTCCCAGAAAGGAATCAGCGAAGCTCTGAGTTGGTTAGACCGCGGTGAGTGCGAATATGCCATGGTGCTTGCAGGAGACTCCTTTGATCCTACTGCTTCGCGCGCTGCAGCAGCGGTTTTGTTTGCAAGTTCAAACGCTGCTTTGAGAGATGACGTTCGTTCATATGCCAGCATTGTGAAACATGATTTTGCTTGCGACAACTCAATAAATCCTAAGTCAGTTTCCTTGTTGGAGGCTTGCAGCCCCGACTGGCTGACCTCTTCGAGTGCGGCTCAAAATTGGGTTGCATTACGAAAGGGTGCGAGCGATTCTCCACAGATTTACCCTGAGGTTTGGACAAAGCACGACGAATTGTGTTTTGTGTCTGCATTATCTCTTGAGCTCGTTGGCAGCAGCCAATTGCTTTTGCCGCTGATTGCTTTGATTAGCTCATCACTGTCGCTTTATTTGCGAATCTTGCCCTCTTCGGCGCAGACCCTGGAGTTGAGCGGTGTTAAGTCAATTGCGGAATGCAAGCAAATGCGACCATGGATTCATCCTGTTTCGCCTGTCGAACTGCAGCATCCGCGCAGAGCTTTCATCGATTTTTCTGCTGGTGGACTCTTGCTTTCTGAGCATGGGACGGACATTGGCAGCAAGAGCCTGAGGCATCTTAAAGAACAATCAAGTGAGCTTTTTGTTTTTTCGGAAGAAACTCTAGGCGATTTGAGAAACAATCTCTTTCTTTTTTCCGAAACTCTCAGTTCTAACGAAGCGCCGCTGTACGAGCTGGCATACCTCAACAACTGCGTTTTTCGCAATCCTGGTGCTTATCAACTCGCCATAGTTGCGCGCAACAACAACGAATTGCTCAGCTTGATGCGCGACGCAATCGATCATCTCGATACTACGCCCGATGTACCAATTCAGTTCGCTCCAAATCGATCATTCGGAATTTACTACACGGCAGATCTTGCGCAGAAAAGTGGAAAGTTGGCATTTGTGCTTCCTGGTTTGGGTGCATCTTATCCGCAGATGCTTGCTGACTTGTGTTGCTATTTTCCGGAAGTAAGACAAGCCTTCGATTTTGTAGAACGTCTGGCGCTCAAGTTAGATGACAAAATATTGCCGAGCCGCGCAGTGTTTCCGATAAGTACAATTGGAGCACAATCAAGCCAGGCTATGTTAGCCACGATGGATTCGGCTGTAATTACATTGCTTTTAGCTGAATGGGCCTTATTTGCCTTGCTTAAAAAATTGGGTGTGGAGCCCGATGCGTTTCTTGGTTGCAGCACTGGGGAATTTGCGGCATTGACCATGTGCGAGGCAATAGATCTCTTTCAGTCGGCAGAACTTTTTTACCAGCTGAGCACTCACGTTTCCCGGTCCATTGATTTTTCTGAGCTGAGTGAATTGCGTTCGGTTCGCGTTTCTGCGTCTTTTGATGACGTAATTTCGCCAATTCTTTCAAAGATGCCGGGCAAAATTTATATGAGCGCCGACATGAGCGACAGCTGTGTGCTGTTGTCCGGCAACAAATCTGTGATGGACGAATTGTGCAGGCAACTCAAAGCTAATCAGATTGATTACTTGATTTTGCCAGTTGCAATTCCATACCACACTTCGCTGGTCGCTGGAAAAGTTAGCGATCAAGATGCTGATGTTCAGAGGCTCAAGATGCTGCCGCCAAGCATCGAAGCCTGGTCATGTTCTACCGAATGCGAATATCCGGAAAGCGGCGACGCTTTGCGCAAAATTTCAACTGGACTGTTTGAAAAACCAATACGCCTGCGCTCTACCGTTTTGAAAATGTACGATGCAGGTACTCGTATTTTTATTGAACTTGGACCAAAGGGTGGTTTGGTTCCTTACATTTCGGAAGTGCTTGCAGCTAAAGAGCACCTTTCTTTAGCTGTTAATGTCCCCGGGCGCAGTGGCATCGATCAGCTAAATGTAATGCTCGCCATCTTATCTTGCAATGGTGTGGAACTAAACCTGGCAGCTCTTTACGAGCGCCGCGTAGACAGCAAGGCTGAATCACGACGCATCAAGCAGTTTTTCGCTGCTGAAGAAGTTTCTGATTATTACCCTTCGAGTTCTGACCGACAAAACGAAATGTCTTTAGAGCTAGGAATGGAAATTCATCGCTCTGATGATTTTGAAAACGAGACGTTGCAAATGAGCAATTCTCTTTATGATTTTATGCAATGGTCGCA
Organism: uncultured Candidatus Obscuribacterales bacterium; assembly: GCA_964546815.1. Lineage (GTDB taxonomy): Bacteria > Cyanobacteriota > Vampirovibrionia > Obscuribacterales > Obscuribacteraceae > JAIEPM01. Next base: position 182,138 of record CAZJLR010000002.1, on the reverse strand, counting down.
ACCAAATTATAATCCACAAGATGTGGCTGATCTGGGTGTGCCAAATGCTGAGTGGGCGCCATTTTTTGCAGGCGCTGGACTGAGTGACGAAATAATGATTACTTATCTTTCCACCATGCAGCAGTTTCACAATTCTTTGATGAACACGCAAGAACGGCTGATGATGGCCTATTTATTAGGCACACCGGAAGAAGCCAGCGAGTTTGACTCATATGGCAGGGCCGGTGAATTTCCCTTCTTTCCAAACGCTGCACTGCAGACATATGATGATTGTTTCCTTCTCGAATTTTCGCTAAGTACGTTGCTGCAACCATTTTTGCTCGACCATGCAATTGGTGGTAGTGTCAGCACTAACTCGAATGGATCGTCAGGTGTGCATCTTTTGCCTTTGATGGTTGCCCTTGAGGTAATGGCAGAGGGAGCCAGTCTTCTTTATCCTCATTTGAATTTAGTGCGTATATCTGATGTTAGAGCATACAAAAGAATTCGAGTCACAAGCAAAATAATGCGTTTGACTTTAGAGCTTCGAGCCAATACTGCAAATGTTGTTGATGCCCGAATATGTATGCAAGATTTAGATCAGGACGACTCGTCTTTGTTGGCTTCGTGCCAACTTGAGTTTGCGTCTGAGTATCCACTGGCGCCGTCTCCATCAGCGTTTCCGGTGCAAGATGAAATGCCTTCGAAATTGTCTCCTGAAAAACTTTACTGTGAAGGCAGTATGTTCCACGGTCCACGCATGCAAGCGGTGGAAAGCATCGACCTGGTTTCAAAACGTACAATTGGCGGTTATATTTCGTGCCGTAATTCAGATGATTGGTTCTCAAAGCAAGCCCCCGGTGAAGAGCCTGGCTTCGTAGTAGACCCGCTTATTTTGGACAATGCAAGTCAGTTTGTTCTTTACCAAATGTATGAGCACAACATGCCTGCTACGGCACTTTTACCATTCCACATTGTAAGCATCGAATTCTTTGACGGGTTCAAAGATATGCGTGGTAAATTTGCTCGTTCTAACGCCTTTCTGAGAGCAATGAGTAAGAGAGGCACCGAGGCACAAGTTGAGCTACTCTCACCAGAAGGCTCTGTGGTTGCCAAAATTAACGATATAAGCAGCAGAGCAATCATGCTGCCTGCTCCCTTTCGTGAATTTGTGGCAGACCCAAGCAAGTTGCTTTGTCGTCGTTTGAATTTTGATTTTGCACCGCAAGTTGCCATTTCTGCAATTGCAAAATCAGAGATGCCTGATGATGAAACAACACTCGATTGGTTTACCGACTATGTTTTGACAGCTAATGAGCAAGCTACATGGAAGCAAGTGGGACGTACTGAAAAGCGCAGGCTTGACTGGCTCAGTGGGCGCATTGCTGTAAAAGATGCTATTCGAATGTTTGTCATGCAGGAGTTTAATTTGAGTTTGCGACCTGCTGATATTGATATTCAAAAAACTGCCGGCGGCAGTCTTGAAGTACTAATTAAAGACTTCGACTTGCCTTACTTGCCGCAAATTTCCCTTTCACATTGTGCCACTCTAGCGGTAGCTATCGCTGAATTTCCAAACCCAGATCGCCAATCGGGTATTGATGTCGAAACTGCTGATGAAAGAGAAGACGGATTTGACCAGCTGGCTTTTACTGAAAGCGAGCGCAAGTTTCTTTCGCTAATTCCGAAAGAAGAACATCCTAAAATGATGAGTCTGTTATGGACAGCTAAAGAGTCTGCGGCAAAAGCTTGCGGCAGTGGTCTTGCAGGCAATCCCAAACTGTTTGAAATGCGCCACTGTGATCTTCAACAAAATCAAATGTCAGTTCAAGCAAACGTCGATTCTATTGGTCGTTCTGGACTATATCAGTGTTTTTCTGCTTGGAACAGCGACTACAATGTCTGTCTTTCGTTTGTGCAAAAATTTGAATCATGCTGATTCTAAGTCCATGTCGATCTCACAATCGATTTAGTGCATCGACGAAATAGCTTTCATCAAAGAATAGCGAAGAACCGTGCCACCAACGCTAACCGCTGTTTGCAACGCTTTTGTTTGAGCACTGTGTGAGTGAGGACGATTTGGTGCTGTCCATTGTTGCTGTGCCGATTGGCAGTTGGTGGAAAAATCTCTAGGTGCTGACGAAGCTACGCCGATATTATCAACTGCGTCGCCTTTTAGTTCTGTATCGCCTTTTGAGTTTGCATTTCTTGCCTGGGCAATTGTATTGCTGCCAGGATCTGAGCCGCTTTTGCCGCCTAGCTGCGTGATGGCTTCTTGCAATTGTTTATCGTTTGGCGAAATGTACAGAGCTTTCGAGTAATAGTCGATGGCTGTTTGTTTATCGCCCTTATGTTCTGCAATTGAGCCCAAATTGTAATATGCATCTACGCAATCAGGATATTGCTTCAGCACTTTGCGAAATGCTTTTTCCGCTTGTGCGACTTTTCCATCACGATAGAGATTCATTGCATTGCTCATCATGCTTGCGAGATCTTCATTGTCCTGGTAAAGCGCGCTTTGAGCACTGTCTGTCTGGTTTTGACTCGTAATTGCATCTGTTTTGGCAGGCGATTTTTCTGCCTGCACAGCCTTGCTTTCTTTTGGCGGGAGCTCAGCAACTTTTGGTATTGGCATTGGCTGATAGCCATTTATTTTTTTTAGGCTCGTTGCTTGCTTTGTTTGGGCTGCGACCCTGGGGATACTGGTCGCTTTTGCAGTGGATTGTTTTGCAGCATTATTTAGCGCGGTAGTTTTCCCGGCAATTACAGTTTTGCTTGCTGTGGATTTAGCTGCCGTTGCCGCGGCTTGCGTGCGAGCCTTTTCTTCCACGCCAAGGTAATTTTTTAGCTGAATTATGCGGTCTTTCAAGGCACCGCTGCCTTTGTGACCAAAGACTGTCGATTCTAAATTTTCCAATCGTGCTTGCAATGGTAAGTCTGGGCGACTTTGGCCATTGAGAGCCTGCTCAATGCATGAAATCTGCGCTGGAGCGTTACTAATCGAGTCAGCCATGACGGGGCTGGCGGACAAAATGCCCGTGATTACTAATATAAGGAATAGGGGGAAGCAATGCGGCTTTTCAACTGCAGGCTTTTGGCGAGCCAAAATCATGCTTTTCATGACCCTTTATGTAGTAAGGGAAGCTGGGTCGTCTGCGCCCAATTTGGGCTGTATAACCTAGACGGCCACTGCTGCCAGAGGTTTCCAAGAGCGTATGAGAAATTTCTCATATTGCTCTGAGTTTCAAGCTGGGGTCTAAATCCTGCAGGTCTGAGCTCCTCTTCGGATAGAATATCTTAGCGAATGGCTTTTCTAGTCTGACTGGCCTTTCGACTACAGGTCCATTTTGGAAATCAGTGATGGTTCAAGAGTTCAGAAATTTGCCAAACGCTGAGATTCAACATCGCGCCGAGCCGTATGCTGCTGCTGCCCTTGAGCAGTCAGGCATCAAATTGGCGCTTTTCAGCAGTGGCTTAGGCACAATCAACCGTGGATTTGAAATCTCAACTGCCCGCTTTTTCAGAGCTTTGCATGGGAATGTAGATTTAGACGTAAAACTGTACTCAGGCGCGGAATATCCCGGGGCAAAACGTGTTTGGTGCAAAGGGCGCAACGAGTGGCTGAATTGGCCGCTAAATCTGTTGTCTTTTCTTGACAGAGAAAAACTCTGGCGTCTTGCTTACATACTAGAACAAACGAGCTATTCATTCGGGCTGATTCAAGAATCAAAAGAAGCGTGGCAGCCGGAAGTTGTCTGGACGAAAGAAGTGCCGCTGGCGCATGTACTTTATGAGTTCCGCAAAATCACAGGCAATCCTTACAAGATTATTTTTGCAAATGGTGGTGGTTTTCGCCCCAGAACTTACCAGCAATTTGATTTTATCCAACATTTGCAGCCTGAAGCGTATGAAGAGGCGCTTGCGTTTGGTATTCCGGCATCGAAGATGAGCATTCTTCCAAATGCAGTACCATATGCGGTGCCTTCTAAAAGCAAGGCTGAGTTGCGAAAAGAATATGGCTATGCTGAGCAAGATTGGATTGTTATTTGTGTCGCGGCATGGAACAGCCACCATAAGAGAATCGATTATCTGATTGAAGAAGTCGCAAAAATAGATGACCCAAACTGCAAATTGATTGTATGCGGACAAGACGAGCCTGAAGCTGAGCTCTTGCGAAAAAGCGCGGCTGAAAAAATGGGTGATAGAGCTCGTTTTGTGACCGTGCCTGAAGAAAAAGTTTGTGAGCTATTGGAATTGTCTGATGCTTTCGCTTTGTGCAGCTTTTACGAAGGACTGGGCACTGTAATAATAGAAGCTGCGATGGCTGGATTGCCCGTGTTTTGTCACCATCACGGTTCTGCCCGGTATATCTTGCAAGATGATTGCTGGCTTGTTGATATGAGTAAAGCGGGCAATCTCGCTGCAAGACTAAATGAAGTACGGCAAAATGGCGTGGATAAAAAACTACTGAACGGGTTGAAACAAAGCGTTAGTAGACGTTTTAACGAAAGTAAAATCACTGCAGATTTTGAAAACATGGTGAAAAACGTACATAAGTCGAGATGACAAGCTTCGTGCTGTTTTGCCATTGGGTATAGAATTATCGCTAGTCAATCAAAGGAGCTTTGCCTGTGAGCACATTGTTTCAGTGGGCTATTAAGTCAAAATTTGTCAGCGCCGGTTCGGTTATATTAACCACTATCTCGATGATGAGTACAACTCTTTCTGTTGCCGCTTACGATGGACGCTCTGTCAACGACTCTTCGACTAACGTCATGATGACCATGTATCCCGTGATGAATCAGGGCGGACAGGAATACTACATTACAAACAATAAGCAGTATGTTCCGCTTCCTGGCGCAGGCGTAAATGGGCCGGAAGTGCGAATCTATACTGCGCCAGATGGTAATAGCTGGTACGTTGACAAAACCGGCACGCAGCAAACCCTCGGCAATCCTGGTTATGGCGGCAGCTATGCCCAGGCGCCAGTGACAAACAATTATTACCAAAACTCTAGCACTACCAGTAGTGGCGGCGGGCTCGGCGCCGCAGCCGGAGCATTGTTAGGTGCCGCAGGCGGTGCTGCTGCCGGAGCCGCAATGAGTATGGCTTCAGTGCCGTATGGAACTCCTGTGTACTGGGGCGCTGGCCATCCATGGTATGCCGGTGCTGGTGGAGCTCCAGTCTATGTTAATCACAGCAGTACCGTGAATGAGTGGCAGCACCAGAATTCGTACTATAACAATTCTGCAAGTCATTACAATAACTGGAACAACCATACAAACAATTGGGCTTCCAATTCATATAACAATCGTAATTGGAATAACAATAATTGGGGTAATCACTGGGGACAGGGCAATTGGCCCGGCAAAGAACACGGTTTTCCAGCTCCTCATGATTTAGCACCCGGTAGGCTTTATGCACAAAATCCAAACGCAGCCGACGATCATGGATTTAATGGCGCTGATCGTGGCTTTAATGGTGGCGAACGTCATGACGGTGCTGAGCACCGAGATGCCGGTGGCGATCATCGCGATGGTGCCGGAGAGCGTCACGATGCTGGCGGAGATCGCCATGATGCTGGCGGTGATCGTCACGATGGCGGTGGAGACCGTCATGGCGGCGGAGATCGTCACGGCGGCGGAGAGCGCCATGGCGGTGCTGAGCATCATGGTGGCGGTCATCACGGCGGTGGTGGACATCATGGTGGCGGCCATCGTCGCTAGGAATCAGTCGATCAATATCTTCGTGCCGATTTTGATGATGCCCTTTTCTAGCATCTCATTCAATACTGATCTTGGTACCTGAACGCAGCCACCAGAGTTTGACCTGGCGATGTTTTTGCTTTCATCTGCTGTGCCGTGCAGTGCAATGGAAAACCAGTAAGTGATGCCGTTGTATTGGCTTAGTTTGGGCCCGGTGATTGCTTTGTCTGAATTTAAGCCTATGTATGCTGCACCATATGCGGTGTCAGCTTTGTCATCGCCGTTGAAATCAATGCTGTTCATGTTAACAAATAATTTTGCAAGTCCATCCTGGCTCGAAAGATATGACTCAGCCATTTTGTTCGATTTGTATTTTGCCAATAATGACTCTGACACTTTGTCTAATGCCGAATTTTCCGAAAGTATTATGTCTACCTCGAATTCTCCTTCAGGCGTAATGCAATCATTCATGCTTTTCTTTTGACCTTGTCCGCCACGTCCAAGTCCAACCTTTGATTGGACTAAAACTTTCCCCAATCTTTCAACTTTTAGAAGATGTGTCTTTCTATTAACACTAATTTTGATTTTTTCGTCTGCGGCAACGGCTGGCAAATTTGATGCCAGGACCACGAAGGCAAGCTTTAGCAAAATTGGCTTTGAGCTCATAAGAAACAGTCTAATGAGTTGTCTGTCCTGCAAGTGAAGCCAGGGTTTGCTGTTTATAGTGGTCTAAAATTGTGTCTAGTTGCGTGCCTTGCTGGAATCCGATTAAGCGGTTGAGCATTCGTCCCTGTCGGTCTATTACGATCACTGTTGGGATTTGGGCTATGTTCAGTTTTTTCACCAGTTCCTGGTTTTTGTCCACGTTGATTGGAATGTACTGGATGAAACCGGCATACTTTTGTGCGGTTTTTTCGACGACTGGAGCAAGTTGCTTGCAGCTCGGACACCATTTTGCCGAGAACTCATATACATAGACTATCGGTGCCGAGAATTTCTGTGTTTTTGGGTCTATAAGACTTTGTGCCGACTGGGCTGGAGCTGTTGTGGCCGCGTTGGGCGGGCTCTGAACTGGCTGTGCATAAGTGCTGATGGGTGGCGCCAATGGAGGAGCATCTGGAGCTGCCATGCTCGCTGCAGCATCTGAAGCAGAAAGTGCCGGCTGAGTCTGAGCCTGTCCTCCGCTCAAGTTTTTCAATGCGGAGTCAAGTGAATCTATCGATGGCATGGCTCCGCTTAATTGCTCGTCTGCGAGTGCAGGCAAGGAAAATGCCAGAAATGCCGATAATGCGGCGCACCTTATTGCAATAGCTTTCAAGATTGACCCTCAAATACAGCTGTGGCAAGTATAAGGGTGGCTGCAAAGATCTTCAACAAAAGCTTCGTAGTAACCGCCGATTTACTATTATTTTGATAGAGAAAATTGTTGCAGCCAATGATCGTTTGTTGGCCGAAGGCTAGGATTAAACGGCAATTATTCATAGTAGCGCCATTGTCAAGATGGCAGAATGATGTTACATGCTTATTTAGAGGCTGATCGCCCTTGAAGTTTCCCGTGGGATACCTGGTATTTGCACTTGCTGCAGCGTCAAATATTGCGCTGTGCGCTTCCGCGTATGCGCAATCGCCTGCGTCAAAAATAGAAGTCGGTGGTGACAAGAAAGTTGATAGTGTCAATTCAGCTGCCACAAAAACATCGCCGGGCAAAGCAGCTGCAGCAACCGCTAAGAGCGCGGGCGCAAAGCCGGCAGATGCTAAGCCTGATGTTGCGTCCGACGACGTAGACTGGGACCTTCGTCTTGAAACATCGAAAAAATTATATGCTGCAGGCAAGCTAAATGAGTCTGCCAACGAGCTTGATTTGGCACTTGCGACCGCCGAGCGATTGAAGATAGAACCTTCACGCGCAGATGCTTATCTTCGTTTGGGCGAGCAATATCTGTATTTGCATCAATTTGAGAAAGCAAAAGCTCTCATGGAAGAAGGGCTTCGTCTCAAGAAAAAAATTCCAGGTTTTAAGAGTGTGCAAACAGCAAACGCACAAGATAATTTGGCGCAAGCATATTCACGCATTGGAGATTTAGACAATGCCGCCAAAATGGAATTAGAGGCGCTTGAAACTTACCAGTCTTTGCATAAAACAGACACGCACGATTATGCCATTGCTCTTTCAAACCATGCCAATACATTGCGGGCCCTAAAGCAGTACAAAGATTCAGAACAATTTTTTGCTAAAGCAGTAGCAGTGCAACAAAAAGCAGAAAAAGAAGACGGTGTAGAGCTTGCAAAAATATTGCTGAATGCCGGTGGTCTTTATTGTGAAATGAATAAATTAGATTCGGCTAAAAGGCTCTTGGACAGGGCTTCTAAGATTGTGCATACAAAGTTGAGTCCTGAGCATCCGCTTTATAAACTCAGCATCAAGAGCGAAAGAGTTTATTGCAAAAAGAAAGTAGACAGCCTTTTGAAAAAAGACCCAAATCCAATCAGGCCAGATGTTGCGCAGGCTGTGCAAAACCTTGCTGCTTTATATGATGCAGAAGACGATGCAAACCAGGCTTCGGCGGCGTACAAGCAGGCTATTGGCATTCAGGAAAAACTGCTTCCGGCAGACTCACCAGAGTTGCAAAAGCTAAAAGACGCTTACACTGCCTGCCTGAAAAAACTGACTAACTAAGGCAGAATTCTAGTTTTGTTTGAATCTATGGATGATGATACTGTTGCTGTTGCAGCGTTGCTTTTTGAGTCAGCCATAAACTTGCGAGACTTCGCGGCAAGCCAATCTTCAACAACTGATTCGACTTCGTTTTTCATAAAGTCTGTTTCAAGATTGATATGACCAATGCCTTTAAGCATGTGTAGAGTTTTGTCTTCACATGGAATTTGCGCCATCATATTTTTGATGTCTTCGGCATCGAAAAGTTTGTCTTCCTGTCCTTCAATTACGAGAACTGATTTCGTAGTTGGAATTTGCGGGAGTTGTTTGATGCATTCTTTGTTGAACCATCTTGTTTTAAAAAGCTCTCCAGCATTCATTTTGTTGCGAGCTAACGGGTCGTTAACTCTTTCGGCAATAATCTCCGGACTCTCGGATACTCGTGATCTCAGGTAAGGTGTAATGTCCAGTTGTGCTGATGGATGCACAAAAAATACGGTAAAAATTTGCTTGAACACGGAAGGTCCAAGGAAAATTCTTTGTTTTACCGCTGGGCTCGATAAAATCATTCCCTGAGCGCTGTCCGGGTAATTTGCCAGCAATTTGATGGCAAAATTTGCCCCAACACTTTCGCCCATGAGATAAATAGGTTTGTTTGGATAGAGCTCATGAAGCTTATCCAGCAGGCTTTTTAGATCCTTTTCGCTCTGACGATAGAGTACATGGCGTGCCATTGAGTCTGCGTCTTCGCTGTTGTGGTACCAGGCGCCGAAGCCTCGGAGATCTGGTGCGAAGGTCGCGTAACCTTTTTGGGACAGGCGCTGAGCTAAAGTTGTGTAGCTTGTACCGTGCAAAGTTGCGCCGTGAATCGCAAGGACTACTGCTTGAGGGTCACTTGTGCTCGACCATGAGTAAATGGGAAACCCAAGCTCACTGCTGAGGTTGTCAACAATTCGGGTCTCTAATTCTCGGGAATACGCTTTCCCCGCGCAATTGCTTGCAAGCATGCCAAGAGAAAGCGTGAGGCTGAAAAGGCTTGCCATGCCTAGTCTTATGAATTTTTGCCCCGCAAACTTTTTCATATTACTCAGTGAAAACAGGATACTAGTACTCCGCACCAACCTATTGTATTTAGTTCCACGGGAAAGTACTTGTCACACAACTTTTTGATAATGAAATTGAGTCGGCGTTTTAGGCTGATTCTTCAAATTCACAGTTGGAATTGGAAATACAAGCAATTATTGGCTGCTATCGCCAATTAATCACGATCTGTATCGTGGCGCTAGTGTCTCTTGTTCATTACGACGAATGGTTTCCATTGCTCGGGCTCGCTTTAATTCATCCCAGGCACTGCTTTCTGGGCTTGGCATGAAGGCTTCGAAGATTTTCTTTATCCAATTTGTTATTGGTGCCATGGTTTCCGTCCTTATCCTGAATCTGAGTAATGCCTGTGTACTTGCTTTGTTTGAATCGTGGATTGTTTTACTGCTTTTGCTAGTTAATTAGGGTGGACGTTTTGTACAGGCAAAGCAGCTATGCACCGCCAGTGGTGCATTGTTTGCCCTGAACTAGTAATTGAAAAGCCGCCGCTAATTTTGGCTTGCCTTTGAGGCAGGAGGGCGCATCATTGGAAGATGAGCTCCACTGTCTTGCCTGGTTGACGACAGCAGCCATCGCAGTGTTCCCGGCTTAAAACAATTTGTAATAGAGGCTGATCAGTGCGTGAGGATTATCTTTTGTAGCCCTTTTAGCATGCCGTCCAGCCCGGCATAACCGACCTGAATCGAAGCCTCAGCACCATTTGTGTCAAGAAAAACAGTCGTAGGAACCGGGCCAATATCATATTGCGAAACGAGTTCGCTATTTGCTGGGTCGTCCACGTCTATATTCTTGAAAACGACACGGTTTCCATAGCGTGCTTTTGCCTGTGCGACTACTGTGTCCATGTCTTTACCGGGTCTAGACCATTTTGCATTGAAAACCAAAACTGTAGGCTGCTGTTGAATTCGCTTAGCCTTTGCCCCTCTAAGCGCCGGCGGCAAATTTCTGCGCGCACCAGTTATTTGCTGTGGCAGGCTGAGCAATGTGCTGTTTGCCTCCTGGGCAATCAAGGTGCCCCTGCCATCAAGGCGAATTGCATTCATTAAGTGCTGTCTTGCCAGCAAATAATGTCCAAGGTGGAATTGAGTTTTTCCCATTAAGAGATGGACGTTTGCATCTTTGGGTGCAATTAGTAGAACTGCCTTTAAATCTGCCGCGGCTTTGGCGAATTGTTTAGACTCGAAATCTGCTCTGGCTTTTTCCATGCCAATATCTAGCGGGGAATCTTCTATTGCCGGAGAGTGGCTGGCTATCCAATCGGCAACGTCATTCAATGTTGATTGCGAAAACTGTTTGTCTTCGAAAATCAGGTGCTGACCATCTTCCACCATGATCAGTTTTTTCTCTGGCGTTTTTAATTCGTCGAATAGCTCTTCGGTGCCTTCTGGTTTTACAAGCTTGTCATTGCTGCCCTGCACCATCAATACTGGAAGCTTTGTGATTTTTTTTGCTTCGTCATGATTTTCATTCATGAAATGTTGAAATTGCAAAAGCTCGAGTGGAGATAATTTCATTACGTCATCAGGGTCGCCTTCCCACTCTTTCTTGAGTGCGTTGTTTTTCTGGGCTGCCTGGTCGACAATTTGTGAGCCAATATCAAATTTTCTATTGGGTCCCATTAGTGCGTGCAAAAATACTTTTAAGTCCGTTCTTTTTTGCTTGAACCTTTCGCCTGAAGAGCTTACTGATATAACAGCATCGAGGTCATCTGGAAATTGAGCTGCGACATGCAATGCAATGGCGCCTCCCATTGATTCGCCCATGAGAAACAATGGTTTGTTTGGATTGGCTTTTCTCAACCATTCGAGTGTGTCTTTTACATCTTCAATGCATTTTTTGAAGTCAACCTTTTCGTGACCTTCTGCATGCTTCCAGGAACCGAATCCGCGCACGTCAATGGCGTAAGTAGCCACGCCCCGTTGTGACATTGCTTTGCCGAAAGGCTCCCAGCTTGAGCTGTTTAGACCTAATCCGTGTACGCAAAGCAGCACAGAACGCACCGGCACGCCAAATTTTACCCAAGATGTGCAAGGCGCATCTGCTCTAACTTTTTCGTCACCCTTGTCGTATTTCTTTTCTTCAGACTTGAGTTTTTTTTCTTCTTTCTTTTCTTGCTTCTTTTCGTGACTTTCTTCTTTGTGTGAATTGCTTGCCGAAGAATCACTTGAAACAATGCCAGTCGACTCTGCGATTGCGCGTGTGCATGCGAAATATTGCAGCTGGCTAAATATTATTCCGCAAATGGCAATTCGTTGAGCAATGACCATTTTGCTTCTGGCGTTACTGTGCATGGCTGCTTTCATTCTCTTTTGGCTACTATCGCCTGACCATTGTCGCACTATTGCAGTTTTCAGAGTACGCTTTGCAACGATGCTTTTCAATTTAGCGAAGCTGGTCTGCCGCTGGTATTGTCTGATTATTGGCTGCCCTTAGATGAACTGGAGTCGCAGGGGCAATGATTGGCTCTTGTGCAATTGCTGATGTTGGAACTTTTGCACCGAAAGCTTCCATTCCTGCAAACTGTTGCGCCAACCCATCGCTATCTTGCTCAAGAACATCTTTGGAGGTTGTGTAGACGGCAGCCTGCGACGCCACGTTGAACACTGTTGTGGCAAACTGTTTTGCTTCGCTTATCCTGGATGCATTTTCTGCATTCTTGAGGTCTTGTGCACATTTTGCTCTTACTTTATTTCGTGTTTCAATAAAAGCATTGCGCACATTGTTTGAAAGTTCTCTGATAATTGGAAAGCCCATGAAAAAGGTAGCGTACAGCAATATCAAATGTACCTGGGTAGAAAATGGTATCAAGGGCTGAAACCATGATAGGTGCTGGTTTAGTGCGTATGCCCCGCAGAGGTTCGCGCCGGCAAAAAAGAATACCCAGTGTAATCGTTCTGTTGGAACTTTTGAAAATTTCCATTCGTTTTCTTTTATTTGGTCTGGTAATTTCTCCAGGCTGCTGATACCAGATGCGGTGACTTGTAATGATGGAAAGCAATAAACCATGTTGCCGCTTGCTGTGACTTCGGGCAATCCGTCAAAACGAACCATAGTGGCCAGCATCGCGCGGGAGTCGGTCTTAATGTTAACCATGTAGGGTGCCAGTTGTTCGGCTGTAACAACGCCGCCGTTGCGACGAATTAGCTCAGCCACATAGTGCCACTGCGATTCTTCTAATGTCTTGTTAGGATTGCCTTCACCGAAAAGAAAGCTGAAGCAGTTCTGGAAGAAGCCTTTGTCCAGGCTGTCTGGAGTCATGCCCAGGTAGTTTTCAGTTGGGCTTGTGGGTGTTCTTGCGCTGGCCAGGGTGCTCCAGGCGAAAAATGTGCCAATTTCATCCCAGTCGAAAAAGTCGAAGTCGAGTCCGCCAAGGTCAAGGTCGCCCCCGCCGTCTACAGCTTCCGTAGCTTCAATTCCGCATAAGATGAAGATGAGAGCAACCATGAAAACAATCAAGATTGTGAGAATCGAAGCTATAAGCAGCACACCGAATGAAACCCTGACGATGAAAAAGCCAACGTCATAAACAACGTGCCAGATTTGAGCTAAGAGCTTGCGAATGCCTACCAGTTTATAAATCGATTCAAGGTCGGGGAAAAACTTGTAGCTGATGTCACCTCTTGGTGACACCTCAAGCACAGCTTTGGTTTCCAGGGCAATCTTATTAAGGGCGATGCGAGAGTCAAACAATGAAAGCCCGGTTTGCGCCGCAACGTCTGCTGCAGACACATTGTGCCCCAGCCGTTTTATGGCATCTAAAACCTTGTTTTTGTTGTCCACGTGATTCCACGACCCTTGATTGTTTGGATAATACTTCTAAAGCTGCGGCTTGAAACTCGGGAAACCACGTACTGGGCAAGGCTTAGAAATCTGTTAGCTTTCCTGGGGGCGCCGAGTAAATTGCTGGAAAGACTATGCCTGTAACCTTCTGCGGACAAGCCGGAGATCTGTCTGCTTTCGCGAAGAGCTGCTCTGCATGGTGGAATGCCCATGTTCATGTATCGAAGAGGCAAATGCGATAAGCTGTTCGCCCCTCGATTAGCAAGCAGGACAATGAGCAGATGAGTACAAAAGCAGGGCAAAAACAGTCGATCAACCGCGATAAGCTGCAAAATGCATTGCGGGCTGAGTTAGAAACATTTGAAGCGACCCATCCGCGCTCCAAACAATTATTTGAAAGAGCAAAGCAAAGTCTCCTTGCTGGTGTGCCGATGAACTGGATGGTGAAATGGGCCGGCTCTTTTCCTCTCTTTGTCACAGAAGCGAAGGGCTCGCATTTTACGGATGTTGATGGCTTGAAATATCTCGACTTGTGTTTGGGCGATACCGGCGCGATGACCGGCCATGCTCCTGATGCCACGCTTGCGCAAATTCAAAATCGCATTGCCGGTGGTGTCACTTTCATGTTGCCCACAGAAGATGCAATCTGGGTTGGCGAGGAATTGAAAAGGCGCTTTTCCTTGCCTTACTGGCAGCTTGCCATGACAGCTACTGATGCTAATCGTTTTTCAATCAGGCTGGCAAGGCAAATCACTGGTAGGAAAAAAATACTTGTGTTTAGCTGGTGCTATCACGGAACAGTCGATGAAACATTCATTGTTTTGCAAGATGGAAAGCCTCAATCGCGCGGTGGCAACATTGGTCCCGCGGTTGATCCTACAGAGACAACTAAAGTTGTCGAGTTTAACGACATTGCTGCGCTTGAGGCTGCATTGAAAGACAAAGATGTTGCCTGTGTTTTGGCAGAGCCTGTAATGACGAATATTGGAATAGTGCATCCTGAGCCAGGCTTTCACGAGGCTTTGCGAGAGCTTACTCGTAAAACAGGTACTCTATTGATTATCGACGAGACACACACTATTTGCAGTGGACCAGGCGGTTATACCGCTTTGATGGGCTTGCAGCCTGATATTCTAACTTGCGGCAAGCCAATTGCCAGTGGCATTCCTGCCGCTGTCTATGGGTTTAGCGAAGAGCTTGCTGAGAAAGTGAAAAACGGAATTTCTGTGGCAGATTGTGATACTGGTGGCATTGGCGGAACACTTGCCGGAAATGCGCTGTCGCTTGCTGCAATGAGAGCGACACTTGAACACGTCTTAACTGAGGATGCATATAGACGCAATATACCGCTAGCTAAACGATTTACCGATGGCGTAAAAGAAGTAATTGAGGAAAAAGGTTTAGGTTGGACTGTTCAACAATTAGGATGTCGCGCTGAGTACTGGTTCCGCGAGACGCCACCGAAGAATGGTGGCGAAGCCGCTGCTGCAGTTGATCATGAGCTAGACCGATTTATGCATCTGGCTGCTTTAAACAGAGGTATTTTGATGACGCCATTTCATAATATGGCTCTGGTTTCGCCAGCTACATCTGAAGCTGATATTGATCTCCACAGCAAAGTATTTAGAGAATCGGTGGAGCTTTTGCTCAACTAATCTATTTTGATGATGTTGCGATGAAAGCGCGTCACTACGTTGGGGTCGGGTACAATTCGTGATGCTGCATGTTCTTTGCCATGGTAAGGAATGTGATTTAGCACATAGCGAATGCTCTCGACTCTGGCCATTTTTTTGTTGTTGGCTTTGACAATTATCCACGGACTGAAAGATGTATGTGTTTTGCCAAACATTTCTTCTTTGTAGTGAGAGTAGTCATTCCAAAGTTCTTGCGCTTTCTCGTCAATTGAGCTGAGCTTCCATTGTTTCAGAGGGTTGTGGCGCCGCGTTTCGAATCGGCGCGCTTGCTCATCTTTGGAAATAGAGAACCAGAATTTGATTAAGGTGATGCCGTCTTCGTAAAGCATGTGTTCCCACTCGGGAACTTGTTGCATAAATCTGTTGTATTCTGCCTCGGTGCAAAATTTATTTACTGGCTCAACGACAGCTCTGTTGTACCAGCTGCGGTCGAAAAATACTATTTCTCCTTCATTGGGAAGGTGCTTTGAATAACGTTGAAAGTACCATTGACCTTGTTCTTCTTCTGAAGGCTTCGGTAACGCTACTACGCGCAATGAACGTGGATTCAAATGTTCGGTAAAGCGTCGAATGGCGCCACCTTTTCCTGCTGCGTCACGTCCTTCAAATAAAATTGCAACGCGTTGTCTGTTGTCTTTGACCCAGCGTTGCAGTTTTACTAATTCAATTTGCATGTTGATGAGGTCTTTCTCGTAATCGAGAGTTGCCATCACGTCTTTAAGGCGAATCTCTTTCTTTCGGAGTAGCTCTATCAGTCCGCGTTTTGAATTGAGCTGTTCGAGATCTTCATGCGAAAGGTGGAAGCCTGATTTTGAGATGCCTTTTTTGTCTTTTTTCTTCGCTTCCATGCTTTGAAGTTTGGCTTCGGCTTCTGAAAGCCTCACTTCTGCTTCATTCAATTTATGTTCGGCTTCATCTAGTTTGGACTTTGTTTCTCCCAGACCTTCGCTCATCTTTTCGGAGTCGCTTTTGCCATTTTTGCCGTTTTTGTCTAAATGGAGACTTTCATCTTGTTCCAAGTGTTCGGGACTGATTGGTATATGAGATCTGTCCTCATTCATTTGTCCATCCTCGCACGGCACTTAATTAGACTATACCCCTATAATCGATGTTCTAAGAATAGCAGGCTTAGCCTGAGAATTGCCGACTTCTGTCGATAGTCGCTGTATGACTCGATTTGGAATCTGTTTTTGCTCTCTGGAATTTTTCATAAGTCCAGCGTACAACTGGTAAGCTTTGACTGCATTTTCCTTTTTGTTTTGCTTCCAGTATGAGTCTCCCAAATTTAGATAGGCGACTGCTCTGTTGGGGCTGATTTCAGTGACCAGGCTCAGTACTTTTACCGATTCTTTGAGCCTACCGCTTTCCTGCAAGAAGAAGCCGTAGTCGTTTAATGCACTTATGTAGTCGCTAAGTGGCAGGGCTTGCCATTTCCAGCTATCGAACCAGGCGTCTTGTTTTGAAAGTTGCTCATTTAGCTCTGTTCGCTTGCTGTTAATTGCCTTACTTGTAAACTCAAAAACCAGTCCAAGTGTATCGGCTGCAGCAGCTGCATCACTTTCGCCATAGCTCAGGAGCGCTTTGTGTTCTGCTTTTCGAATTGCATCTGCAATGAAGTTGTTGTTTATGTAAGTGCTTGGCACTACTTCTATGGCGCCATTATCCAGTGCATCTTGCTCTCCTTTTAGTACCGAGTCAAGTTGTTGTTCTAATTCAAGAGCGTAGGCATCAACCTCGCCGCTTGCGATTAGACTTACATCTTGCTTGTCCAGTTTGAAGCTCTGTCTATGCCAGATAGGGCCATCGCCGTCGCGCCAGGATAGCGTAATCACGTCATCTTTTGCGGATGCGTTGACTATGCCTGTTGGGCATTGTGCAATTGTTTTGGACAGCACGATTTCTCCAGCTCTGAAAGCGTCTAGTTTTACTGCCGCGCTCTGGTATATCAATTGTATGTGATCGAAATTGCTTGAACTGAAATTTTGTATTCCATCTATAGGAATCATTTCGGTTCTTTGCCAATATTCAGGGTCGTTTTCTGCGTTTTCTCTTTCTTGCTGCGCCAGGTCTTCTGCGCGAGGAGTCGCTGCTTGCTTTTGGTTTAATATTGAATCTATTCGCTTGCTTTCGCTGGTGAATTTGAGGTCTCGCAAAAGTTGAGCGTATGATTGCAGAAATTCTGCAGACATTGACGCGAGTATTTCATTCTTGTCTTTACATGCCAGCGCGGCTCGCATGCGTAAATCTCTAGCTTCTTGTATTTTGCCCTCAGATTCCAGTGCATCGGCCAGTGCGACAAGGTCTGCGGCTGCCTGAAGGCTTGATTGACCAAATGCCGACTCGTCAATTTGTAAAGCTCTGCGCAGAAGTGCTTCTTTTTGCGGGGCTGATTTTTCTTGCGCAGCATTTAAGCTTAAAGTTGCTGACAATGACGGGTGTTTTTCACCTAATACTTTTTCCTGGATTGTCAGTGCTTGTTTAAGTAAATTACTTCTGTGTTCATCGGAAATATCAGTAAGTGTTGCGTATTGAATTAGTGTGCGGGCATAATCTTGATTTTCTGTTTGTTGATTTTGTTCATAAAAGTGTTTTGCTGCCTTCACAGTGGAAATGGCAGCGCCAGTGCATCCTGTGTCTGCATAGCAATAGGACATTTCGAGCAAAACGAGGGCGCGACGTAAATCGTCTGTTTTCAATTTTTCGTTGAAAACAGCTGCAGCATTTTTGTAAAGTGCAAGTGACTTGTTGCTGTCGTCCGTTACATCGGCAAGAACCATCATGGCGTCTGCAGTTTCGATTTGCTTTTCACCATAGACTTTTTTGCTAAGTTCGAGAGCTTCAGTAGCCAATGTGATCGCTAACTTTGTTTCGTCAAATTCGTGATCAATGCGAGCACTGTTTATGAGAGTGGCAATCAATTCCTGTTGCTTGCCCGAAGCTCGTGCTCTTAAAAGCGCTAGATCGAAATTTTGCCTTGCCAGCTTGTATTGTCCGACACTCTCAGCTTGTTTGCCTAAGTCTGTTAGCACGCCAAGGTATTTATCTGCACCATGGCTGCTGATAATACTGAAGCTTGCTGCAGTCGCTGTGGCAATGCAGGCAATCGCCAGCGATTTCCAGTTTATTTCGGTGAAGTTGTGAAAGAAGACTGCGGATGACATAACTTTTCCTCGCTGTGCTCATTTACTAACTTAGAGCGTCAAGGTCAAGAGAAGTCACGTGCTGAATTAGCGGACTGTTAAAACTCCGTGCGAAAGTGTAAGAAGATGGGGCATCAATCTGTCTACATCCTTGCCACAAGAGATTTCAATTCGCTGTGCATCTTTTCTGCGGGAAGCTGCACGCTCTGCCCGTGTCCAGGAAGAACCCAAGCAAAATCGTATTTCAGCAAGTCTTTCATTGACTGCTTTTGCACATCCCATGAATACCAGCAATAACGCTCGTAGGCGCCGAGTTGTTTTGATTCGCGATCCCAATATAGATGATCGCCTGTGAAAAGGTATGTATTTTTATAGAGAAGCACACAGTGCCCTTTTGAATGTCCGGGCGTCGGTATTATGTCAAACCCTTCTGAAATCGTTTGTGCTTCTGTGCCTGTTAGAACTATTTCTGCGCCTGGCTGTGCGGACAGGTCTGCCTCGTGAATTATTCTTTTGCTGCCGAATTGCGCGGCATATTTGTCTGCGTCGGCTACGTCATCTCTGTGACTTAGAAATATGTATTTGATGCCGCCTAATTTTTCAATGCGATTTGCAAGTGATTTAACGTAGCGTGGTGATTCGACCAGCCAATTACCGTCTGGGTGAACAATCAGATAACTATTTGCGCCATATGAGTCTTTTGAATTGAAGCCGCAGTAATACACCTGGTCGGCAACGTGCAAAGGAAAGTCATCTTGAAATTCTATAGCTCTATTTGCGCCAGATGAACCTATAGACCCAACGGGACAGGCAAGCAGCGCTTGCCATGCGCTTCTTTCTTCTTCGGGTGTTGAAGGTTGATTGTATACAGATGAATAGTCGCCCTGCTCTTTAAAGACTGATGGCGCAATTTGTCTACAAGCATCGCAATCGATGCATGTTGAATCTACAAAAAAATCGCCGGCTACGTTTGTGTCGAGTCGCTTCTTTTGGTTTGCCATGCAGAACGCCTCCCACCGTATGTTTATCCTAGCATGAAAAAATCTTTGGACTTTTGCAAAATCTCCCTAAAAGATTTTGCAAGTCAGTGTCTGCCATGGAGACAAATTGGGGACATTTGGAGGACAAAACGGGAAGCTTTCAAATCTAATCTTGAGACATAGGAAACGGCACTACACAAAAGAGGTTTATGAATCATGTTTCTAGATGATATTGGCAAGGCAGTCGGTGATGCAGTTGGTGAAGAAACAAATTTGGTGCCAAAGATCGACCTGGGTTCTATGGGCAAAGACATATTCAATGATGTAACATCTGCAGAAATGCGCTTGTTCTCAGGTGTTGCGAAGTCGGCAGACACCGTAGCCAGTGTTTTTGGCGGGCTCGACTTATTCGACTCTGCAGCAACTGGCGGCATGGCTGGACTTGGTGAGAAAGCTCTGGGCGCGTCTCTTCGAGAGTTGGGACAAGAATTGACAAAAGTAGCTCAGTTACTAGACCCCGAAAGTCAGTCTGCTTGCGGCGCAGCGAATGCTCCTGATACCGGCTATTCTCAGCAACCCGCTGACGGTGTTTATGGAGCGATTTCGAGAATTGTTGGGCAACAACAAGGAAATGACAATATATATTCACAGGGTATTGGTCGTGCTCTGGCAGGGCAGGAAAACCTGGCCCAATCTGCTGCTAGAAGTCCTTTCGGCAACTCGTTTTCTTCTATAAGCGATGAATTGAATCCGCAGCCATTGCCGCCAGGACCACCTGATAATCTTGCTCGTGTTTTGTCTGAAGGTTTGAATCCGCAGCCATTGCCACCAGGTCCAAACGAAAATTTTGCTAGATTTGTTTCGGCAGAGTTGAACCCTCAACCGCTTCCGCCAGGACCACCAGATAGCTTTGCTTCTCGTGTGCAAATCAATCCTCAGCCGCTGCCTCCCGGGCCTGAAGCGCAGTTTGCTAAGCTCAAGTCGCTCTCAAGCAGAATGAGAATTTGAGGTTGATGGTCGCTAGCTTGAAGATAAGTGTCGGGCATACGTTCGGCACTTTTTTTCTGCTGCGAGGTCGGAATTGATCAGGACAAGAATTTCTGGACGTGATCTATGACCGCGCTCTCGTGTTCGATGTGCGGACAATGTCCGCAATCGTCGAGAAATACGCTTTGATTATTTGGAATGTTCTGGCTTAGCTTTTCGCCGTTTTGAACCTTCAATATTCGGTCGCTTTTGCCGTGAAAAATTAGCGTTTCATGCGGCAATTCTTTTGCGTATGAAGACGCGTCGAAATTTCGAAATGCCACCAGTTGTGGTTGTAATACTTTGAGTGGGGTAGGATAAGGGCGAGCGTTGGCGCATATCTCGTTTAAGGTTGATCTGTGAGTTTCAATAGCAGACGATGACATGCATAAATCGAAAAAGTCGAACAACATCTCCTCGAAGTTACTGCCACGTGGATTGGCCAGACGTTCTTTTACTTCTGGGTCAGAGCCAGTGTAAAGCGCCCCACCGGCTGAAGTTGACTGCAAAACAATTCGATTTGTTTTCTGCGGAAAAAATCTGGCAAATTCCATAGCCACGCAGCCACCCATGCTATAGCCAAACAAGTTTGCTTTGTCGCATTGCAGATAATCTAGCAAACCGCTGATGTCTTCGGCAAAGTCTTTAATTCGTAAATCCATTTGTTTGTTTAACGGCATACTGCGCCCGGTGCCGCGATTGTCAAACAGAACAACTTTGAATGATTTTGCTAATTTTGAAATGAAGCCCATCGGCCAGGAATACATGCAACCGCCATAGCCCATGATCATTACTAATGGTGGTCCGTCGCTTTCGTACTGGCGGTAAAAAATTCCGTTTGGGGCAAGTTGTTCGGAGAAATTGATTTGGTTTTGCATTTTGTCGATGGTACAACATTATTCGGACGTTTTAAATTGAGTGCTGCAAAATAGTGTCAGGGGCTCTTTGTTTTTGCCGCTTTTACCTCAATAATGCTTGTTAAAGTGGGCATACTAGATTGGTTAGCGGATTTTGAAAATGCCAGACGACGAAGCTGCCAAGCAAGATCTAAATGTTTTGCGAGCTAATGCAGCTTGCCCCGAACGCTATGAGATTTTGGGTCTCATTGGGCAGGGCGGCATGGGCATGGTTTTGCGTGCATTCGATAGTGAACTAAGTCGTGATGTGGCTATCAAAATCTTGTCTTTTGATGGTGCTCGTGAGCCTGAGGCTCAGGAGCGTTTTCTACGTGAAGCAAAAACTTTAGCCGTACTAGATCATCCTAATATCGTTAGCATCTATTCGTCTGGATTAAACTCCCAGGGCAATCCGTACAATGTTATGGAATTTCTTGAAGGTGTTCCTCTTTCAGATGAATTGCGAAACGGTCCACTAGACCAGGTGCGATTTTTTTCCGCATTCAAGCAAATTTTAGCGGGGCTTGAATATGCGCACCGCAATAAAGTTGTGCATAGAGACCTGAAGCCGTCTAATATCATGCACTGCAAAGATGCCGATGGAAACGACCTTTACAAAGTTATTGACTTTGGCATTGCTCGCGCAGATGCCGATTCTCCTGGCGCTGGAAAGACCATCACAAGGACAGATGCAGTGCTAGGAAGCCCTGCATATATAAGCCCGGAGCAGTGTCGCTCAGCTCGGGCAGATCATCTTTCGGATATATATTCACTTGGATGCATTATGTACGAATGCATCACCGGGCATCAATTATTTGAAGGCGAAACAGCACTTGAAATTATGTACAAGCACATGACTGTTTCGCCGGTTAAATTGACTTCTGGCAAGATTTCTCCAAAGTCTGTTGCGCTGGCTCAACTTGTTGATCAATGCCTTGAGAAAGACCCCGCGCTGCGTCCAAAATCAGTAACTGAGATTATTGAGAAACTTGAGCAGATTCAATCTGGCAATGAGGGTGCGCTGGACATATTCTCACGCAAAGTAAGCAAACCGAAAATTGCCAGGTCATCAATACTAAAGACTACGGTTCTGTTTTCTGTGCTTTTGTTGCTGGGGGCCGGTGTTGGTCTGTTTATTTTGCATCGCCGTGATTCACCAGGTGCCAGGGAGTTTTTGGCCACTCGCAAGCAAGATAATTTGGCTGCAGAAATAGCCAAAGCTAAAGCCAAGGTTGATAAATGGAATAAAGGAAATGGCTTTGCATCTGGTGCTGAGATTGAAAAACAGCATTATTTTAACGACCTTTTGGACTTGGGTCGCGTCCAGTTGAAGTCATCTCAGATGAGTGATTTGCGTGATGCTGAATCAACATATAGAAGCGCACTTAAGCTCTGCGATCAAATTCATTCGACCACGAAAGGTCAAAAGGTTGCTTGCCTAACCTTGATAGCGAAAGCGCTCTTGAAGCAAGGCGATGAAACAAAGGCAAAAGAATATTTCGATCAAGCGCTCAAGGCAGTTTCTGACGATGATGCCTTGATGTCTCTATCTTTCGATGTGTTTCTGGAATACGACATGTTTCTTCTGAGCAAACGGGATTTTGCCGCAATCGACAAAGATCTTGCCAACTTGCGTCAATCACTTGAGCCTGACGCTCACGCAGATATACCGGAACAGGTCGCTAGCGTTGATAGATTTGCGCAACGGCTGGACGTGAAAGGTGATGATCGCTTGTCGATGGTCGCTGGAATTTTGACCAGGCTGATAAAGCTCAAGCCGCAGTCTCAAGAGGAGGCTGTCGATATGGTCAAGCTTTCTAATCGCATCGGCGACATTTTGCTTTCATACAGATTTCCATCAAAACCTGCTCAAGCATACAGATTTTCACTCAAATTATTGCAGTCAGTCAAAGGCGAGGCTGAGCTGAAAGCTCAAACGCAAGCCTCATATGAACGAACTTTGGCTCCACCTTAATTCATTAATGGCAGCGTCGTCCGCCAAAAACGCGTCCTAAAACGCCAACCGCAATCTTTCCTGGGTACCAGCGAGGTCCGCATGGTTGGCACGGCCTACACGGTTGGTAGTTTCGCGGCGCGCATGGCTGTTGGTTTTCCATCGGTCGCGGTGTGCCTGGCTGTTGGTTTTCCATCGGGCGTGGCGGCGGAGGCACTTCACCTGGTCTTGGTTGCTGAGTTACGTCACCCGGTTTTGGCGGCTGCGGTACTTCAACTGGTCGTGGAGCTTGAATAGGCGGTTGAGGTACTTCGTGACCATTTGGCTTTATATAAGGAGGAATAAATCCGGGGTTGCCTGACGTGCGATCACCCTGGTTGTAGCTATATTGGTCGACTGGTCCTGGGGCAGTCTGATTGATGGCGCCAATTCGTGGACCCTGGTTAAAGCTGTAGGCGTCCATGCCTTGAGGAATCGCTGTAGCTGAGGAGAGGGACCTGCTGGCGTCTGCCTGGTAATAACCATCAGGCTGTGCAGCCGGAGCATAGTACGGGCGGCCTTGCAGAGGTTGGCTGTCACTGACTCTTTGTAATTCTGTTGGCGAGCCCCAGCCCATGGCTTGTTGCAATGGAAGTATGGCTCTGAATGCGTTGTTTTCGTTGTTTGCAACTTTTGTGTTGCTGTCAAAAGCGTCGCTGCAAACTATTGTGTCGCCTACAATTCTGCATGTCTGGTGATGTGAGCCATTGCTAAGGCTTGCATCCCATTGAACAAGAGAATTTTCCGCGTCGTAATTCTGATTTGAGACTCTATCAGCCTGCGGCTGAGAAACTTGCCATTCAACCATACTGAGCTCGCTCCTAAAGGTGAGTGAGCCAGCCAAATTTCAACCTTACCCAAAAAGAATATTATGCAAATCAAAGCTTTGGGTCAATCGTAGTTTTCCCATGCGGCTTGCATTATAAGGTGGGGGCGGGCTAGGCGTTATGCAGCAGGCTGGGCTTAGCCAGCAGGCTGGCTAGAGGCGGGCGCTCTGTTCTTTGAGCTGATGGCACGTATAGCCAGGCTTTCTCATCTGCGGCGCGAATCTTTGCTAAAGAGCCCGAATTGAAAGCCAGGTAGTCTGATTCGATGCCGTCGCTGAATATGGTACCGCCAGACGGCATGCTCGACTCTATCTCAAGTTCTTGCCCGCCGCTCAGTAGTCCTGCCACGATGTTTATGCTTGAGTGCTTGCTGGCAAAGGGTTCTCGCACCACAAACATTAGCTCCTCGCTGCTCCATGAAAGTTTCATGGGTTGAATTGGATTGTGACCCGAGATTTTGCTGATGCCCGATGCCATGTTGAAAATTGATGAAAGCCAGCCTGTAGATCCTGCTCCAGTCGAAACTATGATGCCGCTGGAAGATTGATTTTCTGTTTGCGAGTCATAGCTAAGTTTGTACCTTGCTGAGATATGAGATTGGGCGCCGATGAAAAAATCATTGAATGCCAGCAGTCTTTGTCCGTCGTTTAATCTCACTTCCGCCAGTGTGACAGGCATCAGGCTTCGCTTGTCTGAGATAACCCAATTGAGTGCTACTTTAAGCATGGGAACTTGAGTTGGCACCAGTACCCCGTCAAATCGTTGTGGGTCGGGGTTCACTCCTATAATGGGTTGACCAGCGGCGTATTTTGCTACGTTTGCTACCAGACCGTCCTGTCCAATCGGAATGATAATGTCTTTGTCTGAGAAAATGAAGTTGGAAATAAAGCGCCTGTCGATGTATTGCACTTTTAGTCCCACGTCTATCT
This sequence comes from uncultured Candidatus Obscuribacterales bacterium, assembly GCA_964546815.1. Taxonomy (GTDB): domain Bacteria; phylum Cyanobacteriota; class Vampirovibrionia; order Obscuribacterales; family Obscuribacteraceae; genus JAIEPM01. The sequence goes on along the minus strand of CAZJLR010000002.1, from coordinate 157,432 downwards.
GTTTTGCGGTTGCTTCAAGTGCGCGGTGATATGCTTCATCTTCTGCTTCGTATTCGCTGAAGTCTGCACCCGAATGTTGGAGATAAAAGCGAGCTTGCGCTTTGGTGTGAAAGCGGGCAATTAGCTCTTGCATTCGGGTTTGCCTTGTTACGACAACTATTTTTTCATACATTATTTTAGTTGCACCTCGGTTTAGAGCTTGCGAAAAACAGAGTTTATTTCTTTGTTTTTTGCACGAGATCTTGATCTAATAGCGTTTGCAGCAGGTCTGGAGAAAGGTTGAGTGTGCCGATTTTTCCTGCATTCTCTGCCAGTTCTTGAAATGCCATTGACATAACCATGCGAGAGTCGCCACCATTCTTGTTTGCCACCGCCATCAGCGTGCGCCAATCCAATTGTTGAATTGGTTTGAGTGATGCTTCGAGTGCATACGCATTGCTGTCGGCCTGCTTGCGATCGTTTTCGATTTTGCTGGCAATGAGCGTGGCTCTTTGTTCCTCGAGGACGATGTCTGCGTTCATTTTTGCTTCGCGAATTTCTCTTCTTTTGTTTTCCACTGCAATTTCGGTGTTGAGTTCGCTTTCTTTAATACGTCTTTCTTCCTCAACTGCGCCATTTCTTCTTGCATAGATTGCCTGGTCGGCTTCTTGTTGAATCTTCTCTCTGGTTTCCGATTCGAGCGCTCTTGCCATTTCCTTTGTGGGACTTATGGCCAGCACGGCGAAATCTGTCACTTGAACCCCAAGAGATGCAACTGCTTCTGATTTTTTCAACTCTGAAGAAATGCCTGAAACAATGTGTCGGGGATTTTTTAAGATGTCGCGTATTGGCATTGGACGGATGATCGACTGCGATATAACTTGTGCTGCATTTACAATGCGTGAGCCTAACTGTTCTAATGGCGAACAATCATCGTCGGCTAGATAGCGCCCATGCTTGTTTACTGAAAAATCTAGCATTTGCGCAGTCGTTTCAGGGGCAATGATTCTGTAAGTAATTTGTCCCTGAATTGTAAGTTCTTGGAAGTCCGAGGTGGTTTCCGAAAAGATAAATGGCACATCATTGCTTGTAAGTGGAACGTCAACAACTGTGCCGATAGGAGCAAAATACCAGAATGACAATCCTGGACCTTGTTTTACTATTTTGCCCGATTGGTGGAATATGACATGCACCGTAGGTGGTGCTTTTTTGAATTCAAAGCCAAGCATATGTCGCCCTCCTTCTGTATCTGAGCTACACCGGTTCGTTATTGAAAGTAATTGTGGAATCTACGTTTACTATCTTAGTCCTGTGGGTGAAATCTGTCAAGTTGTCAACCGGCGCTTTCGGCTCCCCTTCGTCCGCTGAAATCAGGGCTTATGTTCTAGTAATGCTTTTGGAGCTTTGCTTATGGCAGGGTCGTGATCTCTAAGTTGGATCTTCTGGACCGCTTGCTCCTCGTTTAAGCGTTGATGAAACGATTACTGCTTTGGGCTGAAAGCCTCGGCTCGCTGCAAGCTAAATAACTCAGGGCAGGGTAAAATGCATCTTTATATTTATGTATTGATAGTGAATACACGTGAAATCACAAGGAGTGAAGACGAATGGGTGCTGAAGATATCTTGTATCGCCTTGACCCAAGGAAGATTCGCGTAGAATCTGGTGACATTTCTGCCGGTTATTGGGAGTTGCACAGTTGTGTCATGCAAAAAAGCCCGGAATTATTCAAAGAAACTGCAGCAAGTGACGCATGTGCAGAGTTAAATCTCGACCAAATGATCGAAAAGCTCGAAGTAAAAAACGTCAAAGACGCCAACCCAACAGGTAATATGCTGGGTGTTGGAGTAGGGGCCTTGGCGGGACTGAGATATTTCGGGCCGGTTGGAGCCATCGGCGGTGCAGTTGCTGGTCATCTACTCGTGGGCAATCGACATGAAATGCATGTTGATGTGCTTCTTAGAGATGGAAGGCGCTTTACTGCCTACATGGACAAGGACGTGTTTAAGCGCATGCAAACGATTGCGGCTCGACCTGTGGAATCATAATTTTTTCGCTCACTTCTTTCCTGGGACAACCCGTGGTCCGTTATTCCGTGCCATCGCAGGTGGTGCGGCAACACCAAGCACCCAGCCAGCAACCATGAGCACAGCGACTGCCGTTCCTGCTTTACCGGCAATACTCTTGCCTTTAGAACCCTCTTTGCAGATTTCGTGCGCTTCTTTTGTTCTGCTGATTAGGTCTTTGCAGAATGCTTCGCGGTCGGCCGCAGACTCTTTGGAGTGATAATCTTTCTTGATGCGCTCTAGCTCTTCGGCATATTCGGTGAGTCCGGCTTCTTTGACTCGGGCTATTTCCTTGTCGATGTCTTTCATTTTTTCTTCGATGCCGGCAACGGTCAAATTACCTATGGCAATAGCCTCAATGAATTTGATGCCGTCAGGGCTTGTTAGCGTTTGAATTGTAAAACGATCGGAGTTTACCTTTGCTTGCAGCTCAGGAGTAGAGAATCTTTCCGCTGCATTTTCTGGGCTACTTGCAGTTTTTCCAGATTCTAAAGCGGTTCCGCCGCCAGCGCCGCCGCTGCTGCTTGAACTCTTGGCGGCTCTGCCGTCTACAATCATCTTGTGCACGTGTTCTATAGCTGCCGGATCGCCTTTTTCATACGAAGCCGCAAGTTTCTCCATTTCGACTGTGCGTTCTGCCGGCCACTTGCCTCGATTGGATTCGATTAGCTCGTTGAGTGCATCTTTAACGTCTGGATCGTATTGAGTTGGGGATTCCTTCTTTAAGGCCGCCGGCAGTTTCTCATATAATTCAAGCGCGCCACTTTGCTCTGCCGCTTTGCCTTCAGACTTTTGCTTGAGTTCTTGCTGGGCTAATTTTAGTTGTTCAATCTCCAGGTTTTTCTCTCCTAGAACCTGGTTAAAGCGCTCGCGATTTTCGTTGATTACTTGCTCATCGCCTACCGGGGTTAGCTTCTTCGCTGCGATTTCTTTCACTTGCTCAGGACTTAGATTCGAGTCTGGTGCAACTTTCAATACAAGTTTGTCTTTGCCGCTCAGTTTAACTATTTCGGTGTTTTCACCATTCCAAACTCGCAAGGTGCCATCACTCTTTCGCACGCCCTCCACAGGCATTTCTTTTCCATCCTTGTCTTTGTAGAAGAGTTGAGGTTTTTCTCCTGGTTTTAGAGAAGGTGTAGATTCAACTTCAACTCCCTTTACGCGAGATGATGCTTCCCAAGACCGTCTTATGTTATTTTTGAGATTGCCAATTGGGCTGAATATATATTTACCAATCAGATGAAATGCAGCAACACTTAATAGAAGTTCGCCACCAGTGGCAAGCGCTTTCATCCATCCTGGTCGCTGTTCTGCCGCCTTTTGTTCTTCAGTCTTACCTTCTTGCTCTGCTTCTTTCTTCCGCTTCTCTACTTCTGGTTCACCGACTGCTTGTGCTTTGTCGTCTGTGATTATTTCGGGTGGCTTGCGCTGGGCTAAAATCAACGCACCTTGAATGATGGGATCGTATTTTGTCGCCGGGTCAATTTTTTCTGTAGCTTTGAGCAATGCAATTGCACGTTCATTTAGTTTGGGGTCTTTAGTTTCTACAGAAGTATTGTTTAGAGCAAGTGCGTAATTGAGTCGTGCGGCAAATGGCATTTTAGCTCTTTCAACAAGCTCAACTGCGCGTGCTTCTAATTCGTTCAGTTTATCTGGTGGGCATTTGTCGCCGAGATCCATTCTCTCTTTAGTGACTTTGGCGATTTCTTCGTCATTAGCTTTGGTGTCGATTTGATCTGATGCGCCAATTGCTTTTTCGAAAAATGGTTTAGCCTTTTCAAGGCGCTCGCTTGCGCTGCCTTGTTTTGGATCATTCATTATTTCAAGTGCCATACGCAAGTCCTGGCGACCCGGAACTTTCTTGTCCAATTCCTGGGTTTCTTTCTCTTCTATTTTATATTTTTGAGCTAGCTCAACAACGTCAGGCACGTTTCGCACAGTGAAGTTGTCACTGCTTGCAACTTTTAACAAGCTTTCCAGCTGCTTTTGATCTGCCGGTTGGGCAGCCTTATCCAACGCTATGGCATATATGCTTGAGCACATGGCAATGGCATGCAAGACAGACATGTCTTGTTGATGCATGGATCGCCTTAAGATGCCACCAGCATTTTCTTTGGTAAAGCTGTCGAGCTGATTTTTCTGCTGCAAATACTCTTTTAGCTTTGGCTCTTTTGCAGCTTCGTCATTGAGTATTCGTTCGTATACTGAGCGTCTTGTGCTGTCGCTTGGGCTTAGCTGATTCATGCTGCTGATTGTTCTAGCTACTCTTCTTTGAACATCTTCTGGTATGGCAGCAAAAGCGCTTTCAGTTTTGTTCATTAATTGCAAATAGTTCTTTTCTTTGTCTTGAGTCCATGGCGGCAGGCTCTGTCCGTTGGGCAGCTTGCGCTCTTGAGTTTGGACTTCGTCCATTAGTTTCTTTTCTTGATCTGCGGCCCATTTTGGGTCTATCTTCGCTGTGTCTGAAATTGTTTTATCGAGGATTTTTCTTTGTTCGGCACTTAGGGGCTGTCCTGCTTTAACCTCTTTCAGAACGTCAAAAGCTCTTTGTGTAGCGTCGATGGCTCCTGGTGGAAGTTGTGAAGCAAATACCGGCTCAAGCTTTTTGGGTGCGTCATTGGCTTTGCTTGAGTCGCCGGGTTTTTGTTGCTCGGTGGGCTTTGATTTTTCTGCTGTAGTTTGTTCCACTGGTTTTGTCGCTTCCGCCGGCTTGACCGGTTCTGCCGGTTTTACGGGCTCTGCTGGTTTCACCGGTTCTGCTGGCTTTGCTGGTTTGTAATTGTCGAACGGGGATGGCCGTTTTTCATCGTCGCCAAACGCCAATACAAAATTGTCGTTTAATTCTTTAGGTCTTGCAGGTTTTTGCTTTTCGAAATCGACAAACTCACCGAGCTTATCTGATGAATCAATATGGCTGCTTGAGTCACCGTGGCTTTCTTGCTCATGAATGTCATCATGTTCTTCTGATTCGTCCAGGTGTTTGGACTTAATTTCATTACCCATTCTGCAATCTCCTGAGAATTATCAGCTTCCCAGCCACGGTAAGCGATTCTATACCAAAGTAATCCCAACTCGACAAAATAACTCTATTAGCATCATTGTTTAGAAGGCACAATTCTTGGCCCGTTTGTTTTTGCAAAGGCACGGGGTGCTGCCATATCGAGGCACCAACCCGCCACCATCAGTAGTGCAACTGCTTTTCCTGCTTTACCCGCTACATCGACTCCCCGTCCTTTTGCTGCGCCTTCATGTACTTGTTTTAAGTGTTCTTGTATTTCGCGACAATATGCCTCTTTTTCTGTTGCGTTTGTTTTCTTGCCATATTCTTCTTTCATCGCTTCAAGCTCTCTGGCGTAGTCGTGTTGACCTTTCTCTTTTGCCAGAGAGATTTCTTCGTCGATGCTTTTCATCTTTTCTTCAATACGAGCTGTTGTAAGTTCCCCTATTGGAATAGACTTTATGTACTTAAGACCATCTGCACTTGTTAGTGTTTCCATCGCGTGCTGTTGAGCTGTTGTTGTTTTGAGTTCCGGCGTTGAATAACGCTCGGCACCAGCAGAACTGGCTCCATGTTCTGTCTGGGCTGTTGCCGTAGCTGCTGGCGTTTTTACCTTGTCTCTGGCATTTTTGCCGGCTTCATTTAGCATTAAGTTGACCTGTTCGATTGCTTTCTTATCACCGGCTTCATAATCTTTGAGTAGTTCTTCTGCTTGCTTTTGGTTGTCGGCAGACCACTTGCCTTTATGTTCGTCAATAACTTTTGCTAGAGCGTCGCGCACATCTTCGCTGTAACCGGCTGGTGCATTTTGTTTTATTGCATCTGGAATATTTTCGTAAAGTGATTGCGAAACCGTTTTTCTATGTGATGCATCCTCAGCAGCATCTGCTGGTTTTGTATTGCGAAATTGTTGTGGGGTTTTGGGTGTTCGCTGAGAGTCTCCCTCACCGTCTACAGCCTCGTAGTCATACACAGCTATGCGTTTTTTGCCTTCAATTTCTAAGATGCCGGCCTGCCGTGCAACTGTTTCAACCATGTGGTTTGCGTCGGGCACCTGTGATTCACCCACTTGTTTGAAAAATCGTTTGGTTTCTTTTTCTCCTATAGCTTCGCTATCTGCTGCCGGTTGCCGATATGCCAGCCAAGTGTCCTTTCCACCGTCACTAAATTTTATTGGGGCTGTTTTGTCACCGTTCAAAGGAAGCAGCGGGCAATCGCACACAGACCCGTCACCCCAGACTCTCTTTCCCCATTCGTCATTCCAGGTGGCATTGCTCTGTACTTTCAGCACAGACCCATCGTTGAGTTGAAATGCAAGTTGAGAGCCTCCAACAAATACTTCAATTGGTTCTACACCGGGTAGGTGGTCGTGAAGAACTTTCTTGGCAATCGATTTTGCTCGATCTATTTCAGCTTCGCTCCAGTTGTAATTTTTTAGCTCTTTGCCTGCGCCGGAAAATGACTCTTCTACCAAGTCACTAATTCTTTCTTTTGACAGAGGCTCTCTAAGTGGCCGTGTTTCTACCGGCTTTGGTGCCTCTTTTGGCAGCGGTTTGAATTGATCAAGGCAGAGTTTGATGCTGCTTGCTTTTTCATTTTGGGCCAGGCAAAACTCAACACCTGATTTTTTAAGCTCTTCTGGGCTTAGTTTGACAATGCGTTCTAAAAGTTGGAGGCGCTCTGCTTCTGGTGTTTTTACCTCATTGCCTCTGTGCAAAAGCTTTTCAAGTTTTTCCTGATATTTGGGAAATGCCTCGATGCCTTTTAGGACCTGTGCATGTCTTACTGCAAGACTCAACTCTGCAGCTGAGACGCCTTCTTTTGAAAGGAGTACATCTACGCCGGCTTTCTTTGCAGCTTCTGGGTCTAATCCGGCTATGCCATTTACTAGCTCTGTTTGTGTTGGATTTTTAGCTGCGAATTTTGCCAGGTTTGCCTGGACTTCTTGAGGAAGACTTGATTGGTTAGATGTTGTGTTGTTTGTGTTGTCGTTTGTAGAACTCTTTGCTTTTTCAGATGATTCATCACCAAATAATTCTAAGTCAACGACCGGTGCAGAAGACTTCTTTGACGGTAAGCGATCTCCCGACGCAGCTTCTTTTTCGAATGCATCCGCATGATTATCTTCAAAATCATCATGCTCTTCGTCGACATCTTTGTGCAGCTTTCTAGTATCGTTGCCCATTTTTATTTCCTCAAATGCAAGCTATGGTTGTTGTCCGCCTGGGCCCACAGGTCCACCGGGCCCCATGCCTGGATACAAGCTGGCATACGCCCCACCGGTGCTAGCGGGCTTGAGTTGCCCGGTTTCGCTGAGGTGTTCTGCTCTTTTCACAAAGTCATCTGCTTTTTTGAAGTCGCCGCGACGTTGCATCAATGTTGCATAATCTTTCATCTGTGCTGACAATGTCAGTGGGTCTACTCCTTCTCTCTGCATGGCAATAAGGCTGTCTTCCATCATTTTGATGGCTTGCAATTCGCCTTGAGGGCCGTTGTTCATAATTGTTTCGCTAAGTTTGGCAGTCAGGCGTCCTTTCTCAATACCAAAAGTAGTGGGGCTTTGCAGCGCCTGTCTGTACATACTTTCTGCTTCGGTGCGGTTGCCGCTAGTTAAAAGAATATCGCCCAGATTTTCTTTTGCTTGTTTTGCTTGGGGCGAGTCTTTTCCGAAAAGCGATTCTTCGACTGCAGCTGTGCGCAGTGCGATACGCTTAGCGTTGTTGCTGGCGTCGCTTCCAACGACACCGCAGCTGAACTGATAATCAAGCAAATCTGAAAGGGTGCCGTTGTCTTTTACTGCAACCTTTTCACCTCCGAATTCTAATGGATTGGAAGCTAATCGCTTGCCTTTGCTTACAGAGCCGCTTTCACCTTGGTAAACAGGTGTTGATTTCAAATGTTCGACGTTTGCGCGTGCAATATCGTTTAGAATTCTAGTCGCGTTTGCGGATGCATTTTCTGCGCTCTGAATGTCTCCCTTTGCTGCATAATAGCGTGCGATGTCTAGATAAGCGTTAGCGCTAATACGGCTATCTGCACCACTTATCTCACTGAGCGCTTTTAGGCTTGCTTCTAATTTGTTCTGTTTTTCAATGAAATTGGCGCTATCCTTTTGAGTGTTTTGAGACTCAAAGAGATCTTTTCTAAATTGTGCAAGCTGTGCTTGAATTTTTGGGTCTGCCATTTGTTTGGCTTCAGCAGCTTTGTCTCTGAACAGCCGTTCTGCAACATTTGACTCTCTTTCTTTCGAAATGTCTGCCAATTTTTCGTATACGCTTGCAAGATCTGCATAACTATTCTTTAGTTCGAGACGTTTTGATTCGATGTACAAACGGCCGTAGTCGTTTTTATTTTGTCCCACGCTTTGCATGACGAAGTCTAGTTTTGCCCAATCAGCATCGCTGGGCTTTTGCTGCGAGTCAGTGCGCTCTCTCTGTCTAAGGGATTCTAGCTCACTAGAGATGAATTGATGTAACTGGATTCTTGCATTTTTCGCATCGTCTTCGCTTACTCCTTTGCTGGATGCATCGGACAATGCCAGCGCAGCGCTCAAGTGAGGGACATCATTGTCGTCCGTCTGCAACAGTTTAGACATAATCGCCAGGCGTGGATCGTCTTTTCCTGTTATTGGTGAAAGACCAGAATTTGCTTTAGAACGATCAATCAACTGTTCCAGTTGTTTAAGGAGAGCCTCATCGTTTTGGGCTTTTGCTGCCGGATACAGTTGCAAGAGTGCTGCTTCAGCTATTGGCTCTGATTTGCATTTTTCTGCTAAAGCCAGAGCCAATTCGAGTCTAGGCTTAGCCATATTGCCAGCTGGATCTTTAATTATTGAATTCTTCAGGTCAATCAAGGCTGCGCTTGTCGCTGCTTTGTCTAGCTGCAACAATGTCGCTTTGGCAGAATCTTTTAAGTCCCCAACAAGCGATAATTCTGTCAAAGCTTTCCAAACTTGCTCCATTCCTTCTGCATTTGTACCGGCAGCTTTCAAAAATAACTTGGCTGAATCTAACTTTACAGATGCTGCTGTTGCGTTGTCTGCGCAAAGTTTACTAAGCTCTATCAAGCTTGCTGTTGTGTGTTCTTTTGATTTGCCGATATCTATGCTGCTCTCTAATATGCTTCTGGCAATAGAAAGCTTTTGCTCAGCCTTGAGATTTGGCAAACTCAGATCTCTCAACAGAACGTCTGCGTACTTGACGCCGTCCGGTGTTATCACTTTGCTGATCAAATCGCCTTTTCTTTCGCTGATGATGGTGCCTGCTTTACCCTGCACATCAATAATGCGTGTTTGTCGGATTTTGCCATCGGCTAGTGTTTCTTCAAATGGCTCATTCTTGAGATGTTTACCGAGGAGAACGTTGGCTTTTTCCCAGCCGGCGGCCCGACTTTCCACTTGCTTCGATAAAAGTGAACGTGTGCTGCTGTTCTCTTTGAATTCCAGAGCCCTGTCTAACAAAGTTAGTGCTGCTGGGTCGTTGCCAGTGATTCCTTTTTGAATTAGATAATTGCTGCTTGCTGCCAGAGTTGTGTACGCATTTTGACGCTGAGCTTCGGAAAATCCTTTGTTTACAAAGTTGTCTTTTGAGCCGCGCAAAATAAGGTTTGCTGCTTCAATTCTAAGCACTTCATCTTTGTCTTTCAGAAGGTCTGCAATCTTATTCAGTCTTCTGTCTTCACTTGACACCAGTGGCGTGCGCAAGCACGAGTCTTTGATTGCTGCTACTTTGTCTTCGACTGAGTCAGCGTCAGCTAGACGTCTTTCGAGCAAGGTTGAAGCAATGACTTCATTTTGTTTTGTTTTTTCAGCATCGGGCAGTCTATCACTTTCTCGATGACGAACCTGTCCCCATACTGGTCTTCCAATTTCCGGTTTTCCATTTCTGAGACTTTCGGTTACGAATGGTAGTACTCCGTATCTTGCCTCCATATCAGAAAGGAGCTGTTCTCTTCGTTCTGGGCTTGGCTTATAGGGCACTGCCGGTTTCGAGGAGTCATCGTCTGGATGCGCGGGGAAATCTTTGCTGCGAAGCCATTCGGCAAGCTTTTTGTTGTTGTCGTTATTTTCAGGATTGAGATTACGAAGAGGCTGGCGTTTTTCAAAGAAAGCGGCCAAATCATAGCTCTTAAATTCGTTAGGGGCGCTCTGGCTTTGGTGGCACTTGATAGCGCTCATAGGCTGCGCCACTAGATAGCTTTTGTTTAGCAAAGAGTGGTTTATCGGTGGTGCATTCAATTCTGCTTCGATTTGGATTACTGGTTTGCCGGTCAAGACAGATATATTCTTTATTCTAGCAGTCTCAATAGCTTTCTTTTCGTCGTCACTTAACTCTTCTCTTTTTGCAGAAATCAGTTTATCCAATTCTGCAACCGGAACTTTTCTTTCGCCCATGGATTGCGCGTCTGGTATTGGCAGAGGCGCCGGTACTGACTCCATTCCCTCGTTGCCGACCTTTTGCTTTTGCGCGTCATAGGCCGATTTCCAGGCGGCGTAGGCAATGTCTTGTTCTACAGGTTGACCGCGTAATATGATGTCCCTCAGTAATGCTGAAGCGTCCGCGCGATATCTATCTTTTGAGCCGCTTGTGGCAAGTGTTGCGAGCGCCTCACATGCACGCATAAAGTGTGAGTCTACCTTGCTGTCAGCTAAAATGGATGCGGCGGCCATTCGTACTCTTTCATTTTCATGTGTTAGAGCTTGAAGTAAAACAGGGACACGAGCATCTTCTCTGTCTTCTGCGCCTTTTTCTTTTCCTCTGGGCTTTTCAATTGGCTTGTCCTTGCATGCGCGGAACATAGCAATACAAGCTGACTCGTAGTTGAATTTTTCGTCGTTTAGTGCGGCTCTCATGAGCTCAGCTCTGTCGCTGAGCGAGCTGTTCTTGTCTACGACTGCATCTCTTTGAAGGTGTGTAATGCCATAGCGTAGAGCAGTAAGTACATCTTTCGAGGCCTGCGAAACGTCTGAAAGGTTTTTCTTCAGTGAAGGATTTTCACCACGAGCGTCGAGTGCGACTTCCGCTGTATGAGCACGTAGGTCATAGAGTTTCTGAATACAATATAGTTGTATTGCACGAGTTGCCTGGTATGCCTGTGCTTCGTCTTTGTGATCGGGTCGAAACTCTTGTTTTTCTCTTTGTAGAGCTCTTGTGTATATGATTGCTGCTTGTTCTGGCGTGATTAGCCAATGCTTGTTCTGGCCTTCTGCAACTAGCTTTGGATCTTTGACAGTGAGCGCATCAACACATTTGAGCAAATTCAATTTCACTTGCGGCAAAGTTTGAATTGCAGAATCAAGTAATCCAGAAACGACAACTCTTGAAAGAAGTTCTTTGTGCTTCACAACATCCTGATGGTCTTCCGCGTTGCACAAGCGCAAAAGCATTTCGGAAGCTCGCGTTCTAACGTATTTTGTGTCTACGTTTTTGAGCAGATCGCTATCTGGACAACTGATCAAATGCAACAAAGTTTTGACTGCCATTTCCTGATCGGCAGGGGGCAGCTCTCCAAGTCTGGAAAGATTGGTCAGTGATTCATTTCTGTCCTTATTCTTTTCTGTCCAGGCAATTGCAGTTGCTGTCGCTGTTGCTGATTCGTTTTTCTGTCTACTGGTAGCCCTGCTGTCGACCCAGCTGCTGCAATATCCCCAGAAGCCGTCGTATGGGTCTTGCCGTCTTTGTTCGGCCGTGCGTTTTACTTCTCCTTCTAGGTAACGAGGGTCAAGGTTTTTGAGACCAGGATTGCGATTGACGAATGACATCACCATCTCGTTTGTGGTGGCAATGTGGCGCCGGCTATCCAAAACAGTGGATTCTAGTGCGAATTGATTTTCGTACTGAGCACTTTTCGGGTCTAATCTTTGTTTGCGATCGAATACGCGCCACAATACGTCGAGGACTACAGGGTCTCTTTCTCTCTTCAACAATTCATCGACATACAATTTTGGGTTCAAACCAAGGTTTTCGCAAACGCCCTGGTTTTTGGCTTTCATTTTGTCTATTTCGTCGCTGGAATATCGGAGCCTGTATTCTGCAAGTGAGTAAAGTGCGTCTGCTGCCGCTGCTCGTACATTTGGGTTGCGTTCTTTGAAAGCGCCTGGTCCTGTTTTTGTTTCATCATAATCAAGAAATGCGGCAATCATGTCGCTTGTGTCTTTGTCTACAAGTCCGAGATTCTTCAGCCCAACGAGGGCTGCTACTCTCATTTCAGGAAACTCTCCCCAGCCACTCTTGATGGGCAGCTCGTCGTCAATACGTATGATGCCTTTGAGAGCGCTAACCATTGCGCTTCTCTGTGTTTTGAGTGGGTCGGTGACAGATCTGTCTTGAGGCTCGCTAATTTCATAAATTTGATTCATTCGAGCAATGATGCCCAACTGAGCTAACGCCGGCTCTTTTCTCGCCGCTGCATCTTTCGGGCATGCGACTTCCATGATGCCAGTGGCGGTGGCGGCAATGTCTTTTCTCTGTTCTAAAGTAAGTGTGTCTTTGCGAGACATCAAGGCGTCTATCGTTTTAAGAGTCAAGTTAAGACTGCTACGCTCTGCGTCGCTCTTATCTTTAATTTGTCTTCGTCCTGTCGCAATAAGACACTCGTGCAGCGATTTATTTATGTCTATAGATTGGAACGTTTTTTCTTCGAGTTTGCTGCCTTCGAAATTGCGGAATGCGGCCGCTGCATGCAATCGCTTTTCAATTGCGGCATCACGTTCTTCTTTGCTGGCATCGGCGCTGACCGGTGTGTTGAGGTCTGCCTTCAATTCTGCTAAAAACTCTTCTCGGAATTTTCCCGGATTGTTTTTCAGTGATTCATATTGCTTGGCATATGATTCTAGTTTCTTATCTGCTTCTTTCGAGCTTTGGGAGTGCAAAATAGCCATTGCCATCGCTCGAAGGTCTGGGTCTGATTCACTTGCAGCAATTCCTTGCATGCGGCGAATTAGCTCTTCGCTTGAGGCACCAAAACTTTCTGCTTCCAAAAAGCGTCTGGCATCTGCATCTGATGGTGGCAAGGCTTCACTTGCGCGGGAGGCGTCGATCAAGTTTGCGACCTGATACATCATCTTGAATCGAGAGTCTTTATTTTCTGGTGAACTTGGATCTTTCTCAAGATGTTCGAGCAAGATGGATGCATATCTACCGCTTCCTACTGCTCCCAGGCGATAGAGCGCGTCTGCGGCCACTGCCCTTGTTTCAGGGCTTGTTGCATTTAACGAGGCATCTTGAAGAGAAGCAATTACTTGTTTGATGCTGAGTTCTTGGGTAACAGTTTCGGCTTTAATTTCGGTTTCTATTTTTTCGCCTTCTGGTCCGTACTCTACTTTTGTATAAGCGGGTACTTCAGTTTTACGACTCATCAAAATGCCGTCTGCTGGAAATTTGTTGTCCTTTACTGATAATTGCAATAAGCCGATTGCTGCGGCGACTTTTTCTTCGTATGTGCCTGTTTTTTCCCGGTCATCGAAAAAGCGAGGCAAAGCGTCCGAATTTTTCTTCTTCAAATCTTGAAGTTGCGTGCCGCTAGGAAAGTAAAAGGCTGCCAGCTCTTTCGTCTTGTAGGCTTCAGCACTATCGCTGCCCATTTTTGATCGTATTTCTTCAAATCGTTTTGCGACTGCTTCTTTTTGACTTGGGTCTTTTACGTCCATGAGCTTTTCATAGACTCTGAGCATTTCTTTCCTTACTTCTTCAGCCTCTTTAGGCGTCAATTTTGCAAATGATTTTTCCGCACCGCGTCCGCTGCCGATTTGCGCGTTGGCATCATCTAGCATTTGCTGAGGGTTGTAACCCATATTCAAGCGGGCTTTTTCGATGACATCTTTGCTCATCATGGGCAAATAAACTGCATCACAAACGGCGAAGACTTTCGATGTTGCACTGTGAAGTCTGCGCATTGTAGTTGATGCTTCAATAATTTTTTGAACTTCGGCTGCGCCAGCTGTTTCGAACAGAACTTTTCCGCTGCCGATTGCCGATGGAGCCTGACGGAGAAGCCCCTGCGTTACGTCAAGTAGAATGGCGACGTGGCGTGCTTTTCTGAGGTTTTCTCCCAGTTCGCCCATTTGTCTAAAGGTGGGGTCTAAAAATCCGCCCAGCCCAAGAACTGCGCGTCCCACATTAGCTGCTACATACAACATTCTGCCGGCTTGAAATGCAGCTCTTGCGCCAACTGAGCCCGTGACTACCATGCCTACATCCATTGCGCAAGTCGCAAGTTTGGAGCCGTGATGCCAGAATGCCTGGATTTGTTGGAATTCAGCAAGCCTGTCTGCACGAATTAGCTGCGGTAACCCCGACGAGTTCTGCACTGTTACGAGATCGTCTGGTTTGTAGGTTCTTGTTTCTTTGACGTTGCCGACTTGTGATCCAAACCAGCGATTGTAGTTGAGTGGATTGTCCTTTTCATAGCTGCGGTCGATCTCGACGACAATCTGTCCTTTTTCATCTCGTCTTGTGGAGAATTTGTCGCCGATATAGTCAAACTTTTCTTCTTTGCTGAATTTCGGATTTGCTTCAACTCGCTCTCCGGTTTTGGCATCACGCATGATACCATCGGTGTTGCGCAGCGCTAGCTTACCGTCGATGATTGCTGATACCATCGTGTTTGACGAATCTAAAATTGATACTGTGTTTCCATCTTTGTCTTGCCTTACTTTTCCTGATTCGACAAAGTCGCCATAACGTACTGGGGCGCCTTTCTTATAGTCGCCGAGTGCTTGCTCTACGCGTGGACCATACTTGTCTAACCAATTTTGCAGAGCCTGCAGCTTTCTTTCATTTTCAGGAGTGCAGGCAAGGCTGTCTGGCAAATTCAAGTTCATTTTGAGCAAACATTTTGCTTCTGGGTCGTCTGCTGCGCACGGCGTGCCGTCGAGTTTCCCCCAGCTTAGTGTGCCTGGAAATTCTTTGGGGTCTAGCGCTTTCAATTTGAAGTCGCCATCAATGCTGCTCAAAGATTTTATAGTTTCAGCGTAGTTTCTAACCCTGAACATTTTGTTGCAGACTTCGTCAGCGCGCTGGCAATACGCCAATGATTTGCCTGGGTCTTCCGGCGGCTTCCAGCCTTCGTCTTTGATTCCTAGAATATCGCTTATTACTTGATAGCGACGATTGGCTTCAATTTGGTTTGAGTTTTGGGCAAGGCGATTGCGTTCTGACTCTAACCATCCTTTGCTGTTTTCAAATCTAATGAGCTGGTCAATACCGTGTTTTGTGCTTGCATCGAGATTTAATTGTGTTTCGATCTGCCCTTTTTTGCTCATTTCTTTGAGGTCATCTAGCTTAAAACTATCAGCTAGAATTCGTGCTTTGAATGCCGATGGATTGGCCCCCAACACAGAGCCCGCTTCAGCTCCAAAAGTGAATGACGGAATCGGCCCACCTGCAGGCATACGAAGACCAGATGCGATGAGGTCTTTGTAAGTGTTCAACGCAGATCCGTTAAACCATTCAGTTGTAGCTTTGTGCGCAAACTCGGATGCAGGTCCAAATTTGCCTTCGTTTGATTCGAGCATCACTGCTGCGATAAGCTCCGTTCTGCTCATCTTGGCGAAGTCATTTTTCTGTATTTTTTCTTTTAACTCGTCTGAATTTACAGCGGGCTCTTTGATGCGAGGTCCATCATCACCCATTTGCTTCAAGAGATCCACAATATGCTTTTGCCAAACAGTATCAACAAGAGCTTGCGAGCTTTCTGCTCTTTGCTCTTCAGGACGCATTTTCAACAAACGCTTTTCTGTCTCTTCTGTATTTGACTTAAACTTTGCTTCGTTTGCACTTAACTCATCGGCAGGGGCTGTTTTGGCCTTGAGTTCTTTATCGTTGTCGCCTTCTTTGCCAGCTTGCTCTGCGCCTTTTGCTTCCGCAGCTTTCTTTTCTTCTTTATTTGCTTCGGGCTCTTTTGGCTTGCCTTGTAGACCTTTGGAGTCTCCCTCTTTCGCTGAGTTAATCAAAGACGAAAGTGCTGAGCCACCGAGAATCGCTGCCAATGCGGCGTCATCTCTGGGGCGCACTTGTTTTACAAAATCTGCAACTTCTTTGTCGGGGTCTACATGCTTGTCTTTTCCAAGATTTTTGTCCCATTCAGGTTCGCAGTCAGACTCGAAATCTTCTGACTCATCCGGTTCCCCGACTTCGGGTGCCCGTTTCTTCTTATCTTCAACCATAAAAAAACCCCAGATTGGCTAAATTGCCAGCCTTGCCTCACCCTTATTTGTTCTACCCAGAAAGCTGTGCCAAGAGGACAAGTCAGACCTCAGATTTCATTTTTCTTGCATGATTCGCACATGCCGGCTGTGGATTTGCACAGTTTTGGCCACGGACTATGACATTTTCGCTTCTTTCATTAGACGCTATGCTAGCTCTGCGTGGTATATCCAGTGGGACGGAATGGTAGACTTTGAGAGGCTCTCAAAGAGCGAACTCTTATCTGAAGCAAAGCCGAGTACAAGCTTCTCTGAAGAAGTT
Organism: uncultured Candidatus Obscuribacterales bacterium; assembly: GCA_964546815.1. Classification (GTDB taxonomy): domain Bacteria; phylum Cyanobacteriota; class Vampirovibrionia; order Obscuribacterales; family Obscuribacteraceae; genus JAIEPM01. The sequence continues at coordinate 140,927 of CAZJLR010000002.1, read as the reverse complement.
TGGGATACTCTGCGTAATCACAAAGAGTCACTTGTTTTGCCAGCGTTAATCGTCGGCGCTGCAGCTTTTCCGATAGCTTACAGAGCTGGCGCAGGCGCAATCGCAGCTTACACTGGACGCAATGCCGAAAGTGCAACTGCAAATTGTCTCAAGTCTGAGCTGCGCTCTTTCAGTCTTCGCGCAAATCGTGTAGGCGAGGAGTGTCTTTCTGCTCGTGCGCTCGAGAACAGCAGCATCTCTCTGTCTGAAGGCAAGATGCTGAGCCACCCTTTGCCCAATTATTACGAAGCTGTTCCTCCATCTCGTAACCTTGGTCTCGCTTCAAGTCTAGAACATTCTGATAATCGGATTTCGAATTTCATTCCCGGACGAAGCACTATTGAATGGGTCAATGTCAACGGCGAAGAACGAAGCTTTATGGTGCATGTGCCGCGCAGTTTTGACCCGGAAAAGCAAACACCGCTAGTAGTGGCACTTGATGGTTTTCTCGTAAGGCCTAAAAACCCATTTCGCGGTCTTGCAGAAATTGATGGTATCAATCAACAGTCTGAAAAGCTCGGTTTCATCGCTATGTATCCAGCTCCTAAGCCGCGTTATGCCGGCACTATCTTTAGCTGGAACGAGCCTGACGGCGCAGTTAACTTCGTAGGCGTGCGCAAATATAGCGACAACGAATATATAAGACGCGCTATGGAAAAGACGATGAACAGCTTTCCGATCGACAAGGACAATGTCTACGGCATAGGTTTTTCGCAGGGGGCATTGCAGCTGCATGACTTTGCCAGCAAGTCTGCCCCGGGCACTTTTAAGGCCATTGCATCCATAGCCGGCACCACAAAAGAAAGAGTCGCCCAGCCTCCTGCCGGCACGAGACTTCTTGTAATACACAGCGAGAGCGACCCCACTTTGCCCTATTATGGCGGCACCGGATCATCCACCAGAATCTTCGACCGCTATATTGGCTGGCGCTATGCCGAAGAGTCAAAACCCTGGTGGCAAGCGCAAAGATATCTTGATGCCAATCGGATAAGCAGTGAGCCGATAATCACCGAGCACCCGCAGTTTACCGTTAGGTCATGGTCAAAGCCCGGCTCTGAAAATCCTTTCGTGCAGGAGCTGATATTCAAGGAACAATACGGCTATGGACACACATTCCCCGGGCGCGTTCGCAGCGAACCAGTCACAGTATTCGCCCGAGTAAATGGATTGGCCGCTTCTCCAACAGTTTTAGACGCCAAACGATTCATTACCGAACAGTTCTTCGGCTTGGGTAGTAAAAACAGCGCCTAGAGCCAACTGTGACAGGTCACTGTGTAAATACACATTCTTGAATGCATGTCTGGACATTGAGATGCCGTAATTTTCGCATTAATGTTAGGGCAGGGGTTAGGAGGATTAGGCAGTGATGGATTTTCCTATTGATGCACGAAATGGATTTGCACGATTGAATCTAGCACTGGGCGCTAAATCTTCAATCAATTGCCAGTATGTGTGGGATGAATCATCTGTTGCTTTGAAGAATGCTTATTTCGACGAAGCTGCCTATCGCTTTTCTAAGTTGACCCTGCTTGCTCAAAGAGAATCTTGTCTTTCGCTTGAGCAAAAGGAATGCGTACTAGACGTCGTTTTAGCTGAGAATCAGCAGTTACTAATGGATATTTCTTATGCTGCTCCAGATCAATGGAAGCAGCTTGATGCTCAGCTGATGTTCTTGCTGGACGGTGCAATCACCCTGGCTGAGCATGAGGAACAGTTGCAGATTTCAATGAAGAACATCAGCAAGTCGCGCTCGCTGGACAACAGTTGGATGTCTTTGCATGATGTAAATGAGATGCTCACGCTGAGCAGTCGAAGGAAATCGCCTTCGTCCGAGGCTAGTAAATTTGTCGGTGCTCGCCACTAGACTCTAAGTCGGCTACGTTATAATGGTGCGGAAGCACCGACAACGGAAGCAAAAGTGGCCAAGATACTCATTATTGATGACGACAGCGATCTCTGCGAAACGCTGCAAGATGTTTTGCTGGTGGACAAGCATGTTGTAGACCTTTGCCACAGCGGTCGCGATGCAATGCAAATCTTGGATTTTTGTCTCTACGACTTGCTTTTGATTGACTGGGAGCTGGGCGACATCGAAGGCCCCGTTCTGCTGCAACACTTTCGAAAAAACGGTGGCAAGAGCCCTGTTTTAATGATTACGGCAAGAGCAGATATTCAATCAAAAGTTGACTGCCTCGAAAAGGGCGCAGACGATTATTTGGTTAAGCCCTTTGATATGCGAGAACTAAGGGCGCGGGTCAAGTCTATTTTGCGCAGACCTCCTGAAGTTCAAGATGACAATCTTGAGTTTTGTGGGCTTTTGATCGAGCCGCGAAAAGGTACGGCTCAGCTAAATGGTAAGGAACTAAAAATTCAACCACTTGAGTTTCGTTTATTCGAATTATTTGTGCGAAACAGGGGCACATGGTTTTCCACCGATGAGCTGATTGCCCGAGTATGGTCTGCCAACTCGGCGCCGACTGCAGATTCTGTAAGAGTATCTATCAAGCGGTTACGAACGGCCCTTGATGATTTTGGTCTGGCCGAACATCTGCAAAGTGCACGCAATCGTGGATATATGCTCGATTGATTTTCAGTAACTTTGTAGTAACGCAAGCAGCCCTAAGCTATCTTCATTGAAACGACGGAGTACTGATTCCAAGGCTGCCCGATATCATAGCCATCCCGCCTAGTCCCAAACCTTACGGGCAGCCTGGAATTACTCCAAATTCAAATCTTGTGAAAGCGAGTGCACCAACCCTGCCCCTCCAGTAAACGCTCGCTAAAAACACGCAGGACCTGTCGCGAAATTCAGTTCCCAACCCCTGAGCTAGCGACAGGTTCTGCAATTGTGTTTGCTTTTGGTATTTCAAACCAGAATGTACTGCCTTTACCAGCTTCGCTTTCTACGCCAATTTTGCCTTTGTGCGATTCGACAATGAGGCTGCAAATTGCAAGGCCGAGCCCGAAGCCCAGCTTTTTTTGGGGCCCCTCGGCTTGAAAGAATTTTTCAAAGACTCTATCTCTGGTGGCACTATCCATGCCGGGCCCCTGGTCTTTAACTGCAAATCTCAATTTGTTTTCTATAGTATTTGCACTTATGCAAATTTGAGTGTCTTTGTCTGAGAATTTGATGGCGTTTGAAATGAGATTTACCAGTACTTGAATCAAGCGCGCTTTGTCAGCCACTAATTCAATGCTTTCAGCCTGGTTTATCAGCTCTATTTTTTTCTGCGCGGCTAAACTGCTTACTGTAGCAATCGACTCTTCCACCAGATTGAAAGAGTTGCATGTACTTAATTCAAGACCTATTTTTCCTGTTTCTAGTGTTTCCATCGTGAGCAAATCGTTGATCAGGTCTAGTACCCTATCGATGTTGTACTGAGCGCGGCTTAGCTGTTTAGCTGTTGCTGGGTTGGCGTTCTGCTTTTCGTTTTCCTGGAAAACTTGCAGCTCTTTCCTTGCTTCGAGCAACGGCTGGTTCATTTCTGTAGCGATTAATTGCATTGTTTGCATGCGTTCTTCTGCAGCCAGCCGCAATGACTCCTGAGTGTGGTGAAAAACTAGGTCGAGCGAGGCAAGCTCATCGGCTCCTGAAATTGAATATTGAAGGTCTTCTTTGCTGCCAAGTTTTGCTGCATTGGCTAAAAGCTTGCTCAGTCTTTGGCTGATATCTTTGCTGAACGAAACAAGCATGCCGAAACCCAGTAGAAAATTGATGAAAATTCCCCATCCGAGGATTTCGCTTACTTTCTTTCTCGCTTCTCTCTGGCTCTTTTCCGAGTTTTGCAGTTTGACAGATTCTTCTTCGAAAAGAGCTTGCGCCCGCCTGCCTATGATTATAGTTTTTCTTTGCAGTGGTCTACCCTTCTTAAACCTGTCCACGATTTTGGACATGTCTAAGCTGCTCTCCTTCTTTTCTTCACTGGAAAGCTCGGCAATGTGTTTTTCTATCATTGCAGTCCAGTCTGTCAAAACATCTTTCCACTCAGGAGCTATTTTTTCCAGGGTTGAAGCATTGGGCACTTCGCTCATTGGTCGTTTGTAATTACGAATAGCTATTTCTTTAAGTGTTGGCTCCTGGGTGATTTGAAACAAGGCTTCGCTGATGGTCGCTCTGAGTGAATCGAGGAAAACCATGTTGATGCTCATTACCAGATTTGTTTGCAGCCGTTCTTTCTTGACTAAATTTTCGGTAGAAACAACCTGGGAATTTATGAGCAAGAGAAAGACTGTTTGCACAAAAAGTGGAATCAATACAATCGCCAGGACTTTGTGGAATATTTTTAGAGAGAAAAAATCGCCACTTATCGCTTGGCGCTTTGATGCTTTTAGCTCAGTCTTTGGCGCGGCTTCAGTGCTGGCTAATACCACGTTGCTTTTGCCAGTTTCAGTTTGCGATTTTTCATTAGTCTCGAGGACGAGAACTGTTTTCACTTGTTCGAGAATCGAACTAAGTTTTTCTTGAGCTTTTGGGAAATGGCTCGTTTTAATTTCAGCATTTTCGGAAGCAGGTGACAGTTCATCATAGAGGTCGAGGCACATTTGCGCCGCCATCAGGGGCGAGCGAATGTCGTGAGCCACCATGTGAAAGATGGCCTTTCGATGTTCTGCCGCGGCGCACAAATTTTCAGCCGATTCTTGCAAGACAGCATCTAAATATGCCAGCTCATCTTTGCCTGTGATATTTTTCGTAAGAGGCTCAAGCTTTGGCAAAAGAGTCGAGTTAAGTGTTACAGTTGCCAGCCGCCTGGTGAAATTGATTGAAAACTTCCAGACAAGAAAAATAGAAAGAGCTATGTTGCTGCCGATACACAAGTAAGTTGCAATTCTGAGTATCCTTTGCTGAATGTTTTGTACCTTTTGCAAAGCAATTAGCTCGTTATATTCTTTCTCCAGCAGGTTGCGAATTTTTACTGGTGTTGAGTAAATGTGCTTCAAAATAGGCGGCATCAATTGCAGATTTTTGAAGCTGCTCATAGAGCCAGAGCTGTCGCCACTAGGAATGGCGTTTAGTTCGTGCACTGAAAGCATGCACATGTTTTCCAGTTTTTCAGCTAATTCGGCTTTCTCTCCTTTAGATGCTGGCAGACTGCGAATTTGAGCAAGTTCCTCTTCCATGCGTTTTTGAAATGCGTCTGAAGCTTTGCTGTAGGCTTTTTCGTCGCTGAAAGCCCTGGCAATCAAATTGCCGGTTAGCTGCGCCCATTGGCTGAAGGCAAAATTTTGGTGCGCAAGCAGGCGACTCTGTTCTTGCTCTTCAAAAGCAAGCTTTTCTGTCGCCAGCCATAACTGGTTCAAAAAAATCAGAAGGCAGCTGCCAACTGTTAAGGGCGTGAGAACAAGAATCAGCCCCTGCCGAAAAATCTGCGGTTTATAAGGCGGGGGCAGTGAGTTCATGTTTTGCCATTACTAGCCGACCAATAAAGCTGCATTCCGTATTTGAACAAAACGCGATTCTATTTCAGGCTGCAATGCGACTTTTATTTCCGCAGCATCAGTCAGCACATTGTTGTCTCGTCTTATGACGAGCGTGCCTTTCTGGGCCAGTTTTACAATTTCTTCGGTGATTTGATTTCTGTCACGAGTGCCGTCCATCAGCATGAGCATGTGGTTTGCCAGTATGTCTGTGTTGACGATTTCGTGAAGCATGTTTGTAACCTTGGCCAGTTGCAGTTCGGCTTGCATGCGTGCCAGCGGGCTCGACTTTGGTTTTTCTGTGAGCTCGCGAACGAATGGAAATGATTGAGACCGTAGAAGTAATACATTTGCTGCATAGGCTCTGAGAATCGTTTCAAACAGAACTGCTTTCATTTGTTCAAATTGACTTTCGTCAACGGCAACTGAATTCTCGCGGAGCTTGTCGCAAGCAACCTTGAAAATATCATCCATCGGCAATACTTCCGGCCAGATGTTGGACAGGTGAAGCAGCGCAGCTTTGACCACCGGAACGTCAGAGTCAACGTTGCGTCCATCGGCAAGTGCGAAAGATTCGACTTTGCCTGGGTTCAAATCTACCTTTTCACTTTTCGGTTTTCCGGCAAATGCAGCATAAAGCGGCATAATGCTCTGGTTTGTGAGATTGCGGTTTAGCGGCACATCTTTGCGGCAAAGCAGAGTCATGCGGAAATAACGGTTATGAACAAAATCGAGATATTGTTCTGTTCTCAAAATGTCGTTTGAAATGCGAGCCAAAGTTTCTTGAATAGTAGCCGGCAGATTACTCGTAATCATCGTGGCGAATTCGCCTTCAGAAAGAAACTGAAGTCCATGTGATGCTGCTCTTTCCATGAATTCATGGAAGTAGGTTGGGGTGTTTGTTTCTTCAAAGTACTCATGCAAAATGTATGAGTCGTTGCTTTCTCTTAAAATCTTCAATTCACCATTAAGCATCAAGCTGTGGGCATTGTTTTCAGTTGGCACAGATTGATAGAGAAAATCAATCAGGGCTCTTGCTTGTGCTGTTTTTTCTTGCGGGCTTCTCAATAGTCTTGTGTGATAGAGAACCATTTCTCTAATCATGCCGCGGAAATGCCAACCTGGAAATGTGTTGTAGCTGACACATGCCACTCCCTGTGGTGCAAGACAGTCTTCAATAACTTGAAGAATTTTGTCTTGCACATTGGCTGGCACCCAGGAGTAAACACCGTGGGTAATGATGTAATCGAATTCACCGATGTCTTTGTTGAGGTCTAAAATGTTTTGCTGTCTGATTTCTACGTTTTTTAGACCGAGTGTTTTGATGATGTTCTGGCCGTCTAAAGCTTGTCGTTCGGATAATTCGATACCGATGAAAGTGCTTTCCGGAAATGCCATTGCCATCGGGATGATATTTCCGCCGCTGGCGCAACCAAGTTCGAGAACCCGGGCATTGGCGATTGGCTTAGCTTTCATGCCAAAAACAGTTGCCAGTGTTGCCAGATTATCCGGGTGTGTTTTTGTAATCGGATAGCTTTCGTATGGCGTCTCGTCGTAGCTAGTTTTTGGTTTTATAGAATTAGAAATCGATGTTGAACTTACCATTTTGTCCTCGAATGAGCGAGATTGAGATTTAGCCCGCAGCCGTTGTTTGTTGATCAGTATACGTAAGGATACTAGGTCTCCCTTCTAATTTCTGGCTTGGAGACCTGTTGCACTGTTTTCTATTTTCAAATTATGGGGCAGATGACGGGACTTGAACCCGCGAATACCGGTACCACAAACCGGCGCCTTAACCACTTGGCGACACCTGCCACAATATAAAATATATCACGCCTATAGTAACTGTTGGCACTTTGGTTAAGAGTCTCAAACTGAACGGCGATTAGAGTCAAAGATTCTCACTGCAAATGGAAAGGGAGGCTTTCGCCTCCCTTTCTAGATTGTCTTTTATGACTGCAGCTTAGCGATTGGTTTCTGCTGCAAGGTGTTTTTGCATAACGCTTACTTTCTGAAGCAATGCTCTCAGAAGGTCTTCGTAGCTGGTGTTGTCGCGGAAGTAGGCTACGTGAAAAAGGTCTACTTGTGGCATCTGTTCCGCTGCCGGAAGCAGATGAACCGTTGGTGTGCTCACAAACGCTGTAGTGCTAGCTGTAGTTCCTATCATCTCAGTATCCTCACTTACTAGAGGCAATCTTGCCCCACAAGTTATTCTTACCGCGCCACCAGAAAAATCTTCGCTTGACTTCTTTCTTCCTTAAAGACTAGCACCGGATACTTGGCAATTGCCATGGTGTTTTTCCTAAGCTGCGAAAAGCCTATCCTGGTAATGCTTTTCGTAATTCAAGACAGGCACTAGTATTGCGCCGTTTTGCTTACTTAGAGTCAAACTTCACAAGAAGATAAGAATTTTCAAATAAGTTCGCGAAAAATTCGTACACTAAACTGCGTATGAATTCTCGAAAGCATTATCAGAGCTGTGTTTCGGTCAGCTGATCAAACGCATCAAATTTTGAAATTGAAAATTGCCGGCAAAATTTGCGCAAGACCTGCGCCGACTATAAACGCGAAAAGCCAGGAACCTAGCCAGATGCTGAGTGCAACTTTCAAGCCGCGCTCTTTTATCATCACGCCGACTGTTGCAATGCAAGGTACAAACAATGTGATCACAACCATCGACACGACTGCTTGTGTTGCGGTCAAAGGTACATCGGTGAGACCAAAGGCAGCAAAATCTCTTCTTACAATTCCAAGGATAAATGTTGTGGGAATGCGCGGATCGTTCGGCAAATGAAGCAGACCAACAGTTAGCGGGCTCAAGATTTTGATCAGCGCATCAAGCAGTCCTGTCATCTGTCCGACTGATACTACTAATCCTGCCAGACAAAACATGGGAATTGACTCAAGCATGAAATTGTAGGTTTTAGTCCAGGTTTTCTTTGCGACATTGGCAGGTCGCGGCAAACGCATTGGTGGCAAATCGATCATGAGAGAACCTGATTTGCCGGGCATGATTTTGTTGAGTACAAGACCAGTTATAACCAGGATGCCCGAAACTACGCTGCCATAGACAACCCAGGGAAGTGCGCCCCCGCATTTTGCCAGGGTTCCGGAAACAATTCCCAGTTGAGCAGAACATGGAATTGCGATACCAAGAAGTGCTGTGGCGATAATTTTTTCTCTTGTGGACGACAACAGTCGCGTGGTCACTGTCGCCATCGTGACGCAGCCCAAGCCCAATATCAGTGGAATTATGGCTCTTCCTGTAAGACCAATCCTGTTCAAAATTCTATCGACCAGCACGGCAAGTCTGGGCAAGTAACCTGAATCTTCAAGTAATGAAAGCCCGAAGTAAAAAGCTAAAACCAGTGGAAAGAGTAAACCCAGCAAGTAAGTAACGGTCAGGGTCAAAATGCCGTATTCACCGGCCAGAGTGTTGCCGATTGCACCAGGCAAATTCTTGTGCGACCAGAAATCGTATGTAACTTTGTCTGGGGTAACTGCAGCTTTGGCTTTCTCAAAACTTTCAGCTTCTTTTGGCGCCGATAATGTACCTGACGGGAAATCAAAAGTTTTGTCGTCAACCGTTATTGTGCTTGGGCAAGCTGTTGCCACCAATCTGCGCACAGTCGGTTCGCAATAAACTCGCATCATTTTCTTTTCAGTAAAATCAACAACAGTGCCGGCAACGAATACGCCTAGCAGCTGATAGAAAATCAAATAGCAAACAAAAGCCGAAATCAGCCCACCCCAAAGTGGACTGAGAAGAAGTCTTCCAACAAAAACAGAGGCCTGTTTGCGTGCTTCAGTGTGCTTAACTACAGTGTTGACTATTTCGTTGACACGCCGTCTGCGGTCTCTATAAATTTCCTGGCGAAAGTTTAGTACTTCCAAATCACATTCGGTGGCCGATTGTTCGTCACCTTCTGCTATTAGAACAGCATGGTCTTTTTGCGCCCCGCGCTCTAACAATCCCTGAATTTTTTCGGAAACGAGGTTTGAGCTAATTCCTTCTTTTGCGTTTGGAAGTAGTGCGATGACATTATTGATACCTTCATTTGCCACTGCGATGGTTTGAACCACCGGTATTCCGAGCAAATCGGAAAGTGCATTAAGGTCAATTTTCATGTTGCGTTGTTGGGCTTCATCCCATTGATTCACCACGAGAATCATAGGCTTGCCCATGTCTAAAAGTTGCAGTGTCAAAAACAAATCACGGTCTAAGCTGAGCGCCGATACGACGTTGATGACCTGCTCGGCTTCCATAATCATTTTTCGAGCAATACGTTCTTCGTCGTTAAAGCTTGACACACCATAAATGCCGGGTGTGTCAGAAAGATCGTCGCTGCCGAGCTTGCCTTTAGAAATGTCTATTGTAGTGCCAGGGAAGTTTGAAACTTCGGCGTGCACCCCGGTTAGGGCTGAAAAGAGGGCTGATTTGCCAACATTAGGATTACCGGCAAGCACTATTTGCTTGCCTTTCGCGGCTGAACCCGTAGTTACAGGCTGTCGATTTGTGGCAGTTACCACCGACTAATCCTTTGCATCTCTATTGAGAAATAATATCAATAGTCAGCAGGCTTTTCAGCAACTTTTTGCCTTAAACATCCAATTCATTACAGACATTGCCATTTCTAGAGCGCTTGCGGCAATGAAATTCAACTCATTGAGTCGATATATTAAAAGCTGCTGAACTGCCGTTGAGGCAAGCGATTCGGCTGAAGGCTATCTTGTATTACTTAATTCTTGGGAACCCTCCCGTCTACATATGGTATATAAGCAGGTCGGATGACGCGGAAGGCACGGCTATTGCCCTTTGAGGGCATCGCGAAGAGTTCGTCTGTGCCGCTTTTAATCAGAGAGCCGTCAGGCTATGCAAATCAAAAAACTTGGACACGCCCTATTGGCGGGCATCTTATCTATCAGCTCCAGCGTTTCAATCATTGGGATGCCTGTCTGGGCTGCTGATGAAGAACCCTTGAGTCCCGAAGCCAGTCAGGCGCTTAAAAAACTAGCTCTGCCAGCGGCCGGAGCTATCCCTTCTACTCCAGGTTCTGAATCGACTGGTCAAAACTCTGCGACTGATTCTCAAAAGACCACGTCCGCAACTTCAACTGGGGCTGCAAAAGCAGTTCCACAGACTGAAAAAGTGATGACAGCACGTTCATCTGTTGCAATCACAGCCGCACCGTTGCCGACAGTCTACAAAGGCGCGCAAACTGTGGCGCAAGAAACCGTTCTTCCAAACGGATTGAAAGTTCTGATTTTGGAAAACCATGAATTTCCTGTGGTCTCAACTCTGGTCTGGTATCGTGTCGGCTCACGCGATGAGCAAGCGGGATCTACGGGGCTCAGCCACATGGTTGAGCATCTTATGTTTCAAGAAGTGGGTCAATTTAAGCCGGGCGATATCGGCAGTTCTATTGCCAGAGTCGGCGGACAGTTCAACGGATATACAAGTGACGACTTCACTACATTTTTCGAGACCTTGCCTGCAAACAAGCTAGAAATGGCTCTTAAAATCGAGTCTGAACGTATGGCTCATACGCGCTTCAGTGAAAATGAAGTGAAGCAAGAAGTCGCTAACATCCAAAAAGAATTTGAAAACGAAGCTAAAGATCCTGTCGCCCTGCTTTCAAAAGAAGTAAGGGCAATGGTCTTTATGCAGCATCCATATCACAATCCTACAATCGGCTGGAAAACTGATGTAGAGGCGCTCACAGCTGAGCATGCTAAACAATTTTACGAAAAGTTCTACACTCCTTCTAACGCTACTTTGATTATTTCCGGCGATGTCCACGCCAAGACAGCAAGCGCTCTGGTGCAAAAATATTTTGCCGGCTTGGGTGGCAGCGCTAAAGCTGTTTCTCACGTGCAGGTTAACGAACCTCTTCCGCGCAGCGAAAGAAGAGTCAATACAAAATATGCCGGCAATAAAGAAGTATTGCAGGCTGCATATCGTGCACCGGCAATGGAAGACGCTGACGCTCCAGCCATGGTTGTGCTTGAACGTTTGTTGAATGGTGGCGTCAATGGACGATTGAAAAGCAAACTTTTGGAACCAAAAGTTTGCGCATCGGCCCAGGCAAGCTATGAACTTACAAAAGACCCTGGTTTGTTCACAATTACATGCACCGCTAATCCGGCTACTTACAATGCACAGGCAAAAATTCTGGAGAATCTAGACTCTCTAATGCAGCAGTTTAGAGAAAAACCTCCAGCTGATGCAGAACTGAAAAGAGCGCGAAATCAGGCAGAATTTGCTTATTATGCTGAGTGTGATGGACCCTATCGTGCCGGCTTTCACCTCGGTTATTTTGATTGTCTGGATAAGTGGCAAAATTCATACACCTGGGCCGATAGAATCAGAGCAGTCAGCGCGGCTGATGTAAATCGTGTTGCCAAAAAGTATTTCAGTCCAGATGCCCGAGTGGTCGGCTGGATAGCTGGAGCCGCTGCACCGAAAGCGACACCACCTAAAGCCAATAACACTGAATCGCCGAAAGAGCACGAAAAGCAGCCAAATATCAAAGTTGTAGAGCACGCCAGGCTAACCGGCTATAAAGAAAACGATTCGGACTCAGCGCCTAATCAATCTAAGGCTGCCAACAAAAAGGGTATACCGGCTGTTATTCGCGACATTCCTTCAGCTTTAGGCAACGCAGTCACAGGTAACATTCCCGGTGCAGTTGGAAATGTTGGTTCGGCAATTATCAATCTTCCCGGTGCGATCGGCAATCTTGGTTCTGCTGTGGGCAATACGGCTCAAGCAATCGGCAAGCAGATTGTTCAGCTAAAGCCGGGTCCTGAATCAGAAGCAGGGAATTTGAGTCACCGTGTCTTGAAAAACGGTATCAATGTAATTGTGTTTGAGACTCATGTCAGCCCGGTAATGCAAATATCTGGATCTGTGCAAGCCGGTGATGCTTATTCAAGTCGCAACTTTCCGGGTTTTTCACTTCTAGCTGCCAGCGTTCTTTCGCAAGGGTCTACTAAGCGAAGCCATGCTCAAATTGTTTCAACACAAGATGACCTCGGTGTTGCAGCAGGGCATATGCTCAAATTTGACAGCGGCATCGAAACAATAGATTTTTCCACCCGTTGTCTTTCACGCGACCTTCCAGCTCATATGGACATGATTGCAGAATCGCTCAGTCAGCCTCTACTGGATGATGCTAATTTGGATAAGGCTAAACAGGATGCACTGGCTGTGCTCAAGCGCAGTGAAGATGGTGTTAGTCAAAAGGTCGACAGAGTATTGTTGCAAGGGCTGCTAGATGAAAATTCACCCTTTTGCCCAGCTGACCCCAATGACAAAGCCAAAGCAATTTCGCAGGCTGACTTAAGCGAAACCCAGAAGTTTTTCGCCAATCATGTGGTGCCAGGTGCCACCACAATCGTATTTGCTGGTGATTACAATGCTGAGCAAGTTTATGCTCTGGCTGAACGTTCTTTCGGCAAGTGGAGCGGTAAAGGGTCTCACAATCAGCTGCATGCCAAGGCGCGGGTACAGCACGTTCTGCGAAGCACTATCCCCATTAAGGACAGCAAGAAGAGCAACGTTTGTTTTGGACAAATAGTCCCGATGGCGCAGTCGCATCCGGAGTACGGCAGTTTACTAATTGCCGATAGTATTCTTGTAAATCACCCGATGTTCTCTCGCTTTGAACAAGCCCTGTCTAAAACTCCAGCTCTTGAGGCCGCCATTAGTAGTGGTGACATGAGTGTCAAATTAGACCCTGTATCTAATCTCACTCGCTGGTCTCTATCATTATCTGTAGAACCGTCTGCAGTACCACTTTCAGTAAAGACCATTAAAAATGAACTTCGCTTGATTGCCAAAAATGGCGTCACGCCTGAGGAATTTGCCGAAGTAAAACGCTATTTGCTTGGCAGTCTGCCTGTGCGCACCCAGGCTACACTCGGCGCAATTAGCAGTGATCTATTAGATAGTGCCGAGCACAGTGATATCGTCAATGGCTATGGTGCTGAAATCGCTTCTATTAAGGCGGCCACTGTCGAAACAGTAAATAAGGTAATTCGCAGTGCATTTAAGCCGGAGCTATCAACGGTAGTCATCGCCGGTGGTGCCCAGTCAATTAAAGCGGCGCGCAGTAACTCACAAGGCGCAAGTTCAGATAATGATGCGTCTGAAAAAGCTCCAGCTTCGCAAAACCGCTCGTCAAGCGCTCCGGCTGACACTAAAAAACCGGAAAATAATTCGCGTGACAGCAAAGTCAAGAAGTGAAATTTTCTACCCTTGACAGATAGATTAATTCCAGCAGAGAAGTCAAACAGAAACTTTCTGTAATATTATTCTCCCTTAAGAATGATCTTGAAACGCTTTTGCCCCAAGGGATCTGACGCATTGTCGCTGCGTATATGAAGTGCATCAATTCTGCATGCAATACATAGTTGTCAAAATTTCATAGAACTGTCTTTGGTGGCGGAATTGTCGACTTCATTAGCAAAAACGTGTAGATGCTCGAATCCCGAAGATGCTGTCAGGACAGGCATTTCACCCCAGACAACTAAGTTGATTGTTGTCATTAATTAAGATCAATAGCATGCTCTCTGGCTGTTAAAGATCGTGCAATCTGAAATGCATATATGGGCAAGACTTGAAATGCTTGGTATAATTGAATTTACGGAATTATTATCGGCAGTTTGACATTCTCCAGTTAAAGTCGATAATATGCCAGGACAGTTTCAATTCCCTTCGGAGTAGAAACTAAGAGGTTACCCCTCCAGAGGTCATCAATTTTATGGCTGTGATTGGTTCAAACGGGAGTGCAGTCTTGCTAGATCAAGAAAAACTAGACTTCGACTCTGTGCCTGAATATGTTCGCGAACCACGTGCATCACGCGATTCTTATGTGTCAAAGTCTTGCTATCTAGAAGACGAAACCGAGCCCCACGCGAAGTCAGCTGAAATCGAAACGCTGTGGCCGGGTGTTAGTGCAGAGTTCTTGCACGGCAATCATCACAAAAAACAACCTTCATTCTATTGGGGTGTTGGGTTTGTTTCCGGGATAGTTGCTTCGGTACTCTGTGTTGGTATCGTGCATGGTGCATCCCAACTGTTTGCTTCGCATACAGATCATTCGGCTCCACAAATCGTTGTAGCTAATGGCAGAGCTGGTGTTAACCAGGTCAAAGGTGCTTTGACCACCGTCAGCGGTGGTACTGCTATGGTGACAACCCGCGTTGCCACAGCAAGCGGAGATCCCGACCTGATAGTGCCTTTGTTCAACACTTACACTGTGCGTCCTGGCGACACCCTTGCCAGCATTGCAGTGCAGGCATACAAGCGTGCTACACCAAGACTGCTCGACGAAATTTGCAAGACCAACGGAATGCGTAATGCAAATCGCCTGAGCCTGGGTCAAACACTAAACCTTCCGCAATATCGCCCACAGGCGCAAATAGCTAGCGGTGCCGCCAGCATCCAGTAATATTTCGGATGCGGAGCCTTCCGCAACTCTAGAGTCGACATTTGCTCGCCTGGAGGAAGTCATGTCTTCCTCCTATGAGTTGCGTCCTCAGCAAATAGATTTTGCCAAATCAATTGAGCGAACCATAAATTCGCGCAAGGTTGGTATTTTTGAAGCAGGCACAGGCACGGGCAAAAGCCTTGCGGCTCTAATTCCAGCCGCTCTATCCGGCAAGCGTGTTGTTGTGTCTACCGCAACCATTGCTTTGCAAGAGCAGTATATTTTCAAAGACATTCCTTGTCTCAAATCGATTTTGCCGTTTGAAATAGAAGCGACTCTGTTTAAAGGACGCGGAAACTATATAGGTTTACGTCGTTTTGAAGAGTATAAGACTCAAGCTGAAATCGACAGCAAAATTCTAGATTGGGTGAGAGACACTGAATTTGGTGACCGCTCTGAACTAGATTTCGTTCCGCAATTTGAGACATGGTCTGAAATCAATTCAGACTCTGATGATTGCCTTCGTAATAAGTGCCCTTCATTTAACGACTGCTTTTACTTCAATGCTCGTCGAAAAGCCGAGCAGTCAAACATAGTAGTTGTAAATCATGCTTTGCTGCTTATCGATGCTGCAAGTGGCGGCAATATATTGCCACCATATGAAGTGTTGATTGTTGATGAGGCGCACCAGCTTCCTGAAATTGCCAGTAAGTCATTTAGTTTGTCATTGAGCTTGAGGGGCATCCAACTCCTCGCCGCCAAAGCTTCCAAACAAGTTGCTGCGCCTGCTTACATCGTGCAAAACATGGAAGAAATGGCCGAGGAGTTTTTCACCCTGGTTCACCAGGCCTTGCCGTTTGGACGCAGCAGGCTGCGCAAGGTGCTCGATGGCATAGACGAATTAATGACAAGCATAAGCATTTTGCGTGATTGGTTATCTATACAGCAATTCGATAATTTGCTCGATGTTGATAACATGCGAGACAAAATGAAGTTGAAAGCCAAAGCTCTTTCAACAACTTGCACCGGTTATCTGAAATGTCTTGGTCTTTTAGAAACGCTTGATGCCGAATGGGTTTTCTGGATAGACAAACCGGACAATGTACCGAGGCGCACAGAAATCGTTGCTGCTCCATTGAGTGTGGCTGAATTTATCCAGCAATATTTGTTTGATAAAGACGGATTGGAGTCCTCCATATGGATGTCAGCCACACTCGCCACCACTGGCGATGACCCATTTCATTTTTTCAAACAGCAAATTGGTGCGCCTCGCAACATTATTCAGCTGCAGGTATCAAGTCCCTTTGATTACAGTCGGCAAGCAGTTCTCTATCTGCCTAAAGACATGCCTGATCCAAACTCAAGAGACTATGCTGCGGCTTCATACCGTCAAATTGAGCACGTTCTTGATATTAGCAATGGAAGAGCATTTGTATTATTTACAAGCTACAACGCTATGAATAATTGTTATAGCTATTTGAAAGACAGAATTCCCTACATGTCGAAAAAGCAAGGAGAAATGCCACGCAACAGGCTACTCGATTGGTTTCGAGACACGCCGAATGCTGTCCTTTTTGCCACCGCTAGTTTTTGGGAAGGTGTATCAGTTGATGGTGATCAACTCAGCTGCGTGATTATTGACCGCATTCCGTTTCAATCGCCTGATGACCCTGTTTATGAAGCAAAGTGCGATCAGCTGAAAGAAGAGGAAGGGATGAGCTGGTTTTCAGAGCTCGCTCTACCTTACGCAATCATGCGACTGAAGCAAGGTGCCGGCAGATTAATCAGAACCAAAACAGACCGAGGCATTGTTGCCATTTTGGATCCCCGAATTACCAGTAAGGGTTATGGAAAAGCTGTGCTTTCATGTTTGCCCCCGATGCAAATTATTCGCTCTTTGGGAAATGCTTCATCAATTGATGATTTACTTCCCTGAGTCGTGGATCTGATCTTAATGAGTATAAACAGGTTTCCAGGCTTTCTGTGGCGCTTTGCTTTGATTTACAGCGGCATCAAGCCAGGGGAAAAATGGTTCTTGTGAGTTTCGCTCAAAGTATGAGGCAATTTCTGCAGGGCTGTAAGAATGATGTTTCTCCAGCTTAGCTTTGCTTGCTTGCATTCCTTCAAGACCCTTTTTGCGCAACTCGCGTTCGGGTGCTTTTTCGTAGATGTATTGAAATGCACGTTGTGCTGAATTGAATTGACCTGTTTTGTAATAGCATACAGCTAGCATCAAACGAGCTTGCCAGTTCTGCGGTTCAATATCTAAAACCTCCATGAGTGTGTTGATAGCGTTTTCGAAATTGCCGTCTTCATAGTGTTTCAATGCTCTCAATGCAACTTTGGCATCAACAATTTCAGTATCAAACGTCAGATTCATAATCTGCTCCTCCCGCACTAATTGCTCTGACTGATTGTTCCTTTCATTGATAAGGCGAGTTATTCCGCATGAGCGGAATAACTCGCTGGCTTCCCTTAGTCGTTAAGCAAACTGTTGCTGGGCCTGAGCTGCCCAGGCAAATTTGTGAGAGCCTTTTGCGGGCGTTTCTAGTCTTTCTATAGCTGCAAGAGTTTTTTCTGCTCTGCAACTAACATATGGATTGTTGTCTGATCTGAGCGTATTAAGTATTTCGACTGCTGTGTTTGGATCTTCGGCAAGTCCGAGTCTTACGGTTGGATCTTCATCATTAGCCAGTTTACTTATGATTGAATAAGGTGTTGAGCGATTGGTAGCAACCGCCAATCTCACCTCAGCTTCCCTGTCTTTTGAGAGTAATTCTAGAATTTCACTGGGAGCAGACGGATTTTCTGCGACCCTCATTCGAATTTTGTGATGTTTGTTGCGTGCTAGTGCAGCGAGCTGCTTCTTTGAGCTTGCCTGGTTGCCGGCAGTCAAATAATTTTCAATCCAGTTCATACCTAACATAGTAATCACCTCCGGTCCTCAGATGGAATGATATTTCAGTTGTGCTTTTATACTATTTAGACTTGTCTGCAACGATGTGAACGTTTTCACTCAAGGCAGCAGCAAAATCATGCTGCTGCCCTGCTTTTAGGTGGATGACCAGCTTAGCGCGCTGGTAATTTCAACTATGGATTTCAGATTGCAACCGCTCAAGTAAGGTAAATCAACTCCTTTAATACACTGATGCGTAGGGATGATTTAACAGACCTAACGGAAGGAAACTGATACCTTCCAAGAGTTTTTATAGCAAAAAAATTCTCAGACATCTTTCAGGCTTAAGCTTTTCTTAATAATTTTCAAGAAGTCTGCTATGACTGCTGTTCGGAGAGGCTGCCTGTCTTTGCCGAGTGACTTTCTGGCTTGGACCGCTGCTGGCTGTGGTACTACTGGCAGTGCTGAAATTTGCTCCTGCAAATTTTTAAGAAAAGCTGTGTTTTTTTTGCACTGCAAAAAAAAGATCGCTACATTTTTAATTGAAATCTGTTATTCAAGTGTTTTATAGCCTGAATAACTTATGATTTTTGCGGTATATAAGCTTTGATGTTTTCTGCAGGCGAAAGCCGCAATCAGGTGAAAGAAGAAATGGCCTTTTTCTCAAGCTGAAAAGGAGGTTATTATGAATTTCAATTGGAAATGGCCCGAAATAAAGAGTACTAGTAAAACAAACCCAGCTGTTTTGCTTCTGTCGCTGGGCTTGGCTGTCGGATTTGCCTGTGGGCAGGTTATTCACTCAAGCGCTGAGTGCAATCAAAGCAGCAAGGCGCAGGCAAATGAGTCTGCAAGCCTCCCTGTAAAAATACACTCGTCCAAAACAGATGCCAAATCGATTCAATCTTTATCTAGTGAATTGAATAACTGGCGAGCAGAAATCGACAATCTTAGTTTAATGCCTGCTTTCTTTTCACCATGGCGGAGTTTTCAGTTAGACGATTTGGCTTTACCCTTTGAAGATTTCAAACAATTCGATAATGAAAGAGCATTCGATTGGCATCGTTTGAGCGGTTTTGCCAACTATGTTCCTCGAATTGAAAGTAGTGAAAGCGGCAATGAAATACGAATCAGCGCGGAAGTGCCGGGTGTTGATAGCAAAAATCTCGACGTTACTGTGAATGACGATTCGATAACTATAAAAGGCGAAACGAAAGAAGAGAAAAGCCAGGAGGAATCTTCTAAGAAATACCATCGACTAGAGCGGGTTTATGGCGCATTCTCAAGATCAATATCACTTCCTTGCAGGATTGAAAGCGATAAAGCACAAGCATCACTAAAAAATGGAGTGCTCACGATTGTCGCGCCTAAGAGCCAGGTCGCTGAAGGCGAAAGGAAGAAACTCAGCATCAAGCAGGAAAATGGCTAAGGCAGAAAAGACTTTCGCCTTTTAGTCATAAGGATCCATTTGCTCTAACTCAGGAGTGCTTTCCAGAATGCTTGGAATTGCAGAGGCGTCGTCTGCCCTTACCAGGCAGAGCGATATTGGGCAATTGTCTACAATATAATTGACTATGGGATCCCTGGTCATGTAAAAACGGGCACGCTGATGCAGGTTTGTCGTGCCGACAAAAAGCATATTTGCGCCAAGTTCTACCGCTGCTTTGGCAATGCCGGAGGCGACTTCGCCCATACGCAATTCGCCTCTGGCGTTGATGCCTTTTTCTTTCAGTTTGTTTACTACCATTTCGATTTGCTGTTGCGCTTTTTCTTGTGGCCTGTCAGTAGCAATTAGTTGTGCAATGACACCAACTTTTTCGGCAGCCGGTAGGACACGCAAAATTATCAATTCTGCGTTCAGCGCAAGCGCATGTTTTGCTGCGACAGTTACGACTGGTGAAGAGCGTTTTGGACTGCTAAAGGCTACGACGAATTTCATTGCTCACCTCTAATTAGTCTAGCCGTGCCAGCAAAAACGAAGAATGATATAGCTTAGCGCTGCGAAAAGTGCGGCAACAGGCAATGTCAGCACCCAGGCTAAAACTATCAACCACATTGTTTGCGCATTCAACTTTCCGGCGCCGTAAACTGGAATAGTGCCACCGGCCACTGCGGAGCTCAGTGTGTGAGTGGTACTAATTGGAGCGCCTTTGGCAGATGCAATTAATATAATGATGGCTGTGCTCATCGAAGCACCAAAGCCCTGTGAATGGCTCAAACGTTCTCTGCTGATTTTTGTGCCTACTGTTCTTATAACTTTCCAGCCACCAATCATGGTGCCAAGCGCTATGGCCAGGGCTGCAGCTATCATGACAAACAAGGGCACTTCATTATGCTTAAACCCATACTGAGCAAAGTGTGTGGACAATATCAAAGTAATGATACCCATAGTCTTTTGCCCATCATTACTACCGTGGCTGAAGCTGACTGAAGAGCTGGATAAAATGTGCAACCAGCGCATGATTTTCGGATGTCGCTGATTTGAGCTGCCCGGATTTTCCTTTTCGCCTGAAACATTCAAAGCCAACCAGGTCAGTAGAGCCCCGCCGGCAAAACCGACAAGTGGTGACACTAGAAGTCCGATTCCAACGTGTGTTAATTCATGCCAGCTGACACCTTCAACTCCGTTGGCTGCGACACCTGCGCCGGTGAGTGCACCAATCAGACAATGTGATGAGCTTACTGGCAAACCTTTCAGCCAGGTGAGCAAATTCCACAAAACCGCTGCAATCAGAACGCTGACAACCAGGGTTAAGGTGACCTTTTCTTCCGGAATAATTTTGGTAATGACCATGGCTACGGCCGTTCCGACCATAACGCAGCCCAGAAAATTTAGCGTTCCTGCCATGGCGATTGCAACGCCAGGTTTGAGCGCTTTGGTGTAAATGACTGTGGCTACTGCGTTTGCGGTATCGTGAAAGCCATTAACAAAATCAAATCCAAGCGCCAGGATGATCGCCAAAATTGCGACAATTGTGTCAACGTTCATCCCGCAACTAAACTCCCAGGTACTCCACTCGGGAATATAACCCGTGCGCGGTTAAGGAGTTTCTAGCTCGTTTTGATTTCGTAATATTTTGAGCAGCTATACCCTGACAAGCCCCATGGCTTCAACAGGTTGCAGAGCTTGCGACTCGGCGTAGACCCAGAGGTCTCCTTGTCGCCAAGTGAGTGGTTTTCTTAGCAGATACTTATAGACAAGTAATTGCTGGATGATGCGCTGGGCGTTTGGGTTGTCTTCGCCGCGCCTGTCATTGGCAAGCCTGGTACGCAACTGAATTGCTTCCCTTTTAGTCCAGCAATATGCCGGACCTGGGTTATTACCGCGTGAGCGGCAAAGCACAGCTACCTTACCTGAAGCCTGGGGCAAACCTAATACAAAAAAGCCGTCGTCAGCCATATTCTTAGAATGTGATTACCTGATTAGGATACGGGAAGATACGTCAAACACAAATGTAGCCGCGTCAATTATCGTATGATTGAGGCTTGTTGGCAAATGAACTGGCTATATAGCTTGGATATTATATATTTCGGATAATACATCCGACACCACTAGTGGTGAGTATGCGAAGTCTACTTATATTGCACTCAACAAGAAAGAAAACAATTTAAATTCATGGAAAGAATACTCATACTACATGCAGCCGCCATAGGAGACTCAGTGCTTGCGACTCCTGTGAGCGCCAGTCTGAAGCAAAAGTATCCCTCGGCAAAAATTACATATTTGACTCACGAGTCACTGATTCCTCTCTTGTCGATATGTCCTAGCATCGACGAGCTTATACCTTTTGACGAGAGTTTGTCTGTTGTCGGTGTCAGAGCGAGTATAAAGGCTGCAAAACCTGAGCTGATTGTCGATCTTTCCGGATCTAGCAAGAGTTTTTGGCAAACTATATTTAGTGGCGCTCAGGTTTTGCGATATAAAAAGAACCCTGCCATACATGCAGTAGATAACTATTTGGATACGGTGTCATCTATTTGCGATAAACCAGAAAAAGACAAAATATTCCCGACCTTATTTCCAAACGAATCCGAAAAAGAAAAAGTGAGAAAGCTTGTTTATCGCGAAAATAAGCGCTTGCTTGCTTTGATACCAGGGGTAGGGTCACTGCGTCCTCATCGAGCATGGCCAGAAGATAAATGGATTGCTCTGACAAAACATATTCTCTGGGAAAAAGATCACGCACTAATTTTGCTTGGCGGCACCGAAGACAGAACATTGTGCTCGCGCATCGCCGAAAAAGCAGGTGAGTACTGTTTCAATCTAGCCGGTAAGTTGAGTCTTCCAGAAACTGCTGCCGCACTGTCTCTTTGTGATGCTGCTGTGGCAGGAGATACTGGCCCTTCGCATATTGCAACTGCCGTTGGCATATCAGTTGTCGGTGTTTATGGACCGACGCTACTAGAGCGCAGTGGACCATATGGTTACAGCGAGCTTGCACTTACTGTCACAAACCAATGCAAATGCGTTAATAGAAAATCTTGTGTTATTGGTGAAGGTGTTCCAGGCAAGTGTATGGCTGAAATACCGGCGCAAGCTGTTTATACCAATTTATCCAGTCAATTCCCGTGGAATAAGTTGCTGAAAAAAATGACTTAGGCAGCTTTTGCAGCATCATTGCGGTCGAAGTCGGCTGTATATGTTTTCCAATTGCGGCTTAGATCTTTAATTGACATATCGCGTGCAACCGAGTCGGGCAAATTCACATAGAATGCTGTGCGGGCTCCATTTGCCTTGTAGATATAGCGCACGCAACGTCCATTCTTTAGTTCATAGTTAGCAACTGTGACCCACTTTCCGTTTACTTGTTTTTCCAGTCTGGCTGAAAACGATTTTTCGTCGCCATCGAAATTTGTGTCGGTGAGAAGTCTGCTGCTTGAATCTAGCAAGCTAACTGTTTGGCAGACATCTTCCATTGGTGGCATTGCTTCTGCGGTGTCTGTGCAAACTTTCTTGCCGGACGGCATTCTACCCGCTGATGCGGCTGCGCGAAGGTCTTTAAGTAACTGGGCAATATCAACTTGCTGTGTGTTTACTTGTTTTGATGCTTTGATTTCAACCGTTTGAGTATCTGTTTCTTCGTTTGAAAATTCAACTTGAGGAAGTTTGATTTCTTCAATTTCAACTGTAGCTGTCGCATTTACTTTTTCTTGAAGAATACGGTCTGCCGACATATGTGACTTGCTGTTTTTGGCGGTGAAGAAAAGTGAGCTGTGTATTCTTACTTCATTTGGTGTAGGCAACCAAATGACTTGCCCTACTTTGAGATCTGCAATGCGCACGCTGCCTTTCCAGTGATAAGTGATATAACCGCGATTTACGATTTCCAAAAGCATCTTAAAGCGCTTGTCGCCTAGCATATTTTCAGCGATTGACTCCAATGTATCGCCTTCGCGCACAACATACTTCTTGCGTACTTCGGGAGTTTTTGGCTCTTTCTTCGAACTCTTATCGTCTGGCTTTTGGCCTGCTTTTGTGTCTTTTACTTTTCCTGCTTTAGCTGCAGCTAAAATCAGTTCTTTGTCAATGTCAGAGTCTTCTTCGCTTTCGTCTTTTTTATCTATACTGTCTTTTCTTTCTGGAATGACACCGTTTTTGTCGCCTGGAATCAGAGCGTTTTCAGCGGACGCTCCCTTAACTCCACCCTTGCCGTTGTCCAACAGGTCTGCGCCTTTGATACCGATGGCGGTGGCAGCGGTCGCGTCAACTTTTGCGCCAAGCCCCTGTCCATCTTTCAGCCCTGCTTGCAGATCTGTCAGGCTCTTTATACCTGCAAGACCAATGGCATCACCTTTCGCTCCCGCCTGACCAGGAATGACGCCTAATTCTCCTGCTTTTGATGGGTCTAGCGATTTAATGCCTGTAATCATATCTTTCAAAGACATTGCTTCTGCAGAAATCTGGTTGCGAGCCAATTGCAAATTTGGACTGTTGGGGTCCATTGCTTTGATTTGATCTGGAAGTGCTGCTCGTTGCAATTCTGTCGAGACCGAAGAAAAGCGAAGTAAGTTTGGCAGCATCGGCAGTTCTTGTTCTTTTATTTGCTGAGCTGGTGCAGCCGCTCCAAGAGGACGAGTTTGCACTTCGTTATTGCTGTTATTGTTGTTGATGTTTGGTACGGATTTTTCTGGCTTGATTTCTGCCAGAACATTCAATAGTTGAGCGATTTTGTTTTCTACTGGTTTTTGGCTTTCGACAGCTGGGAGGTTTTGGTTTGTAGCTGCACTGACTGGTGCTTTGATTGATTCAGTCTCAATCGCTTTGTGTGTTTCAACGGCTTTCTTTGGTGTTTCGCTTTCAGTTTGTGCCGGTGCTTGTAAAACAGCTGTTACTTTTGGCAACTCTGACGCTGTTCTTTGAACTTCAGAACTACTCGGTTGAACTACTTGAGGCAAGGCATTATTCAAGTGATGATCGCCTGCGTTATCGACTGAATTTGAAATTAGCGAGCCAAGCGTTTTATCTGGTTTATTTGAAACCAATTCAGCTGCTTCTCGATTATCGGGAGTCACCACACGTGGCAATTTGTTTTCAATACCTGGAATTGGGGCCTCGTTGCCCGTATTCAGCGGTAATTTATGCTCGTTAGAAATTACCGGCAGAAGTGAATTGTTAATCTCTCCGCTTTCAGGTTTTGATTTGAACGATCCATTGTCTATGATCTGCGCGGGTGAGTTATTTACAGGTTTCTTTTGTCCATCGTCAAAAGCTGGCAAGACAGATTGTTGCAACAATCCACTAAGATTAGTGGTCTTATTTTCGAGGACGCCTGCAAGAGCGCCAGCTGCTACCTGTTCTGGAGCCTTTGTCGGTGCTTGTGGAATTTTGATTTCAGGAATCAATCCGCCTGATTTGTCTGGGTCTTTATGTAGAGTTCCACTTGGAAGTATTGGATCGCCGTCTTTAGTAAATGGCTGCTTTAGTGTGGTCGCGCCAGGTGTTTCGCTGCCGTTTGTTGGTTTTGGGTCGTGAGGTTCAGACCCACTTCGTGGTGCTGCCGGTTTAATATTTTCGACTGTTGTTCCTGATCCAAGGTCATTGATATCGAGTTTCTTTATTGCGTTTATCGGAGGAAGAGAGAGATTAGAGCTGTCGTTATGCGATTGATTCTTTCCTGCTACAGTCAATGAATCGTCCGGCGCTCCGTTTTCTTTTACTGGTGCGTTGCTATTCTTTGCCTGTGTCATGAGCGTTTTCAACGAGGGCACAGCAAGATCATCAGTTTCTTTTGTGTTGTGCGTGTTTTTGCTGCTGTCAAACAATTCAGTGATTGGTAATGATTGCGTCGGTCTTACTGCGCCTGGCTTGCTGATTGTTAATTCTGGAGCTCCAGATTCACTACTTTGTCCGCCAGCTGAAGGGGCTTTTGCTTTCTCGCCTCCATGACTCGATGGAGACCCACTTGTTTGATCTTGTCCGTCGTGATGCGGCTGCTGCTCTGTGGCCGGTGGGGCGCCTTCTTTTCTTTGAGCAAAGGGGCTATTTGGTCCAAAAATTTCTGTAGAAACTGCCGCCAACAAATTCGAAGCAAAGGTTGACTCAGCGCTTGCGCCAGGAGTCGGCCTTTCCAAAGCCCCTTGTCCAGGCTCTGGATGTGCTGGATTCAATTGTGGCAGCTCAGTTTCCGAACTCATAACACCGCCAAGTTTTAGCTATACGATTTAATCGCGGCTTGGTTGGATTCAACTTGTTATTTAGTAATTTCTGTTTTGCTAACAGATAGCGTTTAGCGCTTTTACTTGGCTCTATTTTCTCTGCTTCCACCCAGATTAAATTTACGAGCCTACGACACCGATCTACTTATAAGTTGGAAAAATTACAGTAATCAGTCTTCCTCAATCGTAATTTTGTGCCTGTTTCATCACCGATGCTAGGTACAATCATGTGAACTCAACTGCATAATTATGTGATTTTAAAAAAGGAATCAAATGCGATTTGAATTTGACCCAATTTCATTAGTTTCATTCTCCTTATTGGCATTGCTGGTTCAACCGTGTTTTGCCAAATCTGATGGCACTTTTCCTGGGAAGGGCAATTACAGTGCTTGGGTCAACGCAAATCATTTTTTGAAATTTGGAAATGATTTTGCGGAGAAGGGTCAGCTAGATAAAGCCCTGGAAAGCTATAAGCATGCGATTCACACTTATCCTTTTGACAGCATCTACTATTTCAATATGGGTAATGCGTTTGCTTTGAAGCAGCAATATCCGATTGCAGAAGAGGCCTATCAAAGAGCTATCGAACTTGAGGAGAATTATTTTCAAGCCTGGCTAAATCTTGGTCATACGATTGCCCGTCAGGGGCGTCCACAAGAAGCTGCAAAAGCTTTGAGACGGGCTGCTGAATTGTCGAAAGATCCAAACGAGAAAGCCGAAATTCAAAAAACTGTTTCCCAGCTAGAGCAGTTACCTGAGAACTTGTCTCCACAAACCCCGAAAGACTCCAAGAAAAAGAAAATCAAGAAGTCTCGTCAATCTCAATAAAAGTCTTGTTTATTGAGTAGATTCAACATTAGGATGCAAAGTTGACATTCTTGTGAAAAAAAAACGGGAAGCCGAAGCTTCCCGTTTTAATGTTTTGCTTGAGACGTCGCTTACTCGATGATCGAGGCAACTACGCCGGCGCCGACTGTACGGCCGCCTTCGCGGATGGCGAATCTCATACCTTCTTCAACGGCAACAGGTTGAATGAGTTCAACTTCCATGCTTACGTTGTCGCCAGGCATAACCATTTCGACTCCGGCTGGCAGAGTGATGGAACCTGTAACGTCAGTTGTACGGATGTAGAACTGTGGTCTGTAGCCTGGGAAGAATGGAGTGTGACGTCCGCCTTCTTCTTTGGATAGAACGTAAACTTCGCTCTTGAACTTGGTGTGTGGCTTGATGCTGTTTGGCTTAGCAAGCACTTGTCCACGTTGGATGTCTTCTTTTTCAACGCCTCTGACGAGGATACCGACGTTATCGCCAGCCAAACCTTCATCGAGGGTCTTTTGGTACATTTCAACGCCGGTGACAACTGTTTTGCGTGTGTCACCAAGACCGATGATTTCTACTTCTTCGCCAACTTTGATCTTGCCGCGCTCAATTCTGCCGGTAGCAACTGTGCCACGACCTGTGATTGAGAACACGTCTTCAACAGCGAGCAAGAACGGTTTGTCGATTTCTCTGGTTGGTGTTGGGATGTAGCTGTCTACATTCTTCATCAACTCGAGGATTTGTTCTTTGGCTTTTGCATCGCCTTCCAATACTTTCATGGCTGAACCACGAACGAAAGGAATGTCGTCGCCAGGGAAGTTGTACTTGCTGAGAAGCTCGCGTACTTCCATTTCGACCAATTCCAACAATTCTGGATCGTCAACCATGTCGCACTTGTTGAGCCATACTGTGATGTAAGGAACGCCTACCTGACGAGCAAGCAGGATGTGCTCACGGGTCTGGGGCATTGGTCCATCAGCGGCGGATACTACAAGGATTGCTCCGTCCATTTGGGCGGCGCCGGTGATCATGTTTTTGATGTAGTCGGCGTGTCCTGGGCAGTCTACGTGGCTGTAGTGACGGCTTTCTGTTTCGTATTCAACGTGGGCTGTGTTAATCGTGATACCACGGGCTTTTTCTTCCGGGGCAGCATCGATTTCGTCGTAAGCCTTAAACTTGGCTTTTCCTGTTTCGGCAAGAACCTTGGTGATCGCTGCGGTCAGGGAGGTTTTGCCGTGGTCAACGTGGCCGATGGTGCCGACGTTGACGTTGGGTTTGTTTCGCTCAAACTTCTGGCGGGCCATTTATTCAACTCTCCTTCAGGGGTCTGTTTTCTTCGTTCCTACTGATCTCAGAGCATGGTTTGTGCTCTTTGACTCAAGGTTCTTTGGTGCATCTGCCGAACGTGTGGTCCAGGTTTCGTGACTTAGGGCTTACGATATCGCTTGCCTGTCTCCTGAAAAATGGAGCCAATGACGAGGCTCGAACTCGTGACCTCCCCCTTACCAAGGGGGTGCACTACCACTGTGCTACATTGGCAACTGTCCAGCTGCTGCACCTCATATACCATGAGCTGATCAGGAGCTATATTTTAAGCTCCTTGATAGCCATCCTGCGCACTTATTTAGTTTGTTTGCAGGATTTATGAATATGATTCTTCGCAAAGAACAGATTGGGCGGAGCTGGGTTCGAACCAGCGTAGGCTTGCGCCAGCAACTTTACAGGCTGCCTCCATTAACCACTCGGACATCCGCCCAGATAAGCTGGTGATGGGAGTCGAACCCGCAACCTACGGTTTACAAAACCGTTGCTCTGCCATTGAGCTACACCAGCGTAGTCGTTGACCACGAATTTGTCATTCTACCTCATACTCATTCCTGCTTGCACTGTCTGACAACCTCGTAAAACATGATGCCTGCAGCCACAGAAGCGTTTAGTGATTCGGTTTTGCCCAACATCGGTATTCTCAACAAAAGGTCGCAATGCTCCTTAACCAAACGGCTAACCCCTGAGCCCTCGCTGCCTACAACGATTACCAGTGGCCTGACCAGATTCGACTTCGTATAAAGTTCGCGGCCCTCCAGGTCAAGAGCTGCAACCCAAAAGCCATACTTTTTAAGAGTCTCAAGACACTGAACAATATTTCCGACTCTGACTACTGGAAGACTGGCAAGTGCCCCGGCGCTTGTTTTGGCCACAGTGCCCGTTAAGCCGGCTGCCCGTCTTTGGGGTAGAAAAAGTGCTTTGACTCCGGCTGCCTCGGCGACTCTAATAATGGCGCCCAGATTGTGCGGATCCTCAACACCATCGAGCATTGCCAGCATGTAGCCATCCATGCTTTGCCCTGCCAATTCTCTTGAAATTCGATCGAGAACCAGCTTCTGCAAAAAAGTGTCAAGCTTCCACATTTCAGCCGGACATATCATGGCAACTACACCTTGATGTCTGCGCTGGGGACCGGCGAGCTGGTCTAATTTTTTGCGGTCGCAATCGTGAATTGGAATATGTTGATAGCGTGCCAGAGTTTTGATTTTTTTGACTCTGCCGTCATATTCCATGCCGTCAGCAATCAGAATTTTGTTTACTCTGATGCCTTTGTGCGGCTCTAGCATTAGCTTTGGGGGTATTTGCAAGCCGTTTTCCTGGCGCTTGCGCAATGTGCTGACAGCCTCTTGAATAACTTTTTCAAGAGCTTCTGTGTTTTCGTCAGCGGCATTGTGGGCGGCTCTGCGCGCCTTATCTAAGGCTTCTTGTAAAAGAGCATTTTGCACAATTTTGTGGTCACCGGCTTCTTGCTCCTCCTGCTCAGCTTGCTCGAGGAATGAAAGCACGGCATTTTTTCCGAAAACCAGCTCGTCTTGAGCCGGTTCTTGAAAATATGAGTCTTGTTCGTCCTTCATTTGACTGCTCTTCCTGCCGCTGGTGGGCATAATCCCATGGACAGCCACCCGGGCTGATGGTTTAGTAATAGCGGACTTGCACTACTGGCTAAACGCAATGCTTTTCGACTTATTTTTCCTTGGATTTCCAATAATCGCGGCTGCCTGTCTTGCTGTGGTAGCTGTCAGAGAGTCCAGTCCGAAATTTTGGCACTGTTCATTTTCATTTCTAGCCTACAGTGCATTTTATTTGGCTGGCGGGCGCGATGTCCTTCTTTATATCGTAAGTGGAATGTGTATCGGCGGAAGCTGGTTGTCTCTGGTATTTATTTAAGTTATCCGCTTGCAAACCTGGGCGATGACTTGTACCAAACCTTAGCTTTTGAATTGGACTGATAATGTCGGCGTCTTATCTGCTTTTCTTCTTGGGCGGCACTGCCGGAGTCGCTGCCTGATGCCTGTTTTGCTGCGCTTCTTGCAGCGTGCGCATGGTGATGTCGTGTTTTTTCAGCCAGCGTGAAATTGTGTTTGGATCGCACCAGCGTCCTTGCTCTTCTCTATAAAGTCTGGCAATTTCAACCGTGCTGAGCTTTTGGTTGACATACTTTTCTGTAAGCCAGTCTTTGTCTTGATAGAGTGTTTTCGATCTAAGGGTTTTGCCCACGTTGAACTCTCCAAAAGCAACCTTCAAGTTTCATATTCCCACTTTAGTTATTTTGATTTGCTCAAATTATTCTGCCAAGATATCAAATTGAATATTCATCAATGAAGCTGCTCGAATTTGGAGAAACTTAGTGCAAACTAGATTGCCGCAAGTTGATAAGGTGCTCAGGCATCCTGAATTAATAGATTGCCTTTCTTCGTACAAGCGCGACGTTGTTGTGTGGGTCATCAGAGATTGTCTTGAAAGGCTGCGCAGTGCTGCGGAAATTCAAGACTTAGACGATATCGCTAAAATGGTTAAAGCTAATTTGCTTGAGCTGTCCAGCCATTCGTTGAAGAAAGTCATAAATGGAACTGGTGTCGTGCTCAACACTAATTTGGGGCGCGCCCCCATTTCGAGCGATCATTTAGATAGATTGAAAACAGTTGCAAGTGGATATTGCAATTTGGAAATCAACCTTGAAAGCGGCAAGCGAGGCAAGCGATCAAGTCGATTAAACAAATTATTGCAAGTGCTCACAGGTGCAGAGGCCAGTCTGGCTGTTAATAACAATGCTGCTGCAGTTGTCCTTGTAGTCAATTGTTTTGCGCTGGGTAAAGAGGTGATTGTCTCTCGCGGCGAACTTGTTGAAATCGGAGGCAGCTTTCGCGTGCCTGATGTAATCGAGGCGGCGGGAGCTAAGCTGCGCGAAGTTGGAACGACTAACAAAACAAGATTGGCTGACTTTGAAAATGCAATTGCAGCGCAAAGCGGCTTGATAATGCGCTGTCATCGTTCAAACTTTGAACTTAAAGGATTTACCGAAGAAACAAAGTTGGAAGACCTGGTTAAGCTCTGCAAAAGCAAAGGCATGCCACTTGTGGAAGACCTTGGCAGTGGTGTTTTGATGAACCTTGCCAATTTGGGATTGGAAGGCGAGCCCACCGTAGCTCAAAGTATCGAAGCCGGCATTGACCTTGTGACTTTCTCTGGTGATAAATTGCTTGGCGGTCCGCAGGCAGGCATTATTTCGGGTTCTAAAAGCTTGATTGAAAAACTGGCAAAGCATCCTCTATATAGAGCATTGCGATTGGACAAAGTCAGCATCTGTTTACTCGAGCAAGCCTTGTCTGCATATTTGTACGCTGAGCCGCAAAAACAATTGCCTGCATTGCAACTAATTGCA
The DNA here is from genome assembly GCA_964546815.1 of uncultured Candidatus Obscuribacterales bacterium. Taxonomy (GTDB): domain Bacteria; phylum Cyanobacteriota; class Vampirovibrionia; order Obscuribacterales; family Obscuribacteraceae; genus JAIEPM01. Next base: position 109,963 of record CAZJLR010000002.1, on the reverse strand, counting down.
GCCACCGAGGCCGAGCTAGAAAAAAGAGTCAACGACTTTATCCAAAAGTCGAAATCGCATTTGAAAAAGGTAAAGCTCGAATTGTCTAAAACCAATTCTGCAATTGGTGGTGGCTCGCTGCCCGGCACTGAAAAGAATAGTGCTGGAATTGTGTTGCGCACGCCCTGGAAGCCGGTTCAAGTTGCACAGTTTTTGAGAAGCTGCCAGACCCCAGTGCTGGCGATTACCAAAGAAGATGAGGTTATCATCGACTTCAGAACAGTGTTTCCAGAAGAAGAAGGCATTTTGCTCAACGCTCTTGTGGAGCTGGAGCAAAACTCGTCCGGCACTTTCAGTGATGCCTGACGGCGATCCACTGGACGGGCGACGCATGGCGTCGCCCCATCAAGCGAACATGCGGAATTAGATGTTCGCCAGCAGCATCCAAGGCGTCGCCTTGCAAACTCGGGCGCTTATTCGACTATAAAGGTTGTCATTTCGAAACTTGCGTCTGATAACCTCTCGACATGTAGTATTTGCAAGGTATTTGTCTCCAACGCGGGTATAATTCGGCCGGCGGACGGTGACGATGAGGAGTATTTTTATGGCAGATGAGGCAACCAGTGGCAACCTTGAAGGCAAGATCGCAGCACTGCACCAGAAGATAGAGCGTGAGTCAAGATTCACACGCAGTCTAGTAGTTATATGCACGGCTGCGGTGCTGGGCGTCAGTCTGGTGCCAGTAAAAATCATGCTGACTGATTTACCTACAATTATTTGGGGCGACTTCATGACCAGGCTTGAGATGGTACATGAGCATTGGAGAGTTCTAGACAAGAATTTTGACAGCAAGCACCCAGCTTCAGCAGCAGCAGCAGCTCCTGATGCGGCACCAAGTGATGCGGCCAAATAGTACTTTAGGCGTTTAGTCGAATTTTGTGATTCAACAGTAAGGCGTTTCATGCGAAAGCGTGAACTGTCTTACTGTTGTCTTTTTGTTTTGTATGCATATGGAAATGAAAAGGCGACGCATGGCGTCGCCTTTAACGAACTTATTTGTTTAGCATGCTCTGTCGGCGTTTGACTTCGGCTTCGACTTCGTCAGGGCTGATGTTATTAACTTGCATTGGCCCGGCGCAGATTTCTCGCCACGGTGCGCCTGCAAGTGCCTGTCTGACAATTACTTCAAAAACTTGCTGTCTGACTCCCATGCCATAACTCCCTGATTGTCCTCCAAATGGTGTCGTCGGTGGTGACGGACCCGGGCCTGTTGCTGGGCTTGCCGGTCTGGAGTTTGGTTGTGGAACGCTTTGTTGAGCCGGTGTTGCAGGCTGAGGAGGTTGGAATGTCGGATTTGGTGGCGGCTGGAAGCTAGGTGCATTGAACGCCGCTGCCTGAGCTGCCTGGAAACTTGCTTGTGGATTTTGAGCTGCGGCAAAGCCACCGCTTTCTCCGCCAAAATTACTGCTATTTTCGGCTGCTGAAAAATTAGTATCGGCGAATCCGCCGCTTGCCGGCTCTGGTGCAAAAACTGGTTTATTGCCTGAGCCGCTTTCGAACAAGCCGCCTGGTTTTGGAGTTTGAGGACCAGACTCGAAGAAGTTCTGGCTATTTGCACCGGACGAGCTGTTTGATTCTGAGCCGCCGCCGGATGAAGCCATTGTTTCCTGGTTTTCTTTGAGCCGCAGCATCTCGCGTTGTAAATCTTTGACCATTGATTCGGTCTGCTCTCTGAGCTCTTCCATTTGAGCTCGCAACATATTCAATTCTGCATCTTTCTCGATGATGTCCATGTCTTTGCTTTCAAGCGCGGCGCGAAATTCTTCTTCGCGCGCAGCAATCATGTCTGCAGCATCGGCATAGCGACCGTTCAATTCCTCGAAGCGCTGATTAAGCTGTTCTTGAGCTGACTGAAGTTCCTGATCTTTTTGAGCAAGTACTTCGTTGAGTTCGCGTTCGCGCTCGTCCTGGCGCTTTTGTAGTTCGCGGTTTGCACGTTCGAGATTGTCTAATTGTGCTTTGATATTTTCGTCGACTATGCCTGCCCTTGCTTCGCCTGATGGGGGCGCATAAACTGTGCGTCCGGGTGGCGGTTCTGCAGCTTGAACTGCTTCGTAAGCAGCTCTGAACAAGTCACCAGATAGTCTTTGTGTGCCTAGCAGCTCAACAAGGCGGTGCAACAGGTCTGCTGGATGGTCTGCCGGGTAGACAGCCATGTAAGCGCATTTGAATGTCCAGGGGTCTATGAGACCGGCTGAAAGCTGGTCTGCCAGGCTGGTTACAAGTTGATCGGGAGATAGCTTTTCGCTTTGATCTTGTTCTTTGCCTTCCAGGGCTGAAACCAGCGAATCGAGCGCAGGCACTAGCTCTCCGATTGATTTCATCGGTTCCAGGGCTGCTGTAAGAGACTCTGTCAGGCTGTTTAAATTTAGCCCTATCTCAAGCAGTGTCTGATTTTGTAGGGTCTGGGAAAGTCCCTTTAGTACTTCGGTTTGCTCGCCTGCCAGGTTTTGCAGAGCTGCTAAATTCGTGGCACAAATGTTCAGCGACTGGTCAATGCTGTTAACTAGCTCCACAGTTTTGTCTGAAACTGGTGGCAATGGCTGAATTGAACTTGATTTTGTTGCACTGGGCATTGAGGGTACCGCTTCGAAACTGGCAGATGCTGCGGCTGGAATCGGCGTGCTTGCAGTGTTGCTCGAGCGTCTAGAACGACTGACACGCGGTTCGGGAGTTGTTGCCGGGAGTATGTCTGCCGAAGCTTCTTCGATGGGAACTCCGTAAACGTTTACTTCTTGTTCCTGGCTATATTCTTCTGGGGCCGGACTTTCCGGGTGCGTTGGAAATTCGCTTTGCTGTGCTTGTTGCATGTAAGCATCGAGCGCTTCGTCTATGTCCGGCTGAGGATATGGCGTTTCTTCCTGGCTTGAGTATGGGTCAGTCTGAGTGCCGAATGGGTCGCTTTGGGGATATTGATTTTGCTGGTTTGCGTAAGGGTCGTTTGGATATTGTGATTGCTGAGAACCGTATGGATCGCTTGGGTTGCCGTATTCATCAGTTGGGTATGGTGCCGGACCAGAACTGAACGGGTCTGGCATCGGGCCGCCTGTTTTCGCTCCGCCCAATGCGCCACGAAGCTTCGCTCTGCGAGCTGCGAGCGAGGCCGAAGCATCTGTCGAACCATTTCCTGAACCGTTATCCACAGACCCAGTTGTTTCCTTGTCGTCCCGCGTAATGCGGTTTTTCTTGTCCGTTGTTCCCACTCGCCTACCTCAAGAGGTCCAGCAAATACACCCTCAGTAATAGGTCTGTTCCACTTTGAAGCAGAAATAACACGTCTATTCCCTGGAATGTCCGATATTTGCAGGCTCTTCAGCCTTAAAGAGTCACCTCTTGAATAGTTTGCTCTTCTTTCTCAGCTAATACTTGCCAAGCTCCCCCAAAATCAGCGTACTAACTATCTTATTAGTATAGCCGAGAAAAGCCGTCCGGGGGGTAGTCCCCGGTGCTTGACAAGCTCCTTTCGTAAATGTACCATGCTCCTTGTCTGAAATACAACTTAAATTCAGGTTTTTACTAGAACTTGCTTCTCTGATTGGTCAAATATTTTTGCCGCCAGGGCTAATAAGCAAGTCCATAGAGTCATGAAAGAGGTTATTATCAAAGCAGGGTGTTCTCTGCATTCTTCGTTAGGACCATGAGTTGGAACTTCTAATTTGCCAATCCTGCGGACAAATCATTCGCGGCCGAAGCAAAAGCTGCGACGGTTGCGGCATTGTGCTGTCCAAGCATTCACCCACAGTTCTGGCTAGCTCTCTCGGTGGTGTATCTGCACTGGCGGTGCCGGTTAAAAACGACCCACTTGTTCTTGAAAGAACAGTAAATCACGTCATTTACAGCAGAAACGGCAATGGAAACGGACACGGCAATGGTGATGGCAACGGTCATGAAAGTGCCAACACATTCCTATATAACGAACAAGACCTTTCGAATATTATTTTTCCGGTAAGCAGCGAAGCGCCTCCTGATTACGGCCCAGAGGCTGAAGTTGAGCCGCAGTCAGAGCCGGAAAGCGAGTCTTACTCCCAGCCGGATGATATCGACCCACCGCCGCAAGCTCAGTGGGAGCCTCCTCCTCCGACTGGCAACAGTATGTTCGGTGCAGCCGTCGCTGCTGCCGCGATAGGCACGCCCATGGCCGCAGGCGCTGCGCATGCACTGGCAAGTATGGGTGCTTCGGCTGCTCAGCAGGCTTTTGGCGAATCAGGGCAGGCTGCCGCGGCTGTCAACGAGCCAAGTTCTGCGCCTGATAATGGTGCTTTTATGGCGCCACGGCAAGATTCTTTCGAGTCTAAGAGTTCTTCAAGTCAAGATTTTGCGGCGCCACCCCAAGCTGAAACAGGCTCGGCGTTCAAACCGCAAAGCTCGGCGCCTGATTTCTTTTCCACTGCACCATCTGCTGGCGCTCCGCCTCCAGCAAGTGGTGGATTCGATGCGGCACCACCTCCTGCGAATACATTTGAGCCTGCACCAGCTGCAGCCGACTTTGGTGCGCCACCAGTTTCAGCAGCTGCAGCACCAGATTTTACGGCAGCAGCGCCTGAAAGCTCAGCCACAGCTCCGCCATCTGCAGGCAATTTTGCGCCGGCGCCCAGTGTCGAGCCGGTAAAAGAAACTAGCCCAGCTGAATCTTTCAACCCCGCGCCAACATCAGCGCAGGCATCAAGCCGTCCTGGTCTGATGGATTTTTTCAGTTCTACAAGTGCAGCCAATACTCCAGCTCCCGAAGCAAGCTCGTCAGCTAGAGAAAATACTGATTCAAACAGATCATTTGAAAGTTCTTCTTCGCCTTCTTCTTCATTTAGCGGAAGCCAGGCAAGTATTATTCAAAATGCTATTCAAGCAGCTGCTGCGTTGAATGCAGGTGATAATCAGTCAGGCACGGTTGTTGCTGACTTCAGGCAAGGGTCAGGTGCTTCATCATCAAACAATGATGAAAACGACGATGCTAAGCCAACCAAAAAGGCGAAAGGCTCTAGCAAAAAACTGCGTCCAAAACCAGATGAGGACGGGGATGAAGCTCCAATTTCTGGAAAAACCAGCAGCAAGACTAAGGTTGCTCGCAGTTCTGCCGGCAAAACATCATCAAGCAAATTAGACAAAGCCGACAGCAAAGCAGATGGTAAAAAAGGCAGCAAGAGTGGTCGAAAGTCGAGCAGCGAAAGCAAGAGCGACGACAAGAAAATTGAACTTCTCGGCTTCTCGTTGCCGCTGAAAGTACTGAAAGTAAGCGGTTTCCTGGTGTTGATCGTTGCCTTTCCATTGATGGTTTTAATTGCGAACATCAGCAGTCTGCTTGGTCCATTGCTGAACGGGGGAGTCGTAGCTGGTGCGGGCGGCGGTGGGCAGGCTATGACTTCAGCTGCTCCAACCGGCTTGTCTGGGCAGTGGGATCTTGCCTATCAAAACCCAAATCAGAGCATCGGCCGTGGTGGCATGAGCATCACGCAAAACGGTAGCAAAATTGAGGGCTTTGGAGTAGACAAAGCGCGATTCCAAATAAATGGAGTCGTAAGTGGAAGTAAAGTTCAGTTCTCAAAACAATATGTTCAAGACAATCAGCCAATCGGTAAACCCATTGTTTATCAAGGAAATATTGATTACGCGGCAGACAATCCGCCGCCGGGACAACCTTACGCGCATATCTCAGGCGTCTGGCAACTTACAAAACGAGAAGGTTACAGCTGGCGCGCGCAAATAGTTTCAATGCAAGGCAAGTGGGAAGCCGCGCTCACCAAGCGCGGTCCTGGTTCTGGCACTATTGCGACCGGGCCGTCTATGGGTTCTGGAGGTCAAGCGGGGCAGCCTGACATGGGCGCGCCGAAAGATCCGAAAAAAGCGCAGAGCTTCTTCATGAATGTGGCAATCGGCATCATCAGTATTGGTGTTGTTATCGCCATGGTTTCTCTGAAATTCTTCGGTCCATCAGGTTTGCTCAATATCTGGGCGAAGAAAGAATATATTCCATCGCAGTTTAAGGCTCAGCACTTTAAGATGGTTGGCGAAATGGGTAAACCGCTTCGCATCGGTGGTGTGCCTCTTGGTGTAAGAGAAGAATGGGGCATCCATCAATTCTGGCGCCCTCGCGTGCTCAACTTGCCACCAGAATTGCGCGAGGCAAACCCGCATACTCTCATTTTAGGTGCCGGCGCCAAAGGCAAGAGCCGCCTTATGGCAAGCATGATCGCCAACGATATTGAGGGCGGTGACAGAGGTGTAGTTGTTGTTGATTCAGATGGTGCGCTTGTTGATTTGATCATGCACTGGATTGCTGCGCATCCAAAGGGCAAACAAATTGCTAAGCGAGTAATTGTAATTGACCCTACACACGACGGCGAAACCATTTGCTACAACCCGCTTGAATATCCTGATGACGGCGATTTGCAAAACGCTGCTTCTTCAATTGTGTTTGGATTCAAAGCTATCTATACAGAGCCGCCTGGTTCTCAAAGTCAGTGGAACCAGCAAACTGCAAACATTTTGAGAAACTCTGCCGTATTGCTTATGGCTAACGGAAAGAGTCTTACAGACTTGCCTGTTTTGCTTTCAGACAATGATTTCCGCGACATCATGCTTGAAAAAGTTGAGCGCATGAAACATGAGAAAAGCGAATACACGACTTTGATTGACGCATGGAGCAACTATAAGCGCCTTGCTCGTACAGACCAGTGGATCAACTGGATTGAACCGATTCTCAACCGAGTTCAACCAATGTTGGGCGACCCTCGTATTAGACCAATCTTGACCCAGTCAAAGAGCGATCTAAATCTTCAGAGCATCATCAAAAACAAGAAAATTCTATTTGTCAAAATTCCACAAGGTCAGCTAGATCAAAACGGCAACCTCTTGGGTAGTTTGATGGTTACTGGTGTAAAACAAGCCGCACTTTCACTTTCAGTAAAAGGTGGTGCTAAAAAACGCCCTTGCGCACTTTACCTCGATGAGTTTGATACATTCATCGAAAAAGAAACTTTCGATGCAATTACATCAGAAACACGTAAGTTTCAACTTGGATTTTGTGGAGCAAGCAAGAGCTTGCAAACCTTGCCGGAAGACTATCGAAACCAGCTCATCATCAACGTTGGCGTTATGGCTGTTTTTGCGCTGGCTAAGAAAGATGGAGATATGCTCGGTCCGCAGATGTTCCGCGTAGACGGAAGAAAAGTAAAACACCAAACCATTCAAAACGTATTCAACAAAGTAAATTCATCCCCACAATTCGAGTTGATTTCAGACGAAGAAAAGCTCAACATCGACCGAGTTGTAGGTCAGGAAGAACGCACATTCTTCTGCTATCGCGTAGGTACGGTAGCCGGAGTGTTCCACATGAAGTCGCCTGAGTTCAAAGATGTAGACGAGAAAGATATCAATCACGATCTTATCGAACAGATGTATGAAAATCGCTGGGTCGATAGTGATGACGAGGATGACGAAGAGGACGATGAGGATTGAGTTATCACTCCACTTTTGTTTTACTTGACAAGTTCTTGCGACAGACTTAGTATTATCCTTAATTTAGTACTTAACTCCAATCCCCAGCGCGGCAAGCGATAGATAAAGCCATCGCTGCGCGGCACTGCCTTGCGGGGTCAGACAACAGGAGCGTGCAAAGAACTCAGCAAAACATGACGTCATTAGGTCGTGGTCTCAGTTCATTCAAGTACGAAGGTAAAAAAATTGAATACACATGTTTGCCAGAACTGCGGCTCGATTCTCCGCAGGCTTAGTTCTAAGTGCTCTGGTTGTGGCAATGTAGTAACTAAGTATTCATCTACTGAGTTCAAACAACTAAGTTCTGCCCCTGCACCACATTCGGTGGCAGTGTTGGATGACCCGATTAAAGCTGAATCGGTCTTGCTGGCACTTAACCATGAAAAGCAATTCGCGGCAGCGAAAGCTTCTTCCGCTATTGATATTGCTTTGAATCTTGATGCTGAGGCGAAGACAAACAGTTCCCACAGTGTCGATGCACTGGGTGCGATCATCGCCACTGCCGCAGTTGCAACAGGCGTCAAAAAAACAATGGACTTCTTTGCTGAGGTAGCTCCTGTTTTAGCAAAAAATGAAACTGTTCAAGCGATTCAATCTGTGATTGAGCCGCCGCTTGCTGCTTCCGCTAAGGAAGAAGTGCCTACTGAAAATGACACATCGGTGTTGATGCAACGTTTGCTTGATGCAAATCAGGAAAAGGAAATGCCGGCCCGTGAAGACTTCTTTGACCATCTTCAACGCAAGGCTGTGCCAATTAACAATGAAGACGAGGATGATTTTGAAGAGCGAAGTTTGTCTGAAAAACGACAGAGTCAAACAAAGAAAAATGGCACACCGTTTGAAGTAACAAAGGCGCTTTTGATTGCTTTCGGTTCTGGTTTTGCCTTGCTTGTTTTGTTGCTTTCTTCGTTGCTTTTTCTCAAAGCCCCTGATAGTGCGAGCACTGTTTCGAACAGTCCTACGCTCGATGGTCTGTATTCATATTCGTATCAAAACAAGAATGGCAGCCTTGGCTATGGTTCTATGACCTTGCATCAAAATGGAGATGCAATAACGGGTGAAGGAGACGATGCTGGAAGAACTTTCATAATGAAAGGCAGCTTCAAAGCACCATATTTCAAACTGCTAAAACGTTATCGTCAGAGCAACGGCTTAAACCTTGGTCAGGCAATTGCTTATGAAGGCGCGTTGAGTGCCAACCCACCCAAAAAATATCTCGACGGCAATTGGTACTTTGACTCTAATTCTTCTTTTGCCAGGCAAAAGCTTCTGTCGGCAAAAATGCCCTTTCATGCGGAGTTAAGAAAGGGGGGCGCGCCAGAACAGACCGCGTCATCGAAAAACTGGTTCTGGGCATTGTTCTGGAATGAGAATGAGCCCCTGGCTGCTCGTTTTATGAAGATTTCTCTGGCTCTTATTTTGAGCGGATTTGGCATTTTTCTTTTGTCGTTGAGATTTTTCGGTCGACATGGATTGCTCAATCGCTGGGAAAGAGAAAAATATATTCCTCATCAGTTGAAGGGCGAACACCTGCGTTTGATGCGGCAGATGGGCGGCAGTGCCAAGCCGGGCTCGCTTTATTTGGGAGAAAGAGTCGACTGGGGCATTCAGCAATTCAACCTTCCTCGCAAGCTTTATTTGCACGAAAAACGGCGCGAAAGAAATTCTCACGTGCTTGTGATGGGCGCAGGTTCGAAGGGCAAAAGCAGGCTGCTGGCCAGCATGGCAGTCGACGATATTAAGAGTGCCGATCGCGCTGTTGTTATTATTGATTCGGAAGGCGGGCTCGTTGAATTGCTAAGCCGTTGGCTTTGCTCTGCACCAGATGCGAAGAATCTTTTGAGTCGCGTCAACATAATTGACCCCTGCCGCAAAGAAGCAAATCTTGGTTTTAACCCACTAATTGCCAGCGGGCGAGAAGCGATCCTTTCAGCTGCCAGTGCAGTCTTGATGGGATTCAAGGCTGTTTATACCGAATCTCAAAATCAGCAAAATCAGTGGAATCAGCAAACAGCCGATATTCTGCGGCACGCGGTTATTTTGCTGATGCTCAACGAACGCAATCTGGAAGATTTACCTGCTTTGCTCTCCGATAACGATTTTCGCGATTTGCTTTTGCAGCACGTCGAAAAAAATATGCCGGGAGAGTGGGACACATTGCTGCGTGGCTGGGCCAACTATAAGAAACTGGCTCGTTCTGAACAGTGGTTGACCTGGATTGAGCCGATTCTCAATCGTGTGCAACCTTTGCTTTCAGACCCGCGCATTCATCGTTTGCTCAACACAAGAGAAAACTGTATTGATCTTGCAAAAGTGATTGAAGAAAAGCGCATTTTGCTGGTGCGTGTGCCTGGTGGTCAGCTCGACAAGGGTGGCAACTTGCTTGGTAGCCTGATTGTCACAGGACTAAAACAGTCTGGAATTTTGACTTACGAAAATAGCGGTGAAAGCGTTAAGCCATGCGCTTTATACCTGGACGAAATGAACCATTTCATAGATGTGGCAGCTTTCGATTCTATCTGTACTGATTCACGAAAGGTGCCGATTGGTATTCATGGCTCATTGAAAACTCTGCAAGATTTGTCTGAGGAATATCGCAACAAAGTGACCTTGAATTTTGGCACGATGGCATTATTTGCCATTTCCAAAAAAGATGCTGATATCTTGGGTCCATCGATGTTTCCGGTTGATGGTCGCACAATGAAGATTATTCAGCTGAAGGACATTTTTAACCCGGTAAACAATACACCGAATATGAATCTTGCCAGTGACGAGGAAAAAATCAATACAAACCGATTACTTGGCCAGGGCGAGCGCGTTTATTTTTGCAACCTGGTTGGGACTGAAGCCGGTGTTTTTCGCATGAAAGCACCTGAATTCAAGGACATCCACAAAAGCGATGTTAATTGGGACTTGATGGACAGTCTATACGAAGAACAGGACAGCCAAGAGGACGCGTAGCTAGCGTGAGCTTGGAAAAACTTGCCAAATTGAGCAGGCGCAATAAAATGCGTTTTCAAGGGGCGTCTTTGGCTGCTCTGGGCACTCATATGGGCAGGCAAAAACATGAAAAGCGGGTATTATCATTAGTGAGAGGCGTCTGACGGACGCCAATACCGGGGTGTCAAGAATTATGGGACAGGGTCCTAATAACAGAAATATCTGGGAAGAAAAAATCGGCGACTTGCGCCGCTACGATCTCGATTTACTAGACCAAACTCCAATGCCGCCAGGCGAAATTGAAAGCTGGCCGATTCCGGGGCTCAGTTTCGTAAGAGTAGACGGCATTTTAAGATCTTGGGATATCGAGGCGGAAAAGCAGCAGCGCAATCAACAGCCGCAGCAGCAAAACGACCCAAACCAATTGCCAAAGCGCATGTATCTCATGGAAGACGCGCTTACCGGTTTGAACAGCCAGAAGGCTTATGTTAGTTATCTGGTTTTGGGTGGCAAGACCGGTGTCAAATATTACATGGGGATGTCTTTGCAATCTCCGCCGGAAGGAATGGAAAGTTCAGACCTCAGCAAAATTTGCTATGACATTCAAAAATCGATTTTGCACAGCGTCTACAACGGTGTAGACATCAGCAAAGATGTATTCAGTTCTGAAGATCTAAAAGCACAAATAGAACCGCTGGCTGGGAACGTTGGCATTGTGGTCGGCATTCCTTCTCTAAAGAGTACTGGTGGTGACACGCTTGAGTCTGAGCAAATCGAACGTATTGCAAATGGTTTGCAAGGCTTAGATTTCGGCATGCTTGTTCTTGCCGCACCGGTGCCGCAAAAAATGGTATCGGACGAAGAGTTTATTGTTCTTGAGCAAGTGCAAAGAGCTCAAGAAAACGAAGATGCTGAAAAGAAGCGACGCATTAAGTACTATTTGGAACTGCAAGATTCTTATATCAAGCATATTCAGCTTGGTCAGGCTATCGGGCACTGGCAGGCAGGTGTGTATTTCTTTGCTCCTAAAGCCGATGTTTTTGTGCGTTTGATGTCTTTGATCAAAGCAACTTATTCAGACGAAGGATCGAGACCAACACCAATTAGAACAATGGCATTTAAGGGCTTGAAAGAGCACTTGATCAACTTTGGACTTTTGCGCAATGTTCGCAAAGATGCAAATGGTCACCAGTTGTTTGGCTATAAGTTTTTGAGTCCATTGAATTCCAGAATGTTGTCTGCTTTCGTGCATTTGCCCAAACGAGAAATGGCAGGCTTTAAGGTGAGGCGTTCTGCTGAATTCAGTTTGGCAGCGCCTGACGTAAAAAATCCCAACCGCACCATTGCCGTAGGCAACATATTAGATCGCGGTGTCGACACCGGCAATCTTTACTATGTAGACGTGGACGTGCTGCAAAAGCACACCATTATTTGCGGAGTAACCGGCGGCGGAAAAACAAACACGTCATTCTATTTGTTGAACCAATTGTGGCGCTACAAAATTCCATTCATGGTTATTGAGCCTGCTAAATCTGAATACAGATACATGCTCTTAACTACAGACAATTTCAGGGGCATCGGGCAATCATTCACACTTGGAGACGAAACTGTTTCTCCATTTAGATTGAATCCATTTGAAATCATGAAAGGCGTTAAAGTGCAAACGCACTTAGACGCGTTGAAGTCTGTATTTAACGCCAGTTTTGAAATGTACTCTCCGATGCCTCAGGTATTGGAAAAAGCGTTGAACATGATTTACGGCGTAAGAGGCTGGGACTTAGTTCAAAACAAAAACAGGCGCTTGCCACCCGGGATCAACATCGGCGACCCAGATTGTCCCGCCGAAATCTACCCGACGATGAAAGACTTGTTTGAAATTATCGACCCGGTTGTTGAATCGTTCGGATATTCGGAAAGAATCGGACCAGACGTACAAGCCGCCTTGAAAGCTCGTATTGGTTCTTTGCTCATTGGTGGTAAAGGGCAAATGCTCAACACGAGAAGATCTATCCCCATGGATATTCTTTTCGACCGCCCCACAGTTGTAGAACTGAAGATGGTTTCGGAAGACTCTGAGAAATCATTCTTGATGGGTATGTTGCTCGTTTTCTTGTATGAATATCGTGAAGCAAAAGGTCCACGTGATTTGCTGCAACATATCATGTTGGTAGAAGAGGCTCACCGACTGCTGAAAAACGTGCCTACCGGACAAAGCTCAGAAAGCGCCAACCCCGCAGGTAAAGCCGTAGAATTTTTCACAAACATGCTTGCAGAAATTCGTTCTTACGGTCAAGGGTTTATCATCGCCGACCAAATTCCAAATAAGCTGGCGACAGAAGCACTCAAAAATACAAACTTGAAAATCATGCATCGTATCGTGTCTGTGGATGACCGTGACTCCATGGGTGGTGCGATGAACCTTGATGATATTCAAAAGAGGCACGTTACAGCGCTTGGTCAAGGGCGCGCTGTAGTGTATGCGGAGAAGATGGAGCACGCATTCCACCTGGCGATTATTTTCGATAAAACAGCAGCGATGCCGCCGCCAGATTCGCCCGAAGAGGGCGACCAAATCGTAAGAGATGCGATGAAAGATTTGAACATCGTTCAAACTTTTGACCGTCATTTGGGGTGCAAGTTCTGCTTGCATCGCTGTGATTCAGCTATTCTTGATACGGCAATTATGGTTGCTGACGATAATCTGTTCAGACAAGTGTACAATCGCTATCTGCTTTCTACGTTGAAAGACCTTACGCAATTGGTGCACTTCCGCGCTCAAATCATCCACGAAATTCAACGTGTAATAGGTGGACGAGCAAGATCTGGAAATTTGACTGGTATTACCTGGTGCGCTTTGACTCAAGCTACTGAGCGTTATTACGAACGCAAGGGCGAAGAAAACTGGTGGTTCTACGACCAGGTGCGTGAGCAGCATTTGCGCTGGCTCAATTTACTTCGACCGGCATTTCAGCCAAGTGAAGTTAACCGGCGACTTGATATTAGCGTTTTGCGTGAATGGCGAGATGATTTTGTCGAGTTGCACAAGAGAGACCAGGGTCCTCATCCAACTTGTGGACCATGTACAGCAAAATGTTTATATCGATTTGAAGTTTCAGAAGTTGTACGCGATCCAAAAATCAAATTCGACTTTAACTCGTCTATTAATAGAAAGGACACATCGGCCTCTGATTCAGCCGCATGGTTCTGCCGTTTGCTCACAGAGCGCATGATTGGTCAGCACGATATCGACTTATCATATTGTCTTGCAGTACACCTGATCAAAGACCAACAGTTATCTACTGATGCCCAATTGGTGCTGCTGCACAAGGTTCGAACCGCGCTGGAGAATTTCCAGAATGAGGCAGAAGAAGGCGGCGGTGAATCGGGCGGGTAAACTATCGTCTGAATATAAAGTGTTAGCGCGGCTAGTTGAAAGCGATCAAGTTCTGAAAGTTGCTTGAATCGTTGTTCTTTGCGTTGAATCATCTATAATTGGCGAGCCATTTCAGATAGTTATCAAGTTTGTCTTGGTATAAATATCTGTATAATCCCCCCCCAATCTTTCATTTCAATCTATCCCCTACCCCCGCTTAAGCGGTCTTTCTTTTGCAAGTAAGATCGTTTTTTTCAGGAATTGCATTCAACATGAGCAAAGCTTTCAAAGCAAGGAAGTTTCGGGTTTCGTCGCGCCTGGCGGCTTTGTGCCTGTCGTTAAGTCAACTCTCTCCGACAGCGTTTTGTTCTGCTGCAAGTTTAGATCTTTCTTCCTCTGCGCCGACTGGCACTGCTGGTGCCATCAATGGTTATACACCGCAAACAATTACGGAAGATGGTAAGGCTCGGGTTATTGGTGCGCAAGATAAGATTACTTTTGCGGAGTCGATTGCTCTTAATCAAGTTCTTCATGGTGGTGCTCAAACTCTTGTGCTTGGAGCTCAGGGAAACGCTGTTGGTGGTTCTCTTATACTGCCCGGCAATTTGCAAGCTACTGCGTTGACCATACCAGTGGGTGTGACGGCTGTTTATAATTTTGGAAATTCTGGCCCATTAAACGTCGCTGGTCCCATCAATAACTTAGGCAGTTTGATTGGTATTTCGACCAATCAAGCAGTTCAGATTGCAACTATTAATACGGGGAGTGTTTTTAACGGCACTAACGCGGTAATTTCTACAATCGTTCCGCAAAATTTGATTAGCGGGTTGAATTTGCAAAATCTAGTTAGCAACTTGAGCTTAAACCTGATTTCCAGCGGCAACATTGTTAATTACGGCAATATAAGTAGTAGTGCAAACTTAAACATCCAGGCTGCTGGAGCAATTTCAAATATTGGCGCTGCGTCTATTATGCAGGCTCAAAATAATCTTGCCGTGATGTCGCAAATTGGGTCGATAATGAATAGCGGCACCATCAGTGCATTGGCTGGAAATTTGACGCTCAATGCACTTACTGCAAACAATTTGATAATCAATTCTATGGGTGGCAGTCTGCAAGCTCTCAACGGAGCCATCAACTTAAGAGACTCGTTGTTCAGCGGTAAATCTAGTTTGAGCTTGATTGGCGGCGACATACTTTCAAAACAATTGAATGTACTTGCAGATCAAGGTGTTGCAGACCTTTCGCCCAATTCAGTCTCAGGACTGTTAAATGTTAATGCCGGTGAGCTTAAGCTGTCTGTCAACACAGGGGCTTTAAATCTTGGCGAAATCAATGTTAGCGGCGATCCTCTTATACAAAATGCTAACGGTAGTGTATTCATAAACAGTTCTATAAATGTAAATGCTCCGCTGGCAATTGTAAGCGCCGCCGACATTTTGACTATACCGGGTGTGGCACCTATTAGCATCACTACAAATGGCAATCCTTTGACTATGGTTGCCGGTGCTAAGTTTGTTTCGTCCAATGGCGGAGTATTGATAACAGGCGGCACCATTGCCGGTGGCAACATCGATTTAAGTTCGGTTAATCCAGTCACGGCAATTTCAAGTGCTAGCGCCACTGGCAAGGGCGGGGCGCTTACCTTAGTCGCCTTCGGCGGAGAGTGTCCCAACTGCGGGCGCATTTTACTTCCCAATGCTGTTACTCTAAATTCGAAGGGTGCAGCCGGATTCGCCAGCGGTGACATTACTGTTATTGCCGGAGGCATTCCCTCTTCAGTTGGCGCTGCACCTGCTATCACTATGGGTGCTGTGAGCACCGTTGGTGGCAACAACGGCACAGGCAATATCACTGTCGCAACTGCCACTCCTCTTGTAAGCACCGGTGGTGTCTCTGTTGATGCGGCTGGGAATGTCAATGGCAGCTTTAGCGTAGGTAGCATCCAAAACACAGACTTGATTGCCGGGGCGCTGAGCTCTGATGGTGGCGTGATTTCCATTCAGCTTGGTGGAAACCTCACGATCAATGGCAATGTAAATAGCAACAGCCTCAGCAGTAATGGTGGCACTGTAAACATACTTTCTAATTCAAGTACATTGTTTACTGTTGGCTCCGGCTTCGCGGGCAACGGAATTAGCGGGTTGATAAACCCTGGCAGTAGTGCAGTCAATGCCTCGTCAGCCTCGATAACAGCTCTAAATGCTGGAATCTTAATCCAATCTGCCACAGATCTCCAATCTATAGGGCTGACCGGTCGCGGAGGTAATCTCTCATTTGTGACTGGTCCGACGCAAACGGTGACTTTACCTGCAGTTTTTAGCGCAAATGGGGCCACCTCAGGTAATAGCACAAGTGGCGGCAACATCACTGTGACTGCTGGGACTCTGGCTGCATCTGGCGGGTCTGCGAGTTTGGCGTTAAATACGATTGGTTCTTCTGGCGGCAAAGGTGGGACAATCAACCTGACTTTGGGCGGTCTTGGCGCTGGGCTGACTAATTTAAGCAGCACCGCAGACGGGGGCGGCACCGGTGCTGGTGGCAATGTCATGGCCGTATTCGGGCAAAATATATCAGCGCAAGTAACTGCTAATGCCAGAGGAAATGCTGCTGCTAGTGGCGGCACTACTAGTTTGATTTTTAACGGCAATTTGACTAACAGTTCTAGTGTAAGTTCTGATGTTTCTGCCAATGGCACCGGAAATGGCGGAACAATTACATTTAAATCTAACGCCACAAGCAATTCAAACAGCTTGAACTTGTTGGCGACAGCGCAATCAGGCAATGGTGGCACGGTTAATTTTACTAGCGGAGTTACACAAAATCCTGCGATGGTATTGAATGTTGATAGCAGCTCGCAGACCGGAAACGGTGGTGCTGTCAACTTTTCCACTGCTGCGTTAAGCGTAGGTTCATTCAACCTTTCGGCTGCTTCAAAGTCTGCATTGGGAAATGGAAATGGCGGTACAATTTCAGGCAACATTTCGTCTGATTATGTAAATAACAATTCCTCGGCAAGCAGCACGATCGACGTTTCTGCTGCTGGAAACGGTCGCGGAGGCACAATACAGGGCACAGGCGGAGCAGGGACAGCATTTACATTCGGTGGACAAAGCGCTGATGTAAACGATCTTAGCTTCAATGCCAGTGGTGGCGCAAATGGTGGCAATCTCAGTGTCTTGTTTCAGCAAGACAGTAATATTAACGGTGCAACCTTTGACACTTCGTCGAGTAACGGAAATGGCGGACCAATAGTTGTTTTGTATAACACTAATTTACTTGATAACGGCGGGATAACTGCAAACGCCAATGGCGCATCAAGTGGCGGCACGGTCAACTTTACTGTAAATGGCACCACCGATTCAACTTCGCTGACATTGACCAGCACCTCAGGCAGCGGAACCGGTGGCACAATCAACAGCACTTTGACTGGGGCAACGGGGGCTTCCAACTCTCCTGTCATCACGATAAACGCGAATTCTGATTTGGGCAACGGCGGAACTGCCACGCTCAATGCTACAGGCGATTTGAACCTGGAAGGGCTGGTGATAAGCTCTGACAGCAATTTTGCCGCAGGGGGAAGCTCAACACTAACTGCTAAAGGTGCTTTGAATTCTGCCAATCTTTCCATGACAAGTAATTCCGCTGTGGCAGGAGGGAATGGCGGTGTTGTCGGGATGACCGTCAATGGCGCCTACGCTGTTAACAATGCTGTGCTCAGCGCTGATGGAAGTCCGCTTGGAGGAAATGGTGGCAGCGTCACGATCAATTTGAGCGACCTTGTAACATACAACATCAAAGCGTCCGCAAGCGGGGCGCAGGGCAATGGTGGCACTGTGACCACCTTCCTCGCTTCTGCAAGCGGGTCTGTTACTACGTTGGATATTGATACTGCTGGTGCGCAGAAATTTCAGGCTATTGCAAATGGATTAGCAGGCAATGGCAGCGGTGGCACCATCTTCTTCAATGCAGGAAGCTTAGACCTGAATGTAAATACGACGGCTGGAGTAAGCGTGTCGCATGGTGCCAGCTCCGGGCAGGGTGGCGGATTATTTTTCACAGGCAAAAATGTAGTTCTTAGCGGCGATATTGATGTCAGCGGATTGGGTGATTCAAATGGCGGCAACATATCAATCACCGGCACATCTCTTACGAAGGTCGGCAATACAAACTTGTTGTTAAAAGCTGATGCAGGTAGCGGTTTTGGCAACGGTGGCATAGTCGCAGTCGATATTAGTTCTTCATCTCAAAATGTTATTATCGGCGCAGGCAACGGCAATTTCACTTTCTTTGCCAGAGGCGGAGCCAACGGCGGAGACGGTGGGCAGCTAAAGTTCTTGACCGGTGGAACGATGACAGTCGACCCGGCGATGATTGATGGCTCACCAAACCCGGCTGGGTTTGGAGGTAATGGTGCAATCTATACATTGCAAGCCGGTGCCAGTTTGATTGTTAGTGCTGCAATGCAAGCTCGTGCTGTTGGTGACGACAAAACAGGAGGGCAGCTTAACTTCACTGCCACGTCCGGATTTGTAAGGACTGAAGCTCTCGATGCTGCTGCATACACAAATTCCTCCAATACAGGACTTTCCGGAACCGGAGGCTCAATTCAAATAACTATGACCGATGGCTTTGGAGACCCCTTCCAAATTGGCTCCACCTGGGACTGGGACCCGACTCCACCTCAATCAACTGAGACACCGATTGCGCCCAATTTGCCGGGCATAAATGGGGTCGCCCAGGCAGACAACATAATAATTAGAAGCGGTAATGCCGACATTACCATGTATGACAATACTTTCCTAACTCCTCGACAATCGGCAGAGCTCAGCAGCAATAATAATGTGAATCTATATGATGATCTGCCGGGAAACGTAGTGCAGCCGGTTGCCCCTGCTGTGACGATAATTCCGAATTACACTGTTAATGCAAGTACTCTCAATGTATTTCATCGCGGCGCTCCTACTCTCAATTTCAGTGCCGGCAATTTGAACGTGAATGTTCAAAACATAGCCATTTTCTATCAGTCTTCTGAGTCCGGTGGCCCACCGTTGCAACTGTCTGGGCTGGGAATTAACGGAGCTGTGGTGAATGTCAATCTGAACTCACTGGACATTGGCACTTCGACTGGGCAGGTGTTCATAACAGCCGATGGAACCGGCACGAATTTTGGTGAAGGTAGTGGTGGCACTATCAATTTGACCCTGGCTTCAGACATCATAATTACAGACCCAACTTATGTACATGCCAATGCCAATCAAGCTGCAGCCGGCCCTGTAAATGGCGGTACGTTGAACTTCAAGTCCAGCGGTGGAACTATTCAATTATCTGGGGGCGATTATCAAGTTCAAGGCTACAACGGTGGAAATGGTGGCACCATTATTCTCGATGCTAATAATGGCCTGACTGTCACAAACAACTTGCTTGCAGAGTCTTCTGGTGGTGGTGGTAACGGTGGTACCATCGCTGTTTATGATCGAAGCAATGCTGGCCTTACCATCGGACAAGGTGTAAGCGGCGGCAGTTATGTGGCGGGCAATATTTCCGTTAACGGCAATTTCCAGACAGGACAGATCTTCATCAGCGCGCTGGGTCGCATCAGTCTGGCAAATGTTTCCGACAGCTTGAATCTAAGCAATTCAAGACCGCAGACCATATATATTGGGACAGCACCCATAACAAATCCGACTTTGCCGGACAATGATTACTTTGCAGTCCCGGTTGATGTCGTGAGCTTTGATGACAGCGCCGGAGTTAATACATTAGGTGCTGCTCGCGTCGACCTGCGTGCTACGCATTTTGAAACATCAACAGCAAGTACAGTAATTCACGTAAATGCAAGTGATTACACACGCATCTATGCTTCAGATACGAGCTTTCAACTTACAGTCAATAGCGATGTGAACTCGGCACCGCTGCCCGGGACAAACACCTTTGCCTTCGACCAATTTGTCGGTAATATTCGCTTAGATCAATACGGCGGCACAATCATTATTAATGCTCCAGACCTTAATATCAATGATGGAACAGGCTCCAACATTGGTTATGTAGATCTCAATAGCAATAATGCCACAATTAACGGCACTATCAATTATTTTGGTGGAACGATTAACAGCAATCTGCTTGTGCAGGGCGATTTCAATCCCGACGATTTGAATCTCAATGGTAGCTTGCAAGTCAATGGCAATATGACTTCGCTGCAAAATATCAATGCGAACGCTAATTTCGGGCTTCAAGGTCCTCAGCAATTCAACGTAACTGGTGACTTAGTTGCTGCAATCGTCAATATTCAAAGCTATGACCAGGTAAGCATAAACGGGTCAATCACTGCTAGTAGAGTTCCTCTCAATGTAATTGACGGTTATAGCAGTGTTGGTAAAGTCGATGTAAATGCCGGAAGTATAAGTGTTGGCGGCGATGTAATTTACACAGTGCCATCGAATAACCCCAGGGCTGATATTGCCGAGTTCATCAATCTTGTTTCCACCGTTGGTGGCATAACGGTTGGCGGTGACGTCAAATATATTGTTCAGAATGGGGGCAATACTGGCGGCACCACAACTAGCATCAACCTGAATTCCGCAGATCTTTTGCAGGTGCAAGGTGATCTTACGGCTGCAGCCGGAACCAGCAAGCCCGGCACAATAACAATTGCGTCAACAAACGGCGATTTGAATATTGGTAATACCAACACTACAAGTTATATTGGCGGTTCTGTCACTGCTGCAGGCGGCACGGCTTCAGCAGCAACGATAGGTATTGCGAATAACTCCGGCGCTATTATTATCGATAAAGCCAGCAATATTAGCTTAACTACAATAAGCGGTGATGGAGGCATTCTCACACTTCTCAGTGCCGCTGGCTCCGGCGTCACTATTGGTGGTGGCACCTTGTCTGCCAATGCCGCGCTCAATGGTAACGGTGGCCAAATTACAATTAACTCCGACTTTGTGTCGAGCTCAGATAATACAAAGCAGACTGTTTTTCTCTTGAAGGGCGCTGGTTCTGGCACTGGTGGCAGTTTTACCGTAAATAATTCAAACAGTGACCTTAGCATCGGGCCAAGCTCGGCTTATGGACTAAATGCGAAAATTGATGAAAGCGGGGGCGCTCAAGGTGGAACCTTAACTCTCAATAGCAGTGGTGCGCTGACTTTAGGCACTGCGCAAATAATTTTAGGAGGAAGCAGTCGCGGTGGATTTATCAATCTAAATGCCGGCGGCGATGTGCAAATCAACGGCAATCTTAACGTTACTGCTCCAGGAGCTTCAGCTAACGGAATAGTAGTCAGCACTAGTTTTGGTGCAGTCAATATAAATGGAGACGTTCTCGCTGGAAGCCAGTCGACCGGCGCTGGTGCCATGTTCATTAACGCGTTCAATCAGCTGCATATTTTCGGTAAAGTCGATGCTTCTCAATCTGCAATATCAGGAGCTGGTGGCACTATTACTTTAAGTTCTTTCACCAGTAATGTTGTAGTTGATGGCGGCGTTACTGCGACTGGCTTTGGAACTGGGCAGGGCGGGTCTATCACAATAACCGGCAATGGTGAAGGCGGCAACAGTTCTGTTGGTGGCGCAGTTGATGCTTCGGGAGGCGGAAATGGAAATGGTGGCACGATCAACATCAAAACCACCGGTGCAAGTTTAGCGCTAGGGTCTAATGTTTTAGCAAATGGCTTTGCTAAAGGTGGCTCAATTACTATTGATGCGCGTGGTACTTTCACTGCAAAAGGAAATATTTCAAGTAATGCCGGCGCTGGTGGCATTGCCGGTACCGTGCTCTTGTTCTTGGAAGACGGAGGAACTCTTGCTATTGGAAGCAACACAGGTCCCTCTTACATAACAGGCACCCTGGGCGCTTCCACCGTTTCCGGAGGGCAAGGAGGCAGCGTTACCCTGCGTACGCAAAACAGCGATTTGAATTTGCTATTGAATTCAACAATCTCAGCTGCTGGTCCTGCTGCAACTGCAGGCAGCATTAACTTAGATGGCGGAGGCGTCAAACAAATTACACTGAGCGGCTCTGCAAATGGATTTCTCAACGGTATTCTCAACGTTAATGCAAGCTCTGCAAATTTGTCTTTGATTTCAGCCAACTCAGCGATTCAAGTAGGGCAGCTTAAAGCAGTAAACGGTGCATTGACCTTAAACAACACCGGCTCTGGGTCTTCGGTGCTTTTAACGCCTGCAAGTAATCTTTCAGCTAGCGGTGCACTTACGTTGTCTAGCCCAACTGTAACTAATGCAGGCAATATCCAATCTGTCGGCATATTAACTTTAACGGCCAAGACCCTCACAAACAATGCCAATATTCAAAGTACTGGCGCCAACGTTCTAATAGACAGTGCTACTTTTGTCAATAATGTCGTGGTCAGAAGCGGAATTGCTTCTGCTGTTAACATAAGCAATTCATCTGGTGGTGATTTGATCGTTAGTGGTACCGGAAGTTTCGTAAGTAATTCGCTGAGCCTGCTCAACACAAGCGGGTCTATTAATCTCACGCAGCAATTTGTATCCGGTACATTGTATGCCGATGCTGCCAAATCTATCAGTATTACCATCGCTCAGTGTACGGTGAATCTGGCACCGGGAGGATTAGGCAATGGTATTATCGCCCGCAATGGTGATATCAGCATTGCTGGAAACGGACGCCAATTGAATATCACATCGGGGACACAACTTACTGCAGGCGGAAACATTCTTGTTGCCAGCCAGCGCGGCATCGCCCTGGGAGACAATGTTTCATTTAGCGCCGGTCAGCTTGCATCTGGCGTCGAAGTTGATGAATTCAACGCGCAGGTATTGCCTGTAGGCTCGATTAAACAAGCCGGCGGAATCACTTTAGATACTTACCTTGGTGGCAATGGTTTTGGCGATATAACCCTGGGTAATGGTGTAAGTCTTGTAGGTAATGGTGGCAACGTCAATTTGACGAGTGCTTCTAATATTACAACCGGCACTCAGGCAAGAATTATTGGTTGGGGCGGCAACGTTAATCTGGTCGCAGGAAACAACATCACGATTGGAAATAACTCTCGCGTTCTTTCCGATGCTGCTTTGAATGGTGGCGGTTTGAGACCGATTGATATTCCAGCCGGCTATGGCATTCCTGGCTACAACGGCGGCGGGGTGGCAATTTTTGTTGGAGTTTTAGGCTTCAATGCTAATGCTTTCCTGTTAAATCGCTCATTACTTCGAAATGGTGTTAACAGTGCCTTTATATTGAATGGCGATCCAAACGGTGGTGACTTCCAGAAAACAAGCCTGGTAATTCCGCCACCACCACCGCCACCACCAGCGCCGCCGCCGATTGTGCCCGTGATAGTCAATGAGACTCTGAGCAATGGCAACACCATAATCACAGTAATTGATGGTGGCTACCTCTTTGAAGGAAATGGATTCTCGTCCGGAGTTCCAACCTTCAATATAACTAACAGCAATTATGAATCTAGAGGTGGCGTGTTAGTGCTCGACCCGCCTGCCGGCACCATTACCGCTGCTTCTTCCACTTTCATAGCAGTTGCTCCCACAATTCAACCATTGCCGCCTTCGGCGACTCCCATTCTTGGTGGTCCACCCATTATTCCTGGAGTCCCAACAGACCGTCTTCCCATTTTCGTGTCGACCCCGAGCCTCTTCACCAGTCTGGTCTATACAGATCTCACTCCAGTGCCGGCCGACGACGAGCAAATGTCTATGGCATTTCTTTCTAATTGCAAAATCTGCGGCGAGCTCGAAATCATTACCCCGCAAGGCAATGAAAGACGCTCTGAATGGCAAGTTGTGATGAGCCAGTGCCAGAGAATTAGGATCAAGGGGCGTGATGATGACTCATTTATTCTTGGTGCGCCGGGCACCACACTTTCGGTAAACAAAGACTCTGGTCTTGTTCTCAAAGAAGGTAAAGTTGCTATCGTTTCTTCCGGTCGTCCAATTTCGGTTTTGCGACCAATGGGAAACGTGACTGTGGCACCATACTCTGTTGTGATTATCGATGCTACTGAAAATACAACTAGAGTTGCTTCGGTTGATGGAGGCACAGCCCAGTTTACTCTTAATAACGGCAGCAAAACAGAAACTTTAAAAGCTTCTGCGGGACAAGAAGTTGTGGTGGCAGATCCATCTGCTGAAGATGAAGAAATGATCCCCGTTGATGGTGTTGATCGTGTGGCAATTAGTGGCACGATTTCAATTGCCGGCGCAAAAGTTCAAACTAACCAGTTTGACCAGCAAGAAATGGCTGCCAAAGAACCTTTGTTAGATCCTTTGAAATGCAAAATATGCCAGGTCACCAATCAGCGAATGCAGGCTCTATTGAGAAGGCTGGGCGAAAGCTTAGTTCCTCCGACCCCTCCTTTAAAGAGCGAGATACACCTTGAGCCCACATTGCCGGGACTCTATTCGAAAGCATCTATTTCCGCGGTGCCATTTGCCGAGTCATCAGCTCAAACAAAGTCTATAGATGGAGATGAGTCAACTTTGGTTCCAATTGCATTTGCGACCCCTGCACCAAGCGCAGCTGTGGTGAAGTCTGGAATTCACACATTGCAAGGTCCCACAGTTACATGCAAGCACGATGGTCGCAGCCGCGTTTCAATTAAAGAAAAAATGGTGCTGATACTCGAGGGCGAATCGCTTGTGGTGGCAAAGCAAGAAGCTTTCGTTAAAGCAGGTAAGGCTGTGCTGCATCTTCAGCCTGGTGCTGTTGCGCTGGTTCGGGTACATAAAGGTCGCTCATATATCCGCAACATTTTTGAGCCGCGCGCAAAAGCTGTGGAAGTTATCGTTGGCACCAAGCGCAGCATTGTGACTGTTGGTTGCGAAATGGTTGTTGCTCCGCCATCGGAAAAACTTGAAAGAGTCTTTATAGATACCGTTGGACGCAGGCGACTTGTTCGTTATGATGAACGCGGCAGCGGCATCTTTGTTTCCGAAGTTTCTATGATTTCATTGATTATGGATTCTGAATTGCTGAGTAAGTTATTTCAAAGTGCTGAGCTTGAGGATAAATCATTGTCGAGCAGAATTTTGAAAATGGCAGCATGCCTTTCGCTGGTTACCTCCGGGCACGGAACTTTTGGACAGGCTAAAGACCTGGCAAAAGCAGCCAAGAAATAAACTAGCGAAATCTAAGTTCGCCCACAGAATTGACAGCCATAACTGATTTTTGGCTGAACAAAAAGCTTTCTTTTGACTTGTCTCGATTGAGCATTGCTTCGAGAAAACCACCCATTAAAGATCCCAGAACTTGCTGGTCTCTATATACAGGAGTTGTAAGCAAAGACACCCTGTTTGAATTATAGAAAACTTGTTTACCTGCGCCGAAAGCAAATACGCTCAGGCATCTCTTAACGGTTTCCTGTCGCAAATCGTGATTGACGTCAGCGTCAAGCACAAAAAATAGAGGAAACTTGCATTCGTGATATTCTTTCGCTTCAAATGATTTTTCTTTCGAAACTAAAGGATCTATAGTCAGTACCGCTGAAAGATCGCATAGCTTATCGTTGCAACCTTTAGAATAATTCTTGCTGGCGGCTAGGCTCTGAGTTAAATCCATTCTGAGACTGACGAGTGCGCAGCCGGAAGGTGGACGTGTTGAAAATGCTTCGTTTTTGGAAAGATCTTTGACTGTTGCTGAAATGATGTCGCTAATTTTTTCATCGCTATCAGACTTAGATACTTGAGCTACCGCAACAAGAAATCCTCGTTCGGACCATGCTTTAAAAATTGGTCCAAGCAAGTCGCTATCTTTTGTTGAATAGGACAGAACCGTGATAATTGCTTTTGCTTCCTCTGGCACATAAAGTTGCAATTTCGTTTCGCTGTTGTCCTTTCCTACTTTGACACTACTGCTTTCAACTTTGATTTGTGCGATGCTTTTCGCCGCAAGCGAAGTAATCAAATCTGATTTCGAGTTGTCTTCCAGTTTTCCCTGATTTTTCGTGATTTGACTTTTGTGAACCATAATCTCAATGCCAATTACAGTTCCCAGTAGAACAAGCAATATTGAAAGTACGCTTACGCCCAAATAGGGTTTTGATTTGAAAATTGAAGCAAGGGCGCTGGGGATTTTTATATCTTGTGAGCTGCTTTTTTTCTGGTTAAAGATATGGTTCAAAGAGTCAAGCAGCTTTTCTGCGCTGGGTCTATCGTCTGGATTTTTAGCCAGGCACTGCAATGCAATTTTTGACAGTTCTTTGCCTAGCTTGCCAAATTTATCGCTTTCCTCATAAGCCGGCCGGACATGACCGTGGGCGGCTCCGAACTCTATGTGAGTTTTTCCTTTGAATGGCGTGCGTCCGGTGAGGCACTCATACATAATGCAGCCAAGGGCGTAAATGTCTGCGGGTGCTTTTGCATGTGATGAGCTGCCATATCTTTCCGGCGCCATGTAAGCCGGGTTTCCGAAGGCTTCGCCCGATTCGTCGAAAAGAAGTTCCATATCCAAAAGATTGGCGACACCAAAATCCAGAATCCTGATGTCAAATTGATTTGGGTCTGGATTTGTAATGAATATGCACTGCGGCTTGAGGTCTTGATGCGCGATATTTATGCCGTGGGAATAGGCTAGCGTTTCAGCTATGCGCTTTGCAATTTTGTAAACTGTTTGCTCGGGAAGTCGTCCCTGTGTCTTTAAAGTTTCAGCCAGTGACTTGCCTTCGACCAGGTCCATGACAATGAATGGTTTTGGGCTCAGTCCGCAGTCTACAACCCTTGCTACGGCTGGATGTTCAACCAGCGCCAGCTTTTGCATTTCCCGTTTGAATCTATTAACGTGCCTGGTAGTGCTGTCGTAGAGTTTTGCCGAGAGCACCTTTACAGCGACTTTGTTCCCCAGTTCTTGATTTTTAGCTGCGTAGACTGTGCCAAAACTACCGCTGCCAATAACCTTTCCCAGCAGGTATTTTCCGGCTATTGTATAATTTGTGAGCGAGGTGAGCTCATCAAGTTTTTCGCCATCCGATGGGCACACCAACCAGCTGAAGTTTGGCGCGAATATGGTGCTACATTTTTGGCAATATTTGGCGTCTAACACGTTCTTTGCCTTGTTTATCTTGTTGCTTTCGTTCCACGATTTGGCAAATTCCAAAATGTCTCAGGTGGGAATAACACTCTTGAAGGCAAGCTTTCAGAAATGTGGCTCGGTTACTGATGAAATTAAGACATTCTAGTTTGCTATGCTCTGCCATCCTGCTGGCCTCACTTAGTTTAAGCCATTCGGCCCTAGGTGCAACTGCTGCCGACCACAAAGATGACTCCCCGGTCCTGGCTGAAGCCAATCGTTTGGCGGCTCGCTGCGCTTATAGTGATGCAGAAAAACTTTATGTGAAATGTCTTGCAGCTCAGCCCCAAAACGCCTCCGCCCACCATATGTTTGGGCGTATGCTCGCGCTTGAAACCAGGTATGAGGAAGCGTTACGCGAATATCGCCTTGCGCTCAAGCTCAAACCAAACGATGCTCGGGTAATGAATGATATTGGTGTTGCGCTGTCAATAAATAGTTATCAGGCGCTGGGCGCCAGGTTCTTAAATCAGGCTATCAAGGTTGACCACAATTATCCTGCTGCTCTGAATAATATTGGCGTTGTTCTTAATGGTTTGAGCGCTTACAAGCAGGCTCGCGACTCTTTTGCCAAGTCTTTGCAAATACAACCGCGAAATCTGAAAATTAAAGAGTTGAAGGATAAAGCTGAGGCGAAAATTGCAGAATCAGTTGAATTTGATTTTGGTGGGCCATTAAGCTGGCAAGACGTGCCCGAGTCTCTTAAGAAAGTCGTTGAGCCACAGGTAGAAACAAACCCAGGAGACAAAATCGCCACTGTTCCAAATTCAACGGGACCTCGAAAGAAAAAGCCCCCGGCTGAAAAAATTATCGATGATGAAGACAAAGACTTCCTCGAAAAAGCACAGCCATTGTTTTTGGAATTAAAAACTCGTGGCTTCGTCAATTTGACGCTGTCTGGAAATGGCATTGTGCAGGTGAATGACAAGAGTAACTCTGCTGATGAAATCGGTGAGATAGACCTTGGCGCTAATCCCAAAGTTGAAATAATGGGTGATGTCACAATTGATTTGACAGGACCAGGAGAGCTCGAGCTCGGTAAAGCCAAAGTCATTTCTACCAATGATGATTGTATTTTTTC
Organism: uncultured Candidatus Obscuribacterales bacterium; assembly: GCA_964546815.1. Classification (GTDB taxonomy): domain Bacteria; phylum Cyanobacteriota; class Vampirovibrionia; order Obscuribacterales; family Obscuribacteraceae; genus JAIEPM01. Next base: position 81,974 of record CAZJLR010000002.1, on the reverse strand, counting down.
AGTAAATGCAGAGCCCGGCGAATTGGCTTGCTATGCCGGACACTTTAAAGCGATTAACTGGCAAAGTGTGACAGCCAGCCGCACTTCATCACAGGTTGATGTAGATGCTTTAAATTGCCAGGCAGTCTATGGGCAAGATGATTCGCAAGTTGAAGCGAAAGATTGCGCCGAAGTCACTTTGGTGGGGCATTCTAAGGGCGTATTGAACAACTGCAAGAAAGTTGTGGTCAATGATAACTCAAGTGTTGTCGCCAGGAATTGCGATGACCTGGTTGCTCTGGCAAATTCACGTGTCAAAGTTTCGGCCTGCGGCAAGGTCGAAAAAATGGACAATGCTAAAGTTGAGAATGCCGATTAGACTCTAGCTTCTCATTTCAAGCAAAGCGATTTAGCTCACATCAATGTTGTAATCTTGAGCGTATTGGCGCCAGTTCTTGTTGATGTCATTTTCAGCCATTTGTTTGGCTAAACGTGGCGGCAAGTGAACTTGTCTGCCCTTTCTGGAGCCGCTAGGAGTGGCTTCATATCTCCACGATTCTTCGGCTGTCACTTCGTAAGTGATGATTGGCAGCCAGCTGTTGTTGCTGAATATTTCCAGTGCCAATGTGTATGGAACTGCTCCGCCTCTTTGCTCGCCGCTGCGAGTTAGGCGGCAACGTTCTGCAAGAACGGTGATCTGTTTATTCGCATCTTCAACCTTTTCTGGCATGCGCAGTGCACGCATGATGTTGTCCAGCTCAGGAACCTGGTCTCCATCTGGCACAATCATGTCTTCAGTGTCTTGTTCTACGACTGGCGCAGACTCGATTGCTTTTGGCTCTTGCTGTGACTGTTGGGCTTGCTGCGCCGACGTGTTAGTCACTTTCTTACGGTTTTTGAATTCCATAATTTCGTGAACAAGCGGCAATTTGAGTTTTGTATTGCGGGTTAAGTTTGCAATCGGATGTCCCTTGCTGTCTACCGCTAATGATAGATCGTTGATTTCGGCAATGAGCTTCCACAATGAGACGTCTTTCAGAGCCGGGTGGCGAAGAGCGATAGAGCGCAGTGTGTCGCCCAGTCGGCAGTTGTACACGATTCGTCCGTCGTCTGGCTGCGTTGCGGCCGCGGCTGCATCGCCTAACTTACCAAGAATGCTTTCGATATTCTTGCGGCGGTCGGCAATGTTTACAACTTTCTCTGATTCTGAGCGGCTTTCTTTGCGAGCGCCGATGTCGAACACCGATAGAATACCAAGACCATTGCTTGGCTTTTCATTGCTTGCGCTGTTATCGTTGCCGTTGTCAGCCTTGTCGCCGCTTGCGGTGTCATATTCAAATACAGGGTTCTTGCCGAACAAGCGACTGTTGAATCGTTTGATTTCAGGTCCTGAAGGCAAGAAGATTACCGTGCGTGGTTTGAGTTGCAGCAAACGTTTGCCTTCTTTGACTACAACTGGAATCAGAGCGCGGTTGATTTCGTAAATCAATGACGCCAGACCTTTGTTGTAGAACATTTTTTGAGCGATTGATTCTAGGGTGTCGCCTGGAAGTACTACATATTTCCTGCGTAGTTCCTTTTGCATCAATTGTTCTTGCGCCAGCTGACGCTCAGCTTCGCTTCGTTTTGATGCTTCTTTAAGCGCTGCCATCATTGCTGCAGCATAATCTTTCGCTTTTTCTTCAGCGCGATGTTTTGCTTCTCTGTCTCTTGCTTCGCGCTCTCTGCGATCGTGCTCTTCTCTTTCTTTTTCTTTTTGCTCATGCAACCAATCATGGTGCTTTTGATTAGCATCGTGATCATGTGCTGCATGTGGATTTGCATCAATAATTGGGTCTAGCCATGAACTTTGCATGGGGTCCAGGCTGGCAAGAATCTCTTCTTCAAGCTTAGCTATCGATTTGGCGCCATCATCGCTGTTTGTGAGGTTGTCCAAATTGAATTGGTTGGCACCCTCAACAAGCAAATTATCGAGCAGGTTGATTGCGTTCGGATCTGCATTGAAAATTTGGCTTGGGTCATTAGGGTCGAATGCAAGCAATCCATTGTTGTTGGGATCGTTAGCACTTGAACTCGAATCGAGACCATCGGCCTTCAACCCGAATGCCTTCAGAAGGTCAAATTCGCCTGCATTGGCACTGTCAGGACCTTGAGCAAGTTCGTTGCCCAATCCGAGTATTTGTCCTTCCACTGAAAGTTTTCCGTCTGCACCTTCCTGGAAGTTTTGCAGATACTTGCTGATTTCAGCAATCATGTCCTGGCTGACGATATCGCCGTTAGCATTTATGAATTGCTGAGAAACATTTCCTTCGGCATCAGTTATCGAACTTATTGAGAAGACCTCGCCGTTTGCGGCTGTAAACCAGTTGTCTACTCTTTCGCCCAGCGCATTCATCATTGACGACTCTTCCAGCAGGTTGATGCCGTGCTTGCCGTCTGCAATTTGCAATCCAAATTGCTCTGCCAGTGGTTCTAGAATTTCAGCCAGCTTTTCTGTTGCGTCGACAGAAAGAATATTCTTGTCTTCGCCTTCTTTGCTCTGTGTCTGGTCAATTACTTCAGTGCGTTCACCGCCGAGTTTCTCTTGCTCGGTGCCCCAGATGTTAGAACTTGCAAGCATTTCCAATATTGCCATGTCGGCCGCGATGGCTTCTGCTTTCGCAATATCAGTTGGAGAAAGTTCAACAGGATTGGCGCTTTCGAATGGTGATTGGACGCCTCCGCCAGTTCCTGTAACAGGAATGATGTCTGTGGGAGTGTCATTCAAGCCACCAGTATTACTGGTCGAGCCAGTTTGACTTGAGTTGTTCGGATCTGGCAAGCTCATGCCATCTGGGTTTTGGTCAGTGGTGCTTGATGATCCGTTGTTGTAGATTGGAGAATCGTATGTGCTGCCGCTGCTCGATGACATTGGTGAGTCAAATGTGCCGCCAGAGCCTACGTCCACGCCGCCCAAACCGCCGCCGCCGACACCGCCTCCGCCGATAGGTGAGCCGTCTCCGGTTGATATTGATGAGCCTGCATCTGTTCCGCCGGGATTGCCGCCGTTTTCGCCGGTAGCTGATCCTGCTGCACCACCTGCTGCAGAGCTGGCATCGATTGCACCGCCAGAGCCTGGCAAGATGCCCTCTCCGCCGGGCAATGACACTTGTTTGCCGTTGTTGATGTCTGTGGTGAGCGCCAGATTGGCTGCCTGCCCTGCGGTCAGAGCGTCGCCGCCCTGGTCGAATGCGCGTCCGTTGTTGTGTCCTAGCGTGTCGCCACCGCCGGCTGGTTGTCCCGGAACTGAGCTCGAAGAGCCTGCCGAAGCATCATTGTTGTTGCCTGCTGCTGGAGTGTTTAATCCGTCACCAGCTCTGGTGCCCAGATTGCCCTGACCTGAATTGTCTGGGGCATTGCTGCTTGTGCCGCCAGCATCATTAGGACTGCTTGGTCCGTTGCTTGTAGGTGTTCTTGGAGTATCTACCGGTAAACCTTGTGCAGCATTTGCCGCGCGGCTATCAGCTTGAGCTTGTTCCGCATTTCGCAAGGCTTGGTTTTGTTGTGTGACATAGTCAGCGGCTTGCTGAGGAGTCATGTTTGATGTATCAACAGAGCCATTTTGCTGGTTGCCTGCGCTTGCGCCGAGTTGGAATGGTTCTGATTGACCTGTTGTACTTTGGGTTCCGCTGTCAAATGTGGTGGTATTACCAGTGGTGTTGCTGCCTGGATAAGAAGATGGAGGTGGTGCCGAATTCGATATAGGCGGGAATTGTGTCACTGGCGTTGAATCAACAGGAGTCGAGCTTGGCGGAGGCGTGTATCCAACAGACGTATCCGAACCACCCGAAGCTGGCGTGTTTGTTGTGCCTCTGCTGTTATCGACTGGTGTATTGGAAGAACCATTGTATGTGCCAGGAGTAGAGGTGTCGCTGCCTGCTTGATTCGAAGTGCCTATGGTTACACTGATGCCGCTGTCACCGATTGGAACCGTCACGCTGACGCCGCTGTCGCCGATGCTGACGCCGATGCCGCCACCGCCACCGCCAGAGCCACTGCCACCGCTGCTGCCACCACCGCTGCCGCTGTCCGACCCTGCGTTAGCAGTGCCTGTGCCAGGTTTGCCCTGATTAAGTTGATGGGTAGAGGTAACTGTGCCGTCCTTGGCATACTGAGTTACAGAAGTTGAAGTCTTACCATCTGGGGCAAATGAAATAGTTGACCACGAACCATCACCGTTATAGTTTGTGAGCGATGTTTGTGTCTTGCCGTCGGCAGCATATTCAACAGTTGAGACTTTTTGTGAGTGAATTCCATATGTTGTTTTGTCTGTTGCTGTTTTGCCATCTGCTGCATAATCAGTTGTGATGTATGAACCATCACTCTTATAGGCTGTCTGGCTGAGCACAGTGGTTCCATCGGCCGCATAAGTTGTTGATGTGGCTTTTGAACCGTCGCTGTTGTATTTGATTACCGGCTCTGAAGCAGTTTTGGTACTGCTCGAATCCGAGCTGCTTGGCGTTGTGGCAGTGCTTGTGGAATCCGCAGCTGCCGGAGTTGTTGTCGTGCTTGTGGAATCCGTAGCTGTAGATCTTGCGGAATCCGTAGCTGTAGATCTTGCGGCAGAGCTTGTGGTATCCGAAGCTGCCGGAGTTGCGGTGGCAGAGCTTGTCGAATCCGTAACTGCTGGAGCTGTTGTCGCGCTTGTGGAATCCGAAGCTGCCGGAGTTGTTGCGGCAGAGCTTGTCGAATCCGTAACTGCCGGAGTTGTGGTGGCAGAGCTTGTCGAATCCGTAACTGCTGGAGCTGTTGTCGTGCTTGTGGAATCCGCAGCTGCCGGAGTTGTTGTCGTGCTTGTGGAATCCGTAGCTGTAGATCTTGCGGCAGAGCTTGTTGTATCCGAAGCTGCCGGAGTTGCGGTGGCAGAGCTTGTCGAATCCGAAGCGGTTGGGGTTGTTGCGGCAGAGCTTGTGGAATCCGAAGCTGCCGGTGTTGTTGTGGAAGAGCTTGTCGTATCCGATGCAAGCGGTGTCGTGACAGCACGAGTGGTATCCGTTACAGCTGGAGCTGTGCTTGTGCTTGCTGAGTCTGTTGCTGCAGCCGGAGTTGCAGCGGCATGAGTTGTATCGCTTGCTACCTGCGTCGTAGCAGCAAGAGTTGAATCAGTTGTTGCTGGTTTCGCAGTGGTATGTGTGGAATCAGTTGTTGCTGGTTTCGCAGTGGTATGCGTGGAATCAGTTGTTGCTGGTTTCGCAGTGGTATGTGTGGAATCAGTTGTTGCTGGTTTCGCAGCAGAATGGGTGGAATTATTTGCTGCTGGTTTCGCAGCAGTATGAGTGGAATCATTTGCTGCTGGTTTCGCGGCAGTGTGGCTTGAATGCGATGTTGTTTGTTTTGCAGCATTATGCGTGCTGTCGGCTTTCGCATGTGAAGAACTTGAAGCTGCGGAGTCAGCGTTAGTGTGAGTTGTGGTTCTAGGAGCAGATGAATCCGAGAAATGAGAGGAGCTTGTTGTATGTGACGAGTTTGCCTCAGAAGCTGGTCGGGTGGATGCCGGGAGAATATGTTCAGCATTTGAAGCAGGACCAGTTGAAGCTGGACCTGTGATATGGCTGTCTGAGACTATTGGAACCTGGCGCGGGCTGGCTGCATTTCCTGTGTCGACGTTTCTGCGACTATGGGTTTGCGGCGCAGAAGAGCTGTGAGTAGCGCTAGTGTTGATGTTATTGCTATGCGATTGGCTTGGTGCCGGTGCGCTGCTGTCGGTGACTGAGTTGTTAAAGTCAATTCCCTTGGCTTGCGATGATTTATTTGATGCAGATGCAATTTCATCTTGTGAGAGCGGCTTGACACGCAAGGTTCCTTCCGGAACGCTGGTTGTTTTGCCGTCGGAACCGACTGATTCAGTAAACTTGCCTGTGAATGCCAATTCACCGATTGAAAGATTCGAAGCATCTCCGATGTTTACGAATTGGTCAGAACCATTGATATTGCGCACAACACAGGTGGTGCTGTCGCCGTCAGTTTGAGCGTTTGATTTTGCGTTTGAACTTGCGCTGCCGGCCAGATTTGGATTATTGCTGCTTCTCGATAGGCTACGTGAGTCACCCGACATCATCGAAGATTCTGCGCCGGCCTTGGCTGAGGACGAACTCATGCCATACATAGCCATTGCTTGCGCTGCCGACATTGTGGTTGACCTGTCGTTTGTTTGAGCGCTTTCGCCGGCGTACTGTTGAACGAAGCCTTCGTTTGAAGAAGTGTTTGATCTGCCCAGTTGATCCTGGTTGGTTCTTGTAGCCATGTTTCTGGCAGCAGCTTGATGAGCAGCTGATTCACTAGTGGCGGCACTGGCAGCTTCTGCGCTGGCTGCAATGGCTGCGCTAGCGGCATTTGCAGCGCTGGCTGCGATCATGTAGTCGTTTGCTGCCTCGGCTTGCGTGCTTATTTGTTCTGCAGCTGCAGAATTGCTGGATTTGGCTTGTGACTCAACTGTTGGACTTGAGGCGTCACCAGAGCGATCTGTGACTGCTGCGCTTTCTGAACCTGTGCTGCCTGCGTGGTAGCTTTCTTCGCCCACGCCGCCAGCCGTGTCTTGCGTGTGGTTGTCCGCGCTCATTGGGGTAGATTGGTCTACGCTGTGGTAGCTGACCCCTTCTACGCTTGCAGTTTCTGCGCTGTGGTTGCTGTGTCCTTGGGTTTCAAGCTCCGGGGTGCTTAGTCTGCCATTCGACTCATCAGAGCTTACTGAACGAGCAGACTCATTGTTTGCAACTGTGTTACTTTCTGTCGCTGCATTCGTGGGCGACATATTAATTGAACCGCTTTCATGGCTGACGCTTTGAGTCGGAGCAAAGTTATCTTGTGCAGCAGATTGTGAGATGCCACTATTTGACGCGTATGTGTTGGCGACATAGTCCGTGTAATTTCTTGTTGCCGGTTCAAAGTTTGTGCTGCCGCTGCTGCTGCTGTCGTTGCTGTTGTTGTTGGTGTTGTTGTTGCTGCGTTCTGCACTGTAGTTTTGAATTGAATTTGAATCTACTGGCGCTGCAAATTGATTTGCTTGTGCACCGCCGCGGAAGCCTGCCATTGGGCTGTCAGGCGAGAAATTGTACATGCTTGCTATATTGAAGCTGACATTTACGCCGTCGCTGCTGCCGCGGTAGAACGTGGCTGCGCTTGATTCTAACGTGTTGATTGTATAACGGCTTGATGAGGCGAAGCTTCCAGAGGAGTTGCTGGTATCACTATATGTAAGCGAACCATTATTGAACGAGACTGATGTTGACGTGTGTTCTGCGCCAATGCCGCCGAATCCTACAATTGATTCGCTGCCGCCTCTGCTCAAAGATGATGCACCGATCATAGCCGCATCTGAAATCGAGCCACCGGCAAATCCGGCAGTTGACCCAGAAGAGGTGAATCCAAATGATTCAGCGGCGCTGCTAATCACGCCTTCAGCTGCATGGTATGCACTGGAAGCGATACCGCTAATTGACTCGCCAAGGCTGCCGGCAAGTGCTTTAGCCGAATCGTAGATTGACATTGAAGTACTAGAATTTGAGCCGATTCCGCCGGCAAACGAATTGCCTTCAGACGAAGAGAAATTGAAGGCGCTGCCAATGCTTGAGACCGCCTGAGAGGCGTAGTCGCTCACAGAAGTTGCCACGCTCGCGATGCCGGTCATTAGAGATTGACCATAGCTCAGAGCACTGCTATATAGTGATTCTGCACTGCTGGCAGTCGAATCATACGCTCCTGCAATTGATTGACCGATGCTGCTTGATTCAATCGCGTTTGCAACAGCACTGACTGTGCTTTCCGCTGCTCCGACTGTGGCATCGTAAGCACCTGAAATAGCCTGTCCAACGCTGCTGTGTTCAAACGAGTCAGCAACCGAGCTAAAAGTGCTGCTAACCGAATCAGCTATGCTGCTGAATTCGGAACCAACAGCCTTAGCAGCAGATTCGACGGTGTTCTCCACTGCACCGGCGGCGGTGCTGATGCCAGTGCCCATAGCAGAAGCGGCAGAAACGATACCTTTCTCAACTGATTGGGCGGCTTGACTTATGTCGCTGCCGATTTCACCAACTTCATTGCCTATGGCTTTAGCTGCAGAACTAATTGAAGATTCAACTGAACCTGCGATTTGACTGACTTCGCTACCAACAGCTTTAGCTGCCTGACCGATTTCGCTGTTGCTCACAACGTCTGCAACATGACTTACTTCAGCGCCAATTTCGCCAGCTACATGGCTGACTTCTCCACTTACTGCCTTGGCTGCGTCCGTAATTTCTCCACTGACTGCTTTTGCGCCTGAGCTTAATCCATCGACCACAGAATGCTCAAGGCTGCTTGCAGCGCCTTTGATTCTCTCCCAGTAACTAGTCGGTTTGGCAGCTGCCGGGTGTGCTACTTCAGTTCCTGGGTGATTTTGGTCGGAGCTAGCTGGGTGTTGTTCTTCTTCAACAGCTGGTGTCGCAGTTTGCGCCGAAGTGGTTGCAGTGTGCTGCAACGCTGTGCTTGCTTGCGTGGAATTAGGATCTTGTGAATTGGGATCGTTATTGTTGGCTGGGTTCGATGCATCTTTATTTGCTGAACCTGAGCTAGACGCGGCCCCGTGGTTGCTGGGGTCGTTCAGTTGTGTGGTCAGGTTTTGTCCTGCAGATGAAGGATCGTTTGTTGTGGCTGCTGGCTCGTTGTTTTGTTTGCTACCACCACTGCTTCCGCTGCTGCCACCGCTGCTGCTGCCTTTTGATGAGCCCGTGCTGCCGCCTGTTATGCTGCCTTTTTTGTTGTCTTCATCTTCGATTGTGTCTTTAGACGGTTTGCGGTCTAGACCTCTGCCTTTATCTGCGAGAGCCCCGGGGTTTGCGGCTTGTGAAATTGCAACACCGTGCTCGCCAAGTGTTGAAGACCTGGCGTTCTCATTGAGCCCAATTGTGATAGGTCTTTGCGGATATGCAACCTGGTTGCCTCTTGCTGCGTTTGCATCAACCGTGGCTTGTTTGTTGGCAGCTTCGGCTGCACCACTTAGGTTGTGTCTGTTTGCTGCATTGCGCTCTTGCATTGATGCATTTGGTGTGCCATCAGCATTGAAGCCCTGCTTTTGCAATTGCATCTGCGGAGAATTTTGTTGTTCTACTTGTGCGCGAGCCTCTTGCCACATGGCACGGCGATTAGCTTTTTCTGCTTCACTATTGTCGACTTTTGCAACTTGCTTATCGTTTGCGACTGAATTGTCCTGTTTCTTGCCGCCTTCTGCAGGCTGTTCTTTGTTGCCTTGACGTTCTGCCTTCGCTGCGTCGGCAGCAGTCTTGTCGGCGTTGACATTGCGGTCTTGAACGCTGCGATCGACTGCGCTGCGGTCTCCAACTGAGCGCTCAGCGCTTGGTTTATCAGTAACACTTCTGTCGATAGCACTTCGTTCTGCTGTTGGACCGGCGCTGGCGGCTCTGTCAGATGCAGAACGCTCTGCGGTTAGTTTGTCGCTCGCTCCTTGATGTTTTTCAGGTTGTACAGTCGGGCTTGCCGCAAATTCTTGATGAACTCGACTGAGAGTTTCATTCTTTATAGAGTTGAACTCTGAGCTGCCTCTGTGTGACTCGTGCCCTGTTTCTTTGCTGTGAATGCTGGTCACATGGTCGTTAAACGAAGCAAGATGATGGGCCTCACCTGATGTCTTGCCTAGTTCACCGCGATGAAATTCGCTGCTGCCTCTGCCTGCTTCTATGCCGCGACTATGGTCGAAACCGCCTGCTGCTCTATCACCGCGTTCGCCACCGATGCGGGAATTCTCTCCTCTTCCAGATTCTCCTCTGCCAGAACCTAGATGATCGCCACCTTTGCTGTCGGTAGCATTATGCGATGAAGGTCCTCTATTGTCACCGCGGCTGTCACCTCGATTGTCACCGCGTCCGTCGTTGCCGCCGTGGCGGTCCGCACCTTTGTCGGCTGGGCCCTTATCATTTCCGCCCTTATCATCTCCACCTCTATCATTGTGGACAGGTGTTCCGCGCTCTGGTGGCGCGGGCATTGGACTTTCAGCGCGATTTGGAGCCTTCTCAGCAACGCGTGCTTCCTGCGATGCTCTGTCGGCTGCACGGTGCGCTTGTTCGGCGTGACCCTGCATTTTGTCTGCTGTGTTGTTTCTTTCTTTCGCTTCCTGTCCATTTACAGCGTTTTGGTTTACGGTTTGCGCCGCTCTTTCAACAGCTTTTGAAGCTTCAGATGGTTTGTCGTGTTGAGCGCTGTTGAGAGCCTTTTGATTAGCTGCGCCTTCGGCTTGAACCTTGTCTTTGGTAGCTCCCGACGGACTTTGGGTTGGCGATGCTGGGTTTGGATTTTGTTTGTCGCGGGCGTTTTGCGTCGCATTGCGCTCAGCTTGAGCATCTTTTGTAACTGCAGACGTTGAGCTGCGGTGCTCTTGCGATGTATTTTTCAGTTCGCCTGAAGTTTTGTTTGCCTCTTGTTGTGCCTGGTGTGCCTTGTCTGTTGCTGCGCTTGTTGTGTCGTGGTGCTCTTTGGCTTTAGCTGCAGGGTCAGTGCCCTTGCCAGAACCATCGCCCGTGCCTTTGCCTGAGCCGGTGCCGCTTCCAGTGCCAGTGCCGTCGCCGCCACCTGGCTGCGAGGTTCTTGCATTCTTATCCTTCGACACCTGATCTTCGCGATTTTTTACATCTTGTGTATTGTTTTTCTGCGCTGTTTTGCCAGCGGCATCGGCCTTGCCTTGATCTGCGTTTGCTTTTTGTGTCTCGGCATATTTTTTTAGATCTGCTGGAGTCGAACCACCGCTTGTCGGTGCGGCAGGTTTAGCTGCGCTCGGGGATGTAGAAGCGCTTTGCGGTTTCATTGCCGCGCTGCTCTGGTCAGCTACAGTGTGAGCATGTTGCGCACTCGTTTTCGCCAGATCATAATTTGATTTTGCTTGTGCGTTGGTACTATCACTTACTGCAGTTTGTGATCCATCTGAATGCGTCGTGGTGCCACTGCCGTTGCTGAATACTGTTTTGTCGGTTTGTTTTCCTTCAGAATCCCAGTGTGTAATTGTAGATGTCGAGCCATTTTGATTGAACTCTGTGTTATCGACAGCCTTTCCGTTGGCATAGTTTGTTTGCGATTTGGGCGTGCCATCGGGATAGAATGTTGTTTGGTCGGTTGCTTGATTGTTTTTGAAGTTTGTAATTGAGGCGGTTGTACCATCTTTATTGATCACAGTGCTGTCAATTGCTGTGCCATCAGAATTGAAATTATTCCAGGTGGTTTGCCCTGTGGCTGCGTCTGTGGTTGCTTTGGTAGTGGTGTTTCCTGCTGCGTCAAAGGCAGTGTATGAGCTAACATTGCCGGAAGAATCATATGTGCTGGTATTAGTTTTGACACCGTCTTTGTAGTCGCTTTCAGAACTCAGCTTGCCGTTGGTATCATATGAATATGTGGCTTTTGTCTTGCCGCTAGCATCATAAGTTGTGTATGCAGATGAGCCGTCTTTGTTGATAACAGCTGAATCTGTTGGTGTTTTTCCATCGGCGGCGTAAATTGTGCTTGTTATCGACCCATCTTTGCCTGTTACTGTTGAGTCTGTGAGAACTCCTTTGCCATCGGTGTTTACGGTTGAAGATGAGCCGTCAGCATTTCTGCTGTATGTAGTTGTGCCTGTGAGTGTGGTGCCGTCAGCTGCGTAATTTTTGGTTTGATATCCTGTGTCTGTGAATACAGTGTCGCTCGAGCTGACCAGCTTGACTCCGTCTTTCTGGCTGGGGTCTGGAGCGTAATTGTTAGTAGTTAAAGAACCGTCGTCATTGAATTGAGTCTCGCTTGTTTTCAGCCCAGTGTTTCTGTCATAACTCGTGGCTGACAATGGTCCGTATGCGTCGGACGTGAAAGAGTCGATTTTCTTGCCGTCGGCATCGAAATCTGTTGTTGTGGAAGTTTGATTTATGTAGTCGTAGGTGGTCTCGTCAGTAACTTTGCCGTCTTTATAGTTTCTGTCTGAAGCTACGGTGCCATCAGGATTATAAGTACTGTCTCCAATTATGTTGCCGGCAGCATCTCTATCTGTGACTACGCTGCTGCCGTCAGCTTTAGGCACATTTGTACTTGTACCCAGCAGCTTTCCATCTGGTCCGTAATGTTTGGTTGTGTCTGATCCGTCTGAATTTAGGCTGTTTTCAGCAGAACCAGTCAGTTTGCCGTCAGGACCATAATATTTGGAAGTTATGGTGCCCTTCTCATCTATTGTGTTGACGCTGCTGCTGAGAACTTTTCCATCTGATCCATATTGAGTAGCGGTAATCGAGCCGTCAGCATTGGACGTGGCTGTCGAGCGAACTTTGCCGTCTGGTCCATAATTGGTGGTGGTGCCCAAGCCATCTTTATCAAATGTGCTTGTGCTTGTGATTTTGCCGTCAGGACCATATTGGGTATTGACGTCGTTGCCTTTACCATCGAATGTTCTGCTGCTGCTCGTCTTGCCGTCTGGTCCGATAGTATCTGTGCTGCCCGAGCCGTCTGCATTTATTGTTGTTTTGCTGATTGGCTTTCCATCGGCGCCTACTTCTGTGCGAGTACCGCTGCCATCTGCATTGTAATTTCCTGTGGCGCTAATTTTGCCATCTGAGGCAAATTCGGTAGAGGTGTATGAGCCATCCTTACTATATGTAGATGTTTGTGTAACTTGACCATTTTGATTGTATTGAGTGGTGCTGGCTGTTGAACCATCTTTATTGAATGTTTGATTATATGTCGGTTTGCCGTTGCTTCCATAATCGGTAAGTGAACCGCTGCCGTCTGCATTTAGCACGTCAACGCTCGAAATTGATTTGCCATCGGCAGCATACTTGGTGACAGTTTCGTTGCCGGCGCTGTCAAAGCTGCTGCTGTCGGTTGGCACTCCATTCTTGTAGTTAGTTATGCCGGTGACATTTCCATCTGCACCAATTGTGGCTTCTGATGCAGGTGTTTTGCCGTCTTTGTCAAAGGCAGTAATTTTTCCAGAGCCGTCTTTGTTGAAAGTTGCGGTTTCTGTTGGTGTTTTTCCGTCAGCCCCATATTTTGTCAGCGTGCCGCTTCCATCTGCGCCAAATGTGGAAGTGCTGGTTGCAACGCCGTTCTTGTCATAACTGGTGCTGCTAGCAACAGAGCCATCGGCATTGAAATTTGAAGTTTTGCTTGGGGTAGTGCCGTCGCTTGCGTATTCTGTTGTTGATGAGCTGCCGTCTTTGTTGTATGTAGAACTGTCGACGAGCTTTCCGTCTGTCGAATAGTTCTTCAGCGTGCTGAGATTGCCATCGGCATCGTAAGTGCTGGTGTTGCTTGGGGTGACGCCGTCTTTTCCAAATTGGGTATAAGACGAGCTTCCGTCCTTATTTAAGGTTGTGGAACTTGTGGCTGTTGTGCCGTCTTTACCGAATTCTGTTCTGGTTGCAGAACCGTCAGAGTTAAACTTGGTGCTGTCGGTGGCGACGCCATCCTTATAGTTCGTTTGTGATGCAAGAGAACCGTCTGCATTTCGGATTGAGCTGTCAATTGGAGTTTTTCCGTCGGCAGCGTAATCGGTGGTGGAATAGCTTCCATCTTTGTTGAATGTCGTCGAATTCTTCGCGGTGCTACCATCTGCAGCATATTGAGTTTGCTGAATCGAGCCGTCGGCATTGTATGTTGACTTGTCGGTGGCAACACCGTTCTTGTCGTAGTTTGTTAGTGAAGTGAGATTGTTGTCTTTGTCGAATGTGCTGGTTGTCGCCGGGGTCTTCCCGTCTGCAGCATAGTCTGTCATAGACATTGTGCCGTCTTTATTTAGAGTGGCACTGCTTACAGCTGTTTGTCCGTCTTTAGCGTAAGTTGTGAGTGTTGCAGAACCGTCTTTATTGAATGTGGTTGTGTCTGTTCTTACGCCGTCTTTGTAAGTGTCTGTTGAGGTAATATTTCCGTCTTTGTCGGAGACGCTTGTGTGTGTCGGCTTTCCATCGGCGCCGTAATCGGTTGTGCTGCCGCTGCCGTCTTTGTTGACTGTTGTAGAGTCAATGGGTGACTTGCCGTCTGCAGCATAGTGTGTGAGCGTAGAGGAACCGTCAGAGTTGAATGTTGCTGTGCTGCTCGGAACACCATCTTTGTATGTGGTTCTTGATGCAACTGAGTTGTCTGAATTGAAGGTGCTTGAGGACGCAATGGTTTTACCATCGTTTTCATATTTTATTTGAGTCCCAGAGCCGTCCTTGTTAAAGGTGCTGGTTTCGGTGGCTTTGCCCTCAGGAGAGAAGTTTGTAGTTGCCATCGAACCATCTTTATTGAAGGTTGAGGCATCGGTAAGTTTTCCATCCTTATAGTTGCTCAAAGTAGCAACTGAACCATCTGGGTTGAATGTGCTCGTAGAAGTCGGGGTACTGCCGTCTGCACCATATTCGGTGCGAGAGCTTGGGTTGCCGTTTGCATCAAATTTTGTTTCTGATGCTAACTTGCCATTTTCGCCGAATTTTGAAAGTGATGTCGGTTTGCCGTTAGCATCAAGCGTGGTTGTTGTGTCTGGCTTTCCGGTTGCATTGTAGTCTGTGACAGTTTGGGGATGTCCAGACTTGTCGAAAGTGGTTGTTGTCTTGGGCGTTTTGCCATCAGCAGCAAAGTCTGTTCTAGAAACTGGGGTTTTACCATCGGCGGCCAGTTCTGTTTGAGAAAGCGGTGTCTTGCCGTCTGGCCCAAGTTCAACGGTCGTTTTTGCTGCATTTGCAGGTGCGCTATCTCTGGCTACTGCTTGAGATTTTGGACTGCCTGTATCAGCTGCTGCAGCTGCTGCAGGCACCGCACCATCATTTGTGGCAGCTGTTGACTTAGCGGCTGATGCATCACTAACTGGTTGAGCGAAAGGTGGTGGCATCACTTGTCCAGGCGACAAGCTAGCGCTGTCTGACGGCTGCCCTACTGAGAATGGCTGCGATGCGGCTGCGCCATCGAGGCTAACTGCTTTTGCAGAAGCTGCATCGATTTCTTCCTGGCTCAAAGGTTTGACACGAAGCATACCTTCGGGAGTCATCGAAGCTTTGCCGTCAGGTCCTACTGCATTGGTGAATTTGCCTGTAAATGATGTTTCACCCGGCTTCAGACCGGTTGCTTCAGTGATAGGTACATATTGGTTTGCGCCATCAACACTTCTAATAACGCAAGTTGTATTGTCTGAGTCTGTTTTGTTGCCTTGTACTGTGGTTCTGGCATTTTGCGCAAGCTTGTTCGGATTTTTTGGATTTTGAACTTTGTCTGCACCAGCATCCCCAACCGCATCAGCCGGGGCATGTGGTTGAACACCCGTAGCGTTGGCAAGCATCAAGTTAGCTTGTGACGCTGTGACTTTGAAGCCCCCATCGCCGCCATCTTTCTGTCCGTCTACGCCGACAGCTTGTCTTTGGAGTGCGTCCTTAGCATCTCCAGGCTTAGCGTCAGTGGGTTTCGATGTCGTAGTGTTTGTGGGCTTTCCATTGAGACCCAAGTCTTTGGCGACAGACGACATTGCTGCGTTTGCTGTAGACGCAGCAGCAGCTGCGGCCCCCTTAATGGCATTTTCAATTGCGTTGAAAGTGCTGGCCAGCATTGATGGATTTTGTTTAGCAACTTCTGCTGAAGAAAGATTTGCAACATCACTCTTAAGTGCGTTTTGTGTGACTGATTTTGGATCAACATTTGGTGCTGAGACAAATGCACTGGTTGTGTCAGTGGGCTTGCTCGCCGCAGGCTCAGCTTTGTGTGTGTCTTTTGCGGCATCGCGCTCGGCGTCGACAGCACCTTTGATTGCGTTAGAGGTGTTAAGTGCTGTTTGATCAATGTTTTGTATTTTGCCTGGAGGATTGTCTGCGCCCACCTCAGGCTTCGGTGCTACTTTTTCTGCAGACTTGATATCGTCAACAGCATTGCTCTGCTTGGCTGGATTTGGAGTAGCGGAGGTAGGCTCGATGTTGTTGTTGTTAACAGGAGCTACTTTTTCGACTGGTTTCGCATCTGGTGCAGCTACATTTTGAAGCGGCGATTCGATTTTTTGTGCTGGCGTTTCTGCCTTAGTGGGATTTTCTGGGCTCGGGCTTGGTATTTCAGATCGGTTAGTCTGTGCTGGAGCTCTCTCTGCTGGAGGGGGAGGCATGCTTGCAGCCGAGGTATCAGCCTGGATGCCCCGAGTTGTCGCAGCTGAAGGCAGGTCTGCGCTGCTGTCTTGTCTTGCTACGGTAGCCGCCGGCGATGCTGTCGCACTGTCCAAGCTCGGTCCGCCAGCTACGCTGCCCCGACTGTTAGTGCCGCCCTCTCCTGCTGTTTCGCTGCCGGTAGAGACCGAAACGGCCTTGCCTTGGCCATCGAATCCTACTGTGCCGCCACCTTCTTGTGCAGAGTTAGTTACCTGGCTAACATGCCCGGCTGCATCAAAAGTGGCGCTACTTCCGTTAGCATTTTCAACCGATGAAACTGCGCCGTTAGCATCTAAGTGCGCTGTGCCTCCGCCTTGAGCATCTGAATTTGTGATATCCGTGATGTGTCCAGAGGAGTCAAATTTTGCAGAGCTGCCGTTGGCATTTTCAACCGAGGCTACATTGCCATTGCCGTCGAGGTGAGCAGACCCGCCGCCTTGGGCTGCCGAGTTTGTTATGTCTGTAATATTGCCGTTGTTGTCAAACCTTGCAGAACTGCCATTTTCATTTTGGACAGAAACAACACGCTCTTGTCCGTCAAGTTGAGCTGTGCCACCGCCTTGCGCGGCCGAGTTTGTAATCTCTGTTGGTTTGCCGGTTTCGGGGTCGAATTTGGCAGAGCTGCCATTCTCATTTTGTACAGAGACGACTCGTTCTTGTCCATCGAGTTGGGCTGTGCCACCACCTTGCTCTTTCGAGTTTGTGATTTCAGTTGGTTTGCCTGTGTCGGGGTTAAACTTAGCAGAGCTGCCGTTTTCATTTTGTACTGAGACGACTCGTTCTTGTCCGTCGAGTTGAGCTGTGCCACCACCTTGCTCTTTTGAGTTTGTGATTTCAGTTGGTTTGCCGGTAGCTGGGTCGAATTTGGCAGAACTGCCGTTGTCATTTTGTACTGATACAACTCGTTCTTGACCGTCAAGTTTGGCTGTGCCACCACCTTGCTCTTTTGAGTTTGTGATTTCGGTGGGCTTGCCGGTAGCCGGGTCGAATTTGGCACTGCTGCCATTGTCATTTTGAACAGAAACAACCTTTTGATTTTCATCAAGATGTGCGCTGCCGCCACCCTGGTCTTTCGAGTTGATTATGTCTGTGGGTTTGCCTGTAGTCGTGTCGAACTTGGCTGAGCTGCCATTGAGGTTTTCTACTGAGGCAACTTTCATGTTGCCGTCAAAATGAGCTGTGCCACCGCCGTTAACAGTTGAATTTGTGACCTCAGTTGGTTTGCCAGTTACTGGGTCAAACTTAGCTGCGCTGTTGTCGGCGCTCTTGATTTCGGTTACAACACCTTGCTGATTGAGCTTGGCAGTGTCCCCTTTGTCGGTAGTCACTTCAGTCGGATTGCCATTATTGTTGACTGTCGTGACTGATTTGGTATCTAAGTTTTTGATTTTTACAGTGCCGTCAGCTGTTCCGGTAAGTTTGAAGTCGTCGTTTTCGACTTTGTATTTCGGTTTACCATCAGGTCCAACTGACTTGGTAACTTTAATATCACCCGTTTCGGTTTTGACGGTGCCATTACCGTCATCGCTGACTTTTGTGCCGTCAGCATTGTAAGAGGTTAGTTGTTTTCCTTCTCTGTTCAACATACTGCCGTCTTTGTTAACGGCGAAAAATCCGTCTTTTGATTTCAAAAGTACAGATTGCTCGCCTTTTTCATTGGCGGCATTGACGAACAGAGTAGAATCGTCGCTCTTGCTGACTGACGAACCATCAAAGTTTGTTGTTTCAAGTGCGCCTGCTTGAGCGTCTCTCTTGGCTGGGTCTTTAGCCAACTCAGCATTTAAAGTTTTAGTATCGTATGTGGTTGATGATACGTTTCCTTTTTCATCTTTGTCCCACTCATTTGTAATTGTTGTAGTGCCGGCCTTGTTGTCTACTACTTTTGTAGAGCCATCATCGGTGGTGACAGTTTTCTTGTCCGGCGATTCTTTAACTGATTCTTGTTTGCCATCGGCGCCTGGAATAGTTGTCTGTTTTTCTTTGCCATCGGCGCTGACTTTGAAAGTTGCTCCATGGTTAGGATTGCCTTCCTTGAATGAATATGTTGTGGAACCGTCTTCACCTTTAGTGGAGATAACATCCTTATTTGCCGGGTCTAATGCCGCCTGTTGAACTTTGGCTGCCTTGTCTTCGACTTTGTTGGCATCATTTAGTGTCCACTGACTGATTTCGTTTGTGGTTTTTGCTTTGTCGCCTGTTTCAGCTGTTTCTTTCCAGGTGTTATGGGTCTGCTCTTGGGTTTGTTCTTGCCCTAACATGGCCTGATTAAAGTGCCCGTCTTTGCCTTGCCACAATTTCTTGTGGGCTTCACGAGCTTTCTGCACATCAGCAGCGATTTGCTCTTTGGAGTGCATTTTGAGCAATGCTTCTTTTTGGGCTTGCTCTGAGGTTTCATTTGAAACTTTGACGTTGTCTGTGGCGGCAAGAGCTGTCTGCTCGGACGGCTTGATATTTTCTGTTGCCATCAAAGCAGTTTGCTCAGACGGCTTTATATTGTCTTTGGCCATCAAGGCAGTTTGTTCGGACGGCTTGATGTTATCTTTGGCCATCAAGGCAGTTTGTTCGGACGGCTTGATGTTGTCCTTGGCGGCAAGAGCTGTCTGTTCGGACGGCTTGATGTTGTCTTTGGCGGCAAGAGCCGTCTGCTCTGAGGGCTTGATGTTGTCGGTAGCTGCTATGGCGGTCTTTTCAGACGTTGCCATGTTCTTTTCGGCTGCCTTGGTAGCTTCAGCCTGTTTTTCGGCTTCTAGCTTCTTTTGCTCTTCTGTTTTCGGCAGGCCAGTCTTGGCGTCTATTTCGGGGTTAGAGTCTTTCTTTGCGTCAACTTTGTTTTTGTCGTTGCCGGCATCTTTTTGGCTATCATCTTTGACCGCATCTTTCTTGGCGTCATCTTTTACAGCGTCATTTTTAGAGCCGTCTTGAGTAGTGTCCTTCTTGCTGTCGTCTTTTACGCCGTCTTTCTTGCTGTCTTCCTTGCCAGCTTCTTTGCCAGCTTCTTTCTTTGGATCTTGTTTGTTATCGCCCTTATCATCGGCTTTGCCGTCTTTCTTGGCACCGTCTTTGACTTCGATAACGTTGCCGTCTTTGTCTTTCTTGACCTCTTTGCCATTTGCGTCTTTGTGGTTATCGCCCAAAAGTTCTTTGGCAGATGGCAGTTTTAATTCACTAGTGACTTTATCGCGCTGTTCAGGTGTTAATGCCTGCTTTTCTTTGGCATAGTTTGACGTGTCTTTGTTTGACAGGTCGGAGTCTTTGTGAAGCTCCTTCGCTGCGTTCTCATTTGGCTTTGCCGCGTTCTTGTCTGACGCGTCGGGCTGATTCTTTGGAGGAATATCGTCTGGTTTGTCTGCCATAACCCGTCAAACCTTTTAACCCTGGGGACCTAAAAACGAACGCCATTTTGACTATTTGATTAGCCGAAACCCAGGCCAGTGCCTGAATTGTTTACCGGGAGCAAAAACCGGTTGCCCGGTGCAGGCTATTGTTTTGGACTAGTAAAGAGGCTTTGGAATGGGCTTTGGGTAAGCTGAGTCACTTTTGCCGAAACCAATACTCTCTGGGCATCCTCCGCCTTTTGGGCGGGGGAGGAGGCTAGTCCAATAAGTATTATTCCCGGAATCAATATTTATACTTATCGGGGCACATGAAAGTGCTTATATAGCCAGCAGCTTATCGTAAGGTAAACATTCTTTAATGTCAACAACTTACGGGTTAAACCTGCGGCTGAAAGCTTAGAATTTCGGGGAATTTTCGTGAATTTTGCTTTCACGAGTCTTTCGTCCTGAAATTCGCTCCGGGCGATTTATGGGGTAGTTTTCTAGCTGGCCGGATTGCGCAAGAAATTTTTGATGTATTGTTCCCAATTTTTCTCGATGTCGTTTTTAGCCAATTGCCTGGCTTGAGCTGTCGGCAACTCGATGCGTTTGCTTATTCGTGAGCCGTTCAGGCTGTATTCATGCCTTTGCGAGCCTTCTGCGTTAATCTCGTAAAGAATTACAGGTAGCCAAAATTCATTTTGTTTGTACTCAAGGCGCGATCTAAATCCGGCTGCGCCTTCAGTCATGTTTCCAAAACTTACGATGCGGCATTCTTCGGAAATATTCTTGATCAAATTTCGTTGAATATTGCCGGCTTGTCTGTCTTCAGCCTGCGCAGGCTTTGCTGCGGATATTGCCGCTGCATTGTCACTGACCTGTTCTGCCTTAGCGACATGCACCATAGAGCCCTGCTTCAACAGGTCATTAGGGTTGATAAATATGCCTGAGTACGAAATGAGTTGGACGTCAATATCGTCGACTGAATCGGCATTTCCTGTGTAAGTGCCAAATCGCGGCGCCGATATCGGTTGTTCTTTCGACGGGAACGCAATGTTGGTAGCCTGGCTCTGAGAGCTGCTTTCTGCTTGCTGCTTGCTTTCGGCAACTGTTTCGTTTACTTGTTTAGGTGCAGGAGCGGCCGTTAATGCGCGCTGCTTCTCGTGGTATGCAGCGATTTCATTTGGCATTGGCAAAATTAGCGTTTGACCGCGCTTGAGCACTTCGACTGGATTGCCGTTGCTGTCAACTTCTGTGGAGAGCTTGTTTATTTCGGCGAATAATTTCCAAATGCTTGAATCTTTGATTGCTGGGTGGCGCATGCAAATCGAGCGCAGACTGTCACCAAGTCGCACCATGTAACGGATTCGACCATCGCTTGGCGCGGGCTCTTCAATGATTTTGCCTAATACAGATTCGACATTGTTTTTTCTAACGGCAGCTTGAGGGTCTTGCAATTTCGTGCTCTGCGTCTTGCTTGCCGGGCTGTTGTCTTTGCTGTAGTGAACGTATTCGAATTTCTCGAAGCTTGGTCCAAATACTCTCGCCTGAAAACGTTTTACTTCCATTTGAGTTGGAAGTTGCAATACAGTTTTCGGCTTCAAGTCTAAGACTTGTTTTCCGTCAATTTTGTTGACTGAAATTCTTGCTTTGTTTATTTCAAAGATCAGCGGAGCGAGACGTCCGTTGAAAAGTCTTCTTTGCGCAATTGATTCTAGAGTGTCACCTGCGACAACAATATATTGCTGGCGAGTTTCAAGATTTAGAAGATCTTTTTGTGCTCTTGTTCTATTGCTTTCTTCCTGAGCTTGGCGAGCTTTTAGTGCAGCAAGCATTGCTGCTGCATAACGTTTTGCTTCTTCTTCGCGAACTCTCTCGTCGTGTTCTCTGCGTTCTTTCTCATCTTGCGTTTTATCGTCAAGTTCTTTCTTGTTGCGCAGTCTGAGAATTTCATCGGGGTCAAGTTCGCTTGTGTTGATTATAGCCGGGCTGATGCCGTTGAGAATGTTGGCTTCTAGTTGCGAAACCGGATCTGTGCTATTGCTGAGTCCGAGTGCATCTGCAACTAAACCGAATGGATTTTGGGTGTCTTGGAAATCAGCGGCTGTCACGCCTGAATGCGCAGGCGTATTAGAACCAAGTTGAATCAAAGCGTCAGCGGCGCTCATTTCGTCTACCAATCCTGGCATCGTAGGTAGATCGCTGTTGATTTGTCCGTTGATCAATCCTGCCACTACATTTAGTGCTTCTGCTTGCACTCCGTTCGGCATTACACCAGTGTGGGTTTCTTGAATTTGCAACAAGCGATTTACAGAATCATCAATGTTCTGAGACACCTGATTCATTATGCTTTCGCTTAATGGGTTTTCCAGTCCGTTGAAGTTTTGACTGATTTGTGTTGCATTCTCTAATGATGCCGCTAGTGGTGTCAAAGCATCGTGGAGAATGCTCGCCGGGTCGATACCTTTGTGAGCTGTTTCACCGATTTGATCAATTACTTCAGGACGTGGACCATTGTGTACTGCTTGTTGATTCTCCTGCGACATAGCTTTCTCAACCATCTCAAGCACTCGCTGATCAGCAGACATTTTGTCTTCCGCTGCCAAATCTGATGGCTTGTGTGTTGTTGGGTGCGGTGCAGCTACTGTACTTTCAACATGGTTATGTGTGTGATGCTCTGCAAGTGCTGCTTTAATTTCATGCACGATTTCAGATGCTGCAAGAGGCCCCTCGTGCTTGATGTCGTGCTGCTCGTGCTGTGGCACTGGGGCTTGTTGAGCCTCAGGAGCTGAATGTGACTGTGGGCTTGTGTCGGGCCGCGGGCTCACTTGCTCTGCTTTCGGTGCTTCTACGCCAGGAATGGTGTGGCTGTTAGAAGGAATTTCGACAGTCTCTTTACCCTTGTCTGAAGACTGTGTGCTGGCAGGGTTCACCGGCACATGGTCTTGAGCTTTCGATGCGTCCTGACCTAGTTGTGCAGTGTCCGGTGTATGCGGACCCTCCGCCGATTGCGGCGTATGAACTGGAGTTTGCGTGTCGGTAGTCTGCTGACCATGATCTGGATTGCGTGGCGCTTCGTTTTGCTGCTGACTGTGATCGGGGAAGTGCGGAACCTGGGTGCTTGTCGGCACATGGTCGCTAAATGGCGGCACGTCTTGAGCGTGCTGATTTCTATCAGGTGGATGTATCGGTTCTGAGGGGCGCTCTGTAGCTGGTGGCACTTTTGAGTCTTGCTCAAATCTGTCTGGCCTGCCCGCTGCCTCACCGTTTTGACTTCCACTAGCTTGAGTGTTTTGTTTCGATTCTTGAGTATCTACCCTGGGATCTACAACCGGCCCGCCATTTTTATCAAACGGCTCATGCGTCAATCTTCCCTCGCCTGCACTTCCTAGACTGGCGCGGTCTCCAGTTTGGGCTGAATCTGTCGAGCCATGGCCGCGAGTTGTATTGAATGGTTCTCTTTCTTTTGGTTGAGAGGGTTGGAATATTTCGGTTTGTTCTGTTTTTACCTTTGGTTCTGTGTTTGTTGGGAAATGTGAATGCTCTGAGTTTGGAGCCGACGGAGTCTGCGGCAGGTCGGTCTTGGCCTGCGAATTACTTGAATCTGCAACGACCGTGTTCGGTTTGTCCTGTTTTCCAGCATCTAGCGTTGCTGCGGGCGGAGCCGCCGGCATTTCCGGAGGAACAGTAAGATGATGGCTCGATTGTGGACCTGAGTTATGAGGCTCAAATTTTGAGTCAACTGTCAGTCCTTCTTGCAACAGACTAAACTTAATTGCTTGTTTTGATTGATCTTCAGCGTCTAGCTCTTGCTTCGATTTTGGCTTTTCATCTTTGCCTTCAGGTGAAACCTTTGTGCCATCGGTGCTGCCCGTGGCTTTGGGATCCGTGCTAGTAGCTTTGGGATCCGTGCTAGTAGCTTTGGGATCCGTGCTAGTAGCTTTGGGATCCGTGCTAGTGGCTTTGGGATCCGTGCTAGTAGCTTTGGGATCCGTGCTAGCGGCTTTGGGATCCGTGCTGGTAGCTTTGGGATCCGTGCTAGTGGCTTTGGGATCCGTGCTAGTGGCTTTGGGATCCGTGCTAGTGG
>CAZJLR010000002.1:0-58355 GCA_964546815.1 uncultured Candidatus Obscuribacterales bacterium | reverse complement strand
TCCGTGCTAGTGGCTTTGGGATCCGTGCTAGTGGCTTTGGGATCCGTGCTAGTGGTTTTTGGATCCGGACTAGTGCCTTTGGGATCCGTGCTAGTGGCTTTGGGATCCGTGCTAGTGGTTTTTGGATCCGGACTAGTGCCTTTGGGATCCGTGCTTGTAGCTCTGGGATCCGCGCTTGTCGCTTTGGGATCCGTGCCTGCCGCTTTTGGATCCGTATTAGCGATTTGAAGTCCCGGTAAATTCATGGGTTGTAGTGGCACACCTGCCGAGTTGCCCCCGGCTGAGCCTCCCGGCGTTCCGAGCGGGTCGTTAGTTGGCTTGCCGCCTGGTGTTGAACTGCCCTGGGCGAAAATGCTAGCACCTGTGCCGGCTTCTTTGCTCGATGGTTTCGCGCCTGACCCGTCAACTGTTGATTCGCCACCTTTCTCTGGTCTGCTTGCGCCGCCTTCTGATTTTCCAAAAATAGTACCAGTTTGTATGACACCGCCAGTGGTTCTGCCTTCTGCGCTGCCCGCTTGACCTTTTGCACCAGGAATTTCACCTGCGCCTATCGAAGTCGCTTTGTCCGGAATACCCGGTTTGCCGTCGCGAATGCCGCCTGCTTCTGATGTTTTGCTGCCGCTATCACCGACAATTCTTCCCTGACCTGGATATTCGCCTATAGTGCCAGGTTTGCCGCTTGCAACATCAAAGCCGCTACCTGCTTTTCCAGATATAACGTCGCTGCCTGGTTTGCCAGATGCAATATCAGTGTTCGCGCTGCCTGGTTTTACTACGCCGTCAGCTCCAACTCTGACAATACCATCGGGGCGCGTTTGAATTTGGTCGAAACCTGTGCCTTTTCCTGCGGCTTCTATCACGCGACCTGTCTGGTCAAGCGATTTCCCTGCAATGGTGCCACCGTCCGCAGTGGCTGATTTTGAGGCAGCAGCATCTTGAGCTCTGCTTGTCGGCAATATATCTCCAGCTGTTATTACTTTTCCAGTAACAGGATCGACCGTGCCCACTTTTCCAACAGGGCTGTCAATGCTTTTCCCTGTGGCTGCATCTGCCGATGATTTTGCCGCAGTGCCGTCTGTGCTGACTTTAGCCGAGACTCCATCGGTCGCACTTGCTTTTCCAGGCAAGCTCATTGCCCCGTCAAGTGATGTCGGGTCTTTTGCTCTCTGTAAAGCGCCTGTTTCTGGGCGTACTCCGCCCTGTCCGCCTGCTTCGCCTTTGTTCAAGTCAGCCTTGCTCGCCGTCCCAGGCAACACGATGCCGCCTGTTATGCCGCTTGCTGGATCTGTGGCAGAGACTTTCGTTGTGGAAGGCAATGGTGTCTGACCATCAGTGCCCGGTTTGGAATGATCTTTGTCTGTACCAGGCTGTGTGTTTGTCACGACTTTCACATCGCTGCCGGGAGCAGAAGGATTGTTCGCCTGTGTTGTCTTGATGTCGTTGGTAGAAACAGGCTGTCCTGTTGTTCCAACTGGAGGCAAATTGGTGGATTTTCCAAGATCACTATTGCTGGGGTCTGGGTTTTTCTTGCTGCTTACGTCACTTGCATTTGTCTGATTTGCAATTGGTGATGTAGAGCCAGGCAACTGACCTGCATTCTGAGCGTTATCTTGTTTTGGAACTCCTGTGTCCGTTTTTCCATCGCCAGGACGATTGGTTGCAGTTTCAACTTTCGGGAGTTGAGCTCCGGAGTAGTATGAGTTTGCTGATGTGTCTTGTCCGCCTTTAGTTGTATCGTTCTTGGCGTTGTTGTCTGCTTTAGCTTGAGTTTCGAATTTAGCGGTTGATTCGGTTCTGCTGATGTGGAAGCCTGTGTCTGCCTGACCTCCAGGTGACGGCAGCGGTGTCTGTCCTCCGGTGCCAGTGTTGCTCGGCACTGTGTTATTTTGACCAGGCTTAACTACTGGTGGAAGCTCTCCGTCGTTTGTTTTAGGCGCACCCGTGTCACCGCTTGGTCTTTCGTTTTTAGGGCTGGGAAGAGGAAGCCCTTTGCCTGGCTCTGCTGGATTAGCTTGGCCTGGTGAAACTTGACCAGGTGTAACTTGTCCGGGTGTGCTTTGGCCGGGATTAGGGTTTATCACTACAGGTGGAAGTTGACCACCTACGTTGTCTCCGAGGTTAATCGCACCTTTTTGTGCTTTAGCAGATGTTTCCGGTGGTGGTGGCAAGGCTTTCAATCCACCGGGATTGCTTGTATCCACTGGCTTCTGTGGCAGCCCTTGTGCAGGCAAGGTGCTTGGAGCTTCAGGATCTGACTGGTCTTTTTTCCCAATTTCCGCGCCGTGACCATGAACAATGCCACCGCCTTCGCTTTGATTTTGAGCCTTGCCAGGTTCTGGCGAAGCTACTCCACCAGCTTGATGTCCTGGTTGTTTTGTTGGTTCAAGAGAAATGCCACCAGGCGAGGGATTTTGGGTTTTCGGCAGTTCATTAGGATGAGTTCCGTCTGGACTTTGATTCTGACCAGCGTTTGGTGCGGGGGCTGCGGGGCTTGGTTTAGCCACTACCGGCGGTGAGGCTGGTGGAGCATCATACTGTTTCTCCAATACCTGGTTATGCAAAGTCTTGAGGGCTGGATTATTTGCCTCGAGATCTCTAACGAAATTTGCTTTAGCCAGGTTTCTGTGTTCGCCCATGCCGTTAAGCATTCTGCTAAGTGATTCCTGGCTTGAGCTATCACTTCCCAGGTATGCTGCAAGAGCCTTTTTATCTTCTTGCGAAACAGAATTTAGGAAATTGTCTCTTTCAGCTGGTGTTTTCAGCTTGCTCATGTTGCCATAGAAATTCTCGAAAGTCTTTCGTCCTCTTTCGATGTCTTCCTGTGTTGGCTGCTTGTCTGCTGGTTTTGTGTCTGTGCCTGAGCCGGTGCTTGATTTTTCCGTACCTTTGTTTTGTGATTCAGGCGCGCTTGATTTGTTGCTTTCACCTGATGAAGCGGCTCCGCTCGGTAAATCAATCTTTCCTTGTGGAGCTGGGCTGGGAGTTACTTCTGCTGCCTTGCCTGTGGCAGTTCTTATCATTTTGTCGATGTCTTCTGGTTTGGCATCGGCAGGCACCGTCAGCTGATTTGCACCACTAATACCGTTGTGATATTTGATATATGCAGCTTTGTCTTCTGCGCTTGCAGATGATAGCCAGGCGTCTAGTTGTGGGTTAGATGGCTTGTCTGCATCGGTTCTTAATTTGTCCACAAAGCCGTAGTCATTCTTAGCTTTTGCGGCCTCATATTCATTGTAGCGCTTCCACTGATCGGGCGTAGCGTTTGCCACAAAGTCGTTCCAATTGTGGCTGTTCAATTTATCAATCATGCTGTAATCGCCGGCAGCAGTTCTTATCTCGTATTGCTTATAACCTTCTACGAGATCCTTCCTATATATGTCGGCGCCGCTTCTAAAAGTGTCTAGCCCATCGTTTGATTGTGTCTTTGGATCTAGCTTTTGAAGCCGTTCTTTCCAGTCTTGTTGTGTTTCTTTGGAATATCTATCAACGTAGCTGAAATCACCTGCACTCATTTTGTCAACGAAGTTCAAGTATTTAGCGCGTTGTTCTGGGCTTGCTTGTGCTTTCCAGGCATCATATGTCGGTTTATCCATGACATAAATGTGGCTGTAGTCACCAGCTGCGATGCGCTCGTTATATGCTTTGAGACCTGCTGCTTCTGCTTTTATTACAGGGTCGTCTGAGTTTTTGTATTTTTCAAGTAATTCGTTTCTTTCTTTGCTTGGAAGTCTGTCAACAAAGCTGTATTCGCCAACGGCTTTGTTTATCTGCCAATGTTTGTAACTTTCTTGAAGCTCGGGATGCGCATCTAAATAAGTCTTGCGGTCTTGAGCCGTCATCTTATCTAAATTGCGATAGTCGTTTTGGTGCTCGCGGAAATCTTTGACTTCATTTTGATATTTATCAAAGCGTGTTTTTACATCAAACGGCGCACCATCTATGGTGGTGTTTGCATTTTGAGCCACCCAATCAGAGCGGAATTTGGCAGCCGCTTCTGGACTCATTTTCTTGGCAGCAATGTAATCTTCCACAAAGCTAAAATTGCCTTCTGCAACCTTATCTTTGTATGCATCATAATTTGCGCGTTCTGCAGGACTTGCATCTTCATACCAGGCCTTTTGTGCTTCAGGAATCTGTCTGGTTACAAAACTGTAGTCACCGGCTTTTCTTCGAGCCTCAAATTCGCGGTAGCGAGTTGCATCTGCATCCAGATATCTGGATGTGTCCCAAATGTTGTCTTTGTTTTGCGGATTTTTTAGCTTGTCGAGGAAGCTGAAATCTCCTGCAGCTACGCGCTCGCGGAAAATGACGTAGTCACCGAGATCTTCTGGGCTTGCTAGCTTCTTGAATTGTTCAAAATTGTCTTTGTTGATGAAACTGTAGTCGCCTGCGGCTTTGGCATCCATATATCGTTCATATGAATCGCGCTGCTGGGGAGTGGCGCCGGCAAGCCAATTTCTCAATTGGCTACCGTTCATTTTATCAACGTAGCTCAAATAGCCAGAGCCTTCATTTGATATGTACAAATTGTATTTGGCGATGCGCTCGCCCAAGTCTTTGCCTGGAAAATTACTTTGGGCAAGGTAAGCGGCAAGCGCTGCCGATTCAGCATCGGTTGATTTCAGCTTAGTTAGCGTTGCTTTGTCTTGCGCAGAAATATTTGGATCGCTCAGAACTTTTTCGACTAGCTGAGCTTTGCTTTCCGGACTGTTGTACTGTTCGTTATAAGATTGCTGTACCTTGCTGTAATCGCCCGCACTCAGCCTCTCTTTATCAGAGATGTGTTCTATCGGAGGAATTTTAGGCAGCTTAGCTGCGTCTTTGTCTAATGGCCCATCAACTGCACCCTTAGAGCGGGCGCGTGTATCTTCTAGATAATTCTTTTGAGCCAGAGACCACGGATTTTCTTTGGTAGCCTGAGGATTTTCTACCTTCGCCCACCAGGTGTCTTTTTCAGCATCTGTTTTCTTTTGAAGTGTGTCGAAAAATGCTTTCTTTTGTTCATCGCTTGCTTTATTAAACCAGTTGGCTGAGTCAATCGAGCCTTTTGTTTGACCATCGAAAACTGCATTGGAATATGCTTGTCTTTGTTCTGGCGTGGCTGTCTTAAGCCACAAATCCAGAGTTGGATTTGCGTCCATCTGTGCCAGTTTTGAGTAGTCTCCTAGCGGTTTTTTCTCAGATGCTTCAATCGCGTTACGCGTGTCATTGAACTGTCTGTAACCGGCAAGCTGCTCTTTGCTCAAATTGTTGTAGACAGATTTGAAGTCTTGATTTATCTCTGCCTTCAGTTTGTCGTTTTTCGCTTTTACAGCAGGATCGCTCGATGCTTCGTCAAGCTCTTTTGGCACCTTGCCGATTTTGTCGAGAACACTGTAATCGCCTCGATTGATGGCTGCTTCGTAGGCGTTGTAAGCACTGATTTGTTGATCGTTCGCATGTGTTTTCCATGCCAATCTTTGCTCGGCAGGCATCTGATCTATTTGTCCGAAATAGCCTGCTTTTGTTAAGCGCTCATATCTTTCGTAGTCCGACCTGTTGCCTTCATGTGCTTTTAACCAGGCTTCTGCATCAGGACCCTTCATGCGATCCAAAAACGCATAATCGTGAGCTGCTGCCATTCGCTCTTGGTTTGCAGTTCGTTGTTCGCCTGTTTTTGGAGCAGATACTGTTTTGAGTGCTGCAAGTCCTGCAATGGAATCGCCTGCGATGCGCGGTTTGAACCCGCCCGATTCCGGCACAGATTCCAATTGCGCATCTGCCATGCTCGAAAGTGAATCAAGCCTGGTCGTCAAAAGTGTTTTAACAGTTTTTGGAGCGCTTGGTTCGTCCTTCTTTTCTTTGCTTTCGGCATTGCTGTCACTTGGATTTGCCGCTGGCTCTGTGCTTTCCTTTGAGCCGCCTGTTATGAAGTTGAGCGGTGCTTTTAGATATCCAACCCAGGTTGACACTTTCTTTTCTACGATGTCGATTTTGTCGTCGCGCCAGTCTGCCCAAAGTGCTGTGTTGCGGCTGCTGGGTGTGTGTGGCTGGTTGTCACCGGTTGGGCTTGCAGATTCTGCTTGAGCACCGGTTCCGGTGGCATACATGCTGCGAGCGATTACAGGACGTACTCTCGATTTGTCATCTTGATCGTCATTGGCACTGTCTTGCGAAAATCTATTTCCGCAACGGTGATTTCGAAATGGTTGAAACAAATTGGCCAGTGAATGTTGAACGTCTGCATCAGGTTGCGGAGAACTGGCATCTTTTACTTCTTTTGGTTTTTTGTTGTCACCTTCAGTGACACCACCAATCGATAAGCCGTACAAAATTGTCCCAGCTTGAGTTGTCGGCTTAACGTTAGAGTCTTGAGCCTTCGTCGAGTTTAATACAGCAATTAAGGCTTCTTTGGCTGTTTTGTCAGCCAGGTCAATCTTAAAATCCGGAGCCGGCACTGCAGGTTTGTCTGTGCTCTCAATTAGCTCCGGTTTTTTGTTCGGGGGATTGTTGTTTGGTCCGTCTGCTGCCATTTCCACCATGCCTCGGTGCGCCGCCCTTAGTGCGTGTATACAAGAACACGCAAATTTTGCCACTAATCTTGAAACTTTCGCGTAGCTTTCAACTCGAAAGTATTCTAGTTAGCTGTGGTCGGGGTGGTGACCTCTAGCTTTTTTCCACTTCTTACTGCACTGCAAACAGTAATCAGGTTAATTCTGATGTCAAGCTGTGAGCCGTTTTTTGGAGTTTTGACACTAAAAACTCAAGCCCAAATCACTCGCATTTCGCAAGCAACAATCAGCGTAGTAATTCAAACAATAATGCCTGATGAAGCCAAAAATTTTGGCTTGCATGCTGTTTATTGAATTTGCCGGCCATTGCATTACTGAGCGCCCTTGCGAGCTCCTGCATTCCTCAAGTAAGCTGGAAGATGATAATCGATTAACAAAAGCTTGTCAATGGAAATCTACAAGTCCTCTTTTGAGGGCAATAATCCGTGTTTTGGCGGTTACATATGTTCCTTGCTTCCTGTTAGAGTTGTCGTGTCTTAGGGTTACTGGGCACTGGTCAATTTTGAGCAGGAAATTCAAGTTTGTTTCTTTCCTTTCTGAACAAGACAATAAAAGAGGAAAATGTTGCGCCTAGCGTCTATGCCAGGGCGATCTATCTTTTTGAGCAACAAAAGGAAACTATCTGTGCACGAACTGACAAACTTTTTGCTGTTTTATTTTTGATGCAGTGGTTTGGTGCAATTGCCTGGCCTTTGCTGGCTCCGACCAGAAGCTGGGAAGGGCAAAGCAGCGCTTATCATATTCAGGCATGGCAGTCGGCTCTCTTTGGCGCCTGCATTTTTGTACTGCCAATCTATTTCATAATTAAGAAGCCAGGAACAGAAGCGACGCGAATGATGGTCGCGGCTGCCCAAATGCTCTGGAGTGGCTTGTTGATTGCTGCATCTGGCGGCAGAATCGAAACGCATTTTCATGTTTTTGGATCTCTGGCTTTTCTGGCATTTTATCGCGACTGGCGCCCGCTGCTGCTCGGCTCAATTATTACTACGGTAGATCACCTCATTCGCGGAATTTATTTTCCCGATACTATATATGGTGTCAGTACGCCAGAGCGCTGGCGCTGGATAGAGTTCGCTGGCTGGGTTTTCTTTTGCGACATCTTTTTGATTCGTTCAATTCGTCACAGTGTAAATGATATGCGTTTAGTCGCGTTGCGGCAGGCTGAGCTTGAACGTGCGAAAAGCTCTACGGAACAAGAAGTAATCGAACGAACTGCCGAACTGAAAAAATCAGAACAAAATTTGCGTGACAGCGAAGCAACTATCAGAGCAATCTTCGAAACAGCGGCAGACTCGATTATCACTATTTCCGAAAATGGTGCCATTGAAACAGCTAATCAAACCTGCGAAAAAATGTTTGGCTATCAATTTCACCAGATCTTCGGTAAGCATATTTCGTACTTGATTCACGCTTTTTCTGATGAGACCTGTACTCAAGACAGTTGGCCTAGATTACGAGATATGGGGCGCTTTCATCACGGTGCTCTGCGTATAGAAGGTGTCGGAAATGCCAGATTTAGAGGCTCTTTCCCAATTGAAATATCACTGAGCTATATCGACATGAAAGGTCGTAAGCTCATTACGGCTATCATTCGCGATATTTCCGAAAGGAAAGAGGCAGAAAGAAGAGTTTCGGAATTTTATTCTATTGTTTCGCACGAGTTGCGAACACCTTTAACTTCAATTAGAGGATCTCTAGGTTTGCTTGAAGGAGGCATTGCCGGCGAGCTGCCGCTTGAAACTCAAGAGCTTGTTGGTATTGCGCGAGAAAGCTGCGACAGGTTAATCAGGCTTATCAATGACATTCTAGACTTGAAAAAACTTGAGGCCGGTAAGTTTGAGTTCAACAAAGTCGAGCTGAGCCCTGCGGCCCTTTTGAACATGACTATTTCATCTACTGAGGGCATGGCGAAAGAACGATCTGTAAGACTTGAAAGTGGTTGGACAACTAAGCAGATGATTGTTGCTGATATCGACCGCCTCAATCAGGTCTTAGTCAATCTCGTTTCTAATGCAATTAAATTCTCTCCGAAAAATGGTGTCGTAGAACTATCTGCCACCGCAGGTGATGGCATGGTTCGCTTTGCGGTGCGCGATCACGGAAAGGGAATTGCCGTTTCGCAGCAACACAAGCTCTTCAACAAGTTTCAGCAAGTAGATTCATCCGATATTAGAGAACAAGAAGGCACCGGGCTGGGTTTGGCTATTTGCAAAGCTATTGTAGAACAGCATGGTGGCAGCATCGGGGTTGACTCTGATATCGGCAAAGGTGCTACATTCTGGTTTTGCGTGCCTGTCGGCAGCGAGACTTTGTTCTTGACCAGCGCAGGTAGAGGCAATGATATTGATGCGCCCGAGTCCGATGAGCCAGGCGTCGAGGAATCGACTGCCACGATTGGAAAAATTCTTAGTGAGAGCTTTCAGTCAGCCCTTGTATTAATCGTTGAGGACGACCAGAGCACAAGAAAAACCATTTTGCATCAGTTAGAACCGCACGGCTTGCGCTGCGTTGAAGCTTCAAATGCTGCGCAAGCACTACAGATGGTGGCAGCTGATGCGCCGAGTCTGATCATATTAGACGTTGGTTTACCAGATATGGATGGCTTTCAGTTCGTGAATGAATTGGCTGATACTGAATCAAAACTGACACCCCTTCTGGTATACACTGGAAGAGATTTGGCTGCAGAAGAAAGAAAAATGCTAACAATTGGTTTTACCAGATGTCTAACCAAATCAAAAGCCAGTCAAGAAGATCTTCTTAGCGCAGTTTATGAATGTTTGAAACACTCCGAGCAGGAGTCTATGGCACGAGAGGGCGCTGATTCTATAGTTACAGAAATCGTTGAAGTTAGCACAAAAGAAACCGACTCAGACAAGGCTGGAAGGCAGTAATGGCTATTGAAAAAGTTCTTCTGGTTGATGACGATCCTCGCATCAGAAAAATCGCTCAGATAAGCCTTGAAGGCGTCGGCGGTTGGAAAGTTTCGCAGGTTGCCTCGGGCTTTGAAGCGATTGAAGTGGCACTGAAAGAGAAGCCTGATGTCATTTTGCTTGATGTCATGATGCCCGAAATGGATGGACCAACAACCCTGGCAAAAATACGTGAAATTGCTGAAATAGCTTCGATTCCGGTGATATTTTTTACTGCTAAAGTTCAAAAACAAGAGCTCGATTCTTACCTGGCTCTGGGCGCCGCCGGCATCATCAGCAAACCATTTGATCCTATGAAATTACCAAGTGAAATTCGTCAGATAGTGGCTGACAACGCCTGAGCTTTTTCACTTTGAAAAACAAGTAGAAAGAAAACACCCCGGAAGAGACTTCCGGGGTGTTTTCGGGCTGGCTATCAGGGTTCGGTGTCGGCTTATCGCTGACAAATACAGAATAGCTTTTTGCCCGAAGTGTTCATATGGCTAAAGATGTATTGCCGACTGTGCAATTATGCACATGTTTGAGAACGAGTATTGGTAAGCGTTTTCGTCAATTTTATTGTCAAGGAATGCTGCTCTGGCTTCTTAGCAATGCACCGAAAGCAGCTTTGATTCAGCAAATTCCAAAATTTCGGCTGTAGATCTTGATAGCGGGCTGCTGTAGAAATCTGCAGTACTCAGAAATGCCTGTTTGATCTATCGTAAGTATTCGGCCAAAACAGGTAGTAATTGCTTGTAGGGGCGTCGCCATGGGACGCCCGGGGATAGGAATGAGCTTCTATAGTTCGCTATTTCTAGTAATGCCGGACGGCGATCTACGGGTCGGGCGACGCATGGCGTCGCCCCTAGGCTTGTGTTGGCCGAATACTTACGATCCATCTATATATTGAACGCTTTAACTGGAAGTGAGATGTCGAGTGGATATCTTTATCACGCGCAGCTATTCACTGACCAGAATATCTGGTCTGCGAGACATCTCAGCGGCTTTTGCCAGCCGGGCAACGCCTTCTCGAATGATTTCATCATTATGTCCGGCGTAATTTAAGAGAAACTCGTGCGCTGGTGCGTCAGATAGGTAGAACTGCTTTGTTCGCACCAGTCCTACTCCCAGTTCGCGCGCGTTTTTGAGGAAAGTTTCGTCGTCCATGCGCTCGTGAATGCGTATCAATATATTGATGCCTGCGTTCTCTCCCATGACATCTACCTTGTTGCCGAATTCAGTATTGAGTGCGGCGATTACCGTTCGGCGGCGGTGTTCGTAGAGTGTGCGCATTTTTCGAATGTGTCTTTCGAAATGCCCGCCTCTGATAAACTCAGCCAGAATTTGCTGCTGTAATAGTGGTGAATGCCTGTCTGCCAGAAATTTTGCACGACTAAATACATCTGCCAGTCCCTTGGGAACCACCATGTAACCAAGTCTGAGGGCCGGAAACATGACTTTGGAAAATGTACCTATATAGATGACTGTTTCGGCTTGATCTAACCCGGCAAGACTTGGATATGGTCTGCCCGAATAGCGATATTCGCTGTCATAGTCATCTTCAATCAAATAAGTGCCAGTGCGCTGTGCCCAGTTCAAAAGCTCCAGGCGCCTTGGAAGTGAGAGCACCACACCTGTTGGTGACTGGTGTGATGGGGTGCAATATAGAAGTTTCATCGAAGCCATGCTCGGGTCTTTTAGTTTGTCCACAAGTAAGCCGGCGTTATCAAGCGGCACGCCTATCAATTGTGCACCAGCAACTTCGAATGCTTTTTTTGCGCCGATATATCCCGGGTCTTCAATGCCCACCTGGTCACCGCGGTCGATCAATACGCGCGTTACAAGGTCTATTCCTTGTTGTGAGCCATTTACAATGATTATTTGGTCTGTGCTGCAGTTTACTGCTCGCGATTTTGAAAGGTGTGTTGCGATTGCTTCTCGCAGGGGAAGAAAGCCTGATGCTTTGCTTGGGCAATCGAGCAAACCAAGGTCTTGCCTCTTAGCAACCTGGCTTGCCAGCTGAATCCAAATTTTCCATGGAAATTGATCCATGTCTGGTCTGCCGAACGAAAATTGAATTTCTGGTTCATCTTCGCCATAAGCAAACCAAGCTCGCTCTTTTAAATAGCTTCCGTATCTGGAAAGTCGTCTGTTTGAGCGCTTAGGCAAACCTGTTTCCAAGGTGGCTCGACGCTTCCCATCCTTAGTATCGGGGCGCATCATGGCTTCTGGCAGTTGACGACATACATAGGTGCCAGACCCTGTAGTGGACTGGAGATATCCCTCTGACAAGAGGAATTCATAAGCCAATGTTACGGTTGCTCTTGATATCCCGAGTGATTCGGACAAAGCGCGAGTGGATGGTACCCTTTGGCCTCTAGCCAAACGTCCGGAAAGTATGGCCCGCCTTATTTCTTCGTACAACTGCTTGTGTAGTGGAAGATTAGATTGGCTATCTAAAACTACTAGAAGTTCCAAGTTTTTCTCTCCAAAGTGGACTGGTACTAAAACTGTAAAGTGGCTCTTTTGACTCACCAATTTAATTGGTATTCTATCTTCAACTGGAGGACGAAGTTATGTTTTCGCAAATTTCTTTCAAAAAAATCTGTGTGATGGGGATGGCATCAAGCTTGATCTTGATCGCTTCAGCTGCACAAAGCGCGAAAGCAGTAGTGTTAGACTCCAATGTTTACTCACAATATTCAGCCGTAAGAGGCAGGTTGCTCGTCAAAGAGACAGCTATGCTCAAAGACTACGACGATTTGCGTAAACAGCTCGATGAACTTCAAAGAGCCAACAACGACAAGAGTCTGACACCTACGATTGACGGTCTTAGCCGCTCAATTGACGATAAGTTCCAAGATATCCGTCGATTGCAGCAGGACATTAAAGCCCTCGATCTCAAAATGCTTTAAAAGATAATCCCCCTGCTTGATGCAGACAGAAAAGGCTCCGGAAAAAACGGAGCCTTTTTTGTCTTTGCTAAATACGCAAAGTGCTTCCGCAAGAACATTATATCGATCGCATTGCGCCTCTCAAGCGTGTTTCTACACAGTTGCCACCAGGTGATCTCACAAATGAAGGGGCAACGCCTGGCGTCACCCCTTCAAAAATCAATGCTCTTTCTTACGAAAAAAGGCTAAGTGCGGCTTTGCGCCTCATTGTTGCGGAAAGTTCAATTCGTCTTTCTTGCTGGCATTCCACATTTGTACATTGTGCAGGCTTTGTGCAGGTGGCACCACCGGTAGTTTCTCTGGAAGATCGGGCGCCACCGATAGTGGTATCGCCGGAATGCTTGAAATTTCAGATGGCATATCTTGTGCTTTTGGGCGCGGAAACGCTGATGAAACGTCTTGCACGGCTACCGGTGCGTGGTCTACATGATTGCGCATCAGGCAATATAACTTACCTGCAGTCATAGCATTTATTAGCTTTCCTGCTTCGCGCGGCAACACAGAAACTGTGACGCTGCTGTTTGGTTGAGCTTCAGTATCACCGTTTTTCTTTTGATATGTCTGTCCAACTGCCACAACTTGCACATCAGAGAGTATGGGCGTGGCTTTTGCGTCTGCGCCTGTGCCTGTTTGAGCCATTATGTCGACATAGCAGTCAGGCATCAAAAAGCCGGCTACTCCAGTGCTTGCATCCACCCCAAAAGTAATTGCTCTATATCCAGGTTTGATTTTTGCTTCAAAGCCTTTAGCTGCCTGTATTGTGCCAAGTTGCTGCGGCAAAATTGTTTCGCCCGCATGAATGGGCACTCTAGCTTGCATGCCCAGCGCGGCGCCTGTGCTTTGAATTGCTCCGAATGGCACTTTGTTTGATTCGATTGTGCTTAGCTTCAGGCTTTCAGCGCTAATGGTGGCACCTTCGGGAATATCACATTGAGCCACCACAATTTCGCTCATTTCTTTTTTGTTGGCTTGATTTTTCAGGTCGTTGGCTATGCCGTCTCGCTTTTGAAATTCTGCTTGCACCATGACACCAGCAGCCACCGCTGTTGTGAGCATTAGCAAAAGCATTATTTTGGGAGGAATTCTGGCAATTAGTAAGGTCAAATTAAGTCCACGCATGTCTGAGTCCTCATATATTGAACGGGACTTATCCATTTACGCAGAAAATTCCCGAAAGCCACAGGCAACTAGCCCCGAGCAAACATCAGTGTTTACCCTAGCGCCCCTTGTCAAGCGATCTGCTTTCAGCTTAAGTGGGAACTTCCCATCTTTATTAACGCCTCGTGAGGCAATATGTGCACATACGGGGTTCACAGTTGATCGATTGAGATATAGAATGTCAGCTTGCACGAAGA
This sequence comes from uncultured Candidatus Obscuribacterales bacterium, assembly GCA_964546815.1. Classification (GTDB taxonomy): domain Bacteria; phylum Cyanobacteriota; class Vampirovibrionia; order Obscuribacterales; family Obscuribacteraceae; genus JAIEPM01. The sequence goes on along the minus strand of CAZJLR010000002.1, from coordinate 44,586 downwards.
GGTCATGCATAAATTTATGCCTGGACAAGCCAAACGAAGCACCACTGAGTTTTCCACAACAATTCCCGCCTCGCTGGATTTTGCGTTGAAAGCATCTGAAGACCAATACCACTCGTCTTTGTTGGAAATTTCCAATAAAGTACCGACCCTCTTAGTCTTCTTACGCCCATTTGGATGCTGTTTTTGTCGCGAAGCTCTTTCTGATTTGCATTTTACTTTGCCTGCAATCGAAGCCGCCGGTGCTCGATTGGTGCTTGTTCACATGAGCACAGAGCTTGAAGCCAGCCAAATTCTGGCGTCATACGGACTGGCAGATATATCGCGTATTTGCAATCCCGACCAGTGTTTGTACAAGGTCTTCGGACTTGGACGCGCCAATCTAGACCAGGTATTTGCGCCACGCGTCCTGGGCCGAGCCATAGAAGCTTTGCTGCATGGTAATTTCATCGGCAAGAGTGCTGGCGACAGCATGCAAATGCCTGGTGTCTTCATGCTGCATAAGGGCAAAGTGTTGCAGACTTTCGTGCCCGAGTCGCTTGATTTGCGTCCCGATTATGTCAAAATCGCCGCGACGACTTGCAATACAGTATCTGCGCGCTAAATTTTGAATTGCAAAAATAAAAGAGCGCCCGATTGAGGCGCTCCATATTTGGTGTCGACTTGATTGTCGAATTTAGGCTAGTGCCATCACTGCTGGTTGCGTAGTCCTGACTTTATTCTGGCGAAAATCATTCACCATGGACAGGAAATACTCATGCACGCGGCTGTCGTCTGTCAGCTCGGGATGGAAAGCCGTCACCAGGTAATTGTCCTGGCGGCACATGACTATGCCCTCTTCAACTGCGGCAAAAACATTGACGTTGCTGCCAGCTGAAAGAACTATTGGTCCTCGAATGAAAACCAGTGGGAATGGCTCTGCGCCTAGTGCCGGTATAACGATGCTTTCTTCGCGGCTAAACTTTTGCGGGCCGAAAGCATTACGGCGCACCGTAATGTCCATAAGTCCCAGTCTGCCTTGAGCAGATCCTTCGATATGGTTTGCCAGGAAAATTAGACCCATGCAAGTTCCATATATAGGCATGCCTTCGCGAGCCCGCTTCAAGATAGTATCAAATATAGGGTCACTGCTTGTGCCGGTTAGTTTGGCAATTGTAGTTGACTCACCACCTGGTATTACCAGCCCGTCAACGTCTTTGAGGTCGTCGGCGCGCTTGGCGTAAATAACTTCAGCGCCGCAGCGCTTCAGTATTTCGCCGTGTTCGACGAAGGCGCCTTGTAGAGCAAGTACGGCAATTTTAGCCATAATTACCAACCTCTAGTTGCCATCAACTCCGCTTCTGCAAGGCTGTTTGCATTGCGACCAACCATTGCTTCACCAAGGTTGCGGCTGACTTCAGCCAGCAAAGCTGCGTCGGTGTAGTGTGTTGTTGCTTTGACGATTGCTTCAGCGCGCTTGAGTGGGTTGCCTGACTTGAATATGCCAGAGCCGACGAATACTCCGTCTACTCCCAATTGCATCATCAAAGCTGCGTCTGCTGGGGTTGCGATGCCGCCGGCTGCGAAATTTACCACTGGCAATTTGCCTGTTGTGGCGATTTCGAGCACGATTTCAAATGGTGCGCCGATTGTTTTGGCATAAGTCATCAGCTCTTCGCGTGGCATTACAGATAGCTTTCTGATTTCGCCGAGTACTGTGCGAGCGTGTCTGACTGCTTCAACTACGTCGCCTGTGCCTGGTTCGCCTTTGGTGCGAATCATGGCTGCGCCTTCGCCGATGCGGCGCAATGCTTCACCAAGGTTGCGGCAGCCGCAAACAAACGGGATTTTGAACTTACTTTTGTCGATATGAAACTCTTCGTCAGCTGGTGTCAGCACTTCGCTTTCGTCTATGCAATCTACGCCGAGAGCTTCAATGATTTGGGCTTCGACGAAGTGACCGATGCGAACCTTTGCCATAACAGGGATGCTGACTGCTTCTTTGATTTTGATGATGAGCTCAGGGTCGCTCATACGGGCTACGCCGCCGTTTGCTCGGATGTCGGCAGGTACTCTTTCTAGAGCCATAACTGCGACAGCTCCAGCTGCTTCAGCCACTTTTGCTTGTTCTGCGTTAACCACATCCATGATTACGCCACTCTTCAACATCTGCGGAAGAGCCTTCTTAACTAGCATTGTGCCGGTCTTCGCGTTTGATTGTTTGTTTTCCTTTGTTTCCGTAACCATTTCGTCACCCGCTGTTTAACTGGATTACATCGAACTCATCCGAGCTTTGGGAGGTCGATCAACTATAAGTTTATATCCAAATACGCCCGTTACACAGCCAATCTCATAGTTTGTTTATATAAAGCAACCGCGAGTCTGCCGCATGCTTACGGCAATTTTAGCCAATTTGATCTTGGGCGATTTTTGCCTTCTCTCGTCAGCATGCGCTTTCAGCATGATTGGACAAAAATTTACTGCGTTTTGACCAGGAATTTTTGACACAAATATTTGCGATTACTAATCTATGCGATGTATCGGAAACTGTCGAAGAAATCAAGTTCAGATATCGAATTTTGTAAAGCCTTGCCGTTGCTGATAATCTGGCATTTTTGCTAAGTCCGATAAGCAAGTGCGTCCTCCGTGTTCCTTTACCTCTAAGCCTTTTGCGACTTTGCCACCATTAATCACTTTGCTCTGGCTTGCTGATAAACCAAATACTGAGCCGAAAAGTGCTTCTGGTTGATATATACGGGCGTGAGCATGGCATAAGGATGGAGGGGGTGAACGACCTTGGAACCTACGGATCCATCTAATTTTGCAGCAGTAGATCCAGACTCTGAAGAAGTGTCGAAGATGCTTGAGTCTCTGGCTTCAGCATCGGCTGAGCTGGAATATCTGGTGCAAAGACTAAACGACCAACTGAGTCGTCTAGGTGGACGTTTGCGCAAAACATTGCTCAACGAAATTCGCATTTCGCGTCAGCGTGTTGAAACATTCCTTACCTCATACCTTACTTCGGCTAGTCGTGACAAAGAAGAGTTGCTGACGCAACTTTCTCAATTCCGCCAGAGTGAAATTCGCTCGATTATGGAAGTCGGCAAAACTTGCCGGCAGGGTGTTCGCGAGCAGTCTGACCGAATGTTCAAAGACTACTCGTCTAAGATTCGTACAGAGCTTGACGCAATCAGGCTCATTATTTCTACAGCAAATTTAGACGCCGATGTGCGCGCCGATCAAACGCGCGTGCAAAACCTCTCGAAAGAATGTGTCGACCGCGTCAATGAATTGCTCAATAGTTTTACGAAGCGATTGCCAGATGTGGCTCGCGAAAAAATGTCTGTTGTTGACGTAGATGTGGTGCAGGCTCAAGCCGTTGTTGAAGACGTGCTTGAAGAGCAACTTGTAGCGTTGCGTGGTGAACTGGATACTATTGCAAATACATCTGCAGGACAACTTGAACAATGCCTGCAATCTCAGCAATTGAAATTTGCCGGCACATTGAAGTTGCTCGATCATATCGAGAAAAACTTGCCACAACGTTTTTTCCTTCACTGGAAGGGTGACGAAGTTAACAAGTACTTCGAAGAAATCGTCGAGTCATTCAATCTTTCAATTACTTCAACTGGTGATTTGCAATCAGGTTCATTCCAGGCTCGTTTGCGCAACGTAGCACTTCAATCAAAGATGGATGTGCTCAATAGCTCGCGTAATTGCAGTGAAGAAATGAAAGCTTTGCAGCAAGAATTTGTATCCTGGATGGCAGAGCAACAACGCAATTGCTGGACAAGATGCGATTCACTTTTGCTCAAGCTTGAGCAAGCAATTGAAATGCAAGTAGAAGCGGACAGTGGCATTTCAGAAAGAGTAAAAATGGCTTTGCGCAATGTTGCTCAGGAATTCCGCGGCAAGACATTGCAAAAGTCAAATCAGGTCGAACTCTACTTCGAACGTGCCATTGATACCATGGTCAAAAACGTTGAGAGCTTTGGTGAAGACGCCTGCGAAGGGCTAGAGCATGAATATGCTCAAGCGCGCCGCGACTTCGGCCTTCTATATGAAGATCTTGAAAGACAGCTTGCCGAATTGCAAAAAGAAACAATCAAAATCGAGAAAGCCGGTTTGGGTGTTTCACGCATCGTGGCAGCCTACAAAAAAGCAAACATCAACTTCCAAACGGAGACACCGGAATGACCTCCGATTCAACACCAAGCCTACAAGAAATATATCTTTCAGCTTGCCGCGATTTCGACGAGCTCACCAATCGTTTGGTGCAAGGTTTTTCATCGGCAGTAGATTCTGCTTTGATGAGTTATTCAGAGCAACAAGCAGAAGCATTGCAACGCAGCACCGGTGCCACCGAGTCACAACAACGTGAGATCTTGGCAAGCCTGGCAGAGTCACTCGATGCAATCAAAAATTCAGTTGATCAAACAATTGGAGAAAACGATCGTTTTCTTGGACACGTTGAAGAAGAATTGCTAATCAATTGCAAGAGTTTGCAGCAAGAAATTGCAGACCTCAGCGAATCACTGATGCGCACGCACAATATTTCATCGAAAGTCTTGCTAGCTAAGTTGAGCGCACAGTGTGACAAATCTGTTGACGGAGTTCAGCAAATTTCGACACGTGCCAAACATGCACTTCGCGAACAATCACATTCTGTTAACACGCAATTTGGCGAAAGTCTTGTTGAAAAGCAAGGACGTCAATTTGCTGACTTGATGACATTTGAAAATCAAGCCAGAAAAGAAATTCCAGACATGCTTGCTGCCATCATCGCCAGAGCCAGATTACATGAGCCAAAGTTGGCAATGCTAAATCGCCAGCATAATGACCAGATTGATGGTCGCATAGATCAATTGAGATTGAAAATTGCCGAAGTATCAGACGGCGAAATGTCTAGAATAATTGCCGCATCAAGCGAGACAGAACAAAAACTGCGTCGTTCGTATGAAGACACCAAAACCAAGTTGCTGACCACCAATGAGTCTTATACACGTGGTTTTTACAAAGAGCTCGAAGAATCGAGCAATGCAAGCCGCATGGAAATCTCAGAATTGTTGAGCACCTTGCGCGCTGAAATGATGGAAAGTCTCGACAAAGCTACTAGCGCCGAAATTGATCGCGCTAATAGCAATCTTGAACGAGGAAAACAGCTAGCTGACGAACTGCAAAATCTCATTGAAGATCAGCGTCTGATAGCTGCCCAGAAGTCTACCGTGATTGCACAAATCATGGATGAAATGAAAGAGATCGAAACTCAATTCGAAACTAAGGTCGTGAAAATGTCCGATGTTCAATTGAGCAGGCTATCGAAAACGTGTGACAGTGCGATGAGAGATATCAGTCTAACTAGAAAGGGCGTAGGCGAAAAAATCCAGAACCTCTCCGATATGTATTTGCAACAAATAGAAGAAGAGGAAAACAGGATTTTGAAAATTATTGATCGGCGACTGGAAAAGGCGCTTGGTTTTATTGATCAGGCTGTAGGGGGAGACGACTGATATTATGACTACTTCGTTTAGAGCGAGATTTCCAATCTCCGCAATCAAAAACATAAAGGTCTTCGGACAAGAAGATGTTAGCCCGGCTGAGTGGGCAAAACGTGAATTGTCTGGACTAAAAGTCGGAGACGTTATTGTTTGCTTCAATCCTTTCAGCAGTGGCGAGGGTGCAGCTGCCGAACTGGAAGCCTCAGCTCTCATACTCGTTTTCAACGTCGATCAGCCCAGCCCGTCCGGTGTTCTTCTCACTGACGACTTTTATGTAATCGGTACAATTGAAGCAATTCTCAGAGAGCGTGCCGTTGCCGCTGCAGCCCGCGGTAGCAATTTCTCTTTTGTTCCAATTCCGTATACAGGCTTTTTAAGCGAAGAGGCAAAGAAAATTTTGAGCGGCATGTCACGCTGGGGAAGTGGTGGCACTCGCGCCAACCCCATGCACAACTTGCCAGACCCATTGGTGTCATTTGCAGAGTGTCTTGGAGTGCTGGTTCCAGTAAATCCGATTGTAGGCATCGGCAGCATGGCGCAGGCATTGATAAAAGGTGTTTTGACGCAAGACATGCCAGATTTCAGCCACAAATACAGCATTGTGATGAAAAATGCTGAGCCAGTTTCTCCCCCGCAAATTTCTTCTGTAACGGTTATAGAGCCTGATGCTCCTGCGGCAGCGACAAGTCAGACTCCCCTTGCTGCGGAGCCACCTGCTTCTAAAACTGCCGCCTCAAAACCTGTAACACCACCGGCAAAACCAGTTGATCTCTCGGCTGCTAATCAAGCTCTTGCTAATTTGGGCAAATCGTTGAATTCGCCTCAAGACACGCCTGCAATCTCAGACCAGCCAGCGGCTAAACCTGCAGAGCCTACATTAGCTCAAGGCCCAGCAGCTGCACCTCAGTCTCAGATGAGCACGAGGCTTGATGCTGCGAATCGTTCTTCTCAACAAGACCCGGCTGCTCGGCTTGGTTCTATCGATCCTGCAAGTTGGTCGTCAGCTTCAGACCGAATTTCACAGCGTGATCCTTCCTTGCGTCCTTCTCAAACTGATGCCTCATCTCGTTTGTCACAGACAGATCCGTCGCTTCGCTCGTCCTATTCAGACGCATCAAGTCGCAGCTCTTCTGGCGGCTGGGCTCCCAATGCAGATCCTGCAGCTACGCCTGCTTCAGATTTGCCGCCGGTTCCAGGTAGCAGCGGTCCTGCTGCCGATGCATCTTCTGAAACAGGTTTCCTTTCAATTAGAAAACGATTGGAAGCAAGACTTTCAGGTCGCATGCCGAAGTCAAACAGCACACCGGTCAGCGATGCAATAAGCGTGCCTCGCAGCGAAACTACAACACCCGTTGGCCGACTCGTAAGCAACATTCGCCAACAGATGTCCATCGCTAGCGACAATCTTGAGTACCGCGTCAGCACGCTTAAGTCCAAGATGCTAGATCGTCTTGTGTCGTGCAAGCACAATCTAAGTGAAAAGGAACAAACCAGCCTTAAAGCACTTGAAGATTTGCGAATTCAGATGCAAAACAAGATGGAAGCAACTGCCAATTTGGCTCGCAATGAGCTATCTAAGTCGGCTTCGGAAGGCACAGGTAAAGTCAGAGCCTACCAGTCGCGCGCTGCAGAATTGCTTGCTCAACTGCTGGCAGAGCAAGAGAAAAGTATTGCACAAAGTGCAGACATTGCTAAGCGTGATGTCACTGAGACTTTAGCAACTACCAAAGAAGAACTAAACAAAACTGTAAGTCGTGCACAGCATACTTTGCGCGGTTTGGTCACAACTACTGAAGTAAACCTCAACCAGGTGCTAAATCAGTGCGCTGAAGGAATGAATGAGCGCATCGAAGGCTTCAGGGCTCAAACGCATATTCTTGCTGAAGGTATCGGACTATCAGTCGAATCTCTGGGTGAAGCAGCCAAACTTCAGGCTTATCAGTCCGAAGAAGAAGTAATGAAGCGCCTTGAAGCCACATCTGAAGAGTCGCTGAAATCATTGCGTGAGCAGTCAGTGAAAGCTGAAATGGAATGCTCCAAATTAATCGATAAACTTTCACGCGATAAGCTTGTACCGGCACTTCAAGAAAAACGCCGCATTGTTGTTGAGCTGGCTGCTTTCTTCCATGACGAATTTTCTGGGGCCATGAATGAGCTTCTGGAAAACAGGCTGGCTGAATTTGAGCCGATTGTGCGCTCAAACAACGATGCTTGTGCTTCAGCACTGCAAGATTTCAAGTCTAGATGGACGACTAACTTAGAACAGCACCAGAAAGACCTCGACGAAATTGAAGTCAAACTTCGCGATAAAGTTGAAGAGCATTTGGCATCATCTAAAGCCCGCATCGACAGCATGCAAGACATCACAAGAGTGACTGACCATGTGCTCACCAGCCCTGAGCTGATTCGCACTAGAGATGAGACATGCTTGAAATTTGACATCATTGCAAGAGAGCATGTATCTCGTGCATACAATCTCACTGGCGATAAGGTTCAATCTTACAAGCAAGAATCAATCGACGAATTGAAAGACTTGCGCGAACGCTCTGAAGCAGCCTTGCGCGCTCGCGGCGATGAAAGCCGTACGCGCATTCGCAGTTCAATCAAAGTTGCGATGCAACGCATTCAAGATCTCCAGAGTAAATACACTTCGTAAATGATGTTTGAACCAAAGATAAAACTCTTATCGATCGTTTTTAGCATATTATTTTGCACAGCTTCGCAGGCAAGCTGTCAGCCAGGCCTTGCGCAAGATGATAAGCAAAATCTGCCACCGGGTGATGCCAAAGATTACACCGATTATCTTGGTGCAAAGGTTGATTATTGGCACCCTGAAAAGATGCCGCTGAAAGTGCTCATAGTTGATGATCCAAAAGTACCCAACTACAGGCCTCAGTTCAAAGACTTCTTCATCTCCGCTTGTCAGACCTGGTCTAATGCCACTCAGGGCAAGCTGCGATTTAAATTTGTACAGGCTGAGCCGTATGACATTAAAGTCTCATGGACGAATGACAAAACCCAGCTGCACAGTCAAGGTGAACTCGGCGAAGCGGGCTGGAAAAATGATCAAGATGGACTGTTCGAAGCGACAATAAAGCTGTTGACTGTTGAAACTGATGCTAATCAAGCAATTTCAGACAAACAGGCAAAGCTTATGTGTTTGCACGAGCTCGGTCATGCACTTGGTCTGGTGAAGCATAGCCCTTATTTGGGCGACATCATGAATGCTTCTATTGGTTTTAACTACAATACTCCGATAGACCAGTTAGACCTTTCTGAGCGGGATAAGAAGACGATTTTCCTTTTGTACTCAAACCCAGATCTCATCATCGATAAGTTGACTGCCACCACAAGTGACCCGCGGGCTAAATTGATGAGACTTTGTTTCAAGTCCGACAAATTGATACGAGATGAAAAATACGACGAAGCTTATGCTGTGTTAGAGCAGGCGCTTGCAATCGACCCACATTGTGTAGAAGCGCTGAGCAACATGAGCGATTGTTGTTTTGAGCAAGGCATGGATTGTTATGCAAATGGGGACAATGCAAAAGCAATTTCACGCCTTGAGAAATTTTTGGCCATTTTTGGACAACTAAAGCTGGCGGATGGGTCTTCCTTAAATTCCAGTCCACAAGTAACAGAAGCCAAAGAAGCAATAGCCAAGTGCAAAGCAAAGCTGCAGTCGCCCAAGTAGTTTCGGTTCTACACGGGCGATACATTGGTCACCTATTTTCCGGATCTCAAGGAAGAATAACTGTTACTGGTGCACCTCAAATCATTTCTGTATGCTAAACTCTGCGCATGCCTCCAATAGAGCAGACGTGTTATTGGCTAGCGACTCGTTCTGGGTCGAGCGAAGCTTCGCAAATTCCAAGTAATTGTCGTACAGACATCGTTATTGTAGGCGCTGGTTTTACTGGTTTATGGACAGCTTATTTTCTCAAGCAACTTGATCAATCAAAAGAAATCATCGTGCTCGAGCAAGGTGTCGCCGGCTACGGCGGCAGCGGCCGAAATGCTGGAATGATTAGTGCATGCATCGATCATTCGCACGCGTTGGCAATTAAGCACTTCGGTAAAGATGAGGCGGCGCGGCTGGCGACTGTCGGCAAGAAAAATATTGACGAGTTAGCAGAGTTTGCCTCAGATTGCGATTTTGAAAGAACTGGCCAAATTCAAATTGCAATGACTGAACAACACCTGGAAGATTGCGTTCACAACAATGCTGTTGCTGCCGAATTAGGTATAGAAGGATATCGAATACTTTCAAAGGAAGAAGTGCGAGCTGAGCTCAACTCGCCGCTTTATCTAGGAGGAGGATTTGTCGCAGGTGGTGGCATTATTAACCCCGTTAAGCTGGTCGACAAAATCAAGTCTGAATGTATTCGGATGGGGGTGCAATTTTTTGAGCGCTGCAAAGTAAAAAATATAAAGGGTTCTGTCGTGACAAGCGAGTCTGGAACAGTCACTGCAGAGCGCGTTGTGCTTGCTACCGATTCATATTCGCACCATTTATTTCCGCACTTGCTCTGGCATTTTATTCCTTTGTACGATTACATTATGGTGAGTGAGCCGCTCAGCAAAGAAAAACAAGATTTGATCGGCTGGCGCAACAGGCAGGGAATTGTAGACTGCCGAAATTTTTTCAACTATTATCGTCTCACAGCCGACAATCGTATATTGTGGGGAACCAGCGAGGCAAGCTACTTCCCGCCAAATAAAGTTGATGCTGCATGTGATCATTCTCAATGGCACTATAAAAATTTGCGCGAAAGTTTTGTAAAACACTTTCCGCAATTGCATGACTTGCAATTTCCTTTTGCCTGGGGTGGACCCATCGCATCGACCACACGTTTGACGCCATTTTTCGGAACGGTTGAGGGCGGAAAAGTTGTCTACGCCCTGGGTTATACGGGGCACGGCATAGGAAGCACACGTGTGGCCGGAAAAATTCTGGCACATATGGCATTGGCCAAAGACAACGAACTTTTGTCTTTATCTATGGTGCAGCACAAGCCGTTTCCATACCCTCCAGAGCCTTTTCGGTCTCTATCGGTCAGTTTAGTAACTGACTCATTGCGTGCTCTCGATAAAGGAAAGCCGGCAAGTTTGATGCTGAAAATGCTCGATGCTTTCGGCATCGGTTTTTCCAGTTAATTGAAAGCGGCTTACAATGAAAGGCAGAACGGGTCTCAGGCTTCCACAATTGTTTTCAATTTTGCCAGGCCTTCGGCAAAGTCTTTTCCACACATCTGGTCAATGTTTATAAAGCAGTGCATCAGTTTTGCGCGGTAATCACAGGGACCATACATAGCCCATTTAACTTTGCTGCCGTCTGCCGTGGCATCAATAGTGAACTCTGCTGTGTTGTGACCTTCAAATGGTTTGAAAAAATCTAGCTTGATTACAATTCTCGATGGAGCCGATGAAGTCAAAATTTCCATTCGACCAGAGCCTACATTATTGTCGCCATCCCATTCGTAGACAGCCCCTACGCCGCTTTCAGTTCCACTGTAGGTTCTTTTCATTTGCGGGTCGCGGTTTTCGTATGGAGACCATGAAGTCCATTTGTGCAGATCATTTATGAATGGAAACACTTTGTCGGCGCTTGCTTTCATATTCAATTCTCGTTCGACGCGAAATGTATCTGGCTTCTTCGCTGCAAAAGCAAGAAGAGCCCCAAATGGAACTAAGAGCGCCATCAAAATGAAATTGAACATTTACTCACTCCGTCAAGACTGCAATTTATCGCTCAATATGTATCACGGAATAATGCAGGAGTGTGAATTCTCAAGCTAAATTATCCCCTTTTCAAAGAATCCACCAAAAAAAACGCTCTGGAGTGGGGCCAGAGCGTTCTTTTTGGGTTGAATTGGTAGATGATCAGGAAAGATGCTTGGTTCGACTTGCTTCATTGCTGCGTCCGTCGTTCCATGTAAGCTACTTTATCGACCGCCGGTAAAGAAAGTGTGGAATAAAGATCTCAGGCCAGGGATTCTTTTATGGATGCATTAATTGGCACAACGATAGACGAAAAATACCGTGTCTTATCACTTTTAGGCACAGGTGGGCTCGGCAGCGTATATCGAGCCGAACAGATTGATTTATCGCGCGTCGTAGCAATTAAAATCTTGCATGCAACGATAGTACATGACGAAGAACAAATGGCTCGTTTTGAGCAAGAAGCTCGTATTCTCTCTGAGCTAGAGCATCCGAATATCGTGCGTGTTTATAGCATTGGCACTACCGCAAACGGTTTGCCCTACATGTCTATGGAATATGTCGAAGGTGAGACCCTGGCCGCTCGAATTGCAGCTTCACCGTCGTTTTCGCCAGCCGAGGTCATTGATATTGGCATACAAATTTGTGAAGCTGTCCAGTCTGTTCACGCTAAGGAAATCATCCACCGAGACCTTAAGCCCCAAAATATTCTGCTTGTAAAAGACTCAAATCCTATCTTAGTGAAAGTTCTTGATTTTGGCTTGTCGAGGGTAATCAAAGATGCCAACACAGTGCAAAAACTAACCCAGACTGGTGTGCTGATCGGAAGTATTCATTATATGAGCCCTGAAGTTTGCGAGGGGCTGAAAGCAGATCAGCGTTCAGATATATACTCCCTCGGCTGCACGCTGTATGAGTGCTTGTCTGGTGTTTTGCCGCTAGACTCAGTGCATCCCCTCTCGATAATCAGTAAACATCTTAACGAGCTGCCCCGGCAGCTTTCTAAGCTTCCTCAAGGGCGAAATCTTCCTCAAGGTTTAGAGATGGTGATTTTCAAAGCGTTGCAAAAAGACCCTGCAAATCGATTTCAGTCTATGGGTGAATTTGCCTATGCGCTCAATCTTGTCAGGGAGGGGCGCTCTGATGAGCTTAAGTTGGGCACAGTCAAACTGGTTATTGGCGAGGCTGACGTTGTAAGCGGTCGCTCCAAAACAATGGTAAAGCTTCTGGCTGCAATTGCTGTGCTTTTAGTCGCCGGAATTGTACTGGTGAATCAGCTAAGTGTAAAACATGTTGAATCAAGGTCTGTCGTGTCTGGTGCACGCGCCAGGGCAATTGAAAGTGCAAGAGAATACATCAGGCAAGCGCAAGCTCAAAAAAAGCAAGGTCACAATCGCCAGGCTGAAACGTTAGCCTTCAGGGCTTTGCTTCCAATTTGTCGTCATTTTTCGCACAGTGCCGACGATATGAAAGATGCGATTGCCGACACTGAAATATTAAGCGCTGCCGCTGACATTGTTAACGATATGAAAGCCAGCAAAACTGCAGATTCTCCGTTGATAAATTCTTCGGAGATATTTGATGTAATCAAGCAAACAGACGCTTGCATCTTTGATGGTGGCAAATACCAGTTAGCATACGAGCGATCGGCTGCAGAACTTTTGCTATATGCGAACCATCTGGAAAGTTCCAGAAGTCGAATATTCAAGGCTCTTAGTCTTTATTTGCGTTTGGGAATGGCAAAAGAATGCTCAGAGTTTGTGCGAGAGTTGCAGGAAATCGTAAAGTCGCTTGTAGGATATAACGCTGCTGTAGTTGCCTATTACATCGATGTTGCTGAGTGTTATAAGCTTGCTGCTTCTTCAAATCTTGATGAGGCGAGGAAATTCTCAGATAAGTGTTTTGACAAAATAGATCAGCACAGCAACGACTTGAGCCCGGTTGATGTGGCTCGTATTTTAGACGAATTGGGTGATTTCCAGCATCAGATTGGATACGATAAAGGTGAAAGAGTGACTTTGGCGTCAAGACTAATTTTGGCGAGAAGCCTTGAGAATAGCTATTCGGGTTCCAGTGTCAATGTCGCATATTCACTAGCAAAGGTCTATGCTAAAGAAGGGAATTACAACAAGGCTATATCTATAGCTAAAAGTGCTCTTGATTTAGAACGCAGCCGAGACTCTGTCTATATCGAGCAGGCTGAATCGAATTTGAATATGATCACGGCTGAATCAAAAGGTATGCACAGAATGCACCGGACTGCTAACAAGTCCAAATAAATCACCAGCTTAAAGCCCTAGTTCTGAGCTTTTCTTTGCAATGGTTTCGAATAGATTTACTCCGCTTTCAAGGCATTCTTCGCTAATGTTAAAAGTGGCAGAATGCAAGTTTTCTTTGCCTTGATTTTCTTTGGCGATGCCCAACCCAAAATACGCGCATGCTGTGCCTGCGGTGTAGTAAGCAAAGTCTTCTGAAAACAGAGATCTGTCTGAGTCTTCAATCTTAATGCCGGCAGTTTTTAACGTGCTTTCGAGAGCTTTGCACAACCTTGTGTCATTACTGGTTACTGGAGCGCCTGGCTTTATCGTAGTTTTCGCTTCGACACCGTATGCTAGTGCAAAACCCTCAACAAGCTGATTACATAGTTCTTTGAATGATTTGGATCTGAACAACTTGTCGTCTAAGTTATAGAAGGCTCTAATTGTTCCCGCCAAAGTAACGCTATCTGCTGCCACGTTGCTTTGTTCGCTGGAACTATCGATTTTTGTAATTGCGCAAATCGTCGGATATTGAATTGGGTCGACACATCGCGATGGAAGCCTTTCGAGTTCTAAAGTCAAAAGTGATGCCAGCCCCATCAAATCATCTCTTTCGTGGACTTGAGCCGCATGGCCTCCTTTTCCGTGGATGCTAACAGTCAATGAGTTGCTGCCTGCCATCACCGCACCAGCTTTGAGCAAATGAGTCCCAGATGCTACTCCGGGTGCACAATGCTGCGCAAATATTGCTTTGACGCCCAATCGATTTAAGATGCCATCGTTAACAATGTCATCTGCACCGCCCGCGCATTCTTCAGCAGGTTGAAACAAAAACACAATTTTGCCGACAAGTGAATCTTTGCTTTGCATCAACCTATGTGCAGTTTCGAGTAAGATGGCGCTATGTGCGTCGTGTCCGCAGTTGTGCATTGTCCCTGCGATTTCACTTGCGTATGGAACACCGCTGTTTTCCTGGCATTTTCGTGCGTCCATTTCTGCGCGAAAGCAAATGGTGGGCCCTGCTTTTGCTGTATCAAGGATCGCTATAACTGTTGTAGGAGCTGCTTTTATGCTTTGGATGTTTGTGTAGCCAAAGTCTTTCAGTTTCGCTTTTATATATTCTGCAGTTCTGAATTCGGCCTTTCCTAATTCGGGATGACGATGAAATTCTTCGTAGTATGCTTTTACGTCGGTGCTTGTCTCAGCAAATGCAGCGCATTGCCAAAAGCATGCCCCTGAAATCAGCAGTGCCGAAATAAATTGCCGCGTTTTTTCCATTTGCCGTGGACTTTCCTTACCAGTTCTTGAGCCAGACCGACATCTTAGTTCATTTGAAGCAGATCCGTATCTCCAATATTAAGCCCCCGAGAATTTGAGATTAGATCCCTTGCGTCGCAAGCCGGCATTGAAGAACTCCGCCTGGAAATCGATTGATTATTTGAGTTGAGCTTTACTTAAGAGGCGGCCGCTTGTAAGTGATGAGGTGCTGATCAATCCCATGTCGTGTACAAGTTGTGCTTGTGCAATGTCGAAGTTTATGATGGCTTGGGCCTGGTCGACTAGGGCTTGCGTATAGTCGCGTTGGCCCGTGATGATGTCTATGTTGCTTCCAAGTCCGCTGCTTTTTCTCAGTTCTGCAAGGCGTAATTCTTCAAGAGATGATTGCACTCCTGCACTGGCTTCCTCAATGTTTCTTTCTTTGTCTAGAATTTGTAGGTATGAGTTTCTCACGTCGTTCATAATAGTTTGGAGTTCTTGCTGTGACTGCAAAACTGTTTGTCTTGCAGCCCAGCGGCTTTGCTGTACGTTGTTTGCGTCAACTGTTCCAAATCCACGCAAGCGCCAATTTACGTTGACTGCAAAAACGCCGAGAGGACCAAGATTGGAGGGCGGTCCAATTCCATATGCCTGGCCTGTTAAGAGAACTGTTGGCTGAAGGTTTGCTGCCGACACCATGATTGCTTTCTTGGCAGCAATTCTCAGTTCTTCATATTGTTTAAGTTCTGGTCTGTTATCTATGGCTATTTGAAGTATGTCTGCGATGCTCAAGCGAGGGTCTATAAGTCGTGTTTTCTTCACCAGCAAGTCTACCGGAATTAAGTCTTGACCCAAGTCTACATTCAGCGACACTGCCAGGCTGATTGCGGCAGAGCGTCTGTTGGTTTGCTGGTCGACAAGGTTTTGTCTGTCTCGGGAAAGTTGAGTGCGCGATTGCAATACGTCGAGGTTGGTCGCAAGCCCAGCGTGAAAGCGATCTAGATTGCGGCGCAGTTGTTCTTCCGAGGTCTTTACTGCATCAATGCGAATTTGTAAGAGCGTTTCTGCAAGCACTAAATTGTAATAGTTCTTTGTCACGCTCATCAATGTGTCGCTGAGACTAGCTTTTTCTTGATGAACTGCGGCTTTTAGATTGTGCTTGGCTTGTTGCGCTCCAAAAAGAATGCTTCCACCTCTATAGGCGTAATATTCCAGTCCGGCGTGCATTATTTCAAATGGACTACGAACATTGAGCGTACCGCTTCTTGGCGCGCCTGCCGCGGCCGAGCTGCCCAGCAGCGACGATGCTGCGGAAGGTAAGCTTATTTGGCCTTTTACGAAGTACTCGCTAAACCCGCCTGTTGCATTCGGCAGGAAATTTCCTAAAGACGAAAAGTACGCGTATTCTTTTTGTTTTGTATTTGTTCTACTTATTTTTAGAGCAAGATTTTGGTTTATCGCCAGGTCTAGTGCGCGTCGCAAAGTCATTGATGTTGAGCTGGCTGCATCAAGCTGAAACGGATTCAAATAATCGTTAATCGTTATCAGCGATGTTAGTGCCGGCCTTTGTAATTGAATTTCATCAATTGCAGGTTTTTTGCTTATCGATTGACTGGGTCCTGGGCTTTCAGGATTGCCAGTTTTAAGTACAGTATTCGATTTTGATTCTTTGGGTTGTTGGGACGGAAGCGGTGATTTAATAGATGGTGAAGAATTTTTGTGCTGATTGTAGTCGTCAGTGACCGCATCGCATGCGTTGCTTGTATTTTCTGCAGACCCGTTTGTTGCTTCTGGTTGCTGTTTGTTTGGGATGATTGAAGGGCGAAGAGGAATGTCTTCAGTTGGTGATGTTGACTTATCTGTCTGCGCTGGTGCTGTACTTTCTTTTTGTGCAAGAGACCTATTAACTTTGCCGAGAGAATTCGTCTGGCTGTCTTTGGCTAGAGCTGATTGCTGCAACATGACTATGCTGCAGATGAGGCAGAAGTACTTGCTTGCGCTGCTCATGGTCATCATTCCTCTCAGCGCATAATCATACCAACCGGTATGGTTGCTTGCAAGAAAGCTAGTATTCATTTCATGCGTTTTGTTCATGCTTTATCCTAGCTGTTTCCTAAATCTTGCTGCACTCGTAAGCAATAAAAATGTTGCTGCACATGCCAATACCGCTATGTCCGGCCAGATAATGTCAAAGCCGACACCTTTCAGCAATATGTTTCTGATGCACTGTATGTAGTATCTGAGTGGATTTAAATAGCTTAGAGTCTTAAAAAGATCTGGCATGCTTTCTAAAGGAGACAAGGATCCTGAAAGTTGAATCAAGGGCAAATTGAAAAAGAACGAGGTCAAGATGGCCTGCCGTTGATTTTTTGAAATGGTGGCAAGAATAATGCCGATTGCAATTACAACAAAAATATAGATATTTGAAACAAACATATAGAGCAAGAAATTGCCTCGAAATGGCAAATTGAACATAATCTTGCCTATGCTAAGTGCGATTAAAACTGTGCCGTTCAGCATTACCAAAAGAGGAATTACTTTCGCTACTAAAATTTCCCAGGAGTCTGCCGGAGTCATCAACAGTTGTTCAAGGGTGCCGGAGTCTTTCTCTTTAACCAGTGTTACTGTTGATACCAGTGTTCCGGACAAGGTTAAGACCAGCCCTAAAACACCGGGCAAGAAGAACCAGGCAGAAATCAGCCCAGAGTTATAAACGTATGTTGTTTCAGCTTTTATTGGTTGCAAGACCGGTGTTTTGCTGAGTCCGCGGCTGAAGGCGTCAAACATTTGGGTCGCGTAACCTTGAGCTATGCCGGCAGTATTTGCGTCGACAGCGTCAATAATTAGTTGCACATTTGCCTGTTTTCCCTGGCTTATGCGTCTGTCGAAATCTGGTGGAATAACAAGCCCGGCGTCGATATTTCCAATCTCAATTGATTTCATAAGTTCGTCAAGATTTAACGGCGATTTCGCGACTTTAAATACTTCGTTTTCTACAAATGCAGAACAAAGCTCCCGGCTTTTGTAGGTTTTGCATTCATCGTCGATGCCCAAGCGAAGGTCTTGCACGTCTGGGCTCAATGCAAATCCGTAAAGACAAATTTGCACTACCGGTGGAAATGTCAATAAAAATAACTGTTGCTTGTCTCTCAAAATTTGGCGTGTTTCTTTGAGAATAAGAGTAAAAAGTTTGCCTCCTATCAAATCTTCTAGAAATTCAAGCAGCTTCATTTGTGCAGCCTCCCCTTAAGTCTTTAGCTGCATTTTGCGAATGTTCTTAAAAGCAATAGAAAAAAAGAACATCGCACTTATAGCCAGGAAAATTGGAAGGTACCAGTCGTGATTCCAGGCTCCGCCTCTTACAAAGCTGTCGCGCGATAGCTGCACAAACCATCTTGCAGGTACGAGTCCTGTTACGAGAGAAAGTGGATACACAATATTGCGAATTGGATAGAGATAGCCAGAAAGTAAAAGTGAAGTTGTAAAACCACCTGTTGCAACAGCCTGCACCGCTGAGCTCTGTGATGTTGTGTTTACACCGATCATCGTGCCGAATGACACTGCGCTCAGTAAGAAGAACAAAATGCCCAGCACATATGGGCTTGGGTCGCCCACGAAGTGAATGTTAAACAAAAGGTTTGCGGTAATCAAAAGACATACCGCCATAGAAATTGCTATCAACAGATAGGCTAAGATTTTTCCGCCAATAAACTCGACTGCAGTGATGCTAGAGGCATAAACTTGCAAAATCGTGCCCGATTCTTTTTCTCTTACCATTGCCAGAGAAGCAAGCAGTGATGGAAATATCCACAGCACTACTGCCAACGCGCCAGGTACAACATACAAAGATTCAAGCCTTCCCGGGTTAAACCAGAGTCTTATTGACGGCTTTATACTGCGATTGTCGCTAATTAATCTATTTGCTTTAGCAAATCCGTTGGCGGTGCCAATAATGCTATTTTTGATAACACGTGCATTGTTTACGTCTGTCGCGTCAACAATTACCTGGAATTTGGCCTGGTGACCTTGCCTGATTTTTCTGGAAAAATCAGGTGGAATGATTACCGCAGCTTTCGCATAACCTGTGTCGAGCGCTGATTCTAGAGGGTAATCACCCTTCCATTTGCGAGCATCAAATTGCGCGTTATTGTAAAGCCTGTCAACAAAGTCATAGCTGAGAAGTCCGTTGTCGAAATTTTGTACTACAAGAGTAATATTTTTTATTTCAAGTCGAACACCATATCCAAAAAGAAGAAGACTTAGAAATGGCAATACAAATGCCAGCGCCACAGTAAGTTTGTCTCTTACAAACTGCGAAAGCTCTTTTTTTGCTTGCGCGATTATTTTTCTCATGACGCTTTTCCGCTGGCTCGTTGAACGATTCCGATGAAAGCATCTTCCAGTGAAAATGGAATTTCGCGCTGCGAAATGATGTTTATGTTGTGTCTCTTCAAGTTGGCGTCAATTTTTGCCAGCTCTAGTTCAGGGTTTTCTATGTTGAGATGCAGGCTGTCTGCGAATATGGCAACCTTCCATGCTTGCAAGGTTTCGCGCACAACTGCTGCGGCCTTTTGTGTGTTGTCCGTGAAAATTTGCACCAATTTGCCCGGCTGCGCTTCTTTGATTTGCGATGGTGTTCCTTCGGCAACAATTTCTCCGGCAACCATAAATGCCAGTTTTTGGCAATGTTCCGCTTCTTCAAGGAAGTGTGTTGTTACCAAAACAGCTGTGCCGTTTCTGGCAAACTGTCGAATTAATCTCCAGAGCTGTCTTCGAGCTAGTGGATCTACCCCTGATGTCGGTTCATCAAGAAATAAAATCTCCGGTTGGTGAAGTACTGAGGCACCAAAGGATAAGCGCTGCTTCCAGCCTCCGGGCAGGGAGCGCGTAAGCAGATTTTCTTGCCCTTTAAGTCCGCATGTTTCGAGTACCCAATCCATTTTTTCTGCGCGCTGCGATCGCGGCACTTCATATATGCCGCAATAGAATTCAAGATTTTCTTTAATGCTCAGGTCATCGTAAAGAGTGAATTTTTGACTCATGTAACCTATGCGCTGTCTCAGGCCAGAGCGGCGCAAATCGCTGCGCGAGCCGGCCAGGGTCATCGAGCCGTGGCTAGGTGTCAGTAGCCCGCATAACATTTTGATAGTAGTTGTTTTGCCTGCACCATTAGCTCCTAAGAGCCCGTAAATTTGTCCATAGCCGACTTCAAGGCTGACTGACTTTACAGCCTGGAAACTGCCGAAATTGATGCCTATTTTGTTTGCACCAATTGCAACTTCGCCTGGGTGATTTGCGCTTTTCTCAAATTGAAATTGTTTTTCTATGCCCTTCTCGTCTTCGCTGCCCTTAAGTGTGCTAACAAAAACGTTTTCTAAATTTGGCTCAGACACTTCAATGCTTGGTGCTTCTATGTTTGCTTCTGCTGCTTGTTTCAGCACCAGCGCTCTACCTACATCGACATCGGCTACTAATACATCGAGCCGGTCGCCAAATTCCTGGGTATCAGACATGAGTGATGGGTTTTGCTTTGATGTCGCGTTTAACCGCAGTTCTAATTGCTCCAATTTGTTTGATTTGATTTCAAGGCGGTGCATGTGCAGTTTCGCAATAAGCTCTTTCGGGCTACCGATGTCCGAGAAATGTCCGTTGTAAATCAGTGCTACTCGGTTGCAGCGTTCTGCTTCGTCCAGGTATGGCGTTGCAACTGCGGTGCTAACACCGTCAGCTGAAATTTCGGCAAGAATGTCCCAAAACTCTCTTCTGGACACAGGGTCAACGCCAGTCGTCGGCTCATCCAAAAGCAATATTTCTGGCGCTGATACTAGCGCACAGCAAAGAAAAAGCTTCTGCTTCATTCCACCTGAAAGTTGTCCGGCAAGCCTATCTCTGAATTTGTTGAGGTCCATCAGTTTTAGATAACGCTCGCTGCGTTCTAAATATAATTCCTTCGAAACTTCCCGCACGCCTGCGCTATATTCGAGATTTTCTTGAATACTCAGGTCGAGGTGAAGTGAAAATTGCTGGGTGAGATAGCCTATCTTTTTTCTGGCTTCGCGTGGTGATTTGCCCAAGATTTTTACGTCGCCGGCGCTGGCTTCCATGACGCCGCCAAGTATGTGAAAAGTGCTTGTTTTGCCGGCTCCATCTGGTCCAATTAGTCCGAAGATTTCGCCTTTTTTCACATCAAACGACAAGCCTTTTACAGCTTCAAAATCGCCATAGGATTTTTTTAAGTCGCTAACCTTAATGACAGTCTCGGCTTCTACTTTGTCATTTGTAGGAGCAATTGCGTTCAACTTGCCTTGGCTCCTGATTCTGGTGATATATCGATATCAGCATCTGCAGGCATTCCTGGCTTTGCGTAGTTTGACGGATTATCAATTTGAATTTTTATGCCGAACACCTGTTTAATGCGGTCGTCCCTGAAATAAATGTTTTCTGGTGTGAAACTTGCCTGTGGGTCTATCTGAATTACTTTGCCTGACACGCCGTGCTTTGGATTTGAGTCGTAATATACAAGTGCTTTCTGGTTGATTCTCACTTTACCGATTTGACTATCAGGCACATAGGCTCTGAGAAACACTGTGTCCAGGTCCATCATTGAAAGAACTGTTTGACCCGCTGCCACCACTGCGCCGGGCTCGACCGTGCGTGCTGTAACCACGCCATGTATGGGGCTGTTTATATTAAGGTACTGAATGTTTGCCTGAATTTCTTCCATCGCAGCTTTGGCATTTTTGACATCATTTCTAGCCTTATTCAATGCTGCTTCGTTTTGTGCCACTGTCCTTGAGTTGGCTGCTTGTTGACTCAATCGAATTGGCGGGTTTAGCAAATTGCTTTTTGCAAGTCTAAGTGCTGCTTCTGCACTTGTAACCTGGCGCTCGGCTGCCACAACGGCTGCTCGGCGCGCTTCGACAGTTGCAGCTGTGCTGGCAAATGTACTGTGCGCCTGGTCGTCCTCATCTTGAGTGACTGCACCCTTTTCAACAAGCTCGTCATAACGTTTCAAACGAACGCGAGCCAATTCCAAATCTGCTTTTGCTTGCACTTCTTGTGCGATAGCCTGGCTCAACTGAGCTTTCTGGCTTGCAACATTTGCTTCTGCCTGATCTACTCTTCCATTTGCATCTAGCTTTGCCTGGCGGACATTTAGCCCGGCCTGTTCAACTTGCAGCTTTGAAACTTTCACTAACTCTGAAGCTTCGTTAACAGCATCTAGCGCCTCTGCATATCTGGCGGTGGCGCCGCGCAATTGCGCCTGTATGTCCTGGTCGCTGAGTTGAACGACTGGTTGTCCTTTCTTGACTTCCTCGCCTTCTCTGTTTGCAATGAATTCGACTCTTCCGGCGATTTTTGCGCCAATATTGGTCTCATAGCCTTCGATGCGACCATTTATGCGCAACCATCCCGGCCTGCCTTCCGGCTTATTTCTTTGTATCTGAAAATACACCAGCCCAGCAATCGCGCCGATTACCAACAATAATATGATGGGCTTCTTAAAGGATTTTTTTCTAGCCTGGTTTTGATCACCAGGGCTCTTTAAGTTGCTATTCTGACTCTTGTCGGCAGATGAAGTGGCGTCTGTGTTGTCTACGCTCGTCATGGATTTTCCTTCAAGCTGTTTTGGTGGTAACATCATACCACTCGGTATGATTTCTTTGATGGAAGTAGCAGAACTTAATGACACGCAAAAAGGAAAGCTCGGCTCCAAAGAAGCTAGTGGCGAAAATTCAGACCAAAGAAGACGAGGCGAGTACGCTTTCTGAGTTTTCCAAAAAGAAACGTGAGCAGATTATGAAAGCCGCGCTTGAAACTTTTCTTGAGCTTGGTTATGAAGGCACAAGCATGAATTTGGTCGCTGAAAGAGCCGGCGTGATCAAGCAGACAATTTACACTCATTTTAACGATAAGGAAGGTCTGTTCACCTGCGTCATTGGCGCAATGACGTTCGACCGAATTCAGCCGGTTTTTGCCCCAGCTGCCATTGAGGGTAAAACTCCAGAGCAGGTGCTGCGAAATTTCGCCACCACCCTTGCTGCAGCTCAGGCTGAGCCGCGCTCATCCAAATTGATGCGCACAATCATTGGCGAATCGGGGCGCTTTCCTCAGCTTGCCCAATATTTCAGCGAAGCCACAGTAAAACCGGGAATTCAATTACTTACCAATTACTTGAGTAACCATAAAGATATTTACTTGCCCGACCCAGAAGCTTTCGCTCGAGTCTTTTTGGGTGCTGTCGTGCATTATTCTATGCAACAGCAAATTTTGCATGGAAAGAAAATTTTGCCCTTCGAATTCAATAGAGTGTTGGATGAATTGATGCGGATTTTTGCTTTGTGTTCAAAGAAAGCGTAGAACCTAAGGTACTCTGGTTTGTTTGATTTCAACGTGTGTCAAAGGTCCTGCGTTCTCAAGTTATCGATGAAAGCGGATAATGTTTTTCGAGTTGTCGATGATGAACTTTTCTGTGCCGAGAACGTTTTGTCCCAATAGTGGTATCGGTGGGCCGGGGCTAGAGACAAAGACTTTTACGTCTGTCATTGAAACCGGCCCGAAATCAATGCGGTCTACCACATAAACTAGGGTTGGTGTCGGTCCGTCAATGCCTGCTGTCATTCCTCTGCCTACCAGCTTGGGTGGCGATTTGAAATGCTTAATTATCTGCGACCACATTTGAAGTGGAAATACGACGCCGAATGCTCCAGTATCAAAAATCATTGGAACTTCCATGCCGCTAACTTCTACAGGCACAATAATATTTTGTCCGTTCATTTTGAATGGAACTGCGTTGCGATCACGAGGGTCATACTTTTCAGCGACAGAGTTCGTCGCGACGTTTGTGCTTTTCTTCAAACGAATGACGTGAAGTTGATTGTTAATTTCGTATTGAAGTCCTTTGAGAAAGTTCTGGCCAACCAGTGGTGCGCTAGGTGAATTTTCTTGCAGCCACATATCAACCACGCGTGTTGTCTTGCCTAATTTGAGGCTCATCGGAACAATCTTGATACCAACTGCGCCACCAGATGACCCACCTACGACGCCAGAGCGTCCTTTGAGATTCGAGGTATCGACTCCTGCCGTTTTTAAATGGTTCATTCCTGCATTGCAGCCATTGGCGCCTGTATCAAAGAGCATTTCCAGCGGGCGTCCATTCAATTCAGCTTGAACTACAAGATGTCCGCTGGCATTCTTTGTGAAAGGAATGGTGTCTTCATCCGGTAGGCTGCTCAAGTCTGTGGCTTCGCCGCTTGCGTCTGGCTTTACTGTTGTTGAGGGCTTTGCTGTTTCCGCTGTTGTACTTAGAATGGGTTGACTTGGCTGGTTTACAAAATTGTTGCCGGTCTTGTTTATCATCACAATTTCTGGCGCTGAGCCAACCATGAATATGGCTTTTGTTTGCGCCCTGGCATTGGCAATTACCCAAACATGGTTTGAATATGTCTGCTGTGAGTGCTTTGCTCCGGCCTCAAGCTCAAAAAAACGCTGGCGTTTTCCCTGCCCATTAAGCCAATAGCCAAAGAGTTTTTCGCTTGTGTTGTTAACTATTTCGAATGACGTCAATGCACCGCTTTGTACTTGCTTCAAGCTCGCTTCGCTTTGTACCGGGATAAATGCCCAGCTGCCTGTCGGCAGCGAGACATTTTGCTTCTGCTGAGCTCCTGCGTGCGCGCCAGTCTTTGTATCTGAGGCAAAGCTTGCTGCAGCGCAGATATCCCAGCAGAAGCATCCGACTAAAGCCATGGCTATTAGTCGTGTTGCCGTCATTAGATATCCCCACAAAAGGCCCTTCGCCTGTTATAAGGTACCCGCTTACAATCGCTTTCACTCTATATTTTGCGTTGTAAGCAACATTCAGATTAGACTACTTACCACACTATTGAGTCTAAGGAAGCCTTAAATACAGGCAGAAATTTTTCGAATTCTGCCTGAGGACCGCTGAGGAAGACTTCATATATGTCTCTGCCAGAACCTGTTGAGTCGATCATTATGCCAAGATAGTGATCTTGATTTGCCTTCCAAACGCCTGTTACTTCGAGCACCATTTTTCCGTTTAAGTTACGGGTCACAAATTTCTCCGCAGCAAATGCGCTTTTGAGCGCGAGGCTATCTAGTGCCTGTGCTATCTTCTCATTCTCTTCTTCGTTTAGTTCATGTGCATTGTCTGCAAGCAGCGCGGCAAAATGCCTTCCGGTCTCTTGTGAAATCGAGTAGCCACGATAGAAAAATGTAAAAGAAACCTGTTGCGATGTTGTCGGGTGAATTGTAATTTCAGTTGCGGTAGATTCAGGATCTTGCCCCTTATTATCGCTGAGCCATCCTTGTGGAAGTTTCATTGCTTCAATTGGACCGAAGCTTACGGAATGCGTGGTGTCATCGATTGAAAGTCTTGACCATCGGCCGAGTTTAAGTGTGGACATTTTTCTTCCTCTAATCCAAGGCACCAAAAAGGTCTGTCAATAACATATGCTTGTCGCTCTCTTTGCCCCACTGATTATCGACAATAGCTTTGGCTGGCGGACCTGGGATGATGCCTCTGATTACTACCACGTGTGCAGCATGCTCGTTTTTGTCTATTTTGTCACTCTTAGGTGCAAACGGTGGTTTGCTGGCGTTAACTCGCATGATAATCGGCAATGATTTTGAGTCTTCAAGTTGCTTTATAAGCTTGCCTAACGATTCCGGCGAATCGACCTTGTAGCCACCAAAAACTCCGGGGTCAATACCTGTTCTGAAATGATCGCTTGCTCTACCTTTTGGAATAGGTTTGTTTGTGTCCTTGTACTCATTCTTGAATGTGCCCGAAATCTGGCAATATCTCGGTGTTCCACCTAAGGCTTCCCATGCCTTTTCCATTTGATATGCTCCGAAATGCGGAGACTTGATCAATTTGCCTTCATGGTCTGTTCTGAATTTGCCAGTGAAATTACCGTTAGCATCAACTTCTGCAATGCGCTCTCCTGTGTCGGTTCTTCCCAATCTGCTCTCGACTTTCACGTATCTGAATTTTGAGTCTGCTTCGCTTTGCCAAAAAGTTGCAATTGCAGCATGCTGAAATATCTGGCTGGCATAGCTTCTATCGCCGTCGATGGTTGGGTGATTTCTGGCTTCATTGTCTGGCTTTAGACAACTTGGATGAATAGCAATTGATTTGCCATCTTTGGTTGTGAAGCTACCAGTGGTGGCAACGTCGGCTATAACTTTGAACACAACCGAAGGCTGCTTAGTATAGAGAAGATTTTCTACAGTAGTAACATTGCAAGTATTATTTTGCCCCTGGTCAATTGTTGTAGGGTCTGCTGCCTGTCGAATTGCTTGCTGTGCAATCTTGACTCTATCGTCCTGTGATATTGCTGTATTGCCATCTGGTGCCACCATGAGGCGCGACAAATGCTCCAGACTTTTCGCTACTTCAGCATTCGAGATGCCGTCTTTCTGAGCTCGAGTTAGAAATGCTTCTACGTTTGCAAGAAATTCCGCGCGTTGCTTTTCATCTTTGATGGCATGAACTGCTACTTTATCTAGCGATTCTTTTTGTGCAGATAAATCTTGAGCATCAATTGGTTGAAACTCGCCATTCTCGACTCTGGCGCAATTCATTTTTCCTTGGTCACTTGTCCACCAGTTTGAGTCGCCTACCCTCGTCCAGACTTCAGGTTTTTCTCCTTCCTTAAACTCTGAACTCAGGGTTTGAATTTCGCCGTTTTCGTCTCTACCAATAGTCTTGAAAGTGCCTCTTTCACTCGCCACAGTTTGCGAAAAAATCAGCTTTCCTTCAGGAGAAACAGAAAGCTCTCCTTTTATTTCACCTAGCTTTTCCGATGACCAGGTGTTTTCCTTTCCTTCAACTGGTTTGAGTACGAATTCAGTTTCACCTTTTGCGTTTGTCTTTATTACTTCTGTAATGCGTGGCTTTTCACCAGAGAGGTCTTCCACTTTTCGCACTGATTCGCCCTGGGTGTTTCGCGTGACTGTGCTGCGGATATCTCCCGAAGTTTCGACAGTGGTTCCATCCAGGCGTTGTTCAATAGTTATGTCTTTGCCATTGGCGTCTTTGCCAACAAATTTATAACTGCCATCCTCGCCGACTGTGACTTTTCCTTTGAGTGTTTCTTCGCCGTTTCCTCGATTAACTTTCCACTCGTCTTTGCTGCCTTCACTGCGAGTCCAGCTTGATCCATGACCGTCTTTCACTGACTTTACGCCATTGCCATCATAATCAAAGTCAATCTGGGTGCCGTCGGGGCACTTAATATTCGGCTTGAGTTTTTCAACAGATCCATCTTCAGATAGAATAGCCGTCGGCTTATTGTCCTTGCCCAAAATGAGCATCTTCCATGAATTGCCGTCCTTAAAAGGTTCGCCCTTGAAGCTGAAATAGTCACCGTTGCGTTCAACCCCAGGAATCTTTGCCAGTGGGCTGTCTGCGGTAACTTTACTAAAAAACGATTTTCCGTCTTTGTTGTTGCGGTCAATGTAGGCTTCAATTTTTGCTTTACCAAAGGTCCGCCCCATCATTTCAGTGCTTTTAGAGTGATTGCGATCGGCGGTCATAAACTGTTCTATTAACTTAAGTCCGGCCTGGCGGATCTGTTCCGGGTTCGGCGGCTCGCTTGTTTTTGCGGCTGTTTTTTCAGCTCTATTTTTGTCCGCTGGTTTCTCTGCTGCTACTGCCGCGGTCTTTTCGCTTTCAGCCCTGGCCGAGCGGGCGGCTCCAACTTCGGTGTTGTATGTCTGTAATGAGTCTAGTCCACCATTGATGAGCGGATAATTGCCAGCTTGTTCTGCCGGTTTTGGCAATTTTGATTTCCATGCCTGGCCCCAATCAATTTCATTATTTCCTATTTCTGAAAAACGCCCGCGCTCACTGTCGTAGCGCAACAATTTGTTTTCCCACAAAGATTTCAGCACTTCACCGGCGGCATTTGACCCGTTGAGATTTAGGGTATTGAGACCGTCAAGCAATGTGTTTGCCGTTTGTGCTTGTTTTGAAGTTTGTCGTAATTTGAGCAGATCATTCGCCAGGTCGTGGCTTGTGCTTATGTCGCAAATACCGTTGGCTAGTGCAACTTGGGAGAGTCTGTTGAGCTTAGTAAAGGCAGCAAGAGAACTGTCATCGCTATCTGCAAAAATTTCCTTTAACTGTTTCAGGCTCTGGTCTTGGAGTTCATCTCTTTCGCATTCCTTGTCGATTTTTGCCGCAGAAACTTCGGCCCCCAGGCGACTACTCTTATCTTGCTTAAGTGTTTCGAGCAGCGTTGAGGCATTACCGTTGCCACTTGATTCTTCAAGGCTCAATCCTGCAAGCTGACGTATGGCAGCATAACGCTCGCGCGACTGGTCTGGGTTGCTTGAGCCAAGTGTATTGCTCAGCGTGATGGCTGATTCGAGAAAAGTTACTTTCTTTAGTTCATCAATTGCTTGTTTTGAGCGTTCAGGGTTATTTCCCAGGGCTTCATCAATAAGTCCCTGGCGAATTTTTTCTCTATCTAAAGCATTTCCTGAATGCAAGAATTTGTCTGCCGGTGACCCTGGCTTTATTTCTTTGATGACTTCTTGAATGCGTTCATTGACGTTTGATTGTAGTAATTTTGAATCAGGCGATAAATTTTGCCCGCCCGCCGGCTGCAGCTGTTCTATTAAAGGTGAAGACCTGTCACCGTCTCTGTTAATTCCCTGGAGAGCATCCACTGTGCTTCTTAGTGCTTCGGGCGCTGTGGCTACGGCTGCTTCCGGCGCAGCTTCCTCGCGTCCTGGCTGCTCTTCAGCTTCATTGTTTTTCGCCATGAATCATCT
Source organism: uncultured Candidatus Obscuribacterales bacterium (assembly GCA_964546815.1). Lineage (GTDB taxonomy): Bacteria > Cyanobacteriota > Vampirovibrionia > Obscuribacterales > Obscuribacteraceae > JAIEPM01. The sequence continues at coordinate 16,076 of CAZJLR010000002.1, read as the reverse complement.
ACCTTTTGACCATAGTCTTATACCCGTGACACATTGCATTAAGCAGCAATGCGTTGTTGATTTGACCAAATGCTGAGGCTGTCTTTGAGTCCGTTGCCTGCTTGCATTTCGACGCGAGCGGTGAAGGGGTCAAACCAGATTTTGAGATGATTGGCTGGGTTTGTTGATTTGTAGCTTTCGGCTGTGATTTCGAGGCAAAGTTTGACGATTGCTTTTACATTAACTGCTTGTCCATCGGTTGTTTGGCTGGCAGCTGCTTGAAATGCTGCGATTATGGTTTGTCTGCCAAGGGCGAATGAGCCGTTTTTGACCAATTTGTAGATGCGTTCTGCGCTTGAAACTTCGATGGCTGCTTCGAAAGGGTTTGAAAGGAGCAAGAAATCGAGGCTCATGTCGTTTGCTACAACTTGAAGATTGCTTGTATTAGCCATTTCATTAACCCCGCGTCCAACCGATGGAGTTATCTTATTGATGGCTTGATTCCAATTTGCGTCACAATTTCGTCTTTTTTGCGTCACAGCCCCCCGGCTGCTCCTGACCCTTTTAATTTTTAGCCCAAGATCCCTGAATTCTGGTATGGCTGTGGTCTCGCGAGACGTTTTTAGGACATTTTATTTGAACTTTGGCCTCAGGAAGCACCCTGCGGTTCGCTGGCATTGTAGTCGTTTGAGCCACCTGTAAACTGGTACAAGCAAACGGCCGCTTCTGCACGCGTGACAGGCTTTTGTGGGTCGCAGTTTTTCGTTTTGCCAAACACGCGCTCCCAGTTATGTCCGCTGAATGCTTCGAGATTCATAGATTCTTTGAAGTTTTTAGAGATTTTTGCATTGTCTTGCCACTTCTCAAGATAATTAGAAAGATCTTTCTGCTGGTAATCCAGTGGCGCTTTTATGGCTATCAATTGTTCTCTGGTTAAGTTGGCTCCTGGTCTAAAAGTCTTGTCTGTAAAACCTACTGACCAACCGGCATCACTCATTCCCTGAATAGCTTGGAAATACTTTTGCGAGTTTGAGAGGTCGCTAAAGCTTGATGCTGCATCTTTTTCGGCTTTTCTAATCAAGTATTTTGAGGGGCGTATAGCATTGTTGGCCTTCACTAACCATTCGACAAACTCTGCTCTGCTGATCGGTTTTGTTGGCTCAAAGTTTGGAGAATCTGCATCGATGACTTTTAACCCAGCAAGTGCCTTGATTTCTTTTTCGCCAAACACTCCGTCTATGTCCTGGAATGTTTGAGCTTTTTTAGCTGCTTCTGTCGTGCTTTCGGTGCTTGCTGTATTACTTTTGACCGGCTCTTGCGATTGTGTTGCAACTGGAGTCGCTGCATTGTCCTTGTTGGCAAGTTTTACTTTCAGTTGAGCGTTTTCTTGTTTTAGTGATTCGACTTCTTGCTTTAAATTGTTGATTTCATCGCTGTTGCCTGTTGATTGAGAGCAAGCATTCAGCATAAGGCTGCTTGCGATCGACACAATTAGGAATTGATGGGCACTTTTCATAGAATTTTTCTCAAGCTTGCCTGTATACGTAGACGGGGTGTGCACATTAAAACACTCAAGGGGTATTGAAAGCTATTATTTCGCACTCAGGTCTAACTGATATTTTGAGTTAAATAGGAAGAAAAGATTTGTCAGGTGCTCCGTTCTTTCCCAGTGCTACTAAGTGAACTCTTTCCTTCACGCGACAAAGTTTGAGTTAACTCTGTACCTTGCTCTTGCGTTGCTAATGCAGAGGACGTTCCTTCGTCGCTTGCAGTGAGCCGTTGTGGAGTTCGTAGATGCGAGCGTTTGTTCTTTTGGCTGCTTCGACTAATTTTGGATAAGGTATGTCTGCGACACTTACAAAACCGTTGAATGAGCTTTCGCCATCGCCTCGACCTGTCAATGGTTCGTCTATGTATTGGAAGTAGTGTGTGCCAACCATATATGGTTTTGCTGCAGCAGATTCTGTGTAAAATGAATATCCTTTGCCGCGCTCTTCTTGATTGGCTACCGGCACAAATGCTTTCAGCAGCCCGTTATCGAGGCTGTCAAAATCATATTCACCAATCATTATTGGCTTGCCCGTTAGTTTGTAATAGCGATCAAATTTGTCGCCAAAATCTGTGCTGTAATAGTTGAAGCTGAGCACATCGGTATGTCTTGCGCATGCCAGTGCCACATCATCCATAGGATATGGAATTCGACTGCCCAGCACCAGATGATTTGGATCTGCTTTTTTGATGGCGCGATACCATGCATCATAAAATCGCTCGGCAAAATCTCTTCGAAAAGAAATCATGTCTGCAGTGGCATTTTTATTTGCCTTATCGCCAGGCCAGCGCAATGAGTTAAAGTCTTTAGCGTGGCAGCCCCAGCTCTTATTGAGGGAGTGAATGTTTCCGTATTGGACTTTTAATCTGCCTATCCAATATTTTTTGCAGGCTTGTTTTTCATCGAGAGCCAGAACATCAGTAGGAATATTCCACCAGGGCATTTCATTGTCTAGAAAATATCCGATTAGAAATTCGTCGTTTTTATGCTCACTCAATTTCGCTGCGACTCTAAATACTTCACTTGTGAAATTTGGATCGTATACATCAGCAATATCGCCATCTATGTAAGGTACTTTTAGTTCCCATGTAGATGGACCCATGCTTACATAGGGCATTTTTCTGTGTTGTATATTCTCATCGCTCCAATTTCCAAAGCCTGTGAATCCCCAAGATTTTGTTCTTTCAATTGCGCGCTTGTTGAATTTTTCTTGCCAATCTTTGCCCCATTTTCTAATTAGATTGAGAACGTAAAATGAAATTGCATTGTCTTTTTGTGCTGCGCCAAACTCAGTTCTAGAAGCGGGCAACCACGTGTAAGCTGCTCGGTTCTCTCCGCTGAGTTTTGTAAATGCTTCAGGTGCAATGCAGTCAATTGCAATGGTGTAATACAGGTGCCCACTTGGTGTAACTAGCCACCACTTATTTTCAATCTTTTCCAATCTGAAAAAGCCGCTTGCTTTGACTTGCACTCCCTTCGTCCAGCCGCCAAATTCATCTCTGTCTCGAAATGGCTTTTGCGCGTCTAGTATTTTTTGTTCATTTTCATCAGCCTGGGCAAGCTCTGCTTCTGTGTGTATTTTCTGTGCCCAGTCTGACTTTGTGTTTTGCCCGAATTTATCAATCCAGGCGCGTTGAGTGTGGGCATCGGCTTTTGCCGGCGGGTTTGCTCTGCTCTGCGCTTGAAAAATAAATGAATAGACAATGAGAAGTAAACTCAGCAAAAGGCTGATGATTCTCATTTCTTTTTCGCGCCTGCTTTGGGCGCAGCTTTACCCCCAGCGGCGGGCTTAGCTGCTGAGTTTGGGAAAGACATGGTGTTCATAACATCCCAAAAAGCAACTGAAACAGTACGATAGTATTTCACATCGCACCAGCACCAGACATCGAAAATTGCATTAGGTTTGCCAAAGTACAAATGGTTTTCGTAATATCGTTCGCCCGAGCTGTGTGGATAGCTGAGTATCACCAGGGCGCCATCGTAGCCGCCTTTGCCAAATTTGATGCGGCGGCATTCTTCTAGCCTGACGCCGTCGTAATCAAATAATTTGCGCTGAGCTTGTGCACATTCAAGCGGTGTTCTTGGTGTACGTCTGAGTCCAAATTCAATGTTTGACTCTTTCGTTTTTGGTGCGATCATTTGAACAAACAAATCACCGCTTGTCGGGAAATTGTCTTTGATTGTCCAGTCTGGTGGAAACTCAAAACTGATGCCGGTTCTGCGTGAGACATACGTTAGCTTCTTTGCTGCTTCCGGCTTTGGTTCTGCCGTATGTGATTTGGAATTTGATGTTTCGTTTGCTTTTGCGTTATTGCTGTTTGAGCTGCTTGTAGTGGCGCTGGCGACCGCAGTAGATGATGCTGTTGTGTCGCTTGCAGAGCCAGCTGCGGTGTTTGGCGCGCTTGTGTTTGTTTGCTCACCTTTATCTTGTCCTGCTGCTTTGATTGGCTCTGGTATCAAATTTAGTGTAAGTGACGACATGAAATCGGCGTCCTTCACTGCACCAGTGGCAAAGGCTTTTATTTCTGCATAGGACACAATTACTTCGCGATATTTCCCTGTGAGACTGGGCTCGTGAAAATGAACTATGACTCGTCTCAGTCCAAAGTCATTACTAATCATGAGCTCTTTTGCCATCAATGTGGCTTCAATTTTGCAGTCGTTATCTATGTCTTTTGATTCTTTGTGTCTGTAGGTTGAGACTGTGACTTCGTTACCGGAGACAGATGCTAGTACTTTTGTTCCGGCTCCCAAATCACTTGATTTTTCGATGATAGCTACAATTTTTTCATTGCTTGCTGCCTCCGCTGCCATCGCTGCAGAGCTGAATTGAAATGTGAGCCAGATTAAAAATGCCGCGCCGAGTGTTCGCATCTTGTGAACCCGCCAAGGAATTTAATTATAGTAGCCCAGTTTTCTTGACGCATCCTTAAGTGACTATGTAATTTTGGTCCAAAGATTCGTGAGTACGGGGCGCCTTAGTCTGATCTTCCAAAACTAAGCTCCTCTTGGTTCTTGCGATGTTATTGCTCTATTAGGGACTGGTTTAATGTCATTTCCCTTTCTACGGGGAATAAACCATTAGAAGACTTAATGGGGAACTGGAACTATGTCATCGGATCAGCCATCGTCGGAGCGCCCGGAGTCGCGTCATTTCGAGCAAAGAGAAAGTGGCGGACGTTTTGCGTCTGAGCCACAGATCTCCATGCCAGACAAGATCTCGAAGCTTGCCGAAAGAGAGCGCGCTTCCGAAACAAATCAAGCGCCACCAATGAATGCCCAGGATAAGGCTGATTTGGTGAGTTGGAGGCAGTTTCCCCATGAAGCTGATATTCGATATCGCGATTTGGCTCGTAAAGAACTTTTGTCTGCTGACCCCGGCAATCCCAAGCTTAATCCGGAAGAAAGGGCTGATTTGGCGAGTAAACGCCAGTTTCCATCCGATAGTCAAAATCAAGCGCTGGCCAAAAGAGAACTACTCGCTTCGCTATCTCCCGAAGAATCGGAAGGTCTTCGCCAGGCAAGAGTGGCGGAGCGTGATTCGCGACTACAGGGAAAGAGGGGTGGCTTTTACGATTCTTCATCTCGCGAATCTGCGCCTGAGCTTGACCAGCACTATAAAGATTTAGCCGCCAGGCAAGCCAAAGGTGAAACTCTAAACCCTGCAGAGTCTGCGGATCTTGCCAGCAAGAGACAATTTCCGTATGACCAGCATTATCAGGATTTGGCGCGAAAGGAATTGCTTTCTCGAGATGACAGCTCGGCGAGGTTAAGTCCCGATGAGTATGCGGATCTCGTCAGTAAAAGACAGTTTCCGAATGATGAACATTATCGTGAACTGGCGAAAAAGGAATATCTGTCTGGAAAGCCCGAGAATCCCAAACTTACAGTTGAAGAGAGAGCCGATCTCGCTAGCAAAAGGCAATTTCCGCAGGACTCATATCATCAGGAATTGGCTCGTAGAGAGCTGCTGGCTCTTTCCAAAGAAGAGAAAGATGCACTTGCAAGTGCTCGGGTGCAACGGGCCAATCGACGCCATTCTGAGCCTGATCATCTAGAGTTCCAATAGGATTCTAATCTGCTTAGTTTGGATCAGTTTTTCAGGTAGTTGTATAGGTTGAGTTTTCGTATTCAAGAAGCTTAGCTTCTGCCGGCGACTGGAGCTGCTTCCTGTTTGCGGATGTGGGTTAGACCGTTGAGATAGTGCACCAGCACTTGCGGCACTTTGACGGAACCGTCAGGCTGCTGGTAGTTTTCCAAAATGGCAGCCAGCGTTCTGCCGATTGCTAAGCCCGATCCATTTAAGGTGTGTACAAATCGTGGCTTGCCACCATCTGCAGTGCGATATCGAATGTTTGCTCTGCGTGCCTGGAAGTCCCCAAAATTACTGCACGAACTGATTTCTCTGTACTTGCCTTGCGCGGGGAACCAGACTTCGAGGTCATAACATTTGCGTGCGGAGAAACCCATGTCGCCTGCGCATAGAATGATGCGTCTGTATGGCAATTCCAATGCTTCTAGAATTGCTTCGGCGTCACGAGTCATTTTTTCATGCTCTTCTTCTGAATTTTCCGGCAGTGCAAATTTGACCAGCTCTACTTTATTGAACTGGTGTTGCCTGATATAGCCGCGTGTGTCCTTACCTGCAGCGCCAGCTTCTCGTCTGAAGTTTGGTGTGTATGCACAGTGATAGATGGGCAACTGGCTTTCATCGAGAATTTCGTCACGGTACAAATTTGTGACCGGCACTTCTGCAGTTGGCACCAAATATAGGTCGTCGTCTTCAACTTTATAGAAATCGCCTTCAAACTTTGGCAGCTGGCCCGTACCCATCATGCAATTGCGGTTGACCAAAATGGGAGGAAAGACTTCTTTGTAGTTTTTGGCGCTGTGCAAATCAAGCATGAAATTCATGAGCGCACGTTCCATCTTGGCGCCAATGTCCATCAGCACTGTAAAGCGTGATTGAGCGAGTTTGACACCGCGCTCAAAATCAAAAACTCCAAGTTCTGCGCCGAGCTCAAAGTGAGGTTTTGGGTCTGCGATTTCTGGAATAGTTCCCCATGTTTTGATAAGCACATTGCCTTCTTCATCGGCGCCATCAGGCACGCTTGGGTCTGGCAAATTTGGTGTCGACAAAAGCATCGCATCACGCTGTGCTTCTAGTTCTTTCATGCGCGGTTCTGTTTCTTCGCGCTTCTTTTTTAGTTCTTTTGTTTCGGCGCGCAATGAGTCCATCAATTCTTTGGCGACTTTGCCTGTTTTGAATTGTTCTGAAATTTCATTAGAACGCTTGTTAAGTGCTTCCCATTCTCCAAGCAATTCTCTGACCTGCTTGTCAATGGTTAGCAGTTCGGCGATGTTATATCCGCCGTGGCGTCTGTCCAATGACTTCTGGACTTCATCAGAATTTTCGCGAACAACCTTAATATCAAGCATATTGCCTTCTTATTTTGAACTTTGACAACCGATTCTACGTTTAAGAGATAGGGAGCCATTCCTGTGGAGGAAAGACAATCTATGAACGAGAAGGCACGATTATACCCCAGTCAAGCGGAAAGGCGCCACAGCAGGAGCTTGAAAGCAAAGAGAATTGCAACAAGAGGTGAAAATCTTGCAGCCCAATTTCTGACAGAGCAGGGCTACACTGTTCTTGCTCGCAATTACAGGGCTGGGCGAGCAGGCGAAATTGACATTATTGCCTCAGACAACGAAGGCGTCCTTGCATTTGTCGAAGTAAAAACTCGCACTATTTTTGAAGAAATATACGGCATTCCAGAATTGGGATTTGAAGCTGTTAGCTATAAAAAACAGCGCAAAATTCTACTTGTGTCCAGGTCATACCTGGCAAAATCTGTCAATAAAAATATTCGCTGGCGCTATGATGTAATTGTCATTGGTGTCGCGCGCGATGAGCACTCAGCGCCTGAAATAACACATGTTGTCGATGCTTTCAATTAGCGGATTTCATTGAAAGTGACGTCATTATTCTTTCAAGAACTCATTCGTATGTTTTCTCGAAATCTGACGCATATGTTTTTCTGCGTGGTATCAAATGCGGTATCGTGATCTTTTGCAACAACTTGTTAGCGTCTAGCGAACATGATCATTTTCTCGGCATTGGTTTGTGTTTGTTCACAATGAACAGATATTCAAGTTGGAAGATATGCCGCCAGTGCCCGCTGGGCATAGTCTTCCACGTCCAGACTCCTTGCGCAGTCAAGGCTACGTAATTCCACCAGTGACGAGGCATGCTCCTTCTGCTAGCCTAAGACTCAAAGCCAGTAAGAAATTACGTGATGGGGAAGGCTTAACCAGGCAACCAGATTGCGTTACGCAGCAGGGATTTACTGACTTCAAGAGGTAGGCTACGGTGTTCAGCTTTTTCAGAAAGAAATCGGAAGACGCAGTCAGACGAGTGACACTGCCCCAAAATATGCATTATCACCCTGTAGACGCTTGCAACCGCGCGGTGGCGCTGTTTCCCGAGACTGCTGGACGCAAGCAAGAGATTAAAGATACTGTTTCTATTCGTTTTCATCATCTGCTCATCAGTCTGGAAGGCGCAGAGCGCACCGGCTGTTTGAAAATTACAGGTCATACAAGCAAGGCTAGATCTGCGGTACTTCTGTTTCGTGGGCGCGTTTTAGGATGTGTCTATGGACGCAAGAATATGCGCGGACAATATTTGCATGAAGATGCACATAAGTGCGCCATGTCTGACCTGGCTTCGCCAGGCAATTATCTTGATGCCTATGAGCTTCCGGAAGATCTCGTTCTTTCCGCCGCATCCTTGTTCTACGGCGAGACTTTAGATACTAACTACGGTCAAAACGCTGAAACTAGCTTCGACTATGCCCTGAATGCACTTGCCCGCTCTGGTCTGCCGGGATGCGTGGTTGTGAACACTGCCCAGGAACAAACCGTTTGCATCGTCTATATAGCAAAAGGCAAAATTTGTGGCGTTTTCAGTGCCACAGAAGGATGGACCCACGGTTCTGCCGATTCGGCAAAGCGTTTCTTGCGCAGTGGTCCCTGCAAAGTTCATGCCTCAATTCTTCCATCTACAGACCACCGTTCAATCGGATTCAGCCTGACAGGGTTGGGCGGAAGGCATGTTGCGCCGGTGCAAACATTTGATGCTACACCGCCTCAAGATTTCTCGCCTACAGCATCCAACGTGATGACTCAATCGCGCGAGGCAGTCGCCCAGGCTGTGCGTCAGCATCGTGCCAGCTCAGAACACATGAGTGGCCGGGCGCGCGCCGAACATGCCATGGCAAGCCGCGGTCGCACTTACGCCAGGGTCTAAAGCGTCTGGCAGAGCGTACCTGACAACAAAAATTTCTCAACAAGTCCTGAATTGACGAGCAATATCGGCGATAATCTGTGCTTGAAATCAAGAGATGACGCCCTTACTTGTGGAGTTCAACCGATGCAGCCATCGGCAAATTCGTTGTTAGCACCTAATACTCACATTAGACCCAGTTCGTGCCAGGTTAATGAGGCCGGACACTTGCTAATCGGTGGCTGCGACACCACAGAGCTGGCAAAAAAGTTTTCTACTCCATTGTGGATAATTGACGAAGCAACCATTCGCCAGGGCGTTGCCGCTTATAAGGAAGGGCTTGCAGACTACTCGGGCGCGCAAATTTATTATGCCGGCAAGGCATTTCTTTGTCTGGCAATGTGCCATCTTGTGCGTCAGCTTGACCTGGGTTTGGACGTAGTATCGGAAGGCGAGCTGTATACGGCTATACAAGCCAAGTTTCCGCCAGAGCGTATCTGCATGCACGGCAACAACAAGCAAGAATCAGAGCTGCGTGCCGGGCTGAGTTATGGCGATGTAACTGTAGTCGTTGATAATCTGTCTGAGCTGCAAATGCTTAATCAGGTTGCTTCTTCGCTGGGCAAGCGCGCAAAAATCATGTTTCGAGTGATACCAGGGGTAGAGCCAGATACACATCACCATATTAAAACTGGACAAAACGACAGTAAGTTTGGCATTCCGCTTGATGAAGTTGTCCACGCTGTAGACCTGGCTCTCAAACTCGAGTCGATTGAGCTTCTGGGCTTGCACGCTCACATCGGCAGTCAGGCAAAAGAAATTGAGCCGTTTCTAGAAAATATAGATGTATTTGCCGAGTTGGCTGTAAAACTGAAAAGCGAGCTTGGCTTTGTTTTGCAAAAGCTTGATGTAGGCGGCGGCTTGGGCATCAAGTACGTCGACGGTGACACACCAATTGGTGTGCTTGATTGGGGCAAGGCTGTTTCAAAGCGGGTTAAAGAGGCATTCAGCAGTCGTTCATTGTCCTTGCCTGTGCTGATGATAGAACCAGGGCGTTCTATCATTGGGCCATCCGGCGTAACCCTATATAGAGTGGGTCATTGCAAGCAATTACCCAATGGCCCCCGTTTTATTTCGGTTGATGGGGGAATGGCTGATAATCCTCGACCAATAACCTACCAGGCAAAGTACACAGCTTGCCTGGCCAATCGCGCAAATGCCGCGCCAGCCAAGCATCCTCAGACAATTGTCGGCAAATATTGCGAGTCAGGAGATATAATCATAAAAGAAGCCTACCTGGCAGCAGACTCGGGCGATTTGATAGCCATATTCGGCACTGGTGCCTATAATTTCAGCATGGCGTCAAATTACAACCGTAGTCCACGCCCCGCGTGCGTTCTTGTCGCAGACGGAATCGCTGAGATTATCGTCGAGCGAGAAAGCAACGAAGATTTGATCAGGATGGATAGAGTACCGCGACGCCTGGGGATTTGACCATGGACGACACCTGGCATCAGCTGATGAATATGTTGCAGCTTGCCGGGGTCACCAAACCTTGGGAGTCATTCAAAGTCGCACTTCAGCTTGTGATTATAGGCTACGCCATTGTTTGGACATGGCGACGTATTCGATCAACTCAGGCAGAGCGATTAGTCAAAGGCATAATGTTGCTTGCGACATTTTGGATAGTTTGTCACATCATTGGACTCACAATCATCACTGCAGTTTTGCGAGAGATGATTCCCGTTTTGTTGATTGCTGTTGTTATTGTTTTCCAGCCTGAGCTGCGACGTGGGCTCGGTTATCTCGGACGCACACGCTTTAGAGTTGATTTTTCGCTGTCGGACACACACAACGAAAAAGCTAAGGAAGTAATTGAGCAAATCATTCAAGCTGTAAGAGAGCTTTCGCGCAATAAAGTCGGTGCCTTGATTGTGGTCGAGCCGCCTGAGGGCGAGCGTGACTATATTAGCCCTGGCACCACCCTCAACGCTGAAGTTAGTGCAAGTCTTTTGATTAGCATCTTCAACACCGCGTCGCCTCTTCATGATGGAGCCGTGGTTGTGCGCCAGACAAAAATTATTGCTGCCGGTGTTATTTTGCCTATGACAGATAGCACAAAATTGAGCCATCGATATGGCACAAGACACCGGGCCGCGCTTGGGCTTTCTGAGAAATACGATGGGCTGTGCATTGTTGCATCAGAAGAAACTGGGGCAATTTCTGCGGCAAACAGGGGAATGCTGGTGCGCTATAACAGCGCTGATGAACTTGCTGATGCCCTGAATTACATGTACCACCAGGTACCAGATCAAAAAATTGAAACTCAAACACCACTTCAATCATTTTTCCAATTGTTCAACAGGACGCGCCAGCCCACAAATAGAGTGGCAGCAAGCGATAATGCCGCTCATCCTCGCCGTCGCTCTAGCGACTTTCCCGGTGAATTTCCACGTGTTGATCAGGGAAATAGCAGCAGCACAGCGCAGGCAAAAGCAGAAGATTTGCGCACAGAAGAGCAGGCTGAAACTGCTTAAGCTTAAATTCGGGACTACGATGATTGAGAGAGTGAATCGTGCCTGCTGAAAAAGCACTTGAAGAAGAAAAGGAAAAAGGCAAAGAGCATTTTCTAAAAGTCTTCAAAGAAGGCCTGCGAAACGTTGGGCTTATGCCTAGAGTTTTTCGCCTCGTGTGGAAGTCTCATCCGTCGTATGTTTTCGTCTTTATGCTGACGCAAATGCTTATTGGCCTTGTTCCTCTAGCAAGCGTATATGCGGTGAAAATTCTGGTTGACGCAGTGCCTCTTGCTGCACAGGCGCGGCATGGCGCTGCGATGAATTCTTGGGATTTGCCCTGGTCAATTTTTTCTGCCCTTTGTTTGATGGCTTTTGCCTGGTTTGCTGCCGAGACTTTAGAGCCTGCGATAACTTTTCTGCAAGAGGAGCTGAATGACTTTCTAACCAAAGATATCAACTTGCTGATACTCGACAAAATCAACAGTGTCGTTGACATTGCTGTGCTTGAAAATCCGAAATTTTATGATCAACTTCAACGAGTCCAAAACGATCTCACTTATAAGCCTGTGCAAATGCTTATGGCATCGTCCAATCTTTTTCGTTATACGATTACATTGATTTCGCTATCAGTGCTGATTGTTGCGCTAAATCCCTGGCTCTTGCTTTTGATAATTGTCTTTTGCACGCCAAAACTTATCATGCAACTGAAAAATATGTACGAGTCCTGGGCAATTATCGACGGTGACGTGCCTGAGGTGCGTCGTTTGCGTTATTACTCAAATGTGTTGACTAATAATAGTGATGCTAAGGAAGTTCGCTTGTTTGGCTTAGGTGCCTTCTTCAGAAATTTGTATCTGGACACTTTCATAAATTATCAAAACAGGCGGCAGAAAATACGCCGGACACATTTAGCGCGCAATACTGCTCTTGCAGTTTTATCCAGCCTCGGCAGTGCTATCAGTTATGCGTATGCAGTCGTACAAGCAGTTGATGGACATTATTCTGTTGGGACAATGTCTATGTATTTGTCTGCAATTGCGCAGTCCGAAGGTTCAATTGCAAGCGTGGCTTTCATGTTATCGCTCATTTATCAGCAGACTTTGTTCGTAAATCGCTTGTTTGAGTTTCTGGAAATAAATCCGTCAATTCCTCGCTTAGAGGCTGCTCAACTGAAGCAGCTGCCCGTGCCTCTGCGCGAGGGCATTGAGTTTAGAAATGTCAGTTTTCACTATCCTGATAGCGATAGACTTGTGTTAGACGGCTTGTCTTTTAAAATCAACGCTGGACAAACAGTTGCACTGGTAGGTGAAAACGGCGCAGGAAAAACCACCATTGTCAAACTTCTATCTCGTTTTTACGACCCAACGGGTGGACAAATTTTGGTCGATGGTATAGACCTTCGTGAAATTGACCCTGACGAATGGCGTCGGCAAATGTCGGTTGTATTTCAGGACTACAGTCGCTTTCAAATGACTGTGCGGGAAAATATAGGCGTAGGACAGGTCCAACAAATTGACAATCTTCCTGCCGTGGAAGAAGCCGCCGCCCGTGGTGGCGCCAGCAACCTGGTGGCAAAGCTCTCTGAACGATATGAAACTATGCTCGGGAAGATGTTTGAAAACAACGAAGTCGGTACAGAACTTTCCGGTGGAGAGTGGCAAAAGATTGCTCTTGCACGTGCTTTTATGCGTTCATCAAATAATTCGGAAGCTTCTAAAAATGGACAGCTGCATGCGCAGTTGCTAATTCTCGATGAGCCCACTGCTTCACTCGATGTGCAATCCGAGTATGATGTTTATTGTCGCTTTCATGAATTAACTCGCGGCACTATGGCACTTCTAATCACTCATCGCTTTTCCACAGTACGCATTGCAGATGTCATTTTAGTCGTTGAGAATGGAAAGCTGATTGAAGAAGGAACGCATGATCAGTTAATCGCAACTGACACTAACTATTCTCGCCTCTATAACTTGCAAGCAGAACGATATCGCTAAACTAACGCCCAGTTTGAAGTGGTGTGCTCGATTGATCTGCTGGGGTTGTATTTGTTGTCTGTTTCATCATACGGAAACCTTGATTTCCGTCAGGTTGAACCTGCACTCCTTCACTGAAATTGTTGGAGTTGGATGCATGGTCGGGCACCGACCCGTGCGAAAACGCCCAGACTAAAACAAACAAAAACATCAAAACGAATGCGCCAAGCAGGAATGCCATTTCCTTCGGTGCTTTGTAATTGACCATCAATGACATAACTATGCCTCCTCTTGGACTTGCCCAAGTTCATCTTCATCGAGCACCGATTTTACTTTCGCTGCGTTTTCTTTAATAACTCGTCCTGTGTCTGCCATCACTAGAGCAATGTTTTCGCTTTTGTGTTTGACAGTTTTTGCTAATGCTTTTGTTCTTTCCTTCAATTCTTCTTTGAGCTCGTTTCCTGATTTGTTCGCGGAAAGCGCTCCGAAGGCAAATCCTGCTGATGCACCGGCGGCGGCGCCTGCAACTGCTCCCGCCGCAATGCCAGCGTAAAACGTTGCTTGCATGATTGTTCTCAGCCCGAGAAACTTGGAAATCTGTTTGAACATGAATGTATACTCCCTGTTAACTTAAACTATCCGATTCAATTACATTGGAGCGCAGAGGTCGCTTGGTGATAGTGGCGAAATTGGGTCTGGCTCCACAATTGGTGGCGCTGGGTCCGGCTCAATTATTGGTGGCATCGGGTCTGGTTCGTGAATTGGTGGTGTTAGATCTGGTTCTTTAATTGGTGGTGTGATGACCGGCTCTGGTATGGGTGGAGGCGGGTCTATTTCGGGAATAGGCGGAGCTGGATTCGGTGGCTTTGGCTCTGGCCTTGGCCCTGGGTCTGGCTCCGGTTTGGGTTCTGGTTTTGGGTCTGGCTCAGGCGAAGCCATCTGAGGCGCCAGGTCAGCCTTTTTGTATGTAATTGAGTCAATGTTTTTCATGATGCTAATCTTCAAAAGTCCGTCTTTGTGGCTTGGGTTGACGGCATATTTGAGTTCGAGTTCCAGTGCTGCTGACTCGCCTATATAAGGTATGCTTGCATAGCTGAGGCGAATAAATTTTGAACATATTTTTTTTTCTTCCCGGGAACCTTTTATTTTTTCTGTGGTCATACTTAGCAACTTGAACAAATTAAGAGATAAAGGTTCCACCTCGTCCATCGAATGAATGGAGAGGGTGAGAAAAAGAGACAATGAAACGTCTCCCCCACACAGTTCCAATGAGCTGTGTGGGGTCTCTTTTGGAGCGATTTTTGGAACTGCCCTGCTGTTTATTCGTCTCGACATTGTCCCTGAATTCAAGACTTGGCTAATGTAACTTGAAAGCAAAATTCAAGAAAGCGAAATGAAAAGGAGCTTGTATGAGAAGTGTTTATCTGGATGAATTAATTGCTCTGGTTGAAGGAGAATTGGAAGATCACGAACTGCATCTGCTTGAAGATCCGCAACACACTGAGTGCCACGCTCGACTCAACTCTACTTTAGACTTCCTGCAGAGGCAAAAGGAAAAACCAGAGACTACCTTGAAAGTGAATGCGTTGGGCAACAAGCCAGATGACGCAGCTGTGAGAGGCGAAGAGCTTGAAAGCGCAGAGCTTCTTCAGCGATTTGCGGACGAACTTGAAAATAAACATCGAGAGCAAGACGCAGATCGCGTGCGGCAACGCGCAAGAGAGTTGCTGACGAACGAGCTCAACGAGCTTGATGGATTTGCAAGCTAACTGAAATCAACTTTGTCGCTTATGTTGTGTTGCATTGTGCTTGATGTAGACTCTCTGCTCTAATCGACTTGCTAATTCGATAATTAAGGGTTTTCAGAACGTTTCTTCTGGAAATCCAATTACTACTTCGTGGCATTATTAGAGAGTGACTTTTCAAGCTACAAAAGAAGGAGGGCGATATGCCGATTGACCCACCGAAATTTCATGCGTCTGTATGCCGCACTATCAAAAATTGTCGAGAAAACCTGGGCATCAGTGTCGAGGAATTTGCTGACAAGATGCGGCAGCCAGTTTCATATGTGCAACGTCTGGAAAAAGGCGAACTCGATTTGAGCTTGAAAAATGTGCGACACTGCGCCACGGCTCTAGGCGTGAGAAGCGAACAACTGGTGGAGCAAGCTGCTCATGGTCATCAGCTCGTTTTGCTCTCAGATGAGGCCCCTGACTAACAGGGAACCGTTATTCAAGTTTCCCGTCCATTCCTTACGAAGTCTACCTGACCCGATAGTCGCGGTTAAGATGAGGAAGGAAAATGAACGTATTTCAATACCTTAAAGAAGATGACGCTGCAATCGAAGGTCGTCTTCAAAATATCACAGAGCATTATGAGCACTGGACTCCAGACCACGTTTTTGAAGAAACAAAGAAAGTGCTGAATTCAATTCGAGTTCACTTTGATGTGAAAGAATCACTCCTGGCTAATAATCTAAAGGCAAAAGAGGGCATGGAGTGTTCTCTTGAAGAGTGTGAAAAGGAAAGACAAGAAATCTACGATGAAATCGATAACATCGTTCAGATACACGTTGACGAAGATGGCTTTTATTCTGGTTTGAAAAAACTGCTCTCCAAGGTTACAGAACACCGCAAGTTTTGCAATGATATCTATTATCCAAATATGCGTGCACGATTAACAGATAGTGATTTAGTGCACATTCAACAGCAGTTAGATCAAATGGTTCTTAGCTGAAGATAAAGTGATTGGTTCATATGTAGGGGCGACGC
>CAZJLR010000001.1:575529-668906 GCA_964546815.1 uncultured Candidatus Obscuribacterales bacterium | reverse complement strand
CGAACTTGATTCGGCTCCATTTTAGTTCGCCAGCAGTATCCCATGCGTCGCCCGGGACTTAAGCTGCGGTGCTCGCTGAGACAGTCTCGCTCCATAAAATAGCGGGCGACGCATGGCGTCGCTCCTACAAGGTGCTGAGATCCTCGTTTAGGAGGTATAGCCTGACGTAATTTAGTGCGTGGCTGCTTGTTCTATATCTGATGCCTTCGCGTCCCATTTGTTCGGGAAGTTGAATCTTTTTGACTACAGTCATTTTCTCTGTGGCGATGCCGATATAAACCAATCCGACAGGCTTGTCGGCTGAGCCGCCGTCTGGTCCCGCTATGCCTGTAATACTCACTCCGATATCTGCCTGGGCAAGGCGTCGTACTCCTGTTGCCATCGCTTCTGCGCATTCTGGGCTAACTGCCCCATGTTGCGCAAGCAAACTTTCTTCTACGCCAAGCATTTTCGTTTTCGCTTCATTGGCATAAGTCACCACATTTAGTTTCACATATGCCGAACTTCCTGCAATGTCAGTCAATCTTTTGCTTAAAAGACCGCCTGTACAAGATTCGGCTGCTGATATGGTCATTGACCGCTTTTTCAACATTTCTGCCAGCACACTTTCAAGCGTGTCGTTGTCTTTGCCATAACAAAGATATTTGCTTCCAGCCAATATTTCTTCAATTACCGGAGCGGCAATTTGTTTTGCTTCTTCAATTGATGCCGCTTTTGCAGACACCCTAAGGCGGCATTCGCCAGTGCCTGCCAGTGGCGCAACTGTTGGGTTTGAGCCAGACAAAAGGTGCAAATATTTTTCAGCTAGCTTAGACTCGCCGATACCGAAATGCTTGAGTTCTTGCGACCATAATACTGATTGATCAAATAAATTAGTCAAAAATGGTTTGGCCACATCAGACCACATTCGTTTCATTTCTGATGGCACGCCGGGAAAAGTAAGAACATAGCGCGGGCGTTGTGCTTCTTCAATTCCAGCATTTCTAAGTTCTGCTTCGCTGAGGCTCCATATGATACCAGGGGCAGTACCAGTGGGGTTGCGAAGTATAGCTGCCCCTCTTGGCCGATTTGCTTGTTTCTTATTGGAGTCAACCATAGGCGAGCCCATTTTTTTGAATAAGCCTTTTATGTGCTCTAAGACCTCGGGATCCGTTGGCATGTCGACTTTGAACAACTCGGCAATGCACTCGTGAGTGAGGTCATCGGCGGTTGGTCCCAATCCACCCGTGCTGATGACCAGATCTGCTCTGTTTAATGCAAGTCTAAAAGTATCGATAATTCTTTCTGTATTGTCGCCAACTGTATGTCTGAACATGCAGTCTATGCCCAGGTTGGCAAGCTCAGTCGATAAAAACTGGCTGTTTGTGTCGAGTATTTGTCCGAGCAGCAGCTCTGTACCAATAGATAGTAATTCAGCTCTTGCCATAATAAAATAGTTTCCCAGGAGACCATTTAGTTTAGCGCTTTCCCGCGCTTATTGTTTCTGTGCCGCACATGGGCTTCGCATTTATGAATAACTCTTTTTCAAAACAACTTTCACTTATTACTGGCTTGATTCTGTCTTTGTTTGTGTTGCTCTCATTTTCTTCTGCTGCGCTTTCAGCCAGTTCGGAAGCAGAAAAGGAACGCGGCAAACTTTCAGACTACTGGCAAGAAGCAGGTAAGCACTTCAATTTAGCCTGCGAAAACGGCTCAGACTTCAAAGCGCTCAGCGATAAAATTCTAGATTTGAAAATCGGCACATTCTTGATTGAAAGTCAGGGTGGCCTCGAGTTGAAGTTGCCTCAATCAGTCATCGATATGCCTGGTAAAGCAATGATTCTTGTCCGAATTGAAAGAGACGGTTCTGAACGTGTTTATTGTCTATTCGAATCAGTTGCTGTAAGCAGTGCCAAACGTGAAATTCAGCTGCGTTGTGGCGACGAGGTTTTACTTAGCGACCATGTTCCAAAAGGGCATGAACTGGTCGGCGAGTATGAGGTAATGGTGCGCCAGCTTCGCTCGACAGCCCTTACAGAAAAACTGCAAGTTACTACAATGGAGTTCTCCATTGTGCAAGCAATGCTGCGCGAGCCTTTGTTAAACCATGTTTCGCACTCAGACCATCCGCATGACAGAGTGCTGAAATCAAGGCTTTTGAAATCTGCAGCCATTTTCCAAATGTTTCCAAGTCGCGGGCAATATTTTTTGCCGCAGTGACGACTTAAACTTTAAGCTACTGGCCAGACACGAGCGTGCGGTGCATATTCGCCGTCTTGTGGCAGAATCATTCCACCGTGACCGCCGCCGCCTGGCTTTGGTTCAGGTGCATTGACGTTGTAGCAGCAGATTGCCCACATGCCGATTGCCATGATTAACGCGAAACAAACAAAAAAGAAAATCAGCCACTTGTGGGACGCATCGCTATGCTCGGTGCTACTCATTGCCGACCTCTTATTTCCAGAAAATCCACCAGATACGTTTGTATCTTCAAACAATGAAAATGATACCCCTGCTGACAGCCTAACGCTAGACCTCGGGCGAAATTTGCAATTAAGAAACTTATACGACCTGAAAAATCACTGTCACTGCTTTGGCACAAGAAACCTGTCGATTGCTCGAAACCATTGGTCGGTGGTAGTTATCGTACACTTTTGACTCAAAAGTGAATCTCCACTTATTTTTCTACTTATGCTTTGCTCGTTCAGTACTGTTGATTTGTAAAGTGGTCTGCAGTTCAAAACCTACTTAATTTCGTGACTCAATTCTTTTGAGTCTTTCGATACCGCAAATCAATTCGTGTTTTGATACTGAATTTTGCTTTTGAGCAGCAAGCACAGAAGCAAGAACTTCTCTTGATTCTGCGTCGATAGAAGACTCATCTGCGCTTGCAGGGCTGATGCTTAGCTTATTCAAGTAGTCTGCTAGTCTAGTTGCGGCTTTTGCTTGTTTGTGTCTTTGCAAAGACGCAAGCCTATATGAAATTTGTTTTGCGACTTGTAGTGTGGATGAATTATTTCCCTGTCCTTTCAAATCTTCACTGGCACTTTGCCACAGGCTCTTCGACTCTTTCTCATTACCCAGCAAAAACTCGATATCAGAGCGCAGAAAATCGACATATATTTTTCGGATGATCTCAGATTGGGACTTGCATCTAAAATTGCTTGCCGTTTTATAGATTTCTCTTGCTTTGGCAAAGTCGCCAATATAGAAAAGTTCATCGGCTAGCCAGAGGATGGCAGCATCGGCTTCGTTCCTGCCGCCTTCGGCATTTTTCAATAGTGCGTATGATTCTTGAATTAGTGGAACTGCTTTATTTTCCAAGCCATTTCGATCATAAATTCCAGCAACCATAAGTAAGCATGTTGCCAGTTTGAGCGGATTTTCCTCACTTATTTCACGGCTAACTTTCAGCCAGCGCTTCATTTCAGGCTCAATACTGTCAAGCGGGCCGAATGGATTGCTGCGCACCAGGCGTGCAAGAATTTTTTCAAGTTGATGTGGATTGGCTTCAGCCTTCTTGTCATATTCTGCAAGGCTGCGTCGCCTAAGTTCCTTTATTTCAGCCCACTTTCCCTCAAAACTATAGGCTGTGCACAATGAGTCATAACTATTGATAATCCAGTCTGTTTTATGGTCGTTCAACGCAATTTGTAGCGCTTTCTTATGGTGTTTTTCTGCTTCCGCGTAATCATGGTTTTTCAAACTTTCTTGTCCATCGAGAGTTTCTTTGAGCCAGATGTCCATGACTTGCAGCTTCTCGGCCTCTTCTTTTTTGCCATTATTGTTCAGTGAATTTACAGCCTTTTTCTCGATGTCTTCGAGCAACTTGGCTGGAATCGCATACCTTAGTTTTTCGCTCAAAATTAGATCTGCCGTATTTTGCGCATCTGAATACTGACCTAGTTTTTGTTGATTGTTGAAAGTGTAAGCAAGCAAAATTGCTCGTTCTCGGCTTTCTGTGTATTCAGCTTCAATGTCGCGATTGCCCACACTGAGTCCGTCCAATAATTTTCTTGCCTCAGAAAATTCGGCGTCAGCCTTCTTGTATTCTTCTTGTGCATAATGGAACTTTCCTTGCTCAAGAAGAGTGTGCTCTAAATTTTCTGTGCTTATCCTTCTTTCTGATGGAGTAAGCGTTTGCTTTAAATGTTGGCGCAATATTGCAATTGCTTCGCCAAATCTGCCTTCAGCTTTTTTTGCTGCATTCAGTTTGAAATAGCAGTTTGCCAGGCCTGTTTTAACTGCCGCGTCCTTGTTGGCATCTGATTCCATCTGATTGGCATAAGTAATGGCTTCAAGATATGACTTGCCGGCGTCTTTGTAGTTGCCGTCTTGATATTGCGATTGGGCCGTGAGAAAGGCTCTTTCCCATTGACGGTGCAGGTATGACTCTTTCCATGAAAGCTGCGGCGTGCAGCTTTGCAGCAATAAAACTGAAGCAAAAAACGTGCAAATCTTGACAATGCCGGGCGGCACAAAAACGCCTTGAGACGAATTTCTCAAGGCTTCTTGTCCTTCCCTGAGGCCGGGCTGATATGATAATAGTCGTCTTTCAAGCACTGCGGGTTCCACTGCCAGATGGCTAAGATATTGATTGTAGAGGACGACGTCGATCTTTGCAGCCGTGTTCAGCAATGGCTTTCATTTCAGCAACATACCGTTGACGCTGTAAATGATGGCAAAGAGGGCATCGACAGGCTCAAGCACTATGACTACCAACTTGTAATTTTAGATTGGGAGTTGCCGGGGCTTACTGGCCCTGAAATTTGCAGGTCTTACCGATTGTCCGGTGGTAAGGCGCCTGTGCTGATGCTCACAGGCAAATCTGAATTGAGCAACAAACTCGAAGGACTCGATGCTGGGGCTGATGATTATTTGACCAAGCCTTTTCATATGGAAGAATTATCAGCTCGACTGCGCGCGCTGATGCGTCGTGGCGTCGCTCTTTCAGGCGCGGTCCTGGAGGTGCAATATTTGGCGCTTGACACTGTCAAGCAATCTTTGACTTGCAATGGCAAAGAGGTGGCTCTTGCCCCGAAAGAATATCAACTTATTGAATTTTTGATGCGGCACCCTGATGAGATATTTAGTCAGGAAGCACTGCTGGAAAAAGTTTGGAGTTCAGAATCAGAAGCTTCAATCTTTTCCGTTTATACTGCAATAAAAACACTGCGCAAAAAAATAACAGTGGAAGGAGCAGAGCCAATTCTTGCCACATTGCACGGACGTGGCTATCGCTTAAACACTAAATAGGCAGGCGAATCCAAAAGCTGCTGCCCTTGCCTTCTTCGCTATCTACGCCTATCTTGCCGCCATGACCTTCTACGAATGCCTTGCATATGGCCAGACCAAGTCCTGTGCCACGTCCTCGTTCGGAATCTTCTTTTTTTACTTGTCCATAGCGGTCGAAAATTTTGTCGATGTATGCTGCCGGTATACCTCGTCCCTGGTCTGTCACACGAATTTCGGCAATGGATTCCATTTGTTTGGCAGACAATGTGATCGTTGACCCTTCCGGTGAAAACTTCACTGCATTCGTAATCAGATTGATTAATACCTGTGAAAGGCGCGCAAAATCGCCATTCACAATTAGTTCTGTCTCTTCGACTTTAAGCTTGATTCCTTTTTGTTCTGCGGCAATTGATACCATGCTTTCAACTTGTTCAAAAAGTTCTTGCACCACAAATGGCTTCATGCTGAATTCCAATCGGCCTGACTCAAGCTTTTCAAAATCGAGCAAATCATTGATTAAGTTGACTAGCTGTCTGCAATTCTTTTCTGCTGTTTTGATGTTTTTCTCGGCTTTAGGCGGCAATTCTCCCAGGACACCGGCAGAAAGAATAGTGAGCACACCCTGGATTGATGTAAGAGGCGTTCTCAAATCATGGCTTACTACAGACATCATTTCCTGTTTGTACTGTGCTGCCTCGTTTAGCGAATTGGCCATGTCGTGAAAAACTTGATCGAGTCTGGCAATTTCATCGTTGCCTGAAAGTACCGGGTTCAGCTCTTTATGCTTGCGCAACCTGTCTGTGTTGTCCACTAGCACGAGCAGTCTTTTGGTTGTGCTTCGATTGAAAGCTGTGGCCAAAACAAACGCAAGTATTATGCTGCCAATTACTCCAAAAACAAGCAATGATGAAACCATGAGTCTTGCTGTTTCCTGGGCATGTGAATCGACGGGGCCCGCCCTTTGAAGCTCGTTTACCAGTTCTCTGAGCAGTTTTGATGTTTCGCCTATGCCTTGAATCATTTGCGTTTTCGAGTTGATTACATCGGCGTTTAATTTGTAGCGCGAAAAACTCTTTGTTTCACCAAGATCGTTTAGCGACCGAGTGATGATTGCATCTAGCTTGTTCAATCGTTTGAGTTGTGCTGGTTTATCTTTCAAGAGAAGTTTTAAGGTACGAATTTGCTCTGGGATTTTCTCGCACAAACTATCAAATTTCTCGGAAAATTCTATATTTTGCTGCAGCTTATATAAGTGCACGCAAAGCCCAGCATCAAGCATGTTTTTCATCAGGCTATTGCATTCGTTTGATACATCTTTGAGATGACGCTCTTTCCAGACTGCGTCCTCTGCAACTTTTTGCTGATATGCCAGAACAGTGACGAAGAGCAGCATGAATATAATTGGCAAAGTAACCAGGATAAGTACTTTCTTTGATAGTGTCAGGTCAAGTTGCATTAGGAAATCCTGGTCATTAGTTCGGCTCAGGCCTTAGTATGAGCTAGAAACTTTTGATTGATGACAGCAGTTGATTGCAAGCATCCATATTGAAATTCATGACTGTAGAACCTTGTTTGGGCGGAGTCATACCGTAAAATGCGATTGCTCTTTTGTCTTTCAAAACTACACTGCCAAGAAATGAATCGGTTTTGTCGCTGTCTTGATCAAACGAAGAACCAAGAACATATTCCATCGTTTCGCCGCCGACTTGCATTGAGTTTGATGATTTGATTTTCAAAGGTCTGGAAATTCCATTCATACCGCTGCTCGCCAGCTCAGCCGTCAGTTGCTTTGCCGTTTCGGCTTGCTGCTCACCTTGTGGTTTGGCTGCAATCAAAAAGAATTGGGTTTGATCCTTTTCGTTTGCAACAGAAGCAATTGTGGCATCTGCTGTTGAAGCGCACCATTGAGGTTTAAACCCGAGCGGAATGCCGTTTGAAAAATGTGCGATTTTTTCAATGTTTTTTGCAATGTAAGCTGGATTGGTTGCTTGACGCACCATTTTGATGCCTGAATGAATGCCAAGTCCGCTGACTGCAGTCAGTCCAACCCAAAGGACAGTCGATAGTCCAACTGCAGCTTTAGCCCAGAGGGGCATCATAATGATGCCCTCTTCTGCTTGGGAGGAAGCAGCGTTTTGATCGTCTGTGTCCTTCTGGCCTTTTTTATTTTTAGCCATGAGCTTGCCTGAAAAAATGTAGCAGCGATTTAGCCAATTCTTGTTTTGTATGATTGCACTGTGTTTGCCAGTAGCATCGCCACTGTCATCGGACCGACGCCACCAGGCACCGGTGTGATGAACGAAGCTATGTCTTTAACTTCGTCATAAAGTACGTCACCGCACAAACGTGATGAGCCGTCAGGCTGTTCTTCTTTGTGAATGCCGACGTCGATAACAACTGCGCCTTTCTTGATCCAGCTGCCTTTAACCATTTCTTTGCGTCCAGCAGCAACCACCAGAATGTCTGCATCTTGAGCTTGTTTATCGAGGTCTTTGCTCTTGCTGTGGCAAATTTTTACAGTGGCATGTTTTTCGAGCAACATGAGCGCAATTGGCTTCCCAACAAGGTTTGAACGTCCGATTACAACCGCTGTTTTTCCTTCAATTGCGATTTTGTATCGCTCGAGCAAAACCATAATTCCGCGCGGTGTGCATGGACGCAACCCAGCTTTGCCGGAGGCTAGCAGTCCCATATTTTGCGTATGTAAGCCGTCTACGTCTTTTTCAGGCAAGACTGCTTCAAGAATGGTGTCCGTCGGCAATGCAGCTGGCAATGGCAACTGCACCAATATTCCATCAACATCTTCTCTTTTGTTGAGCTGCTCTATCAGTTTGAGGACTTCCTCGGTGCTCGTATTTCCTGGTATTTCATACAAAAAACTTTCAATGCCGGTTTTTTTGCAAGCCAATACTTTGTTTTTGACATATACCTGGCTGGCTGGATTGTCGCCGATTAGTACAACTGCCAATCCTGGTCGTCTCAAGCCGCGAGAAACATAAGTTTCAAGCTCGGCAGCTAGCTCTTCTCTAATTGCTTTCGAGCTGGCGATGCCGTCGAGTATTTCTGCCTTACCAACAGTACTTTGAACCTTTGTCACCTGCAACACCTCGTTTTTGCCCGCTGCGTCCTCCAATTAACTCAGCTTGCCGGTATTAGTTTCAAGTCTGTAGGCTAAAGCCGCAAGAATTATTATCGTCTCTTGCTTAAACAGGCGCTTTTCGCGATGTTGACATCGGGGAACTTTCGAAGGCTCGTTCCGTCACTTTCACGACACCGCTAAATGCTGCTTCACAGGAGGATTTTACGAAAGCTGTAGATTCGGGTCATCGTGTAGACCTAAGTCATATCATCGTTTTCGTCATTTCCAATTGTATTGTTTGGGTCTGCACTGATTAGATTAAGACATCAGCCTCCCCCGTGAAACCTATAAGGCTGCATGAAGTTTAGCTTTAGCTACTGGCGTTTATTGTTTTGCTTCTAAGGTAAAAAGAAATGGACAAGATTACCAATTCGATGAATAGATATGTCACTGCTGGTTCTTTGTACAGCTCTGAAGATTGCCTCTTGCAACTTGCAGACGATCCATTGGCTTCAGTAAGGCGCCGTGTTGCAGAAAACTGCCGTGCCCCAATTGCTGTTTTGCTTAAACTAGCCACAGATCCCTCGAGTGAAGTGCGTATTGCTGTCGCTGAAAACCCCAGGACTCCCGAGTCTGTTCTTGAAAAACTGGTGAATGATTTTTCTGTGGACGTTCGTTATGGAATGGCAGAAAACGCCATGTTGCCAGAGCACCATCTGGCAGTTCTTTGTAACGACGAAAATCCTTATGTCGCCCATCGTGCCAAATCAACACTTAGACGCCTGGAGGCTCCAGGAACGGTGTTGCGACTGGTATGCGACAGATTTGACAAAGGTGCCGAAATTCTCGAGTGCATGTGGCAAGTCAGGATCTCATAGCCCACTTGTTCTGAAGTATCAGCATTGCTAGAACCAGGGAAAGCGGGGGCAACCCCGCTTACCCCGGGGGGATTCAACTTTAGGCAAAGTCACAGAATTGCCACAAAGCATCATTAATATGCTCTCATCGGGGTGGTTGAACACATTGTATAGTTTGAATGGTCTCCAGGGCTGAAGATCGTTCGCTTACATAGGTTACTAAGCATGTCAATGCCTGAGACCGAGCGCGAGAAAGCGTCCCAGTCCCCGTTTGAACCAAATAGCCTAAACAAGCCTGAAGATCGTTTTGCCTCATTTGACCAGGGGCTACCCCACTTCCAGAAATTACTGGATATGCAACGTGGGGACGAAAGCAAGGCTTTAACGCGAACATCATTTTCCGGAGCAAACAAAGACTCCATAGGCGATCCACTTTCGCTGTTCTTACACTCGAAAGGTTCTCCCTGGGAAAAATCAGTTTCAAGTGCAGCCGATAAGACTGTGACTGGACCTAAAGGTGAAGTCGGACCCACAGGCGAAGTTGGACCACAACTTGCAGTTGGACCCAAAGCCGAAGACGGATCCAAAACTGAGGTCGGATCCAAAACTGAGATCGGACCCAAGACAGAGGCAGGGGCTAAGTCTGAGTCTGAAGCTAAGGCAAAAGATGATACTGAAAAACTTCCCGAGACAAAAAGCGACAGTCCAAAAGACGATTTGAATTTGCCCAGCCTGACCATTGATAGTGGTCGAAAAAATGCAGCAGAAGTCGGCGTCTCTGATTTGAGCAAGCTGAAAGATCTGCTTCCATCGTTTGATATAGACCTTAGCCAAATCAAGTCTTTCGGCAACGATGTACTAAATGGTCTTGCCAAATTAAGTGAGCAAGCCAAAGAAGCTAATGAAAGTAAAAAAGCGCCTTTGGCAGTAGACTCGCCAAACGGTAGCACCTGGAAAAATGAAGGCGGTCAGTGGAATCTTTACGACAAAAGTGGCAAGAAATCTGAAAAGTATGCTGGTCTCGTTTCTGAAGTAAGCAAAGATGCTGACGGAACTGCTCAGATCAAACTGAATGATGGTAGAACCATCAAAGAAAAACAAGATGGTTCTACTCTTGAGTACGATAGTCAAAATCGTCTCACTTCAATCAATTATAAAAACGGTAGCTCCAGAACTTTTAATTGGGAAGGCGAGCAACTCGTCGGTATGAAGTCGTCGCTTGGCGAATTCGTAAGAATGCGTGATGGCAGTGGCAAGCCAATTGATGAATGGAAGCAAAAAGGTCAAGAGAATAGCGCACCCTGGAAGGGTGAGATGAAAGTCGACGAAAAAGTCGGCACGCTGTCGATTGGTCCAAATACATACCGGTCTGACCTGAGTGTTGAAAAATTGAATGCAGACGGAAGCAGAGAAATCACTCACGCAAACAAAGACCTGGTCAAAGTTTCTAAAGATGGTTTAGTGTCGCAAATTGATTACGCCGATGGCAGCTCAAGAAAATTTAGCTGGACTAAAAATCCTGATGCCAAAGGTGAAGATGACAAATTCACTTTGTCTGCAGTGCAAGTTCAAAGAGATGGAAAGCATTTTTATCATACCCGCGCTGACGGTGATAAGTGGAATGTTCAAAGTTGGGAAAATGGCAAATGGTCTGATGCTAAGCCAGAAACGACTTCATTTAGTTTCGACAATAAGACAAAAGAATACTCATATGTTGATTCTACCGATGGTATCAAGCACAGTATTGAACCGGGCGGTGTCCAAAGAGACGTAAGCCGTGACGGTTCAACTCTAAGCTACAAAGACGGCAAACTCAGCACAGTCACAAACGGTGACATCAAGCGTGAGTTTGAATGGAAAGACAATAAACTTGAGTCCATAAAAGATGCAGCTCAAGGTAAGGTCTGGACTCGTTCTGCCGAAGGCGGCTGGCAATCGGACAAAGGCGACAGGACTAAGGCAGAAGCGAGCATTACAGCTTCAGGCGAAATTGAATTTAAATCTGGTGACAAGTCATCAATCATTAAAATGGATGGCTCCGAATTTAGTCGTATAAGCAATGCCCAGGATAAGTCTCAAGTCGATATTCGTGATGGCGAAGTTCAAGTGACTGCAGGTGACGGTTCTTCGCGTGTATTTAAAACCGCAGCCGACGGTAAAGAAGTTGTTCAAGAAAGCCGCAGCAGAAATGGCAAAACAGAAACATGGACTCGTGGAGAGCAGCTGCCAAACGGTAATTATGAGTGGAAGAATGATCAAAATCCGGGAAAAACTGAAGAAAGAAGTGCTGTAACTCAGGAAAACGGCAAGCTGAGCATCAAATATCCAAATGATGTGGAATATAGCAGCAGCACCAGCGGCACTGAAAAAATTGAAAACACTAAGGAAGGTTGGTACAAACAATATACTGACGGTCGCCCAAGTGAAATCAAATATCCAGATGGCGTTATTCGCAAGTTCACATTTGACGGGCCATCTGATGCTCCAAAATCCATTGAAATAACTCAAAAAGACGGCACGAAAATAAATGTCGATAAAATTTCAGATGCTTTGTACAGCTACAAAAATGGCAAAGACGAGCAAAAATGGAACGCTAAATATTCCGTTTCCCAAGATGGCGTGTACAAGTGTGTTGATAATGATGCCAAAGGCAAAACTACTACCCGTTATCCTGAAGGGCTAGTTGTAGTAGAAAATCCAGCAGATAAATCGAGAACCGAATCAAAAAACGATCAAGTTATGAAAGTAGATCGTGATGGTAAGACTGTTGAAGTTGTGCGCGACGGAAGCAATGCTATAACCGAAGTACGTGATTCTGCTAACAATACAGCCTACAAAAAAGACTCGAATGGCGACTTTGTTGCGTCTGCAATTGACGCTACTAAGCCCATTGCTAACGCAGATGAGTTTAGCAGAAAAGGTGTTGTTAACTTCGACGAGTCTGGAAAAATAAGTTTTGTTAGCAATGAAGGTACTAGTATTTCTCAAGCTCCCGGCGAAAAAGCTGAGCTATTAGCTAGTAAAGACAAGACTCTTGCAGCCGTTCTCGATAACAGTAGTTTGTCCGACGCTGAAAAAGACCGCTTAAAACAAACTGTGCTCGATTACACAAAACGCACAGATATTGAGCCAAAAGACAAAGCAGTATTTTTGGAAAGTCTTGAAAAATTCGCTAAGCGTGATGATATTTCTGCAAAAGAAAAAAATGATTCTTATGCACAATTGGAGAGACTGTTAGAGAGCAAGTCAGACAAAGCCTTTAACGCAAAAGACAGAGCTTTGTTAGCAGAGCAGCTGGCCTGGCATATGGCCAATCCAAGCAGCAATGCACAAGGACAAAATCCAAATTGCCAGGTAACTGTGATTCGTGGAAAACTGCTTTATGAAAATCCATCGCAGTTTGCTCGTATGATGACCGATGTGATTACAACCGGAGAGTTTGTTACCCAGGACAAAACAGTCATCAAAGTGCCACCAGCTTCAATGACTGTTGGAAAAGGCGCAGAGGAATCAAAATTCCCACCTGAAGATGGCAACCGCAGCTGGCTCGGTAAAATTTCAGATGCAACTTGCGCTAACATTCACTGGCAGCGTCAGTCAGTTGCTCCAAATGGAGTAGTTGTTGGAAAGGGCAATTTGATTTACAAACAAGAAGCGCCTGAAAACCGTAAAGACTCGGGTGCTCGCGTATTTATGGTTGCAAGCGATGGGCAGCATTATCCGCAAAGCGGAACAGACAACAAAATATTGGAAAATCCAACCATGCGTAGCGCTGACATCGCCAATACTTACAGCCAGATTGTCGGAAACAGCAAAGACGTGTCGGTTGTGGCGGTCTACAGAGAAGGCGTTACTCTCGGCACCGGTGTGGCACTTGTTGGTGGCGAAGAGCAATTGCACCAACAGCTTCAATCGGGTGGCGTCAAAATCGCCCAGGTATGGACAGGAACCGATTGGGTTGAGAAAGAACCAAATCGCATAGCCGGCATCACTCCAAAAGAGTACAAGCCTGGTGAGCATGTAGTCCTCATTAAAGACTATGATCCCAAAACCAGAACTGTTGCTGTAGATAACTCCTGGTCTTCAAGATTTGACCGTCTTGGACCCAATGGTCGCATTCCGCTGCACAAGCTTTATATGGCCATGGCAAAACAGGAATAATTGAGGTGCAAACAAATGGATAAAAATGATTCTGCGCGCCCAGCTCTTGCCATAGCCAAATCTGGGGTCGATAATGCCAGTTTGACTGGATTAAGTGCCGTAATGGAAAAAGACGACAGCAAAAGGCAACTCAAAGTCAGCGATTTAGGAGCAATTGCAACTTTTTCGCTGCCGACCGGCTGGGTAGAAAATATTCAAGCCGCGTCGCAATTGGCACAGCAAAGCTATTCGCGTGATTTTTCGCCAGAGGAAGATTCTTTCTCCAGTCTTTCAGTGTTTTTTAGTGGCAAGCAAATATCCGAAACATCTGCGAATAATTTTCGGGCTGTGATAAGCGAGTTTCCACATGAACTTTCAGCCGAAGAAATTAATTCTATTAGCCAGGTTTTGAGCAAAATGGCCGACGAGGATGCCTTCGACCTGAGAAGTGCTGCAACTGCAGTGGTTTCGGGACGCAGAGTGCTTATTGTTGACGGGGCGTGGAAAAAGAGTCAAACTCAATTTTATGGGTTAATGACTGAAGTGGGCGAGTCACGAGAAATTCAAGAAATATTTTTCGAAGCCAAAATGACCGGTTTTATGAAATACTTGAGTGTAGTGGTTGACTCATTCCAAACAATTGAATGGAAAGGGCTGTAAGCAAGTGCATTCAAAATATCGATTAATGATCCTACTTGGGTCTGTGGCGCTGTTCGCTCAGTATGTCCCGGCCTATGCAGTAGATTGGGGTTGGAATGCTGTTCCGACTAAGCGGCAAGCTGAGCTAGATAAAGCTATGGCGTCCTACAACAGCGGTGATGTTGATGGGGCTCTGGTCACCTTGAATAATATGAAAAATTCAGCCGAGGACGATCCTCTGGCGCGGCATGTTCTCGTCGATATATACCGAGAGCAAAAGAGATATGGCGAAGCCAAAAAAGAACTTTCTGATTTAGCCAATGTATTTACTCGCTACCTGGCGACACACCAGGTCTCTCCGCCCTGGATGAATCCTGCGGCAATCAAAACAGAAATTGGTGATGTTTGCATGGACGAGGGCAACTACACCGAAGCTATGAATTATTATCGAGAAACCCAGGCAATGGCCCCGCAAGCCAAAGCACAAATAGCTCGCTGTTTAGAATTGCAGGGCGACTTTGAAGGTGCGAAAAATCAATATAAGATGATCATGGACACTTCCAACCCCCCGCTGACTTCTGCTCAAAAGGCATACTATTTAGATAGAATTTCAAACCTGGAAAAGCAGGCTGCATTTAAGGCCCAGGGGGGAAACCCAGGTGGACAACCGGGCGGGCAGCCAGGAATGCAGCCGGGAATGCAGCCGGGAATGCAACCGGGAATGCAGCCAGGAATGCAGCCGGGCATGCGACCAGGAATGCAACCGGGCATGCAACCAGGAATGCAAGCCAGTGTGCGACAAGGTGGACCTGGTGATATGCAAGCTTCTAGCTTCACTGCGCCTCCCCAGCGAGTTGCAGGCACCGGACCATTGCAAGTTGCTGCCGATGAGATTTCAGACAAAAAGTATGATGCTGCTGTTGGCCGGCTAAAAACAGTTATTCAAAAAGCACCTTCTAATGCTCAAGCGCATTACTTGCTGGCAGTTGCTTATGCCTGTATGAGGCAATATGCCAATGCTCGTGGTGAATACGAATCAACTTTGAAATATGCTCAAGACTTGAAATTGCAAAAGCTTGCAAGTGCAGGTTTAGCCAAGATTCAAGGAAAGCAGTAGTTTCAAATTAGTGTGGTGCTTTACTTAATTGCCATTCCAATGCTGAAAAGTTTTGGCATGATCAATTTGAATCGAATCTCCTTCAGCATTTACCACGCATACGCCGCTGCCTTTGCTGACTGTGCCGATTGCTCTAAATGACTTGCTTTTGCACCTGAATTCGGCCCAGAGAGAAGGTGCCATGCAGCACAATAACTCGTAGTCTTCTCCCCCATACAGAGCAAGTTCTAGAGGATCTAGCTTTAATTCGTGCGCAATTTTTCTTGTACTTTCGTGTATGGGAATGCCTTCGAAGCTAAGGTCAATTGCGACCTGGCTTGCTTCAGCTGTTTGGATTACTGCATCTGCCAGTCCATCACTTGTATCCATCAGCGAAACGTTTTCTTTACCGGCAAAAACTGCCAGTTCGTTAGCTTCTTGCAGTCGTGGTTGTGGGCGAAGATGTCTGCTTAAAGGGTACGAGTTTTCTGCAATAGCTGCTTCACCACGCAAAATAAGTTCTAAGCCAAGGGCGCTGGCACCAAAATCACCGGTTGCCAGAACTATATCTCCAGGTTTTGCTGTGGATCGCAAGCGTGGACCCGATTCGTGCGCTGTGCCTAGAATGGTAATTGCAATTACAAGTGCATCACTGCCCGTAAGATCTCCTCCAACAATTCGAGCACCAAATTTGGAGGCGCATTCTGCCATTGCAGTATAAAGAGTGTTGAAGTCTTCATCAGTTAACTTTGCTGGTAAAGCAATGTTTACCTGGGCGAATTCAGGCGTCCCGGCCATGGCTGCGATGTCTGAAAGATTTACTGCCATGGACTTCCAGCCCAGGTCGGCCAGGTTCATTTGGGGCAAAAGAAAGTGTTTACCCTCTACGAGCATGTCTGAGCTGATCAAACGACTGTCCGGCAGCACCGCGCAGTCGTCTCCGATTAAGTTTTCGGCAGTGATTTGCTTTATTAGCTGAAGCAGGCGCTGCTCTCTGATTAAATTCTGCTTGCTGGTTGTCATCCGAACAGTGTTTTTACCGTTGCTGGGGGAATCGATAATGTTACAATCTGGAGATATGGAACGTCGAGAGGCAAATGTATAACCATGCAAGTTGGACCCATACTTTCAACCTTGATTTCAGGGTATACCTTTGTGATTATCCTTTGGTGTTTGCTGAGCTGGTTTCCAAACATCCGCTGGTATGAACAGCCGTTCAAAACTCTAGATATGCTCGTACAGCCTTATATAGCTCCGTTTCGCAAGCTCATTCCACCTATTGGTGGCATTGACATATCACCGATGATCGCGATATTCATACTACAATTCCTTCAGAGTCAAGCTAGGAATTACGGACTGTGATATCACGTCGAACTGTTCTTCTGAGCTGGCTTGGAGCATCTGTTCTCGGAGCCGGTCTTCCAAGCTGGGCACGCAAAGCTAAAGCTAAGATAGAACCAGTTATTGGTGGTCCTCGTACATTGTCACGCCAGGAGTGGCCTCCGGCTATTACTCCTGAATATGTTGGCATAGTTGACAAAGGTTATGCCTGCTTTGCTGATGACATGGGGCGTCTGGCAATTGTCGACCTCAAGCGTGAAGACAACCCCATGGTTATGGGCGAGCTTTTCGGCATCGGGCGCAAAGTTGTAGCACTAACTATCACTCAACATAGAGCCATTGCTGTGGTCCAAATTGAGTCTGGTGCAGAAACAGGGTTTCAGCTTGTTGTGGCAGGGCTCACTCCAGCAAACGATATATCTATTATGTCGCGCAGCGTACTGGGTAACTTTTCAGAACCATCTTGTGTAGCTTCATTTGGCGATCTAATTGTTGTTGGTGGCAGCGGGCTTAACAACGAAAACCAGCTTGTATTCTATTTTATGGGCAAGAAAAAGATTGACCCTGTGCAAATTTCGGCTCTTGTGCTCGAGCATGCGCCGTTTAAGCTTGATATGCAAGAACGACAAGTACTGGCGCTATGTGGCGCCGATAGCACAGAGCTGGCCGTAGTTTCATTTGTTAATCCGCGTGCGCCAGAATTGCTCAAGAGTTTGAGGCTTGACGGCAGTTTTCCTGTAGTGGCTCGCAATAAAGAGCAGATTTTAGTTGCAGGTTATGGCTTTGACAAGAAATATAAGGCAAGCTTGATTTCACTTCGTCCGACGCCAAACATTGTCAGTACAGTGGTGTTACCGGCGGTGACAGAAGTGCTTGATTTGGGGGCGCAAAAAGGACAGTTCTTGCTGCTGGCCAATCAAGGTTCAAGGCAGGCAGTAGTGCCTATCTTGATGGGCAAGAAAAACGAGATGACAGTGTCTAACTCTGTGCTTTTGCCCGCCGGAACTCGCGGCACGGCGCCAAGGGCGCATATTGCCGTCAAAGAAAAAGATTCATATATAGCCAGCGATTGGGGTGGAGTGCAGGTACTAAACGTCACAAAAGAAGGCTGGCAGTTTTCATACAGTCACACAATTCCCCGACTTCCAGCCTCTGCAATAGTTATGGACGGTTCATATGCAGTAATTGCCTGCGCAGAACTCAAGCTATACAACTTAAAAGATGCAAGACACCCTGTTTTACTCGACTCTGCAGATATTCCAAGTACCATAAGAGCCATGCTTCCACTGGGGCGAACATTCCTTTGTTTGTCCAAAGATAGTTTGACCACAAGGTCAATAAACAAACCTTCTGAACAGATTGCGACAATTAAAGCCAGCGGTAATGCCCTTGCATACGACAGGACAAGTCAGACTGCGTATGTTCTTGCACAAACAGAAAAAGGCTCTGCTGTAAGTACTTTCAAAGCAACAGAAGACAGCATCAAAAGTCTTGCTTCATTCGATTTAGCAGTGCCGACGCGCAAGGCGGCGGCTCAATCAGGCAGGCTTTTGCTTGCTGGGCTCAACGAATTCAATCTATATAAAATGGATGATACGCCGCAGCTTATCGCAAGCAGAAAAGTGCCAAATCTGGCAATCAGAGACTTTGTCATTCAAGGAGACACGATTTTCGCTTGCTGTGTTGACGAAAATCTAAAGGGATTCATCGTGGCTCTTTCAGCAGCTAAAAGCGATATGCCGATTTTGGGTGCCTGTGACCTGCCTCTTGATGCTGGTGCTCTGGCTGTGAGCAATGGCAAGGCTGTTGTTGTCGGTCGCGCTAAAGGAGGCAAGGACTCAGTTGCGATTGTTTCAGTGCTTGACCCGGCGCAAATGCGTTTAACTGAGTCTTTCCCCACACTAGAAGCAGCTTCTGCCGTTTTGATTGCAGGAAACACGGCTGTTGTGGCTGGACGTGGCATTGAGCTGCTCAATCTCAGCTAAGCATATATATGTCTTTGGTCATGGTTTAAGCTCGTATTGTCATTAGTTTGCAATTTTATTTATCTCTGGACTAAACCCGGCAGCAATGTTTTGCCAAATCGGGTAGAAAGGTAGTTAGCAGTCCTCTGATCTAACAACACTGGAGAAGACATGAGTACAGTCAACGAAATTACGAGGCGCCGATTCCCGCGCATTAGTTCAACTGCATTTGAGCACCCTGCTGACCGCGCGGCACTGGAGGCTCTCAGAAAGGTGCCCGTTCTTGATACGCTGCTCAAGAAGTTTATGGAGCTGGGCGTCGAGCGAATGTTTCGCATCATGCTCATGGGACAGGCCATCCATGTAACAACAAAACAGTGCCACAAAATTCACAAATTGTTCAAAGAAGCATGTGACATTCTAGACATGCATGAGCCCGATCTTTTCCTGTTGAATTCATTTCAAGTAAATGCCTGGACATTCGGTGCAGAGCGACCGTTCATTGTTATTAACTCTGCACTGGTCGATTTGCTCACTGAAGACGAATTGATGGGCGTGCTTGGGCACGAATTGGGCCACGTCAAAGCCGGACACGTTCTTTATAGAAGTCTTGCCTATTTCTTGTTAGACCTGTTGAAAAATCTCATGGGACTCGGCGGGCCAATAATGGCAATCGTTATGATGTCTCTGTCCGATTGGGCTCGTAAGGCAGAACTAACAGCCGACCGCGCCGAGCTGCTTGTAATTCAAGATGTCGAAACCTGTATTCAGTTGCACATGAAACTTGCCGGTGGATCTAAATCAGTCTATGAACAAACTGATATCAAAGAGTTTCTCAGGCAGGGTGGTTCATACGAAGACTTTGATTACAGCACGCTCAATAAGTTCTACAAATTGATGTATGAAATGCGCTTGTCGCATCCGCTGCCAATTTTCAGAGCCAAAGAAATCAAAACTTGGTCGGAAGGTGGACAGTACAAAGAAATTCTTGCTGGACGCTACCCAACTGAAGATCGCGCAGATGAGCACGGCTTGCGCGAGTGCCAGCATTGTGGCGCCAAGCTAAGTCCGTCGTTTTTCTTCTGTCCAGATTGCGGCAAGAGTGCTCGCGTATAAGTTCAAAAAAATTGTTTTTGCAAAATCAATTTTGATTGCTTAATGGTTCTCAAATTCATTCAAAACGCACTAGTCTAATTTAGACTAGTGCGTTTGTTTTGAAATTCGAGATGCGTATTGAATGCATAAGAAAAGGGTGACGTTTTTCGTCACCCTTTCTTTATTTTGAATTTTATTGACTGCTTGCCGCTTTGACTTTAAGCCTGTCAGCTTCAAGTTTTTCGAGCAATCATCGCTATTCTTCACCGTCTGCTTTGTCTTCGGCTGCACTGTGATTTGATTCGCTTTTGGGTGCTTTGAGGTCGCCGCCGCAAAATGCGCAAAATAGTTTTTCTTGATTGGCTGGTGCTTCGCAATGCGGGCAACAGAAACCTGGGGTGCGATTGTAACCTGCTACGTTTTCAGCTTTTTGAGATTGCGGTACATCAGGGTCGTGCGAAGCTTTGTAGGCATCCATTTCAGCTTTTACGATTTCAATTTCTTTCTCATATTCGGCAATTTCTGTTGTTTTGCGTTTTAACACATCTTCGCCGACCTCATCGCCTTTCTCATATTTGTCGTAAATGAGTTTGCCGAGATTCGTGAGGGCAACCGCTTTCTTTGCTTCAAGAGCAGTAACGCGGTTTTGCAAAGTTACCTGGTTCATCATTTCTTGCGACTTGCTCTGAACTTGCTTCAGACCGTCACCAACTTGTTTGATGCCAGTATTTACGCCTTTGACTACATCGTCTAAAAAACCCATCTCGTTTCTCCTGTTCTAGTTAATATGCTGTTTTCAGTGATACCCAAATGCTAAGCGCCGTTCGTTGTGTCGTAGACATATACTTGATTGCGCCCATTCTCCTTTGCTTTGTATAGCGCTTCGTCAGCTCGTTTAAATAAATCGTCGGGGTCGTTTGCATGAAGTGGGAAGTTTGCAACTCCAATTGATGCTGAAATCTTACCTCCCCATTCTTGCTCAGTTTCGTTGATTAAATTGCGAACTCGTTCGGCAATCAGAACGGACTCTTCAAGAAGGGTGTTGGGAAGCAAAAGGCAGAATTCCTCTCCACCGTACCGAGCGGCAATGTCAATTGATCTTGATGAACTAGACAGGACACTCGCTACTGCTTTTATAGCACTATCACCGGCCGTATGCCCGTAAGTATCGTTGATTTTTTTGAGATAATCGAGGTCGACAACAGCCAATGTCATTGGCTCTGCATAACGTTTTGCGCGTTCGAATTCTTTGTAAAAGCAATCATTAAAATTGCGACGATTTGAAATTCCAGTAAGACCGTCTGTGACTGCTTGAGTCTTTTTCTCTTCGTGCAGGTCTGCATTTTCAACAGCTACTGATAAATGGTCTGCCAGTGCGCCGAAAAATGTAAGGTCGTCTATGCTCCACGGACGCGGCATTATGCAATCTTGTAGGAATATGGCGCCGATAGTTCTTGTGCGCATGATCAAAGGAATTATCAAGCCTGACAAAAATCCAAAACTATTTAGAAAGTCTTTGTCAAAACCATAACTTGTGCCCAGTTCACCATCGCCGAGCTCGCATGGCGCCGTTTTGTCCATGATAGAACGCACGAATTCCTGTCCTGCTTCAGAGAAAAACTTTTGTTGTATCGGCGCTGTTGCGCTGTTATGGAATTCATAAACAAGCAAGGCGCCTGTTTGAGAAGAAGGTCGCAAAATCAAGCAGCGGCTGAGGTCAAATTTTTGCCCGAGATTATTAACAGCATTTTGCAAAACTTGTTGAATTTCAACAGAGCTTCGCATGGCACTGCTGATTTCATAGAGCAATTTGTCTCTTTCTATTGTGCGGAAACGAAGTGCATCTTTAACAGTGAGGTCTTGAATCATTTTGCGTGTTTGTTCTTCAAGACTTGAATTCTGGTCTTCCAGGTCATCATAACGACTTCTGAGTCTTTCGTTTTCACGCTTAATTTCTCTGATTTCCCAGGCATTTGTGATGGCAAGGTAAAGTGGATATTCAGATAGCTTTTGCAAAATTTCACTGGCGGGGACATCTGTGCCAGCTATGAGGATGGCTCCGCAAATTTGACCGTCTTGCTGAATACGGATATAGCGAACTGCTAAGTCATCGGGAATATCGGCTTCTTCAGCTTCAAAGTCACCCGCAGCCTTATCGTCAAAGCTTCCGGCGCTGTCGTCCAGTTGTTTTGCATATTCTTCAGTTGCTTCACTCAGTAACTGCCTGTCCGGCCCGTAGAAAAATTTGTCACTAATGGTGTCGAGATCATGGTCCCAAATCAATATCGAAACGCATTTGGGGCTGTAAGTGCTCAACAAAATATCAGCGACTGTCTCTAATACCTCGTTGAAGTCGAGGGTTCCGAGCATGCGCATCAGGTAATTGCTGTGTTTTACTGTTGATTTCATATCTTATCTATTTTTCCCCGCAATCAACGAGTTCTATCCCCATGACATCTCTGTTTTTGGGGTACTGTGAAAGTTCTTTTCGAGCATGCTGCCGGAGAGCTATGGCAGCACGCTTTCTCGGGAGTAAGTGCCAGCAAAAACCTGAAGGTCGTCTGTCTCGACCTTCAGGCTTTGTGTTGATGCGGGGGTTGTAAATCTATTGGAACTCTTCCAGCAATTGCTTTTTCATGTCCTGGCGCTGCTCAATGGACAAGTCAGGTGTGTAATGAACCACTGCCAGTAAATTGCTGTGGCTTGTTTCCTGCCAAAAGCGCATGTTGCTTGTGTACTCATCTATGTCAAAACAGTTTTTAACTGAACTTGATTCATCAAGTTCTACCAGTTCAAATTCGCCCTTGTTTTCGCAAAGTATGGCGTACAATCCGGCTTCTTCTTTCAGGTTTATCGCGTCCATGTAAGGTCCTTCAAACTCGATAGGCCCAATAACAATTCCCATGTTTAACTCCTTGTGCAAACACGAAGCCGGCTGGCTACAAATCTTTTTTTAGAACTGCTTTCCTAGACGATGCAGTGATATTGACAGTCAACTACTAAGGTGAGGTTAACGTTCGCTACTGACTTTGATTTGCAATAAGATACTTTAAGTGCGCCACCACATACGGTGTCGTTTGCCGGCTTTTCTTGCTGTCAGGTCAAGCAATGAATTTTTCAATAAAACTGAATTTTGCCAGAGCTATCTCATAGTTACAAAGAGAGCGCGAAACTGCTAAATTAGAGTTGTAGTTTGTTGGATGATTAAAATGCCTTGGAACCAATACGCTGGTCCTAGTAATACAGAAAGAGTAGTTTGTGCACTTTGCTACTTGACAGGAGGCATAGCCGGCATTCTGTACATTATAATCACCCGATCGCAGCGCCAATCGGACTTCTTCCAGTTTCATTTTTTGCAAGCTGTAATTCTGGCAATATTGTCAATGCTCATTACTTTTGCCTTGACAGCCCTTGCCGGTTTACTTGGTCCGCTAATCGGTTTTGTCTCTGGTTTCTTACCTGAATCACTGCGAATGATGGGCGGGGGCGGCATTGGCTTACTGCTTATGACTTTCAACACAGTCTATGGTTTGCTGTTTGTCTACGGATTAATATTTGCCCTACTTGGCAAATATTGCGAAATACCTTTGATCTCTAATATTGTGC
Organism: uncultured Candidatus Obscuribacterales bacterium; assembly: GCA_964546815.1. Lineage (GTDB taxonomy): Bacteria > Cyanobacteriota > Vampirovibrionia > Obscuribacterales > Obscuribacteraceae > JAIEPM01. The sequence continues at coordinate 645,875 of CAZJLR010000001.1, read as the reverse complement.
GAGACCGTATGCACTGATAAGCTTTCTAAGTTGACAGGGAAAGCAGGGCAGGCGTGACTCAGGCAAGAACAAACAAAATAATCTGTGTGGCCAATCAAAAAGGCGGGGTGGCAAAGACAACCACCACAGCTTATTTGGGGGCGGCGCTTGCTCGCCTAAATAAGAATGTACTGGTTATAGACTCAGACCCTCAGTGCAATCTCAGCTATAGTCTCGAGCTAGACGAAGCACAACAAGAATTCACGCTTGAGAATAACCTGGCTACAATCTATGAGTCTGGTCAATCATCAGAAGACTGCGTATTGAGGCTCAGAGACAGTTTGTCTTTGATTGCCGGTTCATCTGACCTGGTTATGACCGAAATCACTCTCGACAGCAATCCTGAAAGTCTGGCTTCCGAGCCTGAAAGAATGCTGCGTAATGCACTTGCCCCATTTCGTCACCGCTTTGATTACACAATCATTGATTGTCCACCAAGTCAGGGCATGCTTACTCTAAATGGTCTTGTGGCAGCCGATTATGTCATCATCCCCACTCTTGCCTCTGTAATTAGTTTGACCGGCTTAGAGCGCATGCTTGAGCAGATTCACGAAATCGTGAATGGTGACATGGCACTCAATCCTGATTTGAAAATTTTGGGCGTACTAATCACCCGCTTTAGACGCGACCGCACACCAGAAGTTGAAATGGAATTGAAGCTGCGCTCGGCGCCTGAAGAATTTCATGTGTTCAAAACCGTGATACCCGACCGTAGCCAATTTGCTCTTATGGGTGAGTTGAAAACACAAACAGGCAAGCATCTAATGGATCTTTCCATGGTTAGCTACAGCCTTTTGCCTTACCTCACGCTTGCAATGGAAATTGGCGATATGCTTACTCCTAAGACTTCTAATTCAAGTAAAAGCAGTAGCCAGAGCTGATTGTAATTCTTCCGGCGCTGGCTGTGGTACAAGAAAAGTAGCACATCGTGGTGATGCACGTTGACTATAGGCGTAAATCTGAAAAGCGCGCGTAGCAGGGCATTCTTGCTACTTTGTTGCTTGATTTTCAGTTTGCCGCCCGTATGCGCTGATACTTACAATGAAGCTTTCAGGCGTGGCAAGGCGCTTCAGGACGAAGGTGATGAAGAAGGCGCCATTAACGCCTATGTTATGGCTAAAAGTATGGCGCCAAATCCATTTAACGATGCGCGAATTGCCCTGGCGCGTCTTTATGCAAAATTGAGTCGATATTCCGAAGCCGAATCAGAATATCAAGCCATTCTCACTCACACGAATGATTTGTCCATGAAGTATGAGTATGCTCAATTCCTTTCAAACCAGGGTAAATTCAATTCTAGTGCCATTGTTTATAACGACATTCTGGGACAAAATCCAAATGATACTGTTGCGCTTTTCGGGCTTGGGCAGTGTCTTGAGTCAACCGACAACATAGACTCAGCGCGTGATTGCTATCAAAGAGTAATTGCAATCGCGCCAACATCACAACAAGCTAGTTCTGCAAAATCCAAGCTGTCTCGCCTGGGAGTGGCATTAGAAGGGCGCGCTGTAGGCAAGTTCTTTCCTGTTGATTTTGAGTATGGCACAGCAGGATTAGGCTGGTGGAACCTGAAGGCAATGCCGATTCATGTTTACATAGACGAAGGCTACGGCATTCCTGGTTATAGACCTGAAATGAAAAGTGCTGTGCTGCGCGGGCTCGAAGCCTGGAGGCAAGCTTCCGGAGGCAAAATCTGGTTTCAAGTCGACCCGCCAAATCCAAAAGCAGAAGCCGAATGGAAACAAGCATTTGGACCTATCGATCCCATCACAAAATCGAGCACTTCCCGTGCATTGCCGCTCGACCCGGTAGGTAATTGCATACACGTGCATTGGATAGAAAAAATGCCGATTGCGCTGGGACTTTGTTTGCCCAGCAGTATTTGCAGCGATTCAGCCGGACTTAAGAGTACGCAACTTTTGTTTGCACACATTTGGTTATCCACAAATGTTCTTGCGGATAACAGCACTTTGCCTGCAAAAATAACTTCTGCCAACGCTTCGATTTTAGACAAGCAAGACCGAATTATTGGAGAAGTTGCGGTGCACGAGCTTGGTCACGCACTTGGTTTGCCGCACTCATCCAATCCGCGAGACATGCTTTGCGCCGGAATATTTGCGTTGAACAGCACCGACCTTGTCGAGGGCAGAACACTGTCGCCTGGCGATCTTGGCTCATTGCGAGAGCATTACAACAATTTTGAAGGCACAGGCTTTCCTGCTAACAGCGGTGATGGAGAAATTTTGGCCACTGATGGTGGAGGGGTTCCTGGCGCTGGCGTGGGCACAATTGAAGCACCAAATAGAGCCGTAAGATCCATACGGACAGCAGCAGCGCTACCTCCCCCAAAGCCTGTGCCCCGGGCCGTGACGATTTTGAATAATGCAGTGTTCGACATAAACACAAAACACTATGCCGACAGCATCAGAAAAATAGATGAGCTATTAAAAGACGAACCGAAAAATTCTGAAGCTTACTACTTGCGCGCTGTAGCTCATGTGAAATTGAAAGACTATAAAAGTGCCGGCGACGACTACGCGCAGGTAATTAAGCTGGTTCCAGGTTCTGAACTTGCAAAACGTGCCAGTGATGGTTTATTCAAAATCAAGCAGAACTAAGACTTTCAATTAACAACTGCGCCAAGCTGTGCAAGGTAATTCTGCAACTCTTCCGGAAGGTCTGTGCAAATTCCATAAATGCCCAGGTCTATCAAATGTTGCCACTGATATTTGTCGTTAGCTGTCCAAACTATCATCTTAAGACCTGCTTCGTGTGCCTCTCTGACAGCTTCAGGCATTAAACAGTCGTATGCTTGAATGTAATAGCTGGCGTTGAATTTACTGCAATAGTCTTTTATATCTACAAGCGAAGCAGCAGCTAAGACTCCAATTTTGATTTGCGAGTCCAAAGTTCTCAGCCTGCGAAGGCAATGATGGTCAAAGCTACTGACTGTGATATCCAGCCTGTTTCTATAGGGTTCGATTTCCCGCAGAAGATCTTCTTCTATATTTTCATAGCCTATCGGTGCGTTTTTAAGTTCAATATCAACCAGCATATTTGAGTCAAAGAGGTCCAGCACTTCAGTTAGAAGTGGCACGTACTCGCTGCGAAACTCTTTGTCAAACCAGAGTCCTGCACTAAGTCTTTTCAGTTCTGCGTAAGAGCAGTCTTTGACCAGCCCGACACCATTTGTGGTGCGGTTCAAATCGTCATCGTGAATCACAACAAGTTCGCCGCTTGAGCATCGATGAACGTCAAATTCAACGCCGCCCACTTTGGCCGCTACGCTTTTCTTGAAAGCGGCAAGAGTATTTTCTGGTGCCCAATCTCGGCCACCACGATGAGCTATTACTGATGGGTGTGATGCCATTACGCCAAAATATCTACAGCTTTTACCGGTCTGAGCAAGCCAAGTTTTACCGTTATCTCGAGATTTGGCGGGTTAACCGTAATTTTTTCCAGCGGCAACTCAATGCCGTGCTCAACACAAACTAGCCCAACAATGTTTTTGAGAACGAGCATATTTTTCTCGCGCGCGACCTCAAATTTGACTTGTTCTTTCAGTTTAATCAAATAGCCGCCCCAATTATCCTGAGAGAAATGCTCGTTATAAATAGCAATGACGTTGGACGAACGCACCACTTCTCTTACGTGAGCAGAAAATAGGCGCAACAAACCTGGAACTTCTTCATGGGTGCCAAATGCACCAAGAAGCACTGATTTAACTGAAATGCCCGGAAGTGACACGTTTTCCGGACGTTCGTGCAAAAAGCGAATGACTGCTGAAAACGGGTCGCTAGCACTCTTAATGAGTCGTTTGGCATTTTCTGCCATTTCCGCAACCTCACTTTCAAGCTTTTGAAGTTGCTTGTTAGCAAGCTCGTTTCCTGGACATGAGCAATTCACGAGAGACCTCATTTTGTTGCGACGGACCCGACTACACAGTTTGTACGGCAAGTATTTTAGGACTTCTTATATTGTTTGATACCACATTTTCCCCCTGGCATCCCGCATCATCCTATATGACAATTCATCAAAGTTGTTGTATCGCCGCAAGACAGCTTGCTTGTCGACGTTTAGCGGAATTGAGTTAAAATTAATTCAGCTTGATGAGTCGGGCTAAATGATTTTCTAGTCGACTGCGGGTTACGATTAGCTTGCTTGTAAAGAAGCGGGCGCGGAGGAAGGCGCTCAGTCTTTTGGAGGCCAATGTGAGCAAAGCAAAAGTAGCGGTTGTTATTCCGGCTCGTTATGCATCAACGCGTTTTCCAGGCAAACCGCTTGTCGAAATCGCCGGTATTACGATGATAGAGAGAGTCTACAGGCAAGCTCTAAAAGCTCAGCTTGTTAGTGAGGTCATTGTTGCCACCGATGACGAACGCATCTTCAGCACAGTGAAACGCTTCGGCGGCAATGTTCTCATGACTCGAAACGACCACCCAACAGGCACAGACCGGCTTGCTGAAGTGGCAACGCTTCGGCCCGAAATCGATATCGTAGTCAATGTGCAGGGCGATGAGCCGTGCATAGACCCCAGCACAATCGACCAGGCAGTTCGTCCATTGCTCGAAGATAGCTCGGTGGATATGTCCACCATTTGTGCTCGCATTACAGAACGCGATGAAATTACAAACAACACTGTAGTTAAAGTGGTCAGAGCCGGAAACGGGAATGCGCTCTATTTCTCGCGTTTGCCCATTCCCTATTATCGAGAAAACGATGACTCTGTACAGCAAGAATATTTTGCGCACATAGGGCTTTATGTTTATCGAAAAGATATATTGTTGAAGATGGCGTCGCTGACCCCTACTCCACTCGAGAAGGCTGAGGCTTTAGAACAATTGCGCGCCCTCGAAAACGGTATATGCATCAGAGTCGTTGAAGTTAGCAAACGGTCTCCTGCTGTAGATAGACCTGAAGATCTGAAGCACGTCGAGCGGGCATTACATGCGGCTTCTCAGGCAGTTTTTGCTCCTGGGGTAGTCGGCTAATAAAGCCGATTTAGTCAAAAAACAATCGGGCAACTTCCATCAAGTTCTAGTAGAATCAAGGGCATTGACTTGAACGGGGTTGTCATTGGCATGAAGAAAGTTCTTTTCTCCGCATTTCTTTCATTCAACGTTATCCTGGGTCTTATGCCCGTTGCGCTGGCTAGCGATTCACATCAGCCGCAAATGCAAGATTCAAGTTCACCAAGTATGCGTCCCATGGACATAAAAAATATTCCTGATTTTGCAAATCAGACAGCCGCTCCAGCCCAGGGCACAGCGTTGCGAGCCGGTGTTCAATCAGCAACATTGCCAGTGCAGACTCGCATGAAATTGATTGTTGAATATCCTGTTTCTGCCACCACAAGTGTTCCTGGCGATATTTTCGAAGGACACGTAAAAGAAGACCTTTTCTACGGACGTACTTTGATTTTGCCTCGCGGCAGCCTGGTCAGAGGTCGCATCACTGAAGTGAACAAGCCTCGCTTGCTGAGCCGCGCCGGAAAGATTGGACTCAAGTTGCACCAAATTGTCACACCGACTGGTGAAGTGATTTCACTTGATGCGTTGCTCGAATTTCAAAAAGGCACAACAAACAAAATTGGTCAGTTAGACCCAGGCACAAATTTTGGCACAAGAGTCGAATCAAGCGTCAAAACAGTATCAGGCATGAACGAGACTGGTGCCGCCCGCGGTGCTCTGGTTGCTGCCAACATTGCAACACTGGGTGCACCGATAGTTGCAACAGCAATCGGCAGCTCTGCCATTGCGCTATTTCGTTCCGGCGACAACATTAGCTTGACTCCAGGACAAGAACTCGAAATATTATTGACTAACGATCTCGGCGTGCAAGTAAATTAGCGCGGCCCAGATGAATAGTCTTGCTTCAAAGAAAACACAATCCTTACAGCAGTTAAAGTCATCTTCAAACTGGTTCTATTGGATTGCTGCTTTGACGATTGTAAATACTGTGGCTACCTATACCAATACTCAATACCGGTTTGCAATTGGTCTGGCGTTTGCTCAGTTTACTGAGTTCATGATGGGCTCTGCTAATTCACATGCCATGCTTTCGCTTGCTGTCGATGCAGTCGGGGCGGCCATTTTTGCTGCGCTCGGTTATTTCACACCTAAGCAACATTGGCTTTTTTACGCTGGTTTCGTCCTTTATGGCATTGATGGCGCGCTGCTGATTTTGATGAAAGACTACGACCTATTTGGCATTGGTCTTCATTTGTTTGTCTATTTTTGCCTCTACCAGGGCATTCAGGCTTCAAAACAGCTAACCGAGATAGCTCGACTGGAAAGGCTCGATCAATCATTGCCTAGTCTGCTTGATTGATCCTTTGCTGACTTCGTATTTTCCGCAAGGCGAGGAACAGTCCTGTCACGTTTGATGACGAATATATGAACATCGCTTAATTCACCCCGTTGGCGAAATAATTCCAGGAGGCTTTGCCGTGGGTTTTGATGCGCCTTGGATTGGCGGGAATAGCGAAAGCAAAGAAGGAGAAACGCCGTCGTTCTCTTCCGAGCTAACATCAAAGAAATTGTTCGATGACATATGCGATTTCATTAGTGGAGCGCCGTCGACAAGCCGCGACGGGCGTAATGCAGGCTCAGCAAGCTTCAATAAAGGCGCTTTTGCCGGCAACGAATTAGTGGCGAAATTTCAAAACTCCGCAGGCGTGGAGGAGAGTGGCACTGCAGCCGATCCACTTTTTCAAAACTTGCACAGCGCCAGGAAGCATCATTTTGAGAACCTGACCGAATATGCAAAACTCAGTGAAGGAAGGCAGCAAGAGCGAGAAAACTGGACTCCCGAACGTATTGCGCTTGAGACCGAAAAGGTTTCGAAGTTAGCTGCTTTCGTAAACGAGTTCAATAAGTTACCCAGTGAGGACAGGCGTCGAATTTCCTCGGCGATTCCTTACTTGTCTGAGGCTGATCCAGTTACCTACAAATTGACAGCAGCGCAAACAGAGAATATTCGCCAAGAACTAAGCGCTAATCCAAATTTGCTTGCTTCATTTAATTCGCTTCAAAGCTCTGCTGAGAAGGTTGAGTCCAGCAAGAGTTCATTAGAACAGCAAATTGATACTCGCCAGCAAGAAATTCGCAATCAAATGGCTGAAACCGCGAAAGTTGAACGCGAGGAATCTGCGAAGAACTTAAATCCTAACGATCTCGACAAAGGTAAACCAGGCGAAACTCGCCGAGCTTACGATTCAAAAGGAAATGTACTCGAAGTTAAATACGACGAGAAAGGTAACGTTGCTAGCTATACCGCCAACGTGAAATCGCCCGCTGAAAGTGCCGGTGTTTACCAGGGCAAATATGTTGAGGGAAAAGGCTTTGTGGATCAAAAGGGCAACAAAGTTGATTCACTTGGTGATGTATTGTACAGCTCGAATTTTCGGCTTGATAATAAGCCTCAGCCCGGTGACAAGCCAGGCACTAAATCTGATGTCAATCAAAATGAGAAAAGTCCTGAGTCGGGACCTCTTCCTGAGCAGCGCAAGAACAATAATGTACCAACTGAGCAGAACAGAATTTCCCCTGCATCTGAACAAGGTAAAACGTCTGCTGCAGATTTTAATCCCTTTCGTCCCGGCGCAGCAAAAACAAATCTGTCTGCCGAAGGTCCTTTGATTGCATCAAACTCTGAAAAGAATCCATTTCTTGCGCAGTCCAGCAAGGAATTCCAGGCTAATTCGAAAGTGAATGCAGAGCCGGCGGCTGCCAATTTCAAAGCTTATAACTCTGACGTGCTTCAGAGAGCTAATCGCGAAGAGCTGATTCGTCAACAAGAGCAACTAGAAAGGCAAAAAATGGATGCCGCGCATTCGCAGTATGAGCGCGCCAATCCGCAGTCCATGCAAAAGTCTCTGGACGGCAAATTAGATGCTTCCGAGAGTAAGTCGAGCGAGAATAAGTTCTCTTTGCCCTTGCAGGTTCCTTCTACATTAGAACGGACCCGTCCTTTACACGATCTGGCGCAAAATCAAATGCCGCATTCCAATAATTCGGATTTGCGTATTCCCGGTGTACTCGTTAATCATGCCGACCCCAGGGTTGAGAATGCAACAGCGAAACCTCAGCTGGGTCAGATTGAGCCGATGCCGAAGAATATTCTTGGCGTCGAAGGGAAATTTCGCAATTCAGTCGAACAGAATGACCTCAAAAATTCACGCGCTATCGACTTGAAGGGCAGCAAGTTGACTATTGGAGAGCGCAAAGACCTGATAGACAAGCTCAATGGTCCTATAGACAAAAGTCTGGGATGGAAAAACGGTATAAAAATTGGACTTATTCTTGCAGGTAAGACTGAGGTGGGGACTCGTATTCTTGATGCCCAAGGAAGAAAACTCTCCTTGTCTGCACGCAAGGAAATCATCGACAAAATAAACGGGCCAATACATCGAACCCTTGGGTCTAAAGATGGTATCAAAATTGGTGCAGTGGTTCCGGCTAAAGACCTCATTATCAAAGGCAAGAGTGGAGAAGGACAGGGGCTTGAATCCAAATTAGGAAGAACTTCAAGAGTTTTGAGGCTGGAAGATTTGAGTTTGAGAGTTGCGAAGCTTCCTGGAGAAACTCGCTTGCAAGCTTGCAAAATAATTGAGCAGCTAATTAAAAACCCAAAACAAAAATTTGGCTCAAAGGACAGCGCGATTGCCGACGCATTGCGCGGCCTTGGCAAAAGCGAACTCAACGCTCTGCGCCTGATCTTGAAGGGAGGCATCCAGCCAGACTTTTCGAAGTTTAACGCAAAGCAACAGTCTCAACTGATCTTTATATTCAAGACGCTATTAGAACAAGGTCAGCCAAAGCGTATTGAAATGTCCAATAGCGCAGGGAGCAGTGCACTTAAACGACTAATCGAACAAGCGAAAGTGCGCGAACCCGAGACTCGTAGCGTAACTCTTCGTGCTATTGATTCAAAAACTGTTCCATCACGCGGAGCCGATACCCGTACAGTAGCATCACTCGGTATCGATACCAACACAGTTAAGTCTCGCGATATAGATACCCGAACTGTTCCTTCAAGCGGTGCTAAATTCGGCGTGATGGCATCGAACGGCATCGACACCAAAACGGCTGAAATAAATGAAGACCAGTCAGAAACCAGGCCGATGTTATTTAGATTCAACGGCAAGATTCAATCTGGCAAGATACTATCTCGAAAATCTGTGAATGCCAAAATGGATTCAACGGATGCTGCTGAAGTCGAAGACAGAGCCACCAAGCTAGTCGATGCAAAACTGAGTTTTCTGCCGCCATTCAGCGAAATTTTGGCAGATGGCGTGAAGATTCTGCAATCGGAGTGTTTCACCAGTGATGCCCATGGAATACGAATCAGCTTGCGCTTGCAGAAGGACAATCGTTGGGAAACAGTCTGTCATTACGACGTTTATTCCGGCAGCACCAGGCGAACACAATATCTAAAAGCACGCAATCCAGAACAAACGGATATGCTCTTGCCTGCTGAAGAGTCAAAAATATTTGCGTTGAATGATTTTCGCAAAAACTGGAAGTCACTCTGCCATCAGTACCTGACGCAGAATTGAAGACTACATGGTCAATCCTTTGGATTTCTTTTCTGCAATCAACTTTTGAGTTGTTTGAATATTGGTGGTGAAAATTGGGTTTTTCGGCGATAACTGCGCCGCCTTGCGGAACTCTTGCAGTGCTTCTTCAGAATAATTGCGTTGCAAGAACAATACACCAAGATTGTTGTGCACCATAGGATTGTTTGGTTTTAACTTGAGGCAAAGTTTGTATTCTTTCAGAGCTTCTTCCGGTTTGTTGTCCTCTACAAGAACATTGGCCAGATTGTAGTGCCCTTCGAAAGAATAGAAATTGTGAGCGATGACTTCGCGAAGTTGTTCTTCGGCGCCGCTGTAATGTTTGTGTTTGCGGTGCAATGCAGCCAGATTTAGCCTTGCTTCGGTCATGTCTGGCCTGTAGTTGAGCACATCCTGATAGCGACGTGCAGCATACTTATCGTAGCCTGTGAGTTGGTAGACCTGAGCTTTCCTGAATGAAGCTTCGTGGTATTTGGGGTTGAGCTCAAGAGCCTTGTTGAAGGAGTCGAGTGCAGCCTGATATTTCTTTTCTCTCATAAAGCGCAGACCGGCCTGATAAAAAGCGAGCGGGTCGATGTTTGAGCCCTGGTGAGAGTCGTCCTGACTCATAAATGCATTAGCAGCCGATTCTTTGTCTTGCTTTTCGATGTCTTTGTCTTCAGAGTCTTTGTCGTCCTCGACTTCTTCTTTGACCTTTTTAGACTTCTTTGAGCTTAAAACTGTTTTGTCGCCATCTATATCTGAAAGCGCTTTCTTTGGCGCAACTTCCGGCTCGTCAACTTTCTGGATGAATTTGGCAGGTTTTTCGGCGTCTGCTGTTTCTGAAATTGACTCTGTATTTGGGGGAATATCGTCAGCACTAGAATTTTCGCTCATAGATGGACTTGGGCAAAAACCTATCTGAAGTATGGCCATGCCGGCTAGCAGAGTGATTCTCTTGGACATACCTTTGTCTCCCCTTTTGGAGTGCTATTGGGGTGCTCGAGCGGTTTGGAGTCCGAGTACACCGCTGTCTATAATAGTGAAGTTTTGCGGGCTTTGCCCGTCAAGAGTTCTAATCTTTGCTACCTGGTTTAATATGGCCCTTCAGCACAAACATAACTACCCCGGAAAGCTCATAGTCGTTGAGGGCGTTGACGGTTCGGGTAAATCAACACAACTTAATCTTCTTAAAAATTGGCTCGAAGACCGGGGGCAAAAAGTGATTTTTACCCAATGGAATTCCTCTAAGTTAATCTCCAAAACGATAAAAGAAGCCAAAAGAAGCAACACCCTCATCCCTGTTACATTCAGCCTTCTGCATGCAACAGATTTTGCCGATCGCCTGGAAAACATTATCAAACCAGCGTTAAAGGCTGGGCTGACAGTGTTGGCAGACCGATATTGTTTTACTGCATTTGCCCGAGATGTGGCTCGTGGTGTGGATAAAGAGTGGGTGCGCAACCTTTATGAGTTTGCCATTAAGCCTGATGCAGCAATGTATTTCCGGGTGCCCATCGAGACTTCATTGAGCCGAATTGCCACCAGTCGATTGCCTGGCTTTTATGAAGCCGGCATGGACATTGGACTTTCGGCAGACCCAAGGCAATCGTTCCAGATTTTTCAAAGCATGGTCATAAACGAATATGACCAGATGGTCGACGAGTTTGGCTTGAGTGTAATGCCTGCTGTCGACCCTATACACGAGCAACAAGTTCTGTTTCGCCAGAAGGTCGGACAGATAATGTTGAATCGCTAAGTTTTCAAAGTCGAGCCCCAAGGAGAATCCTGTGCCTGAACAGTACCCAGGAAAATTAGTTGTGATTGAAGGAACCGATGGCGTTGGCCGCTCGACTCAGGCTGAGTTGCTAAAGCATTACCTTGAAGTGGAAGGCTATGGAGTAGCCGTATCCGAATGGAAATCGTCTGAGCTCATTTCAAACGCAATCGATAAAGCCAAATCAAAAAATGCGTTGAACACAATTACTTTCTCGCTACTATATGCAACTGACCTTGCCGACAGGCTTAATAGGGTAATAATTCCCGCACTGAAAGCCGGTTTTATTGTTATTGCCGATCGCTACATTCACACAGCATTTGCTCGTGACGTTGTGCGTGGTGCCGATGCCGCCTGGGTGCGCAAGCTTTATGGATTTGCCCCGGCGCCTGACCTGGTTTTTTATTTGAGAATGCCTATAGATGATTTGATCCGCCGAATAATCACTGACAGAGGCGGACTAGACTTTTACGAGTCTGGTCGCGACATCGGTATGTCTGCCGACCTGTACCAATCATTTAAGCTCTACCAGTCGAAGATAATTCATGAATACGAGAAGATGACTGACGAATTTCAGTTCAAAGTCATCGATGCCTCGGCACACCCTCACCATGTCCAAAAGATTCTGAGGACAAACCTCAGAAGAATGCTCGGTGAGCCAGAGCCTGCCGAAGCCCCAATAATCGCCCGCGACTCCAGTCTCATCGAATTCCGCCCTTAGTCGCGTCGCCAACCCTCGCGCTCTAGATCCACTGGCCGGCGCCCCGGCCAGGTGTTCAAACTTTGCTCAAAAATCCCTCAATGCTCGCTCAAAACTTTTCCCTATTATCAAATTGTGGGCAGGAAACGCCAGCAGTGATTCGGGGAGAAGCAGGCAATGACAAGTTTAACCGGCAAAGTTCTTTCATTTTTCATGGCTTTCTCTTTTGCCGCAGTGCCTGCAGTTAATGCAAGCGCTAACCCCGTAAATCAGTACAAACCAGTATTGTTTTCTGTACCTGTTCAACTTCCCGCTGTGCCGGAATATGCAGGCAGAAAGAAATTCGAGCAAGGCAGCTATTTCGCCAACACCTTTTCTGGACCAATCGTTTGTATGCGATACGAAAGCAAAGACATCGCATCTTCAGTTCTCGATTTCTACCGTATGTACTTGCCACAATACAAATGGACAATCACATCCGAAGCTTCGAACAATGACAAATTGACCGCTACAAACAACGAAACCGGAAATACCATCACAATATTGATTGCTGCACCAAGCCAATTGAAAGCCGGCAGCAAATGCGAATATTCAGTGGCTTACACCTACAACAAACAAGCCCTCAGCTATAACACTAGCAAAGCTTCTCGCTAGGCTCCGCTGTCGCAAATCGCAGTTGAGGATCGGATTGTCGACGACTAAATTATCGAACGAACAACGCCGCCGTCGACTCTGAGTGAGGCGCCGTTAGTGGCTGCGGCTGCTGTACTGCAGACGTAGACAACCATATTCGCAACTTCTTCTGTTGATGCAAATCGTTTAATTAGTGAAGATGGTCGCAGTGTTTGGAAGACTTCTTTTTCAATCGTTTCTGCGTCGCTGCCAGACTTCTTGGCCATTTCTTCCAAAAACACCCCAACACCTTCAGAGCGGGTTGGTCCTGGGAGAACAGAATTTACTGTTACGCCTGTGCCTGCTGTGTTTTCTGCAAGTCCACGAGCAAGGGCCAGTTGGGCCGTTTTTGTAAGTCCATATTGAATCATTTCAGCCGGAATGTTTACGCCAGATTCGCTCGAAATGAAAACGATACGCCCCCAATTGTTTTTCAACATTGTCGGGAAGTATGCGCGACTCAGGCGTACTCCGCTCATTACGTTTATTTCGAATGTGCGCATCCAGTCTTCATCAGTGATGTCTGCAAATTCTTTTGGTTCAAAAATGCCAACGTTGTTTACTAAAATATCGACATGCGGGTATGCTTGAATTACCAAGTTTGCACCATTGGCGGTGCTAAAGTCTGACGCTACTCCGCTAATATTGTCATTCTTTGTTTTGACTTTCAGAGCTTTAATGGCAAGGTCGACTCTGTTTTGAGTGCGCCCGTTAACTATGACATGCACGCCTTCGCGGGCTAAGCCTTCTGCAATGGCAAATCCAATGCCGGCTGTCGAGCCACTTATGAACGCCGTTTTTCCTGTTATGCCTAAATCCATTCGCCAATTATATATGAATCTGTTGCATGACAACCGTTTGCTTTAGCTGTCTAATGATTAGCGTTGAAATCGTGGCTGCAATGATTCGTGAATACTACCCATCATTTGTCTATGTGTGTTGCTGAGGTCGAGTCTCACTTGTTCAAAGCTGTTTCTGTCTTTTGCATTCATTATGCTTGGTTGTTTGTACAGAGGGCGTTTTGATATTTCAGGCAACATCTCTAGGAAAGTTTTCGGTTCGTTAGATTGAATTGCTTCGTTTTGATTTTGCGCAACGTCAGCACTGCAATTTATGATTTCATCGCCTTCAAATTCCTGCTCAATCTTGTGGAGACGCGCTCTCACTGCAGACCATTCGTTATTTGGCACTTGCATTACTGCTACCTGATTGCCTTGCTGAAAAAATCCGAATACCTTTTTAAGAATGCCGTTCATTTGTTCGTCCTCCTGCTTACTTTTTTAGAATAGCCTTCAGTGGTGAAAGGCTGGTAAACCAAAGGTTGCAGGATGGTAAACTGACAAAGCTTTGAGGAGTCAAGGGGTCGTAAAGTGGCTAGGATTTTGCTGGTTGAAGACAATCCAGTTCTTGCAACAAACACTAAAGAATGGCTTGTTGCCGACAACCACACGGTAGATCACGCTGAAGATGGCGAGCAGGCTCTCTACTATTTAAAGGTAAGTCAGTACGACATCGTTCTGCTCGATTGGGAGTTGCCCAAGTACAGCGGTGTCGAAGTCTGCCGCCAATTTAGAGATCGCGGAGGCAAAACACCTATTTTAATGCTCACTGGACGCCGAGAACTAGACGATCGCATCGGGGGCTTGGACGCCGGCTGCGACGACTACCTGGTGAAACCATTCGAGTTGGGTGAACTTTCTGCCAGAATTCGTGCGCTTTTGAGACGACCGGCGCAGATGCTGGATAACAATCTGGTTGTTGGCAGGCTGATGATGGAAACAGAGAAGAAAAGAGTCTTCTTAGATGGAAAGGAAATACAGCTGCTGCCAAAAGAATTGCAGTTGCTCGAGTTCTTCATGCGGCACCCAGGCGTTGTTTTCAACGCCGAGACAATCGTTTCCAGGGTATGGCCCTCCGATTCTGAGTCAACAACTGACGTCGTGAAAGTGCATATAAGTAGATTGCGGAAACGTCTTGACGTCGGTACGGGCGAGTCTGTTTTCAGGACAATTCATGGTCTCGGCTACAAATTGGAGGCTTGAGCCCCCAATTTTTTGCCGTTTACCAATCTGCAACCTTTCGTTTACTAGCGGTTTACTCTTCCTGGCTAAAGTTAAACCAATCGCAAAAGCGACGGCGTACACAAAGCGGGAGAGAAACTCAAATGAAGACGATGAAGGCAGCTATCCTAACGATTACAGCACTTGCAGCAGCCACAATGCCATGTATGGCAAGTTCAGCTATCGCTCCAGGAGCAATCAACCTGCCGACAAACATGACTCAAACCGAAAAGAGACAATCGATTGACGTGCTTGTCCAACACATCAGACAAAATCCAAGCGATCTTCAAACTCGCCGCCGTCTTGTTGAGCTTTTGATAAGCGCTGGATATAGCAACAAAGCCGCTGTTGAAATGCAAGGACTGGTTAAAGCCGGCTTGCGCTCACCGGAAGACTTTTGCTTGCTAGGTGATGCTTACCGTTATGCCGGAAAGCAAACAAGCGCAATTTTGAACTACCAGGAGTCGCTCAATATCAATCCGCTCTATGCTCGCGCTAAAACAGGTTTGGCATTTTGCTACATGATTTTGGGTGCTCCAAAAATTGCTGAAAAACTTTGCATCGAAGCTATGCTCAAATCACAAGAACGCGGTGCAAGAGTTGAATTGGCAAACGCTCTCAAAACAATCAAAGATTCTGAAAAACCGGTAGCAGTTGCTGTCAAAGCAATCTAAAACCAACTTATAAACACACGGAGAAAACGAAAATGGTCGCGTCAAAGAGAGTAAGAGGGCAGAAAGGTCAGGCGGTGGTACTGCCGATGGTTGTACTGTCCCTTTGCGTTATAGTGGCTTTAGGTCTCTTCTCTTTCGAAGTATCTAGAACTGCAATCGCTAGAGAGCAGCTACGTTCTGCCACAGAAGCTGCAGCCCTGGCTGGTGCTGCAACTCTTGCCGGTTCTTCCGATACAGACATTTCGATTTCGCAAGGAAATGCGATAAATGCCGCAACCGGTGTGTTCAAACAAAATGAGATTTTTGGCAATTCACTTTCAAATGCACAAGTTGGCAATGGTCAACCAGCTGTAAACCAAACGTTTTTAGAATTTATATTTACTGATAGAGATGGAAATCAAGTTCCTGCGGGCGACCCCAAAGGTAAATTCATGGAGGTTCGCGCCAACTATGGACTGGCTCCACTGACTGGAAAAGCAATTGGACTCGGTGACAATGCCACCGCACTTCAAGCACAAGCAAGTGGTGGCGTCGGGCAGATTGACCTTGTGTTTTGCTTCGACTGTTCGCTTTCGATGAAAGAAAATACACTGCTTACCACAGTTAAACGTAC
Organism: uncultured Candidatus Obscuribacterales bacterium; assembly: GCA_964546815.1. Classification (GTDB taxonomy): domain Bacteria; phylum Cyanobacteriota; class Vampirovibrionia; order Obscuribacterales; family Obscuribacteraceae; genus JAIEPM01. Next base: position 629,784 of record CAZJLR010000001.1, on the reverse strand, counting down.
CTGGAATAACAACACCGGAAAGATTGACTATATAGTTGTTTCGAAAGGATCTAATTTCATCGGCGGCATGCGTCCCGAAAATATCTCCGTTAATTTCGCGTTGCGCGGAGCAACCAACAATTCTTTCCCCGGAAACTTCCCGCCCGGAGTCGCTGCCGATAGTGGCTCGACAGATGTCGTTGTTAATTTCGATGAAAAGCCAGACTTCACTAATTTCTCCGAAGGTGGTTTTGATTTCCCCAATGTTGGTGCTTTAGTCGAAGCGGCCAGGGGCAATTTGGAAAACGAAGCTGTGTTTGAATCAAGTGGTGCCAAAACCGCTCTCTCTGGCATCGTGGTACCAAAAGCCGGCTATCAAGCAAAATATCTTGAACTATGCCGCAAGCATTCGCACCCGTGGGCAGAAGCCGAAGCTGCAGCCAAAGAATTCGTAAGATTGATGGGCAACAATGCAAATGCTCACTTTGGATTCGTCGCCTTCGATGAAAAGGTAGGACAAGACGAAAACACTAAAGTTCATGATTCAAACGTAAGTCAAAGCTATCCAGCCGGCGGCGAAACAGACTTTCCCCTACCAGCTGTTAGTCTTCACATCCAGGACGATCCAAACAATCAAAGCAATATTCAAAACGTCATCTCGACAATCGCTCCACTTGGTGCAACAAATATCGGCGGTTCACTTGAGCGTGCCAATAGAATGTTCGATAATTCGTCCAGTAGACCAAACGCCAAAAGAGCAATTGTTCTGTTCACGGATGGTATTCCAAACGTCGGTTCCCCGTTGAGTGGCAACCCTGAACAAAACTGCTTCCTGGCTGCCCAGCAGGCTAAGAGCAAGGGCATCGCAATCTACGCAGTTGGATTGAATTTGAACCCACAGGAGCAAGCAGCACAAAATAGTCTTCTCGGTAACATCACAACTACAGCCGGCAACGGCGGGCGCTTTTTCCAAGTGCATGACACAAACAAATTGAATCAAGCATTCGCAAGTATCGCTAGAAACCTTTCAGCAATCACACAGTAGGAGCCAGAGAAATGTCACGCAGAACGATGCGCAAATCAGTCATGACCTCAGCCTTTAGAAAGGCGAATGGCTCGACAATTCTTGAACTTCCGATTGGTCTCTGGGTTTGCTTGATTTTGTTTTTCATGCCAATGTTGGCGCTTGCGACCATAACTTTCCGCAATACGATGTTTAACATAATGGTTCAAGACATGGCACATGCCGCGGCAAAGGGAAGCACTTTTGCTACAACAACAGCCGATGGTCCTTCCTGCAAAGACCTTGCTGACAGCTCTCTTGCGGCTCATCTGAAAGCTCTGCCGGGAATCGTACCAGGCGCAACAACAATTGCGATTGTAACTACGCCGATAAATGGTTCTTCCAGTGTGAGAACCACAAGCAGTCTTTCGCTGCCGGCAGATTCGTCGAAAAATGTTTACCAAATTGAGGTTCAGCTCAGTGCGAAATTAGACCCGTTATTCGCACTTAATTCCGACATCTTTCCCCAGGTCCCTGGGCTGACTTCGCCCATGAATATTACATGCGCATCTAGAGAAATGGCTGAAAATCCTCAAGGCTTAAACCGCTAAAAAATCGGTTTTCACAGTAGAGGAATTAAGAGGTAGAAATCAATGAAAACTGCATTTTCCAAGAGAAACAGAACAACAAGATCAGCTAAGGGATTAGTCGCAGCTGAAATTGCAATAGCTGGACTCATAGCAATTGGAGTGGTGGCACTCGCGTTAAACATCAATTTTGCAATGATGTCTTACGGTACTAACGCAAGAGCCTGTCGCGACGCAGCAAGAGCCGCTGCGCAAGGCTCAAGCCAGCAAGAGGCAACTCAGCTAGCCAACACAATCGTCAAAACTTTCAATTCGACAAACAATTTGCTTTCTCCCATAACTGTTACCAACGTGACCTACACCGACTTCGGTGGAAGCCCTGCCCCAGGCGTTTGCCCCTTCGTCACAGTCACCACCAAATCGAGCGCAACCATGCCAGTGCCAATCGAATTTTTCGGAAAAGATGTATTCGCAACTGTAATTCCAGTGCAAAAAACATACACCTTCCCCATCGTGCGCCTCACCGTAAATCCTTAGTTTCCGTTCAATTAGGTCAATTTGGCCAGCAGAGAATATTCAAAGTCTCGAAAACTCTAGCACAAAACCTATTTGTGCACTCTTTCTTGATAGGCCGCCAGATCTATCACGTCAGAAGCTCCACTCGCCATAGGTATAAACACAAGATTTTTGTTTTGCATCCTGCATTTAATAATCGTGAAAGCAAGCAGAACCCCCAGGCTCAATAAAAGGATCATCAATATCGAACCCGTTCGTAATACTGTATTTTGTTGTATGGGCATAGCCGTTCACCTCTGTGTAACTCCGTACCTGAGTACAAGCATGTCCGAAGCTTTTTTCTCTCGAAAAAAACTTTGCAGTACACGACAAAAAATACCGGCGAGTCGCGTCGGTATCGGTCGTTTTGGTAGCCTAGATGATGTAAGATTCCCATGTCAGGCAACTTAATCCTACACGGTTTTCCGCATCTAAAAAGTCTTGCAGAGCTGTGATAGCAATCTACGATTTACAAGAATTCATGTTTGCCTTTGGGCATTGAAGATTGGTTGATGATGCGAGGTTCCAAGCGATATAGCCATTGAAAGCTTCTTGCAGCTAATGCCAAACTTCTTGCCGAAGCTACTTGATTTACTTGAACGCATGGATTGCAACTCATTCTGAGGAAGCTACCTCGATCATCGCCGGGGCTCTCTGTAAGCTCATCTAGGAAGTCTTTACCACGGAATTCCTCTCCAATCGAGAAGAAGCAAATTCTAATGCTATCAGCTGCTCCATTGGTAATAACAGCAATCATGGTGGCGGTCAGCCCGGCTCTGGAAAGAGCAGTCTTTTGGAGCGCAGCAGAACAGTCTTAGCCGATGGCAATTTTGTGGTCATCAATGGTGGCGAGCTGCGATCTTTTCATCCAAGAGTGAATGAGATTCTTCGCTGCGATAAAAAGCGATTTGCTGAGCTGACAGCGCTCTCCAGCTAAAGCCAGCGAGACGATGAAACAAGAGCTGCAGCGAGCACTGCTAAAGAGTGAGAAGCAAGCGTTGATAGCCGACTGGCAGCGAGTTTTTCAGCTAATGAACAAACGACATGCCTCGCTATCGGAATTAGAGCAGGCAAGAAAAATACAAAGGTCGGTCTTTGAAAACTAGTAGAATTGAATGAACTCGCAGTACCTTCATATACACTGCAATGTATGCCTCTGTGCTCTTTTTGTTGATTACAAACTGGTAGATGCGAAATCAATACCTTCGTAAATGTCGGCTAACTTTAGGGAAAGTCCACAACCCTGCACGCCAGATAGAATCAACTCGTTATTCACATCGAACCTTTCCCAGGATCCCGATTTATCCTTGCAAAACAATTCTATTTCGGGCTCGTTCTGATGCACCACAATATATTCTCTTAGGCTTGAAATTTGTTGGTATGCCATGAATTTTTCTCGGCGATCAATATGCATTGTTGAAGGTGACAATACCTCGAACACAATTGCTGGTTCGCTCTGAAACAGGCTATTTTGGACGAATTTTTCACAAGTAACCATTACGTCAGGATAGTAGAACGTATCCAGTGATTTGATCCTTATCTTCATATCGGACATGTAGGTGCGACACTGCGAGCCACGCAACTGCGCCTTTACTATTGATGCTATGTTGAGTGCGATCACGTTGTGCGCTGCGCTGGCACCCACCATGGCAAACAATTGGCCCGCAACATATTCATGCCGAACCTGTCCTGATTGCTCAAACTCAAGATAATTTTCGGCAGTTAGCTTTAGACTTCTTGCTGGAATAGACATGATTGTCAACCGAAGGTGTTGTAATTACATGATACAACAGAGCAAAAGCGCGGAACTCTTTCGTTGTTGAAGCAAAGTTGCCTATCGTGTTCCCAAAACAAAGAATCGGCTCTCCGTGAAGATTGCCGATTCTTATATGTTCTGATTTGGTTGCGGGGGTAAGATTTGAACTTACGACCTTTGGGTTATGAGCCCAACGAGCTACCGGACTGCTCCACCCCGCGTCGATAGATTAAATGGTAGCATAATTCCGCAGCCTTCAAGTGCGCACAGATAAATTGTCGCTCACAGGCTGGCCAGGACGGCAAATTCGCGGTTTACACAATGAAGGCAGTTGTACAAAGGTGCTCAAGTTCGAATGTAGTTGTCGATGGTAAGACCGTAGGGTCAATTGGACTGGGCTACATGATTTTGCTCTGCGTTGAGCAGGGCGACTGTGAGAAGGATTGCGACTATCTCGCCCGCAAGGCAAGCGAGTTGCGCATCTTTGCAGATTCTGAAGGCAAAATGAACTTGTCGCTCATTGACGTAAAGGGCGCCGTATTGTTGATTTCGCAGTTTACATTGGCGGCAGATTGGAAAAAGGGTCGCAGACCTGGCTTTACAAAAGCGGCAAGTCCGCAGGAAGGTCAGCGGCTTTATGAGTATTTTGCAAGCGTTCTTGAGAGTCTGGGTGTTCATGTAGAACGGGGCATTTTTGGCGCGCACATGGAAGTTACGCTCTGTAATGATGGTCCTGTGACACTAATACTTGAATACCAAAGCGCTCAGGAGCTGGCTGAGAAGCAGCAGAAGTAGTTTTTCGTCTTGCCACTGTCTGCGGTGCGGATTTTTGGAAGCTTATTTTTAGAACGTGTTTAAGGGCGGGCGACGCGTGGCGTAGCCCCTACAATTGTTAAACGACATTCTTGTCTATGGCTGGGATAGCTGGACTGAAGGCACATCAATTCTGTGCCTCCTTGAAGACCATCTTGGAGGCGAATATATTGTTTAGTGGTTAAAAATTGGAGCGGGTAGCGGGAATCGAACCCGCGTGTACAGCTTGGAAGGCTGTCGTTCTACCATTGAACTACACCCGCATATCTTTTACATGTTAGCACACCCAATTCGAGGAGCAAAGTCATTCTCGACCCATTGTTCTGCCCCTGTTAACGAAAAAAAATCTAGTATTTGTGCTGGTCTTGAAGACTGCTGCTGACAATAAAGCCCCAAAACTGTGTCTATCAGGGCAAAAATGGAGATAAACCATTAGACCTTTCTGATAAGCGCCTTGAAACAGGGCAGAGCGCTTGAGGTGACATTCCTTTGATGCTAATGTTGAGCCGTTACAGCTTGTATCAAATTTATGAGCATTTGATTAACAAAGGCTCTGATGCGATAACTATAGGTTGTCCTTGACATGAATACTATCCAGCGGCTTTCGTGGATGAACGAATCTAGCTCCGGCGCAAACATCACAAAACTTGAGTCATTGTCGGTGCCAAAACGCCTGGTGCCTCCGCATATCGAGGCTCTGAATGCTTACCAACCAGGGCGTCCGAATGACGCACTCAAGGCTGAGCTGGGCATTGAGAGATTCATCAATCTGGCGTCAAACGAAAATCCACTGGGACCACCGAAAAGCGCATTAGATGCGATGAAAAAGGTGATGGGCGACATCAATCGCTATCCCGAATCTGGTGGCTTTAAGTTAAGAGAGACTTTGGCTGAAGTTTATAGAGTCAAGCCTGAAAATGTTGTTGTGGGCAGCGGCTCCGAGAGCATCATGGCAAACATCGTCCGCGCATTTTTGCACGGTGATGATGAAGTTGTTACTTCTGCTGGAACATTTATTGGCATTTACGTCCTCGTAAATTCGCAAGGCGTAAAGCTTGTTCAAGTACCTTTGAAAGACTACAAATTTGACCTCGACGGGATTGCCGAGGCAGTAACCGAGAAAACAAAACTCGTTTATTTGTGCAATCCAAACAACCCCACGGGAACGATGTTTTCTCGTGCTGAGTTCGAAACATTCATCAAAAAAGTTCCAGACCATGTTTTGGTAATTTTGGATGAAGCCTATTTTGAATTCACAATGGGTATCGCTGAATTCCCTGACTCAATGACGTATCGGTATGACAATGTACTCACTCTCAGATCTTTCTCAAAAGCTTATGCGATGGCTGGGCTTCGTGTCGGCTACGGAATGGGACACGAATATCTCATCAACTACGTCAACAAAGTCAAATTACCTTTCGAGCCAAACATGCTTGCGCAAGTCGCTGCTACTGCGGCGATCAAAGACACGACGTATCTCGGAGGCGTTCTGGAGAACAACGACGAGGGCATGCGGTATTTCAGCAACGAATTCGAGAAGCTCGGCTGGGAGTACGTTCCGTCGTCAACCAATTTCATCATGCTGCCGACGAAGAGTGCGGAGAAAGTAAAACAAATCCACGATGGAATGTTGCGCAAAGGCGTGGCAATTCGCCCATTGGGTGCGTTTGGACTTCCACATTGCTTCCGCATTACAATCGGTTTGCCCGATGAAAATGAAGCTTGTGTTGAAGCACTGAAAACTGTCTATTAGAAATTGAATTGGGTTTAAGCCAGTTCGTGCTCGATATTTTGAGCTCTTCGTTGGCGCAGAGTGCTTTCGCTTGGACTCAATGGCTAAAGTGATGTCGTCAGCTGGCAGAGCTTGTATGTCCGTGGGCGCCTAATTTTGGATACCCCAGGAGTTAAAATGGGTAATAATAATGTGGGGGACCCTTCGGAGAGTTTATGTCGGACTCGGAGCAAGACGCGCGCAATTCACGTCAGCGCAAACGTACGAGTGCCAGTAAGCGTTTCGTCGCGCCTGATAATGTTTCGACAGATCAGGCTTGGATTGGGGCGCCGCCCAAGGCTAAGGACTTGCCGCCTAAGAGCGGTAATGGTCCGCCCGGCACTATAAACACAGGGCAACCGCCTCCGATGCAAAAGCCTGTGGGGCCGGTTCCTCAAAATCAGTTTCGCAAACCTGTGCCTGGTCAGCCGGCTCAGGGGGGCATGAATCCGTACGGTCCAGCTGGCATTCAGTCGGGACCACAAACGCACCCGCTGCCGGGTCAAAATTCATATGGGCAACCAGGAATGCAACCAGGAATGCAGCCTGGAATGCAACCAGGAATGCAACCAGGAATGCAACCAGGAATGCAGCCTGGAATGCAACCAGGAATGCAGCCTGGAATGCAGCCTGGAATGCAGCCTGGAATGCAGCCAGGGATGCAGCCCGGGATGCAGCCAGGAATGCAACCCGGAATGCAGCCGGGGATGCAACCGGGAATGCAGCCAGGAATGCAGCCAGGAACGCAGCCAGGAATGCAGCCAGGGATGCAACCAGGAATGCAACCAGGGTTGCCATCGGGAGTTTACCCCGCGGTAGCGCCTGGACAAAATCCATACGCTCAGCCGGGAACGCCACCGCCAGCGCCTTTGCCAGGGCAGCATCAATATCCAAATCCTGGCATGCAAGCTTCGGGTATGCAGCCCGCGCAAGCACCCGGGCAAAATCCTTATTTGCAGCATGGAATTCCTCCCGCTGGTCAAAATCCCTATGTTCAGCCTGGCGCGCTGCCTCACGGGGCTCAACCTGGTGCGCCGAATCAATACCCTCAGGCAAATCCAACTCAATATAACCAGGCTGGGCAAAATCCTTATGCACCGCAGGGATTGCCCGGACAATCAGGCGCGCCTGCGCCGGGACAAAATCAATATGTGCAACCAGGGATGGTGCCACCGGGACAAGCTGCTGCACCTGGTCAAGCAGGCATGATGCAATCGGGTCCGCAAGGATTTGTGCAAAATGGACAAGTACCTTACGGACAGCCCGGACAAGCCGGCCTGCCTCCTCAAGGTGCGCCACAATATATGCAACCAGGAATGGTGCCACCTAATCAGCAGGGGGTTCCACCACAAGGTTACAATCAGTATGTGCAACCAGGGATGGTGCCTCCCGGGCAAACTGCTCATACCCCTCAAGGGAACAATGCATATCCACAAGCCGGTATGAATCAACCTCAGCAAGGCGCCATGCAGCAGCCTTATAATCAGGGTGTTCCAGCGCCAGCTGCTCACAATCCTAATACACAAGGACTGCCAGCTCAAAATCCACCTGGGCAACAAAATATGATGCAGTCGGGCATGCACACTGCACAGCCCTATCCCAACAATCCTGCAGGGCAAATTCCATACGGAACGCAGGGGGCTGCGCCGCAGGCACCTCATCCTGGGCAGGCTTCCGGGCATTATCAAGCGCAGGCACCGGGGCAATTTCCCGGACAGACATCGGGACAATTTCCCGGACAGGCATCGGGACAATTTCCCGGACAGACATCGGGACAATTTCCAGGGCAAACATCAGGACAATTTCCAGGGCAAAATCCAACTCAAGTGCCAGGGCAAATTCCGGCACCATTGCCCGGGCAGATGCCAGCTCCCTTGCCTGGGTTGCCAGCGCCAAATCAGGGATTTGTATCGGGGGCATACCCTGCGGCTATTCCTGGTCAAGCGGGGGCTCCTTTGCCTGGTCAGGGGCTCGTTCCCGGGCAACTGCCTCCGGCTGTTCCACCGCAAGCCCGTGCTAACTTGCCTGGCACCAGTGGTGGTGCTTTGCCTGGACAAGTAGCTGCACCCACGCCAGGGCAGATACCTGGGCAAATATCGGGAGCGAATGCTGCGACAAACCCTGGGCTTGTCCCATCGACAAATCCTGCGTCATTTAACGGAATATCTTCAACTCCGGCTCAAGCATTGGGCTCCCCGTCAAACAATGCTTCTCCGTTTTCTCCCGCAGCTGGCATTGTGTTTGGTCCTCCGCCTGATGTGCAATCTGCACCGTCTGTGCCAGTAAGCTCAGAGCCGCACTTGCGTTCGGGCGTCATTAGCGATGCTAATCCTCTGGGGCTCACGCACACTCCAGTAGATCCAACTGGACCAAAAAAATCAGGCAGCGTGAAGAAAACTTCGATGCAGAAAAAGACCGCTGCAGTGAATAAGAAAGGGCGTCGAGTAACAAAAAATTGGTATTGGCCTGACGCCGATCTGGACGGTGATGGGCGTGAGGGGCGGCTGATCACTGTCAATCATGATATATCTGGGACATTGGGTTTGCTTGGGCCAAAAGATCTTGATCAAAAGGTTTCGATGCCCGCTTCTGCTCCAGCAATTTCAACACCTTCTTCCAATCCTGTTAATCCTGGCAATGCTGGAAACTTAGCGAATCCTGCAAATTCTGTGAATCCTGCAAATTCCGTGAATCCTTCCGATCACGGCAGACCGCTGGCTGGTCTTAATGATGCCGATAGCCCGCCAAAGAGCGCGTTTGCCAGGGCTATTATTGATTACGAAGTAAAACCGCCAGCTGCAGGTGCGAAGAGTGAGCGAAAATCATTTGCTGAGCAGGTTGCTGCAATCAGCAAAAAATTCGCCACTGAAGCAGACGCGCGCGCAGCAGTTGATCAACTCGCCCGCAGCCTGTCTACAAACACAATAAGTAGAGAATTAGTGGAGTTGTCTCCCCGGCTTTCAGCTCTAATTAAGAACGACGTAGCCGTGTTCGACGACCTGATCGAAATTTGTTCTTCATCTGAAAGGGGCGACCTTTCTGCTGATGCGTTGACCAAAATCTTTGAGCAATTGAATAGATTATTCGATGCGCCTATTTTGGGAGCGCGCCGCGATCTGGCGGTTCAACATTATTTGAGAGCTGTTAGCCTGGCGCAAAAAGAAAGCCAGGAGTCTCTGCTTTCTAATTTAGATCTTTGCGAACATATGCTCTTGCGCTACTATCCCGACCGTGCTGCTGAGTTATTGTTGAGCGTTCTTACATCAACTCGCGTAAACAATGAAGAGCTGGCTATCCGTGGTCTAAAGTTTGATAGAAGCAGAGCAAAATCTGTAATCAAAGTTGCAAGAGAAGCTTTAGAACCAGAGCCGTCAATGCGCGCAAAAGAAAGTGCATTGCAGCAGAATTATTTCTCGCACATTTTCCATGCAGTGGCTATAAATGCTGTGCTGCAGGAATTCAACCCGCACGCCCGTTTTGCAAGAAAGCGGGGACATGAGAGCAGCTATATCGTAGAAGAACAAGAGTTAAAACCGGGCGCTTTCAGGGTGATACCGTCTGCGGTGCAAGACTTTGCGGGGCTCAGTTATGAAGAAATGGCTTGGATAAACAAGCATTTTGCCGGGCAGCGCTTTAAGGGGCAAATTCCTGAACGGCTAACCTTTTAACTGGCCAGGCTTTCATCTTCAAAAGCGCCTCTGATGTAATTTCGCACAGCTGCGTGATTTTCTGCTTTGAAAAAAGCCGCGTATTTTTCTAGCAGTTCTGGTTTGTTGTTAACTTCTGTCCAGCGCATTTCGTCTATCCATATTTTGTTTACGTGCGGGCTGAGCAGCTCAAGCATGCGGTCGGGATCGCAGGGTAATAAAGGCGAAATTGATGCGTGCACATTAATGCCTTCTTTGCTTAGCGTTTGTATTAATTGAAGGCGTCGCGCAATGCTGGGTGCTTTTGGTTCAAACTCTTTTCGCACATCATCGTTATCTGTTGTGAAACTTACTCCAACGCGCAGTTTGCTGCCGAATGATTTCAATAGTTCGATGTCTTGCAAAATGATGTGGCTGCGAGTGTGCATTGTTATTTTTGCCGGTTGGTAGAGTTTTAGCTCCTGGAGGCATCGGCGGCTGAGACGGTATTTTAGTTCTATATATTGATAGGGGTCGGTGGCTGAGCTGAAGAAGATGCGGCTGCCGAAAACCTTTAGCCTGTCTCGTCTTATGAGCTCGGGGGCGTTTACTTTGACGTTGACCCATTGTCCCCATTCGCTTGGAATATGCTCTCCATTGGGGAATTTCGGCACATAACAGTAAGAACAGGCAAATGCGCAGCCTGCGTATGGATTTAAGGAAAAATCGTAAGTTTCGGCGAGAGAACCGTAGCCTTGCGGCGTCAGGATTGACTTTGAGGTGATTTCGCGAATTTGCATGCTCATGGCAACCTTGTTGATTTACCGTTCGTATGTATGGTATTCTAGCAGATAGGGAAGTCGATCACACACACACGTTCCTCCCTCTTGCGGGCGGCTTTAGCCAGCCCGCTTGTCCTTTTGGGGCTGCTTTCTGCGTCTTTTCGGGGTGCCCTGGCTCACTCTTCGCTTGTCATCTTTTGGACTGCCCCTATCACCTGGTCCTGCTTTTTTACTTTCTGCCTCGACTCTTGAATTCTCAGGAGCCTTCGCTTCTCTCGGCTCGCCTTTGTAAAAGTGCTGAGCGCAGCTGGCACTGTATGCCGATATCACGGCGCGACAACCGAAACAGTTGCGAAAGTGTTATTCTGAGCAACGCAGAAGCCGTTCAAAGGCTAGAATTAGATTGTCTGTGGTACCACCAGTGGTATTGCAAGAAACAGCAAATCGGCAGAAATCTCACGAAAAATGGACATGTCAAAAGCTCTCAATGTAACGGCAACCGTGATCAAGAGGCTCTCCAGCGGTTTGTTGCGTGTTTCAAGCGGGTATGATTTTCTAAGTGCGTTAAACTTCGAAGATCTCAAGATGCAGGGGGAAAGCTATGAATAGCTCAACGAGCCAGGTGGCTAAAGAAAACGGACAGAGTGTCTTGTCGTTGTTGCATTCTAGGGCTGAAAATTTTGGGTCGCGCGAAGTTTTTAGAATGAAGGAAGGCAATGAAATTCATTCGATGACTTACGCTGAGCTTTCAAAGCACGCCAAGCAACTGAGTTCTTTTCTTATGGAGTCAGGGTTGCAGCATAAGGACAGAGCCGCCATTTTGTCTGAGTCACGACCTGAATGGGGGGTCGCGTTCTTTTCTTCAATTCGCGCCGGTGCCACTGTTGTGCCGCTTGACATAAAGTTGACTGAGACTGAACTTACTTCAATACTCTCTGACTGCGAACCAAAAGTGCTTTTCTGTGACAGTAAGCATCTCGAACTTGCACTGAAGCTGCCTGCCAGAGTGCCATCAATCAAAAACATTTACGTTGTTGATTTTGGCAAAGGCACTGATGAGCACAAATCAATTGATCAATTGCAGCCGAAAGAAATTCATCCTGGCGTAGAGCGCAGTCATGACGAAATCGCTGTGTTTGTTTATACATCGGGCACCACAGGCAGTCCAAAAGGCGTGATGACTACTTTTGGAAATTTGATTTTTCAAGTAAGCAGCTTTCAATCAATTATCGATTTGTCTGAAAACGATCGCTTCTTATCTATTTTGCCTCCCAACCATTTGTTTGAACTTTGTGGCGGCTTCCTGGGCATCATCAATCTCGGCGGAACTGTTGTTTACTGCCATTCGCTCTTTCCGCAGGAAATTATTCGCACAATGAAAGAAGAGAAAATTACCGGCATGATTGCAGTGCCGCTTTTCTTCAAATCATTGAAGAGCGGCATCGAGCGTGAAGTAAAACGTAAAGGTGAAGAAGCTCTGGCTAGATTTCATGCAGGTCTGGAAAAGGCTGACGCCTTGCCGATGGCAGCTCGACGTGAAATGTTCAAGCCGATTCTTGATGAACTCGGTGGATGTTTGCGTGTGTTAATCAGTGGTGGCGCACCACTTGATGTAGAAATCGGTCAATTCTTCCAGCGTTTGGGCATTCCAATTTGCGAAGGATATGGACTAACTGAAACCAGCCCCGTAATTGCAGCCAACAGTTTAGCCGCTGCCAAACTCGGAAGTGTTGGGCTCCCTATTGCCGGCGTTGAGGTAAAAATCGACAAGAAAACAGCGCAAGACACAGAGGGCGAAATTCTTACCCGCGGACCGCACGTGATGGCTGGCTATCATCACCGCGACGATTTAACTGCCGAAGTAATTGATAAAGACGGCTGGTTTCACACCGGTGACATTGGACATCTCGATGAAGACGGATTTTTGTTTATCACGGGTCGTATCAAAAATATGATTGTGTTGGGCGGCGGAAAGAAAATTTTCCCCGAAGAAGTTGAAGCAGCATTCGGCTCTGCCACCACTGTGAAAGAACTCTGTGTCCTCGGCAAAAAGTCGAAAGACGGGTTCAAAGAGGGAACCGAAGAAGTTTGCGTCGTAGCGGTTCCGGCTGATTCTCTAATTCACGAATTCAAGGATGATCAAAAAGCGATTCAGCAAGCCATCAAAAAAGAGCTAGATCAACTTGGTGAACATTTAGCTGTATACAAACGACCAACACGATTGCTAATAAAGATGGATGAGCTACCAAAAACTGTAACGAGAAAAGTCAAAAGACCATCTGTGCTTGAGTGGATCGACACAGTCGGCGAGCAAAACTAAGGACGGGCCAGGGCTAAAGTGACATCTTCTCTCGACCCTCACAACCTTATAAAAGAAGCTTACGCGGCTTTAGATGACGATGACCTTGAAACGGCAGCGTTGCACGCCAGTAAGCTTCTTGAATTAAAGCACGTGCGTGGTTTTGAAATCATGGCACTTGTATTGGAGAAAGACGAACGTCTTGGTGATGCAATCGGAGTTTTGCGTCAGGGTGTCTCGGCTGTGCCAGAGGCTTTTCCTTTGTGGGAATTGATGGGCAACCTTTATTCCAAAGCCCGCGAATACGAAAAAGCCGAAACTTGTTATGTGACTGCTCTTGCGTGTCCGGGCTCTGACTCAGCGTCAATCAGCTATAACATGGCGGTGATGCTGCGACATTCAGGACATTCAGAGCAAGCGTTGTCCATAGCAGTTCAAATAAAATCGCCCGCGCTTGCTGTGCGAGTCAACACACTTAGAGTTTCATTGCTCAATAATTTGGAGCGCTATGATGATGCTGCGCATCTAGCTAATGTGCTCATAAGTGAAATTATGGCGCTCGAAGAGCTTGGCGACGAAGACATGAAAGACCTTGCACAGGTTTATGCTGAGCTTGGGCGATGTCTCTATCATGGACAAGGAAATAAGCAAGGTGCATTCGAAAGCGCATGGAAGGCTCTTGAATGGGAGCGCTCTGACCCCACGGCACTGTGGCTGGTGCGCGAGTTGATTGGTAGAAAATCAGAAGAATCGCACTGGTTTAGAATGGAAGTAGAAGGCATCTGGTACTTCCCGCTTGAGCAGGGCAAGCCGCCGCCGAAATTTAGAGTGTTGTATGACATAGTTGCGGACAATGTAGACGAAGCGATGATGTTTGCCAAACACTTAGAGCCGAAGGAAATTCGCGAATCAATGAAAGCGAAAACTGTGAGCGATCGCGGTGTGCACGCTAATCTCACCCAGGGGCTATATTGGCGCAGCTCATACAATTTTGTCTTGGGTTAGTGGGTCTCCACATTGAATGATTTGATGCAATCTGAAGAAGAGCTTGAAAAACATTTTTCGGGCGCACTCGCTTGCAAAATTATTGTTAGCCTCAGCAAAAATCAAATTGACGAAAGTGTTTTGAACTCAGTCGAAAAAACAGCTCTCTCTAAAATGAATCATGCACTTCGCCGAGCCTCATGGTTGCGCGGTAGAAATGCAATTTATTCTCTGCTAAAGCGTATAGGTAACGTAAACGACATCGATTTGCCTGCTGATACTGCAAATCTCAGCATGCCTCATGCGCACTTATCTTTGAGTCACAGCGGCGAATATGCAGTTGCTGTTGCTCGTCTTGAGGGCAAGGGCATCGGTGTTGATATTGAATCGCCTCGTCTGATTCGCACAGGTGCAACGCGGTTTTTTCTTGCTTCCGAAGCCGAGAAAGAATGGCAAGATTCTATAAACCAGACCACTTTGAATGATGAACTCTTGCGTTTGTGGACTACAAAAGAGTCTCTATTTAAGGCTGATTTATCTAATAAAGGTAAGGTGCTGAATTGCTACACGGTTATTCAGCCTCATTTGCACAGCGGTGATGCAGCGCTAGCTGAGGCACCCTCAGATGCAAAATTCAAATATTGCAGCATAAAGTTTGCCGAATACTGGCTTACTGTTTCAATCGCCAAAAACGCCTGATTACTCTCAAGTCTAAGGACTAATTGCGTCCGGCTGATTTCTTCGGCGGCATTGTTGCGGCGGTTTTGTCGCCGTTTTTCTTCACGTCAACAACCATTTTGTCTACCTGGCGGAAACCGTAGAGGTCATTGTTGTCTTTGTAGAGTTGAGCGGCTTTTTCCAGATCGGCAATTGCGCCTTTAACGTCGCCGAGATAGAGCTTGCTTTGCCCTCTGAATTTGTAGCTTACAGGCAAGTCATGGTTGCGTGTAATTGAGTCGCTGAAGTCAGCAATGGCATCTTGATAGCGTTTGCGCACCAGATATTCCAAGCCTCTGTCGGCATATGCTGTGGAACCTTGCGGGTCTATTTCAATTGATTTGCCGAAGTCTAAAATTGCTTCGCTAGATTTACCCAGTCTTGAATAGACCAGGCCTCTTGCTTCAAACAAGCTTGCCGGCGGATTTGCGGAAAGCTCAAGCGCTTTGCTGTAATCTTCAATTGCTTTCTCACTTTGACCAAGTTCAAGATAAGCTTTTGCGCGTTGCACACGCAGGTTAGCATCTTGTGGGCTTATTTGAATTGCTTTGTCGAGGTCGTTCAGCGCGTGATCGAATGATGACATGTGCATGTAAACTTGAGCGCGCCATTTATAGGCCTCAAGACTATCGGGCGAGTCACCAATGGCGTCTGTAAATTCACGAATTGCTTCGAGATATTCGCCATTCCGCTCTAGCGCCATTCCGCGTTCAATTAATTCTGCCGACAATTCTTTTTTCTTGCCCAGCTTTAGTGACTTTGCGAAATGGTCTCTCAGGTCTTTGTCAGCAGGCGAAAGCGTGCTGTAATCTTGATCTAAAAAGCTTCTGTCTAGAGTGATTGCCGTATTGAAATCTTGAAAGGCGAGATCGGTTTTATTCACACGCTTGTAATAACGTGCTCGTAAAAAATATGCTCTTGGTTGCTTGGGGTCTAGAGCCAGAGCTGACTCAAGATCTGTCAGCGCTTTGTCGTTTTGACCCATACTCAAATATGTATCTGCGCGGCTGATGAAAGCCAGCACAAATTTTGGATCGTCATCAATAGCTGTAGTTAAATCAGTTATAGACATGTCGTACTTGCCCAAGCCGGCCAGGGCTCTTCCGCGGCAAACAAGAATTGCTGCTTTGTTGCCTTTGTCTAACTCGTGCGCTTGATTGAAATCAGCCAGCGCAAGGTCAAACTTTTCCATTTCAAGGTAAGCAAGCCCGCGTTGCAAATAGAGTCCACCTCTTTTTGGGTTTACTTTAATTGCATTGGTAAAGTCGGTTACTGCACTGGCAAAGTCACCTTGCGAAAATCGACCCAGACCGCTTGCTGTAAGTCTTTCAACTTCACTGCCGGGGAATGTGTCAACGGTTGCTGCATCTAATGCTGCGACTGCCTGCAAATTGCCCTTCTTGCTAGCTTGTACAAGTGAGGCACGATAACGCTGAACTGCCGCAGTGTGATACATCGCTTCTGCGGGCGCTTGAAAGATTGGTGCAAGGATTATTAGCGTCAATGCTTTCCCGACAGACTTTATACGCATATTGGGAAACTCCATGACGGCGAGGTATATATTCTACCCCGCCCGGAACCGCTTGATATCACATAGTTTCGCTGTGCATAAATTCAGGTGCGGAAAATGTCTACTTCCACTGGGATTCGAGGTTTACTAATTGCCTATCTTAATTCAGGGTAGATTACTAGAGTAATCATGAACGCCTGCTCCAAATCATCCTTCGCGGACCAAATTTGTGGATCACTACGCAGAAAATTCAAATGGCGCAGAACTGCCTGATGCTCCGGCAATCGATCAAATCGAAATTCTTGCCCTTCTTGGAAGTGGCGGAACTTCCGTTGTTTACAAAGCAAAACAACTTTTGCTTGGTCGCATTGTAGCTGTGAAAGTTCTCACATGCATGCCACAAGATTCGGAAATAGCAATTAAGCGTTTCCGAAATGAAGCAAGGCTCAGCAGCCTACTCGATCACCCGAATGTCGCGAAGATACTGGGCTATGGAGTCTTGCAGAATGAAAAGCCCTACTTGATTTTAGAATATGTCGAAGGTAATTCGCTTGCCGATGAATTTAGCAAAGGGAGCGCGCTGAGTTTCGGAAGATTTCGCGAAATCTTCCTGCCGATTTTGTCGGCTCTTGATGCGGCTCATCATGCTGGTATTGTTCATCGTGACATCAAGCCTGGCAACATTATGTTGTGCAAAACTTTCGATGGTGCTGAAAGTGTCAAGTTGCTCGATTTTGGTATCGCTAAAATGCTTGACTCCGAGACGCCAGTCGATTCAGGCAGTCTCACTAAAACAGGAGCAGTATTAGGCAGCCCAAATTATATGAGCCCTGAGCAATGCCTTTCTCAGCCGATTGATGCGCGCTCGGACATCTATTCACTTTCTTGTGTTATGTACGAAGCACTATGCGCTGAGCTTCCTTTTAAGGGTGATTCGGCATATGAAGTCATGCATCAACGTGTGTCGGGCGCTCCTCCTTCGCTTGCTGCCATGCTAAAGAAAAGCAATCTATCAGAATCGCTCGCCTCTCTCATTTTGAGCGGCTTAGAAAAAAATCCGCAGAGTCGGCCGCAAAGCGCAGCAGAGTATGCACAGAAGTTAAGTAAGGCGCTGGACGCCGTCACGCTGGACAGAGCACCAGGGCTGAAAATGCCGCCACGGGCTAAACAATCAGCGTCAATGATGACGATTGTGGCAACTGTAGTCTTTGGAATAATTGTTCTTCTCTTTGTCATTGCTAATTTCAAAATGGCGGGAAAAAACAAGGACGGAAATCCTTCGTTGGAGTACAAGTCACTGGGAACCATTCGGATGCAAGCAAATCAGCTTCACTCAGAAGGTGCGCTTCGCGACGAATTGCCACTGCGATTACTATTGATTGAGCGTTCGAAGGACAAGCATTTGAAGACAGATCCCTTCCTCTGTTTTGATTTTTCAACGGCTGCTGAGTGTGCTTACTACAATGCCAGCTTTGTGGCTGGAACTGCTGAGGGGAAAAACTTGTGTGCAAAATCAATTGAGTTTGCTAATAAGGGCTTAGCGCTAAACGTTGGAAAGCTCCAGTCTGATGATATAAATCGTCTGTACTTCTCAAAAATAGGTTCACTGCTTTTTCTGGGCGAGAAGGCTAAAGCGTTAGAGTGCCTTGATAGCTTTTACAAAGCATTGAATAAATGTCCGCCGCCGGACAAGTTGAATTGTCTTAGAGATATGGGCTCAAACCTTCTGCGAATGAACCTGCCAGAGCAGGCGATTGCCAACTCTGAAAAACTAATAGCGGTTGCTCACGAATTTCCTGAAACATCAAAGCAAGTCGGGTGGGAGATATTTGCCAAAATTCAGCATGCTCAAGCACTGAAAGCTGAGCACCGAAATAAAGAGAGTTTGCAATATTGCCATGAAGCGATGCGTTTGCTTCTTGCTGATAGATATGTTAACGGCGGTCACCGAGCCGAGTTGATAGCTAATTTACCCCAAATCGTTGGCGAAAATGGGGCTGAATTTATTCCACTTATTCAAGAAGACCTTACAGTTAATGCGGCTTTGTATAGCGTGGAAACTGACGGCAGTTCACTCAAGAAAGTTCATGGCTACATCGAAGAACTTAAAACTGCGATGGCGAAAGGTGAACACGTTTCGAAATCGCCAGACGGGGCCAGTTCAAAATAAGATGTTTTTGATAAAGCAGTCCAAACTTGACTTAGTTCCTAAATGGCTTGCCATTGCTTGATATCCGGGTGGAGCTTTTGGGCGAGGTCTTTGTGATTACCCGCTTTACAAGCTGGCGGTCAGGTCTAAATCTCAGCTATAATTGCAGTTCAGCGCGTTTAGAATCGGGGTTCGTTTTCTGGTTCTACCTAAAGGGAGGAAGGCGCTAACAACTTGCACTGAACATGACTGGGCTACATTCAGCTCGATATTGTTTGGCAGCTGGTTTCCGGGGGCATCATGAGTCGCGATTTTGGTCATCAGGAAAAGCCGACAACTGTGGTAGCAGACAGACCCGTCGCAATGAAAACGGGTTTTATTGAAACACTTAAAAGCGGACATCCATTAGTCTTGTCGGCTGCGGTACTTATTGTGTTGTTTGCCGCAGGGTTGACCTTCGTGCTTACAAAGCCCAAAGAAGTTGCAAAAGCAAAGACTGCAGATGACAGCATGGTTGTTTTAACTGTAAGCACCGCAGTTTCCGAAATAAAGAAGATAGACAGACATCTATCAGTCAACGGCTCAATCTCAGCCTGGGACCCTCTTTCGGTCGGTGCTGAGCTTGCGCAATTAAAAGTCGACAGCATTAAAGTTGAGGAAGGCGACCAGGTTAAGCAAGGGCAGGTTTTAGCCACGCTTAACTCATCTGTTTTACGTGCTCAATTGGCTCAGCAAAAAGCCCATCTTGCAGCTGATGAAGCTGCGCTACGCAAGGCGATTCAGCCAAACCGTGAGGAAGACCTCAACACCTGGCGTGCGGCGTTGTCGCAGTCAGAGGCTAACCTTGCGCAAGAAGAGGCTAACTTGCTGCGTGTAAAAGCAAACGCTGCAAACTTTCAGGAAAATGCTCATCGCTATTCTGAACTGAGAAAGTTTGGTGCAGTCAGCCAAATGGATGCTGACACAAAATCTACCGACGCTAAAACATCAATTGCAGATGTAAGTGCCGGCGAGAAAAAAGTTGAAGCTATGCGCTATGCATTGCGTCAGGCGCGTGAAAGACTCAACATGGCTGTGAAAGGCGGGCGTCAGGAAGACATTGTAATTTCAAAAGCGACTTTGGAAGAAACACGTGCTCGCGTTGCCCAGCTTCAGGCGCAGGTAGAACAGACAATCATCAGAGCTCCGGCAGATGGCAAAATCGTAAAACGCGATGTTCACCTTGGTGAAATTAGCAGCATTGGCAAAAATATGTTCACCATGGTGCGTAATAACCGATTTGAATTGCGAGCCATGGTTCCAGAAATTGATTTGCCGCGAATTGTGCCAGGTATGGAAGTCGTGATGACTTCTACTGGTGACGGTGGCCAAACGGTAACCGGGCGAGTGCGAGAAGTGAGTCCATCAGTTGATGAAAAGACTAGACTTGGTATGGCAAGAATAGACCTTCCAAAAAATGTCACCTGGCTGAAGCCAGGCTTGTTCTATCATGCGGACATCAATCTCGGCAAACAATCTGCATTGCTTGTGCCGTCAAAAGCTGTTCTCAACCGAAACGAAAAAGATGTTGTTTTCGTATTCGAGGGTGATCACGCTGTCCTTCGTCCAGTGAAAGTCGGTGAGCCGCTTTCGGGTGGCTACATCGAGATTCTTGCTGGTCTTAAAGAAGGCGAGCGAGTGATTATTTCTGGTGCCGGATTTATGAAGGACGGCGACAAAGTGCGCGCCGTGCCGGAGGGCTCTGCCTCTAAAAGGTAGAATTTATCTAGATGCAGTGGAATCTTTCCTCCTGGTCAATTAGAAATGCGGTTCCAACGACTGCACTATTTTTAGTGCTCACTGTTGTTGGTTTGCTTTCTTTCTTTCAGTTGGGCATAGACGAAAACCCAAACATAGACGTGCCTATTGTGTCTGTTTCGGTGACTCAAAAAGGTGCCTCTCCTACAGAGTTAGAAACCCAGGTGACAAAAAAAGTTGAAGATGCCATTTCGGGCATCAGCAACATACGACATATCACTTCTACTGCAAGTGACGGCGCTTCGAGCACTAATATTGAATTCGAAATCGGCACAAGTACCGATCGCGCTGTGAATGACGTTCGTGATGCTGTAACTAAAATACGGCAGCAACTTCCTCAAGGTATTGATGAACCAATTGTGGCTCGGGTCGACTTCGTCGGCGGACCATTCGCAACATATACTGTGTCTTCTCCAGACCGCTCTGCAACAGAGCTAAGCTGGCTTGTCGATAACGATATCGGGCGGGCTCTGCGAAGCGTATCTGGCGTCGGTAAGGTGTCTCGATCTGGCGGCGCAGACCGCGAGGTGCGAGTCAATTTAGACCCAATCCGCATGCAAGCTGTTGGCGCTACCGCTGACATGGTCAACACTCAGGTTCGCTCTCTCAACATCGATCTGCCGGGCGGGCGGGGCACCGTTGGCGGTGCAGAACAGTCTGTGCGCACTCTGGGCAGCTCTCCAACAATCGCAAAGCTCGCCGCTACCCAAATAGCATTGCCGAACGGTAATACTGTGCGTCTCGATTCACTCGGAAAGGTTGTGGATGGCAGCTCTGAAGAGCGCAACCTTGCTTACCTCAATGGTAAACCCGTGGTGGCGTTTTGGGTTGTTCGCGCCAACGGCAGCAACCTGGTTGATGTGGAAAACGGTGTCGATAAAAAGATTGAGCAGATTCGAAAGTCTTTGCCGAAAGATATCGAAATTGTCAAAATTCGCTCGCATGGTCGTTTTATTCGTGAGTCTTATTCTGCTTCGCTCGATTCAATTATATTTGGCGCCCTGCTTTCCCTGGTCGTCATTTGGGTTTATGTGCGCGACAACCGCGCTACGTTGATTTCAAGCCTGGCAATTCCTCTTTCTGTCATCCCGACTTTTGCTGTCATGAAATGGGCCGGCTTCACCCTCAATGGAATGTCTCTGTTAGGGTTGGCGCTGGTTATCGGCATATTGGTTGATGATGCTATCGTTGAAATTGAAAACATTGTGCGCCATTTGCGCATGGGCAAAACGCCTTTTGATGCTTCATGCGAAGCTGCAGACGAAATCGCGCTTGCTGTAATCGCCACGACGCTCACAATTATCGTGGTCTTTGTGCCCGTTGCATTTATGGGTGGAATCCCCGGACAATTTTTCAAGCAATTTGGACTAACTGTTGCTGTAGCCGTTTTCTTTTCACTTCTCGTGGCGCGTATGTTGACACCGATGATGTCTGCCTACTTGCTTAAAGAGTTGCCACATGAAGAGCATAATGATTGGGTTTCAAGACTATTTTCGAAGTCGCTTGATTGGGCTTTGGATCATCGCGGCATTTCGGTAGGCGTTGCTTTCGTCATATTCGTCGGCAGCCTCGTTATGTTTAAGATGATGCCAACCTCCCTGATTTCCAATATAGATAGATGCGAATCAATTATGTCTGTTTCGCTTCCGCCAGGAGTCACTGTTGGTGATATGAAGCAAGTGGCTGAGAGTTCAGCCAAAATCTTCAATTCGCGCTCTGAGGTTGATTCTGTTTTCTTCAATGATGATGATGGTTCGATCAATAAAGGTACTATTTTCGTTGAGCTGACACCAAAAGACAAACGTCAACTCAGCCAGCAAAAGTTTGAAGACGAAATACGCGAAGACCTGGTTAAAATTCCCGGCGCCAAGTTTGGTTTTTACCGCTCTATGGGCGGTGGTGGTAAGCCATTGCAAATTGCGTTGACCTCGGATGACCCCGACGAGCTGGTCAAATATTCAGACAAATTGCTTTCTGAAATGCGAAACGTGAAGGGGCTTTACGACTGCTCATCCAGCGCGGCAATCCTGCGCCCTGAAATTGTTGTGGCTCCCGATTTTGCCAGAGCCGCCGAGCAAGGTGTATCGGTGCAAGCAATTGCACGAACAGCTTTAATTGCCACTCTGGGCGACACTGATTACAACATGGCAAAATTCAACTTAAAAGACCGCCAGATCAATATTCGTGTTCAGCTCGACCCTGCTTACAGAGAAGACATTCAGGTGCTCGCCGGGCTGCAGGTTCTGGGTGCCGATGGCAAATTGATTCCTCTTCATTCTGTTGCTGACATCAGATTCGGCAGTGGTCCTGCTGAAATTTCGCGTTATGACAGAGCACGTCAAATTACAGTTGACGCCGGCATTAGCTCTGACATTACGCTGGGCGAAGCCATGAAATCAGTGCACGAATTGAAAGCCTACAAAGAGATGCCGAAGTCGATCAGAGAGCAGCCTGTCGGTGATAGCGAAATTCAACGAGATGTTTTTACAGGTTTCGGCACTGCAATTGGTTATGCCATTTTGTTGATTTATGCTGTATTGGTTTTACTCTTCGGTGGATTCCTTCATCCCATTACAATCATGGTGTCATTGCCCCTGTCGCTTTGCGGGGCTTTGCTGGGGCTTATGGTAACCGGCAATTCATTGGGAATGTATGGCTTAATCGGCATAGTTATGCTCATGGGTCTTGTGACTAAGAATGCGATTTTGCTTGTCGAATATGCCTTAAAAGCGATGCGCGCCGGATTGCCTCGAAGCGAGGCGATCAAGGCTGCTGGTGCTGTACGTATGCGTCCAATCATAATGACCACGATTGCGATGATTGCAGGCATGGTGCCAATTGCGATGAAATGGGGCGCAGGTTCTGAGGCTCGTGCTCCTATGGCTATCGCAGTTATCGGCGGATTGATAACTTCGACTATTTTGACTCTAGTTATTGTGCCTGTTGTGTTTACGTATATCGATGACTTCCAAAACTGGCTGCTGAGTAAGTTTTCGAAAAAACAGGACAAAGCTACTGAAGAGACGCAAAACAAAATAGCCAGCACTCGCCGTTAGGTAGATTTTGCTATGATTTTTGTAGTTACAGGTGTTGCTGGTTCTGGCAAATCTACAATTGCAAAAACGCTTGCTCGAAAGCTGCGCATTGAATATGTTGACGCTGATGACTTTCACAGCGAAGCAAATATCAACAAGATGCGCAACGGTGAAGCCCTTACTGATGAAGACCGTTTGCCCTGGTTACAGGCGATGCGCTCTGCGATTGAAGGGTGGATTCACTCTGGAAAAAATGTTGTTTTGGCATGCTCTGGTTTGAAGAAAGCCTACAGAGACATTCTGAAAGTCGATGAGCAACAAGTTCGTTTTGCCTATCTAAAAGGAAGCCAGAGGCTATTTGCGAGCCGTTTGGCTAGACGGAAAGATCATTTTATGAAAGGCAATATGCTTGCAAGTCAATTTGCAACACTGGAAGAACCGACTGCGTCGGAAGCCACCATATGTGATGCTAGTCAAAGTGTTCAACAAATAGTTTCGCACATTATTTCTGAAAATAAAGCTGTAATCAGCCGCTAAGTCTTCTGCTTTTCAGGTCTTCCATCTTTTGTGTATTATGTCCCATTCACGTGTTTGCGGCGTTGACTCTGGTATAAAGGGCTGGAAATTCTCATGTAGCTTTCCAAGGAGAGCCACTTTGACACTTAGTAGACTGACATCATTTTGTTTTGCTTTCACCATACTTTCTGCGCTGCCGGTTTTTAGCCAGACTCAAGATGAAATGGATTTGGTGAGCCGAATAACAAAGAAGCCGCAAACAAAGGCTTCAACATTGTCCTTTCTTGCCGCGCTGGCAGAAGGCAAGGGCGAACGCAGGAAGGCGGTAGATAGCTACAATAAGCTACTTGCTATATACAAAAGTGACCCTGGCATTGGCGACAAGTCTCCGAAAGTGGCCTGGGTAATTTCGAAAATTGGCGTTGTCGAAATGAAATTCGAACGCAAAGAAGAAGCTTGTACCAAGTGTAAAGAAGCACTGCGAATGGTTGAGGGTTTAACTCCTGGAAATAGCCCCGGAGACGGCAACTATTTGCTAATGATCAAGCAAAATTGTACGCCTATTCTGGGCGAGGATATGCCGGCGCCCGGTCCTGCAAAGCCTCTTGTTGCCAGGCTCAAATGTATTCCCTCTTCTGATATTCCTGATTTGGCTGAAGAAGAAAAACTTGTAAAAGAGCACCTTGCTAAAGAAGGAAAGAAAGAGAAAAACCCCATTGTTCATGCGCGCACACTGCTTTATCTAGCAAATATATACACGCTTGAGAAAAAGTACAAAGACGCTGAGCCGTTGTTTAAAAAGTCTATTTCCATAATAGAAAAGCACAGCAACCGTACAAGTCCAAAACTGATAGATCCATTGAGCAATTACGGGTACATGCTTCAGCAAGCCGGCAAGCAGGCTGAAGCCGATGCCGTTCTTGCTCGGCTGAGCAAGCTGATCGAGCAGAAATAGGCTGC
The DNA here is from genome assembly GCA_964546815.1 of uncultured Candidatus Obscuribacterales bacterium. Taxonomy (GTDB): domain Bacteria; phylum Cyanobacteriota; class Vampirovibrionia; order Obscuribacterales; family Obscuribacteraceae; genus JAIEPM01. The sequence goes on along the minus strand of CAZJLR010000001.1, from coordinate 604,945 downwards.
GGAGACTATCCTTAGCTGCCAAGCACTTGAATGGCTTCATAAGAAGATGGTAAACTTCCGCGCATTCCTTGTTTAAGTTATTAAAGATGCCAGCTGAATCAGGCGATAAACAGCGGTGTTTCATTATTGTTGCCCAGCTTGCTGGTGCGCATGATTTCGTTTATCGTGCCGGGCGCGTCTCTTTTCCTGAAACATTTCGAGCTAGAGTCAATTATGTGCAGGCTCTACTAAATTATTCGCTGTGCAAGTTTTTTTCTCAAGCCGTCAATTTTGAGCTTTTACACATTCAACGCAAAAGCGACTCGAGCTGCGTGATTTTATTTGCCGATGACTCATTCGCTGAAAAACTTGCTGCTGCAACATCAGAGTTTAATGCCTGGCTCTTAAATAAGTTTGATGGAGACTTATATTTTAGCGTCGCATTTGATTCACTAAATCTTCAGGGTGCCTCCCTGAAAGGCTCAGAGGCTCTCATTTTTTCAAAGCTAGAGTCACTCGAAGCAAAAATCAAGCAAGCTGAATTTGAGCCATTCAAAAATGATTTGTCCTCACTTTTCGATGATACAAATTCTTCAAGAGTATTTGAAGAGTGCGATTTTTGCGGGCGAGAAAATCTGCCCTGCCATGATGTTGATCTCCTTTCGAGAAATTGGAAGTCGTGTAGTCTTTGTAGAGAATTGGATCTTCTGCAAGACGTCGAGTCTAATTCCAATGCAGATAATGGTACCTTTGCTTTTATTCCCCAGGATTATTTCGACAGCAAGACGCAGTCGGCATCACAATCTGTCGCTGCGCCCAAAATATTTTTTGATGAGCCATCTCAGTCTCAAAATACGTCTGCGTCATTGCATTTTTCTTTTCACTCGTCTGCAAGAGACTTTGCGCCGCATCTTGATTCTCAATCTTCAGACGTAAAAGGTCTTTTGAAATCTGAAATCGATAGAGTGCACGCCTCATTTATGGGTGCCGCTGACGCAAATTCGCTGTTTGTAATTGAGGCGAATAATAGCGATATTTTAGTGTTAGGCGCTGTCCCTGAATTACTAGAGCTTGCCTTTGGCCTTAGCAAATCGATCGATTCGAAATATCCTGACGTGAATTATTCAGGTGGTTTGTCCTATGCACTAAATGCGATACCACTACCCTGGTTGGTACGCGAATCAGTCCAAATGTCGCTGAAAGCACATGGAGCCGGTGCAAAGTTTTTTGCAGTCAATTTCGGTGCTGAGCCACTGAATTCCAGCCCTTGCTTTTCATGGGCAAATTGGCGGACTGAGATAAAACCTTTGCTTGAAAAAATTCGCTATTTTGAGCACCTTGGCGCCCTTGGCTTTGGTTTTTGGGACTACCTGCTAGATTTTTCTATGTCTGATTCGCGGGCTATTTATCAATTGATGTATCGTCTTGCTCGCAGGGAAGAGTCACACAATGTGTTGCGGCAGGATGCAAGCTGGACGCAGTTCAAATCCGACATTCTTTTATCGCTCGCTGGTACTAATGACCAGTTGATTCATAAACGAAATGAGCTAAAAACTGCTCTATCCTGGTTTTTGCTCTTCAAACGTTTGTCGTCACATAAAGCTGTGCCAAGAGAGCTTGCCACAATTGAAAGGAAGTGAGTAATTGCGATGAATAAACCGCCTTACCAAAAAGGACCGCAATCAGGTGGCTACCAGAAAGGTGGCTCAAGTGGCCCTGCACCAAGACCTGCACAAAGCGGCAATTTGCTGCGAGCATTTAAGAAAGGACTGGAAGCACAACCCGAGCTAATGGATCTTGCTCAGGCATTTGCTCAAGAATTGGTCAATGGACGCATTCAAGTAAAACATCATCAGTTGCGCCTTCTCTTAGACCTTGCCATACGCGTAAAGCAAAGCCACAAGGAGACACGCGATCAACTTTTGAGTACCAGTTCTAAAGGTCGTCTAGCTGTTATGCGACCGCGGCTCGCATACATGGCGGCTCGCGAACGTGGACTCATTGCCTTGCAGTTAGAACTAGATCTTCTACTGAAAGATAAAGAGGCATTTAAAACCGGGGCAGATTTAGACCGGCTATATGAATTTGTTGCTGCGGTGGTGGCATACCACCGCTACGAAGAATCAAACAAATCCGCACACTAGGGAGAAATGATATGGACTTTGTCGGGCGGCTCTTTATACGCGGAAAAATCAATGTTCTAACTGGCTTGCATATCGGCACCGGTGGGTCTGGTGGAATTGGTCTTGTAGACAATCCGGTCATTCGCGACCCCCTGACTCGCAGACCTATCGTGCCGGGCTCATCCCTCAAAGGTCGCTTGCGTCATGCACTGGAAATAGTTTGCGGCACCGAATCTGATGACGTAATTCGCTTGTTTGGCGGTTATGTAGACTCTTTTGATAAGCGCAGCTTTGGCCGAATGTTTGTAAGAGACTCGCATCTTACTGATGAATCTGCCGCAATCTTAGAGTCTATAGATAATGATTCTTTATACGTCGAAATAAAAACAGAAAATCGTATTGATAGAGCACGTGGTGTTGCTGAGCATCCACGCCAGAGCGAAAGATTGCCTGCGGGCGCTGTTATGGACATGGAACTCGTTTACAACGCCTGGGGCAAGCAAGGCATTTCAGACGACATTCAAAATTTGGAGATGGCTCTGCGCTTTGTTGAAGATGAATATATTGGCGGTTGTGGCTCTCGCGGCTACGGCAAAGTCTTGTTTGACGTTAGCGAATTGCTTTGGACATCTATAGATGATTATCGTCAAGCCAAAGAAGGAGCCAAAAACAATACAACTCGCAAAGAGTGGGTTCAAACGGCAGCCGGTTTAATTGGGCTGCTTCCAAGTCTGGGTGCACCTAAATGAGCCTGCACGAAATTTGCTTTGATTTTTCCAGCCCGCTTCGTGTGCCGAGCCACCGCCGCGATGGGCTGAGAATGCCAATGTCGGTGGGTGCAGATAGGTTGTTTTCGTTTATTGCTCTGGGATGGTCAAGGCTATTTGGCAAAGAGTCACTCAAAAGTCAATTGATCGATCCACTTCTCAGCTTTGACTATCCAATCGTAATTTCGGATCTTTTTCCATCAGTCGATGGTGACTTGCTAATTCCTTCAGTTCTGCACGCAAACGAGTCGAGCGATTTGTCTCGTTTCTTTCAAGCAAAATGGGTGCCACTGCAGACATTGCGAAGCGGGCTGGCGGGTGATTTCCAATGTGCAGAAGCTTTACAGGGGGCGACTGTTTGCGATGCGTTTCAAGTTGGCTCAATTTCGAGGTCATCCGCAGCGGTTGGTGCTTCTGCGTCACGTTATAGCGAACAGGTCTCAGTGCTGAGTTTTGAGGGTTCTAAGCGAGCACTAATGACCACTGCAAGCCTCGATGCCAATCGAAACAAAGCGCCCTTGCTTCGATTGAAAGGGCTTTTGGACATTAGAGAAGAAAGACTTTTAGAACCTTTGAAGGCCGTGCTGGCTTTCATGAAAGACGAAGGATTCGGTGGCAGACGAAGCAGCGGTGCAGGGCAGATTGATTCGCTGCTGCTATCGCCCGTTCAGGATTTCGATTCTCAAGGCAATACGAGCGCTAGCTCTTTCCTTATACTTTCGCCAGCGTGCCCAAGTCAAAAAATGCTGAGTGCGATTCAAGCAAGCCCGACATCGTCAAACAGGTATTCAATTTCGAAGGCCGGCGGTTGGATTTACGATGAAAACGGCCATCACACTGGTCTGAAAAAAACAGTGACAAAATTTTTCGAGACAGGCAGTGTTTTCGCTGTTATGCCTGAAGGACGGTTAATTGATTTGAGTCAAGAAGGACATTTGTGTTATCGATATGGCATACCGTTTGTGCTGCCGGTATGAGGGTGTAGATGAACAGCAAAACCAGCTACCATCAAAAGTGTTTGTTGAAGGCGCGAGCTTTTACACATTTGCACATTGGTTGCGGCCGTGATGTGGGGCGCTGGGAGTATTTCTTCACTGCCGACAAACAACAACTGTCATTTCTCGATTATGACAAGCTTGCAGAAGAGGCTGTGAAAAATGAGACTTTGATTGATGAGCTTACCGAAGCTGCGTCCAGGGATGTCGGCGGGAGTTTGCAAAGATTTTTGCTCAACTACGAAGCAAAAGACCCCGGACTTAAACAACGAATTAGTTCAAGTGTGGGTTTGCGAGCCTTGCCGTCCTTACTTCGAGACCTCTCACCTGAGGCGCGAAGCATAAGGCGCATGCGACTTTTTGTAGGTTCACCAAAGTGCTACATTCCGGGCAGTAGTATCAAAGGTGCCCTGCGCTCTGCTTATATTTCAAACGTAATTGAAAATTCCAAGTACAAAGAAGAATTTATGCCGCGCGACCCTCGCGCAGACGATTACACAAATTTGCGCATGCTCAGAGAGCGAATGCAAAAAACTTTTCGCAACACGTCTGAAGACACACGTTTTTTTGAAAACCTTATCGTCAGAGATAGCGCAGCCATAGACTCGCAGCAGATGGGCATCGCCAGCATTGGTTTGTTTGCTTCCAGCAAGAAATCAGCACAGCAAAACGACAAATTAAAAGCAAGCAAAGACAGCGATGAGTATGCTGAAGTTATGCTTGCTGATACAAATTTTGAAATTGAAATATCACTGCGTACTTGCAGGCGTTATGCCTTGCCTTTAAGTGGTGTCGAAGAGCTCATGCAAATATCAGACCATTTCTTCCGCCAGGTTTGGGCTGCCGAGCGAGCCAACCAGGAGTCGTTAAAAGCTCAGGGCAAGGGGGTTAAAGATACATTCGACTTTTATGAAAGTGCTGCAACCCAAATTCCCGATGATTGCTATTTGCTTCGCGTTGGCTATGGCACCGGGCAGATGGCACACAGTGTACTTTTGAATTACCGAAATCACTATGCCAAAGAATTCGGCCAGCGGGCCGACCATCCTCTAAGACATTCATCTATATATGCGCGAAAGCGACCAGAGCTTAAAGGGAGAGACCCCTACCCTTTTACCTCGCGTTCTGCATTGGCAGGAGAAAGAGAGCAAGGGCTTCCGCCTGGTTGGGTGTTGATTTCGAAAAATCTGGAAATTCAAAATGAAGATTGAAAAATACGTTTTGAATCTCAAATTCGATGAAGAAAGAGACCCCTTTTTCAAATCTCCTTCGCGTGGGGCGCTGATGCATGGCGTTTTGATGAATTCGATTGATGCGTCCTCTTTGCACCAGGGCTCGGCGCCGCGACCATTTTCACAAAACTTGCTCTGGAGTGCAGCGGGTGAATACCTTTGGACGATAAATTTGCTAAACGAGAATAATTGCGCCGCTATCAAAAGCTGGCTCGAAAACGTGCCGAGTTTTATTAGAATTGAACATTATGACGCGCAAATGGAAGTGCGCGGCGTTGATTGTATTTCGTCCACAAGCTATGAGCAGATGCTGACTGAAGTCTTTGCCGAATTGCCCCCCAAGTACGTGACTTTTGACTTTCTCAGTCCGCTCATTTTCAAGAAAGCTGGCTTTAAGAGTCCATGGCCTTATCCAGAGGCACGCATGATTTTGCAGAGCGTTTTGAGTAGATGGAATCAGTATTCTGATGTTGCCACTTTTAGCGACGAAACAATTTTTGAAGACGCTGCACAGCATATTGCGCCCCATGCACTCAGAATTCAATCGCAGCGCATTTCAATGGATGCTACTAATTTTGTCGGCACAATTGGCAGTGCTTCTTTTCTTGTTTCTAAATCAGAGTTGCGTCAGTTGATGAATTTAGCTGGGCGATATGCCGAATATTCCGGCATCGGTGCCAAAACCGCAATGGGGCTGGGCGCTGTGCACTTCGACGCAGGGCTAGAGTCGCGTCAGCCTCTTAAAAAGGAAATGGAAATTTGATGTAGCTGCTTGCTTGATGCGAAATCGTGTGCTACTTTAAGCTGCCGTTGAAGCGCGATGGCAGTTTCAACCAAAAGACTCCACCAGGGGACGACGTTGCAGCGTTATTGTTCGCGATAGCAAGTCTCCTTTCATAAAGCCCCGACAGGGGACGAAATTTGGAAGACCCTCCGCAAAAGAGGGTCTTCTTCTTGCTCCCTTAGAATACTTAAATGTTGGGCGCCGTCTGGACTGGGTAAAAGTCCTACAGTAGGGGCATTTCCGGGAATCACTTGGTCTAATGGCCGAATTAGAGCTGTCAGTCAAATACGAGACGCTTCCGCATCGCATAGGGTTCTATGTGATGGCTGCTATGTTTCCAATTTGGTCTTTGCTTGTTCCGTTTTTTCTTGGGCTTGTAATTTCATTTCTTTTGCATGCGCCCGAAGCAATTGCAGACCCGCGTGTCACGCTTGGTATTTTGCTTTCGCTTTCATCTGTTCCAATCCTTGGAATTTTGTTGACCGGATTTTTTGAAGACAATCGGCTTTATATCAGCAAAAGCGGTGTGGCTTTTCCGATGTTTATGATGCCGTTTTTGGGATTCAGGCGCAATCGCAGTTGGGCTGAGTTGCTTGGGGCCGGGGTACTGCGTCGTGGCATTAGTGCTGATGGTTCTCCAGATACTTTCTATCTCAACTTCAAAAACACTTTGCCAATTAAGCTGAAAATGAAAAGTCTCGACAAAGTACAGACTGAGCAAATGCTTCTTGCTATTGAGCTCTGGGGCTCTAGTATGGCTCGGACTCCAGAGTTGATTGACTATCAAAATTCGTTGCACAATGAAAATAAAGGACTCGGTCGCTTGAGTCAAGTTGAGATGTGGGAGGAAGAACTGTCGCGTAGATTTAGCGCTACTTCGTTTGTGCCATTAGAGCCCGGGCGCAAAATATGCAATGAAAGCGTAGCCATCGTCAGGCAATTAGCATTTGGTGGTCTTTCTGCAATTTATCTTGCACAGCAAAACAACAAGAACATGGTTGTTGTAAAAGAGGCTGTGGTGCCTGCAAATGCTGATTTGGAAACACGCAAGAAAGCGGAAGAACATTTTTTCCGTGAAGCACGATTTTTGATGAACCTAGACCATCCTCAGATCGCAAAGGTCACTGGTCACTTCTCTGAAAATGGGCGTGACTATATGTTGATGGAATACATTCAAGGACAGGACTTAAGGCAACTGGTAAAGCAAAAGGGCGCTCAGCCTGAATTACTCGCAATTGAATGGGGCATAGCTATCGCCGGCATTTTGAAATATTTGCATGGACAAACGCCACCGGTAATTCATCGCGACCTCACGCCAGACAATCTTGTTCTTAAGACCGATGGTCAACTTTATTTGATTGACTTTGGTGCTGCAAATCAATTCGTTGGCTCTGCCACAGGCACTTTAGTAGGCAAACAGTCGTACATTGCTCCCGAGCAATTGAGAGGGCGCGCAGGGGCTTTCAGCGATATATATTCTTTTGGTGGCACGCTATATTATTTGTTGACAGGGCAAGATCCTACTCCTCTGGCAGTTTCTCATCCCTTGCAATTGAAGCCAAACTTGAGCGGTGATTTCGATGATCTTGTAGCTGAGATGACCTGCTTTGACAGTGAAAAGCGTCTTTGCGATCTCGATGAAATAGTTGTACGGCTTGAGAAGTTGCGTTCTGCAATCTTGAAAGAAGAACCTAAGGGTGAAAGTGGTGCAGCTCTTACTGGAGCGCAACCATGACTGACAAACCATCTTTGCCTGCCGAGCGGACACGCTATTTACCAAAAAAGATTCCAGACGAAGTAATTTTGCGTTATCGTCCTCTGGTTGAGCTTGAAAAATGGATTGCTCAACGAGTCGACGACAGAACCGATAAGAAAACCTTTTACGTCACGCTTGTGGCTGTTGTATTTACAATTTTTGTTGTGCCTGTAATAACATTTTTGCTTGGCGCAATTATGGCTTTTCTGAGTAACTTTTTTGGAAGCACGCTCGCTTCCGGCGGTGTTGATGCGGCCAGTGCCAATGCCCAGCTGCTCTGGAATTCGTTCTTGATTGTAATTGGCGCTGTGACTACTGCGGTTGCGGTGCACACCAGCTTGCCGACTCACCTGGCCTTGAATAAAGATGGTATTCGCTTGCTCTGGCGGCACGCGCTTTTGAAGCGTGATGGTCAAGTCATCAACTGGCGAAAAATTTCCAAAATGGCTTTGGATTTGCCTAAGGGTAAAACATCCCCGCTTGATCATATTTTGCGTTTTGATTTTGGTGCCAACAATCACTTGAAATTGCGATTGGGTTGCATTCCTTCTGCGGAAGAGCGTGCAAAATTGCTTGAAGCAGTCGAAGCCTGGTCACCCGACTTAAATCGAGATGCCGAGGCTGTGCAGGCACTTGAGCTACCGCCCGACTACAGTTATACCGAACTGTGGTTGCAGGCATTGTCTGGTCCTCCGAAAAGAGAGAGACTTACTCCACTAGAGCATGACTCTAAATTGCGAAACGGAAGATTTGTTGTAGACAAACAGCTTGGTGTCGGTGGACAGGGCACCGCATATCTAGCCTATGACAAAGAGATGGCAGATACTGTCGTGTTGAAAGAGTTCATTCTTCCGGTCTATGTTGACGTGAGTGTGCGTCGTCAAAGCCTTGAATCGTTTGAAAAAGAAGCGCGAATTTTGAGACAGCTTAACCACGATCAAATTGTTCGCCTGGTCGATTTCTTCGTTGAAGACCATCGCGGTTATCTAGTGCTCGAGCATATCGATGGCAAGTCACTTCGTGAAATTGTGCTTGAATCTGGCCCGATCAGTGAGTCTAAAGTGCGCGATTTGGCATTGCAAATGTGCAAAATGCAAAGTTATTTGCACAGCCTCACACCGCCTGTGGTGCATCGTGATTTTACTCCAGACAATTTGATTCTCCGAAAAGATGGCATGCTCAAGCTTGTAGATTTCAACGTAGCTCAGCAGAAGGACAGCACTTCAACCGGCACCGTTGTGGGCAAACATGCCTATTTGCCACCAGAGCAATTTCGTGGACAACCTGTTACGCAAAGTGATATTTACTCTCTTGGTGCATCGTTGTTCTTCATGCTTACTGGCGAAGAACCAGAACCAATAAATCAGCAACATCCACGACGTGTTTTGCCTGAGATTTCGCAGGCGATGGATGACATAGTTGCGAAAGCTACAGCTATTGAATTGAGAGATAGATACGCAACAGCTGAAGAGCTGGAAACTGCCTTGGCGAGAGAAACTAGCGTAATTTAGTGTCAATCCAAAATTCACTTGACATTCCCTCTCGTAGAACGCAAAGTAGGTAACGAGCAACTTTTTCGCTCGCGTACATACTTACTAGATACACAGAAACTCTATGCGCCGGCAAGACATTGCCTTGCTGCCGCACTGTAGTTTCTCGGGTGGGGAGACCAAACTATGAGTATTTCCGGTCAGCAATCGTCCTCTAATTACGCTGTAGATCGTTCTAATTCGTTCAAACACAATGTCCCGGAGGGGATCATTCCAAAAGGTGCGCCTTCAGTTGAGGAGTACATCCAAAATGAGAGGGCTAAGCAATCTATGAAGCTGCGCGATTGGCGCTTGCAAGCGAAAGCCGCAAGTTGCGATTCGAAAAAGAGTGAGTTCTCAGTGTCGCGTCGCTGTCATGAATTGAGCCAAGAACGCAAAAATCCCAAAGTCGTTTTGGGTTGGACTGTCGCTGGGCTGGGCTTCGCGCTCGGTTTAGCTGCCATGCTTGTGCATTTTTAGTATTACTAAGTTCATCGTTTTGATTTGACTCGCTCAGGGCAGCAATATGCTGTCCTGATGCGGTCATTCGCTATTTATCTGGGCGTTCTTTCACATTTAATCTTTCCGTTCTCAGAGTAAACGCCTAAAACTGTCAGCCCGCACGTATTTATAGAATTAACGTAAAAGGTCGCAGGGGCTAGCATTTCACGGGTTTTTCATATATCTTGAATACTATTAAGGCTGTAAAATTGTCTGGTTACTACATAGTTTCGGTTCTTTTGGGGGTTATCCTGCCATGAAGTTGTTCTGTCTAACTTTATCTTTGGCACTCGGTGGACTTGCGTTGTCCCCAGCGGTGATGGCCCAGGAGTTCGGTCAAGACTCAGGCTACAATTCGCAATTGCAGCATCAAGCCATGCAGCAACAAGGTCCGGCATTCAATAGCCAGGCAAACACTGGCGAAGGTCCCCACGACAGCGTAAGTTCATGGGGGGACGTTGAGTATATCCAGAAAGCTCAACCTGCGCTGGGTAATGCACAAGCGCCATTGTTCAATACTGGACAAGGCATGGTTTCGACTTTCAAGGGCAATATGGGTCAGTTCTTAAATCGACCACAGCTCAATGGCACTCAGACTGGCTTGATGTCCACTCTCGGTGGATATACTGGAAATGCTTGTGGTAAGGCCGGCAGTGGCGGATTCAAAGGCTCCGGCGGCGGAAGCCTTATTTATCCATGGCTTCCACCAACTTCAACATCAACCTGTGATATAAACACCGCGTTCTAGAAAAATCGATCAAGCAATAAAAAACTGTAGGGGCGAAGCCATGCTTCGCCTTTTTCTTTTGTGCATTTATCTCGTAAATCAACGCGGCGCGCTTTCTGCGAGAATATGACCCCGGAAAGCGTCATCGTGACGTTGTTGCCTTCTTGCTCACAGAGGACTTCTTCTGTCCTGTTTTATCATCCGCTTTAGCAATAGCTGCCAACAGCTGTGTTCTTCCGAGCTTGGCGAGCTTGACAATTCCTTCTGGATGGCGTTATAGTAAACGTATAAGAGACGATTAAAGAAGTTCTCGAAAAAACGTCTGAAAGGTTGAGCTCGAAGTTCTCTCCGAGAGCCTCCGAGAGCCTCCGTGGTCCTCTGAGCTCACCCTTTCTGAGACGTTTTGCTCGATGCTGGGCTGGGCGCTGAACTGATGTGCTCAGTGCTTATATGGCGCTGGTTTATTGAACGAATAGTCATTTGCGGCGGACTAGTTTGTGTAGTCTGCGGACATTTTCATGCGAGGAAATTCTATGCATACACCGATGAAAAAACAACAAGTTCGTGCCGACAAAGTCTTTCTAATTCGCAATTTCCTTTCAACGGAAGAGTGTGAGTTTTTCATTTCCCAAGGTGAGTCTTTGGGGTTTGGGATGGCTCCGATTACAACGGCGGTGGGTCCGGTCTTTTATCCTGATATTCGCAGCAACGGGCGAGTCATGGTTGATGATGTTGGCCTTGCGGTTAATTTGTTCGAGCGCGCTCGACCATATCTTCCAGAGACAATTGGTTCATGGCAAATGCTTGGGCTGAATGAACGATTTCGTCTTTTTCGCTATAGACCAGGTGAAAAATTCGCGCCGCATTATGATGGGGCTTTTCAGCGAAGTCAAAATGAAATGAGCAAGCTGAGCTTTATGGTTTATTTAAATGATGGCTTTTGTGGTGGCACCACTAATTTCTACGATTGTCCCGAAACCCAAATTCGCCCTGTTCAAGGCACTGCACTGGTTTTTGACCATCGAACTTTGCATGAAGGGGCTGTTGTGCAAAGCGGTCAAAAGTATGTGCTGCGCACAGATGTTATGTACGGCAGACCTGTTGACTCGCATTCTTTTGCAAGCTTTCTAAGGCACAGAAGCTGAAAAAATGGCAAGACCCAAAAGTCTGTTTCACTTTGATTGCGGTGGAACTTCAGGAGCAACTGTTTTCTCGTCGGAGCTTTTGCGGGTGGTACTTGTAGTGTTTTCTTTCTCTGGTTTAACCACGACTACGCGTTTGCAATTTCCCAGCCGAGATGAGATGTGTTGTCTTTCGTGAAAGGCATCGAGAAAAAATCTACTGAGGTGATTGGGCGAAGAATTCTCGCTGTCTACGAGTTCTAGCCCTTCACCTGCCTTAGATTTTGACCAGAGATTAGATATCAGCTCGTATGGAATTGTGTGTCCGACTGCTCCCTTGTCGATTGCAGTGAAGTCAATCCATTCAAATTTCAGCAGCCAATCGGGTCTTAGTTCTGGTGCCAGTGTCGTAGTTTCAGGTGTCATTTTCTTGCCTACTGGCTCTGTGCTTTCGCTTTCTGCTGCTGGTTCAAAAATTGTGGCGAGCATTTTGTCTGCGGCTTGTCCAAGTCTTGTGTAACCACCAAAAATTGCTTCTGCGAAAGGTAGTGCACGGTCTCTATGCGAAAAAAGTATGCTTACTTTTGCTGGTTCTCTTTTGTCTTTGATTGCGCTGTTTGCACTCATCTCTTCTGTATTTCTCGCGTAGCGAAGCAAATAGTGAATGAATGTCTCGGCATCGAAGTCTGGGTCTACCAGGTAAAAGCCTTTGAAAATGTGCTGCCCTTTGAGAATCGGCGCAGAACGAATGCTCAGTCTGTTGCCCATGCTGTGAGCAAGTAGCGTGAATTTTATTCCCGACTTCTCTTTTATCATTTTGAGTTCGTCTAAAAAGCGGTCGAAGTGTTCCTGACTCCACTCGTTATTACAAGCGTCGACGGCGTATTGACCTACTTTTCCTTTCGACACCCAGTCATAAGCAACAACGGGACATTCAACGTTGTATGCAAGTTCTGCGGCGGATTTTGTGGCAGCTTCAAAGTCTGTATTGAAGCCGTGGATGATTACGAAGACTTCTTTTTTCTCTGTCTTTAACGCGGCTTCTGTGATAGCTTCTCCAAGTTTTTTGTATGCTTCGTTGCTCCCGCAGCCCTCTAGCGGTGTTGGCTTCGAGGTCTCATTCTTGCTTGATTCGTGCCAACCAATATTTTTTTCGTCGTCTGTCAAAGTTTTGTTTTGCGAATTTTTCAGCGACCAATTAATCGAGCCAGTGTTCAGGTTATATATTGAGGTACCGTTTTCTAGTTTCCTTTGACCACCAAAACTCGATTTTGACCTGGCCCTGTCGGTTATATAAAGGACAGGAATTGTAATGAATTTGTCCTTAGCTGATTCATTGGCTCGACAAATCGTACCTGTCGTGAGACTAAGCAAGATTGTCAAACTGATCAAAAAGCGCATTTTCGTGAACCTCGGCGCGTCTCAGCGGTGTTAATTAAGGACGAATGAGACTGAGATTCAAAGTATACCTACAGTTTCGGTATACTTTCTGTACTTTCTCTAAGACCAGCTTTGACCATCGAGCCTCTGACTTTTATTTTGCCGTCGCATCTTTCGCTATTGGAATCAGTTGCGAATTGCGTTGCTCAAGATTTGGCAGGGCCGGGCCATCACCGCTGGCATGATCAACATAGTAGTAGGCTACCGTTGAGTAGTTGTTTGTTGACGGTGTGCGCACGTTGTCCGAGCCGTTTTTTCCGTGCTCGAGGTCAAAACGCAAAGACGAAGTAAATGGTACTGGGTCTAATACATGCCAGCGATAGCATGTGTTGCGAATACCGCGTTTCTCGCCGGCATCGTAAAGTGGGACGCCGAAATATTCTGTATAGAACGATTTCCCTTCCTTCATCGCGCCGCCGAAATTCCATGCACCACAGAAATAATCTTCGGTGCCGGTGCCTTCAATGGTTGCTGTTTTAGCACCATCCACGTAAAATTTGTCGTTCCCTTCGCCCCACCATCCATCAGCGTTAGCGAGCATGCTGATGAAACAACCAACATACTGCCCCCGCCCTTTTGCATCTAAAACCAGATAATCCTTTCCGCTTGGAGTTGGGTAAGCCTGTCTGTATTGAGTATGGAAGAAAGCCGTGTTGTTGCTTGGCTTTTTGTCTAGTTGATAGTCAAAATTGTAATAGCAACTTTTAACTGGTTTTGTTCCTTCGTTAGTTAGAGTAAAACGAGCACTTTTCTTGAATGGCATTGGCCAATAACAATTCAATGCTGCATGTTCACCAATCACAACCGCTGAGCTTTTGAGGTCAACTAGTTTTCCAAAACCTAGCGCGAAGAAGTCACCGAGAGGGCATTCGACTGCAGCTTGTTTTTCTCCGTCCCAATATATTCGCAACACCAATTCTTTCAAATAATCTGGGGAGTCTGCCCAGATGGTAAACCACATATGAGTAACTTTTCCGGCGCCTTGTATTTCACCAATTTCCAATGTTTGTCCTGGCTCGATTGGGCGTCGATCTGAATTTTTATGCTCTGGATCTGCGCTTGAAAGTCGATGTGCAGTGAAAGTCATTTCATTGTTCAGTCCATCCAATGTTGCGGCTTGAGAATTTAGGGGAAACTGCAGCATTGCAGGAACTGTTGCGAGCACTGCAAGGGCTTTTGCACTTCTAACTGTTGATCTAAAAAACAGATCCATATATGGTTCCTCGGTGAAAAATGATATCGATACCGCTGTTTGCTAAGCAAGCAGTCTTTCAGTAGAAATCGGATCGATGAAAAAATTCCGGACTGATTTGTGTAATTGTTGTGAATCTGAAGATGTTCTTAGCTCGGTGCGTGGTATCGCAAATGGTGCGCGACTAAGTCTATCGCTCACAAAATATAAACAACTCAGACCGGATTTATTAATGCAAGTTTTAGTACGGTTCCGACAAAGCGGACGAGAGACTTTTAGTCGTCCCATTCGGCTTTCAAGATTACAGAAAGTACTGAGCGATGAATTTTGGCGCTCAAGATCACCAGGGGGTATTATGCAGATTGTAAACGCATTGAAGCAAAACGTCGGCAGAAAGGCAGTTGAATTGGCGGAAGGCGCTTCTGGTGTCAGAGGCAGCTTGCCTGCTATTGGTGTTTTCGCCGCCGGAGACCCGCGCATCGTACCTGAAGCACGAGAAAGGGCTAGAAACATTACGAAGATGGCAGCAGACATTCTCGCTGATAGAGTGAAGATGCCTGACGGTTCGCCTGTAAAAGTTGTTTATTCACCCATTCTTGTCGATGGTGAAAAACAAGCAGACATCGTTGCCACAATGTTCAAAGAAGCCGGAGTAAATGTCTTGCTTTGTACTCCAGATACCTGGGCTTTTCCGCAGCTGAGCGTTATATCGTTGCTTCAACAGTTTCCCGAAGATACTCCAATTAATTTTACCTGCGGCAACAGTGGGCCAAAACCGGGTGTTGTATTTGCACACGCAACTAACGGTGCTCTGGCACAATATGGACGGCTATCACATTTGAACGTAGGCACGTGGCCAGATTCAGGAATGCATCCAGTCATGACTGAGGGCACCGCTGAGGCGATGGTTGATTGGGCTTTCGCGGCTGTGACGACACAAGCCTTGAAGGGCAAACGAGTAGTTGTTTTCGGTCACGACAGCATGGGCATGGAGACTGCGCTTGCAAATATTCTCCCGATTAGAAAGCAGTTTGGTCTAGAAATCACGCGCCTTGATATGAAACTGTTGGCTGATATGCTGCAGAAAAAGGCATACGATGGCGCCGAATTAAAAGAGATGCGTGCGTGGGTCGATAGGCGGCTCGGCGATAGGCTAGAGATTCGTCACGAAGAAGACTCCAGGCGTTTTAACGATAGTCTTGCGCTTTATTTGATTACGCGAGACATCATGAAAGATTTGAATGCCGTTGGCGGCGGTTTTATGAGTCAGCTTGAGTGGGGCAGTGACAAGCGCGGAATTCCACTGCCTGTTGCCGATGCTATGGAATCGTTTTTCAATGCATCTTTTGATCATAATGGCAAGAAAGTCCCTCTGCCGTTTGCGACTGAGGCTGATGTCTCCGGGCTTCTTACGATGTTGTTCTTTACGGCGCTTACTGGTGGCAGCCCACCGCTTTTCATGGATTTCCGTAAAGTCTGGGAACCGTGGGAGCTTCAAGCGCTTGCCGAAAAGATCGGCTTGAAACTCGATGAAAGCGAAGTGTGGGTTCGCAAAGGACTGATGGATGGCTGCAACTCGGGCAGCGCCTCATTTGACTGGGCGGCTAGAGCTGGTGCCAGCGTCGATGAAATTATGGACCGTGTCTCAATGCCACTTGCCGATGAGTTCTACTTCCCCGGCATGGGCAATTCGGTTACATTCACCTCGCCTGGTGGTCTTGATGGCATCGCCGGACGATTGGCCTACAGCACTCTTTCTGGCTTATTCAGCCTCAGCTGGGATGAAGCAACAACCGCCCAAGTTCCAGAAAAATTGGCGAAGGCGCTGGGAGATGCCACCACTCCAACGTGGCCTCATACATTTGTAGTTCCGAAATATGCTTCGATGTATGAATACAAACATTATCCTCCGGCAAACCACCTCCACATGACTCAGGGGCTAACGCCTGCAAGATTAGAGTATTGGATGGATTTGAACAACGTACCATCCCATTCATGCTGGTCTGCTCGCCCGCCTTTCATCGAAGGTGTAGATCGACCGATTCCGCTACTGTACTTGCTAAATGGAGGCGAAACCAACGCCAAACTCCGCCGCCACAAGGCGTAATCAGTTCGTTATTGCAGGCTGGTGAAATAATTTGTAGGGGCGACGCCATGCGTCGCCCGCTACAATATCCTTCTCTATCTTCTCGTTGGAGTTCTTCATGAGTTATTCGCTTGGTGTAGATTTCGGTACCAATTCCGTTCGCGTCCTGATTGTAGACTGCCAGGATGGTACTGAGATTGCCGTGAGTTCTGTAGATTATCCAAGTGGCGAGCAAGGCATTTTGCTTGACCATGCAGACCATAATCTGGCGCGTCAAAATCCTTGCGACTATTTTTCGTCTTTAGAAACCGCAGTTAAGTCTGCCATTGCAAGTGCCAAGAAAAATCCTGCATTCTCGCCTGACAAGATAGTCGCAATGGGTGTAGCGGGTACGGGCTCCAGCCCATTGCCTGTTGATGCATCTAACCGCCCTCTGGCGATGCAATCTGTCTGGCAAAACAATCTTTCAGCTCAATGTTGGTTGTGGAAAGACCATACAAGTTTTCGCGAAGCCGAGATAATTACAAAGCTTGCCGCGCAGATTCGTCCTGAGTACATTGCTAAATGTGGCAACACTTATTCTTCGGAATGGTTTTGGTCTAAAATTTTGCATTGCTTTAACGTGTCACCAGATGTTTTCGCCGCAGCACACAGCTGGGTTGAATTAAGCGACTATATTCCTTCCGTGCTTGCGGGGGTTAGTAATCCGCTAAAAATAAAGCGCGGTGTTTGTGCCGCTGGGCACAAGGCACTTTATTGCGACGAGGAAGGCGCATGGGGTGGGCTTCCCGACAAAGAGTTTCTGTCGAAGCTTGCTCCCGAATTGGCTTCTCTTAGAGACCGATTGTATGAAAAAGCGTATGACGCAAGCACTGCGGCAGGAAACTTGTGCGAGGAATGGGCCGCTAAGCTGGGCTTGGTTCAAGGCATTCCAATCGCTATTGGAGAATTAGATGTGCACTACGGTGCCATCGGCAGCGGTATCGAAGAAGGTGTCCTTGTAAAAGCAATTGGAACATCAACTTGCGATTGCGCTGTAATGAGCGCAGAAAAATCTGTGCCACAAATTGATGGTATTTGCGGCATTGTGAAAGGTGCAATTTTGCCAGGCTATTATGGAGTAGAAGCTGGGCAATCAGCTGTCGGCGATATCCTTAAGTGGTTTGTAGAAGTAGTCTGCCAGGGCAACGCTCAGATGCACGCAGAGCTTTCACAAGAAGTGATGGCTCAAGGTCCTGGGCGCAGCGGGCTGGTGGCGCTTGACTGGAACAACGGCAATCGAAACATTTTGGTAGACCCGCTTCTAAGCGGTTTGATTCTTGGGCAGACATTGCATACTTCGCGTGCAGAAATTTATCGCGCCCTAATTGAAGCCACTGCTTTCGGTGCCAGAGCTATAATCGAGCGGCTCACCGAATATGGTGTACCTGTTGAGAAAATAGTTTGCTGCGGTGGCATCGCCGAGAAAAATCCGTTTTTCATGCAAATATATGCGGATGTAATTGGCTGCGACTTCCAGCTTGCTGGTTCAAGCCAGGCTTGTGCGCTCGGAGCTGCCGTTTCTGCATCAGTTCTGGCCGGTAAATCGAAAGGTGGGCACGACAACATCAAAGAAGCACAGCAAAGCATGACTTCACTGAAGGACATCGTTTTCAAACCCAAAGCAGAAAACCGTGAAACATACAACAAACTCTACGCAATCTACAAACAACTCCATGATGCATTCGGCGGAGTAAACCGCAATGCAGACCTATCTCAGGTAATGAAAGAACTTATTCTACTCAAGACCAGCAATCCAACCGCGCTTTCGAGCTCTTCCTGTTCGGAGCCTGCAGCCTGCCATTAGGACAGTACTGGTAGATTTGGGGACATGGTTCTAACGTAAGTTGAATGTCAAATTGGAAATGCAGCTCACTTATAGTAAGCTGCATTTTCGTAATTATGCGGATTCTCTTTTTGGTTTTGATCTAATCGAGCCAGCTTAGGATTGGGTTTCGTTTTCTGATTTTTCTGCAGGTGGAATCACAAGCTTATCGCCTGGGTAAATTAAGTTGGGGTTTCTGCCATTTTTGGTTAGTCCGCTAGCTTCTGCAATTTTGTTTACTTCGGCGGCGATGAGGGCGTCATTTGGTGCTTTGCCGTTTCTAGATTTTAGGACATCAGTCGCAACGAACCATACGCAGTCGCCTTTAGCGACTTTGTATTCTGCTGAGCCATCGGAATGAACTGTGAACATTCTGTCGCCCATTTTTATTTCTTTGTCTCCTTCGGGTTTTGGAGCGTCGGGCTTCTGGGGTTCTGTTTGCGGTTTGTCTGAATCTTGAGGGGCAGCAGGAGGCGTATCCGGTCTGTCGGGATTGGAGGGAGCAGAGGGAGGTGCATCGGGTCCGTCTGGGTTGGATGGCGGCGCGTCAGACGAATCGGGGGTAGACGGTGGCACGTCAGCGGGCGGAACGCCCGGTGCTGTTTTGTCGGATGACCCGTCTTTTGGAGCGGTGTTCGCTGATGGTGCAAATGGTGGCACCTTTTGATCACCATTTGTATCGCCACCATAGGCATATGGATCGAAATCTTGGCTTGCAGCTGCGGGTGAGTTCGATGGGGTGCGGGCATCTCCGCCATAAGAATAGGGATCTTTATTTGAGTCTGAAATGGCCATTTCAGGCACAATGTTGCTTGCCTCTCCAGGGGCACTCGACGTGCTTAGCGCAATGCCTCGCCCCTCTACGAGCATGGTGTGAAGGCCGTTCAGTGCTTCATGAAGTAAGTTGCTGAAAAATCCGCTGCGTTGATCGTCATGATCATTTGCAGCTACTTGTTCAAATTGATTTCCACCCGGCAAAGCATCATTCATTGTCTAGTCGCCCCTTGTTGTGGTTGCAAGATTAGATGCTAATCCACCGAATCAAAATAAGACCGTACTGAACTGTGTAAATCTCGTTAAGACCATCCATCCTTCCCAATTTTCAGAAGCGGAGCCCTGGGGGCGCAGGCTTCCAGCCTGCTTCGGGTCTAATTTGCTGATTTTTGTGCTGTAAGGATTAGGACGTTCCCCGTCCTGGTTTGAAAATCACTTGGCCGCGATTGCGCTAGAAGGCAGGGCGAACATCGCCTGCGAATTTTGCGCAATTGCGAGCCCTTTCCTGAATGTTATTGCGCCTGCGTTTTCTAAAGAGAATCGGGATAAATGCAAGTCTCCATGAAGAACACTCAGAGCAACACTATATTTGTTATGCATCTTGCTCACAGAACAAGTGCCCCAGGCGTAACCATTAGACCAGAAATATGTGCCTTCTTTTGACGTGAGCGTCATCGTTTTGTCCACTGCTGAGTAGTGAAAACCACTCAGTGCTGGAATGGCAGCCCAGCTTGCCATAGCTCGTGCATAGTGGTGCCCACACTCCGCCTCATCAAAAGGGCTGCGTTTTTGTCCGTCATATCGGTCGCGAATGTTTTTGATACACTGCAAACCTTGCTCAGTCTGCCCTTCGTAAAGCATGCTGACAGAGGTGCAATATTCAAAGCCTGTCATCACTTCGCTGAAATAGGGAAATGGATTTTTGGGTCTGTCTTTTGGGTAATCAGCCATGAGAAGCACCGACTCGTCGCCCAGACCGAAGCTTCTTAAACAATTGAAATGCCCCCACAACTTGTCGCGATAGTTGTATTTCATAACGCTTGCAAGTGTACTTCGCACGTGAGACTTATCAACGAGGTAGCCTAACCCGCAAATATGTGCCATATATTGCCCCACCAGCTGGTCTACGAGACAACCTGCACCAATTTGGAATTCCGGATGAGTTGGGTCTTTTGAGCCCATGCCTACTCGCAGGCTGGTCGCAACATCAGATTCCTTTTGTGCTGGGCGAATCTGCTGCTCGTAGTATTCTCCGTTAAATAGATTTGCATCAATCCATTTGCTGCCGCGTGTGGAAAGGTCTTTGCACTTCGCGGCAAAATCATTGTCACCGACTCTGCCTGCCATTGCTTCACCTGCACGCAATGCACCAATGTACCAAATGCTCATTTGTGGATTTGGACCGTAATACTCAACATCCATAGTGTTATGCTGGCAACCTTCCATCACACCGTCTTTATCAGCGTCCCAGCCGCCAGGAATCCAGCAAAACTCCAGTGTCTTTTTGACTTTCGGCCATAGCTTCTTAAGCAACTCGTCGTCGCCCGACAATTGCCAATCGCGATACATCTTCATGACGCAGCCCATTTGTCCATCGGCGGCAGCTTTGTTAAACTCATGCGCCCGCTCTAATGGAAGGTTTACTCGAAAGCTCATCAAACCTTGTTCATCAGTTGCTTGCTCGAATTCAACTTCCCTCATCATTTTGGATAAGTCGCCAAACAAAAACGGTGTGGCTTGCTCGTAATTCCAGACATGAGTGCAAGACCCATGGCAAGAACCATCGTGATTGCCCGAGCCTTCCCAACCGTAGAAGCGACCGTCGCGGGTGCGAAAGCATGTTTGTGAGCGCAATGTACTGAGGTTAAATAGAGCCGCTTCTTTTACGCTGTCGGGCAGGCTGCTGCTGCAAAACGCTTTTACGAAAGACACCGTTTGTTTCTCAAGTTCATTTATCTGTGCTGCCACCTTCTCTGCAACGTCCCATGCGTCCGTAAAAGTGGACGTGTAATGGTTGCCTATGAGGTCTTTCTCGTCATTCTTTGGTGTCCATGTAATTCGATTTGGAAAGTGCCATGTGATGAAGAATGTCACTGGCACCGATGCTTGTGGAGGCACGTCTACAGACACCGCCAGTGATGCCATCGGCGTTTCATCGTTTTTGTCTGGCTGCCTTTCCTCAAGTTTGCCGTCTGCGCCGAAGTCGTCCCAGAAGTCTAAAGCGGGAGTGCCCCAGTTGCCGCTAGGCAACCAGGCTACGCGATGGGTGATCTCATTCGTCGCGCTGGTCGTTAGGGCAATTGTCCCCCATTGAGGCGCTCGGGTCGCCACGCCTTTAGATGACATCAAGATGCCGCTGACCGATTTGCCTTGTTTAAATTCGTTGTGATTGTCTCTGCCACCACTGGCGATGAAATCCCCTTGCCGGTCTTTTGTTTGACCCGAGCCGTCGTCGCCGATAAAATTTGGCATGCTGCCGCAGACAGATGCTTTAATGGGCTGATTGCTTTTGTTGTGCAGCACATATCGCAAAACCGCAACAGGAATTCCGCTGCGTTCGGCATCGCATGGAATCAGTGGATTGAATGCTTGCAATGTTACGTCAACAGGCATGCTCTCATCTGTTAGCATTACCTGCCCCAGTGGATATGCTGCTGCGAAGCTGCATTTTTGAAATCGCGGAAGTCCGTGGTTTGTCGCCGGACTGCCGAATGGTCCTTCATATGAAGCGGGATCTATGGGTCCCTCCAGCCCTCTCGCCATAGTTTTGCCATCAGCATCTTTTACAAAAACTGCAAAGAAGGGCCCAAAGGACGAAAGTCCATAACCATTTTTCGGCTGAGGCGTGAAGCCTTTCGCAGGACGATTCATTATCTCCCAGTCACGCAAGTCACCACGTCCACCCAGCGAAACCGTGCCCGTGCCTATTCCACCGATAGGCATTGCGATTTTGCCGAGGTGTTGCGAGTCATATTGTTTGAGTATCGGCCAGATTGTGTTGGCGGCAAGTTGTTGCTTGGTAGTGCTTTCGTTTTTGATTGTGTTTTTGAATTCGACTTTCTCATCGAACGTAACGTCAATCTTTCGTGTTATTTCTGATGGTGCAACCTTCTTGACCATTGTATCGAATGACTTAGCGTAAGCCGCTACATTCGCCGTTTGGCACAGGGCTAACAACTCAAGCGCCAATGTTACAAATGCCAGATGAGCTTTCCTCATATCGCAGTTCCTTCGAAATTCCGTTTTAGGATCACAATACACTTGCCTGGCAATTGTCGATGTGACCTAGCTTGCGCATCAATTCTTGTTCTTCGCCTTCGGTCATGGCTTGAACTTTTCTTTGTTTGTTGCGGATGTTTTGATATGCAATCATATCTGCCAGTGATGTTCTTGCCAATTCTTGCGTTTCGTTTGGCTTTTCATCCTTGCCTGCTTGTACAGGCTGAGCTGGGTTAACCGCGCCACGCAAGCGGACAAATACTGATGGAGTAGCTGTTAGTCCAGATTTGTTTTGCTCAGTCACAGAACGGTGAGATTTATCCGCTGCATTTAGTGCTGCCGGCGCCTGTGTACGGCGCTGCTCTGTAACTTGATTTTGTTGCTGTCTGTAGATGGTTTTATGTTCCGATTCTTGGTTGCTGACTGTAGCCGTATTTATTGCCATCTGTCCCAGCATCTTTGTATTTAATGCTGAATCATGAGTTGCCGCTGCTGCATTGCTTGCTGATGCAAATCCGTTTGAGTCTGCGCCGTCGAAAGTCTGAATCATCGCAGCACCTTCGAGCGTCACAGCAGAGCCGGAACGATAGAAATTGTTGCCTTCATTTTGAGAAGGGACAATGCCACCATCAACAGTGACAGCGTTTGCTTTGCCGTCGACATCTATAACGGTTGCATTGTTTTTGCCCCCGTTGCTCTCAGCGACGACTGAAGTTTCTGGCACAGCTACGCCTGAATTTAGGAAGCTGTATGCCGCGTCTCCGTTGACACAGGCTCGCGATAGAGAACTGGTTGAATCATAAGATAGACGACGCAGGTCATCAACAGATGTAGAGTAGTCACCCTGATTCAAGCTGCTTTGCGCAAAGACTGGGGCTGCGTTGCTTGTATCAATCGTAGAGCGGAAAAGGTCTCCGGTTGTATTTTGAGCTGCTCCACTTTGTGCGGCTTGCGCTGCGGGAAGTGCTGCTGCCATGTTTTGTGCATTGCCGAATTGAGCCGAGAGATTTTGAGCAGCAGCGCTCATATCTAATGTCTTTCCGCTGGCTGGAGTATCGAAGGAGTGAATGATGGGTGCTGCAGCTCTTGCCTCTGCATTACTTGGCGGAAGAATTAGATTGTTGCTTAGTGACGGGACAAAACTGGTATCAATCGGCGCCGTGGGGGTAGCGCCAGGCAATAGATTTGCAAGTTGCCCATTGGCGAGTTCGCGTTGTTGCTGGACTTGTTGCTCTTGCTGCAATTGTTGCTGTTGTTGCAATTGCTGTTGTTGTGCTTGTTGTTGGCGTTGTCCTTCAGTGAGCTGTTGTTTGTTTTGTTCATCAGTAGCGGTTGCTGGCTTTTCATTCGACGGAGAAACTGGGTTTATACCGGGCAATGCCATTTGAGAGTTCAAACCTGCAGTCCCGAGCATTGGAGGAACCGATATTCCAGGAATGTTGCCTAACGAACGTGGAATTTCTGCTGTTGCTCCTGGTGTGACGCTTCCTGGTGCTGATGTCTGAGTGGTGCCTGTTGATAATGGTGACATCAGATTCTGTGTTGAACCTTTGCTTGCGTTTGATAATGAGGGCGAAGCTTGATTGGGGTCTGCGCCGAGTTTTGATGATGTTGGCAATGCTGTTGCTGCATTGCTTGATGAAATGTTGCTTGGTGAAGGATGTTTCGTTGGGGCTTGCGTTGGGCGTCCACCGGAAGCGGCTCCTCTTCCTCCAGCACTCGCGCCACCACCACCGGAGCCGCCTGCGCCACCGCCACCAGATGATGCTGCTTTCTGTGCCATCTGACCGGCTTGCGCTCCTGCTGCTTTGACCAAGCCGGCAAAATCGAAAGCTGATTTGACGCATGCTGTTGAAAGAAATGTAAGTGCTTCTGTGATTACTGTGCCTGTGTCATCGATGCCGCGGAAGCATGCCATCAGCAACACAACTGAGTTCCAAAATAGGCTCCAGAAACAGATTGTGATTACACCTTCACACCAGCTTGGAAATGCCTGGCGAAGGGAGTTTACCGGGTAGACCCATAACGCTGCCATGATTGGTCCGACAAACCAGAGATAGTACAAATAGCACATTTGAAATGCGCAAAGAATGTTCCATGTCATTGCCAGTGCTGCGCCGGCACCATTGTATGCTGCGCGCTGAGCGTTGACTGCATAGGGTACTTTTTCGTTGGCTTTGTCTGCCGGTGCGTTGTATACGCCTGCGCAGGGGTCTTCTGTCTTTACGTCTACGTTGCCTTGTTCAAACTTCCCTCTCACTGTGGGAGATGTTTGAGGCATTTGTGCAACTTGATTTGGAATATAGCCCATATTCTCATTGGGCAGGCGGGTGCCGAAAGCTCTTATGTGAGCGCAAGTTGCGTCACGATACATGTCGGTGCCGAAGATGCGTTTGTATTCTGATTGAATGGTGTATGCAATTGAATTTGAAACATCAATGCCATAATTGACGATAAGAAAAGTGCCTGGAATTAGAAAGATTGCGACGATTGATCTGATTAGTCCATCTACTGGGCTCATTTCACCAAAGATTGGAAAACCTTGCGCAACTGTTGCTTTCACCTGACTGGCTACTGCGCCTGGCAATAGCAACAAAATTGCGATAGGCAAAAACAACTCATTTCGCAGTTTGTTCCATTGGTTGCCCGGGTCGGTGGTGAAATTTTGCAGCGCCGTGCGCACATAGTCTATTGCACATCCTGCTTGTTGTTTTTCCATATCGCCGGCATTATCTGCAGCTTGTTGTGTGGTGGCATTGAGTTCTTCTTTTGCTGGTTGCAAACGCGAATCAGGCATCATTGGTGCGGTGGCAGCAAATGATGCGGCCGCCGAAGCGATGGCTGCTAGTTGTGTTGCAGTTACAGGACCAGAACCATCCATTCTAATGGCTGCGGGAATGTTATTGGCTGCTCCAACACTTGTGGTCGGCAATTGAGTTGGTCCACCAGGAACCATATTCGGCCAGCTAGTTGTAGCCTTCATGTAAGTACTTGTCGGGTTTTGCAGTTTCCCCGGTATGCCGTTGCCACCAGCTGAGTGGATCATCATGCCACCGAAAGTGGAGTCGGCTGCGCTGCGTGTTTCGGGGAAATTGTCTACGAAGGCTTGCATTGTAGCGGCTGGGCAAGCAGTGGCAGTGCCTCCGCTAATGTTGGCGGCTGATGCGGCTTGGTTTTGATTGTTGGAATGGCTGTTACTGAATGCTGTGTTTTGATTTTGTCCCAGGGAATTCTGTGCCGGGCTGTGCCTGTCGTTATTGCTGTTACTGCTTCCAGATATTTGTTGAGCGTTGGCTCCAGTGTTAGTTGCACGCATTCCCCAGATGGCTGCTTTGTTGTTTGAATTCTCGTTAGCGTTGTTGTAGTTGCCTGCGCCACTGTTGGCATATCGGCTGACGTTGCCACCGCTGTAGTAAGGCCCGACGGCTCCTGTTCCACCTGAACTTGCCGCTTGAGACTTGCTGGCTTGCTCATTTGAATTCCAGGAATTTTCTGAGCCGAGGTCTTGCGTGCGCGCTTGCGATACCCCGAATGCGCTGACCTTATCGTCTGCCGATGCCGGAGTCATGCTGCTTAGAGCAAGTGCAATTGCTAAAATCCAGGTCTTATTAATCGTCAGCATGGCCTTCCTCAATCAAACCGCAAGGCAATAGTCGCATTCTTAAACTAAATAAATCCGTACGAGATTGTGACCAATTTGTGTAAGCGACTGGCTGAGCTTTATGTCGAGCGGGGCGGAGGGGGGACGTTTTTCGGCATTCTTACGTCGAGCCCGCTTTCCGACTGTGGGGCACTCATTCTTGATTGCCCGTTGTTTCCCGATTTTGAGCTGCTCTGCGACGATGCGCCAGAAGATGCAGGAGAGCCAGAATTGCTTGTAGCTAGTTGTCCGCCGCCAGAACTTGTTCCTGGGTTCTGAGTATTGCTATGTGGCGTGCTGCCTCTACTTGGCGATGTGCCTCGGCTGCTGCCGCCGCCGCCACCGCCGCCGCCGCCACCGCCGCCGCCGCCACCACCGCCACCGCCACATTTCTGCGCCTTGTCCAAGACCTGCGCAACAACATCGCCGGGGCGGCATTGAAATGGATCGAATGGAACAATGACCAGGATTGCCATGAAAGCAGTGTAGTAATACATCTCATATTGGCTTGTTGCATCGACTCCTTGATTTAGCCGAACAGCCATACAAAGTAGAATGATGCACCACCAAAATTTCCACAGACAAAGCAAAATGACTCCATCAAGCCAGCCGGCAAAAACGTTTTTGAAAATGCCCGTATCACCTGCCCCTCCGCCGCTCAGCGATGCCGGCCAGGCAAATAGAGCTGCGGCAATTGGTCCTAACAAGAACAGATAACAAATCAAAACGAGTTGAAACCCATTCAATATATTGAGTCCCTGAGACATCATGGCGTTGATTGTATTGAGTGTGTTTTGAACGTTGACTGTTAGGTCTGATTGGCGCTCTTGCACTACTTGCGACGATGGAGTGCCCATCAGTTTGCCCTGGCACTGCGACCCTGCTACATTGCGAATGCAGTTGTCTTGATTGCTCGGATTGCTTGAGTATGCCTGTTCGTTAACCCATTTCATTACAGTCTCAACTTGTACCTGATGAGCCACTGCGTCTGTTAACGAATTGCCGATATCGATGCAATAGCTGATGGTAAGCTGCGTCGCAGGAATTAAGAATACCGCCATGACCGACCTGATTAGTCCCGGAATAGGATTCAACGCATCGTCGTCCTGGCTGTTAGACATTAAGCCGCCGGCAATCATTGATTTCACTTGGGTCAATATTGCGCCTGGCAGCAACAATAAGAGTGCCATGGGGATATAGCAGCTTTTGTACATTTGCTGCACCATCCAGATGACGTTTGCTTCGCTTTTGTTTGCTGCACATGAATCAACTTTCTCTGCGGCGTCTTCATTGGCGACGTTAATAAGCGGCTGGGTCATAGATCTAAACGCAGTCTCGGAGTTTTGCCTTGCGCAATTGCCTTGATTGTCTGCATTTTGCATGTTCTTAATTTGCTGGTCGGCTTTTGCTTTAAGCCCATTTGCTGCGGGGTTTGTTGATGCTGAGAGAAACTGATCGCCAAACGCGCTCATGATCGCTGCTGAAGCACCATTTGATGTACATGGTAAGTTTGCCCAGAGTTGGCTGCCATTTCGTTCTGCATTGGCTGCTGGTGCCGATTGCGCCATTGATGATCCCAGCGCACTTGCGTTTCTTTTGAAACGGCAGTCCATTGTTGTACGTTCTGCTTCCGAACTTGTCACACTAGGCTGTCTTATGAACGGCTGGGTGTAATCAGTTTTCACCATCCCACCTGATGACGAAGTGACAGGCTGAGGACCTTTCATCGGCACCGAAAGCGCCGCTTGTTCGCACACTCCAGCCTGGTCTGGCGCGCACTTTTGTTTGATCATCATGCCAACGGGGTTGCTTTGCACGCCACCGCCTTCGCCTAGAAATTTGGAGAAAGTACCCTCTGGGACGCTAGTCATCAAGCCGGTTGGGTCTGTTTGCATCGGCGCTGCTTGAGTGCGTTTGTCCAGTTGGTAATCTTTCCATTCATTCGGACACTTGTTATTTGCGTGAGCCTGAAAGTTGCTCATGGGCGATTGCCCCTGGCTCAATGAGTTCTGTGCATGCGCTGGAGCTAGATACAGCAATACACCGAATATGAGGATCGTAAATTGCACGCCTGAACGATTTCTGTTCATTCTGCTCGCTTCCATGCAGCCTTTCCCGAAACCCACACTGAATATTCGCATTCTTAGAATAAACAAATCCGGACTGAATTGTGTCCAATTTGTGTAAGCGCTGAAATTCGTTCCTTATTAAGATGAAACTTTGTGCGTTCGTAAAAACCTCAGTCTGTGCCGAAAATCTACACAAGTTTTTTCGGATTTAGTCAGGCGCTAATTTCAATAATCAAGACTCAATCAATGCCGCAATTTTGATTGTTTTGAAACCTAGCAGGAGAATTTCACATGTTCGACCAAGTTGTTAGCAAGCCTAAGTCTGCTGCAGACGATTCGGCTAAATTGGCTTTGCATGACGAGGCGATGAAAGCAACTAACAAAATTCTTGACTCGAACAATGCGACCGCGCCTATGAGTGCGAACGAAATGCGTAAAGCAGAAGAGAGCAAGTTTTTTCGGGACATGTATGAAAAGGCTAATTTCGAACTCGACCCTATGAAGAACGGTGAGGGGCCGCTGCAGAGCCTTGAGAAAATGGCGCAAGACGGCAAAATCAAGCTAAGCCATGAACAAATGCTCGCAGAAGCAAATCGAATTCAATCGCGTGACTTTGAGGCACTTGGGCGAAATTTCTACACTCCTGCAGACCACGTAAAACTGTGGACTGAAGATGAAATTGAAAAGAAAGTCCAGGGTGATGTTGATAAAGTAAAAGGTATTGATGTGTCAAACTGGCAGGGCACAATTGATTGGAAACAAGTCAAAAATGCCGGATATCAATTTGCGTTCATGAAAGCAACAGAGGGTGTTGATTTTGTTGACCATACTTTTGAGAGTTTCCGCAAAGGGGCTCGCGACGCCGGATTGAAAGAAGGCTACTATCACTACTTTCACCCTGAAGAGTCTGTTGCCGCGCAAGTCAAACTGTTTACTGATGTGGTTGGAAAAGCTGAGCCAGATAGTTTGAGGCTTGTGATTGATGCTGAAGACCCAGGCAAGTGGACTCGTTATCCGGTTGCGCAAAGGGTCAAAATGGTTGACGATTTTCTTCAGGGCGTAAAAGAGAAAACTGGCGTCACGCCGCAGGTTTCGATATATTGCAGTCCTAATTTTGCAGACAAAATCTTGGGTAACTCGCCCATCTTGAGCAAGTACAGTTTATGGATTGCAAACTATGGAGTCGATAAACCAACACTTCCAGAACCCTGGGGGAAATGGGACTTTTGGCAGTACACAGATGCGGGAAGAGTGCCAGGCATTAACGGAAAAGTCGATTTGGATATGTTTAACGGCACTGATTTGAGTAAGGCGGGACTGGTGGCAAACACAGCGAAAAATGCTGATGGCTCGGCATCAGAGGGCACTGCTGGCCGTCAGGCATTAAGTGACGGTACGTCGAAAACCAAAGCAGGCTAGAAGCCTGCGCCCCCAGGGCTATGCGCTGTTGAAGGTAGTGAAAAATGAGCTTAGAAATGAATGTCGAGTCCGGTCGTCGCGCTCTGAAAGCGAGTAATGACGCAAGTGCGAGGCTTTCCTCAGAATCTGCTGCTCTCCAGAAGGCTGGTCAGAGCAAATCGCAGTTGGGGGAAGCTGTGGTTGGGATGGATCCTGGTCA
>CAZJLR010000001.1:409004-575429 GCA_964546815.1 uncultured Candidatus Obscuribacterales bacterium | reverse complement strand
AGCTGTGGTTGGGATGGATCCTGGTCAGAGCAAATCGCAGTTGGGGGAAGCTGTGGTTGGGATGGATCCTGGTCAGAGCAAATCGCAGTTGGGGGAAGCTGTGCTTGGGAAGGAACCCGGTCAGGGCAAGTCGCAGCTTGTGAAGTCTGCGATGGACTTGCGCACTGTTGGTAGTGGCGACGAGTTAACAAATAGTTTGGATCTGAAAGGAGAGGATGCCAAAAGGAATCCTGCTTATGAAGCTAAGATGCAGTCTGTTTTTTCAGCGAACATAAAAGCAAACGACGAAAAGACAAATGGCAACTGGGTTATACCAGACCTGGCAAAGGGTGAGCCCCCGCGATTTGGATTGAAGGGCGGCTTGCAATTTGGCTTCTACCCTGGTAGCCTCGACCCCAACAATAAAAATGATGACGGCGGACCAAGAGGTCTCATCCGAATTTGGTCACCATCTATGCCTGATAAAAACTATTGCCTTGCTAATTTCATAGCAGTCGAGCCCATGGCGGCTGGCAATCCTGAATGGGGATCTAGCGAGTTGGAGAAAAGTCAAAGTGACTGGAAGGAAGGCAAGGTAATGACTGTAGATCCTAATTCCATAAGCTTGAAAGAAATTGCTCCGGGAGTGCAAGAGCTGAGTTTGGTTGCAGATGTAGAGAAATTCCACAATGGTTCACACGTGTCTTTGGAAATTAGCGAGCGCAGCGATCAACCTGAAGAGCTTCATTTCAAGGTACATCAAGACGCCGATTCATCACCATTAGATCGATGTGTTTTAACAGCCACTTGGGGTAATTTGACTCGAAGCCGCGAAATTTGGCTGAAAGACGGAATTCAAAATAGTTTGGCGATTCCTTCTTATCGCGTTTATCGTGGCTATGACTTTGCACCAGACCAATTTTATTCTGCAGACAAACTCACACGCCTTCCAAATGGTGCGCTTGCTGCGGCACTGACCACAAACGAAACGCACCCAGACACTATTCACCCATTATTTGGCACTGATGCCTGGTACTGGGGGGCTAAGCCGATTACGCAATATTGGGAAGTACCAAACCCAGACCCTAACCTCAATTTGCGCGTAAACGGGCGCTTTATGTATTGGAATTCTAAGTGGGCTATTCCAAATGGATTGGAAGTTCCTGGCGGAATAACCTACGAGAATTTTGAAATGAGAGAACCTTTCCACGAGGGGCAGGAATTCGTTTTTGGTGTTAGCACAAAGAAGCCCGAAGATTTGGGCTTTGCTGCGCAAAAAAGGGGAGCCAAAACTTAGAGATGACGATTAAGAATTTTGCGTTGTGCTGTTCGGTCTTGCTTAGTTTCAGTTTTTGTGGACCGACTGCGTTGTCTGTTCTTGCCAAACAGGCAAACAGCTCTTCGACTGGTTCTGAAAATTCGTCCTCTGGGGGCGCTAAAGCTGGCTCTATTCAGCCAGAAAAGAGCAGCGACGAAACTAGCGTTGCTTCCAAGATGGAAAGACTGCTGCAATTCTATTCTGCAAAGAAACAATTCATGGGTTCTGTGATTGTTGCAAAAGACCATGATGTTTTGCTCGATAAAGGATATGGTTTTGCAAATCTCGAATGGGATTTGCCAAACTCTCCTGATACAAAATTCAGACTTGCGTCTGTTTCTAAGCAATTTACTGCCGCAGCTGTGCTGCTTTTGGAGCAGCAAGGCAAGCTAAAACTCAACGACTCAATCAGCAAATACTTAACTGATGCGCCTGCCGCCTGGTCAAAAATAACGATTTTTCACTTGTTGACCCATAGCTCTGGTATGCCAACTTATGATCGCTTCGCCGACTACAATTCTTTCAAAAAGAAGAATTCTAGCAGCGCTGACTTGATGAAGCGAATAAGAGATAAGCCGCTTGAATTTGAGCCCGGCAAGAAATTTAGTTATAGCAATTCAGGCTATTTGGCTTTGGGGCTGCTTATTGAGAGAGTTAGTGGAAAAAAGTACGGACAATTTGTGATTGATAATTTCTTCAAGCCGCTGGCGATGAATGACTCTGGATATGGCTCTGTTGCCGCAATCATCAAACATCGTGCATCAGGTTATTTAGTCACTGCGCGCGGTTTGCAAAATGCCGATTTCAATGATTGGAGCAATTCGTTTGCTGCCGGTGGACTGTATTCCACCGTTGAAGATATGCTGCGGTGGGAGAACGGTTTATTTGCTGGAAAAGTTTTGTCCGCAGCGTCGCTCGCGAAAATGACTACAGCATTCAAACAAGATTACGGATTGGGACTTGATGTTCGAAATGAAAATGGACGAAAGGTTATAGGACATACCGGAAGCATCGATGGGTTTGACAATGTTGTTGCATATTACCCAGACGACAAGCTTTCGGTGATTGTTCTAAGTAATGTCAGCGGCTCTACTTCGGCAGAACTAGCTGCAAAACTTGCGGCGATTGTTCATGGTGATAAAAACGCTTTGCCACTTGCGCGCTTTTAACATGCGTCATTGGGTACTTAAGTTTGGCTTTGGGAATTGCTTGTCGAATCGGGCTGCTGCCAATATTTGTTGAGTCGTTTTGTCCAGCCTGGTAACCATTGAATTTCATTGCGCGCAGGCGGCGAATTGCGAACGCGCCGCTCTAAGACTCGAATGGCTGACTGGGCGAAGTCTTTAACTGGGTCGTCGGAGTCTGTCATGCCTTCGAGCACTTGCAACATTCCCCATCCCTCTCCTTTGTACCGTTCCGTTTCGACTATTCCTTCGTTTTTGAAATTTGCATAGTCAACCAGGCAAAACATGCCTTTAGGTCCGGTGGACAAAATACGATTGAGTCGGCGTTCTATTGTTTCGCGTTCTGCCTGTGGTGCTTTTTCCAAAATTTTTGGCAAGGATATTTGCAGTCGTTGAACCATAAACTCTGTTTGCTGCGGCACTGTATTTGCAAGCATGTTTCTCAGTTCTGTCATGCGCTCGCCATTTATTTCAGCGAGAAAATCATCGCGATTTTTCCATGGACAAGGAGTCTCTGGTGTAAGCCATGCAGGCAGCTTTACGCCCTTCTTCTGTAAGAATGCTAACACTTTGGGAAATCGTTCTTCAAAGGGTACTTTGAGCCCTTCGGGATACCAGATGAAATGCCCTATTCCGAGTGATGGAAACTCTTCGCCTGGGCTCCAAAAGGTAAGCAATTCGACCTTGCCCAGACCTTCGTTTTGCCAAACTTTTTTCCCAATGACAGAAGCCTCGTCGTCTGTTAGCACAAACGGAATGATGGCACTAATTGCGGTGGCAAACTGGCAACTCAGTGTGAGTGCAATTAGTACATAGATTGCTTGTTTTGAACTTCTCTTCAAGCGCTGCTTCGACCTGTAAGCCTCTGATCAAAGCTAGTTTACCAGGATGTGAAGTTGTAAGTGCTTGAATGTTTCAGCTCAGTTCTTTTTTGTTTCAACTATCTCGGGCTTGTGAAATGAATGGAAAAAATTACCTATTTTTTCTTTTGCCGTGTCGAGAATTTGCCCTGGTTTCTTGTCTTCGATTATTACTTTCGGTAGATGTTCGCCTGCAGTATGCTGACCTTTGGAATCGACCGGAATTACATGTTCTTTGCTGGATGAGCCCTGGCGCCCATCGTGATTTTTTACTGCATCTACTGCGGTATTTATGACTTTATCTTTGACACCAGTTCTATTTAGAAGTTCGTTTGCAAACACTCCGCCAGGAATTGGAATAGCAGAACCGATTGCTTCTTTGCCTGCTTCTCGCATCGTTCTATCGCTTGGTGCGTGCAAAGGTCCTTTCTTTCCTTCGAGCACCTTTCCTTCTGCGCCTGTTTCGTGCGCGATTACAGCGCCTTGTCTGATGAGACCTGCGCCTGGAATGTACTTGCTCGCTGCGTCTGAAATTTCGTTAGCTTGCCTGTTGTCCGATTGACCGCGCGCGACTTTAAGTCCTTCGCTGGCAACATGCTTGGCTTTTTCGCCTAATTCTTTGGTGTCAATTTGGTCGACTTGTTTTTTTATTGCATGACCAGCTTGCGAACCAACGTCTTGAACGCTCTTCCAGACGTGCTGCCAGTCCACTGATTTATGAGATTCTTGTCCGGCGTTTTTCTCGCCGGAATTAAATGTGTCGTCCATTGATTAACCGCCTCTAACCCTGACTTGAGTTTATGCTTGGCGGTTTTAGATGTCAATAAGTTTTTGGCAGAAATTTTCTCGGGCTGTAAAACCTTACTGTCAGTAGCTTCGCGGGATCCAAAATGCTCTCAAAATTTGATATGTGCCAAAAAAATGCCAAAATTGCAGCGGCCTTTTCGCATCAAATCTCTCTTTTGGCATTCGATCTGTCGTCAGTGATTTTGGGACAGATTTTGCTTTGCCCATAACGAGAGAGATACCGCTTTGTTTTTCAGCGATATCTCTTCGTAAATAGTTCTATGATTCATTCAGCGGAAAAGTTCCGCCATAATGAAGGCAGGCTAGCTAGCTTTCTTTAGTTGCTTTGCTGCCAGCTCCTCATCACCACTGTTGGTTGGTGTGTCAGTATCTACTGCTGTCGCAGATGGTGTCACGCCCACGGTGGCCCAGGCCTTTTGTAGTTTGCCAACTTCGTCGGCGTGACCTAACGCTTTGGCAGCTTCGATTGTTTGATAGGCGAATTGCGCAAAGCTTGGGTCGCTGCCTGCCGCTTTTCGTGCTGCAAACCAGATGTGACCTGGGTCTTCCCACGCATAGCCACCTACGGCTTTTGCGAATAAGGCGAATGCGCGATTTGGTATGCCTGAATTTATGTGGACGCCGCCGTTATCTTGCCAGGTCTTCGAGTAGTGAGCCATGTCCGCTGGCTGTGGGTCTTTGCCCAATTTCGGGTCATCATAGGCGGTGCCTGGATGTAGCATGTCGCGCAATGCTCTTCCCTTTATGCCGTCTTTCCAGATGCCGTCGCCAACTAGCCAATCAGCCTGGTCAGCCGTTTGATGTTTCGAATATTGTTTGATAAGTTCACCAAAGATATCGGAATTACTTTCGTTCAATGCACCTGATTGACCGTAATAGGTTTCGTTTGCTTCTTTTTCTGTGACACCATGGGTGATTTCATGCCCAGCGACATCAAGTAGCATAAAAGTCTTGAATGGGCTGTCTGGTCCAGCGTGTCCATAGGTCATCTGAGAACCGTTCCAGAAAGCATTTTCGTAGTTGTCTCCATAATTAACTGTCGAGACGAACTTCATGCCGTTTCCGTCAATCGAGTTGCGTCCGTATTCTTTCTGGTAGAAATCGCGAACGATGCCGGTGAAATCATATGCTTTGTCAACTTCGGAATTGCCCGTTGGCTTCTCGCCTTCAAAGCGAGCTTTGTCGCCCGGCTGAACTTCTTTTCCTTTAGCATCATACACTTCGCGGGCACCATTACCGCCGCCATTGGCACTGGGGCGGAATGTGGAACCGTTTGATTGCATGTCGTTGGCTTCTTTCGCGGCACTGGAAAATGCGCTATTGCCTGTGCGGTTTGCGATTTCATTCAATAGATAAGGAGGGATAGCGCTATAACCATCGGGTTTGACGTTTTTCATGCGACTGCTAATACTTGCCGATAGAGCCGAGCTTTCGGCGCGATTTGAGTCTAGCTGTGCAAACAAATTCTGTCCTGCCTGGCGGGCAGCATCATCTGTTAGTGATAGCTTGCCCTTTTCTCCACCGTCAACCTGTGCATTGATAGCCTTGTCCATAATTCTTTATTCTCCCGAAAACAGCCCTGGTTAATTCAAAAGCAGTCCCATTGTTCAACTGCTTGGTGGCTCAATTTCTCCCAATAGAGAGATAACTGATTTCACGCCACCCCTTTTGGCTTGAGGAGTGTGTTTATACCTCTGGGCAAATCTTTGGACAGTTTGTAAAATTTGAATTTGTTAATGGATTTTCTATTTGCCTGGTGGTGAAAAAGTGATGGGAAGGTCTTTCCAGCAATCTTGATAGTTTTTTTGAAGTAGCTTTGTTTTTGTTGCGTACTCTGTGGGCGCATAAACCAGTGAGCTTTCAAACATAAACGCCAGAGTGTTATCCATATACAATGGTTTCAAGTCTACTGAGCTTGCTTTCTGGAATGTTGCGGTGTCTGGCCCGTGGGCTGACATTTGATTGTGTAGGCTGCCACCGCCTGGTACGAAGCCTTCTTCTTTTGCATCGTATACACCGTAGATTAAGCCCATGTATTCGCTCATGAAATTGCGGTGGTAATAGGGCGGTCTAAATGTATCTGTTGCCACCATCCATCGGGGCGGGAAAATTACAAAATCAACATTTGCCGTGCCCGGTACTTCAGATGGTGCTGTGAGCACTGTGAAGATAGATGGGTCTGGATGGTCGAATGAAACGGTGTTTACCGCATTGAACTTTTTCAGATCGTATTTGTATGGTGCATAGTTGCCGTGCCATGCCACCACATTTAATGGTGAATGATCTATCGGTGCTTCAAACATATTGCCCTGGAATTTGCAGATCAACTTGAAGTCACCTTTAATGTCTTCGTATTGAGCCACAGGATGTTCGAAATCGCGGGGATTTGCCAGTCCGTTTGCACCGATTGGACCCAAATCTGGCAGGCGGAAATGAGCGCCGTAGTTTTCGCAAATGTATCCGCGTGCTTTGTTGTCGAGCACTTTTACCTGGTATTTTATGCCTCTGGGAAGCAATGCAATTTCGCCAGGGGCAAGCTCTAGCGTACCCATTTCAGTATGCAGGGCGATTCTGCCATTTTCTGGAACGAATAGAAAATCTCCATCAGCGTTATAGAAAAACTTGTCGCTCATAGATTTGTTGATGGCATAAATGTGAACTGCAGAGCCTTTGCAGCTGCCGTAACCACCATTGCCGGCGAAAGTGATGAGCCCATCGAGGAACTCAGTTGGTTCTTCCGGCATGGGAACCGGATCCCATCGAAGTTGATTGGGGCTGGCTGGAACTTCAGTGAAAGGTCTACTGGCGATGCTTCCTTTATCGATCATCTTAAATTGACCGTGCATCACAGATGGTCTAATGCGGTATAACCATGTACGGAGATTTTCTTTGCGCGGCGCTGTAAATGCCGTTCCGCTCAACTGTTCTGCAAAGAGACCGTATGCCACTTTCTGTGGGGAGTTTCTTCCTTTTGGCAGTGTGCCCTCAATTGCCTCTGTTTCGAAATGATTGCCAAATCCGCTGAGATACTGCAAGTCAGTCGACATTTTGATCTTCCTTCGCTGAGTATGAATATTCTGTTTCGTTTGCTCCAAAAAAAAGAAGCGGGCATTTTACTGCCCGCTGTTTATTTTAGAGATTGCCGCGAGTCGCTTGTTCGCGTTCGATTGATTCAAACAAGGCTTTGAAATTGCCTTTGCCGAAGCCTTTTGCTCCTTTTCTTTGAATGACTTCGAAGAACAATGTTGGGCGATCTTCAACCGGCTTGGTGAAGATTTGCAGCAAATAACCATCTGATTCGCGATCTACCAGAATGCCTAGCTTGTACAGCTCTTCAATGTCTTCATCAATTTTGCCGACTCTTTCATGCAGAGAGTCATAGTAGGCGCGAGGAACTGTGAGAAACTCAATTCCTCTCTTGTGCAATTCACCAACTGTTTTGATGATGTCTGCTGTTGAAATTGCAATGTGTTGTACGCCCGGGGCAGTGTAATAGTCGATGTATTCTTGAATTTGCGAACGACCGGCGCCTGGTGCAGGCTCGTTGATTGGCAATTTGATTGAGCCGGCTTTGTTAGCCATAACTTTGGACACTAGCGCTGAATATTGAGTGCTGATGTCCTTCGCATCGAAATATTGATAAACATAGAAGCCGAATACTTTCTTGTAGTACTCAACCCAGTCTTCCATTTTCTCGCGTTCTACGTTGCCTACAACGTGGTCAACAATGAGTAGGCCGGTGCTTTCGCCTTTCTTCTCGATTGATTTGAAGCCAGGCGCAAATGCACCTTTATATTCATTGCGTTGTACGAATGTATGAATGGTATCGCCGTAGGTGCTAATCGTCGCAGTGACAAACTTGCCATCGGAGTCTTCTTGTACTAGCGGTTCGTGAATGCTGGTTGCGCCGCGAGACATGGCGATTTCGTAAGCCTTCTTCGCATCTTTAACCCGAAAACCCAAGTTTTTAACGCCGTCGCCATGCTGCAATACATGCTGGCCGATTTCCGAATCGGGGCTTAGCCCAGTAGTCAAAATTAGATTGACGTTTTTCTGGCGCAATACATAAGAGGCTTTGTCGCGGCTACCGGTTTCTAATCCCTTGTACGCAACAACGTCGAAGCCGAATCCCTTGTGGTAGTAGTAACAAGCTTGCTTGGCATTACCCACATAGAATTCAATAAAGTCGAATCCTTCGATTTGAATTTCTTCGACTGTAGTCGTTGCTGGAGCCTTCTCTGCAGTTTCTCTTGTCATTACATTCCCCTTGTGCACAAGTGCTTCGCGGCGCTGCTCCCCCGGTTTAGGGGCGCTTAAAACAGTGATATTGCCATATTCTACGACATAAGCTGATTAGAACCGCTAAGTCGTTAGGATGATTTCGTTTCTTAAAAAAACAAGCCCCTTGAATAAGCGAACAAGCCGCTTACTTCTTTTGGCTAGACGCATCGAGGGCGGCTTTGGCGTCTGCATCTTCGGGGTGCTGAGCGACCATTCCTTCAAGCATTTTTCGACCTTCATCTTCAGTTTTCTTGTCTGCCAATAGACAGCGAGCCATGCCTAGTTTCGCCCCAGGAAAGTCGTCTTGAATTCTCACGATTTGCTTGTAAAAATCTAGTGCTCTCTCTGTTTGACCATTCTCGCGTCGCATTTCAGCGGCTTTAAACAGGGCTACAGGGTCTCTTCGATTTAAGAGCGATGCTTCCTCAAAATATTCAGCGGCTTCTTTTTTCTTGCCAAAATGCTGTTTGACCTGCCCCATCATTGTTTTGATGAAACTGGCAGTCGGGTAAGTCGCCTCTAGTTTTTTCAAACTAAGCATCGATTCTTCTTCGTCTTCAGCTTTCAGCTTTTGTACATCTGCCTCGCT
Organism: uncultured Candidatus Obscuribacterales bacterium; assembly: GCA_964546815.1. Lineage (GTDB taxonomy): Bacteria > Cyanobacteriota > Vampirovibrionia > Obscuribacterales > Obscuribacteraceae > JAIEPM01. The sequence goes on along the minus strand of CAZJLR010000001.1, from coordinate 566,411 downwards.
GACGTCTTCGTGTTTGTCATGCCTCAAGGCCACGCGCCAGGCTTTCAGTGTTTCTCTGCTGATAATTTCGTCTGTGACTGCATCAAATTTTTCGCCCGACCCGGCATTAGACGCATCTGCCACCTTGCCGCCATTGTCCATCGGCACCGTTGATAAGCCTTGTGGTGTTTTGACATGGCTTGAACACGCGCACATCAATATGCTTGCGCTCAACGCAATCAACATTTGTCTATTAAGTTGTCTCATACAAACCTGTCTTTTTATGGCAGCAGCGGAGTGTGTCCCATGCCGCGAACTTCTTTAGAGTCTTTCAGTTTTGCCTGAGCGATACTGCGCTTTGTGCTTGGAGTTGGCAGTGGTGCCGGCATTACATCAAGCTCTTCGTCGGTGTTAGCGGTTGTTGGAGCCTCAGCTTGTGCATGCTGAGTCTTAGTTAACGATAGCATGTTGTGAATGCGCGATGACACGCGAACGCGATATTTTTCTGGTACGCCGTTTGCGTAAGTGAGATCAATCAACGTGCGCGCTGCCTGATAATAGTTTCCGCGTTTTTCGTAAAGTTCGGAAAGGGCAACTCTAAGCAAAAGCTCCTTCGGTTTTTCTGCTTCCATTTTGCTCAGTGTTTCGATTGCTTCGTCCAGCAATTTTTCATCGTTCGTTAGAAGTGTAATTTGGTGATATGCCACATAGCAGGAATGGTCGAGTCTGCTTGCTTTGACATATTCATCAAGTGCTTGCTGGTTTTGACCCATTCTCTTATATGCATCGCCGAGCTTCACATGCATCTGCGCATCGTTCGGCTTCAGCAAAATGTCTGTCTGCAGTGCACGCAGCTCAGCCTTCATTTGCTCGGGCGTAAGTGGAATGACCTTTGGTGTGGCTTTCTCTTTCACTTTGTCGCAAGCAGGCACTTGAGGTGCAGCCGAGAATTCCTCAGCCATACAACTTGGGCTGACAATCAAAGTTGCCAGTGTCGACAAGAGCAATAATTTGGATGGAACATTACGCATGATCTTTCTGACCTTTCAAAGTCCTCAGGATTTTGTCCCTGAGGGACCCCCGGTAATTTCTCCGCTTATATTGGAAACCAGGTTATGGTCCAAGAAATTGGGTATTTTGTCAATCTAAGGGGTTTTATACTTTGCGAATAGTCACCTGAAAGTGGCCTTCTGGCTGCTCTTTCTTGGCAATAATTTCGTGCCCTTCTTGGGCGATACTTTGGCAAACGCTCTCTACAGGCTCGCCTTTGTCGATCAACGTGTGAAGCAAATCTCCGCTCGGAAGCTTATCCAGAAATAATCTGGTCTTCACAAAGTTCATAGGGCATGCAACGCCCCTAAGGTCTAAATTGTGTTCCATTCTGAACGGCGTCTCATTTTGATTGGAAGCAAGTGTCTGGAATGCACGTTTTTTGAAACGGGCAATAATCTACGTTTTCGTACCGATTCCATGGTTTTAAAAAGCAATCACGCTTTTCTATAAATGGAAGGACAGTTTCAAGTACGTCTTCTCTGGTTCTGCCTGTGTCGTTTGCGAGGCATTGCAGGCAGAGCGTTTTTTCCGTGTAGCCAAGCGCCATTGAAATAAGCTGCTGCCGGAGGCATACAGTCTCATTGCAAACTGCGCATACACCCGGAGGTTCGGGCAATAATCCTACTTTTGCGGCCAGGGGATTGTTGTTCATAGAGCATCATTATAAGCACTTGGCGGGTCTGAATAAAATTACCAGTAACAGTTTTGCAAGCACTCCGGTACATCTTTGCAAACCGGCCTATACGCCGGGCGTCGCCCCTACAAGTGAAGTCGCGAATTGCCGTTTGCAGCCTATAATTGTGGGCGACTGTGAGTGGGTCGAAACAAAATGCGGCACAATTTGTTTTGCAAAATCTCTTTCCTGCAAAAAGCGGGATTGCTTTTGTTTCTACTTTTGTCCAATTCAAGTTTTGGTTTTGAATCGCATGCTGCTGATTTGAAAAAAAGAGATCTAGTTGCGCAAGCACCACAAAATGTTCAGCCAATTCAAACAGAGGCTCCACCGCAGGGACTGAGTGCAGCTTCTACCCTCAAACAAGGTCGTCAGCTTATCGACATGGGCCGACTGCAAGATGCTCTGCGTACATTTCAAATTTATACTGGAATGAAACCGCAAGACGCTAGCGGATATTTCTGGATGGCTGTTTGTTATGACGAAATGGGCAACCTGCCTGCTTCCACGCAAGCCTATCGCGACGCCATTAGTCGGGCAGAACAAAATGCGATGGACTCATGCGAAATCAGAATGAACTTAGGAAATGTTCTGCTGAAACAAAATGAGTTTGATCAGGCGATAGAAAATTACAAGCGTGCTTTGGAAGTGAACCCTCAATATTCCCTGGCGCAGTTGAATCTCGGACGTGCGTATATCGCCAAGGGTGATTTTCAATCTGGACTGGCTGCACTCACTAAATGCGAAGAGTTGCATTTCGCCGGACCTCAGTTGCCTTACTACAAGGCGAAAGCCCTAATGGGACTGGGTCGCAAGGATGAGGCCGCGGTTCTTGTTCTTCGGTTATTGCAAGAACTGCCACCCGGAAATCACAAAATTTCTATCCAGCAAGAGTTTCAATCTTGTTTGCCTCCACCGAAGTAGGCATGAAAAGCCGGTTCCGGAGTGTCAAAAAATTTTCAAAATCTTTGAAAAAATAGCTTTTACTGTTGAGTTTTAGTGGCGAAATGTAGACTACTCTCAAACAAAAAGGCAAAAGGTCATTTGTCTTGTTGGAAAATGACCTGCTTTGATTTGTGAAGTTACTACATCCATCGGCTTGTGTTATCGCTATTTTGATCGGCGTAACCTGCCACTAACACGAATGCACTCTGCTTAATTGAATGCAGGGTAGCCAGCCGTGAAAAGGAGGCCATAAATGATTCGGCTAAAGCTACTGCTTGGTTTTACTGCACTCTTAGTACTTCCATTTCTTTGCGCAAATGTTGCTCAAGCTGCTTCGGGAGGGATGACTCTCGAAGGTGTAAATATATCGGGCGCTGAATGGGGCCAGAACATTCCTGGAACGTTCATGGTCGATTACATTTTTCCTACTAATACCGAAATTGATTACTTTTTTGCCAAAGGAATGAAAGTAATCCGAGTGCCCATCATGTGGGAGCGCATGCAACCTACAGCGAATGGCAATTTCGATGCTGCTTACCTTGGACGTCTTGATTCTGTTATTCAGTATGCAACTTCCAAGGGTCTAAAAGTTATTATTGATTTGCACAACTATGGTGCTTACCGAAATGTTACGGTTGGCGTTCCTGGCGGTAATCCAAATTCAATGTTTGCCAATTTCTGGACTCAGATGGCAACCAAATATGGTACTAACCCCAAGATCATTTTTGGACTGATGAACGAACCTGTTGGCGGTAGTATGACCGCGACCACGTGGCTGGCTTCAGCTCAAGCTGGTATAAATGCCATTCGTGCCACGGGCAGCACAAACTTAATCTTGGTGCCATCCACTTATTGGATGCACCCAGTTAACTTCTTGGATCTCAATGCAAGTGTAATGATCAATGTTACTGATCCTGCCAATAATTACTCATATGATGTACACCAGTATTTGGACTCTAATGGATCTGGAACAGGCACTGATGTCTTGTCTCCAAGCGCTGCCGTAGCCACTTTGAGTTCGTTCACCGCTTGGCTGAAAACAAATCATAGGACAGCTTTTCTCAGCGAAATCGGTGTACCTTCAAGCCAGGCTGCGCAGGACTCCCTTGGTGCGATGCTGCAATATATGCATGCCAACTCAGCTCAGTGGGATGGTTACACATACTGGTCTGCCGGACCGTGGTGGCAAGGATATATGTATGGTGTTGAGCCAGTAAATGGTCAAGACACTCCACAAATGAAGACTTTGATTGCAAACCTTGGCGCGCCGACTCCTTCGCCGACGCCGACACCGACTCCTTCGCCGACGCCGACACCGACTCCGACTCCGACTCCGACTCCGACGCCGACCCCGACCCCGACGCCGACTCCGACTCCGACCCCGACACCGACGCCGACGCCAACACCGACACCAACTCCAACACCGACTCCAACTCCAACTCCAACTCCAACTCCAACTCCAACTCCAACTCCAACTCCAAAACCGACTCCAACACCAACTCCAACACCGACCCCAACTCCAACACCGACCCCAACGCCGACCCCAACCCCAACCCCGACCCCGACCCACGGTTCATGGTGGCACCCGAGTTGCAACAGAGTGGTGAGCGCACCTGCTTCTACAGCAGCAGCTAAAGCGATGCAAAAGCGCTTCGATGATTGGTTCTGGTTCTTATTTAAATAGGAGGTAAAAGTCTGTGAAACGCAAATCTCGCCGAGAAACCGGAAGCATGCTTGTTTTGATCATCTGCATGGTCACAGCTATCGTAATACCTCTGTGTATTCTGTTCTGCAACCTGACACCATTTATGGTGTTTAGCGGTCGCGCACAAAACGTAGTCGATGCGGCTGGCTTGCTAGCCGCAAAGGATCTATCTCAAATAGTTATAAATGATCCAAACTTCGGATATGTTTCGTTGAGCAATCATAGTGCAGTCGGAAAGGCTACTCGTGCACAAGATGGTGAGCCGTTGCCCGTTACTGGCATCAACACCCTGGTTGGCACGTTGAGGCAGAACGCAATTGTTGCAGAAACGCTGCACAACGATGGCATGAATGCGCTGGTGTCTAGAGATCTTTCTGCATTGCAAAACACTATTCGAAGACTCAACGGTATGTTGAACGAATCGCTAAGTGGTGATATCAGAGCAGGAGAATGTTTGGATATCGAAGGTAAAACGATAGACCCTTCGCAAGATGTGAAAGAGTTCCTCTCGGCGAATTTGCCTAAAAATTTGCGTTTGAAATCAGTAAGGCTATCACTCGGTTGGTTGAAGGGCGGGAGCGAAACCAGCGTCGCTGCCCCTCTTCCACTGCGTATGGCACGCTTGCAGGAAGACGATGTTCAATCGGGGCAATATCAAGCGTTCACAAATTTCCCCGTGGGTAAGAAGAACTTTTCTTTCGCAGGTCTGGGCACAAACGCACACCTGGTATCAACTCGTAATTTTCAGGAGGCAGACGCCGAGCACATAAATTCAATAATAAAAATCGAATGCACTTTGGAATCTAATGACGCCGGACAATCAAAAATAGAATGCGTAACCTGCTGTCAGCCTTATTCACAACCCGATCTCGCCACAAAAGGTTCAATGACAGTTAGGTTTTCCGGTAGACCAATGCCGGGCGTTCTTTCATGGAATGAGTTTCTCTCTAAAGGATGTTTTCAGGACAATAAAATAACAAACTACGATGTATTAGGTGGCGATTATCCATTCGACGAAAAAGCCAAAATGTATCTTTCTCAACGACCTCAATCCAGCACTTCTGAGGAATTTGCTGAACACTTCTACAACTGGTTGAGAAGCACCCATGGGGCAGCAAGACTCGATGCGATTTTCGCGATGATAAACGAACCTTTCCTCTCTGGAACCAATCAGGTTTATTCCTATGAAGTTGCAGGCGACGGAAAAATCAACCGAAAAGTGATGGATTTGACGCACTTCACTCGCTCGGTTACAGCTGACGGGCAATCTATCGCAATGGCAGATACCCGTATCAGAAGTGGTGCAAGCGCTATCATTTTCTTCCGTGATAATGTGGTGCGCCAAAACAAAGCTAGTGGCAAGCATGCTGGACAACCGCTGGCTGGGTATCCCCTCAGTAACTTAGACGGATGGATCGATCAGAATCAACTTTCTTCAAATTTTGGCAAGCGGAGTAACTGTCCTAACGGACTTGCGCTCGACATCGAGATTGGTGGAACGGGGGATTCCACAGCTCGTCGAGATGTTCTCTCAATGCACCAGAGAACCATGTCTCGAAAAATTTGAGTTAGTTTGATATCTAAGTTATTGAGACGTATTGGGAGGGATTTTTTGATCCCTCCCTTTATGTTTGCAAATTCGGCAAGGCACCATATATGGTGCTATAAGGTCGGGCGGAGAGCAATTGATGGATCCAAATGTGAAATAAAGAACACGATCAATAAGATTAATAATCCTTATTCACACATCATTCTAAAGAAATCTGAATATGCAATAACCTGATCAAAAGTGGCTCTTAAGGGTTACCATGAGAACATTACCGGGCGACACACCTTCTCAAAAGAGCAAAGATATTGGCTGTTATGTTGAGTGGATATCGATTTGAAATGATCATCGGCTGTATGAGCGCTGGCAAATCCAGCGAACTCATTCGCCGCATCGAGCGCGCGCGTCTTGCTTATTTGCCGACTGTTATTTTTCGGCCAACAACCGACACGCGTTCGAAACCAGACCTTGTGGAGTCACGCAACGGACTGCAATCGCAGGCAATAGTTGTTTCAAATCCCAAGGAAATGCTCAAGTATTCATCGCAGGCTGTTGTTATCGGCATTGATGAAGTTCAGTTTTTTGATGTTGACGTGAATGATGTTGTGCTGACGCTTTTGAGACAGCGCAAGAAAATTATTGCTTCAGGTCTCGACCTAGATTACCGTGGCAAGCCATTCGGACCAGTGCCAGGGCTTTTAGCACTTGCGGATAAAGTCGATAAGTTGCTGGCTGTGTGCAGAAAATGCGGCTCTGATTTTGCATGCAGAACTCAGAGAACCGTGCAATCAAGCGAACAAATCTTGGTTGGCGATTCTGAATATGAAGCTCGCTGTATCGATTGTTTTGAGCCACCGTCTGAGTTTCAGCTGAAAATCAATTTGCAAAATGAAGAAGCAAACATGGTTGTCAAGCCTGTTGTGAACTCAATCCAAATTGCACCTGTCCGATAAATATTCGAAACAGATTAGATATATCTTTTAATCCGCGCGCATATGCGCTGTGAGCCTTTTGCGCTTTACTGTTAAGCTTTTGGGCTCATGACTACTGGTTGGCATGTGATAAAGTGGTAGAATCCGCAACTGCTACTAAGAGGTTACAGACATGTCTGCGCGGTCTTTACTAATATTGCTGGCGATGACAATTTGTCCATTGGCACAGCCTGTGAATGCTGCCACCGCGTCTGCTTCGGGTGTTGCGCACAAACACGGTAGTGCATCTCACGCCGCAAGAACATCATCCAAGAAAAAGCGCACTTATCGTGTCGCTTCAGCACGTCTGGTGCCACCGCCTCCGGCATATATGCCAACGATTCTTCCAGAGCTTTACTATCGTCAGCAAGTTCCTTCAGTGCAAATTGAAGAAGACGAAGACGAAGCTGCAGAGCCAGCAAAACCGAAAGTGCAGTATGTGCAATATTTCGGCCATGGTTCATTCACTTCAACGCGCGCAGCAACAGCCTCTCAATCAGCGACTGGCGTAATCAATTACCGTTGAGCCTATTCATTGTGCATCAATATAAATTCGAGTCGGAGCAGCCGTGACTAAGACACACGATGAGCAGCACGCGCTGACGCAGCAAGTCGCAAGCCGTATATATCAAAAGGACAATTTAGCAAAGCACTTCGATATGCGCCTGGGAGAGGTCTCTCCGGGGCGTGCCACTCTTACAATGTATGTGCGCCATGAAATGCTCAACGGATTGGGCATTTGCCATGGCGGCGTCACATTCGCTCTTGCAGATACTGCATTTGCATATGCGTGCAACTCAAGGAATCACAAAACAGTGGCGTTAAATTGCATCATTTCCTACTCTCTGGCTGTGCTCGAGGGCGATGAACTGACTGCTATAGCCGAAGAGAAAGTGCTGAACAAATCAACCGGGACTTACGACGTAACCATCTCAAATCAGGATGGCAAAGTGGTTGCATTATTTCGTGGAACCTCCTATTCCACCAGGCAGCCACTCTTTCCGGAGCTAAGCCAGGGCGGCTAAGGCGCTTTATTAACTAAATCACATGTTCTCTTTGTCCAGTCCATCAAATATGAGGATAGATGCTCATATCCCCCTTGGTAGTGGCTGAATTGGAAACTTAGGCAGGGCATAGACATGGTTTGGGAAAACATCAATTTAAAGGACAACGATAGAATCGCTCAAGCCGGCATTGCGTTGGTTGAGCAAGCGTTGTTAGCTGATGCGACTACATATCCGCCGCAAGCAAGCGGAAATCTCAAATTGAATTCGCGCGATGGCAAAGTTCAAATTGATAGCCCGACAAATGAGTTTGTAAAAAACAAATTGCAAGCTGACCATGATGGCACCACAATATATTTAGAAAACATTGCGAGCTTCACTGATGCGTCGGGGCGAACGGTTCAGACGATTGATCAGCAACAGGCTGGCGATTTCCTTGCGACAAACGTAACCAATAAAATCAACAACAAAACGATTGTTCGCGGTGCGGATGGTTCATTGCAATACCAAATGATGGGTCAGTCTGGATTTACACCGAAAGACGGTGTCTTCAGAGACGATACTTTGATCATTACCGACGGTAATGGCAATCAATTGCCTCTGCAATTGCATCTTACTGCTCAAGCAAAAGGATCCATGATCGATATTCTTGCCACCACGACACTCGCGGATGCCGATGGAAAGCAAATTGTTGACGCAAACGGCAAGCCCACAATTTTGGGTACTGTTGAAGCAATAGTAAATGTAAATACGACAGACAAGACTGCGCAATATAAACTTGTTAGAACTGGAGCCCCTTTAGTTACTAACTAATCGACCTTATTTTCTAGGGTTTTGGCGGCAGCGCAATTGTGTTTGAGCAAGTATAATGCAGCATTAGTCCCTCAACTTGAGTTGTCTAATTATGCTGCAGCGCTTTATACTTAGTTGGATTTGCTTTATTGGGTTTGCAAGTCAGGCTGCCGTAGCAGCTCTGCCGGAAGAGCCATTTGCAAAACTGGCAAAGAGAATTGAAGCTGTCCCTCTGCTCTATGTTATTCCGCCGAATGTGAAGGCTGAAATTGATAGCATCAATAGTGAGCTGGGCAAGTATTCTTCTTCTCAATGGATTGAAATCGCTAAAAAGCTTCCATCACTCAGCATTAAAACGAGAGCTTTTATTCTCGATAACGTGTTCATGAACAAGCGCGTTGAAGTCATTCCGTATTTGGTGCAACAGTACGATAAAGAGACTGATCCATTCTGTCGTGATCACATTTGCAAAGTTATTGCTCATATCGATTTTGAGCATCAAACAATGTTTTTGATGCACGTTTTGAATGATTCTTCTCCGTGGGCACGTGCTGCGGTGTTAAATAGCATGATAGGAAAGAAAGTGCCGCCTGAAATGATGCGGGCGGCGATAAATCTTTTGAGTAATGATCCTGACCCCATTGTTCGTAGCCGTGCTGTTTTTGCTGTTGCAGAATCCGGTGAGTTAAATTCACGCGCGGTGCTCGAAAAATCATTGAAAACCGAGAAGGACAGCAGTGTGCGTTTAGACATTCAGTCGGCGCTTAAGGCGATGCGCTAAGGAAGACAAGACCCAGTGAAAGAAGTACTCTAAGGTGATCTGGTTTGCCGTCTGTTTTGATAGGAAAGATTGTAGACGGCTGGATACGAATTGAGGATCTGGTGCTTAAGGGCGGGCGACGCATGGCGTCGCCCCTTCAATTGGGAGGGAGGCGTGTGGAAGGGAGGCGTGGGTATTAGATGCGTTCTAGAACCATGGCGATGCCCATGCCGCCGCCGATGCAGAGGCTGACTAAGCCATAGCGTGCTTTTCTTCTTTGTAGTTCCATTGAAATTGAAAGTAGCAAGCGTCCGCCTGTGGCGCCGAATGGGTGTCCGATTGCGATTGCTCCGCCGTTTACGTTTACTTTGTCGCGGTCGAATTTCAATTCTTTTTCGCAAGAGAGATATTGAACTGCGAATGCTTCATTCAATTCCAGAAGATCTATCTGTTCTAGTTTTAGCCCAGCCTTTGCTAGCGCTGGCGGGATAGCGGCAACTGGTCCAATCCCCATGATAGATGGTTCGACGCCTGCCACTGCCCAAGATACCACTCTTGTAAGTGGAGCTTGACCGATTTTCTCTGCGTGCTTTGCAGTTGTAACCACCAGTGCTGCGCCACCATCTACGATACCGCAGGCGTTGCCTGGTGTAACCGAGCCACCCTTCTTAAATGCAGCCGGCAATTTAGCCAGAGCCTCTATTGTGGTGCCTGGTCGCAAATGTTCGTCTTTCTCGATTTGAGTCGCTTTACCTTTGCGATCCAAAACTTCGACCGGCACAATTTCTTCAGCTAAACGCCCTGCATCTTGCGCTTCTTTTGCAAGTTTTTGGCTGCGAATTGCGAACGCGTCTTGTTCTTCTCTGGAAATATTGTATTTGGCTTGCAATTCTTCGGCAGTTTCACCCATTGATTTGTCGCAAATGGTGTCGCGAATGTCGATGCCATCCCACAATTCCATGTGACCCATGCGACCACCCCAGCGAACTCCCCAACTTATATAAGGAGTCATTGACAGTGCGTCGCATCCGGCTGCGACTACAGTTTCTGCTTGCCCGGTGTGGATCAAATTGGCAGCTTGTACAACAGTTTGCACTCCAGACCCGCAAAGCTGGTTGATGATCAATCCTGGTGTTTCCATCTTCATGCCGGCTTTGAGCGCGATATGCCTGCTCATATAAATGGCGTCTTTGCTGGTTTGCAGCACATTACCTACGACGACATAATCAACCGTTTGAGGATCTACCTTGCCCCTTTCCAGCGCTCCTTTTGTAGCAACAGTTGCAAGTTCGGTCGCTGTTTTTGATGCAAGTCCGCCGCCGAAAGCGCCAAACGCTGTGCGCGCACCAGAAAGAATTACGATTTCCTCAGCCATAAGATGACGAAGCACCCTCCGCAAATTTTGTAGTAACCGGAAAACCATGGATGGTATCAGACTGGGCGTGCGAATACTTTTATGATTTCAAATTAGGATTTTAGCCTTGAGGTTGCCAAAGTGACCACCTTTAGCGCCGCTCGAATGAGACGCCATTCATAAAGGGCTGCCGTCTCAGTCACTTTTGGTCAAATCGATCACCGAAACGGTCGTTAGCGATTCCAAATCTAAAACAAGTAGAAATGCATAAAGTGAAGGAGCACAATGCGGTTAGAATTGGCCAATCTACGGATATAGATCTATTCCTCAAGGAGGGCTAAGGCCTTGGCTAAAGTTGGAGTACCGAAAGAAATTCTCGATAACGAGTACAGAGTGGCGCTCACCATCGCTGGTTGCAATACTTTGGTAGGCGAAGGCCACAAAGTTTTTGTAGAAACCAATGCTGGAGTTGGCAGTGGCATCTCTGACGAAGAATACAAGGCCGCCGGCGCAACCATTCTCAAAGATGCTAAAAGCGTATTTGATGAATGCGACCTCATCTTGAAAGTAAAAGAACCCCAAGCATCTGAAGTTCCGATGCTGCACAAAGGACAAATTCTTTTCACCTACTTGCACCTTGCTGCACATCCAAAACTAGCTATGGACTTGGCTAAAACCGGTGCAACATGCATCGCTTACGAAACAGTTCAATACGACAACGGTCAGCTCCCATTGCTCACACCAATGAGCGAAATCGCCGGACGTTTGGCTACTCAAGTCGGAGCTCAATATCTTGAGCGTCCAATGGGCGGACGTGGCGTTCTTCTCGGTGGCGTTCCAGGCGTAGAGCCAGGCGAAGTCATCATCATCGGTGGTGGTGTTGTTGGAACCAACGCTGCGAAAATCGCAGTTGGTCTCGGCGCTCGCGTCACATTGTTCGATCGTTCGCTTGAGCGTCTCCGTTACCTCGATGACGTTTTCCAGGGACATGTCCGCACGGTTTACTCAATCGGACATCACCTCGACAATCTTCTCCCAACCGCAGACCTCGTTATCGGCGCAGTGCTGATTCCAGGCAAGCAAGCTCCACGTGTCGTAACCAAAGACATGGTGAAGAAGATGAAGCCAGGCTCAGTCATCGTCGACGTTTCAGTCGACCAGGGCGGTTGCATCGAAACAGTTCATTCAACAACACACTCAGCACCAACCTATGTTTGGGAAGGCGTTGTTCACTACGGCGTAGCAAACATCCCAGGTGCAGTACCGTGGACATCAACCCGCGCTCTCACCAATGCAACTTTGCCGTTCTGCCAAAAGCTAGCTAAATTCGGCTACCAGGCTGTGCTTGATGATCCTGCGCTCAACCGCGGCGTCAACATTCACGAAGGACAAATCGTCCACCCAGGTGTTGCTGAAGCTTGCAACCCACAAATGGCAACAGCCTAGGCTGCGGCTTCCATGAGAAAAGTCAAACTTGCATGCTGGAACGTCAACGGCGTTCGCGCCATAGCCAAGAAAGGATTTTTCGAATGGATGAGAGAACTCAATCCTGATTTGCTTTGCATTCAGGAAGCAAAAATAGCTCATGAAGATATCCCGGCGGAGATTAAGTCTCCTCCGGGATACTCTTCTTTTTTCTCCCATGCTGAAAGAAAGGGCTATAGCGGAGTTGCGATTTACGCCAAACAAAAACCGGTAGCAGTTCATCATGAAATGGGAGTCAAGAAGTACGACACCGAAGGTCGTTATGTACGAACTGACTTCGAAGATTTTTCCCTGCTCAACATTTACTATCCAAATGGCAAAGCCAGCCCCGAGCGCCTCGCTTACAAGATGGCGTTCTACGAAGCCTTCTTAAAACACGCTCAAAAACTGCGCAAAGAAGGTCGCAAACTTGTCATTTGCGGCGACTTCAACACTGCCCACAAGCCAATAGACCTGGCTCGTCCAAAGGAAAATGTGGACATTTCAGGATTTTTGCCCGAAGAGCGCGCCTGGATGGATAAATTTGTATCCAAAGGCTATGTCGATGCTTTCCGCCATTTCCAGCCGGGCGGCGATAATTACACCTGGTGGTCGCAAAGAACCGGCGCCCGTGAGCGAAACGTCGGTTGGAGAATAGATTACTTCTTTGTTTCTGAAGATCTTACTGCCAATTTGGTCAACGCTGAGATACACTCAAAGGTGATGGGGTCAGATCACTGTCCAATCACCCTTGAGCTCAAGTTTTGATGAAATTCAACCTGACGCTGGCACAAAAAGCATTCGTACTCGTATGTGTGCCACTATTTTTTCAAATCACTTTCGTCGCCACCCTGGCGCAGCTGCTTGAGCAGGCAGAATCTGAGCGCGCCCAGGAAGCCCATGCCAAGGACGTGCAGGGGCAGGTCAATGTAATTTTGCGCATGATTATCGACGCCGGCGCGGGGCTGGTTATATCTGAATTTGCCAAGAGTAAACGTATACGTGAGCATTACGCCTCAACAAATGACCATGCCAAAGAAGAATTTGCTTTGCTGAAAAAACTTGTGCAGGGTCATCCTGATGAAGAACAGGCTGTGCAGCATATTGGCGACCTTCACAACGATATTCGCAAGTGCCTGAAAAACGCCAGGCAAGACTCTGAAGACGACGACAAAATTGGTCTTGTGCGCGACTTTGGTCAGCTGCAATCGCTAATGTTGAAATTCAGCGCAGCCACCGATGAAATCACCGAGCACCAGCGTGAAATTCAACGCGCCAAGCGCCGCGCGCAATTGCGTGCGCGCAAAGCAATCAGTAATTTGCTTTATTTTGGTGTGTTTTTCAACATCGCTCTTGCCGTGGGTCTGGCGCTTTATTTCAATCGTGGAACCAGCAGCCGCATGATTATTCTTATGGATAACACGCGCCGTCTGGCAAAGGGAATGCAGCTAAATCCAGCCATCAAGGGCAACGATGAAATTGCCCACCTCGATAAAACTTTTGCTGAAATGGCTGAGGCACTTGCTCTTGCTGCCCGGAAAGAACGGGCGATTATTGCAAATGCGCGCGATGTAATTTGTTCGCTCGACACATCGATGAATTTTACTGCTGTAAATCCTGCTTCAAGTGTTCTCTGGGGATACGCTCCTGATGAGCTTATCGGTAAGCCGTTGGCTGAATTTTTGGAACCTGATGAGGTCGAGCGTTCTAAGGAGAGTTTCCAGAAAATCAAAGAAAGCAATGAGGCGATCCCGATTGAAAGTCACGTTTTGCGCAAAGACGGCACTGAACTTGAGATGCTCTGGTCTGTGCAATGGTCAAAGCAAGAGGAAACTTTCTTTTGCGTTGCCCACGACATCACCGAGCGCAAGCAGATCGAGCGGATGAAACGTGAGTTTGTGGCGATTGTCAGCCATGATTTGCGCACGCCGTTGACTTCAATTCAAGGATTTCTTGCCCTGCTCGACGCCGGCGCCTACGGTGAGTTGACCGAAGCCGGCGTGCAGAGTCTCACTGTTGCTGATAGCAGCATCACTCGATTGATAAAGCTAATCAACGACTTGCTAGACTCTGAAAGAATCGAGTCGGGCAAGTTTGAGCTTCAACTTAGCAACGTCTCTCTTTTGGAAATCTTGCAAGAATCTTTGCACGCTGTCGAGACTTTCGGCACCCAGCAAGGTGTAAGTCTTGAGATAAAATCGGAAGACCTGCCTCTGGTCGCAGATGGTGACAGGTTGATACAGGTGCTTGTAAATCTGCTCTCAAATGCCATTAAATTCTCACCTTCAGGCTCTAAAGTTGTTCTTGAATCGGCAGCACTTGAAGACTTTGTTGAAATTCGGGTAATTGATGAAGGGCGTGGCATTCCGGCTGAATTTCTCGATTCGGTGTTTGAGCGATTTAAGCAAGTTAAGAAGTCTGATGCCAAAAATAAAAGCGGCACTGGGCTTGGATTGGCGATTTGCAAGGCAATTGTGGAAAAACATGGTGGAAGCATCGGCGTGACGAGTCAGGAAGGAAAAGGAAGTACTTTTTGGTTTCGCATCCCGAAAAAGCTATCATTGTGACTTCGATTGGAATGAGCAGTTCTGTTTTTGATTTGTCATGAGCTTGCCGTCCAACCGACAACGCGGGAGCATGTTGACTAGATGCCGAAAATCCTTGTGATTGAAGACGATGCAGGGCTTAACCGAATGATTCGGGAGTGGCTAACTTTTGAGCGTCATGACGTTGATTACGCTGAAAACGGCAAGGAAGGTCTTGAGAAGTTGCAGTGTTTTGAGTATGACTGCATTGTTCTTGACTGGGAATTGCCAGAAATGACCGGCATCGAAATCTTGCAGAAATTTAGATCTCAAGGGCGCCCGACGCCGGTTTTAATGCTTACCGGCAAAACGACAATTAACGACAAGGAAGAAGGCTTCAATTCAGGGGCTGATGACTACCTGACCAAGCCTTTTCATATGAAAGAACTTTCTGCGCGACTTCGCGCATTGATGCGCCGAACCTCAATCAACGTCAGCCAGGTAGTTGAGTCCAAAGGCATTCGCCTTGACTCTTCAAGCTTTAGAGTTAAACGCGGCGAAGAAGATATTCAACTATTGCCCAAAGAATTTGCCTTGCTCGAATTTTTGATGCGGCATGCCGACCAGGTTTTCAGCGCCGAGACCTTGTTAAACAGAGTCTGGTCCGCTGATTCTGAGGCTACAATTGATGCAATAACTACTTGCATCAAACGAATAAGAAAGAAAATCGATCGCGATGGAAGTCCGTCTGTAATCAAGACTGTGCATGGAGTTGGATACAAGTTTGATCCTACAAACTAAATCTGCGGATATCGCTTTAATGAATGAGCCGAAAAATTTGGCTGAGCTAGCTGCAGAGATAGAGTCTCTGAAAGATGAGCTTGCCAGAGAAAAGGCTGCGCGCAAAAATGCAGAACAAAAGCTTGATGAAGAAAGGCGTCGTTATTTTTCGATTTTAGATGCATTGCCCGTGCTTGTTTGGGTCAAAGACGACAAAAATAACATTGTCTATCTCAACCAACCAGCTGCAGATGCTCGTGGATGCAAGCGCGAGGAAATGGAAGGTCGCTCTACTTTCGACTTGTACCCTGACGATGCAGCAGCCTATTTTGAAGACGATTTGAAAATAATCAAGTCTGGTAAAGCGAGTCTGGGTATTGTGGAACAATTGCTCGCTGAAACTGGTGAAAAGCGCTGGGTCAGCACATCAAAATTTCCCTGGTTTGATAATGATGGCAAAGTCATAGGTGTCATTGTCACTTCGACAGACATTACCGATGTTGTTAAACAGCAAGACCAAAAAGACAGTCTCATGGCTGCTGTGGCAAAAGCGCTTGAGATGAGCGAAGAGCGTTATTACCTGGCGATTCGCGGCTCTAACGATGGCGTTTGGGATTGGAATTTACGCACCAATGAGGTGTTTTATTCTCCACGCTATAAAGAACTTCTCGGCTATAGAGATGATGAATACGCAAATCATTTTGAATCGTTTCGTTCGCATGTACATCCGCACGATCTTCCTGCCGTGCTTGAGGCTGTGCAAAAGCATTTAGATGAAAGAGTGCCTTACGAAGCCGAGTTTCGTATGCTCAATAAGAGTGGCGTCTGGTCTTGGTTTTCTGCTCGCGGTCAGGCTATCTGGGATAAAAATGGTGAGCCCTATCGTATGTCCGGTTCCCAGCGCGACATCACAGATCGCAAGCAAGCAGAGCAGAACGTCAATGAATTTTTCTCTACAGTTTCACACGAACTGCGAACTCCTCTTGCCGCCGTAAAAGGGTCTTTGCGTCTAATCGAAGGTGGTCTGGCTGGGCAGATTTCTGATGACGCGCGAGAGCTTTTGGACATTGCGCTATCAAGTTGTGAAAGACTTATTCGTCTAGTCAATGACATTTTAGATTTGCGAAAAATCGAAGCTGGTCGTGTTGATCTTTGCCTGAAAACTGTAAAAGGCGGCGACTTGATCGATGAGGTTCTAGCCGGACTTTCGACATTCGCTGAAAGTCATGGCGTTGCGCTTACTAACTGTTGTACTCAATCTATTTTGTTTGAAGCAGATCACGATCGTGTAGTGCAAGTTTTGACTAATTTGGTAGGCAACGCAATAAAATTCTCTGGCAAAGGTGCCACAGTGAAAGTGAATGCTGAGCAGCCATCTTCAATGCATGTTCGTTTTTGTGTTGAAGATAATGGACCTGGAATTCCAATTGAAAAGCAACATTTGCTGTTTATGAAATTCAAACAGCTTGATGCTTCAGACTCTCGAAGACAAGATGGCACCGGGCTGGGCCTGGCTATTTGCAAAGCCATTGTTGCTCAGCATGGTGGCAAAATCGGCTTAAATAGCGCAAGTGGTGAGGGCGCGTCCTTCTGGTTTGAATTACCTGTGCAAGCGTTGAGAGATAAGCATCAATAAGTGGAATAGAATTATTGACGGCGTTTACTTTTGAATTAAGTTCGGGTGGAGTATGTTCAATTTCATAGTTGCATCAACGGTGTTTATGTTTCTCGCTGTGGCTGGTCCTGCTTTTGCCTCTGCTGAGAGCCAAAGTGAGCTTTCCGCAAATCAATCAGTTGATAATGCGGGCGAGCAAGATGTGCTGTTGATTGCAGCGAAAAAACCGAAAGCGTCGTCCGATAAATCAGCTGTCAAAACAGACGATCAGGACAATAAGCCAGATGGTGACAAGCCGGAAAAATCTGTAAGACCAGATAAGTCGGACAAGCCAGAAAAGCCCGACAAAGATGATAAACCAGATGGGGCTGATAAATCCGATAAACCAAAAAAGCCGGACGCCTCAGGCAAATCAAAAAAATCTTCAAAAACTGAGAAAGAAAAAGCCGACAAATCGGAAAGTGCAAAACCTGAAAGTTCTTCGAGTACTCCGAAAGCAAACGTCGAGCCAGGCAAAATTGATGACGCCCAAAAAGATGCTTTGACTGCTAATTCAAAACCCTCATTTAGCGGAAATGCTTCCTGGTATGGCATTCCGTTTCACGGCAGGAAAACTGCCTCGGGCGAAATATTCAATATGTACAAACTGTCCGCAGCGCATCTTACTTTGCCTTTGCCGAGTAAAGCTCTCGTTGAAGACCCTCGCACCGGCAATGCAGTAATCGTAAAAGTGAACGATCGTGGGCCGTACTGCAAAACACGTGTGATGGATTTGTCTCGCGAAGCCGCGCGCGAGCTCGGCACCCTATCGCACGGTGTCTCTTATGTAGACATTACGATCATCGACGGCAAAAAGAAAAGCAAAACTCAGTAGGCAGGGCGCCAGCTTATTTCGAGCCTGGTGGACTCATAGCTCCGTCGTCTCCTGGAGGAGACATCGGGCCGCTGTCGTCATCGGCAGGGACGATTTTGTCTTCAATGGCTGAGGCTCTGGTTTCGACATCGTCTGCTTCTTTGTCGCGTTTCATTTCTCTAAGCAGGGCTGCGTAATTTCTCAAGCTTGCGTCGAGACGAACATCATTTGGCCCGTAAATTTTTTCTCTTAGTGCGATTGCCTGTTTGTACAACGGCTCAGCATCAGTAAACTTCTTTTCGTCTCTGTACATACGAGCCAGATTTTGCATGCTGCTTGCAATTTCTGCATCATTGGCATAATCAGAGCTCTTTCGAGCTTCGAGACATTTGCTCAGTGATTCTTCTGCTTCTTTTGTTTTGCCTTCTTGTTTGTATAAGAGACCAAGATCATTCATCGAAGTCATTGTATCTGGGTGACCTGCCCCTAGATTTTTCGTGCGAATATCTAGCACTTGTTTCATCAAATCTTCAGCGTCTTTATAGTTGCCTTGAACACGACAAAGTTCTTCGAGGTTGTACAAATAAGTGGCAAGTTCGGGGCTGCCGGCTCCATATTTTTTCTGGATAATTCCGATAGCTTGTCTTACTAATGGCTCGGCTTCTTCGTATTTGCCCTGGTCTGTTAGCACTGCTGCCATGCTGTTAATTGTGTCAGCGACTGCTGCACTGTCAGCGCCGTAGACTTTTGTGCGAATTTCGAGAGAGCGCTTGTAGAGTGGATTTGCGTCGTCGAATTTCGCTTCTTCTCGCAAACACATGGCAAGATTTTGCAATGCTACTGAAGTGTTTTTATCTTCAGCGCCGGAGGCTTTCTCAACAAAATCTAGTGCTTGTTTGAGCAAGGGTTCAGCGTCTTCAAATCGTCCTTCTTCGCGATAAAGTCTGGCCAGATTAGTCAACGATGTGGCTAGCTCAGGGCTTTTCGCTTTCTCTCTAATTGCAAGAGCGCGCTGGTAAAGTGGCTCAGCATCTTTATATTTTTGCTGCCCGCGAAGTGAGTAAGCCAAATTACTGAGAGCGACTGCAACCTCTTCATTGTCGGGTCCAAATACCTTTTCGGTGATAGCTAATGAGCGTCTCAGAAATGGTTCGGCGTCACTGTATTTGGTGAGTGTATTTAGTGTGCCGGCGATATTGTTTAAGCAAACTGCTACTTGCGCACTTTCAGCGCCGTCTGCTTTCTCGGCGTTTGCAAGCGTTTGTTTGTACACATCTACAGCATCTGGAAATCGATTGAGCTTTTTATAGAGCGATGCCAAATTATTCAAAGTTGCATTTATGGCTTTGTAATCTGGTTTTTCTGCTGCTTGCTTTAGTGAGACACTTTGTTTGTATAAATCTTCAGCTTCTTTGTTCTTTCCCTCTGCATCATAGACAAGCGCCAGATTGTTCAATGTTCTGGCTATTCTTTCATCGCCTGCGGGGAATGATTCGGCGAGTTTTTGCGCATCAAGAAAGCTCTTTTCCGCTTCAGCAAAACTGCCTTTCCTGTAAGCTGCAGTGCCCGCATCTTCCAGCTTTCCGAATTCAGCACCCTGTTGTCCGAATATTGCCCCAGGTATAGCGGCTGCAAATCCGATTGCAAGAAAAGCAGACAGGGCAATTCTCTGAACCGACAAAACTGTTGGATGTGTTCTTTTGGCTTTCATTGTATGTCCAAGTTTCTAATGCCATTTTGAATTAACAAGATGCACTGATTCTACTGGTGATTTGGCAAATTTACTTGAACAAAATTTGAGTTGCTTGCCCGGCGAAGTCAAGACTCGAAATTCTTGTAGAATACGGCTTAAAGTGTCCAAAATTTCATCGTTTATGCCAGAATGACCTTGGCATGACTTCAGTAATATTTACAGTTGCCTTTGGGCGCAATACGATATCCAAACACGGCGCCTCGAATTCGGCGCTATTTCCGCGGACTCAGGAGCAGAAAAAACGTGACTGAAACAAGCGTGAGTGCCGAACTTTCCAATTTAACAAAATCCTATCTAAATGGGCGCGTGAAGGCTCTTGATGGTGTTAGTCTGCGAATTGAGCAGGGCGAAATTTTGGGACTAATTGGTCCCAATGGGTCTGGCAAAACAACAATCATCGGTTGTTTATTAGGCTTGCTTCGTCCCGATTCCGGCACCGTCTTGATTAACGGCAAATCGCCTGAGTTCTTCTCGGTTCACACAATCATAGGCTACATGCCAGAGCGCACCGATTTTGAACATTGGATGACCGGGCGACAGTTTTTGGAATATCATCATTCTCTGGCACGAAAAAATCCAAAAACAATGAAGGAAGACGTTGATGAAGTGTTGGAGTTCGTCGAACTAGATAAAAATGCGCGTGACAGGCGTCTCAAAACTTATTCGCGCGGCATGTTGCAACGTCTCAACCTGGGGCAGCTGATGATAGGCAAGCCTCAAATACTTTTGATGGACGAGCCTACCTTGGGGCTTGACCCCAATGGAGTGGCTGTTGTTCGCAAATTCATCAATAGAGCGCGCGAGCAAAATTTGACCGCGATTATCAATTCGCATCAGTTGGATGAAATCGAAAGACTTTGCGATCGCGTAGCCTTTATTAAGCACGGCAAAATCAATGCAATCGAAAAGCTCAAGGGCGAAGATTTCTGCGATTACACATTGTGCATCCGTTTTAGCTGCAATGGTAAGGGCATGGAGAAAGACGAAAAGCTCGCAGACCTGGCGACAAGTTCTGGCTCAATATACAAGGAGCAAAAAGACAAAACGGCAAAATTCGTTGTGAAAGATGGTGCCGCGGCTGGGTTATTAATTAGAGATTTGGTGATGGCAGGTTTAATCATCGAAGAGGCTGTGCCTGAGCACACGAGACTTGAGGCACTTTTCCTTTCTGGAGGCAGCGCCAATGTGGATCAATAGAGCTGTATTCAAATTTACTGTCATGTCTGCCTGTCTAGACACAATGAAACTGCTGTATGTCGCTCTCCTGGGCTTTATCGTACCGATTGGAATGAAACTTGCATCCCTCTATCACGGTTCATCCGATTCGCAGACCTTTGAGATGTTAACCGGTAAGGTCGGTGTGTCTTTTATTATGATGGTGCTTTGTTTGGGGCTGGCTGGAAATACAGCTACGCAGAGCGGGCGCGGTGGAGAGTATTTGCCTCTTTTGTTTTCTCGTCCGGTGAGTCGCTGCGAATATGTTTTTACAAAGTGGGTGACTATCACCGCCATTGGTGGCACTCTGGCTGCATTTCAAAATGTGTTGGTTGCGATTAGTGGTTTGCCGTTTGGTGAAACTACATCTTTTACCGGTGTGCTCAGCATGTTAATCGAGCGTTATCTCGATGCCGGAATATTAGCTGCAGGCATGATATGGTCGATGCTAAATAAGCATCCATTGTTTCAAGTAGTTTCAATTGTGGCCTTCTACATCTGGATGCTTGGTCAAACTGTGCCTCCAGTGAGTGTGGCTGGTCCGCAAGCTGCTGGGGTAGATCAACTTGCCCTGGAATGCACAAAAATTCTTTTGGACTGTTCTGGCTATCTTGGTGATTTGATTTTGCCCGGAGTCAATGTTTACGACCTGCTGCACTCACAAGTGCCAAGCATTTTGCCGATTATTGCCTATTTTTCTACCCTGGCGATTTATCTCACCGGCGCGATAATGTCGACAAATAAACGGGAGTTTTTCTATGGAACAGGTTAAAGATTTCCGTTTAACAACTACGCCGCAAATTTTGTTGATTATTTGTGGTGTGTTACTTGTCCTACGTGTGGGTTTGACCATTTATGAATTCGTCAATCCAGTTAAGCGTGGGCGCCCGGTAGCGTGGACTGAAGCGGTGAATGCAGCGCCGGTGAAGTCTGATAGCAAAGATTTAAAACTATATGAGTTCTATGCGGCATGGTGCAGCCCGTGTGAAAGACTTGAGCGCGATGTAATGACAAACGATGAAATTCGAAATCAAATCGAAGGCAACTTTGCTCCCTTGCGAGTGACAGACCGTCAACGTGAAGATGGCAAAAATCCAGCGTACGTAACTGAATTGCAGAAGAAATATCGCGTATTCGCATTTCCAACTCTGGTTGCTGTGGGGCCGGATGGCGAGCCAATTTCGCAACTGGTCGGCAACTCAAATTCACTAGCCGTCTACCGCTTTCTAACCAAAGTCCAAAGCGACGCAAAATCGCTAAAAAAATAGTCGAATACCAACTCGCGCCACTTTCTATTATTGTAGGGGCGACGCCATGCGTCGCCCGCTAATTTATATGGCGAAACTGTCTAAGCGAGCACCGCTGCTTAACTTCCGGGCGAAGCATGGCGTCGCCCCTACAAATCTGCCTTCGGCGCAGGAGGAGTTCGCAAACAGCATCCCCTGCATCACCCGCCATTAAATTAAGCCTTCGCCACGGGGATATCGTCCCAGTTGGTGGTGTAGGACGGGGACAAGTGTTCGGCCTTCATGGCCCATTTTTCATCGTGTCCTTCAGAGGCAAGATAAAGTGTTTTCTTGCCCATGGTTGCGTTTGTAAGGTCTAGCAATTGCATTAACTTCTGAGATTTTTCGTTGTTTTGCGGCTTGCTGAATAGCTGCAATTGCTGGGCTTGCGCTGGTCCTAAATCCATGAGCGTGATGCCGGCTTTTTGGTAGGAGTAGTCTTCTTTGTATAGCTTCCGCAAAACCGAAAGCGCTGCTTTTACGATTACCATGGTGTCATCTGTAGGTTGCTCGAGTCTGGCTGTGCCTTGTGTGCTGTATTGCGCATCTGAGTTTGAATATTGGCTGGTGCGCAAATACACTTGCACAACACCAGCGTGAGATCCATCTTTTCTCAATTTCACTGCGGCGCGACTTGCGTAGCTGGTAATGGCTTCTTCTAATTCATTCAGGCTTGTGACTTTCGTGCCGAAAGATCTCGATGAAACAATTTGCTTTCTCGGTGCAACCACTTCATCCATATCGAGGCACGATATGCCACGGAGTTCTAACACTGTGCGTTTGAGCACCACGCTGAAAAGTTCTTGCATTCTGTCTGGGTCTGCATTTTTCAGATCGCTAACTTTCATGATGCCTATGTCGTTGAGCTTTTGTGAGAGTTTTCTTCCTACACCCCATACAGACTCTACTGGAATGCTCTTGAGCAGGACGTCCTTTTCCTCTTCCGAAATTTTTGTGATATCGAATACGCCTTGATGTTGCATGACTGATTTTGCGATGTGGTTTGATAATTTAGCAAGCGTTTTGCTTGGAGCGATACCAACGCAAACTGGCAGCCCCAACCACTTCTTTATTCTCTTTCGAATGTGTTGACCATACTTTATAGAATTACTAAATCCACTAAAATCAATAAAACACTCGTCTATGGAATAAATTTCTTGATGTGGGCTCAGTTGAGACAGCACATTCATAACTCTTTCGGACATGTCGCCATAGAGTGCATAGTTAGAAGACAAAGTGTGAATCTTATGTATTTTCACCAGGTCTGCAATTTTAAAAAGCGGTATTCCCATTTTTACGCCAAGCGCTTTTGCTTCGTTTGACCGTGAAACTACGCAGCCGTCATTGTTTGAAAGTACGACTACTGGCTTGCCTTCAAGCCGTGGATTGAATACGCGTTCGCATGAGACATAGAAATTGTTGCAATCAACAAGCGCAAACATTTGTTTGTTTGTGTTGATTTCAGTTCTGCTATCGTTGTTAGGAAACCTGGTGGATGACACTTGTCACTACTCCCCAAACCTGAAAATCGAGGTCTTCTGTCACTTCTATGGCTGGATGATCTGGATTTTCCGCTACCAAGCTAATACGTTTGCCATCGCGCAAAAGTCTTTTGATGAGTATTTCGCCGTCAACGACACAGACAATTATTTTCTTATGTTCAACAGGTAGCGACCTATCTACAACAATCAAATCTCCATTGTTAATGCTCGCTCCAGACATCGAATCGCCTGAGACTCGCAGGAAAAACGTAGCTTCCTTGTTTGAAACAAGCAGCTCATTAAGGTCTAGCTTTTTTTCAACGTAGTCAGCTGCCGGGCTGGGGAATCCCGCGGCAGTAGTGCTGCTGTTTTGTTTCGATTTCGAAGAGTCTGACAACTGAAAACCTGAAATTGCAGTGCAAATTTAATGGTAAACCGGTTGAGCGCGCATTGTCCAGAGTCCTGAACAAGTCAGGCAAAAGCTGAATTGGCGCTGCTGCGCTTTCTGGCAATTGTGAACTCATAAGTGATTTTTTCTTATTAGTTCTGTTGCCATCGTCCACAAATAGTAACGACGTGTATTAAAATGTATATCCCGTATGAATAGGAAAGAATATGAGCATCAAAGACCAAATTTCGGCAGATCTTAAAGACGCGATGAAGGCGCGCGATCAAATTCGAATGGAAGCTCTACGATCAGTTCTCTCTGCATTCATGTACAAGAAGACTGAAACTGGAAAAGCCGAGCTTACAACTGAAGACGAACTTGCTGTTTTGCAAAAGCAGGTCAAGCAACGTAATGATTCTATCTCTGAATTCACCAAAGCTGGGCGCGATGAGCTTGCTGCTAAAGAAACAAGTGAGCGCGACATACTCATGAAGTATTTGCCCACTCAAAAGTCAGAGGAAGAGATTCGCCAAATTGTCAAAGAATCACTCGACGCAATTCCAGCTGCTGAGCGCAATCAGGGCTCTGCAATGAAAGTAGTTATGCCGAAATTGAAAGGTTTGGCTGATGGCAATCTTGTGCGACAAATTGTCACCGAGCTGCTGCAGAAAGACTAGGCTCACTTAAAGGTTAGTGAATTAAATCAAACGGAATTCTCGCATCGCCGTTTGTTCTGTGCACGCCTGTGTTGACGAGGCGGTTAGGGACAAGGCTGGCAGCCATTCTGGCGGCGACACCAACGGCTATGATTGCAATGCCAACTTTACCAGCTTTGCTTAGATATCTCTCTGAGGAGTTTATTAAACCAGCACCAATAGTGGTGGCAAGCTTTGACTCTCCAGCTTGCAGCAATTCAGCGCCGGCGATTCTAGTTCCTGTTCCCAGTGCATACCTGGTTAAGCCTCCGGCCAAAAGGGCGGAGTCACCAAATGTATCTAGTCCACTTTTGAGCAAGTCTCGATTGTTGTGTGCATTTAGCAAGTCCGGAATGTCAGCGCCAATTAGTCTGAGTCCGCCATATGCGGCAATGCCGCCGCTTAATCCTGAGCCGAATTTCCCCAAATGTGAAACGCCTGTCCAGGCGCCATAGGCACCACCAGCGGTGAATCCTGCTGTCATTAATGGGTGTTCTTTTAGAGTCTGAACATACTCTTTTGCCCAAATTGAAGAAGGCTTGTACTCATAATCAAATGTGAATTTAGGAGTTTTCTGGTCGAGAAACTCTTTTACATCTGAGGCTGGAACAAAGTATTTTTCGGTTTCGGACTTGTCCTTTGTATATACTGTTACGCCAACTACTTTGCCATCGCTGTCTACCGCCGGGCCGCCGGAGCTGCCGTGTCTAACGTTGATGATGCTGTGTAAAAGTTTCGTTTGTAGAAAGTCGTTTTTGTCCGATTCGGTCGCAGACAATCTTGCAAACTCTTTCATTTCTTCGGGACTAAATCGCTGCAAATTATTTGAAAGGTCAATATATTTTCCTGGAGACCAATAAGTTGCGCTTGCTCCATCGGGGTGCCCCAGTGCGGCGATTTGATCGTCAGTCTTTAATCTTTTATCGTCGCCAAGCTGAAGGGGCTTCAAATAATCTGGAGCTCTACCATCTATTTCAAGTAAAGCCAAATCTTTGATGTCGTCGGCTTTGACCACTTTCGCTCTATAACGTTGGCCGTCTTGAGTACGGACGAACACCTCAGGGATGTCTGATACCACATGATAGTTAGTAACTATCTGTCCAGGCTTCCCTTGCGCAAAGCCGGACCCATTTCCCTTTTCACTTTCAATCTTAACTACGCTGGGGCTCAGCTCGTTGTAGAGCTTCAGTGTGGCTGCGTCTGTGCTCTCAAGCGTCGACTTGAGCTGGCCATTCACTCTTAATATTGGAATCGCATCCCCAGGCATTGCGAAACGACCTACCCTTTAACGTTGAGCCTTCAGAATACGAGTTTATGCCAGACCGCGCCCTTTTGAACCTCGAGTTTCCGTAATTACCGCACTTACTCCCAAAAATTCGCTCCCATTATGAGCTAGCGCAATTCCCTAACCCCGCCTGGAGCTCCCCCCGGATCGTCAAACTGCCTTCCCTGCCCGATTTACCAAGGACGCAGGCTTCCAGCCTGCTTCGGCTGCCAGAACCCTGGTCCCGCATCTCGCCCGCCACCCCCACGAGATGTGACAGTCCCCGGCACACGTGCCAAATTTATGCCAAAACTTTGCCCGTACTTTGCCAAAACATTTGAGTATTCTAATTTGCATAAGGGGCGCGGCTGAAAGCCCCGGCGGGTGAAGTTTTCAAATGGTGGGTTCGAAAATGTTAAATTCCTCTACTTTCTCTACTAAGTCAACCAGCTGCTGCGTTTCCGGTGTTCAGAGCCAACGCATCACAAGAGAAGAAGTTGTGAATCTCCGCAGTGCTTCTTCTTCCAAAAAGACCCTCTCACACAAAATCAGCGAAGCAATCCACAATTGCTGCCGCGACATCCAAACAATCATGACTGCACCGGTCAAGAAAGCTGAATCGAAAAACAGCATGTGCAAATACTACGGACACGTCATTCAAGGTGCCTGGCAGGGTTACCTCCCCAAATGCGCTGATTGTGGCTGCCAAATCACTTCGCCAGACCAACTGCGTAAAGCTGCGCCAACAAGATAAGCTCTAAAGATATATCGCCGACAATTAACCCCGAAATCAACATGTCGGCGGGCTGGCCGGAGGGAACCGCGATCGGGCGGGTCCCTCTTTTAGCTTTTTGAAAAATGCCAATCGAATAAATAGCCCGGGTCTTTGTCCCAAAACCTCTCAAGAGAGTCTAAAATAGACTGTATGTTTTGGGGAAAGCCTTGTGCCGTTTGAAGAAGAAAAGGTCAGCCTGAAAGAGCATTTGGCGCAACCTACTTTGAGAGTAGGAGACGACGCCGAGTTGGCAGATGCAGAGTCGCCTCCTGCTGAAAAGGCTGCAGCTAATCAAAGCTCGGAATCTTCGCCTGCTGAAATGTCTACAGCTACTCAAAGCTCGAAATCTTCGGCGACTAACTTAGCAGATGCGATGTGCGTGGGACTGCCAGAGCAAGAACTGTTGGGAATAGCTATGCATCCCCATGCTTCAGAATCAGACTGGCTGAAAGCCTGTGCCGAATTAAATCGGCGAGAGCAATTGCCACCAGTGCCAAAAAGAGAACAAGATCAAGGTAAACGCAAAATTTTGATATTTGGCGTTGCTGCTGCTGTTCTCATATTAGGTATTAGCGCCTGGTTTCAGTCCAAACCTTCCCCTCAGGCAATCAGTAAAGCCGACGCTGTAAAAATCAAAGTGCCCGTCAAGCCTACTCCATATACAATTGCAGCTTCTGGCTATCAAAAGCAACTCTTGCATAACCGAGCGATAGTTGCGGTTGCAAATTCAATTGCTGAAAATGAGTGGAGTGATGCTGAGGCTGCAAAAAATTTGCGAGTAAGTGAGCAATCAATTCACCATTTGATGAGAGCCGAAGACACCGACTTTAGTATCGATCAGTTGACAGAGATGCTCATGATCATGGGCAAGGCGCCCAGCTCGCTGAATGTCCAAGGCAATGATTGGAGCTATACTTTGCGAGCTGGTGGTCATCAGCAAGACAGTAGAGACGCTGTTACCTATTATACGAGGGCGATTAGCCTCGGAAATAATAGCGTTGAGGTGTACAGGCAGCGTGCCTCCGAACATCTAGACTTATCGGAATACGATTTAGCAATCGCAGACTACAATCGCTGTGTCGAAAGCGATAAAGATATCCTTGAAGATCGTGCCATGGCTTACTGTCGCGCAGGGAATTACAACGCTGCGCTGCGGGATTGTGATGAACTCCTTAAATACAAGCCTAACTATGATTTGTATCAAAACCGCGCACTCATATATCAACTAAAGGGCGATTCCAAAAATGCGCTTAAGGACTGCAATGAATCGATAGCAAGAATGACAAAACAAAGACCCGGCCCATTTTGGAACCGTGCAAAGATAGAAGAGCAGCTGGGCATGTATAAAGAAGCCGTTTCTGATTACCGCAAAACGCTTGAGTCTGATCCTACTTATCCAGACGCTTTAAAGAAAATCGAAGAGCTTAAAACGAAATTGGCTAGCAAATGATGTACCACAGCTTCATCAAAAGACTTCAATAGTCTATTTTGCCTTGACTTATTAACAAAGCCGGGTATATGCTGGTTTTGAAGATATTTAGTGATGTTCTTTCGAATGTCGCTAAAGAAGGAGGTCAAATGAAGGTCGAATCAATCGTCGCTTCAACCCAGGTTCAATGCGCTTTCTGCGAATTTTTACAGACAGCAAATCAGGGTCCGGTCTGCACAGATTTATAAAATATAGCGGCTGTGTCGCAAATATTTGAGTCGTATCAAATTAATTTTGAGCGCTCGCAAATGCTCGTAGAGTCTTCTACTTGGGCTGTTTGCCGCGTTCGGATTGAAGCTAAGGAGATTTTGCAAATGCAAGAATTGAAATCACATCAAAATAATTGGATTCAAAAAAATCCAAAAGTAAAACTAGTAATCACGGACGTAGACGGCACGCTGGCTTCGTTTTGGGATTATTTTGTTCCATCGATTCGAGATTTTATGCGCGATGTGAGCAGTCGCTCGCAAACATCCGTAATGGAACTGGCGCATGATATTGGCACTGTTATCGAAAGGCGCGGCACCCATGAATACCCATGGTTGCTGGAGGAAACAGAATTTGCCTGGAAGCATTATTCGAAAAGACCTGATGAGTTTATAGAAAATTTTGTGAAACCATTTTGGCAAATTGTCGATGCTAATCGGGCAAAATATTTGCATCCATATCCTAGAGTGCTTGAAACCCTTTCGCAGCTTAAGGAGGCAGGCGTCAAAATTGTTGCGCTGAGTGACGCGCCAGAATATATGGCTAGGGTGCGCAACAAACAAATTTTCGATGGACTGCTGGATGCTGTTTATTCTTTGGAAACACACGAGCCTTCAGCTGATGATGTTTACAAACCGATTTCGTTCGAACACGGAAGAGAGCGTGTTCAAGCCTTGCGAGAGGCAACTGCTGAGTTGAAAACTGCCTTGCATATCCTGCCACTTTCGTTTGAAAAACCAAATCCTCAGGGGTTAGACAAGGTTCTCAAAGACTTCGATGTTTTTCCACAAGAGACAGTCTTTGTGGGTGATAGTCTTGCCAAAGACGGAATGGTTGCTGCATCACGCGGAATTCCTTTCGTCTGGGCTCATTACGGTCATTCACTGCCTGCGGAATATGACGAAATCGTCAATTTTTCACTTAAGCCGAAAGGACCGACACCAATTCAAAAACGCCTGCCAGCCTCGTTGGTTACTGCAGTGGCTGCGCGTTATGATGATATTTTGTCGGTTATATAATCAGCTTGTGATTTGAGTTGCGGGCGACGCATGGCGTCGCCCCTCAAATGAATATACGAAATTCGCCAACAGAATCCATGGCTTCGCCCCTGCAGAATCCAGCAAGAGGGACGGTTGGCAATATTTGCCAGGTTAGTTTTGCAACGCGTGTTTCAGAGCTGGTTCTAGAGTTGGATATTGGAATTTGTATCCGGCCGATTCTAGTTTCTCCGGTAGGACTTTCGAGCCTGTGAGGAGCATCTCTTCAGCCATCTGTCCAAACAGTAGCTTAAGCCCAAAGGCTGGTACTGGGAAGATTGTCGGGCGGCCAATTACTTTTCCGAGCACTTTTGTAAACTCGGCGTTTGTCACCGGGTTTGGTGCAACAACGTTTACCGGCCCTTTTACTGATTCATTTTGGAGGGCGAAATTTACGACACCGACAAGGTCATCTAAAGATACCCAGCTCATGTACTGCCGCCCTGTCCCCAGGATCCCGCCGCCGCCCATCATGAATGGCGGCAACATCTTCGCCAGCGCACCACCCTTGGGACTCAGCGCCACGCCGATTCGCAAGTTCACTGTTCTGATTCCTCTGTTTGAAGCAGCGGAAGTTGCTTCTTCCCATGCCCTGCAAACTTCCGACAGGAAATCTAGACCTACTGAACTGCTCTCTGTGACAGTCGCATCGCCTTTGTCACCGTAGTAACCAATGGCTGATGCGGAAATGAATACTTTTGGCGGATTTTTCAGCCCTGATATGGTGTCGGCCAATAATTTTGTTGCTTTGACCCGGCTTTCTTTTATCTTGGCTTTGATTTCATCGTTCCATCTTTGCGCGACAGGTTCGCCAGCAAGGTTGATGACAGCATCGCAGCCTTCGAGCTGCTGCCCATCAAGTTTCCCTTCATTGGGATCCCACTTAATACTGCCCGGTCCTGCGTCGCGACGCACTAGTTTGATCACTTCATGACCCTGGCTGCTTAAGCTTTTGCACAAAGCTCCGCCAACTAGTCCTGATGCACCGCTAATCACGATTTTCATGCTGCCCTCCTTGGCGTTTTCGATAGTCTGCATACTGAGTATTACCTTCTACCAATCATACTCGCACCGTAATGAACATTTGGTGAACTCTCTGGCAGCCTAAAATGCAAGTCATGAGGATATACTATGGACGACTTGAGAAGTGGGGATACCTGGCACCGTGCAATCAGCAGGCAAGAGCTTCGGGCGAATTCCAGCAGCTACGGTTGAGCTGCTGGAGTCCACAGTCATGCAAGTCAAAACCAAGGTTGTCACGGCTCTTCCTGATTCTGCCAGTGACGAGCTTCGTGCCTACACAGTCGAGCGAGTGCTTGAAACCGTTCTGCGAGACTGGCATGAAAATGGCAATAAAGATGGTTTATCAAATGATGACCTCAAAGATTTAGCTAGCTTTGTGCAAATGTCGGTTGCACTTGCAGGTAAACAATTGGAAGCACAGGGAAAACCCATATTCAAAGCCACCTTAGAAGGGCTATTGGATGATTGGTTTTACAATTGGAATGTTGACGGGGGCTCAGGTCCGCCGTCGATGGGTAGGTAGGGAAGCGCGCTGCGCTGGGGAGGAGCCAAGTCATGGGACACTCACATGATCTAACCGAAATAGCCATGAAAGTGGTGGCATGTGTTGCTTGGACATTTCTTGGTGTAATCATCTTTTATTTTGGAGCATTGTTTTTTGACAAGCTTGACCCAATCGATTACAAAGCTGAAATTGAGAAGGGTAATGTAGCCGCAGCGATTAAACTTGCCGCTGCGATGTTGGCGATAGCTGCGATTGTTATTGCAGCTATTGTTACTTAGATTGAATTGCTGAAAGGTGCAAGATTTGACCATTGAGTATTGGGCTGGCGCTGCATGTTTGCTGCTGGTCGTTGTTTGGTTTTATCGGGCTTCGCAAATTTCCGCAAAGCCGAGCCAATCATCAGGATGGAAGTTAGTAGCCGATTCTTCCTCTAGAGAGCGTAATAGAAGGCATACTGCAACCCAGAATTTGGGCGCGCATACTCATGCCAATTCGCGCGCAAATTCTTCGAGAGCATTTGGGCGAATTTCATTGAAGATGCAAAATGTTATTGCTCAGCACGTTAAGGATTTGACTGGACCTGTCATGTCTTATCTTCCGCTTTCGGTAAGTCGTGAGATGCGCGACTTCACTCTTTATAAAAGTCTCCAAACTTTGTTCAAGGACAGCCTGGAGAACGAGAACTGTGAGGCTCTTTCGCCAGAGGATATAAGAGACTTCGGCAGTTTTATAGAACTTGCTTTTAGTATATCGGCAAGGGAACGGCAAGGCGAGCTTAGCGAAGTGGATGAAGCTGTCTACAAAGCCGTGCTTTCAGGGCTTCTGCAAGATTGGTTGCATAATTGGAATGCTGAAGAGACTGGCGTATCTGAACCTGGCTAATCGTTTTTCAGGCAATGTCTATTGAAAGATCATTGCGGCTTGATAAACGAACTGCACCGATATAGCGCTCTACCCAAATGGGATCGCTACATGAATTGATATAGGTACCCAGGTTGTTCAGTCTTCCTGAGGCGTGAACGAACTGACCGTCACCCAGTGCTATGCCGATGTGGTTTATATTGTCGGCTTTGCCGAAAACAGCAAGATCGCCTTTGAGTAAATTTGTTTGATCGAATGATTTTCCTTCTTCGATTTTGACGAAACGTCGATCCGCAAACTGCAGATCCGCATCTCTGAGCAGTTGAATGCCATGCAATTTATAAGCAATTTGCACGAGCCCTGAGCAATCGATGCCAAAAGGAGAGCAGCCGCCCCAAAGATAAGGTACACCGATGAAGCGCTTTGCTGTATTTGCTACATTCTCTCCCAAAGCAATAATCAAGTTCTCACGTTCTGCAATAGTTGACTGTTGCCACTTTGTTGATTCAGTAAAAGACACAGACTTTCCGACACAGCTGCGCAGTATAAAGCCTGACACATTGCCTGGCAGCTTGATGGATAAAAAGTCGGCTTTGTCTTTTATTTCATCTACATTCAGGGCTGTCGAAATTACCAGTTTTGTAATCAGATCCGCACGCTCATCTGGCTCACTATAAACATCAGCGAATAGAGTGGAGACCATGTCTCGTGAATGCGATGGGGCTCCCTCTGCTGCTAGCAAGAATCTGCGATCAGCCCAACCTTTGTATCGATCTGCTCCGATGCAATAGACGAAGTCAGCTTCAGTTTTCTCCACTCTCAGGATTTCACCGAGTATCCCTTGTGTCACGACTTCTGACGATGAGTCTGGCAGCGAATATAGATTGATCACATTTTTCGCAACAGAAAATATTTGTGTTGTTGTATCATCGGTGTTGATTGAATGAGTGTTATTTTCAGCCATTAACTCCGCTCTCTGTTGTGCTAATTTTTGCCATTGTTGGTAGCTTTTCGTGCCAATCAGTTCTGTTTTGGAAAGCCCAGGCAATGCTAAGAATTGCAGCTTCGTCAAAGCGTTTACCCATAATTTGCAATGATGTTGGAAGTCCCTCGTTTGAGATGCCGTTGGGCACAGCAATGGCGCAAAGATCGAGGAAATTGGCAAATCGGGTAAAATGTGCCGGTGTGCCTGATTGGTCTATTGTTGCTAGAGGCACCGCAGTCGTAAGTGTGGTTGGTGTTAAGAATGCATCAATATCAGCCATGGCTGCTTGGAACTCTTCTTGCATCGACTCGCGCTTTCGCAGAGCCGCTAAATAATCTCTGGCTAAAACATCTTTGCCACCGAGAATCCGCGGTCTAACATCTTCGTCTAATGGCAAATCTTTGTTGTCCACAAAATCAGCGTAAAGAGAATAGGCTTCTGTTTTCATGATTAGCCCATTCAGTGCTGCTAGATCGCTAAAGCTGAAAGGCGGTGAAAATGGAACGATTTTGGCTCCTAATTCGACTAGAATTTCGATTGACTGATCGTAAGCGGCAAGTACTTCACTGCTTACTGTTTCGCGCTCTTTTGAGGGGACTAAAGCCAGGCGCTTGCCCGCGATTCCGCTGCGCATTTTGCTAAGTAGATCTACTGATGACGGTTGCACAAGTGTACGAGAGTCAAATGGATCATGCCCGCTTAAAGCCTGGTATAGAATTGCGGCATCTTCAACTGAGTGCGTTAGCGGACCTACTGTGTCGAGGCTTGGACTTAGCGGGAGTATGCCGTAGGTGCTGATCCGTCCGCTGCTCGGTTTTAGTCCGGTCAATCCGCACCATGATGCGGGCAGTCTCACTGAGCCACCAGTATCGGTGCCAATTGCCCACGGGACAAGTCTGGCCGCTACCGCTACTGCAGAGCCACTGCTCGAACCACCGGGTGCTCGTGCGATCTTCTCGTCCCAGGGATTCCACGGTGTGCCCATGTGCTGGTTACTGCCCCAGCCACCGCAGGCGAATTCAACCGTATGAGTTTTTCCAATTATGATCATTCCCTGTGCGATCAAACGATGAACAATACTGGCAGTGCGACTGGCTCTATGCTGGAGCCGGGTAGCCGATCCGCCGGTGACGATTTTTCCTTCGATCTCAATTAAGTCCTTGAGTGCAATCGGAATACCGTGAAGTGGACCAATAGCGTTTCCTGAACGAATAGCTTTGTCTGCTGCAGCAGCTGCCTGACGCGCATCTTGTCCGTATATTTCTACAAATGAATGTAACTTTGGATCTTCTGCGCTAATCCGTTGAAGAAAAATTTCGATTAGATCAACAGGAGAGAGACGTTTTGATCTAAATTCTTCCGCGAGTTTATGTGCAGGTATGAGAGTAGGATCGATGTTTGAGGTGTTGTTCATTTGAATGGGCTCTTGCTTTAGCCACGGCTGAAAACCTCAAGTGTATCAGGCTATTGCATTGTATGGCCCTTGGCAATGCTCCAGCTCTTTCCGCTGTTGCATTCAGAAAAGACTGTCTTTCCATTCTATCGATCGCACGGTAGAAGTCGCTGATTTGAAATAGCGCAAATATTGCGCTTTTGGTGCCTGAAAAAATATTTCTTGCACAGCGGCGCCTGTTCCATCAGCATCAACGAATATCGTGCGATTGTCTTCGGCAATTTCCTTGTAGTGTCCTTCTACAATTAAGACCTTTTTGCCATTTATTTCCTCAGTCTTTGCCAAAAGCATTTTGAAATCATTTGGATTTTGCTTATCTCTCAGTACGGATTTGATTGAGTCCAGTTCGGCTGGGCTCAGCACGTGAGCCGGTTTTTGCAGCAAATTCCGAAATTTGCTCGATTCTTCCGTATTTAGTTTTTTTCCGCGATAGAAGAAAGCAAACTGAGTATCGCTTTGCTCTTCAGGATGATACTTCAGATACATACTTGCACCGCCTGTTGGGCGTTCGAGCTCGTCTTTTTTCCATCCTGCATGCAAAATTATGCTTTCAATTTGTCCAATACTCTCTGAAGTCATCTTCTTATTCCTGTCCCGATTGCTCGTTACCGACGTGAATTCGCTATCACAGCTCGTCTTCTGTCTTCAGGGAGAGCGTTTAATTGTTCGTCCATTGACCTGCGAGCCCTTTGACGCTCGCCTGCGTTGCCTGTATGGTGAGCGTCTTCATCAGCCCATTTATTTCTTGCTACTCTCATTGCGTTTGCCAGTGCATTGTCATAGTCGGCGTCACTAATCATGTGAGCGCTATGAATGTGTCCAATCCATGGAATCCTTCTATCTGGTGGCTGGTTGCGGCACATTTCACCGAGCTTTTGATATGCATTGTCATGCTCAGCCTGGTTAAATGTTCCGTTAGCTCTTTGTTGTTCCCAACGCGCACCTGCCGCATCGATTTGCTGTTGCATGGCTGTATTGAAATCGTTATCGTTAAGGTGATTGGGGTCGCTGCTTGGTAAATTGTGGCGCAATCTAAGTAGCTCAAATTCCTTTCTGGTATCAATTGAATTATGCGCGCGATCATAATCAACGTCGCGTTGTAATTCTGCTATCTGGGCTGTACTGTCAGCCGGTCTCATCGACATGTATAAATCATGGACTGATAGGCGCCTGTTTCCGCCATAGTCTTCGTTTTCGCCCCATTGATTATCGATGTTTACTCGAGCTGGTGGGCCTGCTTCGTAGCCTGTCACTGTGACTATGTGCGCCCCGCCAGATCCGCCTGCGGCGCCTGCACCTGAATCGTGCAACCAAGGTTCGTTGTCCGAGTTGACTCTGATAAGTATCGGCAAATGCCCATCGTGCGCTGCTTGAGCTATGCGGCTGTTAAGTTCCTGCTCGTTTGCTACCGTAGTTACTCCATTTGCATTTCCGTATACATCATCACGATGGTCGATCATTATGTCTGTTCCGGTTTCTCCAGTGAGGCGATTGTTTACTCTCACTATGCCGTCTTCTGTAATATCTGCTGACCTTGATACGGTTTGTGGAGGGTGAGTTGTTGTGTCAATCAGGCGTTCGCCGTGGTCGTTGGGGCGCCCCGGCGTCGGAGTATGTTGCTCATATCTCATGCCGCCTGGTGGAACAGTGTGTTGTCTGCCGTGTGAGTCTGTGTATGTGAATGACTCAGTCTGGTGATACATGTTGAGGGTGGTCACTTGGAACAGCTGGCTGGCATGGCTGCGCGCTCCGTATTCGGGTGGGTTGTGTGAGGCTTCTGGGTCTGGGTGCAAGCTGTTTGCCGGCACGTGGACCACGGTGCCATCTCTTGCGGTGAACTGCCCTGTGGTGCTCACCTCTGTCACAAGTCTGGCTGCTTCAGATGGATTTCTGGTGTAGAGTCTTGTTTCAACGGCTGTCACATTGCAAGTAAGATGTTGACCCTGATCAATCGTTGTTGGATGAGCTGCCTGGTCCATTACTTGCTCTGCAATTGCAATGCGTTGATTTTCTGGAATAGGTCGGCTGCCAGTGTGCGAAAGAAGAGTATCTAGCTGGCGATAAGTTTTTGCCACTTCATCCGGTGGCAAATGTTGCTCTCTGGCGCGCTGCTCAAATTGATCCATATTGGCGCGAAATTGAGCCAACTCTTGAGGATTGCTTATTCTGCTTTCGGCAAGGTCGCTCAGGCGGGCGTGCGCTACCCGGCTATCGTCTGGATTGCTTGATTCATGAAGTGCCTCACCAGGTCTATCCGCAACAAGGTATCGACCATCAGCACTGCGGCTGAGTTCATAATTTTCTTCTGGGTTGCGCCCCCAGTGGTGAATGGTGTAGCTTCCGTCGTCTGCTCTTCGCTGAACATAGCCAGACCCATTTGCAGAATCGACTCTTTCAGTATTGTCAGCCCATCTTGTGTGTGTGTTGCCGGCAGCATCCCGGTTCACATAGCCACCATCCCTGGTGTGTCCCGGCAATGTCAACTCTTGCGAAGCGTGGATAGGATGGCGAGCGTCGATATGATTAACTCGTTCTATTTCTCTTGCATGTGCTTGTACTTCATCTGCGCTTGCATCAGCTCCGAGGTGCTGTCGTGAAATTGTCTCCGGCGTTTCGCCCTGCGCAACAGTGTGAGTACCTGGTGCAACGTCACGGTTGATAGTTTCGCCATGATATGCCGCATCTCTAGAAACCGTTATTCTTTCTGCAGGCATGTTGACCACGCCCGGGTTGCGCCCGCTAGATTCTGGATTGCGCCCGCTGGATTCTGGGGTGCGCCCGCTGGATTCTGGATTGCGCCCGCTGGATTCTGTATTGCGCCCGCTAGATTCGGAATCGCGCCCGGCGTTGGAAGCATTAGTTTGATTTGACTGATTCTCGACAAAGTTGTTAGTTCTATCGTTTTGAACCAAATCTGCGTGCGTCAGTTTTCTGCTTTCTTTTGTAATGCGGTTCTGGAGCTTACTTAGCTCTCCAGTTTTATACAATTTTGCTTTTGTCTCTGGGGGGCCTGCGTTTGCTGAAGCGCCGTCGATGAGGATTGGTTTGCCAAATTCTCTGGTGATGCCACTTGTTCCTCCCAACTTCAAGGCGTCAATGGCTTTCTTGAACCCTGCAACTAACTCTGCCTTGCCAGAGGAAGCTTCTGTCGCCGCTCTTTCGGTTGATTCGCTCGAAGCAGAAGATTTTGATTCTGTTTTCTGTTCAAGTTCTCTCTCTTGCGCGCTCATTACTAAGTAGCTCCCTGGGATTCCGTTTGGACAATATCTCTTTTGATGAATACCCATTTCTCATCGTAATTAGGAGACAAAATAATGTTTCTGTCTAAATTGATAGATCCTGTAGACCTAAATGCCTTGAATAGTCAGCTTTCACCATTTTGCTTGAGTCCTGCCGCGGGCGTCGCACGGGCTCAGGGCGGCCGTCAGTCTGGGGCTAACCCCATAATTGGTTAAGCCAGCGCCGTCTGCGGGTATTGTTAGAATGAAAGAAGCCGCCAGGAGCCAAGAGTTTTCTCAAAACCATGCCCCTTAAATCACTCACAATCATGCTTCTCTCAATTGCATGCTGCCCTGCAGCCATGGCTACTGACCTGACGCAAAACGATAATGCCAGAGGCGCTCAGACTGACAATGCAAAAAACAGTCAGTCTGATGCTGCGAAAGCTCCTAAAAGCGAAGCCACAAAAATAGCCCAGTATGGTATTGCGTCTTTCAAGAAAGGCGATTATCAAACAGCCGTCCGATATCTGTCTGCGCGGGCTCGGCTTAAGCCGGAAGATTGCGATGTTTATTACTATTTGGGCAATTGTTATTTGCAGTTGAAGCAACCAGAGCAAGCCGCGCATATGTTCAGTGCCTGTGTGAGAGTGTCGCCGACTAGCCAGGCTGGCAAATACTCTTTGAGCGCGCTGGAGTCACTTTCCAGCATGCCAAAAACAGTTGAGCCAGCTCCGTCTACTGCGGTCGACCAGGGACCAGACCCAGAAGCCACCGCCGCAACTAAAGAGTCTTTGATGTCTGAGAAGCCTTTGGATAAAGCTTTTAACGATGCTGTGGCCAAAATCAAAGGCTATCGCCAGAGCATGAAGGTGAAAATCGATCACATTTGGTTGAACATGCAAGATGAAATGCAGAGTTTAAACCCGCGAACCCCCACCTATGCCGCAGACCTTGAGCGTCTGCAGCGTGAAGCTGAAAACAAAGTACAAGATGCCCAAACCAAAGAGTTGCGGCTTGAAAATCGAATTATGGCAGCAGACAAAATTGATGTGCGTGCTATTCCGATTATTCCCACTGAAAAAACTGATGACTCTAAGACTGCATTGGGTTCGCTCTTGGATTACTTCAAGCCGGAGGCGCCGTTTGATCCGTTTGGTACTGATATCAAGCCAGAGCTAACTTCAAAGTTTATGACCATTAGAGACTTGTTTGGTGAGTTGCCGACTTACCAATCGTCTGCGCGCAAGCTGGCAAAACAAGTATTTGCCGGGCTCAAGAATGGCATTGAAAACAAGCAAGACCAGATTGATCAGCAACTCTATCAACTAAAAGCAAATTTGATTCGTGATGTGGTAAACATCAAAATCAATTATGGAAATACAGCAGGACAGAAATTTACGCAAGTAACTGCCGCTAGTTTCATTACCGGTGCAAAGATGCCTCGCAACGATTCTTCTCAGATGACGCCGATGGATATGGAAATTCAGCAGGCAGTGGAGCGCTCGAAAAAACGAATCAAGGAACTTGAAGATAGTTATTATCATGAAGTCGACGTGCTAGTTGCAGGAGCCAAGGAAAAACTTGGCGGCATGGTGGCACAGACAGGACAGATGAACAGCCAGATGCAGAAGCCCAGCGGGAACATTCAGCTTGTTCCATTGGGAACTGATATGTATACGCGCAATTATATTAACTTCGGTGACCGCACTGAAATGAGCGTAACCGGCACAAAAATACCTGCGGTAAAACCTGTGCCTTTGAAAGCCGAAGCAAAGAAATTGCCTGTGAAAAAAGACGCGAAAGATGGAGTCAAGGTTAAATGATTTCGTTGCGTCGCGCAGGAGTCGCTTGTTGCAAAAGCTGGGTGAAACCTCGACTGCAAGCATGTATTTTAATGGCAGCTTTCTTGCTAAGTGTTGCTGGCGTCATCGGCGCGCCTGCAGCTTTTGCTGAAACAAAAAAAACAAAGACAAGTCAGACAAAATCGCAAGGCATAACTCTTTACGGTCAAATCGACGAAATGTCGTATTTTACTTCGTCTGCCGGTGTTCGATTGTCTAACGGTAAGCTTCCTGCAACGGTGGAGAAAATCAGTCTTGGAAGTGCCGCTGCATATTCTGGTTTGAGAACCGGCGATACTGTTCTATCGGCTAAGTACGATGATACCGCTATTGTTTTTGATATTGAGCGCAAAGGAAAAAAATATCAAGCCAGAGTTGCAACGAATGTCAGAGGTTTGAAAGACGAGTTTGAGTCACGCAAGATCAAGTTCTCTTTTGGTGATTCGGCATTTGATAAAGAACTCAAACAACTGCGTGATATCAAAGTTGTTTTATTGGTTGATAGATCGCTCTCGATGGCTGACATGCATGCAGGCGTTCCCGGTGACGTGAGCAAATGGATCTGGTGCAAAGAACAAATTGATAACGTTTATCTTGCTACCGATCGTGTTCTCGAAGGTGGCTTTGATGTCTACCTCTTCAACGATCGTATTGAATCAAGACTTGGTGTGACGTTGTGGGATCTAAAACAAGTTTTCGACACAGTAAAGCCGGCAGGTGAGCACAAAAATATTGGTAGCCCTTTGAACTCTATACTGCATGAGTATTTTTCAAGACGCAGTCCCAAAAGCAAACCCTGTATTGTCGTAGTGCTGACTGATGGAACTGAAAATGTAGGACCTCCGTTGCAAGAAGTTTTGATTGATGCTTCCAAACAAATGACGAGGCCGGGTGAAGTCGTCGTCACGTTTATGCAAATTGGCGACTCCATTAGCGCGGAAGAACTTTTCGACGACTTAGATCGCAATCTAGTCGCCAAAGGCGCAAAGTACCATATGGTCAACTACAAGCCCTTTGCAGAACTGCGAAATCGCGGAGTTCTCTATGAACTATTACAGAGCGTCAAAGACATAAGCAAGCCCCCAAGCAGCACTCCACCAGCTACCCCAAAATAATTCAGCAAATTCTTGCTGAGATCCACCCCTGTTGAGCATCAGTAGGGGCGACGCCATACGTTGCCCGCCATCAACATGCCGCGTAAATGGTTTATCAGTAAGCAATTCCGGGTATGTCATTAATGGCTATCAAAATCACCCAAATTCTATTGTAGTGAACTATGGATTTACCTTCGGACAAAAAGAATGATGGGAAGGCAGCAGAACCAGCTGAAGTAACGCACGATAACTTGAGCGAGTTTCGCGCGACAAAGCCGCCATCAGTTAAAGACTTTGCTGATAAGTTGATAAACGATTTCAGTAAAATAGATGCTGATGGCAATGGTTATATAACTCAGACAGAGATTGAAAAACGAATGACAGATCCTTCTGTAAAAGGACAGGATGCTGCAGGTTTGGCTGCCTTGAGATTGGCTGCAGATGCAATAGATGATTTAACTTGGGATTGGTCGACAGCCGATGGCTTTACAAAAAAGGATTTAAAGGCTCTTCGCGACAAGTCCCAAAGTAGTCCATCTGATGCATTAGTTAGCGCTATAGATACCCAGCTGAAAGATGCTGCAAGTGGAATTCCAGAACAAGGTGCATTGCTTTTTGGCAAAGACAATTCCGGCATTCGCCCAGAAGCCGTTCGCCAGGGCGTAGGCATCGCAGATTGTTATTTGATGGCTTCGCTTGCATCAATGGCAGCTACCAATCCTGAAAGCATTCGCTCAATGATTAAGCAAGTAGACCCAGACCACTACCAGGTCACTTTCCCCGGCGCTGCAAATGAGCCAATCACCATTTCTCGTCCAACAGATTCTGAGTTTGCTGCATTTGCCCACGCCTCTGAAAATGGCATCTGGCCAAGTGTTATTGAAAAGGCCTTAGGGCAGTATGTGGCTAAGCATCAATCAAATGCTCAAGCAATGCTTGGACATCCATTAGAACATCAGGGCTCTCCGCTGAATACATTGTTACTTGATGGTGGCACATCTTCCGGTTTCTTCATGGAAATGCTCACCGGCAAGAGTAGTAGCCACGTCAAATTGAAAGATGCTGATGCCAATGCTTTGCTTGGCAGTATCAAGGAATCGCTCGACGCAAAACTTCCAGTAACTACATGCATGGAAATGAGCAACAAGCATGCTTCAGAAATAGGGTTGAATTCGAGTGCTCTGGGGCTTCAAAGTTTAGGTTATACCGGGTCAGCTGACGGCACCGCGCATCTATTCAGTGTGCTTAGCGTAAATCCAGAAAAAGGCACAATTACAATTCGAGATCCTTACGGAAAAATTGAACCAAATAATGCTGCTGGAAGTGGAAAGGCAACTCACTTGCCCGGTGTGTTTGAAATGAGCGCTGCGGAATTCAAGAATACTTTCTCTGTTGTTTCTTTTACAAACAACTCGCCGTCCCGATCGAATGGTGGCGCAATTTTCACCGGCAGTTTGAAGAGATTTTCCAAATAACAAAAATCGCTGTTTGAATAATTCCCTTGAAGACTTTCGAAGGAATTTTTCGAATCCCTTTATATGATTGCTGTTCAAATTGCAATCGCAAAATCGATTTTGTTTTTGGCAAAATCATAGTTTTAAGTCTTAAGAAAATAAGCGCAATTTCCGAGAATACTGGCTTTCGAGGTGTAGTCAAGGGGTAAGTGGAATACTCTCTAAAAGCTGGCTCATTAGTTGGAAATTGGAGGTAGTATTCACCAAGTGTTCACCCGACAGAGCCGTGGAGCAAAAACAATGACAGTAATTCAAAAAGAACTGGTAAAGCCAACCTGGAAAACAGAACAATTGCACGAAATGTTCTCCCAAATCACTGCTAACAACATGATGGCAGCTATGGGCGTTCTTGCTAAGCATGAAGACATCATGAAAGAGTTCAAAGTAGCTACCCGCAAGCCAATGGTTGACCACTACAAGAAGTTGGGCGTTAAGACCCCAATCGAAATCATCAAAGCTAAAGCTGAACTCGAAAGCAACATCTTCGGCAGCATTATGGAAATCTGGGGCGATGACACAGAAGCTCATCTCACCTACGAAAAATGCGGAATGTGGGAAGCAATGCAAAAGAGCTGCGCTACAACATGTAGCGAAACCAAAGCTAAAATGATGGAAGGCTTCGAAAATTGCGTAATGGAATTCGCAAAAGAATTCGACCTCAAAGGTTCTATGAAGATGGAAGGCGAAAAGGTCACCATCACCCTCAAGAAGTAATTAACTTCAGAAATGACCAAAAGCCCGGGCCAAAAGTCCGGGCTTTTTTTTGACTATTTGCTGCCATCACTCCAAAATTCTTTTTTGCAGTTCTTCGACAATTTCGCTGCTAATAAACGACTTGTCTAGAATAGCCATGCTGTCTAGTTCTTCGAGTGTCGATAAGATTGAATCTGCCGCAGAAATTTGCTGTTGTAAGAGCAAATTTTTGAGTCCACTTTCGTCGTTTTTGCGCCCTATTCTTTCCCAATTGGGTCTGAGTTGAGCTGCGCTTGCTTCAAAGTCTTGAACGATTTCGTCATGAGATGCACCAATTAAGTTGAGCAAAATCATTGCGATAAGTCCAGTTCTGTCGCGCCCGATGCCACAGTGAAACAGGACTCCACCTGCTTGTGCGGAGGCAATTTGTGAAATAACATCGGAAATGCGTTTCTTGTATTGCCGAATAAATGCCGCATAATACAGAGGCGAACAATTGAATTTTCTCCACTCTTGCCAAAATTCAACGTCACTTTGATCGCGTTCTTCTTCGATTGGTATATGTACGCAAGATATCTCTGCATTCGTAGTTGAGTACAATTCTGCATCGCGTTCATTTTGATTGCGTAAATCAATGA
Organism: uncultured Candidatus Obscuribacterales bacterium; assembly: GCA_964546815.1. GTDB lineage: Bacteria > Cyanobacteriota > Vampirovibrionia > Obscuribacterales > Obscuribacteraceae > JAIEPM01. The sequence continues at coordinate 522,974 of CAZJLR010000001.1, read as the reverse complement.
TTGTGCGGATGCCGTGAGATTCAAGCGCCTGCCATCCGTCTTTGCTTAATAAATGCAAGTTGCCGGATCGAACTACTCTACCTCGTTTGGTTTTTCGGCCATCTTTTGTGCTGATTTCGCCGAGGTCTCTTATGTTGAAACCGCCATCCCAGTCGAGATGCTGATTTTGCTTCATTCTTTTACCAGAATCTTAACCCAACAATTTATATTCTACCCTTGAGATGCAGCGAAAACCTGCGCCCAACTTTCGAGGTGCGCAGGTTGCTGAAGCTGATATTTTAATATCTAAGGTTTGCTTGTATGTGTTTCTTCTTTTACGCTTGATGATGTGCCATCAGGACTAACGGTAGTGCTTGAATTAGAAACATGGTGCGCAGTGCCAGTTTCACCTACCTTGAAGCTCTCGTGTGCTTTTGAAGCAGAGACGCTGCCGTCGGCGTTGCCTTGCACATTGGTTTTTGTCTGGGAAACTTTGGCGCCGTTTGGACCTGCCACTGCGTGGTAGGTGCTTGTCTTCAGTTGTCCGGCTTCAGCTGCGGTATGCTTCACTGTGGTGGCAGTTCCTGCTGAATTGCTAGAACTTTGGACGCTAGTCGAAGCTGTGCCGGCTGGAGTCGAAACTTGAACTGTTGATGATTTCACATCGTCAGCGAAAGCTGCTGTCTGTGCCAGGACACAAGCTGCACACAATGCAAGACGTGTCGACTGAGTAAGTAGATTCATGGATTCTCTCCTAAATTGCGAATGATTCAAATGTGGAGCTTGATGGCCGCGGTGCGAGCGACTTTGTGTCAAAGTCGAAGAAACACAGTTTCCTCCGATCAAGCAGACTTTAGTTATGGTGGCGATTGTTGAACTTAGTTCCCCAAGAATCCATGAGGCTTCTTTAACTATTGAGATGCAGAGTTAAGTCGTTTCTGAATTGACGCGTTTCATCGACGAAATAGTTTCATTAAATTTGGTATTTCCCGGCCCTGTCAGGGGTGCCGGTGTTTGGCGTGGAGAGTAAATGTTTCTGGGCTGGGGTACATAAAATTTGGGCAGTGTGCCACTTGGGAGAAGCATTTTGGATACCGACGGGGTCAGTGTCTGGATAAGAAAACAGCTTAAGCCTCATTCGAAAAGCTTTGAAAGCTTTCCACCAGAGGCTTTTGCCTGGACTTCGCTTGCCCTGAGCGCCGGTGCCGGAGCGCTTTTGTATTTTGCGCAGCCGCAGTATTATCCTCTGGCTGCCTTGCCTGCAGTTTTATTGTTATTGATGCGACTTTTGAGTGATTCCTTTGAGGAGTTGCTTGTTCCCTCTGAAGCAAAAGATCGCAACTCTGCGATTCTCATGAGTGGTCTTTGTGCGCGCCTGGCAGATCTCTCAATGTTTTTGGGATTTGCTTTCTGGGATTCGCTGCGCATTCATTTAGTCTTGTTAGGAATCGTTTCGATGCTTTTTGTAAGCTATGTTGGTGAGCTAGGACGTTCTGTTGGAGCCGAAGATAGTTTGGGCGGTTTGCTTTGCAAATCGAACCGAGTCATTTTGCTTACTTTCTTTTGCACGGTTTATTTGCTCAAGCCAAATGCGTGGATAAATGATTTCTCTGTGTTTGAAGTGATGTTTGCGCTATTTATCCCGTTGGCATCGATTACTCTATTGCAGCGCATGGACCGGGCAATCAGTCACATACGCAAGAAGTAATGACTCTGCTAAGCTCCCTTCTTGCGTGTTGTTAGAGATCGATCAGTGGGAATTTTCTTTGTGCTCTTTTAGTTCGGCGAAAAATTTGTGGAGACCTTCGATGAATTGGTCTGCATCGGGGCCTTTGTCGTTGTGTGATGAGTTGGGAAGCGCTAAGAATTGCTTTGGTTCGGAGGCTTCGGCGTAATTTTGTTCTGCTTCGTCAAACGGAATTAGTGTATCTTGCTTGCCGTGAATTATTAGCAATGGCGCGTGCTTTCCTTTGAGCATTTCAAGATTATTGAACGCTGGAATAGGTTGAAGGAAATCTGGATATATTCGAAAGAATGCCACCTTCTTTTTGCCAATTTGCAACAAAGAAGTGAAAGTTGAATCGAGAATTATGCCTCCCTCAGGCACTGTAGCTGCAAGGGAACAGGTTGGTCCGCCACCGATAGATTCGCCATATAGAATGATGTCTTTGGGGGCAATCTTTTTTTCAACGGTCAAATATTCGTACGCAGCTTTGCTGTCGTCAATTAATCCCTGCAGGTCTTTTTTGCCTTCGCTTTTTCCGAAGCCTCTATAGTCATACAAAAACACTGAGGCTCCTGCCTCTAAAATCCATTTCGCTAAGAAGAGTCTGTGTCCTATGTTTCCAGCGTTGCCGTGGTTGAACAGTACAACAGGTGCGTTAGCTTTTGGCGATTGGAAAAACCAGCCGTGTAATTTCATCCCCTCTTTGTTCTTAAAATAGAATTCGTCGCGTTTTACATTCGCCACTGTGTCATAGTTGTACTCTTCTCCCGGGGGCATCGGCATGAGCGCGATTGAACCGTTAAACTTGGTCAGCACAGGAGGGCTGAAGTAAATTAAAGCGGCTAATGTCACTAAACCTAAAGCAATGCAAAAGGCTCTGACGAATAGCAAAAGAAGCGATTTAATTTCTTTGCTTCTTTCCACTTCTATCAATTCTTAGAGAGATTGAGAATTATTTCCTGTTCGCGTTTTGCTTCGGTCGATTTCGCTTGCTTTTGGTAAACAGCCATCAAACCTTTATGAGCATCAACTGAAGTAGGGTATAGTTCTGCGGCTTTCAGGAAAAATCCCTCGGCTTCTTTTAGTTTGTCTGTAGCCATATTGCTATCACCCATCAGCAAATATGCCGGTACACAATATGGGTTTATATCAATCGCCTTTTGTGCTTGCTGTTGAGCCTCGGTGTTTTTCTTGTCGGTGAAATAAATTCGACCTAGTTCTACAAACGCGGTGAAATCTTTGGGGTTGCTTTCGGTCGCCTTTTGAAAGGCGTCTATGGCAGAGCTGCGGTCGCCGTCTTTTATCATTGCATGCGCTAATTCAACATAGGCATCAGCGACGGTGTCATTGTCGCCTTTCGTTTCATCGATGACTTTGTGTATTAGTTCTTTAGCTTCTTTTGTCCTGTCTTCTGCCAGCATGGACACCGCCAGGGCTAATGGGCACTGTTCTTTTAATTCAGTGTCGCTGAATTTCTTAACTGCTTCGACAGCAGAGTCTTTGTGCCCCAGCTTCATGTAGGCATCTACCAATATTGATAGATTGCTCAACTGTTTTGCGTGGTCTAAAGCAGCAAAGGTTGCTTGTAATTCTTTTATTGAGTCAGCCGTTCGGTCTCTAAGTGATTTGCCGACGGCGCACATAAATTGATCAATTGTGCGTTGACCCAGGTCTTTGTCGTTCATTATTACTGGTTCAAGGTTTACGACTGCTTCTCTGTAGCGTCCTTCTGTTAAAAACACAGAGGCTAGTGAGCGCAAAATGTCTGATGGATTTACGTTGCTTTGAACTCCGGTGGTGGCACCAAGTTGAAGCATAGCAAAGGCGGTTGTAAACGCTGTTTCTGCTTGCATGTAATCGTCGCTGTTGGCATAGCAAAAACCTAAGGCGACGAGGTCATCTACTGTGCCTGAGTCTGCTGCGCGCGAGCCGAGGCTTATGTTTAGAGCGCGTGTGTAAGACTTGGCGGCTGCGCTGTAATTTTTTGATTTAAGCTGAATTTTTGCGATTTCGCGGTGTGGGCGCGGGTCTGTTTGTTCTAGGTTTGCCGCTTCTTTTAATTGTTCTACAGCTTCATCTGTTTTGCCCTCGTGCTTAAGTACGTCGGCAAGACTCATTCTCAGAGAAGCTATTTTGGGTTGCAGCTCGATTTCACGTTTGAATTCTGCAACTAAATCGTCATAGCGATTTTCTCGTCTTAGCAATTGCACAAGTTTTTGACCGGCAATCGCGTTTGAGGGAGACTCTTTAAGGGCGGCTTTCAGACTGTCAATCGCTGCCGAAGCGTTTTGATTTTGGTCTTGCAGTGAAGCCAATTCAATTAATTCGAATGGTTTGTCTTTGCTAAGAGCAACTGCTTTTTCTTCTTCGGCAATAGCATCGCTCAATTTGTTTTGCGAACGATAAATGCCCGACATCGATCTGTAAAAACGTGGGTCGTCCTTCGAAATCGCAACAGCTTTTTGCAGCTGGTCGAGAGCTTCGTTTAGGCGCCATTGTTGAATATAGATTTGCGCAAGCCTGTAATAGTTGTTTGCGTCATGCGGGAATAACTTGATAGCTTCTTGCGATGTTGCGATTGCACCATCAAAGTCATTTTTTGCAAGTCGTAAATCAACCAACAAGCCGCGCACATCTTTGAAGTTTGGCTCTGCTTCAAGTGCCTTTTCATATGACACTTCTGCCAGCTGAGAATTTTTCAAAGATTTGTCTTGAATAAATCCTAGTGTGCGGTAGCCCCAGGCAAAGTGAGGGCAAAGCCCTACAACTTTCTCGCAATACTCGGCTGCTTGTTTTGGATTTTGCTTTTTGAGTGATACGCATGCTTTGGCAAAGTCAAGCAAGGCATCTCCGTTTGCATCTTCGTGCAAGCCGTTGAGCAATTTTTCTGCGTCATCGAGTTTGCCCTGTACAGTCAAAGAAAATGCACTGACTATAGGAGCCGCATTGGGATCTTTGTCATTAGCCGGCATGTCTTTGACTTTCTTTTCCAGCGCTTTAAGTTCGCTCTGTCTGCCGGTAAACAAATAACTGAAGGCTAGCCAGGCTGTGTTTCGTCCGGCTGTGGTTTCGCCTGCAGTTAGTGCTTCTAATTTTTGAATCGCGTCGGCAAACTGACCTTTGTTGATGTATGGTCGTACCGTTGCATCAATGCCGTCATTGTCTGCGGCAATCGTTTTTTTTGAAGATGCTTCTGCTTTGAGTGGTGTCATCAGCAACGCACCGCTGATGGTGCAAGTTGAAGCGAGTGCCACGGACGCGATAGCGATGAAATACTTCTTTGACATGTCTGTATCCCAAACTGAGGCCAGACGAACGCGAGTTTCGTCGGTCTTATAGTAGCAAGTTATGCGCCACAAGGCGATCCTTCTTTATTCGCCGGTCTTGACGACGCCACCTGGGGCGGCAAAGACTGATAATTGCATGACTTCATCAATGGCAATGCTGCGCAGTTTGGGTCCATCCAGAATTTTGCTGGCGGCGCTGCGCTTTTCCATTTGAGTCATGAGGCTGTGCGCGCGGTCTATCACTTTGGGCGGCAAACCTGCCATGCTGGCAACGTGAATCCCGAATGACCTGCTGGCGCCGCCGGGAACAACTTTATGCAAGAATTCGATGTGTCCATCTAGCTCTGCTACTTGCACCTGGTAGTTTGATACCTGGCTGATGAAATTAGCCAGGGCGTTCAATTCGTGGTAGTGGGTGGCGAAGACTGTCCTTGCCCTGACTACATTTGCCAGATATTCGGAGACAGACCAGGCAATTGCCACGCCATCGTATGTACTGGTGCCGCGACCAACCTCGTCAAGAAGAATCAACGAGCGCTCAGTTGCGCAGAGGCAACATTGAGTAGTTTCGCTCATTTCCACCAGGAAGGTTGATTGACCCTGATTGAGGTCGTCAACTGCGCCGATTCTTGTGAAAATGCGGTCTACAAGACCGACGTGCGCCGAGTCGGCCGGCACGAAGCTGCCCATTTGCGCCATGATTGTTATTTGAGCGATTTGCCGCAACAAGCTTGATTTGCCTGCCATGTTGGGGCCGGTCAATATAATCATTTGTTGTTCGTTTGAGTTGCCATACAAACAAGTGTCATTGGAAACATAAACGCCCATCGGCAAAATCTTCTCAAGTACCGCATGTCTGCCTGCCTTGACTTCAAGGGCCAGTGAATCATCTACTATGGGGCGGACATATTTGTTTTCCACCGCCACTGTTGCCAGTGAAACAAGGGCATCTAATGCGGCTATGTCCTGCGCGATTGCTTTTAATGCTGCACCGTATGGTGCAAGTTTCATGCGCAGATCTATAAATAGACGATATTCAAGGTCGCCCTGATTTTTCTCTGCATTGAGTATTTTCGATTCGTATTCTTTCAAGTCAGGCGTGATATAACGCTCGGCATTGGTTAAGGTCTGCTTGCGAATGTAGTCTGATGGAACCAAATCTTTATTGGCATGCGTGATTTCGATGAAATATCCAAAATTGGAGTTGTACGAAACCTTGAGTGATTTGATTTGAGTACGCTCGATTTCAGACTTCTGGAAATCTTCAATCCATTGTTTTCCGCCACCAAGCAGTGAACGAACTTCGTCCAACTCTGCAGAATAGCCGCTGCAGAATATGCCGCCAAGTGTTAGCTCGCGCGGCGGGTCGTCGCATATCGCATTGCAAATAAGGTCGCTGAGTTCAATTAGTGGCGCAGGAATACTGCAAAGGCTCGATAAGAAATGGCTCTTCGCGCCGTTTAACTCACTGCAAATTCCAGGCAGCAGCCCCAATGAGTTTGCTACTGCGGCTAAGTCTTTAGGTGAAATGGTGCCGCTGGACAAGCGCACTCCCAGCCTTTCGAGATCTGCCAGGTCGCCCAAAATGAGCTCTAGTTTTTTGCGTCTTGTGCTGTCTTGTGCAAGTTCTTCAACTGCATCGAGTCTATCGTTGATGTTGCGCACAGACAAAAGCGGCTTCATGACCCAATTGCGAAGCAGGCGAGACCCCATCGCTGTTTTTGTGCGGTCTAAGCACCAGAGTAAGCTGCCTTGAAAACTGCGGTCTCTTGACGTTTCTGTTAGCTCAAGATTCTTTCTGGAATTTTCGTCGATGATTAAGTGTTCGTCGGCTGAATACGTTGTAATGCCAGAAAATTTAGGCATCATCGATGACTGTGTTTTTTCCAAATATTCAAGAATTGCGCCGGCTGAGCCAATCGCCAGTGGCATTTCATTGCAGCCAAAGCCTTCTAAGGTAGTGACGTCAAAGCACTGCTGAATGCGACGCTTTGCTGGTTCTAGCTGGAAAAACATTGATGGACGGCCAGTGCATCTGTATTTGTCTGCCACTGCAGGCGGTGCTTCCAGCACTTCCACTGGAATTCCATGTGGTCCATTGCGCATCGTTTTCTTTGAAACAATAATTTCGCGCGGAGAAAGTCGCGCCAATTCAAGCAAAACTTTGTCTTCGCTAATTTGCGTAACGAGAAACTCGCCGCAAGAGGCGTCAACAGCTGCCAGCCCCCACATGTTTTCTTTTCTGCCGTTTATTTCGATTGTGCCGCCCTTCAAAAGCGCGACAAGATAATTGTTTTCCCTTGCCGGCAACAAATTAGATTCGATGATCGTCCCGGGTGTGAGTATGCGTACAATTTCGCGGGCAACAGGACCTTTCCCTTGACCTACCACGCCAACCTGCTCAGCTATTGCAACTGAGTAGCCTTTTTGTAGCAATTTAGCTACATATGCTTCGTATGCCTTAAAAGGAATGCCTGCCATCGGCATGCGTCCGCCAGGCAAACTTGATTCTGGGCGGCCGGTGAGTGTGATGTCTAGCTCGCGCGCGCCCACCTGGGCATCTTCGGCAAACAATTCATAGAAGTCGCCGCACCTGAAAAACAAAAGCGCGTCCGGATTTTGTGATTTGAGTTCAAAGTATTGTTGCATCATCGCGGACATGCCCGATTTTTCTGATGCCGGCTTACTTGCCTCTTCTGTTTGTGCGCTCTTCATTGATAATTACCCGCATTAGACTGGAGCATACGTTTATGCTCTGCGTGCTCGACATAGCCAATGAATATGCGGCGCGCAGGACTTGTTTCAATGGTTCAATGATATCGCCTGGGAACAAGCGCGGAGCATGAGCATCTGGTAATATGATGCTCTGAACTACTCTACTGAATACAAAAGCGATATCCGATGAACAGCGAAAATAATTTCAATTCTTTTGTCAGGTTAATTTCTGTCGGCAGCATGAGCTGTCTGGTCGCCCTTAGTTTGGGCGTCACGCAAAATTTCAGCGCTTATGCAGCAGATTCGAAGGCAGTCAAGCAGAAGGTAGAAAAGAGCGCTCCAGAAAAAACAGAGTCATCTGATAAGGCAGATAAAGATAAGTCGGATAAGTCAGACAAAACTGACAAGGCTAAAAAAGATGATGACAAAACGAAAGAGACGGCTAAAACGCCTGAGCCTGTCATCGAAAACGTAGTTAATTGCACAGCTGACGATCTTGTTGAAAAGCCGCATGAATACCTGGGCAAAAACGTCAGGTTCACATCGCCATTTTTTGCATTTAGTAATTTAGCGCTCGACTACAAGCCGGCTTTTCGTTCATCGAAAACGCATATTTCAATCTTGGTTTCTAAAGCCAAGAAAAAAGTGCCGCTTTCTGAGTTGAAGCTTGCAATGATGAGCCCGAAAGAAAAAGACCCTGAAACTCAATTGCTCGCCACTTTGAAAGAAGGCGATTCACTTGAAATCACAGGTAAGGTTTTTAGCACCGCACTTGACGATCCCTGGGTAGAAATTCTCAAAGTCAAGAAGCTTGGCGGCTCGACAGATGACAAGAAGGCTGATGCTTCAGGCAAAGCTAAAGGAAATGATACAAAGGCAGCCACAGACGGCAAAAATGACAAAGCCAACGGCGCCAAGACAGATAGCGACAAAAAATGATTCTGTCAAAAACTAAATCTTCCTGCCTCGATGAATGACAGGATGGCGTATTCAGTGGATAATTGCTGATTGGGTAGCAGGGTTGTTAAGGAGACAGCGATGGCAGATAACGGCGAAATACAAACGCTCCTTTCGTCATTAAACGGCAAGCACGGAATTCTGGGTTGCCTTTTGGTGGGTGGAGACGGTTCTATCGTCTCGAGTAGTTTGCCGGCAGACACCGACACCTCCACATTGGGGGCGTTGAGCGCAACTCTGTTCTCTAACAATGACGTGTCATTGCAAAGAATGAACCGCGGTGCTCTGTCTCAAATGACATTGATGACCGACCAGGGCATCTTGCACTTCTGTCAAGTTGACGGTCATTTCTTGATTGTTCTCACCGCAAAGGGTCAGCGCATCAACCTTGAAGGTTTGATTCGCTCAGTCGAAGAACAAATCGCTAACCTCAAGCCAAAGCTGGGTTAAGCTTTCAGCCATTAGTAATTGTCAAAATGCCGAGCCGACCGTTGGACTGGGTATAGTTAGTTCAGGTTGCCTGCCTGAAGAAAGCTATGCGTTCTAAATCCCATCGATTGCTATCGCTTGCGCTTGCCGCGTCACTCGCCTGTCCCGGCGTATTCGCTGCGCGCTTTGTTGATACTTCGGGAAATTGGGCTGAGCCATACATCAATATATTGTCGGACAAAGGTGTGCTGGTTTCGGCGCCCGACGGCAAGTTTAAGCCTGACGAGCCTGTAAGCAGAGCTGTTTTGGCTGTCTGGCTTGTGAAAGTGCTCGGCATTGAAAATCAACCTATTCCCGCCAAGCCGAGTTTTCCCGATGTGAAAGCAGACGATTGGTTCTTTCGCGCGGTTGAGATTATCAGGCAGAACAATTACATTTCAGGTTATGCCGATGGTTTCAGACCAAATCAGTTTATTCAAAAGGGCGAAGTTGTTTCGATTTTGTCGCGTGCGCTAAATCGCCCCGCACCAAATGAAGCACAAATTGATGCTGAACTTGCTAAGTATAAGGATGCTTCAAAAGTGCCTACCTGGGCTCGAGCTGGCGTGGCTGAAGCATCTGCGTATGGAATTCTTCTGGTTGGGCCAGACACGCAAACAATCGGCGCAGATAAATTGGCAACGCGCGGTGATGTTTCTGCCTTACTCTTTAAGTTAGATGAGTTTTTGTCGAAACGCAATGAGGCTGATGCTGTGCGTCAAGCCACTGCCGGTCGTCCAAGTTATCCGCCTCCGCCAAGCAATTATGCAGCACCTCCTGTGCCCAATGGAGCAGGAATGCCCCCACCTTCCGGGCAACCATACATGCAACCAAACTATCAGGGGCAAGTAACAAAAGGCGACTATTTTGGCGCGCAGACACCTTATTCAAGCAATGGTCCTGGCCAACAATATGGTGGTTATGCCTATGGACAAGCTCCGGCTCCGCAGTATGGTACGCCACCACCTCAGCCGGGAGTCTTGCAGGGCGGTATTGTTGTTCTAGCAGCTGGAACAAAGTTTCATGCTCAATTGAAAAACAGCTTGGATTCAGCCTCTACTCAAGTTGGTGAAGAAATTAGGGCTACAATAAATGAACCTATTTACGCAAATGGTGCGGAAGTTATACCTGCGGGTAGTCGTCTGATTGGTCAAGCAAGTTCTGTCACTCCAGCTCATAGATTTAAGGCCGGCGCAAATGGATCTATGGAAATAAAGTTCACCACATGCGAGACGCCGGATGGAAGGAGAATTCCATTGTCCGCCAGCATTGATGTTGGTGAAAAGCGAATGAGTGGCGGCACAACCGCAGGGCGCGTTGGGAAAGGCTTGGTTACAACTGGTGTCGGAGCCGCATCGGGGGCTGTGCTTGGTACTGCACTAGGTGCAATTGTCGGTGGCACCGCTCATGGAAATGTTGGAGCATCCACCGGAATGGGAGCTGTGTTTGGCACCGCCCTTGGTGCTGGTGTCGGTGCCGGTGCCGCCATAGTTAGAAAAGGATCTGAACTAAAAATAGCTGCTGGTACTTCATTGCCGATCAAGCTTGACGATCAAATGCCGATTCAATTGGCTCAACCGGGTGCATTTCAACAATATCCGCCAGGTGGACATTGATACATATTAGAAATGTTGCCTTATTGAAAATCGAATCAGAGCCACCATTTCAGCATTTATTTGATTCCCTTAAATGCTGACTTTGCCGTTTCTTCGTCTCCGAAGAAATATGCAAGACTCTGAAAATTCGCTCTTACCGGAAGAGACTTTGGATACCTTTTAATTAAGACGTTGAAACCATCCTGTAGGCGGCCCCATTTGAAGCTTTCCTTGATTTCATCGTTGTCTTGACTTACTGCAACACACGTATACAACAAGTCTGCATCGGATTCTGGCAATTTAGACATTTGAGATTGCAAATAAATTTGGCGTTCACCTGGAGCTCCAAACCATCTGGGCAAAAGCCAATGATAATTTGCCATAACCGGTTTGATAAATTTGGGATAATGCATTTGGTACTCAGTTAACAGAGCGTCATGTTGAGCACGATCCCATCCTTGGCCTAATGCTATATCTAGAGCCCTATCGTAATAAGCCGGCGTTCTTTTTTTAATCCCCTCCAGCACCTTTAACGCTTTCTCCAATCTTTCACTAAAATGGTTCCATTGCTCAGTTTTGACACTATCCGCAAATCCAGTACCCCGAGCAAACCACGCATAATCAACCAGGAAGTCTGCCAATATCAATTTTGCGACGTCTGATGATGGGTGTTGCTTTGCCCATGCTTCTAGTTTCTTTAGACGTAATGCCCATCCATAATCAATCGCATAGTCACTCATGTCGTTAATAAATCCAATTGTCCGTCTTTCGTAGGCACCTCCTAGTGGAACTTCCTTAGACGTTTTTTGATCAATTTGAACAAGCTTTTCTAAACCGTCAAAGTCATTTGCCAGAAATAGCTTTTTTACTTGCTCAATGTTGTACGGATATTCCTGATCAGCCCGCTTTATTGCAAGGTAGTATTTAACGTCTATTTGATGCGCGTTGTCTTTGTAATATTTTCTAGCTACTTTCTTTAGCTCTTGTGCTTCGGCAAACTTTCGCAACGCAACCAGATAACCGATTTTGTTGGCCACTGCCAAACTTTCCCACCCCAATTCCTTGTGTTTTTGAAACTCAAGCTTTGCTTGGTCTGCTGCGCTAATAGCTTTAGCAAAGTCTTTGGCTTGAGCGGCCAGGGCAGCTTCACCGTAGTAAGACAAAGCAATTGTCTCATCAGGTTTTCCGGCGGGACCTTTGCCTGGTTTCAAATTACGCAAACGAGATATGACAGTCGCGTCAAATTTCGTCGGGAAACCACGATCAACCAATTCACTCATCATTCGAACGTATTCGCGTAAGGGCAGAATTTCGAGTACTTTATCTCCATCTTTTTCGCAAAGTTTTGCGGCTTTCCTGTAGTGAGCCAGCGCTTCTTCTTCTCTGTCGGTGTTTTCCAAAAAATCTGCATATTGAAAATAGGCTTTGACTGTTTCGACCGCGACTAGTTTTCCCGCATCGGCCTCTTCTAGCCATTGTTTGTAATTTGATTCTGCTTTGGCCGGGTCTGTCTTCCTTAGTCTGAGCAACGTTGAGGCATCGAATTGAACTGCTTGATTGCTTGGGTCAGTGTTTGCAGATGGGTGATCATCGGAATTTGAAGTGAAGAAGAAGAAAGTCAACCAACAAATTAATCCCACGCCTAAGAGAAGCAATAAAAGAACAGGAGCCGACAATTTTCTGCCCGAGCCGGAGCTCTTGGAAGAGTCTTTGCCTGACTTGTTTGACTTAACAGTCTTCTTGTTTTTTTTCTGTTCAGCCACTAGAGTTCTCCTGCTTGTACTTTTACATCGAGACTGAGTTTTTCTGCGATATCATTGTCAACCTTTTTGAGGAGCTCTCGAATTTGTTCTGTATTTTGAAATCGTTCTTGCAGCTCCAGCATGGTGGCCGTTAGGGTGAGTTGACAAAGCGAGTCGTTCAGTTCAGGATTTTTTTGCTTGGGGTCAGATGCTGAGATCGGTTCTGGGTCTTCACCACAAAGTAGATAAAATAGTGTGGCACCGAGAGCGTAAATATCGCTTTGAGGCACTGCCTCACCACGAAATTGCTCTGGTGGCATATATGCATGTTTACCAACAATCGTTCCTAGTGTCGCTGTTTCAATTTGTTTTGCTACGTTAAAATCAATCAGTTTTAACACTCCATCTTTTCGCAATATTAGGTTGTCTGGAGTAAAGTCTCTGTGCACTACTGGTGGTGTAAGTCCGTGCAAATAATCGAGCATATCGCACATTTGCAAGCAAAGTTCACAGGCTTGTTTTTCGGCAATAGGTCCATTTTTCTCCACCAGGGTTCTTAGTGAGTTACCTTCAATATGTTCGAGTACAAGGTAAGCTCGGTGATCTTCAATAAAGAAGTCGCTGAGTTTCACTATTTTGGGATGACTGAGTTTTACCAGGATTTTAGCTTCATTTTCAAATTGTTCTAGAGATCTTTTGCGGACAGCAACATCAACAAACACTGGTAAAATGGTCTCTTTGAGAACAACCTGCGTATTCTCTTTGAGATCGTTTGAGAGATAGGCTTGCCCTTGTCCTCCTACGCCCAGAGTGCTCAAGACTGAATAGCGACCGTCTTGCAAAGTTGCTCCGGTTTCAAGTGGTTTTAGGCGCTCTCTATTAGGAGGTGCACTCAACGCTTGCAGCCAAAGTTCAGTATAACTGTGATCTGCCGGTGGTTCCAGAGCTTCAAACACGCGAGCGTCCCTTGGTACGGACGCAGCAAACTGTTTGAGAGCATGCAAAATTGCTTCCTTTTGCTCGATAGATTCAATCGCCCCTAAGCTCAGTTTAAGAGTCTTTCCTGTTTTTGCGTGAAAACAAAGTTGGTCTTCCAGAGGTGACGTCTTTCCGCGTGGTCGTTGAATAGATATCGAGCTTAGTTCTGCCCACCTAAAAAGGCTACTATCGTTGCGCATTTTCATGCGGCGGCAGGTAAGGCGAACGCCCAGTTTATTCAACAGAATGTGAGTAGGACTGTTTATGTAAATGAAAAGTAGAGCTCCGGACGCCGCACTCAAACCCAGTAACAAGCTCGAACTCAAAAATACGGGGTCGGAAAACGGCGAGGTTTCTGCGTGATATCCCTTACCTCCTTGAGTTCTTGTTTGACTTGGAATAGACACATTATCTTGATGTTCTGTCTGCTGGCTAACATTTGAAACTTGATTCAATACTGCCGTGTTCATAGAAAGTGCGCCAGTCGAATTAAACCAGGACGTATAAATGATGTATCCAACTGGCAAAACAAACCAGAAGAACATTCTTTCATCGAGTGTGCCTTCGCTTTTTGCTCCAAATCGTTGTGACGCCCAGCGTTCAAAGCCTGCAAAAGGTCTGTAGGAAAGTAGCGTTTCTCCGGCTTTCCGAATTATCCCTACCGACTCTTTGAGAGAAACTTTCTTCTTTGATTCAGGTTTCAACATCACGAAGAGCAAGAAAGCTAGTCCCCAATATTGACAGGCCAGAACAACTGAATTGTTCAATATATCAGGATATAAAAAAGCACATGGAGCAAAGACATTCACGCAGAGCGCTAGAATTAGTGCTGACTTGATTGAACCTGGATTATTGGGACTGAGAATGTACGGCGCAACTCTCAAATTAAACCAAAAAAACGAAAGCATCCAAAGCAGCAAAAATGGATCTAACCAAAACTTGATAATGCCATGTGCAGCCGGGTCTGGCTGCAAAAGGAAGGAAATTATTCCACAAATGCTGATTTCTAACGCGGAAATCGGAGTCTCCAAATCATTCCGATAAGCCGCTAATTGATTTACTTGTTGCATAAGTAAAATCAAGAAAAGATAGGCTGGCAAGTTCTGTAAATATTGATTTTGCAAAATGTTAGTCGAAGCTGGTATGACCGCAATTGCAAATGCAGATACAAAACATAAAACTGCTCCACCAGCAATCGTAGCAATAACAAATTTTGTTGGAAGGGAGTTCTCTTCTTTTGACAAAGGAAGTTCGGCGGCTGTCTCGCCGTCTCGCTCCAGTGCATTTGTATGAGAAACTTGGTCCATCGTTTTCCTATCACACAGTTGTTTTTTTCAAGGCTTTCAGTGAATCAACAATTTCGTTTGCGTTTTCAAATCGATTTTTCACTTCAAATGCCAGGCATTTTGCAATGATTTTGTCCAGGTCATCATTTAAGTCAGGTCGGATCAATTTGGGATGGCTCACAGCAAGTGCTTTTGGATCCTTTCCTGTAAGTAGAAAATACAATGAGCCTCCGAAAGCATAAATGTCGCTTTGAGTTACTGTCTTACCGCGTAATTGTTCTGGTGGGATGTAGGCTTGCTTACCGACAATTGTTCCGGTTGCTGTGCCTACAAAGAGATTGGCGGCGCCAAAATCGATGATAATTATGTCTCCACTGTTTGAGAGAACCATATTGTCGGGCGTAATATCCCGGTGGATTACAGGAGGCGTTTGCTCGTGTAAAAACGCCATCGTTTCTGCAATGCTTATCGCCCAGTCTATCGCTAGGGACTCTTTTAGAGGTCCGTTTTGACCGATGAACTGGCGAAGGTCTTGTCCTCGCACATATTCCAACACCAAATAGTGCCTGCCATCTTCAATAAAGTGGTCGAAGACCCGGGCAATTCTAGGATGACGGAGATTTGCAAGTACTGTTGCTTCGCGAGCAAGGTGTCCCTCCGCATTAGCTCGCATTTCTTGATTTGCATTTGCAGGTACAACTGCTTCTTTTAAAACAACGAGATCTAACCCCTTTTTTTGAGCAATGTACAAAGCAGACAACCCACCAAATGCAAGTTGCCTTACCACTTCTAAATCTCCATTTTGTAATTTTTTTCCAGGCTCAAGCGGGATAAATGCAGTGGAAACAAATCTTCGGCTCAATTCTTCTTCCCACATCTGGGTATATCCTACAGAACCTGAAGCTCTGCCTTGATTTTGAATTTGCTTTTGATAAAGGAGCAAGGAATCAGAGCGTTGGCAATTGTTTGCCCATAGTTCAATTGCCATTAGAAGTTGTTCTTGATTGCTGCTTGAAATTAAATTCAAATGCAAAGGCAGTATTGAACCTTGTGAAAATCCAAGCACAAGATCTTGCATTGCCTTACCCTTGCGCGTACGTTCAACTATGCTTGCACCAGTTAGTTCTGCCCAGCTACGATGCCTTCTGAAACTTAGTCTGCTGAGCAGGAAAAGTGGAAAAACAATGCCGTCTTTTGAAACATGAATGCGATTATCTTCTGCCATTATCGTGACCAAAAGGCTTGCTATCGTGAAAATAAACAAGGCGGCAAAGGTTGACAGAACAGTCAAAGCACTGTCCTCATTTCGATTTTGGCAAATCATAAACACATAGCCCACAAGGGTAATAGGAGAAGCCAATGCCCAAAGCGGTATCAGTAGACACATAAACGAAAACAGAAACTTTGCCTGAGGAGTTCTATATCTGATGGTTACATTTAGCTCAGCCATGATTGGTTTTCTTGACCTTCAAGATTCTCTCTTAGTTAACTCTCCCGCCAGACCTGCATATTTCGAGCCATTCGCCGTATTGTTTTACTTCAGTGAGGCGTGTAGCGTCGCCCATTTCTATTGCTTTTCTGAGGTAAGGAATAGCCTCGCGAAATCTGTATTGCTTCATTAAATTGAAACCGATGTGACCCAGTCGCCATGCCTGCCCATTGGTTTTCATGTCGGGCGGAGAATCATCAACGGCTGCGAGAAAGTAGCGCAAAGCTTCATCATTTCTCCCCAAGCGCTCATAAAGCGAACCCATATTTCCTTGAATCCGCACTTTATTTGCATTGCCCGAATCTCTATTTGAATAAGCTAGAGCTTTGCTGTAAAGTTCAAGCGCTTTTTCAGACTCTCCATAGTCCTCCGTTTTCACTGCTGATCTATAAACTTGAGTTGAAATTTCGCTGCTTAGGTTTATTTCGTCCTCTGCTGGCAACTTGGGTATTATCAATTCCAATTCGTGCAGATATCTGTCTTTTCCCAGGTTTTCAGCGTCAAACCACTTATTCAGAAAGGTCAAGCGGGCGACGGCTACGCTTCCATCAGTTTGCTCAGGCAAATTCTGCAATTTCTTGAGCATGTCTTTATAGATAATTGAAGCACCACCCGGAGATTGAGTTCCGAGCACCTTGATCAGGTAATTTGTGGCAGCCATATCAACATGTGGATAGGGGGCGCGCGCATTTGCTATCGCCGTGATCGCCCATGCGCGAGCAATATAGATTTTGTCGACCAAAGTAAACAGCAAAACAAGCATAAGAACTAGCGGCAAGAATCCTGGGAAAATCTGCATCTTTACTTCGGGCTGGCTTTCGTAATCGATTTGATTTTCGCCGTCCTCGGCTGATTTTTTTGATTCGTTGTTCTGCTTGCTTTGGCGCTGCTTAGCATTTTTGTCGTCAGAGATTTTGCCTGCGGGAGAGTCAAAATTCATTGATTTGAAGACTTTCTGCGGCTGGTTTTCATCTGAGCTGTTCAAGCTTAACGCCTCTGATTGCTGATCCTAGTTATGCCCTGCATGGTATGAGTCTAGTCGGGTCCCCCCTGTGTGAGTCTGCACAATCGGTGCATTGGCAACATCTACTTTGATTGGTGCAGTACAATGAGATCTTGGCTGTTTGTTCGGATGTGCTCTGGATGATAGATGGTAGTAATCACGAAGAACCAGACGTTCCTCTTACTGAACTGGAAGCGGATCGCTCATCGGGCAGCGGTAGACCCCCTTCAAAAACCGCCATTGGAACCAGTGATGGTGGTCACGGCCCAGGAGAGTATAGGGTCGGACAGAAGTTGAAAGTTCTAATTATTGCGCCGCGCATCGGAGGCTATGAAGTTCTCATCATCAAAGACGACATCACCGCATTTTTGAATACGGCCAATACCTATGATCAGGGTGCAGTACTGATCGCCAAGTTCAGCTACTGGAGGAGCGTGCTCTAACATGATGCTGAAAGAATGTGACTGATTGAAGAGCTTGCTAACACTCTATGGACGTTCAAATTGTTATTTTCCCTGAAACACGCGTGGCTGCGGTTGAGCATTTTGGATCGCCGGCTTTGGAGCACGAGACTGCGCGCAAATTGATTGCCTGGAAGATTGAGCAACGACTGTTAGACCCGCTGAAACATCGCAGCTATGGCGTGCACTATACAGATCCTCGCAGTACGATACCTTCTGATCATCACGTTGATTTCTGTCTTTCAATCGATGCTGAGGTTGCTCCTAATAATTATGGGGTTCTTAGCAAGGTTATCCCTCGCAATCGATGTGCTCTTGCTCAAGATATCGGTTCACGTCATAACAATCAGGCGGCAATTTATTTAGTAGAGCAGTGGCTTCCCCAGAGTGGTGAGAAGCTTGGCGATTTCCCCATTTTCTTCCATTACGTTAACGTTGGTCCTCATGTGCGTGAAGAAGATATGATCACTGCGGTGTACTTGCCTTTGTTTTAGTCAAATAAGTGTTATAAGCAAACACACTTTTTTCTTCAACATCAAAAAGCATTCTGAGCAACGGATCCAACCCGTGGACTTGTTGGGTAGACCGTGCGTACACAAAAAATACACAGATTGAACCGGATAATTAAATACTAGAGTGCCTATGATGAGTTCAGCGGTACCGAAGAGGAAAGATCATGACCAAGAGTTTACAGCTAGGATTGATGATCGTCGCATCACTTAGTGTTGGCAGTCCTAGCTTTGCTGATTCCTTGTATGGTCCGGTTGATTCATCTAATGACGTGCAAATTAATGCCTGGGGAGATCTTCAGCCTCTTGCTCAACACTCGCCAAATGTAATGACAACGCAAATGTACGGAGCGCCTCCTAGTGCACCTTATTACGCTTCTGCTCCATCGCAAAGAAGCGGCCAGCACAAAACAAGCCGGCGCACAAACACCAATCTTTCCTGGCGCTTGCCTCCTACTGTTACTTGCACCAACACGGATCTTAACCTGGTTGATGATTTGCCGTCATTTGACCCCGCGATGGTTATCGATGATTCTTATTACGCAGCAAATCTGATATTGGATAGAATCGAAGCTTCGAAATAATCACATTTATCCACAAAAAACTCACGCTTGCTCCACGAGCTCCCCACACCCGGCGAGTAGTATGCAAAGTATGAGATACATCAAATACCTGCTAATAATTCTATTTTTCGCCACCGCCCAGTCCGCCTGGGCACTCGATGAAGGAGCAATGCGCTCGCAGTTTATGCAAGAGCTGGAACGAAGTGGACCATCAAAAGGAGTGGAGTTCAACCTTTGTTCTACGTTAAACGATAAACGCGCAGAAGAGCCTTTGCTAACACAATACTTTGGCTACCAAGCAAATCCTGAAAAAATCACAGACAAAACGGAAATTTTGACGGGTGCTAACGAGTCTGATGTGAGACTTACAAGAAGGCGAGACCTCGACTCTCACGGACTTGCATGTTTTGACACTTTGTCAGCCAACGGCACCCTTGGAAGAATGTGGGTTGATTTTGGCTCTGAAAAGAAAATTCAATTCCCAAAATGCTATATGTACAAAACCTGGGGAATTCTCTCTATGACTGCGGACTAAGTGAGTCTGTTTTGCAAGTTTGCTTTCTCAAAACTATGTATCAATATTTCTGCACCTCAATGTTGTGATGTTCGACTCAACAGATTTTTTGTGCTGGCACTAGCTTTACCCTCTGTACTCTCATACCTGTCTAGGTTTATTTGGCAATGTTAGTTTTGACTGACTCACCGATTTGGCTTGGTGGCTGAATAAATGTGTTGAATGGTTCTATGAGAGGGAAGAAAATGACTGATCACGCAGTTCGAGATGTGGAAACTAATGCTCCGAACGAAGCGAAATTTGAAGAAACAAAAGCGAGATTTCAGCATGAAGTTCATCAGCAAGGAGACGCGCATTCCCCAAGGCTTTCTGCGTCAATTGGCAATAGTGATAATCACTTGCCTTTGATTTCGTTAAGTTCGGAATTAAAATCCTCCTCAGCGTCGAATGCACTCCCGGGAAGTCGAATGGAGAAAGCCCAGGTTGTGCTTACAGAAGCTGCTAAAGCCGTTCCGTCTGCTGTTGGAGATGCCCTGTTTGGTGTTCATTGGGCGCATGTACCAATGAGTGAGTCAATTGCTGGGCATGATCTGTCTTTGCCTGTTCCAAAGATAGCTGAGTCTGCCGCTGCGGGGGCAGCCATTGGCTTCACAGTAAAGACTCTGCTGCCCTCTACTGGAATCTTGGGCAAGATCGGTGGTGCCGCATTGGCCGCAGCCTTTACAGCTCCGCTTGCTAAAGAAGGACTGAATATCTACCACGGCATTAATGATGCCAATTCGCTGTCGGATTTGCGCAAAGCCGGTCATGATCTTGGAACTCTTACTGGCAATCTGGCTGCAAATCTTCCGCTTGGTTATGCTGGCTACAAAGCCGGAGCTTACGCAAGTGATCAACTACTATCAACTCAACTTGCTAAAGGATTTGTAGATGCGAAAACTACTGCTTACAACAAAGCAAATGATTATGTTGAGGCCAAGGTAGATGGAGCTGCTAATTATGCAAAAAATCTCTTGCTTGGAGAAAGAAGTTATCCGGGCTCGCACAGTGTTGTTGAGAAATTGACATTGGAAGAGTTGAGTCGAATGGACCCTCGCCTTACCCGGGGCATCATGGGCAGTGACTACAAACTACCGACAGAAAAATTGCCGGAAGGTGTCGGAAAGAATTCTTCAGTCGTTATTGCCACCGGTCATGGTGTCGAAGCTCCTGAGCTGACAGAAGTTTATCGTGTCCTCAAAGATGCTGGTGTAGACGTAAAAGTCGCCTCTCCAGATTGGACGTGGAAATATCAACCAGGCAATGAAGGACAAATAGCTGTAGCCCGTTGGGAAGAAACTACTCGTGCATTCCAAACGCAATTGTCATTCACTGAAGCGCAAAATATGGTTGCTGCAGGAAAGGTTGATGCTGTGTATGTTCCCGGAGGAGCGGGCAATACAGCTTCAATTCGCACTGATGGTGACTTGCACGCGTTGCTTCAGATGACACATGATAAAGGGCTTGATATTTGGACTATCTGTCATGGCGGTGACGTCATAACAAGCTCGCATGTATTTCCAAAAGGAACAAAAATGACAGGTTCACCAGATATACGGCCAGATAATCTTAAAAATGCGGGATTTGATGTACCAGCAGACAATGTCCCCGTTGTATTTGATGCAAATCAGCGGCTCTTGAGTGGGCAGGATCCAAACGCTCTTGATTCATTCATTCGAGAAATTGGACAAAGACTTCGAGTGATTGAGGCGGCGAAAACAAACAAATCCGAAACGGCAGTGCACAGTAATGCCACTGAATCGACAGCTCCTTCTATCACCGCCAATCCTAACTATCCAGTGGAATTAGGTGGAACAAAGCCATCCGGTGCTGGTCTAAAAGAAGCGCCGCCATATAGAGGAATCGACCCGCATACAGGTGAAGTAGCTCCGCTAAACTCTCCTGGGATAAAAGGGGAACCCGATTCACACTGGCAGATTGGCGCAAATGGACCTGAAGTCGTAAAGGCTCCTCCAGCCCCACTCGGGTATCCGCCCGAACTTGGCGGTGGCGCTGCGTCTGTGGACAAGACTTTTGAAATTCCAAAATCTCCTCGTGATGCCACAATTGAAGCAGAGCGACTCAGGCAAGCTAAGACACCACCTGCAGTGCCGGATGCAGCGGGCTACCGATCTGGTCAAGCACCATACCTGGCCTTCTAAATCACTAGAAGTGGAATTGTTGTAAAGTCCTACCTTTCAATCTTTCGGTCTGTCACGAATTGTGAGAAACTATGATGGGGAAGTGGGAGCAATAGTCATATGGTCAAAGCTGACGGAAATCCAGTTCGAACACGGAAAGTTCTTGCTGTTCTCGTCAAAGTCTATGGCTTGCTTTTTCTGATATCAACAATTTGCACTGTAGTTTCGCTTCTTAGCGTAAATGATTTGCTGGCGAACGCAACCCATGTGAATGGTCAGGTGATAGGGCTCAACTATGGTTCAAAAGGACGACGGGCGCCCGTCGTTCGATTTGAAACCGCCAACGGTGAAAAGCTAGAGCTGAAGTCTGATTTTTACACATCTCCAGCTCCGAATGTGGGAGATACTGTAAAAGTGCTGTACCGCACTTCCAATCCACGAGATTGGCGAATCGACGATTGGATTTATCTGTATTTTTGGACTCTTCTTGGCGCTATTTTTATGTTTGCCTGGGCTATTACCTTGACAGTAGTGATACTCATAAGTCGTAACCAGGCGCGCAAGTTAGATGCCTCTGCTTAAGAGTTTTCGCTTAGCCCTTTTAAGTTGCTATTCAGGTATGCAAACTTGCTTCTTATGGCATTTGCAGTCTCGTTATTTGCAGGTTAAAGGGCGATTCGTCCTGAGAATCTTGGTCCATTATGTGGTTGTTGAAAATCTGGCGGTTTTTTTCGTCGAGTCGTTTAAGGGCTCTTCTTTCAAGTCTATTGGCTAGTTTTATTTCACCAATTGCGTTCAACTTATGTATGACGTGCACGAGAAAAATGGGTGCCGGATTCTTAAGTTCCAATCGTTGGTTAAAGCCTGTGGTGATAAATCCAATTAGATTTGAATATGCGAAGTTGTTTTCGTCGCCCTTCAATGCGTCGAGAGAATCTGCGAAAGCCCACCAGTATGTTTTTAATTTATCGGCAGGCTGAGGTTTTCTGTGCTGAATCAGGTTGTTCAGAGCTGCGATCAAACGTTTTTTCTGATGCTCTTTAACCAGGCAATATACCAGCATTGCTCCTGCGTCTGTATCAAGAGTTTCATTATATCTATTGACTGTTTCTTCGAGATCGTTGAGTGAGGATAAAGCTTCTGGAGATTTGCCTGATAGAAGCTGTACTTGCGCTAATGCTTGTACCAATTTCGAGTATTCGTCTTTGTGCATCGGTAGTAATGATTTGCTGAAGTTTACTTCTTTTTTTAAGAGCTGAATTTCTTCCTCATATTGTTTTCGCCTGTGGAAGATGCTCGAAATTAAGGAAACGGTTCTGAATCTTGATATGAATGCACTTTCCGAATTATCATCGTCCGTGTAGATTTGCTTCATCAGTGCTTTTGCTCGTGGCAGTGCCTCGTCTTCTTTGTTCATCATCGCCAGGGCAAATGTCCGCAGAGATTCTGCTTCAATTTTGTCAGCCAATGGTTTTGAGGCGTCACATTTTTCAGATTGAGCGATGCAATTGAGTGTTATTTTGTTATCTGCAAGACCCGCATACAAATATGCAAGTCGTGCCCAGGGCACTGAAAAATCAATTGATGCATCTTCCTTCTTGTTCTTTGTTTCAAGCTCTATTTGTTTTGACGCTTGTTCAAGAAGCGCCAGGGCTTCATCAGGGAATGCGCGAAGTTTTGCCGTGTCTGCCAGGTCTAATAAATGTTCCAAAATGCGGACTGAGTTCTTTCCGTAAATTTGTGCAAGTAGATCTAATGTGACTGGAAGTGCTGTATTCAATTCTGTCTTGTCGTTTGTATAAACTAAAACATCATCGCGTTGACAAAGGGTCTCAGCTAGAGTTTGCGTAGGGGGAATTAAATGCTTGATATATGCGCTCTCTAAAATCTTGTATTGACTAGGGGCATCGCAGTCTTGCAGGGCTCGGGAAATTTCCATTGTGGTGATGGAAAGAGAGCGCAATTTTTCGTTGCTGATGGCTTGCTTTGAGTCAAGCAATAGCTTTCCTAAGTCGTCATAAAGACGGGCATAATGTTTCCATTGTTTTTTCTTTCTATTCAGCAACGGCCCTATATCGCTTACGCCCTGAAGTGCGAACATGGCAGCCATTCGGTCTGAGCCTGACTCAAGCATTTTTTGACCCATTTCCAGGTCAGCATGACCGGCCTCTTCCATGGGTTTAGAATCGATTTGAAGAGCATTTCTAGCTAGTTGGAAAATTTCGTTTGCAAGTGCTGTTTTTGAATTATCTTTTGCAATTGCGTCCGCTTTCTTGAGCCATGAGATTACATTGGAATTGCTGTGATCGCTTTTTAGCGATTGTTTTGCTCTTAAGATTGTGCCTGGCTCTCCAAAATAACAAAAACAAGCAATCGCGACTGTAATTCCAATTATCGTAAGTGCTGCAACGAAAACCCGTTTTCGCTTATCAGTTTTGGGTTGTGATTTGAGTTTTATCTCAATGGTTTCGCCTTGGTTCTCGACAATTTTTTCCAAGTCTGCTTTCAACGCTTCTACATTTTTATAACGATCAAATGGCGATTTTTCGAGGCACTTCAGTATTACTAGTTCTAAACCAGTTGGAAGTTTGCTGCTAATTAGTTTGGAAGGAGGGACTGGCTCTGATTGAATTTGTTTATGTATAACCAGCATAGGATTTTCGGAAACAAATGGCGTCTGCCCACAGAGCATTTCATAAATTATCACTCCCAGAGAATAAATATCGGTGCGTGGGTCAACTGCTTGTCCGCTGCACTGTTCTGGGCTCATGTAGAGAGGCGTGCCAACTAACATTCCTGTTTTGGTAAGTCGCTGGCTTATGGTTTCATCGCCGAGAGCAAGTTTTGCTAAGCCAAAATCTACTACCTTGACGAAGTCTTCTTCCGGATTATTTTGCAGCATTATATTTGCTGGTTTCAGATCTCGATGGATTATGCCCATCGAATGCGCATGCTCTAGCGCAGCTAAAATCTGCATTGAAATTTTGATTGCTCTTTCCCAATTGAGCTGCTTTTCGCCAGTGATGAGATCTTCAAGGCTTTTGGCTTCGAGAAATTCCATTGCCATATAGGGGCTGCCGTTTTCAGCCAAGCCATAGCTGTAGAAGGAGGCAATATGTACATTGTTTAGCTTTGAGATTGCTCTTGCTTCTCGTTTAAATCGAATCAGTGAATCATCTTCAGAGCCCAGGCGTTCATCCAGCAGCTTAAGAGCGACCGGGCGCGCCAGGTCAATTTGCTTGGCTCTGTAGACTGTACCCATACCGCCGCGACCCGCGATCGAAATGATCTCGTAGCGCTCGTCCACAATTTGTCCTATGAGTGCTTTAGGATCCATCTTGCGATTTTGAGTGGGGGCTTATTTCTATCATAGCCCCTCAAAGCAAGCTGGACTAGTCGCCGCCATACCTGCGCTGGCGATGGCTGAATTCTGTTACCGCTTTGTCGAATTCAGCTTCGTTGAATTCCGGCCACATTACGTCTGTGACATAAATTTCGGTGTAAGCCGATTGCCAGAGTAAATAATTTGACAGGCGCATTTCTCCGCCGGTTCTGATAATTAGATCGGGGTCAGGAATGCCTCTTGTATATAGATGCGCCGACACCATATCTGGTGTTATATCTTCTATGCCTATTTTGGCTGCCTGAATTTCTCTGGCTATTTCTTTAAATGCTTCAACCATTTCAAGTCTTGAGCCGTAATTCAGTGCAATTTGCAAATTTAGCCCGCTGTTGGCTGCCGTGAGGCTCATGGCTTTGTTAAAGCCGTCTTGCAAGTTTTGGGGCATTCCCTCGAGTTTGCCGATGAATCTCAAGCGAACTTTAGCCTGGTGGAGTTCTTCCAGTTCGTCTGTGAGCACTCGGGCAAAAAGTTCAAACAAATAGTCAACTTCTTCCTGCCCTCTTTGCCAGTTTTCGCTGGAAAAGGCATAAACCGTCATGTATTGGAGTCCGACTTTAGCAGCATGCTTTACAAGACGTTTGAGGCTTTGCACCCCCTCTTTATGTCCCCAGACTCGCGGTACATGTTTGCTGTCAGCCCAGCGACGGTTGCCATCCATGATGATGGCTACATGCTTGAGCTGTTCGGGAACTGCCTCGTGCTTTGCAGTCTTCGATTTTGTGCTGTTTTTAGCTTGCTTAATCAATGCCTGCTACCTGATCTCTTTTGGAGCAACAAGCTTCATTCTTGCTGATCCACCTATCAAAAATGCTTCATCTGTGGAAGAATTCAAAAAAGTATAAGTTGCCATTATGAAGTGTTGCTTAGCCGGTAAGTATTAACTGTTTTTTCCAAATGGTATTGATTCGCCCGACATATTTGATTAACGGAGACGTCACCGACATCGACTTGCAGCTTTTGCGGCAAGATGGAGTGCGTGGCTTAATTTTTGATCTGGACAGTACTTTGATGGTACCGCACTCGGGCAAGCTTAGCCCGGAAGTGGCCGCCTGGTTGAAAGTGGCCAGAGAGAATTTTCAGGTTGCAATTGTCAGTAACAACAAAAGGCTCACATATATAGAAGAAGTGAAAGAGCTTTTACAAATGGATACTATTGGCAAGGCAGCCAAGCCTCGACGGTGGGCGTTTTTTAAGGTGCTTGAGAGCTTCGGTCTTCAGGCACATGAAGTTGCTGTAATTGGCGATAGACCCCTAACTGATGTGCTGGGCGGCTTGAGAGCCGGTATGAAGACTGTTCTGGTCTGGCCCTTGAAAACTCAGGTCGAGCCAAGCTGGGTAACAATGATGAGAAAGTTAGAGCGTTGTGTGATTCGCTCTTAGAGTAATATATAGCCTGACAAGTCTTGTCACGTGCCGAGACGGGTTGGAAGGTAACTAGCTGCATGCGCCGCTCGCGGGTTTTTATCCAAAGCTCTTTACTAATTTCCCTTTGTGCCTTCGGCACACCGGGTTATGCTGCAGAAAAAAACGCAAATTCTAAGCGCAAAGTGGCTTTTGCTCCTGTCAGTGTGAGGATGCCACCAGCCGCGGTGACAACTGCTGTGCCCAGGGCTGCATCGCCGGTTGAAAAGAGCAAGCTGCTCAATTCATCTTATCCACAAAGTCATTTGCAACGTGGTTATTACTTTAAGCAGCAGGGGCGCATAGATGATGCGTTGCTTGAATTCATTCGAGCTGCCCAGGAAAATCCCCGCGAAGTGCGAGCCTTTCGCGAGCAAGCCGAAATTTTCAAAGAAAGAGGCAATCTGAAGCTTGCCAAATCTGCGCTAGAACAATCACTAGCCGTAACGCCCGGTGACAGCGAGTCGCGCAGTTTTCTGGTGCAACTGCAATTTCAGAGCGGAAATTTAGTCGGGGCGGCAAGCGAAGTCGGCAAACTTTTTGGTATCAATCAAGAAAAACCGAAAGTAGCCGAAACGAAAGTGAAAGCACCGGAAGTTAAAGTAAAGCTTGCTGATAGTAAGCCGCGCGCAGCTGAAAGCAAGACACGCAGCAGCGATACAAAATCTAGTTTCTATATTTCTCCTCCAGCCCCGGGTTCTCAAAATTCGAATGTCGGCGGAGTCAATGCTAATGCTGAAGAGAGTTCTGAGTGGCTGAATTCGGCCGCCAGTATTGTAGACACTTCGCCAGCCGTGCAGTCGGCTGGTAATTTTGATGAAGTTGCATCTCGCCTGGGGATTGCAAACGCAAACGAAAATAAAAAACTGGAAGCAGCCGCAGCCGCGAAGGCAGAAGCAGAAGCTCGCGCTCGCAATGGTGGCGAAGCGCCAACGCTGGCATCTATCTTGGGGGGAATTCCGGCAATTGGAACTTCTCCCGCTGAGCCTGCTGCCAAGCCAGCCAACGCAGATGCGAAAGCTCCTGCCGAAAGAAGTTCAGCTGAAAATACAAGTGCCGCACAATCGGGGATTTTTTCTCGTGTACGTAGCAGTGCAAGTCATGCGATGGTGATGCCAGCTTGGGTGAGAAATCACATGCCATTGGGCAAAGACGATGCGAGCGATGCTGCGCCGGCGGCTGCTGCTGCAGGCAACAAAGTCGAGAAGATGTCTAAGAGTGCAAGCGTCCTTTCCTGGGTAAAGGACAAAGTGCCCTTCACTCAAGAAAAACAGGAAAGCGCCAGTGTTCCTGGTGACGACAAACAGGGGCGCATGGCTGCTGCAATTTCCTGGATGAAGGAAAAGACACCTTTTACTGGTCATGAAAAAGCGCATGACGATTTTTCGAACGACCCTGGCAGGCTTGCTAGCATAGTTAAAGGTGTGCGGCAGAAATTGCCTTTTGTGCCCAAGCCTTTTGTAATGCCGACTCCCGGCCCGGTTAAGCCTCCACCGATGGTGGCACTGGGAAGAGAAATTAAGCAGCATATACCTTTTGTGAAACACAATGCAGATGAAGCTGCTGCGCCTCCTGCTGCTCCGCCTAAGCAAACTGTCACCATTAGTGGTTCAGACCCCAATAGTGAATTGCCGGCAACAGTATCTAAAATGCTTGAAGGTAAGTTTAACGGCGCTGCTAGCGTCACCACTGCTCCGACTCCTCCGTCGTTGCCTGCAAGCACGCCGATGAGTGATGAGTTGAAGCAAGTTTTGGCTTCTGTGTCTGGTCCGTCTAGTGAGGGCAATCCTTATGAACGTCCTGATTCGGTTAAAGGCAAATATTCCTTATTAAAAGGAAATGCATTCAATCACGTTGGCGCTATGGGCATTCCTCAAGTGCCTGATGTCGAGCATGAACCCAGTATGCTGGACAACATTATGAAACAAGCGCGCAAAACATTCGCCAGCTTGGTTCCCTCTATCAATTTTTCCTGGCCCAATCTATCTGTCTTACCTGGACTTCAGCCGGCGCCTGGTCCTGGTGCTGTAGTTGCAAGCGTACCTGCACCGGGGCTTCCTGAAGCCAGCAGCAACGCTGCTGAAGCTCCTCCTCCTGTTGCAAGCGATACCCAGGCTCCGGCGGCCGGTGCTAGCACTGCTGCTGTTGCTGTTGCCGAGCAAGCTGCAAAAACAGAAGCAGAAGGACCTAAGGCTCCTGCACCTGTACCTCTAGATATCTCCAGAATTCTATCGAGAATGACCGCACCGGCAGCGCCATCTGCACCACCTCCGATAGTTCCCGGCATTTCAAGTCTGGTTCCACTGGCTGCAGCTGCTCCTGTAAATATAGACGCGCTGATTAATAGACCAGCAACTTTGAGCGCAGCTCCGGCACCGGCAATTGCCGCGATACCGTCAATGGTGCCACAAGGGCTTAATTCATCTGCTGCGGAAGTAGGGCCGAAAACTTCTCCACAAGCAAGTTCGCAACAGCCTTTACCTTCCCAAAATGCTTTGCCGCCAGTAGTGCAAGAAGTCTTAAATCGGGCACAACCTGTGTTTAAACCTGCATTTGATGCCGCCAATGCTTTTGCGCAAACATTCATGCCTCCGACACCTGTGACTAACGGCGAAGCATCTGCGTCGCCCGTTCCTGTGCCGCAGATGACTGGTGGGGCAGCTGTTCCCAATAAGGTGCCAACGCCCATTGCAGTTGACATGCAAAAGTATATTCAAAATATGATGGTGCCAACTCAGAGCAGCGAATCAACAGAACCTGAGCTTGCTGCGCCACCAATGGCGGTGGCAACCCGCAGGCTGATTGATGTGCAGAACAATAAATCCGGCGCATTCACTTATATGAAACCTGTTTTTGACAGCGATAGAAATTATTTGCTCGGTGGCAAGCAGGTAAGGCAAATTCAGCCTCTTCCGGGCAAAGCACAGCAACCCAAAATGGCTGAGCCTGAAGACGCAATTACAAAACGCATGCGCTATTTGATGGAACATGGCACATCAAACTTGCGCCGCGGTGAAGCATTTATGTTTTCAGAGGAAACGGGTGAAGGCATACTATTTATGCCTGATGGCAGCTCAGAAAGACGTAAGCTGCAAGACGGGCGTGATCATACCAAGCTGATGCGCGAGCGCCGCCCAGATATTATTGCTCCGCGCGATTTGCAATATAGTCTATCGATTTTGGGCAAGTTGTTGCCTCCTCAGCAAGACAATAACGCGCAGAATGGTCAGCCGCTTAATGGTCCGACGTTAGATCAGCTTATGCAGCAAATGAATCAAGGCAGCAAAGGCTTCTTTGGTTGGCTCAAAAAGGGTTGGAATAAGCAGTAAAGCCTGGCTCTAGTTATTCTTCCATTCGCTGAACAAACCAGCGATTGAATTCATTTGGCTGGCTATCCATACAGTTGTGACCCGCCCACTCAATAATCTTGAGTGTGCTGTTTGGAACTTTCTTTTGTAGTTCTTCCAAATACATGCACGGTGCAACCGGGTCCAGGCGACCTATAGCAAAATGAACTGGACACTGCGTTTTTGGAATGTTTTCCAAATAGTCTAAGTCGGCAAAGTGTTCTACTATTTGCTTTAGACTGTGGTCGTGCGTCTGCAGCAATGTGCGTTCTCTCCAGGCCAGGTTGCGATGAATGGCTGTGCCTCGAAGTGATTTGTAAGGCAAAGACAAAATCACTTTAAATACTGCACTCGTTATTTGAGGCACGCGCACCGGCAGTGATACCGCAAGTACTTTCGATACCATTTGCGGATGTTTTTCAGCAATAGCAAGAGAAATGATCGAGCCGAGCGAATGGCCGACAAATATCGCCGGGAATTTCACATTGTGAGCTTCTAGTGTTTCGCACAAATCGTTGATGTGCACTTCTAGATTGGTGGGTTCACCAGGTTCGTGTGTTTCGCCGTGACCGCGAAGATCTGGAACAATGCAGTGCCAGCCTGATTCTTCTAAAATCTTGATTTGGGGCGCCCACATTTCGGCGGCTGCACCTGTTCCGTGCAACATGATTACCTGGCCTTTGGCATTGCCTTTACCAAATTCCTTTGTGGCTAATTTCACTTTTGTACCTGCTCTGCTTGCTGATTTATTACAGCTAGAAAAATATCTAGCTTTCCCTTCTTCTCATCTTAACGACGAGAGGACAATAACTGATGCAAAAAGATCAGTTAATCTAAAGTCGTCAAAATTTAAGAGTAAGCTACTCGCCCAGGCGAGCCTCGCTGCAGTTGGCGTTTGACTTCTTTTCTGCTGACTTTGAATTTGGGCAGGATGCCAAAATCGCTCTTGCCATACCGAATACCGCATCGGTGTGGTCTAAGCAATATTTTGTCGGCAAGGGCAATTCAAGTCTGTTCGGCACATGCTTGATGTCGGTAACAAGGTTTGGCAAATCTTGCGGTGATTGCAAGCGTTTTGCCATACCAGTTTCAACAAGAATGTCTACAGTACCTGATTCTTGCGGCATCGGTGGAGTGATCACATCAACAATCATGGGCAGCTTGCGAGCGATACATTCAAATGTAGTCAATCCGCCGGCTTTTGTAACCATCATGTCTACTGCATTCATCAAGTCTGGCATGCGGTCGTGAAACGGAAGAACGGCAGTTGGAACATTTGATTGGGTCGCTTCGTATTTAGCCTTTTCGTACAACTCTTGATTATGACCGCAAAGGAAGAGTACCTGGAATTTTGCGTTGATGCCTGTGAGCGATCTGTATGCTGATAACATGTTGCCACCACCGGCCCATCCGGCATTAATGCACAAAGTGGGTAGGTCTGTGGAAAGACCCAAGTGACTGAGAAATTCGCCTCTGCTAACACTTGGTGGCTTGAGAAAATCTGGACTTACCGGCATGCCCAGTACTTTTATCTTGGATTTCTCGATGCCCCATTCAAGCAGCTTTTCTTCAACCAATTCGTTTGGAGCAATAATCAAATCGGCGTCTTTGCAGGCCCAACCCTTCCACAATTTTTTGTTGGGGTCGGTGATTACTACAATTAGTTTGACTTTGCCTGCGATGCCCAACTCGCTCATTGCCCGATAAATGTAATGATTGGTCATCGGGTGCATCGATACCACCACAGATGGTGTGTGCTCTCTCATGTTGTTCATCAAAAACTCGCGAGACAACATGTAGCCCATCTGCGATTCGTTTGGCTTAATCGCATGTAGGAAGTCGTAGTAGTACTTCATAAGATTTTGGTGATAGCGAAGAAGATAGTTGTAAAGCTCTACGAATGCTCTATTAACTACATTTGACTTTTCGGCTACCGGCTCTTTGATCAGATTCAATTCAAGTCCAGGATAGTCTGAATTCGCCACAAGACTTAACGCATCTTCGACAGCTTCAGTTGCGCTGCGGTGCCCACGACCAGTATCCGAGAAGTAAAGAAGAATGTTTTCAGCCATAGTAAATGGTTCCTGCAGGAAATATCTAGCTTGGTTTTACCCAGAGTCTGGTACTCTTAGTATCTTTGGCAACTAAAATTTTGAGCGCGAAGCTTCTCGGTAACACTGCATAATGTATCACTTGCGTCTAAAGAAGCCCACATTTTTCTTTTCTGCGTTTCTCGTCAGCCTCCTTTCTGTAGTCATTTTGGCTGCTAGTCAAGCGAAGGCTGAAGAGCTAGTCTTATCTTCGCCTGTGTCTACAATCAGCAGCGCCAAGCCACTTTCGAGCTCTGCTGTTGTTTCGGTGCCTGGTGCTTACACATTACCTCCAGCGCAAAAACAACTGAAAGTTCCACCAACTACTGTTGAAATTTATCAGTATGACGAAACCCCCATTGGCAACCGCTTGCCTCTTTTGATGGTGCACGGATTGCGCGGTGAATTCCGAGAAGGATTCCGCTGGGAAATGGTGGTTGAAAACTTGATGAAAGATCCGGAGTTTCGCCAGAAATACAAAATCTATTTTGCGCGTTTCAACACTTATACGTTGCTTTCAACAGTTAAACCGCATTTCAAGGAAGCTATTGTTTCGCTCTCGCGGGCGACTGGAAACAAGCAAATTACAATCATTGCACTGTCTATGGGCGGCAATCTTGTCCAATCATCAATGGAAGATATTGCGGTTCAATCATCTATAGATAAAGTGCTGACTCTAGGTACACCATTTCACGGTGCACCACTATTTTGTTTTGATTGGCTGCGTTATAGCATCATTAGAAACCACGATGTTCCCTGGGTGCGTGCTGACCTTGCTCTTTCATATAAATTGTATTTTGCGCGGCATCCAAACTTGCTTGAAGATTTGCGTTGGGACAATTCTGATAACGGAATTCCACAAATCGGCAAATTCTCCACCTGGTTTCCATTCCATATTACTGGTGACGTAAACGTTGCTCGAATGAGTAACGAACGTATTTTGAAGCTCAATGACCAGATAAAGTTGGACAAGAAAAAGTTCATTTGTTATGGCGGTTATTTGCTCACACCATATGTGACACCACATAGATCAAACAAATTTTGGGTAGCTGTTCGCTGGCCCTGGTGGTTTGTCACCTGTACTGTTCCCTATCACTGCGGATTTGAGCACCCTGTTTTGCGAGCTCTCAACTTTGAGATGGGGCGCATGGTTGTGTCTGGTGAGAAGGATGAAACCAAGGCGATTCGCGGAACAGGCAGATATGGACTTAATGACGGCATCACGCCGCTTGTTAGTGCACTTTTCTTGCCTTCGAAAACTCTTGCAGATCATCCGATCGATCGCGAGCCAACAATTTCAACAATACGACGCAATGTTGATGTTTCAAAAGCCCGCGTATTTCGCCAAATCGATCACATTACCTTCGTCGACGGTTACCGCCCTCGCGGTTTGCCTGAAACTATGCGTGATGAATTGGCACCGGAGCTGGGCGCTCGCACAGTTTTTGACTGGATGCTTGTAGACCTGATGGACAAGGAAAGTAAGCTTGCCCGCTCTAATGCTGGAGTTATCCAGGCTGAAGAGCTTGTTACGCCGACAGAAAGCGCTAATTAGAAGCTATTTAGATGAATTCAGTCGATTTGCTCTTGGCAGGGGCTCTCTTCTGAGTATACTAATGTCAATGTTCTGTGACATAAATAGTCTCAGCAACGTGAAGTCTGAAGAGACGGCAAGCTGCCCTGCCGTCTCTTCATTTTTTTTGCGAAAATGTTTGATACTGTCCGCTTGTGGGAGTTATTCCGAAGTGGAAGAATTGAATTAGGTGGGTAAGTCAAGTTGAGCACGGCTTTTAGTCGCTTGTCTTGAGTCAAAATTGGAGTGCTGACTAATCGTGCTTGGACAACAAATGAAGGCCTGGATTCCATCGATAGTTTTAATTGCACTGATGTTGCTTCTGATTGCGGCGTCGCGAGTTTATGTCGGCGGACCTGATGGTATTGAGGTTGTCTGGAAAGAAGGCGAAATAAGCTTTGTGGACAGCGTCGTAAATGTGGCTGATTATGTCGGTACACCTAGAGCTGAATTTGCAGCAAAGAAGCCGGCACTTTTTGCCCAAATGGAAGATATGGGCTTGCTTGAGCCTGATCAGTACAAACACCGCCGTCGCAGAATTAAAAAATTCTACGATATTATGGGCAAACCTGTTCCACCGGGTGAATCAACCGCCACGCCCACTACAGAGCCTGACAAAACTGAAAGTACCGAAGATCCTAAGTAGCAAATAAACCATGCCAACTGGACTTTTCGCCGGCTGCGCCGGTATCATTAGGCTGTCATATTGAAAACCTGAAACTATCGTCATTTCTTGAATTTGACGGTTCGAGTGATTCAGCAAAATGCTATTTAATTCAATCAAGTACGCACTGTTTTTGCCGCTGGTAGCGATTCTATTTTGGATCTGCCCGCAGCGCTTCCGAGTGCCCTTGTTGTTGATTGCCAGCTATGTGTTCTATATGAGCTGGCGCCCCATTTATATATTCCTGATTTTGGGACTTACAGCATTTAACTATTTTGCGGGCTTGCTCATCGCCTCGCAGCCCGCGCGCAAGAAGTTCTGGATGATTCTTGCTGTCGCCTCAAATTTGGCTGTACTCGTTTATTTCAAGTATGCCTATTTCTTCGATGAAACTCTTTCGGCAATGCTCAAACCTGTCGGGGTAAACGTTCCCGCCATTCCGTTTGATATTGTCCTACCGCTTGGTATTTCATTTTTCGTTTTTGAATTCATTCACTATGTTGTTGATGTATACAAAGGCAGCGAGCCAGTTAAGTCCTTTCTTGGCTTTTCGCTTTTTGCAAGTTTCTTTCCAACACAAATCGCAGGGCCCATCAAACGCTATCAAGACTTTGTGCCGCAATTTCTGGCTCAAGCTAAATGGTCTACTGAATGTCTCGACGAAGGTATCAGTCTAATTTTGCTTGGCTTGTTCAAAAAAGTAATGATTGCAGACAATCTGTCATTCTTTGTTGAAGGCGGATTTTCCAACCCGAATTTGTTTACTGGCTTAGACTTGTGGATATTTACTTACGCTTTTGCTTTCCAAATTTACTTCGATTTTTCTGGTTATACAGATGTCGCACGTGGTTCTGCGAAATTGTTTGGATATAAGGTGCCGATAAATTTCAATTTGCCTTATCTTGCCACCAACATGGCTGAATTCTGGCACCGTTGGCACATTTCACTTTCCACCTGGTTGCGCGATTATTTGTATATTCCTCTTGGTGGTTCTCGCTGTTCAAAATGGTTGAACTATAGAAATCTGTTTCTCACCATGGCATTGGGTGGGCTCTGGCATGGTGCAGCAATGCATTATCTGTTCTGGGGCGCTTTCCACGGTATTGCTCTTGTGCTGCACAAAGAATTTCAGGTCTTCAAAGAAAAGGTTGCTGTGCTCAATGATTTCTTCAAATCGCAAGTCGGCAAAGCAGTGGCTATGTTCATCACATTCCATGTTGTATGTGTAAGCTGGGTGCTTTTTAGAGCTGAAACAACAGAAGCTTGCTTTTCTATCTTGAGCAAAATGTTTTTGCTTGACCCGGTATACAAAACAATGTCGGTGTTTACAAGCAATTTGTCCACAATAAACTATCCGTTGATTTACCCTTCGATCTATTTCCTCTTGCCTTTGCTTGCCATATCGCATTTCGTTATGAGCTATGTAAAAGAGAAGAATCTGCTTGTTGCGGTGCCAAAGCCACTCAAGGCTATTTACTGTTTCGTTTTGATGTTTGTGATTTTGTCGTTTTCACCCGATAAATCACCAAGATTTATTTACTTCCAGTTCTGAGGCAGACAGATGACGTTCATAGAAAAATTGAATGAATTCTTTGCCAAAAGCTATGTTGCTTGGGCTGTAGTGGCTTTGCTGTCGGTTGATTTGTTTTGCCGTGTCAATTGGCAAAATTTGCCTTTGGATCATTATGCTTCGCCAAATCGCAGTATGGTTTGGTGGACCGTTGATGACTACAGAAAACAAGCTAAAAATCCAGATGTGGTACTAATCGGTTCTTCACTATTGATGCATGCTCTGCATGGCGGTGATGCTGAATATTTGCAAGTTTCTCAAAACGAAGTCTTCCACCACAAAGCTGCGATGCTTGAAGACTTACTGCGCAAACGCACCGGCGTTCAGGTGAATTCCTTCGCCTTTGCACTTGCCGGACAAATGGCTTCTGATGCATATGCTTTGAGCACAACTTTGTTTACGCAAGAGAAAAAGCCGAAAGCCATAATTTACAGCATTGCGCCTCGTGATTTGATGGACAATACTCTTGCCAGTCCGGCAAGCACCGAAATTTTTCGCTTTATGAATAAGTTGGGCGGTGCTAAAGATGTTTCCTGGGAAGGACGCAAGGGGCTCTGGGAAAAAGTCGAATATTTTGTTGAAAATGGCAGCGCGTTGTATGAGCATCGTCATTATTTTGTCTATCTGCAGCAACGTTATGCAAAGTCGATGTTGCGATTAATCGGCTTCAAAAATAATGATGAGGTACATACACCTTTTGCCCTGCGACGATTGGCAATGCTCGAGCTTCCTGAAGACACCGGCTCAAATGAGCGCTTTGCTCAACCTGGTCTCAAAGCAAATTACACAGATAACAGTGATGAATACATCAAGCGTTATCAACCGTTCAAACCGGGTCCATT
Source organism: uncultured Candidatus Obscuribacterales bacterium (assembly GCA_964546815.1). Taxonomy (GTDB): domain Bacteria; phylum Cyanobacteriota; class Vampirovibrionia; order Obscuribacterales; family Obscuribacteraceae; genus JAIEPM01. The sequence continues at coordinate 486,632 of CAZJLR010000001.1, read as the reverse complement.
TCAAACTCAAGTTTCTTACCTCGACAAGATGCTCACTTACTGTCAGGCTCAGGGCATTGAAGTTGTGCTGGTCAATATGCCTTTGACTGAGGACAATTTGAAACTTATGCCTCCCGGCACCTACGAGTTGTACAAGAAAAACGTCACAGAGCTTGCAGCCAAGCACAACGATCAGTTCATCGATTTGCAGGACAGCAGGCAATTTGACAAAAGCCTTTACTGCGACACCGCTCACATGACAGGAAAGGGTGGGCTGAAATTCTTCAATACTCTGGCTGAAAAATTGACTGATGGTAATCGCCTGGCAATTGGGAAAAGCGGCACCTGGCAGTGAATATGCATGCTCCTGATGCTGCTGATACGCCCTTGCCTGATAACGCTGAAAAAAGCGCGCGTAAATCAAATCAAAAGGCAGGATTTTTTATTGAGCTTTTCCTTGTTTTTGCCCTGGCGTGTCTGGCGTATGGGGTGCAAGTATTCGTCTTTGGACCCATGCTTTCACTGCTCTTTGATTCACAGGGATATTTGTGGGTAGCTCAATCGTGCCAGAAGGCTTTGCGTTCTGAAAATTTGCGCACGGCGCTCAGCTATCTGGCGAGCGGCTGTCATAGTGAATTGCTGAGAATGTCCTTTCTTTCACATGTGCCTGGTTTGCTTGATATTGTCAAAACGGGGCCATTGCTGCCAGGCATTCTTCTAATAAGTTATGGAATATGTGGACGGAGTCTGGGGACAGAACATTGGAATGTCGGTGCCCTGGCAATGGTGTTAATCACCGCGCTTGGAGTCACCGGCATATGGCTCTGGGCTAGACTTCTTGCCGGCAACACCTGCGCACGTATTGCTGCTTTGCTTGCCATTACCTATGGTGGCTTTGCTGTAAATGCAGGCAGAATTTTGCTAGAACTTCCAACTGCAACATTGTCAATTTTTGCTTTGTTTACTGCATTTGCTTTTGTCAAAGATTTTGATCAGGGGCAAAATTTGAGCGAGCCGGACATTCCGTTGCAGTCGCGAAAAGGCTTCTGGCGTAAGGCTTTTCTGCCCGGTGTGATCACTGGGCTCTTGATGTTGAGTCGCCCGACGATGTTGCCCTGGCCGCTTTTGTTGGCATTCTGTCTTTTGATTTACGCCAGGGTAAGTCATAGATGGAGTCTATTTCGGCCAAGTGTGATTATGTCTTTTGTTGCCGGATGCTTGCTTTTCATATTGCCCTGGGTGGCTGTTAAGCAGGTCGTTACGGCCAAGCCGTCGATAATGATAGAACGCTATGGCCCACTAAACTTGAGCACCGGTTTTGATTTGCGGACTGATTCCTGGGATGCCTTGCCGTCCGAAATGGTGAGCCACCCCGATAGATTTAAGGCTAATATGTCTGAAGTCTTGCGACAGCTCGCTAAGCAGTTTGCAGATCGTCCCGCGGCGATTGTACATTTATTATTGCGAAAACCAGCGCGACTGCTCGATTCGCCCTGGAATGATTTTCAAATTCGTAGCTTTGGTGTGCCGGTGCTCTTGCAGCGATTTGAGCACCAACTAATTTTGCTTGCGGCTGTTTTAGGAATTGTTCTATTGCTTGAACATGGCAGAAAACGCCCTGACTATTTATTGCTGCTTGCCGGGTTGATGATGGGTGTATTTTTGAGCTTTCATCTGGTTGCCTGTCTATTTATTACAATGAGCCGTTATTACGTAACGGCAATGCCTGTGGCAATCGTTGCTGCGTCTTATTTCTTTGCGCATTTGATCAAGAATGGCAGGCGATCTATTCAAGCTTTCTTCGCTTGTGTTTTCGCTCCTTTAGTCTCGATGCTGCTCTACTATTTGCTTGTTCCTGGTTACGGTCGTCTTTCTGAACTCAGCTCAGATATTGGACTTGCTCAATTGTCACTGTCTGCTGCCTTCTTCATGACGGCGGTGCTTGCTGTTGGCGTTTTGGTTCCGGCCTTTACTGTTTTTCGTGGCGCACGGTCTAAAATGTTGCTTTGCACCTTCGCTTTGATTTCTGGCTTTTGCTGTTTTGTCACTGTGTGCTACCAATTCATGTGCAGTGAAGCTGTGGTGCGGCTTGGCGCAGTAGACCGTGAAAATATGCTTGCAACCATCGATATACCGGCTTCGACTGCGTCAAATCATTGGTATCTTGTGATTGATGCAAACGATGCCTCTACGCATGGTGACCACGATAGAGATCATGATGGCATTCTTTCTGATATGCGCGTGCAACTCAATGGCAGAGACTTTAAACCGGGGTGGCTTCCGCTTATTGCCATGGACAATAGTCTACGTGAAGAGGCTATGTATCTCACTTCGTTTGCATATTCTGCCGGGCGAAGATGCAGCGATTTCCGTCAATGGATGTGCGCTGCTGTTCCAGCAGAAAATATCATTAGTCCTGGTGAAAACAAAATTGTTTTTTCGCTAATGAACAAAGATGACACCCATCCAAAGATTTTTGCGGACTTTGCCGACCCCATGGGCAAGCGCATTCACTCTGTTTCATTGCGTGATTTTTCTTGGTCTAAGGGGTTCTTTGCTGATTGCCCAGGTGAGATGCGTTTGAATGTCTGGCCTGACAATAACGACCGAAATTTTGATATTTTCAATTTGTGTGGGCAAACTTCCAGACTAAAGCCCCGCGCTTTTCTTTTGGGTGTGAAGGACCTCAGTACTATAGATGGTTGGGTTCGCATTGTGGATGTACCAGCGCAGCATATTGGCGCCAAAGCTAGAATGACCAGTTTTGAGCTAAGTCCGATTCCGGGCGCAAGCGAATTTGCCAACTCCGGCGCTCTTAAAATAAAAGTATCTGGTCAGTTGCGTTCTAGCTCTGCGAAAAGCAGGGCGTCCATTTGTTTGCTCGAAACTTTTAAGCAAGGTGCCACGGCTTGCGCACCTGAATTTGCTCCGCTTGCACCGCAGATAATTCCAGCGACAACTGAATGGCGCGATTTTAAATTCGAAGATGTTGTTAACCCTGTTCGCACTTTGGGTGATGATGGAAAACCGCTGCTGCAACCATCAAAACTCGACTCTCTCAAACTACTTTTTGTAGAACGACCCTGGTGGGAATGTCTCGGCTATGGTGTGTTTAAGGGCAAGGGCGAGCTAGACTTCCGAAATTTGAAGATAGAGATTCGCAGCCAGTCTGGTCTCGATTTGTCTAAAGGCGATTTTCAGTGCCTGGAATTAAACACTCAGTTCATGGTGGCACACTAAATAAATGTGACCTTCAGGTCTATAGTCGTGCTAGCTTTTGGCATTTAACGCGGGAAGGACTTGCTGCCCTTCAAGTGCATGCCACATTACTACGAACAGGATAGCGGATCTCAGCGTCCATCCGATCGTACGAACCCAATTGCTCAAGACTAGCCAATGGTGAGTACTTTCACAGTAACCGCCTGAGCAAAGTTTTTCGTGACAAGGAATAGAACAACACGCTGTACTAATCCAGATGATCATCACAATGCCCAGGTTAATCCACAGGAGGGTCGCATCAGCTCTTTTCCATTGCAGCGCTAAGAGCAAAGAGCTGATCGCTTCTATGACCATGGGGGCTGCAACAACCGCGGTGGTCAATTCGCGGTGCAAATTCACATAATCCTGAAAGCGTCCAATACCAACACTGCCGAACAGAGGATAATGCACTACCTGCACAAACCAAATCAATCCGGTCATAAACCAGGTGCAAAATGCATTCAGCAGCAGAAGCGACGTCATCATTGTTTCTTTTTATCTTTTGCCGAATTGTTATTCGTATTCTTTTCTTCCTTTGCGTTGTCTCCCTTGTAGTCTCCCAAAATTGACTTTGCTGGGCAAATTTTGAACATCGGACATTTCTTGCAGCCAACTGCAATGGCGATTGGGCATAAAGTCATAAGTCACTCTCCATTTTGTCATTGTTATTGCGCTTCGGAGATTTTCGTTGTCGCCAAATATCTCATAATAATCAAGTTAGATGACGGTGGTGAACAGTGAGTGAACTGAGAAGTTCTTGCTTAAAAACTTTATTGATGGCGTCATAATCAGGGTCGAACATGATTTGCTCGGCTCTCTCTTGATCACGTTTTGCAAGGCTGCTTTGCCCTGAGTTTTTGTAGGCAATTGAACGCAAACGATAAATTTCTGCATTCGTCAATAGCTGTAGCTCTGTGTCAAGCTCGAAGTAGCCGCGTTGCAGGTAGTCTTGCCAGGTTGTTTCGGAAGCGCCAAATCTTTGAGAAAGTGCTTTGCTGTAGTCTAGAATTGCCTCCTGATGCAATCCCAGAGCCTCTTTGGCGTTTGCTCTTAATATATAGATAGATTTGTCGTAAACTGCTTCTTTGTTAATGCAAGTAATTGCGTCTTTGTATTTGCCGGTTGCATAATAGTGTTGGGCTAGCATTAGTCGTAAACTGTCATATTCCAAATTGACTTTGCTGTATTCACCCAGAGCAATGTAATTCAGTGCCTCAACATATTTTTGTTTTGCCCCTGAGTCAAGTTGTTTGCTCTCTGCTAGTGATTCCTGATAGCGTCCTTTCCTATAGAGGGACATGGCTTTGAGATAGCGCGGATGGTCAGCGTCTTGCGAATTTGTAGCTACCCTGAAAAACCTGGCGGAGCGGTCAATTTTCAAATAGTCTAAAATCATTTGGCGTCTGAGCCAAACTTGATCATAGAAATGACCATTTGTCGATATCAATGCGCTGGTCGGCAGCAGAGGATAGACATAGTTGTTGAGTTTTCGTTTTGGTACATATGTCAATTTTGCGTGTGAAGATTCAAAAGGGTGCAAGTCTTCAAAATCGAATGAAAATAATTCACGCTTTTCATCAGTGGAAAGAAGGCAAAAGCCTTCAACCGTAATATCAGTTTTGAAAGGCTTTTTCGATTTGTACTCTTCGGAATAAAGCCAGTGACGCAACACCTCCATGACAGGCGAAACAGGAATAAACCATGAAAATTCCTTGTCAGGGTCAATAATGCGTTTGTCTAGATCATCGCATTGCTTTGATAAATTGACTGCTGCTGTACCGGGATCAACTTCCAACTGTTCAATCAAAGGCCAGTGGTCGAAGCCGCCCCTTCGTCGTCGCCTGTCTTGAATGGGAATTGCAGAAAACCACTGCGCTGCTGCCTTTATAATTAGCGGCTTCTTGCTTTTGTTTTTTATACTGACGTGAGCCAAGATATAGCCAGGATGGTTTTTCTGTTTTTCTTCTTCCAGATAAGGAGAATAGTAAACTTTATCTTCTACGCTAAAATCAGCCAGAGTTCCGTGCTTGATACATTGCCAATTATCTTTGCTTTGACTCTTGCAGAGAGCCGACGTGGATGCAATATTGGTTTCTTGCTTCAATGTATTTTGAAACTCGGCCGACTTAATTGCTGTGTTAACAGGTATTTTATTCCATATTATCGGAGTTGAAACTGCAAATTGCGCCCCGCTTTGTGCATGCAATACTTGCACGTCTAGTGGCGAGGCCGCATCAAGAGCATCAGTATGTGTTCCGTTTGAAACCAGCACTCCACTGTTTAATGCCATGATTACAAATCGCTTTCCTTTTGACTGTTGCTCGATACTTTCTCTTTTGGCTGTGTGAAAGTAAAAGTCATAGTCACCTTTTGGGGGAATGAATTTCAGGTCTTCCTTTTCCGATTCTGCCATCTGTTTTTCGTATGAGCTGACTTCGTTCATCCCATAGCTCCCGCCATAAGGGAAGAGGTTTGGACTGGGTCCGCTAAATACGTCAATTACCCCGCAAAATTGACCATTCACATCAGTCTCGAATGCCAAGAAATGTGGAAATGGCGACGTCGTAAACCATGTCCAATTGAATTCAGATAGCTTGGGATAAAGAGTAAGTTTGTCGCTTGTTTTGTTTACAATTTTCATGTGAACGAGACAGTCTTCAGGGAGGCTTTCGCACGCGTAGAATTTGTTTTCGACAAATGCGTCTGCCAGCTCTCCGGATGCAATGCAAGTCCACTGCTTTGCTGCAAAGAGTGATTTGAATGCTGAGTCAAGCAGCGCGTAGAAACAGCCAAGAATAATCAACGTTAAGATTGCGGCTGAAATGCCCTTCTTTCGTCCTGATAATTTCTGAAAAAACGTAAAAATCATGGTAACTTTCCCCGCCAATTGAAAATTACCAGCCCGATACAACGATTGTAGATTAGCGATTAGACTTTGAAATCATCCTTTAGTCACTAAGTGTGCATGACTTTCTGGCGGATTTCGGTTTTATGCTAGAGAGCAATGGTTGATGTCTATTGTTGACAATTTCATGCGTTATGTCTCGATGCCTGTGGCATATGGTGGATGGAGCACCCGCTGAGGAGAGTGAGATGGCAGCGTCTGCAGCGCTTGAGGTTCAATATCTGTATCCGTTCGCGTCTTTGCTTGATACGAGCGGTGACAAATCTCGATTGCGTCTAGCCACCAGTGGTGGTGTCGCAGCTAATCCGTACTTCTTTCAAGGTACAATGAACTTTCCGCGACGAACCGCTGATTTGCTTCTAGCGTGTTCGCTAATTAGCCGCACGCGTTTTTACCACCCGGGAGAATTGAAAGCGAGGCTTCTTGCTGCCGCAGACCCGGTAGTTACAAGTGGTGGCGACCGCCTGCGGTTTGAATCATTCTCTGTGTGTTGTGGGGCTTATTGTCGATTGGACCTTAATCCACGCGCTATTGAAGGTGAGTGGCTTGGACGGGGAACCACCAATGTTGATTTTAATCCTCCTATGCGAGCGGCATTAGCCGGATTGCTTTCATCTGAGTCTGTTGGTCTATCGGTAGGGGCTGACAGCTTTGAGATAGAACGTGCTGCGGGTGTTTTTGTCGAGAAGAAAGTAAAGTTGCCAGTGCGCTGGCTTAAAGGTTTCGTCGAAGTGCAAGTATTCCAGTCAAAGATGAAGCCTGCTTTTGAGCTCGCTGCATCTGAGCTACGAAGAATGTTGCTTGCTTTGCCTCAACATCAAACATGGCAGCGCGGTGAGGTTTCGTATGTAGTTCCTTCCGGCAAAGGTGTTCGTCTCAGTCAACGTGAACATGCTCAAGGAGTTGCGGTTGGTGCTCCAGGGCGACTCAAGATTTTAGAGGATGTGCTGCGCCATGCTGAGAAAGTACGCATTTACAGCAGCCCTGATGGCGTGTCGGCATGGGAGCTTATCATGCCTGAGTGTTCATTCCATTTTGTTTTGAGCCCGGAGGCAGACCGCGGATTTTCAGGAGAAGGTCAGGCGCTGTCACATTTAGCTAGCGCAAACTCTGATGATAAGCTCGCGAAGCTAAGGGCTCAGCTTCAGTGGCAAGCAAAAATTGACCCTGAGTCATTGGGGCAAAAGCTCGGCACAGATCGGGCAGATGTTTTGTCATCGCTCTCTATTCTTGGTACTCGAGGGCTGGTTGGATTCGACCTTGCGGAAGGTAAGTATTTCCACAGAGAGTTGCCTTTTGATTTTGAGTTGCTTGGTGACCTGCAACCTCGACTTTTGAAAGCTCGCAAGCTGGTGGAAGAGAAGGCTGTGCGCATCACTTCAAAGCAAGCTGAAAAAGTCGAAGGTTATGTCCAGGGCGACGGCGCTGAGCATCGTGTGATTATTTCCGAATCTGAGGCTAAATGCACTTGTCCCTGGTATTCAAAACATCCAGGAGAGAGAGGTCCCTGCAGTCACATTCTTGCCGTTGATATCATGGCGGGAGACGCAAAATGAGCTTGGATGCCTTTGATGCAATGTTGAAGAGTTTCGATCTTGATGCATGCGTGCGTTTTTTCGACGGCATGCCCGAGAAAGAGAGAAAAACATATGCCGAGCGTGCTTTTTTCTGGCAAGAAGTTGCCAGCGCTTTTGCCCAAGAACCGTCAATTAGACCATGGATTTCTTTTCCAACACAAATGCCGAAGCGGGCCCAAGAGCAGTTGGCCTTAATAAGGAAGGTGCGTGAAGGCGTTATTCGCATGCCACGCGAGGCCCAAAGCCCACAGAGTTTAGAGATAATTCGGCTCGCACTTACAGCCTGCGCGGGCTTGAGTGACTTGCGCAAGTTGCCGCTTCCAAGTCCTGTGCATGCTGTTGCTATTATTCGAAGCCGCAAACCCAAGTGGCTTGATCGCTGGGTAAACCTGGCATGCGAACGCAACCCTCACGGATTTTGGGAGCTCGCTCGTAAGTTTGAGACTGATGGCATCACCGTTGAACGAGGTGACGGTTACTGGTTGTCTATGTGCTTGTCACTTGGTCAAAAAGAGGCATCAGACTTAATCAATTATCTGCAAACAAACAAGGAAGTGAGGGACGAGCTTTTCTGGACAATGTTTGAGAACGAACAAGCTGTGCGTGCCCTGAGTGATCCCACCGGAATACATGCTGATAGCAGATTCAATAGAAACAGTACAGCGGTGATTGACTGGCGACAATGGGGACAGCGGCTTGAAGAATGCAGGCGCGCATCATATCTGTGGAAGATTGTGATTTCTGATTTGGCGCGTGAGCAACAGATTTCGCAAAGCAGAGTACTTGATTTGATTTTCAATTGGCTACTGAAACTTTCGTCTGATGAAGAATCAAAGGCGTCTAACGGCTTGGGCGGCGAATTGTCTCCTGCTGGGTGGTTTCAGTCATTGCATGATGAATTGCAGTTGTCTGCGCGACAGGAATCAGATTTGGTCAATAACTATATTGGTTTGCTGTCGGTAAAAGATAGCTCGACTTTGTCCTGGGCTATCCAAAATTTGTTGGAGTGTTCGCTCAACGATGAGTCGACTGAAAATCTACTTTCGAATTTGTCTCGTGTTTTCTATATAAAGCGTAAAGAGCCGGCTCTTAATGCTGTGAAATTGATAGAACATATGCAGCGTAATAATGCAGTAGGAAATGCGCGCCTCGCCGACCTGGCTTTGGAAGCGTTTGAACATACAAGCAGCGACATTCACAAGCGCGCTCTCAGCTATTTGAAGAAATCGAAATCTTTAGATGACGTAAACGTAGTATCAGCATTAGCAAGTCGGGTTGACAGAATGGCTGGGCTAATAAAGAAGGAAGTTCTAGAGCTGCTTGCGAATTCCTCCATAGAAATTGAGGCTAGCTCTGGCAAATCGATGGATGCTGCATCTTATGATCTTGAATCTTTAATTTCGCAAGCTGCATCCCACAATGATGAGCTGGGTCGTTTGGCTCAGATTGATGAGGTTCTTCTTGCCATCACCGCCGATGGTGCTTTTCCAAAGAGTTTATCGCTCGATTCCCTGGACATTCCACGTCTTAATCCAGCCAAAGTGATTCAACCCATAAGCAATCTTGATGATCTGATTTTTCTCTATCTTCATGTCTTAGAAGGCAGTTCTAGCGTAGATGATGTAGAGCGCTTGCTTGATGGTTTGATGCGTGTTGGTCACCACAGACCTGCTGATTTTGAAAATCAAGTGTCTTCATTACGGAAAAAAGTTCAAACTGTGCTCGAAAATATGCAAAAGGGACAGTCATCATTTTTTCCCTTTAATGGCGTAAGTCCGCTTATTGATTTGCAGGGGCTGGCAATTGCCTGGCTCGATTCTAAGCCGGCTAATTCTGAGAAGTCTTTGCTCAAGAGTGTTATACAAAATTTGGGCTTGGACAAAACACTATCTGGTTTGCCGTCAATAATTCAAGGTGCGATTGAACGCACTTACGGTTATGCCGCACCCATGGCTTTCTTTGCCGAACGATTAAAAGCAATAGCTAAGATTTTACCGCGTCGAGTGGCTTTGCCCTTGCTGGCTGCTCCGACACACCAGGGAGGATGGATTGATCCGCGTGTCATTCCCAGTCGCTTGCTGCTTTGGGACCAAGCAGGAATTAAGCCTGAAATGACTGATTTAATACAGGCTCTTCTCCGTCTGGCTCCAGAGCACCGGTCTGAAGCGCTTGATTTATTGCCTTCTTCAAATGATGAGTATATGAGGGCTCTGCGCTGGGCTCTTGGTGATGAAATGAAAGCACCGATTGAGACAGCCGAGCTTTGGGTGGCGGCGCTTCGTTGTCGTGAGCCCAGATCTTCCGATAAATTCCTTCAAGCCCGCTTTCCAGAGCTTGGTCCTGATGCAGCGTGTCTGGCGACCTATGCAAAGAAAATTGATGAGTATAAAGCACGTCCTAATGGCGTCTTTGGTGGTGGCTGGAATCAGCAATCGCAAAACCTTCCCATTGAGTCTGTTCCAGCAGTCAAATTTCGCTCTAAACTCAAATTGTTTCCAACTGAATTGTTGCACGATTCGACGATTAGTTTTGAAAGTTCAGACTTGATTGAATTGTATTTTTTGCTTTATAGAGAGTCCTATTTTGCTTACACAGCGCGACATATGGCTTTGTATATAGACAGTCAAGGCACTTATTGGAGAAATTCGTGGGACCCTCTTTTCGACCCTGATGTACCCCTGTCTGGCATGGGAACTTGGCTTTTGGCGTTTGCACTTTCTGCAAAGCAACCTGAAGCTGCACGTTTGGCCTTAGATGCTCTCATTAACGGTATTGAAGAGTCTCGGCTAGATGCGCCTGCGTTTGGGGAGATTTTGGCGTTGGTGTTTGCTACCGACAAGATAACTTTATCGCGTTGGATAAGTGCTTTCAAAGAAGTGTCTCGTGTGTCACAGCTGCACGTATATTTCATTGCACTTGCTTTCGAGACTTTTCTGGCGAAGCTTCCCTCAGAGTATGCTGCCAAGCCACCCATCTCAATTTTGGAATTGATGAGCGATCTTTGCTTGTCCAGCGGTTTTGCTGTCAAAAATGATTCTGCCAGAAAATTCCTGGGAGAAATTCAAGGCAAAGGAAAAGCAGCAAAGCTAGCAAAAACTTTGCTTGAACTTCCTCCTGGAAAAGAGGCAGACTATCGCAAGTCAGTGCTATGCCAGATTCTACAGTTGCGAATTGATCGCGCTGTCCGCTGGAAAACCTGGCTAGAGAAATCGAGCATGGCATCTTCGTTAAATTAGGGATTCAGTGCTGGAATATCTACAGGATCAGTCTTTAAGAGCGATATGATGAAGCTTGCTCTTTGCGCTAGCTCTGTGTTCTCCCCGTTTAACAGTAATTGGAACAGCTCCGAATCATCTGGATTGAGGTAGTCTGCTGCAGAAAAAAGCAAGTTTTCCTCGCCTTCGCCAAAGCGATCCCATAAATCGGGATCATGTTGCAGGCAAAGTAGTGCTGAATCAATAATCCATGAGCTAAAGTTGTCTAGATACGGACCAAAATGTTTACCGCTTCGCCGCGGATGTTGAAAATTTCTGTGTCCTGTCTCCCAGCTGACGAAGCCTTCTAAGCCGGGCACAAACATGTTGTCGTAATCGACCAACACAAATTCTTTGTCTCTAATTATTATGTTGCCGTGCTGTAAATCGCCATGAGCTATGCCTGCCTGTTTTAGATCGCTCATCATTTTTGCGAATCTTGTTCTGATTGACTCAAGCTCTTCTGGATCATTCCGTACTTCAGCAATAAATGTACTGAGCGGGCTGCCATCCACCCATTCCATTTTTACAACCGGATACCATTTGCCGGCTACACGAATCCCTTCCTCCAAATAATGGCAAGGAACTGTATAGGGAAGGTCATCGGCACAAATGAATTTCGATGTCTTCTCATAGCGTATGAGTTGATCTTTTACTGGCGAGTTGAAGCATCGCAAGGCCCAATCCTTTGGTCCACTAGATACCTTATATACACTGGCAAAAGCGCCACTTGCTGCGCTGGGCATACCTAGTGCATTTAGTGATAAAAGCCCGCATTTTAAGTCAAGATCTGCAAAAGATATTTCTGGCAATTGCGCGGCTTCGTTGTAATCTTGCGGCGTTGGCCAAAAACCTCTTTGTGGAATGACTTTTTTATTAGCCTGAATCTCTTCTATAAATTGAATGCGAAGAACTTTGTTGAGTGAGGATTTGATGACCCCAGCGCGCGTTAGTTGGCTCTCAATTCGATTGTGTAATTCGTCAATAAATCGACTTGCAACTTCAAAACTTAAACTCTCTTGTTTGTGATTAATTGCCGTCCAGCCAATGGTTAATTCGCCTCTTTTCGGTGGAAACGGAGAGAGTTGAATGCAGAAGTCTATGTTGCTTATCAATCCACCCAAATCCCAGAATCGTTTGTCGGACATTTTGCGTGGTACTAATTGAGTGCCTGTGTTTGCCTCCTTGTCATTGATCGCTTTTCCTTCTTTGTTTTTATTATGCCTTCTGAAACCCCTATCCAAATAAATTCTACCCTCTGAATCAGTATCAAGAATAGTCATGCGAATATGCGTATTGAGAGGAATTGTTTTCTTCTTTTGTGCGAAAAACTTTATTTGAATGCTGCAAGCTTTTTCTATCGCTTTGATATCCCAGGCTTCAAGCAACCCTATGTGTTGAATCCGTTCATACTGGCTTGCAGGCGCAAACACTTTAGCGCCGTCATCTTTAAATTGCTCTTTGATTGCTGCATAAAGTGCATGCACAATTTGCCATTCAGGTGAATCGGGTTCAAGCATTCCGTCAAGTGAACCTTTCCAATCACAGCGGAAATCCCATGTGTTAAGACCCTGTATGCTTCTTTCTAATGAATAAAAGCGTACTTGAAATTCTCTTCCGTTTTCGATCAGAATGTAGGCATCCACCATGTGGAGCCACGGATTTTTAGAGCCGTCCAGTGATGTTTTAAAAGTAATGCTTGTTGAAGAGTCGTCTGTTGCGGCGCATGCATTTGCCAGCATGAATCGCACAGTTTCTGGTTTGAACTCACTTGTCGTAAAGATAGTGGAGCCTGCAAGCTTGAAGTCACTCATGCTTGCGTTTAGTTCTGCCTGGGCAAGCGCATTCTCAACTTTGTTTACCAGCTCTTGCATAAGCATATTTTCTGGTGATTTTGCATCGTCTAATGTGCCTTCTGCACAAGACCATTCATAGTATATTTGTGAAAATTTGCCATATGATTCTATTTGGCTGCAGATGTACAGATTCCTTTTGCTTGATCCAGAAACATCTGTAATCAATTCAAAAATGTACTTATACTGACTTGGAAAGAAGTTGTGCTTTCGTTTGAAGAATTTTTTTGATGTTTCAACAACCAGGTTGCGGATTTGCGTTTTTTTCAGAAATTTGAAGTGTTGACCCCTAAATCCTTTTGATTTGTGTGAGTCTTTCTTGCTTCTGTGTAGCTCTAATTTGGCAATTTCAATTGGATGTCCCTGTGACAGCGCAATCGTGATGATGCTGCCATACATCAAAACCGTTGCGACAGCGAACAGGACTTGACTTTCCATCCTGCGTATACCACACCCGACGAAACCAAATGAAGGGAAGTATATCAGGAAAAGCAGTCTCGGCTCAGCTTGCTTCGACCTCTATTGTAGCGTCGGTTGAGACCGGCACTTTTGTTAGGTCAAGCTTTAGCCAATTGATTGACTCATAACGCTTGTCTAAATCGAGCTCAGTAGCATGTTGGACGATTGCATTAATCTCGTCAGAGATATGCGGCGCTTTTGCTTTCGGCGATGAAATGCTAATAGGTTTGGGACTTTGACCGGTAAGCATGAAATACATGGTTGCACCCAATGCGTAAATGTCGCTTTGAGTGCAGACTTCTTCACGAAACTGTTCCGGCGGAGTGAAGCACTGTTTGGCACAAGATTCTGTTGTTTGCCGTCCATCATTTCTAACTGCAAGACTGAAATCGATTAACTTAATTGTTCCATCTGGTTGCACAAGAATGTTTTCTGGAGTAATGTCGCGATGAACAATTGCCGGGCTGCAGCTATGTAAGTATTCAATGATGTCGCACATTGATCGTGCGATTCGACTGACCTCTTTTTCGCTTAGAGCGCCTTCCTCTTGAACCTTCTGTCTAATAGATTTACCTGGTATTTGTTCAAGCACTACGTAAACACGTCCGCTGTCTGTAAAAAAGTCTTGCAACTTTACTATGCCGGGATGATCTAATTGGGACAGTAGACTAACTTCTGCTTCAAACTCCCGTGCGGACTCAATTAAGACACCGGAGGAGGACGTAGCAAGAATGAATTCTTTCAGAACAATTTGCTCGCCTGATGATGTCTTCGCCAGGTACGTAGTCGCTTGTCCACCCGAAGATAAGCGATCTACAACCGTGTATTCGCCGCTTTTGAGGCTCTCTCCTGCGTTGAGAGTGTTCTGTCGTTTTCTTTGTGTCCGCGAAGTTAGAATGTCGAACCAGAGTTGGGTATATCGATTGTCTCGCAATACAGTTGAACCAATTAGTTGTTCTTCTGCTCCTTTGCTTACCGTTACGTGGGGCGCCCATTGTTTTACCGAATAGAAGAGTTTGGCGCGCTGTTCTCTATTTAATTCATTGAGATTGATTTTTATGTTGCGTCCAAAATCAGAGGCAATATCGCCACAGCTGAAAACAAGATAGTTTCCAACGTTTAGTGGTGTGGAGATGCCATCGATTAATGCAGCGCATTTGTTCAGTAATTTATAACTGAGAGTCTCTTTCTTAAATGCGGTTTCTGGAAGAGGGAATAGTTTGGTAAAGCCGTCTTCCATCTTTCCGAGACATTTTACTTCGTCCCAGCTGAGTGAATCTGGGCCCCCACCGCAAGACCAACGATTTATAGTAATGACGTTTAAGAACCAGCTCTTGAAAGAGTTTTTCCTGATGCCCTTTGCTGTGAATTCTATATCGTGTTCATCACTTACAAAATTTAGCGGAAATGAAAACCAGGTACGAAAGAAGAGTAGGCAAATTGCTGAACCGAGGCTGGCAAGATAAAAATGCACGAAAAATACTGATGCTTTGCTTGGTTCTACTCCAAGATCTCGCAGCCAGGGCCAGGAACCCTGGTAGCCCATGACTACTGTGTTCTCGCCACCCTGAGGGCTATTCAGTCCGTTACTTAGCTCTTCGCTATGTTTCAGCGCAAGTCCCTGTCTCAAGGCCAATCCGACAACGGGAGCCTCAACTTGAAGCCTCGAGGAAGGTAAAGAGATAGGTGCTCTAACGCTTTTTTGAATCAAGTTTTCTATGCCCAGCTTTTCGTAGGCTGCAAAACTCGCCGTAGCTGGAATTCCCAGCGCGAAAAAGGCCAGGAATATTACGCCGAATGCTTGTGAGTGGTAGAAATTAGTTTCGTTTTGTAGTTTGTCGACAGACTTATTTTGCGTAAAAACGAATGAATTGTTGCCTTCTGCTTTTGTATTATTCTTAGTAAAAAATCCTTGAATCCAGTGAATCGCTATCCACATTACGGCGAACGGAGCACAACAGAGGTAGAGCCAAAATAGAATGAACGGTAGTCCCTGCTCGGCGCCTTCTTTGATTTCTGCAAGAAAGGACGAATTTCTTATGAAAGGAGGTAGTGCCTCTTGCAATTGCGTTTTGAGATGCTGGGGAAGCTTTCGATACAGCCAGTTTGAGCAAGGTTGCAGCAGAATGATAAGAATCCAAAGTAAAATCAGTTTGGGTACAAAACCTATTGCGATCAATAAAAATAGCGGTGCTTTTATGTCCTTTAGTGTGCTCCATATTTGAGATGCACCCGAAAGGAGGCTGTCTACAGCATAGGTCAGGTTGTTTAAGAATTGAGTTTTCTGGTTGATGCAAAGAATTTCTCTTGGCTCCGCCATAGCAGCAGATTCGCCACATGAAATCGGCTGGAGCACCAGTTGCTCGAGTGACTCAGCCGTAGGTTTATTTTCTGTTTCAGTTGATTTAGCTCCAACTGTAGATTGTTCTGAGATGACAGGAACGTCTTCACCTCTTGCCGTTGAGTCGTTTTCTGATTCTTCAAACGACTTCAATTTGATATCATCAAGTTCCAAAATCTTTTCGTTCATGCGAAAGCCTTTTGCTTTGGAGTACTTAAATTAAGTGTCACGCCTTTATCCATCGCAAGGAGGCGACTTTGAATTTCTGCAAATGATTGTGGGCGTTTGCTTTGATCAAACTGTGTGCAGTCTTCGATGAGTTGGCTCAGTTCTTCGCTGCAGTCGATTATTTTTGCAGGTGACGATTGCGAAAGGGCTATAGGATCACGTCCTGTGAGTAAGAAATATAGAGTGCAGGCAAAGCTGTAAATGTCGCTTCTTTGCGTTGCGTCGCCTCTTAGTTGCTCCGGAGCTACATAGCAATGCTTGCCGATCATAGTGCCGGTAATTCCTTCGAGAAATTCTCGCGCAGCGCCAAAATCGATTAGCCTTAATTGACCGTCTTCTCCTGCTATGACGTTGTCCGGAGTGAGGTCTCTGTGCAAAATGACGGGCTCTTGTGAGTGCAAGTGAATCATTATTTCAGAGAGCTGCCGTGCCCAGGCAAGTGTCAGCGCCTCAGAGCGTGGTCCATGCTCTTGAACAGTCGCCCTGAGATCTGTACCAAGTCGGTGCTCGATTACAAGGAAGGTCGATTTTTCAACTGTAAATGTGTCGAGTACTTTTGCGATGCCGGGATGATCTATGCGAGTTAGGAGGTCGTATTCTCGTTTTAGAATTTTTGATAGTGCTTTAGTTTCTTCTGTGTCGTCTGGCAAATAGAATTGTTTCACTGTCACCATGCGACCGCTTTCGTCTCGCCCTAAATACACTGCGCAAAGAGGCTTGCTGCACAGTTGTTTAATCACTCTTGTTTTTGTTGTCGGAAGAAATTCTCCGGCGCTAAAAGGAATGAATATAGTTGATTTGAATTCCTGTGCTGGAATGTTTTTGATTGACGTATCTGTTTTTCCATCTGATGCTGCTTCACTTTGATCTTGCTCTGCCAGGTCGTTACAGGCAGTGTAAACGTCGGCGTCAACAGTACAGGCAGCCGCATGCTGGTCTATGCAATCAAGCATTACTTTGAGATCTTGCACATTAATTTGCTTGTTGCTGAACGTGACTTGTCCACCGCTGCGGAAGCGAAGTGTAAATTTTGCAGTTAATTGCTCTTTTGACTTTGCAGTTCTCAGTACGGATACACTTTTTAGATCGCTCCATAGCCTGAATTGCCTTCCGCCCAGCGCGAAGAATGGACCTTGCGCAAATGAAATACCATCCGCATTAATTGATATTTTCCGCGGCTTTGAATACGGCAAAAATACTGCTGTACTGATTGCAAATGGAGCTGTACCATACAGAGCTACAATTGATCCAATAAAGATTCTCAAGTTAGGCTCAAATACCCAGTCGGGGGCTTGGCTTGCAGGCACTATTCCAGCATCGACAACTGCTGAAATCATCCAACTTTGAATAGCAAAACCAAGTGGTCCGCCGCAAAAGCCGAATAACCAAAATAGCATTAGATAACATAATGTGAGCCATGTTACCGTTTTTGCTGCATTATCTAGAAATGGATGTGCTGAGTTGAAATTCAAGTTTCGCGCCGGCAGTCGCAATGCCTCAAGAAATCCTTCGATCACATTTTGCAGCGATCTGGGTGATACCACGCGCCAGCAAAATGAGGTCAAAAATGCGTTTAATTTTTGGCCGTATTCAGCCAAAAGTGCAAGCAGTGCCAGTGAGCATGCTCCGACGATAAAAGCATCAAACCTTTCTGCGAAAGGGTCCTCTGGCGCAAGCTCACCATAATGTACCGGTGGTAGTCCTGGTTCGCATCTAGCGCCGGCTTCAAGCGGTGTTGCCATGAAAGGTACAGCTGGATCTGCTTGGGTGACGCCGGAGTTTGCCGGAGGACCAATCGAGCTATGTTCGCGGTGCTTTCGAGCTTGAAAGATTCGCGTGGCTTCCGCAAGGCTGATGCTCTTTTTGAATGTCAAAATATTTGCGTCTTGCGCCGAGACCAATAACCAATTAGACAACATGTAGCAGGGTCCATGAACATTCATTGTTATGCTCAAAATGCTTCCTATGAATGCGCTGGTGAAAATAACATGAGTCATACCCGCCCATTTTTGCCTCTGCATAACCAAATCTGGGTCTTTTGCGCTTGCTTTCAGCCTGGCTCTAAGCGTGATTGCAGTTAAACATGCTGCCACATAAATGAAAATTGGGCTTGCTAAATATGCCAGAGGCGCCCATTCTTGTGCACCATTCAGGAATGCGTTTGAGAGCGAAGGAAGTTTTCCGTCGCCGTCTAAATCGGTGTAAAGATTGGCTGCAGAGGCGGCGTAAAGCAATAGTCGTACTGAATAAATCCAGAAAAGCAGAACCGCCAGACGATGTACTTTTTCTGTTTTGACGAAAGCTTTTAGGAAAGTTATTCTTCCCACTGCATTCAGAGTCGGCAGTGTGCGAATTGCAGGCATTAATACATAAAGTATTGCCATTATGCTTCCCAGTGTGAGTGCCCACCCTGAGAGGAAGCAGTCCGCAAGGATAAAGGCAATGATGAAAATGGCTTCGGCGTGGCGCTTGGAAAAGCGGCGCCACACTCGTCCGAGTGATTTCATAAATGGTAACTAAACAGAACTAAGCCCACTGCAGTATATAAACTAGAGTTAAGGGTTGTCAATGGGCGGAATCGTTTATTTGTTTAGTGCTTCTTCAACGCCGCTCGACGAACTTGTTCGCTAAGCAAATATCCAAAGCCAACCTTCTCAATGCGTAGAACCAGATCATTTCGACTGCATCTTAGTTTTTCAGCCGTTGCATCAATGTTCCAATTGTGTAGGGAGAGTTGCTCTAGCAAATAAACCCGTCTAGTTTGAGCGGCTGAAAGTCTGTAGGTTTTCAAATACTGAATTGAGCGGTCGTCCTTACAAACGATCGCTTCGCCCATGTGATTTTCATCTTGCGGGTTAAGGTCTGTGATGAAGCGTTGAAGAATAAATGGACCTGCGTCGCAAACCACGTCTGAGCGCAAGTCACGTTGAAAAAGTCTTTCGGCCATGAAGCCTTGAAATGAAGCCCAGGTCGACCGTATATCAGCTAACGATTTGCGCAGATCATCAAAATTTTGAATTTTCTTTTCATCAATTTTCACTTCGATTGGGCAAACGGTATCGTACAAGCAGCCGTAATGATAGATGAGTTCTCCAAACATGTCTTCAAGCATGCTCAAGTGAAGTGCTCTGTAGTCTTCTGGTGTTGGAAGTACAAATGCCGAAGCTAGTGCGTCTGCAACAAAAACTAATACTCCAACTTGCTTTGAGTGAATTTCGAATACTTTCAGCGCATCTTCTAAACCTTGAATGAAGCGCCCCATGTATGAATATTCAAGACGAAAGCCGAGTCCGTGAGAAATTGCATATTGAGAATATTCGGTCCAGGCGATGTCTGGTCCTGAGAAAAACATTGAAAGGAATCCTTCCATGGATAGGTGCATCGGAAGAAAACGCAATTGATTTTTTCCTTCACGTTTAGCCATTCTGTGCAGCAACCTGACGCTGCCGCAGCCTGTGTTGAGGCGCTTACCGTCCGGAGAGTAAATTTGGGCGCCGGGGCTTGATATTGGTGAAGAATCATTTTCCCAAGACAAAACCAGCCCCTGCGGCACGAAGCTGAAATACTTCATGCCACCTTTACCTTGTAACTCACCATCGAGGGCTACAACGGCTAAATCGTCAGAGTAAGACCTACGAGTCAGGCGTATATCATTGCGAATTTCATTTCGCAACAGTGGAACAAGTCTTATTGCGCCCCAAACTTGTGATGGCGCCAATTCGAGACCGTCTAAGCTAAGTCCTTGCAGTAGATATTTCTTTTTTGCCATGTTATTGGTGCTCTGCGATTATTGAGGTGCTGGCTGCGAAATCTTGCTCTGTGGGCTCTTGCCCTGGTTCGACTGCTTCTTTTAAAAATGAACGAACCCTTTCTGCAAGATATGATTCAAGCTCTGCAAGAGCACTTGAGCCGTCGGCAAAACGAGCAAAGCCCAGAGCCGTGGGCAAATCTTCCGCATCCCGCAAGCCTACAGTGGGAATAAGTGAGCTTATTGGATGAAGCGAATAATTGTTTGCCGCAAACACCGGATTGCAATGAATAAGTGAAACTTTTCCCGATGGGTCAAATTTCTGTTTGAAAACCCTTATAAGTTCTGATGCAACGCCTGGTGGGTCGTTTTCCCATCCATCCGTTAGTAAAATGACTGTTTCGGGTTTCCATTCGAGCGCTTGCAAGAGAGGTTCGGCAATATTGGTTTGACCTCTGGCTTGTACCAATAATGCATCGTGGTTTGCTGTTGTCCAAAATGCTTTGTATTCTTTTGCTGCAGCTTGGAGCAAGTAATGCACTGCCAGGGCAATTCCTAAAGGGCGTCGGCGCTTTTCAGTAGAGCCGGAGCTGGAATAGCTGCAGTCTAGAATCGCAGCAACGCGTCCCAACTGCATGGGTGATTTCCGGAGCGTAGCAGCAGCCGACTTCTTCAGCGCAGTCTCAAGTTGTGTCCGCTTTTCGTTTTTTTGTTCGCTTGAAAGAGACAAAATATATAGAGCAAGCTTTGTTAGCGGCATGCGCCCAAGATCAAGATCAACTCTTACTTCTGCACGTTCTGCCGCGCTTTGAAAGCGAAGCTTTTCAGCCATGGTCATTTTCTCTTGAATCTTTGAAAGAAATACGACCTGATCAATTTTGTGTTTGCGCGCCAGTCCTTCTGCTACGGTGAATGGCAGAGTGTAAACAGCTTCGGCGCTGAAATGAGCCTGACGGAAATTTTCCAAAAGCTGAGTATTGTAGGAACGCTTTGTCCACTCTCTGAATAAAAATGGACCTAATTCACCCTCAAGCTTTAGATGCGAATGCGACGCAATTACGCGAACTTTAGACCGGTATTTAACACAATCAAAACTGAGGTCGCGCCGTCCACGCATGAAATCGCGCGCAATTGCTCTGCTGCGACGGTTGTTAATGCCGCGACGGGCAAGCTGTTGCAAAAGATCCCATGCTCTTTGTGAGGGCAAGCTTCGAAGCGCTGCGTTTATCAAAGCACTTTCTTCTTTGCGATGTTGGCTTGCTGTGTTTTGGCCTGATGCAAGAAGTTTTAAAATGATTTGTGCCTGATTGAAATGATTAATGCCCGCAGCAAGAGTACGTGCGTACAAAAGCCTGTAATTAACCAGAATATACTCATGCAAAAAATCGATTGATACACGTTGACCGTGACCATCTTCATAAAATTCTCGCTGTCCCGTGCAAGAGAGACATGCGTTTATGAATAACACAATGTCTTCTCTGGCTGTACGGTCAGCTTGCTCAGCCCAATTGATAGGCATAGCCAAAACCTGCACTTTAGAGAAATTGGTCGCTGTTTGGGAAGTGGCAGCACGACTAGCTAGGCTAGATTCAAAGTCTGGATTCGGAAGTCGTACTAAAGTCCCGCAAACAGCGATTTCAACATTCTATATCATCTTTGAATTTTGTGCTGTGAAGCCCGCAGATCATTCATGCGATTGCTTTTCTAGCTTAAGTCGAAATTCTCAAGTGCACGGACATCTTCCATGCCTGTGTTGTCTTTTATATAACTCAAATAGAGCCTTTCAACTTTGGCTCTTGCCCAGGGCGTTCGTCTTAGAAACTTAAGGCTTGAATTAATGCTTGGTTCGAAATTGAAGCAGCGTATTTGAATAATTTGGCCCAGCTCTTCCCATCCCAATCGAGCAACCAGGTATTCAAGCATCATCGCAAGCGTAATGCCATGCAGGGGATCGTTTGACTTACTTTGTTTTTCTTGCCCTGTCATTTTTGTACTCAATCGCGCCGAGAAATAGCCATATTGCACTTATAATAGCGAATGTCTTAAGTTACTTGTTAGAAAGCTGATTAAATATGCCGCTAAGACCATTCAAGTTTGCCATGCTTGCTGATATTCATTATGGAACGGATAAGCAGCATGAGGGCCGTATCAAAACACTTTCTTCTCGTGCCCTGTCTCTTACGAGATATCTTGTGACACGGATGAACAATGAAATACGTCCGGCATTTGTCGTCCAGCTTGGCGATTTAATTGAAAACGATGAAGCCGAACTTGATGAAGAAAATTTTGAAACCATGATTGATGCATTGAAGCAGCTCAGCATGCCTGTCTATCATGTGGTCGGTAATCAGGAACAATGTAATCTTGACCTTAAAGTAATTAGCGCAAAACTCAAATATCCAAAGTTGTATTATTCTTTCGATTCAGGTGACTATCATTTTGTTGTGCTCTTTGTTACATCAAAGTCTCCAGACGAAATTCACGTTGATACAGCTCAGAGGAAATGGCTTGCCGAAGACTTGAGCAAGACACTCAAGCCAACTGTGCTTTTCGTTCATTATCCAATTGATGAGCCTGACTTGACCGACAGCTTTTGGTTAGAGCGCAATCCAAATCAGTGCTTTGTTGCCGAACGAGTTGACATTAGAGATACACTTTCTTCTTCCGGCAAAGTGATTGCAGTTTTTAACGGGCATTTGCATCGAAACAATCTGCTAAGCCACGGCGGCATCAACTATGTGTCATTGCAGTCGCTTGTCGAAAACATGTCTGCAAAAGGGAAGACTGCCAGCGAGACTTTTGCTGTTGTTACTTTAACCGATAAAGAGATAAGAGTCGAAATCGAAGGTCTAGACCCCGCAGAATATCGCATAAGCTCTGCCAAGAAATAGTCGCTGTTTATTGGAAAAGGCTCAGTTGTACTGGTGCAGTTGTGCTTACTTCTTCAAGCTGACCGTGCTGTGCGAAGTAGAGCCAGGCTTTTGCGCTGACTCCTAAAATAGATTGTAGATCTTCTACATAGTTTGCAAGTTGAGCCTGGTGCGCTTTGACCTGCCGTGGTAGTTGTTTGAGGTCGAAGTGGTCTGTTTTGTAATCGATGATGTGCCAGTTGCCTTCGCTATCTTCTATGATGAGGTCAGGGCGAAATTCCTGCTCTTTGCCATCTCGTATGATCAAATAGGCTTGTTCTTCAAGGCGTCGGCGCGCGGTCTTCATGAGTGGGTAGAGCTTGCTGTTTTTGAAATTTATCAGCAAAAGCTCAGACTCTTTTATCAACAGTTCTTGCTGTTTTAAATCGTGCACGCCAACTTGATGGTGGGAAAGTAGTGCGCGACGTTGCTTTTCGGAGGGGAGCTCCAGAGCTTTACCGAGGCTGCCCATAAGTAAGTGGAAATAATTTCCTGCAATTGTAGCGTGAACTGTTGGCTCCTCATCGGCAGGGCAAACACGCAGAAGTTGTTCCCACGGAACAGGTGTAAAAGTCGCCTCAATTTCTTCTTTGTCATCATCGACCAGGAGTGAGTAGTCTGCAAGCCCAGCATTCTCTCTAGCCTGTTTAACTAGCATTTCTTGTTCTTGCACGTCCTCTGCAGCATCACTGCCGGGCATGGACAGTTCAGGCTGGCTGATGCGCCACCTTACGGCATCTTCGCCAGCGCCGACTCTGATTGTTTCGTTTTCAATTGTTCCTTCTGGCTCGGGTAAGCCAAGTGAGCTAATTAGCCACTTGGCAAAATTTGTGCCCCGGTTTGACTTAGGCGTGATGAACAATGCCAGGTAATCACGTGCGCGTGTAACTGCAACATAGAGCAATCGCTTTTTCTCTTCTTCGTCCATGCGACGGCTCAAATTGTTAGCAGCCATGAAAAATGCCGGCTTTTCTTCGTCTTTATCTCTGGTGCAGTCTAGTGTTATGCTCAAATCTTTGCCGAACAAAATTTTGTCTGGCTTCTGGTGAACACCTCTGCCCAGTTTTGGCATTGCCACTGCGCTAAATTCCAGACCTTTTGATTTGTGAATAGTCATTATTTTTACGGCATTGTCAGCGCTAAGTGGTGCGTCTGTTAGGTTTTTCACCCCAAGCTCGCGCATTGATTTTAGCGACTGCAAAAATTCGGCAATGCCCATATGTTTGTTTTGACTTGCCAGTGCTAAAAACTTCCAGACATTTCTAGATTTTTGTTTGCCAGCCGCTGTGCATAGAAGAACGATATCATAGCCTGTTTTGAGCACCACGCTTCTCAATAGCTCTGGCAAAGGCAGCGTTCCGGCAGAGCGTTGCAGCTCGTTTAACAAGTTTCTGGCGCTGAGTAAATCATCTCTGCCTGCTTCTCGCGATTTTTGATTGAGGCATTGCCACAGCGAGCCGGGCTTGCCTGCTTTGAGGTCGTGCAGAATGTCATCTGAAAAACCAAAAATGGGCGAACGCAAAATTGCAAACAAAGCGTGGCTATCTTGAGGACAAATCAGCCAGTTGAGTACATTTTCTAAATCAAAAACTTCCTGGCGCTCTAAAAATCCTGAGCCTGCAATGCTTACAAATGGCACAGATGCCAGAGACAAAGCCTTTTCAATACCGGCAAAATCGCTGTTTGCCTGAAGCAAAATTGCAAAATCTGAGTAGTTTATTTTTCGGTTTTTATTTAGTGATTTGTCAAATATTTCGGTGCCCGACTCAACCTTTTCTTTTATCCATTGGGCTGTAAGCTGAGATTCGATTTTTTCTATTTCAAAGCTTCGCTCTGCTGTTTCAGGGTCGATTTCGGGCGTGTAGATTAGATCTACTCTCACGTCTTCGTCGTCCACTCCTGTGCGTGCGGGTCGCAGCGCCTGAAAACGCGATTTGTAGTCTTCCGAATCTTGCGTGGCGTCAAATAATGTACGGAATAAATGATTTACAAAATTGACAATTTCAGGGTGGCTTCTAAATGATTGGCTCAAAGTCATCAGCTGACCTGTGCCTGAGAGTACCGGTAGCGTGTACTGCTCGGCGCACTTGCGATGTTTTGACCTGTCTTCATCAATCAGCGATTTTATATAGATTTTGCAAGCGTTGAATGTGCCGACGTCAGCTCCCTGGAATTTATAGATGGATTGTTTATCATCTCCAATCAAAAATAGCTTTGCTTTTTCACCGGCAAGAGCAATTAGCAGTTTTGCTTGAGTCCAGTTTGTGTCTTGAAATTCATCGATTAAAACTGCTCGCAGATTTTTACTGATTTGTTTGAGAGCGTGTTTGTTGTTTGTGACAAGGTTTTGGCAGCGTTCAATTAAATCGTCGAAGTCTAATTTCTGGTGTTGTTGCTTTAGCGCTTCATATTTTGCAAGAGCAGAATCTGTTACTGAAATCAATGCACGCAGCAGGGTGAAAGACAATTGATCTGCCTGATTGAGTGCGCTGCTGTGACTCTTACATAGTACTTGCGCTTCTCCTCTCAGTACTTTCATGCTGTCGCGCAATTCTTTGGCAGCCGGCCCGCCTGATGTGCGGGCTGACTCCATTTTTGCCAGCGAGCATAACGCTTCCCATCTTTCTGCTTTGCTTTTACCGTCTTTATCGAATATTTGATCTAAATATGAAAGAAGCTCGCTTTGAATCAATCCAATCTTGCTTGAAGGGTCTTTCCAGAGTGAGTCTTTTTGATAGTTGTATTCAAAGTTTAGTTTCTTGTCCGATACATATTCTTCTAAGGTTCTGGCAATGTCCTGTTCAATGAATGCTTCTGCAAACTTGCTCAGTGCTTCCTGGCTGCAGTCTCCCAGTCGCTGTCTGGAGTCTTTATATTTCAGCGCGCTGCGCATAAATGCGGCTATCCATTTCCGCAAGTCTTCAATTGGGTATTCCAGAAGTTCTGTAAATTCGTCTTCTGTTCTTTCAATAATGTAATGCAATGATTCGTCGATACTGTCTGCCAAAATTTCGGCGCGTTCGAGGTCATCCAAAATTTCGAAGCCTGGGTCAATGCCTGCCTCTGATGGATAGTTTTTCAACAACGATTCACATAGCGAGTGAATTGTGCCTATGCGTGCGCTTTCTACTTCAGATAGGCATTTTGTCCAGCGTTTGGCTGTCTCACCCTCTGCGTTTGCAGCGATTTCTTTGAGTCTTGCTTTGAGGCGGGTGCGCATTTCCTCTGCAGCTTTGCGAGTATATGTAACGGCGATGATGTCTGCTACGCTGGCATCGTTGTCTGCTTCCAGAACTTTGATATAGCGCTCGACCAAAACAAATGTTTTGCCTGAGCCTGCGCCTGCTGAAACAAGAACATGTTCGTCGATTGATAAAATTGCTTTGACTTGTTCGTCAGTCAGAGGAGGCATCGTTTTCCTCCGCAAATTGGGGCTTTAATTCTGCAACGCGACAAACGGTTGCGTGCAAGCAGTCTTTGCAAACGTCTTGACCGTTAGGCTTGACGGTGAAAATACCCTGCTCGACGTTTTGCACGTACTCTCGTACTAAATTACGAGAGGCCGCTTTTATCTCCGCGTGCTTTTCACTGTCGAAATTTATGTTGCCCACTGAACGCGCCGCACCAATGCTCAAGTAATCTGCCTTAGCAACCCTGCTTGCGGGAAGAATTGATTCTTCCAATGCCAGTGCATAAATCGGCAACTGCAGGTTGCGTCCTTTTTCTGCTTCTTTTGCTGAAATGAGGCGTGAGCCTGATTTGTAGTCGATTATATGTGCTAACTTTTGACGCTCACCCGCTGAGCTTTCGCTGCCATCTTCCAGCAAGTCAACTCTGTCGATAGAGCCGCTGAAAACAATTTCCTTTCCATTGTGAGTTCGCAACACAAATGGTGGATATGAATCGGGCGATTTTGTGCCGAAGTTTACTTCAAACATGCTCGGCGTATATTTATGCTCGCTTTCTTTGAGTCTGCGCAACTCTCTGTCTAGAAAGCGTTTTACGCGGAAAAGCAAGTTTTTCTTTTCCTGCTCCCAATATGGTCCGGGTTGAAAATCGCCGCGTTCTTCCAGCCATGAAAGAGCCCGATTGAATGATGAACTCAGAAGCTCATTTTGCTTAGTCTCTTGATCGTCAGAGTTCAATTTTGCAAAACTAGTGAAAAAGTACTCCAGTACTTTATGGTAAAACTGACCTACAAGAGCAAAATTGAGACCTGCCTCTGCTTCCTCTCTGGGCTTAACGGCCAAGATGTGGGTGGCCCAAAAGCGAAATGGGCATTTGCCGTAGTCGTTTATTTTAGTGGCTGTCCAGCCGCTTTGTTCGGGTAAGTCTAGTGCATGACTTTCGATAAAGTCTTTTAGATAGCCGTTGAAAAGATTTTGGTGATCGCCCTGGGCGCGATGGATGGTTGACGACACTGAGTGTTCTAGCTTGCGCCAAAAGCTGCCAACTCTGCTTTGTGTCTGTGCCAGCGAGTTTGCTCCTTCCAGTCCGTGCTGCCAGAGTACCTGCGACAAAGCATCTCTGAGTGATACCGGCCGTAGTGCAGAGCCTTCATATGGCCGCATTCGATGTGACTGTAATGCGTGCGATTCTGCAAGCTCGCTGAGGTAAAAAGTCGGAAAGGTTTCTTCGGCTTTTAGCGTGTATTGCGGCATGCTGAGGAAAACTCGATTGTTTGCCCGTTCTATCAGCGAATGAAATAATGCGCGTTCAAATCCTGCTTCTTGCCTTGGGTTGCGTATGTCGATGCCAAAACTAAGCCAGCTGCGAACTTCGTCGGGGCTCAAAAATCCAGCTGCTGATTGATGGCGCGGAAAATCTCCTTCAATTGTTCCGCAGATATAGATTTCTTTGAAGCGCATGTTTGCTGCCAGCTCAGCGGCGCAAATTGTGAGCGCGGCGCTTTGTGGACGCGGGCGCGCATAGTTGGCCTTTTCCACCAGAGTTTGCAAATGTGTCCAAAATTGCTTGAAAGACTCGGGCTTTAATTTTAGAACCGACTCCTGAAGAATTAGTACTTTTAACGCTCGTCGTAGTGCTTTTATTGCTTCTCTTTCATGCATGGCACCGGCAGATCTGATATTTGACTCGCTGGACGGATATTGCATGTACTTGTCGATGAGGTCTTCAATATATCTGGCATGAACAGCCGCCGCAGCTTCAGTCTCAGAACGCTCCAGGTGCTCTAGCAAACTGAGAATTTGTGATCTGTACTCAGAGTAGTCTTCATTTGCTAAGAACTTAGCCCAGGTTTTCTTGCTGCCTATAACACGTGATTTAAATGAATTGCGGTCAAGATTGCTTACGTCGCTGGGCTGCATCGAAAGCGCTTCGAGCTTCATGTATGGGCTGCGTAAAAGGTCGATGAGGTCTTTGCGCCTGAAGTCATTATCTGGCAGCGTGATAAGTGCGCGCATAAATCGCCACGCCTCAAGTTCACTGATTTTGCTGCTGCCGTCGATAAAATAATTCAAGCCGGCGTCGTCGAATGCGGCTTCGATTGCACCATTATAAGTTTCTGGCGAACGGGTAATAACGATAAGTTCTGAAGCTTTAACTCCGCGCTGATATATTGCCGCCTTTACTTGTCGGGCAACTTCAACCATTTCGAGAAAGGGGTCTAAGAGGCTAACTGACTCTATTGTGGGGACTGAATTGTCTTCATGTGCATTGCGACGAAGTATTTGCGGGTTGAGGTTGTTCACCAGTTCTTTGAAGCTGCTGTCTTTCCACCTGTAATCATCTGCAATTATTGAGCGTCCGTGCTTTTGTTTTTCATCAAGCTCCGATGTCTCTGTGTCTGCGCTTAAGTAATCGAAGGTCATTTTAGTTTTGCGTGCGCGTTTGCTCAACCCAGCAAAGATTTGCGCCTGCAAATGGCTTACCCGGTCAAAACCGTCGATCAGTAGAAGATCGTAGTCCATTTCTTTTCTTTTGAATATTTCTTCTCGGGCGGCAAGCGCCAGGCTTTTCTGGTCGAAAAATTCCAGTTCTTTCAGTCTTTGAAAATATTGCTGGTATACCCTGGCTAATTCAAGCAGATGCGATTCCTGGCAAGAGGAAGCTTTGAGGCGCCCTATTACATCGTTTGGGGTAAGCCCGGCCCGCTGAAGCTCGTCTACTAATTCTAAAACAGAAGAGCCTGTGCCGGGAAATTCGGCAATTGCAGCAAGCCCGATGAGTTCGCCTTTGGCTTTCATTTCGGAAAGGATATGAGCAATTATTGCAGGTCTTATTTCTTCAGCAATTAACTGAGGCTCAAAGCCCGTGCGACTAATTATCTTTTGACAGCATTGATAAAAAGGTTGAATCTCCAGTCCAAAGAAACCTTTTGTTTTTGATCCTTTGGCCTGGCGTTCTTTTAAGAGCACCGCAATCCTGTCTTTGAGCAGCTTTCCATAGCGTGCGGAAGGAACAAGTATGAGAATATTCGCCAGAGGATTTTGCTCTTTTAGGTCGAGCAATTCGTTTAGCACGACAGATGTTTTTCCGTCGCGATATGGACCAACAAGAAGCTCTACATTGGAAGCTGAGCTTTCCATTGATTGACCTATTATTTTGTGCTTGCTGTCAACTCTGGGGCGAGGTCTGCAAACAATGCAGTCGAGAGGTAGCGTTCGCCGGTGCTTGGCAAAATACAAACAATCAGTTTGCCTTTATTTTCAGGACGACGCGCAAGTTCTAAACTAGCGCTAACCGCAGCACCGCTGCTGATACCAGCAAAGAGTCCTTCTTCTCTGGCCAGACGGCGTCCGTGTGCGATGGCATCTTCATTGCTTACTTTGATAACTTCGTCGATGACACTGAGGTCGAGAATTGACGGAATAAATCCGGCACCAATTCCTTGAATCATGTGGGGGCCCGGTCTTAATTCTTGTCCTGCAAGTTTTTGTGAGATGACCGGGCTGTTTGCCGGCTCTACAGCGACAATTTTTACATTCGGATTGCGTTGTTTCAAAACCTGACCGACGCCTGTGATAGTGCCGCCGGTGCCAACGCCCGAAACGAAAATGTCGACTTTGCCCTCGCTATCTTTCCAAATTTCTTCGGCTGTAGTTTTGCGGTGTACTTCCGGGTTTGCTGGATTGTCGAATTGTTGGGGCATGTACGAATTTGGCGTTTGCGATACCAATTCCGCTGCCTTGTTTATTGCTCCACGCATTCCTTCGGGGCCAGGTGTCAAAACCAGTTGTGCTCCTAGTCCGGCAAGCAATTTGCGTCGCTCTACGGACATTGTCTCTGGCATAGTGAGGATCAGTTTGTAGCCGCGGGCTGCAGCGACGAATGCCAGGGCTATGCCCGTGTTGCCGCTGGTCGGCTCAATAAGAGTGCTTTCGCCGCGTTTGATAAGTCCCGTGTTTTCAGCATCATCAATCATGGCGATGCCGATGCGATCTTTCACAGAACTCAACGGATTGAAGTATTCCAATTTGCAAGCGATGGTGGCTTCAAGTCCTTCTGCCATTTTATTGAGTCTGACTAATGGCGTGTTTCCAAAAGTGTGCGTGATTTCTTTGGCTATGGCCATTATATTTCTCCTCAGTCTATTGCTGCTTTCTCAAGCTCTTTGACGTTTGATTCTGTGTCTGGTGAATAATGAAAATGTCTAATGAAGCGGCGGAAGAAGTCGCAAGCTTTAAGGCATTCAAGTGGATTGCCGTTGGCCTGCAAGCTGCGTGTCAGCAACGCTTGTTCAAACATCAATTTACCGGAAACCAGTTTTGTAAATGCTGCCGAGGCAATTTGGAAAACAACTTTTGGTTTGTCTGAATCTGGATTGAAAATTCGTGTATTGATTTTTCCGTCTTTGCTGTTGATTATCCAGCGTGATTCTTCATGGTCGACAATTTGAAAAGCTAATCCCGCTTTGAATGAGGCTAGGGACTTAGCCATTTTTTGGTCTAAGTTTGCAGGCACGAATACTTCAAAATATTCTTTTGCTTTGTCTGCTGAAAATGGCACTTCCGGAGTAACCACTTTAATTTGTCCCCAATTATTTTGAATGGCGTAATCAATAATCTTGGAGAAATATTCTGCGTTGATGACCATCGGTGCGTGGTGATATCGACCTAGCACTTCAAACAAATTGCGAGTTTTTACTTGCACGTTGTCTGTCAGCATACTGCGCAAAGTGCTGGGGAAATTGAGCGTGTCCTTATCCGAAGGATTGATCGATTCAAGCTCTAGTGCGCGTGCCAGGTCTTGCAACCATTCCTGGTTAAGAGTCGACTGGGTCGAGACAAAATTGCAGATAACTGGTCTTGAGTTATCTTCGATGAGCTTTACCATCAAGTTTGCCGCAAGGTCGCATGGCAGCATCCAGAATGTTGCGTCTGGATTGTATGAAAGTTCTACTGCTTTGCGGTCGTGGCTATCACCCAGCTGCGACTTAGCCGTATGCAGCTCTTGCAGCATTTTATAAAGTCCGCTGAAATTTGCGCTACGTCCATCAAGCGAACTGCCAAGAATTATCGGCAACCTTACAAGGTGCCATTTACTGTCTTTGCTGCTGATTGCTTTGAGAACACGCGCTTCATATTGTTGGCAAACACCTTCGAAATGCGAATGTGCTTTGCGCCTGTCAAATTCAATTTCTTCAGGTACGACGCCGTCTTGTTGCAGTCCGCCCCAGAGTGATGAGACAACAATGATCGGTACACCTTTGAGTTTGGCAATTATATTGCCTAACTCATCGGCTGCCCATGGCGATCTTGATACCCGCGCTTCGTCAAAATTGCTGGGCAATCCCATGAAAACGATAATATCGTATGTGGTGCCTTTGTGCGGCTCGTCTGAATCTATAAAAAGAAGATTTTCAGAGTATGGTTTAAGTTTTTCTGCACCACCGGCTGCTTTCTCAATGCAGGATTGCGCCGATGACGGTAGGTCTAACGGCGACAGCGAAATTTGCAGAGCTGACTTGCAGGCTAAATGCACAGTCCAGCCGTTTTCAAGTAATGCAAATGCTAGATTTGCGGCAAAATTTGAAACTGGTCCCCAGACATATGCGGTTTTCGTGCTCATCTTCCACCAAGAATGAAGCGCAATACTATTTCAAGCCTCAAATGAAGCTGTTCTGCTGCGCAAGACATGCTTAAGATATCATGCGCCGGATGCTCTGAGGGCTCTGCCAGCCGATTAATTTACTTGGCTAAACGCACCCAATTCGCCAGCACCTGACTAGCCGGTAAAGTGCGCACTGGCAAGGCTCACGGGCGACTCTAGTCCATCCCTGCTTTGTCGGATTACTTAGACACCGGGTTGCTGAAGTCCATGTCTGCAAGAATCGTTTCAGTTCCGGCAAATTGGTCGCCCCAGCGCAATCCGTCGGCCCGGCTGTAAACTCTGTAAACTTCATATGGAATGACCGCGAGTGTATAAATTCCACCTATGCCGGAAACCACGTTTGTGACCATTGATGAAATCTGCGGATTAGGCACGATTCGCAATATGGTGTTAACCACGAAAAGAGCCATGAATGGTCCAAACAGAACAATATTGCGCTTGATAGATTGAACGAATGACGCCGGCTTGCCGGTTTTTTGGTCTATGACTTGCAGCCCCATTAAGTTCTTGCCGATGCCTCTGCCGCCAAACAATCCATCTTTCATAATCAAATAGCTGACCATGACTACTTGATCACCGATGAAACCATTGATAAATGGAATGCAATTGACAGCAAGACCAAGGACATAGCCTGCCATGACGTCGATCATGCCTGCTACCAACCGCTTGCCCAGGTCTACTTGTTTGGGTTCGGGTGCAGGTTCTGTGTCTGTTTCTTGGCGTGAGGGTGCGCTAAATCTGGCTCCCCGGGCATCCGAATAATCTTCCGGTATGTTCTCAGGGTTGTCTTCTCCTCGGCCAGGACGACCACGGAAGGACCTTGACATTGGCTTTTGCCCCCAAACTTACAGCGTTCCTAATTTATATGCCCGTTTGCTATCTTTTGCTACTGGCAGGCAGAAATCCGCACATTACCGGACACATGAAAGATAGAGCACCTCAAAAATATACTACAACTGAATGAATCTACCCCGGATTCTGTTGGCAACTTAGCCCTTGTTCTGGCTAAACTTTGAACAAATCGAAAGAAGCGGCAGTATCAGTTGTCATTGCCGGTAGCATTTCTAAGTGGCACATAGGCTGCCGCAACTCTGGAGGGAGTCTGACATGAGCTCTACGGTTATCGTTGATGGTTTGAGAACACCGTTCGGCAAGCTGGGAGGTGGACTTAGCACCTTGTCTGCTGTTGATTTGGCTGTGCCACTTGTGAAAGAACTGGTGGCAAGGCACAAAATTGATACCGAGACAATTGACGAAGTAATTCTTGGACAGGTGTTGCAAGCCGGTTGCGGTCAAATTCCTTCAAGACAGGTGCTGATAAAAGCTGGCTTACCTGTTACTTGTGAATCAACCACAGTCAATAAAGTCTGTGCATCTGGTATGAGATCGGTGACAATCGCCGACTTGCGTATCCGCGCTGGCGACGGACATTTTGTAGTTGCCGGTGGCATGGAGTCAATGAGCCAGGCGCCTTATTTGGTTGAAGCTAATGCCGCTCGCTTCGGCAAGCGCATGGGACATACTCAATTTAAAGATGCGATGCTTGCTGATGGATTGGAGTGTCCTATTGCATTTGTGCACATGGCAGTTCACGGCGCTAAAGTTGCTGAAGAGCTGAATGTAAGCCGTGAAGAACAGGACAAATGGGCTTATCGCAGTCATCAAAATGCAATGAAAGCTATTGAATCTGGTCGATTCAAAAGCGAAATCTTGCCTGTCACCATCAAACAGAAAAACAAAGAACTTGTAATCGAAAATGATGAGGGACCGCGCCCCGACACAACTCTAGAAGCATTGGCAAAGTTGAAGCCTGTGTTTTACGACAAAGGCTCTGTCACTGCAGGCAATGCACCTGGTGTTAATGACGGTGCTTGCGCACTTTTGGTCATGAGTGAAGAACTCGCTAAGAAGCTCGGCTTAAAGCCATTGGCAAAAATTTTGTCTCATGCTTCACTTGGACAAGAAGTTCCTTATCTTGCTACTGCACCTGCGCTTGCTACAAAGAAAGCTCTGGCAAAATGTGGATTGAGTGCATCTCAGTTAGATCTCATTGAAATCAATGAGGCTTTCTCTGCTGTGGCAATCACTTCAACCAGAATGTTGGAAGTAGACCCAGAGAAAGTAAACGTCAATGGTGGGGCAGTCGCGCTCGGTCACCCAATCGGTGCCAGCGGTGCTCGCTTGCTGTTGACTCTTGCCAGAGAAATGGAAGCACGTGACGCTAAATACGGTGCCGCCGCAATCTGCTCAGGCACTGGCCAGGGCGACAGCGTAATCCTGAGCCGCGTAGGTCTCTAACAAGAATCCCGCTCTCCTGTAGGGGCGACGCCATGCGTCGCCCCTACAAAACCAGGAGTTGGACCGCCTCGTGCCGGTCCAACAAGACCAGGTGTGAGACCGCATGACCCGGTCCCACGGACCAGATGGTGATCGCGTGACTCACGCAAGACATTTCTTCTTCACAACTGGGATATACCTCAATTCGGAAATTCAAATATTTGGAGTTAAGGCAAAACTTGGTTGCTTTAACTAAGATCTTCTTGTGTGGGCAAGAAGGGCTTAAGTAATGGCTGAAACCGCTGCGATTGAAAGGGCTGAAGCAGTCAAGAGAATTGAGGAGTTGCGAAGGGAAATTATCCATTTGCGATTTCTCTATTACGTTCTTGAACAACCGGGTGCAACCGATGCTGCATTCGATGAAATGTATCGAGAATTGCAAGCGCTCGAGCAGCAGCATCCCGATCTGGTCACTCCAGACAGCCCAACCCAGACTGTGGGCGCCCCTCCAAGCACAGATTTCAAACAAGTTCGCCATACAATTCCTATGCTCAGCTTAGCTAACGCAATGGGCGCTGAAGACCTGGATAAATGGCAAGAACGTTTGGCTAAAGTTCTTGAATTGACTCCAGAACAAGCCAATGAGTTGTTGTATGTTTGCGAGCTTAAAATAGACGGCTTGTCGATTGCGCTCAAATATAAAAATGGAAAACTGATTGAAGGTGCCACCAGGGGCAATGGCGATGTCGGCGAAGACGTTACTCTAAATCTGAAAACCATAAAACATATCCCTCACACAATAAAGCCTCCAGTGGGCTTCGTTTTGCCTGAAGTCTTAGACTTGCGTGGCGAAGTGTATTTACCTGTTTCAAGTTTCAATAAACTCAATGCTGCCCTGGAGGACACGGGCGATCAGCCATTTGCAAATCCACGAAACGCTGCCAGTGGATCGCTGCGGCAGAAAGATCCTAAAGTTACTCAGAGTCGCAATCTTTCTGCGTGGATTTATTTTGCTTATTTCACCGACCCTGAAATTACCGAGCCCCCAACTCATGAAGAAACGCTGAAGCAGTTGGAGTCTTTCGGCTTGCCTGTTAATCCTCATCGCAAGCTGGCTCGTGGGATTGAAGAGGTAAAACAGTTTTGTGCCGAATGGGACGAAAAACGTCATACGCTCGATTATCACACCGATGGTGTGGTTGTGAAATTGGACGATCGCGCGTTGTGGGAGCAGCTGGGCACAACATCGCATAGCCCGCGCTGGGCGATAGCTTTTAAGTACCCTCCAGACGAAGCTGAAACAGTTTTAGAATCAGTTGAATTCGATCTAGGCAGAACTGGAGCTGTTACTCCTGTCGCTAACTTAAAGCCGGTGAAACTTGCTGGCACAACGGTAAAACGTGCGACATTGCATAATTTCGATCAGGTAGATCGTCTTGGACTTTGTATTGGCGATACTGTAGTTGTGCGAAAAGCAGGCGAAATTATTCCAGAAATTTTGCGCGTAGTTTTAGAAAAGCGACCGGCTGGCGCCGAACCTATTGTTGCGCCCAGCCTCTGTCCTGACTGTTCAAGCCCATTGCAGCGCAGCAGCGAAGAGGTTGTGCTTCGTTGTAATAACATCAATTGTCCAGCGCAAGTTGAAAGACGTTTGATTCACTTTGTCAGTCGCGACGCAATGGACATCGAAGGGCTCGGTGAAGTACTGGTTAAACAGCTGGTCAAAGCAGGTTTCTTGAAAGACGCTGCAGACATCTATTCCTTAACCGAAGAGTCTGTTTTGCAACTCGAGCGGATGGGCAAAAAATCTGCTGAAAAACTAATTGCAAACATTGAAAAATCAAAAACGCGTGCTCAAGCCAATCTGATTTTTGCTCTCGGAATTAGGCACGTTGGTGTAAGAATGGGTGAAATTCTGGTCGAGCGTTTTGTCTGTCTCAAGAATTTAATGAATGCCAGTCTTGAAGATCTCGATTCAATTGAAGGGGTGGGACCATCAATTGCTCTTTCAATAGTCCACTTTTTCCAAGATTCTGAAAATCGCAGCTTGATTGAACGACTCGAGGCAAAAGGCGTCGTCATCGAGGCTAGCGCTCCCGCTGAGGCGGAAAAACTCCCGCAAACATTGGCGGGCAAGAGTTTTGTGCTAACGGGGACACTTTCTTTAGACCGTTCTGAAGCCGAAAAGATGATTAAAGCCCGTGGAGGCAAGCCAAGCTCTTCAGTCTCGAAAAAGACCGATTACCTTGTGCTGGGCGCAAATGCGGGATCTAAGCTCCAGAAAGCTCAAGAATTAGGTATAACAGTAATAGATGAAGATCAATTCAAAGCCCTCCTGGGGGATGCAGACTAAAAGTGAAAACGTTCCATTTTAATCCGTTTGGCGCAGCCGCAATCTTTACTGTCCTGGCAATGGGCGTTATCGGTGCTGTTTTTGTGCTTCCAATCGCTGGAATTCAGTGGACATGGAACCACTTCGTGCCAAACTATTCCGTTTTGCCTCCAATTAATGTTTGGCAGGCCATATTGCTTTATTTCGCCGTTGCTACAGTCTTGTTTCTAAGTGGTATTGTTCAAGTAGAATTTGATGCCGAGCGTTTAGATCAAGACTAAAAAAAATGAAGCAGCGAAATTTCAAGACTGGATATCTAGCTACTCTTTCTATCCTCGCTTTTCTGGCAGGCACAGCGCAGCCCTGTCTGGCGCGCCATGACAAAGCCACTGTGGAGCCGACAGAGCTCCACATGAAAGAAGGCATGAAAAAGATGAAAGTGAAAGACTACGAAGGCGCTGCCGACGAGTTTTTGCAAGCTTGCTATTTCGCGCGCAATAAGTATTTGCCGGATGGCTGGCTTAAATTGGCAACTTGCTACAAAGAGCTGAAAAATTACCCCAAGGCAATCGAAGCCTACGACACACATTTAAGCCAAACAACAGACAAGGCTATGGATGCCCATGTTGACCTGGCTGAGTGTTACATCAATATAGCTGATTACGATAAGGCGGAAAAACAAATTACGCTAGCGCGGGTTGATGCAGACTACAAAAACACGCGACCATTTTATGCCATGGGCGAATTGCAAGAAAAAATGGGACGCTATGGCGAAGCGCTTGATTCCTACAACACGGCTCTGGGAGACAGACCGTGGACGTACACTGAAGCGTGGATGGGGCGTGCACGAGTCGAAATGAAATTGAAGTACTGGAATCCGGCTCTAAAGGACTATCGAGACATAATCGACTCTTCTGCCAAACGGGTTGATTGGGTCGAACTTTATTTCGGCATGGCGCAATGTTTGTACAAGCGTGGAGATCACCAGGGAGCGATTGACCATTTGCTTGAAGCGTTAAAACAAAATCCTGATCATTTTGAAAGCCATCTGGCATTGGCTCACATATTCGATGAAGAAAAGCACATAAGTTCTGCCATCAATCAGTATGAAAACGCTTTGAGAACGGCTCCAAAAGGCTTTGACACTGAACCAATTAATAAACAGCTTTTGGTTTTGCAAGGTCAACTGAAGTCAGGCGAACGCGACAAGGTTGTTAAGCCGTCGCCTTATATGCGCCAGCAAGATAAACAAGCACAACAAATGCAAGAACAGCAACAGCAACCGCCATCCGGCGACTCTGGATTTTAATTGCTTGCAAGATTAGTCGAGGTCGGGGTCGTCGAGATCGTCTGCGTACATGGGCAGCGTAAACCAAAAACGGCTGCCTTTACCCAGCTCGCTTTCAACCCCAATTTTGCCTTTGTGTGCTTCTACAATTGATTTGCATATGGCAAGACCAAGTCCCGAGCCACCTTTTTTGACTGCATCATCTTTTGAAACTTGCTTGAATCTTTCAAATACCAGAGCAAGCTTTTCCTGGGGGATTCCTCTGCCTTCATCCTTGATGCTTAGCTCAATACACTTGTCTTTCAGCTCTGCGAAAACTCTGATTGTTTTTCCTGCTTCAGTGAATTTGATTGCGTTTGATAATAGGTTTACTAGCACCTGAACAATTCTGTCAGGGTCTGCAATTATTTCGGTTGTGTTTGCTTGCTTTTCGATTTTTATTCCCGTGCTTTCTGCAAGCGCGTCTATTGAGGCAATCGCTCTGTCAAACAATGCGTCCACTGTAATTGGCTCTAACTCTAAGGTCATGCCACCTGTTTCTAGTCTTTCTATGTCGAGTAGATCATTGATTAGTCCAAGCAATCTATCGCAATTGCGTTTTTGCATGTTTAACGAACGTTTCGCTTCTTCAGGCAAAACATTTCCATGAACATCAGCAAGCAAGTCTATGGACATACTTATCGCTGTGAGTGGGCTTCGCAAGTCGTGTGTAACCATGGCATTGAATTCGCGTTTCATTTGCTCAATTGCGTGCCTGTCTTTGATGTCGATTAATGCAAGCAAATAACCTTGCCCTTCAGGGCTGGTAAATTCTCTTGAGCTTGCGTCGAGATGCAGAATTGAGCCGTCTTTGGCTAGCCCGGTCAATTCCTTCACTTGATGCTTAGATCCTTCAATGATTTCAGTTTCTAGCTCTTCGTTGCCTCGTTTTTTTTCATCAACGAAAAGTTTTGCAAGTTGAGTTCCGCTGAGCTCATCGCTGTTATATGCAAACAATTGCTCGGCTGCGGGGTTGATATAACTTATTTGCTTTAAGTCGTTAAGTGCAATCAATCCAATTGGAAGCCCCTCTATAACTGCTCTTACGCGAGCTTCACTTGCTTTCAATTTTTCTGTTGATTCATTGATAGATCTTGCCATTGAATGAAAAGTGGCGTCTACCATGGCAAGCTCGTCTTTTCCGCTTAGCTGTGGATTAAGCTCATGGCCAGACTTCAACTTGCTTATGTTGTCTGTAAGCGTTTTGAGCTGCTTCAACGTGCCGCGGCTGAAACTGGTAGCCAACCATGTTGCGATTGCAATTTGAGCTATGATGCCCGCCAGAAGCAGCCCTTTCAGTTGCTGCCTGAAATTTCGTTGCTCAATTGATGCCCTGGCGCCCTGCTTTTCATATGGCGAAACAAGGCGCTTTAGCCTGACTTCGAGCGCGCCTAGCAAATGTTTGAGGTCTTTGGCGTGTTCGTCTGCTGCGTTAGGGTCTCCAATTTCAATTACTCTTTTGGCTTCATTCATATGCGCCACTGAAAGATCTGATATTTCTTTCAATTCGTTGAGCCGCTGCAATTGTTTGGGATTGCTTTTCAGCAATCCGCTGAGCGATTGGAGTGAGGATTTGATTTTCGCAGTTTCTTCAAGATAGCTGTCTCGATAGTCATCGGTTGCTGAATATCTGTACTGCACAAGTGCTTGAAAGGCGTTAATCGAAGCGTTGGTGACTATCGATGCATAACTGAGAATTGCAGCTGCTTTCTCAGCTTGCCGCGACTCGTTTTCAGCTTGCTCTAAAGCACAAAATAATACAAAGACGAAAATAAGCCCAGTTGCCAGTGGCACTGCGATCAAGATTTTTGTTTTATCAGCAAGGCCTAAAGAGTTGGCTATCATGACCTGATTTGCAAATAAGCCGTCTCAAAAGGTTATGCCCGTCTGCCGAGTTTTACACTCTGTCGTGGAACAATCAAAGGGTAGAGGAGAAAATGCAGGCGACTGATAGAAATAATTATTGGGCTTGGTCGAAGCTGTTAATCAGCGCCACTTGTGCGTTTGTTTTGCTGCCACTAGTTGCGCACATGTCTTCAGGAAGCCAGAAGCGAAAGATCGACATGGGTCCACGCGACTTCGTCAAATTTAAGGAAGCAGCTTTGCTGGCACTAAAGGAGAACAAGTTAGTTGCAGCAGAAGACCAGTTTCACGCTGCCGAGCGGGCGCTTGATCAAAAAAGTGAATACATCGACCAGGAAATTGAAACTCTATTGAACCTATCTGAGGTTTATAAGCGCCTCAATCAGATGGACAAAGCTCGCCAATCTGTTAAAAGCGCTGTTGACCTGGTCGAAAAAAAGTTTGGCAAGAATAGTGGACGCCTGCCGCCCATTCTCAATAAGTTGGCGCTTTTATATCAAGATCGGCGGCAGCAGACGGCTATTTTTAAAGAGTCGTTGCGTATCCAGGAAAATTTGCTGGGTCCTAAAAATCCCAGTCTTCTAATTACATTGATGCGTCTTTCCGCTACTGAGAGTGACCCTGCCAGAATTGAATATATGCGAAGGGCATATGATCTTCGCAAAAGAATGGCTGGTTTCAAACAAAATGGCAATTCAGAGCCGATTGCTTATGTTCTTTCGACTTTGTATCTTGCCCAGGGCAATTTCGCAGAGGCTGTGAAACTTGGTAATGAGGCAGTGGATCTGGCTGTGGCATTTTACGGCAAGGGTAGCCCCGCCGAAATTGAAAGCACCATTGCGCTAGCAGAAGCTCTCCGAAAAACTGGTAAGAGCAGCGATGCGGATGCGCTTATCGATAAATGCTTTACCATGGTGCAAAATGTTGACCCAGGTGCAGACACAGCCCTCAACCGTCTTAATCGCAGCCTGGGTTTGCTGCAACAAAATGAAAGTGCCGCAACCACTGTAAAATTTGCGGAAGCAGCAATGAGCAAAGTTCATAAATTTGAAGGCAACAATTTAGAGCAGTTACTACCGTTTGACCTGCAGGTACTTCGCTGTTTATACAAATCAGGGCGAATCGACCTCGCTAAAAACTGCCTGCAAAAATTCAAAGCCGATTGCAACACTCTTGAGGACAAGTCGCAACGAAAAATTGAGATAGAGCGTGCGAGGAAGCTGCTAAGTGACAATAAAATGCTAAATCTTGCCGATATTCTGAGTTGAAATTCTGTATTGCCCGACAAATTCGGATGGCGGCGTGGTAGGAAAAGTCCATAGGGTCTCAGGATGGCGGCTTAATGGCTAAAATACTCGTTGTTGATGATTCTGCAGACGTTTTAGAGCTGCTGAAGCAAACATTAGAGCGTGAACATTACACCGTAGAAACTGCCAGCAACGGCAATGACGGCTGGTTTTATTTGAGTACCTATGAGTATGACCTGGCAATTCTCGACTGGCAGATGCCCGGTAAAAACGGCATTGATGTGGTTAAAGAGTTTCGGGCAAGTGGGGGGCAAACTCCAGTTTTAATGTTAACTGGGTTGTCTGCATTTTCAAATAAAGAAGAAGGTCTTGACGGGGGTGCCGACGACTACCTGACCAAACCATTTAATTCTGGCGAGCTTTGTGCCCGAGTGAGAGCTTTGTTGCGGCGCTCTGCCAAGGCAACTCAAAATGTATTAAAAGGAGGAGGCATCGAGCTAGACCCGGTCAACTATCAGGTGACTGTGTCTGGTCAGAAGGTAGAGTTACAGCCGAAGGAATTTCAGTTGCTAGAGTTTTTCATGCGCCACCCTAACAAAGTTTTTGATCAAGAAGCGGTGTTAAATCGGGTCTGGACATCCGACTCCGACGCTACAATTCAAGCCTTGCGAAGTACTTTGCGGCGCTTGCGTTCTAAGATTGATCCTGAAGGAAAAATTTTGCGGACTGTACACGGTGTTGGTTATATTTTCAGATTTGATTGATTATCAGTGACTTAAGCTACAACTTTTGCCCACTTGCCTTTTTCATTGATTGCGAATCGCTCTGTGTTGCCTGACTTTGCCTGGCTGTTCTTAACTGCAAGCATTGTGCTTGCTGCATCACATTTGGATGAGCGGACGAAGAATGAAACTGCGCTTTGTACAGTATTGAGAACAGCTATGTGAACTGGCTTCGCTTGAACTTTTTGTGCGCGGAGGTTCTTCAGTGAGTTTTCAGCGCCGTTTTGTTTAGCTGTCTTATTCATAGTCTCATCTCCCTGTGCTCTCAACCGATGAAATCAGTTTACGGAGATGTTTCGTCTTTTTTGCGTCAGTACCAATTGTCCCGCGATTTAATCTAACTCCACTTCAACCAAGGCATCGTAGAACGTTGCTGCGGCTCCCAGGTCTGTAAGTCTTTGGGATGTAACGTCGTTGGCGTTGCATCCGTCGGCGCAGAGTTTTTTCCACCAGATTGAAAGTGCTACGACTACTCCGGGGCGCGCCTTGTCTGTGACATGTGCTCTGGCGGTGAATGCTCCTCGGTCATTATATATTCGTACCATGTCGTCGTTTTTGATGCCTCTCAGACCCGCATCATCAGGGTGCATTTCTAAATGTGGTTCTTTCTCTGATTTAATTGAACTGGCAAGGTTGGCGAAGCTTGAATTCAAGAAACTATGGGCAGGCGGTGAGATGACAGCCAGTGGATATTTCTCTGCTGTTTTTGGAGCAGTCAAAGCTGATTCTGCGGGAGGCACGTAAGTTGGTAAAGGGTCAATTCCCATTTTTGCTGCGCTTTCGCTATAGAATTCGCATTTGCCTGATGGAGTTGGAAAATTGCCTTCAGCAAACGGGGCGTAATCTTTGGCCAAATTCAGGCGTTGCCATCCGTTGGTTTTCAATTCATCAAAATCAATTTTTGACATGGCTTTGTGAGCGAGATTGAAAGCCTGCCGTCCTAAATCTTCGTCTGAATCTTTGAAGCAGGCGTCAGTATAGCCCATGCGTTCTGCTAAGAGCCTGAATACTTCAGTGTTTGCTTTCGATTCGCCAATTGGCGCGATTGCAGGGTTGTTTGCCAAAACATACAGGTGTCCATACGATTTGTGCACGTCAAACTGTTCTAGCTGCGTTGTTGCCGGCAAAAGTATGTCTGCATAATCTGCAGTGTCTGTTTGGAAAATTTCATGCACAACTGTGAATAGATCTTCTCGCTTGAAACCATCAATTACCTTACTTGATTCTGGTGCTACGGCGACTGGGTTCGAGTTGTAAACGAAGAGTGCCTTGATAGGCGGGTCTAGAGGCGTCAATTGTTGCTCTATGTTTGGACTGCCGTTTTCGCTTCTCTGGTATTTAACAGTGCGGAGCTGTCCCGTAAGCGCATCACCGATTGCAGACATATTGATTGTGCGCGGTTTGTTTTTGATTAAGTCGGGGCGTTCTAGTTTGTGCGTGTCTATTCCGTAGGTGCCTGAGGTGGAAAGCAAGATGCCACCAGCGCAGTCTCTCCAGCTGCCTATGAGCGCGGGCAAGCAAGCGACGGTGCGCACTGCCATGCCGCCGCCTTCGTGACGTTGCATGCCATAATTCAATCGAATCACTGCAGGTTTTGTTGTTGCATATTCTCGTGCCAGGCGCACGATTGTTTCAGGTTCGATTCCGACAATCGCGGCTGCACGCTCGGCCGTCCATTCTTTGACGTGAGTCTTTAGTGCTTCAAATCCAAGTGTATATTTTTCGATATAGTCATGGTCAATGAGATCTTCCGTGATAATCAGATTCATCATAGCCAGTGCCAGAGCGCCATCTGTGCCCGGCATGACTGCAATATGTTCGTCGCATTTCTCTGCGCTTAACGAACGATATGGGTCTATCGCAATCAACTTTGCGCCTTTGCGCTTCGCTGCCAAAATTTTTGGCCACAGATGCACATTTGATGTGATGGGATTTGAGCCCCAAATGATGATCAACTTGGAGTCATCAAACCTTTCCATGTCTGTGCCAATTGAAGCGCCAATGGTTAATTTGTAACCTGCGGCGCCGGCTGAAGCACATATCGTACGGTCTAATAGTGCAGCCCCCATTTTGTGGAAAAATCGCCGGTCCATCGAGCTGCCTTGCACAAGTCCCATTGTGCCGGCATAGCTGTACGGTTGTATTGCTTCGGGACCGTATTCGCCTATGATTTGCTTGTACCTGGCGGCAATTGTGTCTAGTGCTTCGTCCCAGCTTATTCTGGCAAAGTCGCCCTTTCCTTTCGCGCCAATGCGCTTCATTGGGTAAAGAACGCGGTCTTTGTTGTATGTGCGTTCGAGATATCGATTGACTTTGTTGCAGAGAAATCCGTCTGTGCTCGGATGCTCGCTTGAGCCTTTGACACTTATCGCAACGCCGTCTTCGACAGTAGTTACAAGTGCGCATGTGTCGGGGCAGTCGTGAGGGCAAGCGCCTTTCACCACGATACGTTCCCGATTAGTGTCTTTTGATTTGACGGATTCTTCAGTCGACATTTTTCACGCTTATGCATTGAGACAAATGCATAATGCCCGGCGTTAGGCTGGTTGAAGCAATTTGCTCCTTAGAGATAGCCTGACTTGCGCCGAGACTGTGAATTCCAGCTTTTACGTCTGGCAAGTTTCTCGAGAAAGAGCCTGCAGAGGAATTGCCATGGATTGCTCTGATAATTCCTTGTAAGACTAATACTCTGGCTTGGCAAAAGCGTAACTTTCCTGGTTCTTTCGAGAGTTGAATTCATTTTGTTGACCATTAATTATCGAGCAATTTTGGAAGTATACGCATTGATTTGGTCTTTTTTGGGTCGTGGTCCGAGTGGTCGGTATTGAGACATGGATCGGGATCTGCCTGTAGCGTGACTGAGTCAGAGCAGAGAAGTATCGGCAAGAGTGCCGGCGCTCCCCGGTGGGGCAAAAAAGAAGGGAGCGATGTTTTCGCTCCCCGTCTTCTTTATTGGTCGATTTTCTGTTTACTTGCCGGTGTATACAGGTTGGCGTTTGTCCAAGAATGCTGTGACACCTTCCTGGAAGTCGTCGCTGCGTCCGGCGATTTCTTGCATGTATGCTTCGTATTCGAGGCGCTCTTCCAAATCAGGGAAGATTGCTGCATTGAATGCGCGTTTTGTGAGTCCGAATGCTTTGCTTGGACCTTTGGCGAGATGTTTTGCCCAGGTCATTGCTTCTTCGAGAACTTTTTCTTGTGGAACCAGTTTGTTGATCAGTCCCATTTCGAAAGCTTGCTTTGCTTCGAGCTTTTCGGCGCTTAGCATTAGTTCGAATGCTTTTGTGGCGCCAAGGAGTCTTGGAAGAATGAATGTGGCACCCGAGTCGGGAACCAATCCTACTTTTGTAAATGATTGGATGAAGCTTGTGTTGTCGGCAACTACACGCAAATCGC
The DNA here is from genome assembly GCA_964546815.1 of uncultured Candidatus Obscuribacterales bacterium. Lineage (GTDB taxonomy): Bacteria > Cyanobacteriota > Vampirovibrionia > Obscuribacterales > Obscuribacteraceae > JAIEPM01. The sequence goes on along the minus strand of CAZJLR010000001.1, from coordinate 441,825 downwards.
ATGCAAGAGCGAGGCTGCTGCCAGCACCGGCGGCGACACCATTAACTGCTGCGATGACCGGCTTTTCCATGCGGCGGATTTTGATGATCATCGGGTTGTAACGGCGTCTGATTGAATCGGACAATGATGGACGACCTTCGCTGAATTTGCGGTTTTGCAAATCTTGTCCGGCGCAGAAGCCGCGTCCTGCGCCTGTGATAACAACTGCGCGAACGTTGGCATCTTTTTCAGCTTCTTTCAAAGCATCAATGAGTTGAAAGCTGAGTTCATCATTGAACGCATTGAGCTTGTCCGGGCGGTTTAGTGTAATAAGGCAAACGCCTTCGGTTTTCTCAACCAACAATATTTTTTCGTCTGACATTTTGCTCTCCAAAATAAATTCTAATTGAGTATTAGCTGATAAAAACTTGTGTTTAGCGACCGACAAAGCTGGCAGGGCGCTTTTCCATGAATGCTTTCATGCCTTCTTTCTGGTCTTCTGAAGCGAAAAGCATGTAGAAGCTCTTGCGCTCGAAATTCAGACCTTCGCTGAGCGATGTTTCGTAGCATTTCAATACTGATTCTTTCGCTGAGCGAATAGCTAGTGGTGATTTCTTGGCGATTTCTTTTGCCAATGATTTAGCTTCGTCAAGCAGCATCTCTGCTGGAACCACTTTGTTTACAAGCCCGATAGCTAGAGCTTCGTGTGCTGTGAAGGCGCGACCGGTCAAAATCAATTCCATTGCTTTATATTTGCCAACTGCAAGTGTTAGGCGTTGGGTTCCGCCTGCACCGGGGATGACACCAATGTTGATTTCAGGCTGACCGAACTGTGCTGTTTCAGATGCGATAATCATGTCGCATGTCATAGCCAATTCGCAGCCGCCGCCGAGTGCAAAGCCGCTAACTGCAGCGATGATTGGCTTCTTGATGAATTTGACTCTGTCCCAAGTAGCGAGGCGATCTTTCAACAAAATTGAAACCGCGTTTTCGTCGCACATTTCTTTGATGTCGGCGCCTGCAGCAAATGCACGTTCATTGCCTGTGAGGATGATTACGCGAACGTTGTCGTCAGCATCAAATCCTTCCAATGCTTCTGAAAGTTCTTGCATCAATTCGTGGTTCAGTGCATTTAGAGCCTGTGGACGATGGAGAGAAACGATTGCGATTTGACCATCAATCTCGGTTTTGATGTTTTTGTAAGCTACGCTGCTCATCTCTTTCTCCTCTTTCATTTTTACTGTCATGGTTAGGGTCCTCTATTTGTTTTGCTCTTTCTGGTCTGCTGAACTTATTCAGGCATGCCGATTGGCATCGGGGGAGCCACAGGTCCGGCGGCTTTGCACCGAATTCCTGGGTAATTGATTTCGTTTTTCTGGCGGAATGAACGCAAGCCTTCGGCTGTTTCAAGCGAACCTGCGTGCAGGCTGAGCCAATCTCTGGCATGACCGACTGTCATTGACCATGAGAAGTCTCTCCAGAAATTTAGTTGTTGTTTGGTATAGCGGGTGCACTCTGGTAGTTTGTTGTAGAGCTTTTCGGCCATCTGCGCGACCGCATCGTCTAGCATAGACATTGGAACTACCTGGTTTACGAGCCCCCAGTCTAATGCTGTGTAGGCGTCGATTGCTTCGCAAAGAAGCAGCATTTCTCTAGCCCGGCGATCTCCGACAACCATGGGCAACCATTGTGTTGCGCCACCAGCTGCGACACTACCGCGAGCGGCGCCGACCTGTCTGATTACTACGTGGTCTGCGGCAATTGCCAGGTCGCAAGCCATGTTTAGCTCGTTGCCGCCTCCGACAGTCATGCCATTTAGGCGGGCAATTGTTGGCTTGCCGATGTTGCGCAGACGATCGTGCATTTCGATGAATGCGTACATCCATTTGTAATAGTTGTTTGGCTTTTTGAGCATGTAGTCTTCTTGCTCTTTCAAGTCGGCGCCAGTGCAAAATGCGCGTTCGCCGGCACCCGTAATGACTGCTACGGCGATATTGTCATCGTGCATCACATCTTCAAAAGCATTGCCTAATTCTTTCAAGGTGACCATGTCGAAGCAGTTGAGCACTTCCGGTCTATTAATGGTGATGGTCGCTACGTATTTTTGCTTGCTGTAGAGTATGCGCTGGAAGTTGAATTCTTCCGGGGCTGCTCCAGTAAGCATTTTTTCGACTTGTGTCATTAGATTGGGCCTCTTGTTAGCGTTGGTCGGCGTCTTTGCTTTTGTTAGCTGTTTTCAGGAACTTCAGCGAACAGCAGTGTGACTAAGTCACCTGCAAAACTTATGGCGTGCTCGTGGGCAGCTTTACCCTCGGGACTTTCAAGACCTGCCTTGACTGCGTCCATGTTGTCGAAATAAAGTTCTGCCATTAAGTAAAACTGCGGTGGTGCGTCGGGCGCTCCGGTAATTTTTGATACCTCAACAAGCTGTAAACCCGGAATTTGTTTTACCAGCGGAATATGTTGCTCGAAATAAGTCTTGTCGAAGGCTTGCGGTTCTGCTGGTTGTTTGTATAGGGCTATTAGTTTCGCTACCATTGGATTTTCCTCTTGAACTTAATTTCGAAGATCTACGAGTCTGCAGGCTTTTCCTTCGCTTCGTTTTATTGAGTTCGCCGGCATCAGCTCGACATTTACGCTCAAACCAAGGCTTTCTTTCAAAATGTGCCTTATTTTTTGAGTAAGCTCCGCAAGCCTTATTTCGTCATCTTCGATTTGAGCCCAGCGGCTGCATAACTCTTCTGTAACTTCAACTTGCACCGACATTTCGTCTAGTGTTTTGTCTCTTTTGAGAACCAGTTGATAGTGTGGCGCAAGTTCGTCCACTTGCAGCAGAATATTCTCTATTTCTGAAGGATAAACGTTGACACCACGGATTATAAGCATGTCATCAATGCGAGCGCGCACTCTTGTCATTCTAGTCATTGTGCGTCCACAGCTACATTCTTCTCTGCACAGCGTGGTCAGGTCGCCGGTTCTATATCGCAAAAGAGGCATAGCTTCCTTTTGCAAAGTCGTTATAACCAGCTCGCCTTCTTCTCCGTCAGGCAATTGCCTCAGTGTTTTGGGATCTATGATTTCAACAAGGAAATGGTCTTCCCAAATGTGCAGCCCATTGCGTGCCTGAATGCACTCAATTGAAACTCCGGGACCCATGATTTCGCTGAGTCCATAAATGTCTAGAGCTTTGATGCGCAGCTCTTGCTCGATTCTCTGGCGCATGGGCTCTGTCCAGGGTTCTGCGCCAAATATGCCAATTTCAAGTGAGAGGTCGTTGGCTTTGAGCCCCATCTCGTGCATTGTGCCTGCAAGTTGCATTGCATAGGATGGTGTAGAACAAAGTACGCGCGCTGCCAGGTCTTTCAGCAATGTGATTTGTTGTTGTGACTTGCCGCCTGAGGCGGGCACACAAATGGCCCCATGTTTTTCGATGGCGGCGTGCAAACCAAGTCCGCCTGTGAAAAGTCCGTAGCCATAGGCGTTGTGAACGATGTCTCCTGGGCGAACGCCCGCGGCGCGCAAAGTACGCGCGCCTAGTTTTGCCCAGTTATCGAGGTCTGCTTGGGTGTACGCAACAAGTGTAGGTTTGCCTCTTGTGCCAGATGACGCGTGATAGCGCCTTATCTCTGATTTTGGCACTGCAAGCATGCCGTCAGGGTACATATCTCTGAGATCTGTTTTTGAAGTGAACGGAAGTTCAGATAGGTCTTTCAGTTCTCTCAGCAAAAGTGGATTTATATTTTGCTCGCGTAAGGCATTTGCGTAGAAAGGCACTTTCTTTTGCAAGTTTTGAAGCATGTCGCTGAGGCGTTGTACCTGTAGCTTTTCCAATTCGGCACGTGGCATGCATTCGAGCTTGTCTTCTTGCATTTGCGCTTAGCGCTCCGTTTTTTAGTTCTTTTGCCGCGCAACTTGGCTCGGCTGCACCGAAGACTTCCCGAGCAATACAAACTCGCTCAGCCTGGCTTGTGTATGCCGCTGATTGCAGAAGGAGAAGAACTAGAGGGATCTTCGACCACTATTTGGAGTCAAATAATACACTCTCGAAAACCTGTTTTGTCCTGTCGCCCATGAAAAGCTAAGAATTCGATTTTGCCTCCAGATAAAATTTGGGACGGTGCAATGCACCGCCCCGAAATCTGTTGGATTGATAATCGGATTGCCGATTAGTCTTTGTCGATGGCGTCGATAGCCGGAACTTTCAAGCCATAGCCTTCAAGTATTGGCTTCATTTCGTCATACCAGGACACGCGTACATCTTGGTTGTCGCGTTGTTTTAGTTTGAAATGTTGGAATTCTTTGTTTGTGGCGCTGCCGCTCTTTCCGAATACACGGTTGACTTTAGGGAACCAAAAGTCAAGTGCGGTTTGGATTTCAGCGATGGTGTCGGGCGATGCGGCCAATTTTTTGACCCAGTGTTCGCCGTGGCGTACGTGCATCCATTCTTCTTTCTCGATTTGAACCATGGCGCGTGACCATGGTCCCCAGCTGCATTCGGCTGCGTCACGCAATTGGTGTCCGGCGGCGCGGTCCATCAGGAAATTGAACATGACCAGGTCTGCCCATGTTTTGATTGGCTCATAAAACACTTTCATACGATTGACCATGCCGGCTTCGATGAGCTTGTCTGTGTCAACGCCGACTTTGTCGAGCAAGTCATACATAGCACGTGCGTGTCTTATTTCGTCTTTTACGATGTTAGCCATCGCGAGGCGCTCTGCCATGGTTGGAGCGCCTTCAATCCAAGGCACATAACCGTATGCACCGGCTAACTCTGAATCAGCCTGGGCGATCATCAGCTTCAACAGGCTGGCTTTGTACTCTGGCGTAACTTCATTCAAAGACTCAAGCTTTTGGCCGGAGTTGATTTTAGCCATCATCGCTTCGTTACTGGCCTTCTCATCTACAACAACCATCGCAGTCTTCTCCTTATGACAAGCCTAGATTCGTTTTTCTCCTCCTGCCCTTGCTGTTGGTGGCAGCAGGGAGGAACATTGCCAATATATCACGGATTATAGGGGGTGAATGGACCCATATCCTCCAGAGCGCCTACAATTCCGGCTTTCAGACCGGGCAGCCCCAGAGCTTGTTTTTCTTTTCTTCACCTTTTGATGATAGCAAGAATTTGGCTATATCACTTGTGATCGGCTTTTGGCTCCTCAGCTCCGTCGCCTAAAACATGACCTGGAACGTCCATCAAAGCCGCTTCTGGACTTGTCAAAGCCATGTCTTTGCCATCTGCAAGTTCAAAAACTGGGTCTTTGAGACGCGCCTTTTTCACCGCCCATCTCTGGAGTACACCTCTTCGACCCATGTAGAGCCGCAAGGTTGCTCTTTTCAGATGAGGTAGCAGCTTTTCAAACTCTGAGGCAGGATGGGCTTTTCCGTCAGCTGTAATTACATCGGCTGCATCTGTCGGTTTCACATATTTGGCTTCCTCGGGAGGCAGCATTTCCAAATAGAGGTCTGCCATATATTCAGCTTCCTTTTTGGGATCTTTAGGCTGCACTGGGGGAATTAATCCTTTGGCAAGGCTTGGGCGAAGTCTTATGGTGAGATCTCTGGCGAAGTCTTTTGACGGATCTTTGGCGAAAGATTCAATAACCTCTTGTTTGACCGGGATGCCGAAGGCCATGTCCATTGGAATGAAAACAGGACTGTAGCTTTCTTTGTCGAATGTGATCGGCATATCAACTTCAGTGCTTTCCGGCTTTTCCCAGGGAAGGTGTCCGCCCTTTATTTTTTCGACTGTGGGAACAGCTTTTACACTCATATCCCCTGTTTTGAACGGGTGTTTGAAAAGGTAAGCCATGTTGTCATTTTCGCCTGACTCGTATTTGAAGTAGGCTATATATCCGCCGCGCGGCTGGCAATGGCATGTATTTTCGCCCATCAAATTGACTATGGAGGAGCTTTCACCTTCTTTGAGTTGTTTGAGAAAAATGTTTGCAACGTCTGTGCATGGGTCTGAGCCGACTGTGACTATGACAATGCCCACAACAGCGATAACGAAAGCCGAAAGAATTAGTTTTACCAGAATGGGCATGTGCTCTTAAAAAACCTTGTTTTATCGACCAATCGATCTTTGTCTAACAATGCTTTTACTTTCGCTTTGCTTTTTGAGCAAAACAGTTAACTACTCTGTGTTAAATTGGATTCAGTCTAACACGCAGGACACCGCCGCCATGATCAAAATTCCCGAACCAGTACTGATTTTCTACATTTTAGTAAGTGTAGTCGCTTTTCTCTTCCGCTTTATAAAGGACGGTAGTTACAAGCAACTTTCGTTAAAGCCACTTCTGGGTGGATTAGGATTGTTTGCTGCAGTAGTTGCGCCTTTTATCGGCTTGCTCTTCGTTGCGCAGCACTTTGCTCTTGAGGCTGGCGGTACGATCGCTTATTTTGCTGGTGCAGCTGGTCTATCGTTCTTGCTCGGTCGTGTTGGCTTGCCGTCTTACTTGCGCGGAATTCTGCTACTTGGGGCAAGCGTGGCATTGACTTCAATTGGCGCAGCAAATTTTGTCTCGCTTGCGTCTGCGCTTACTGGCTTAATCGCAGTTAAGTTTACTGAAAATCTCGGACTAGAAAAAGAGGCAAGTTTTGATGATTTGCTGCCGCCTTTCATCTGGTTGAGTTCGGCGATGTGGCTTAGCGGAATCGAATCTGGCAAAGATTTGGGAATAAAAGCTGGCGTCATACTTGGCACCATGGCTGTTTCATTGTTCATGCGTTTGATTCAAGGACCGTTTGTGCAGGTAGATAAGCCGGCTGACGACAAGATTTTTCTCAAGCGTACAGTTCTTTCTGTCTCAGCCGGCTTGGGTGTTCTTTGTGTCATGGTCAAACTGCTAAATGTGATGCAATTTCAAAACCTGGCAATATTGTGCGGAGGCGCTTACTTCGTCACGTACTTATATAAAGACCTTTGTGGTGAAGGACGCTATGCCCTTGCTGGGCAGCAGTCATTGCGTTTGCTCATGTTCATCGGCATTTTGACTCTTCTGGCTACTCGTTTGTTTGGAACTTTCGGATTGCTTGCTCTTGCCCCTGCAGCCATGGTGGCGCCTCTTTCGACTGCGGCACTTTTCCCCGGAATATTTTTTGCCAGCCGCGCACTTTTGCAAGTCTACCTGCAGCATTTCAACATGAACGTAACTGGGATCAACCTCACTCATGCCTATGCCGGTGCTGCTCAATATGGTGGATTTTTACTTGCACTTGCAATGCTCCTGTTGCTGAAAGAACGCATGAACAGGCGTGTCTTGCTGGCGCTTTCGCTGGCTGTCTGCATTGTGACTCCAGTCTTGTCAAATTTTATTTTGCATTCTGAGCCGACATGCAGCTTGTTTGTTTCTGCCACTGTTGCGGCGTTTCTTTTAGCTGTCGCTGCACCCTCATTGCAAAACAACGGCACCAGCAGCGGTGCTGAAAATCTCAGCCTGCTTCCTGCGTTGATGATTTCTTCCGGTATATTGAGCAGCGGTTTGCTTGAAACCGGGAGCACCGCCACGATTGCAGTTAAGAGTACTGTGTTGAGTTATGGCATTGTATTTACAATCGTTCTTGCATTCATATCATGGTTTTTCTTTCAACGAAAAGGTCAAACGCCCGGTTCTACTCCAACTCCAAGTGCTGATGGGGCTTAGGCACAAGTTTTTCTTCCCGACAACCACCAAACAGCAGAGTGGCGAGTTTAGGCTCGCTACTCTGTTTCTCAATTGCCTAATTTTTGCAAGGGATGGCAGTTAAGCGTCTTCAGAAGTGCTTAACTGCCATCAATACAGGGAATAGGGTTTAGGGCAAATACTTTGTGATGAACTAAGATGACATTCGAGGAACTCGACGAAAAGAAATCGATTGTCTCCGCCGGAGCACAAGATCTTGTGCCTGGCAATTCAGAGTCATCGGTTGAACTTGTAAATCATGATGTGGCATTTGAAAAAGCGAATCACGATGCGGCAATCGAACCTGCAAATCATGATGCGCTGCTCAAGTTTGGCGAGCTAAATGCTGCAAAATCGCGTAAAGTCAAAAATCTAAAGCTTCCAATCATTCCTGGAGGATATGTATATTTCCTGGCTGTATTGACAGTGCTGGCTTTGGCTGGGCAGATCCAACGGGTTAGAGCAGAAACTGTTTATTTTGTCTCTCAATTTGCGCAGCGACAAAGTGCTTTTTCGGGCGACCCTGGGCTGAAAGTGTATGTTGAATCGTTGACGAAAATTCAGGACAAGGCTGCTGTGGAGTCGCTATTTGATAAAACCTGCGCGAGAGGTTGTTCTGTGGGAGGCGCCGCCGAGCGTCCGCTGGCAGAGATAGATGCAATTTTAGATTTTTACGGTGAGGATAGGTACGATTCGATAATTGGCTCTCGACTAAAGGACCTTGTGCCTAAACTTGATGCTTTCAATGCCCTGCAGTCGTCATTAAAATCCGAAATGTTTGCACGTCATCCACGTGTAGCTAATGCTCTTTTGACATGGGCAAGAGCTGTTAAAAAGGACCAAACTACTGTCGAAGGAGTCCAGGTGCTTCCTTTAGCTGAGCAAAACAAAATAGCAGCGGCATTGTACGAGACTTTGTTGTCCAATTGGCAATATCAAGTACCCTGGGATACGTCGTCGAATATCAGGTCAGAACTGGGCGAAATATATGAGTCCGAGAAGTTGTACAGTAAAGCTTATCAACTTTTCTTTGACGCATACCAGACTCGAAAAAACTTTGGAGATGTAGACTACAACGCATATAGGCTTGCGCACATAGGTGGCAATTTAATGGGCATGGGAAGAGTCGCTGAGGGAAGGAAAGCCTTGCAGGAAGCAGATGCTATGGCACAACGCTTGCATTTTGATGGGCTAAACTATTTGAGTCCTTATATAGAATCTCACCTGATTACAGCTACAAGCGGGGCATACACGCCTGTCTCTGCCTCACCCGAATACCATGATCAAGGTGACTAAAAAACTATGGCAGAGCTTAACGTCACCATAAAATATAGAGATCCACTGGCACTTTTGCTGTTTGTGGTGATGTGTGTGTTCATGCCCGTGTGGCTCATCATTGCACCTGTATCGCTATTCAATTATGTGTGGAGCGTAATTAGTGAGCCTGGATTGAATCCTCCTTTGAAGATACTCACTGTTTTTCTAAGTTTGTTTGCTTTCACTGCCGCATGTATTTTTGCCACCATAATTGGTGAGGACAACCGTATTCACATATCCAAAGACGGTATCGCATTTCCATTGTTCTTTCTAAGTAAATTGAAATTTCAAAGACATGCTAGTTGGGGGGAACTTACAAGTGCCGGTATAGTTAGTGGCAAAGGAAAAAAAGAGCAAAACTTTCTTATGCTTGGATTTGAGTCAGGGGCCAGTCTTTCGCTTGATCTTAGTTTGATCAAATCGGCTGAGCAAGAGCAGATGTTGATGGCAATCGAACTTTGGGCTAATCGCTGCAAGCGCTCTCCCGAACTGCTTGCATATCAAAAGCAATTGCAAAATAGAGGTCGCACCGGCTCTCTTGGTTATACTCAAATGTGGGAAGAAGAATTGCGGCGGCGATTTTCTGCCACCACGTTTTTGCCCTTAGAGCCAGGGCATAAGCTAGCGGCAGGACATCTTGAAATTACCAGGCAATTGGCTTTTGGTGGGCTTTCAGCCTTATATTTAGCACAGCATAAGCAAAGAGATATGGTGGTATTGAAAGAAGCTGTAATACCTCAAGGCGCAGACGAGCAAGCCCGCGCTCAAGCCGAAGAACACATTGATAGAGAATCGAAATTTCTTTCAAAGCTGCGACATCCAAATATAGCCAGAGTGCTTGATCATTTTGTTGAAGATGGACGCCACTATATTGTTTTGGAATTCATAAATGGGCAGGATTTGCGGCAGTATGTTAAGCAGAACGGAGCCGTAGCGGAAAAGCAGGTATTGAAGTGGGCGCTGGACATCGCGCGAATTCTAGTCTTTCTTCACTCGCAAGAGCCGCCAATTATTCATAGAGACCTTACACCTGATAATCTCGTGATGAATTCAAACGGCGAAATTATTTTGATTGATTTTGGCGTATCGAATCAATTTGTTGGCACTGCAACTGGTACCATTGTCGGTAAGCAAGCTTACATTCCTGCGGAGCAATTGAGAGGCAAGTCAATTCCTGCAAGTGATATTTACGCATTTGGAGGTACTCTCCACTATTTGCTTACAGGATTAGAACCAGTGCCATTAGCTCTAAGCCATCCCCGAAAACATAATCCGGTGATTAGTTCTGAGTTAGACGAGTTGGTGGCTAAATGCACCGCCTATGAACCGGAAGATCGTTTTATTTCTGCAAGCGATTTGCTCGAGGCTTTAGAAAAGCTTATGCCTGAAACGATTCAAATAGACAATTCAATTTTGATGCAAAAGCCGCACTGAAAAGCAAAGAGTAGTATGCAATGGATTTCCAAAGTGAATCTCTAAAATCTGCAGAGAAAATTGTTGAAGCAAGTGGCGAAGCAGAATTTGCTCTGGCTGATGCTGGAAATAGCAATAGTGCTGCCGGCAATGCTGCCAATTCTTCTGCTAAAGCGCGTTTGTTGTTTGCTAAGTCTGGACTGGGCGCGATGTCGGAAGACTTTAAAGAGTACTCCAATCTTGTATTGGGTCGTTTGCTGATAGCAATGTCGATATTAGCTGCCTGGTTTTGTGTCTGGTGGTTTACTTCTGTAGCCCTGACCATGGGCTCGTTTTCTTTGCCCTGGTTGTTTCATTCGGAGTATGTCTGGTATGCACCGATAACGATATTTTGGACATTTTGCATGTATCAAATAAACCAGTTGCTGGCTCTTCGATATCAAAAGAAAGCTCCGTTTACTGCGTTTCAGGTTGCTTCAATTTCAATTGTTTCATTGATTTGTACGCCTGACTTTTCCTTTCCCGCAAGTCACTCGGCTCCCAGCTTCTTCGACCCATTCTTTCTTGCCTGGATTGCATCACAAGCAGCTTTCTATTGTGGCTTTGGAGCTTTTCTTGAAAAGCAGGAAACCCCAGAGAGTAAATACCCGTGGAAAATTGCGCTTTTACTTGCCAGTTGCGCCAATGCCTATATCTTCTTAGTGCCGGTTGCGCCGTCTGTTTTGTCGGGCTTTACCTGGTTTCAAGAACAAGGATATGGACTAATATTCTTATTCCTGGCTGTATTGAGTCGCCCTCCCCTTGTTGGTGCGAAGAAGCAGACTAAAAAGAAAGCGTCTGCGGTGGTGATTGAAGAAAATGAAATTGTTGTGCCTTTTAGAGCATTTGCCGGACTGCAAGAGTGGGTTGAACAGCGTTTGCAAAGGTCAAAACAGACAGATTTGTCTAAGTCAATTTTGAAGTGTTTTGTTTTGCCTTTTTTGCTACTGATTTGTCTAAGTGGAACGCAAATATCAGATGCATTCGCAACAATCGTAACTGAAGCGAGTTCTGTGCAAAATGGACCAGACCCGGCAAAAATGAGTCCGGAAGAATTGCGCAAAGCTAGAATGGAGCTTACCGAGTCCAAAAAGCAAGACCCTACGCTCGAGCTTGCACAACAAAGCATAGGCTTGCTTTATACCATTCTTTTCTCAATGCTAGGGGCAGCAGGCCTCGGCGTCTTGTATTACAACACTAAGCCAACCAAACTAGTTTTTTCGGACGAAGGTGTTAGTTTTGCCAAAGAGAAAGATGCGTTTGTGGTAAAGGGTCTAACAGCAAAGTGGTCGGAGATCAATTTTATTGATATAAGACGACCAGCTCACAAGAAATCACCTGTGTTTGACGTTATAACGTTTTGCCGTGATGGTGCCAAACCCATTAAGGTGCCTCTCCGCTCTGTTGATACAGTTGAGAGCAAAGAAGCAATCCTAAAAGCTATTCATTCTTTCGCGCCTAAATCCATTTCACTCAACCCTCGCGTGACTGAAGCGTTGCAGCCGCCGATTGACCACAGCTATACAGAACTATGGCTGCAGGCACTAAGCGAGCCACCACAACGCGAGCGATTGAAACCCCTGGCCTCAGGCGTAACCTTGAAGGACGGTAGGATAAAGGTGCATGGCACCATTGGAGTTGGCGGGCAGGGTCAGGCGTATCTGGCTGAAGACACTGACAATGGGCAGAAAATTGTGCTTAAGGAATTTTTGCTGCCTGTATATGTCGATGTTGATGTAAGGCGTTCTGCGTTAGAGAGTTTTGAAAATGAGGCCAAAATACTCTCGAATTTGGCGCACCCGCAAATTGTGAAATTGATTGATTATTTTATTGAAGATCATCGTGCTTACCTTGTAATGGAGCATATAGAAGGATCTAATTTAAGGCAACTTATTGCCGCATCGGGAATAAGGAGTGAAGAGCAGGTCGAAGAATTGGCCAGGCAAATGTGCATAATACTTGAATATTTGCATGGACTGTCACCGCCCGTAGTGCACAGAGATTTTGCTCCTGATAATTTGATTATGCAACCAAACGGATTGTTGAAACTGATTGATTTCAATGTTGCAAAACAGTCTGAATCAACCGCAATGGGCAGTGTGGTGGGTAAACATGCCTATTTGCCACCAGAGCAATTTAGAGGACAGCCCGTACCTCAAAGTGACATATATGCGATGGGTGCTACATTGTTTTATTTGCTTACAGGGCGAGACCCTGAAGCTGTTTCTACTGCACATCCGAAGGCTTTCAGACCGGAGCTGAGTGAGAAGATCAATCGTGTCGTAGCGAAAGCCACCGCGCCGGACATGGAAAGACGATATAGGAATGTGGCAGAGCTATTGGCTGACCTGGATGCGGCATTGTGAGTCATTTGATTTAGAGCGGGTATATAAATTTAGATCGCCCGGGCGAAATATAAGTTTTCTTATCGGTCACTGTGAATGGGCAAGGTACTTCAAGGTTTGATGATTTTGGTTGTGCTTGCCGGTGTTGCCGCCGGAGCTTTTGGATTTTGGGTCTGGTCAGACTTGAACAAAAAGACTGTGCATCAAAGTGCTTCGACTAATCTAGACGTTTCGCGAGGTGAGCGCTTAGACCAGATTCTCCAGGATTTGCATGAAAAAGGCATACTTGAAAATGTTTTGCCGTTGCGTATTTATTTGAAAATGACTAAAAACAACCCTGTGATCAGGGCTGGCGCGTATACTTTTCCGTCGCCAATTACACCACTTGAGGTTCTTGAACGCCTGAAAGAGGGCGGTGATTTTAAGCGTATAACTGTAATAGAAGGTTGGAGCAGATTTGAAATTGCCGATGCCTTGTTGAATATTCCATCGTTTAAACTCAAAGATCGCAAAGCTGCGCTGGCGCTTTTGAACAACACAAAGTTGATCAAAGACATAGACAGCGAAGCAAAAAACTTAGAAGGTTATTTGTTTCCAGACACTTATTTTATTGACTCTGATACTACTGCTGCAGAACTAGTAAAAGAAATGGTGGAAAAGTTTCGCCAGGTATGGTCATCGGGGCTTAGCGAGCAGGCAAAGAGGCGTGGTAGAAGCGCGCATAGTGTTGTGACTGAAGCGTCAATAATTGAGACCGAAGCCAAACTAAAATCGGAGCGAGCGCTGGTGGCATCTGTTGTTGAAAATCGCGTGAGGGACAAAATGACCCTCAGCATGGATTCTACTCTCATCTACGCTGCTAAATTAGCCGGTACCTGGAAGAATGACGGCAAAGTTTATCAAAGCGATATTGATAGAGTTTCTCCCTACAATACCAGATTGAACAAAGGCTTACCGCCTGGCCCAATCGCATCGCCGGGGCGTGCTTCACTTGAGGCTGCGGTAAATCCTGTGGCAAGTAATTACATCTATTATGTGCGAAACCCAGACCGGAATGACGGTGCGCACAACTTTTATTCAGACCCGAACTCCTTTGAGAAAGGTGTATTAGCACTTAGAGCCTGGGAAAAGAAGCATCCAGCAAGTACGCGTTAGTTGTCGGCTTTTGGAAGAACTAATCCAAAATTAGATGGGCAAAGCGTCTGATTAGAGAACGTCCAAGTGGTGCCCGTTTGATTTTGTTGAAGTCGGACTTGATGTCTTGTATTAGACCTATCCTGTTGTTTGCAGCAAAGTTCTGTGGCTGTCTTGCTTGCGGGAATGTAGGCGCTTGTGGAAATGAAACGTTAGCATATGGCGAATAGCCTGCTGGCTCTGCAAAGCGATTTGTCTGGGCATAGCTGGATGCTGGTAGTGAAGCAATATTGCTTCGATCTGCTTGAATGGAGTTATCGTTGCGCAAGCGAAACACCATTGCTCCGCCATAAGCTTGTGTATGTGTAATTGATGCGATATGATCGCTGGCTTCTTTGTAGTTGCCTTCGTAAACTGAAATGTGTCCGTATTTATGGCTGCTTGAGCGAGTGTAAACGATAATATCGCCGCGACGAAGCTCGTCTACGCTATAAATACAAAGTGGCATGAATCTTGGATCTTTCTTGAGTAAGTCTTCTGCCTGGTATGCGGCCTCGCCCGAAAGCTCGACTCCCAGAGGGCGAAGAGCACGGCATACTGCTGCATAACAATAACCGGTTGTTTTTGTTTTTTCTGCAACGCTTAGGGCTGAGCTGGCTATGTTTTCGCTGCTTAGCTGAATATATCCGCTTCCAGGAGATGCAGATGCAGCTGCGTTAGCGCCAATAAAAATAAGAGCTGTTGCACTGATGCTGCGGAAGTTTTTTCCGCTAAGTCTAGTCGAATTGGCTTTTGATCTATTCATGGCAGTGGAATCTTGCAGGACTGATCATGCCAGAAAACAGCGAATAGAGCCTTATTTCTTCACTTGCCGAAACAAGCAAGGCCAAATTGAGCCGATAAATCCTAGCTGCTTTTTAGCGATGATTGAATTGACGAAGCTCTGCCGATTATGTTGCCGATAGAGTGTCGCATAATCTGTCGAATATTCGATTTAGGCAAATAGCTAAAGCATGGAAAGTGGAACGTCTTTGTTTGGGGCAGGAAAGGCTCTATCAATTTCTGCGATGTCTTCGGAGCTGAGTTCGATATCTCCGGCTTTGGCATTCTCTAGTGTATGTGCTGTTTTTGATGCCTTTGGAATAGCAAAAGTGTTATCGAGCCGAACCAGAAAGGCAAGGATTATCTGGCGAATGCTTGCATTGTGTCTTTTGCCTATCTGGGCCAACACCTTTCCTTTTGGATTTGATTCGTCTGGAATACGGTTTTGTCCAAAGGGTGTGTAACCCACTAGAGCTATTTCATTTTGCTGGCAAAGCGGAATGAGCTTGCGTTCAATTCCTCTGTGCTCAAGGTTGTACAAAACTTGATTGCAGGCGATTTTGTGTTTTTTGAGCAGTTGCTCAGCCTCTTTGAGATCTTCTTCGTCGAAATTGCTAACACCGAGCGAGCGAATTTTGCCGTCATCAATCAATTTTTCCAAAGCAGCCATTGTATCTGCAAGCGGATGATTACCGCGCCAGTGCAACAGATAGCAATCAAGGTAGTCGACAGCAAGGCGCTTTAAGGAGTTGTCGCAGGCTTTGATTGTGCCTTGAAAGGTGGCATGTGAGGGTAGCACTTTGCTGACGATAAAAAGCTCATCGCGAGGAAGACCTTTAATCGCATCGGCAATGATTAGCTCAGAATCTCCGTACATCTCAGCTGTATCGATATGAGTCATTCCGTTGGCTATGCCGGCTCTAATTGCATTTTTGGTTTCTTCTAAAGCAGCTTTATTGCCTGAAAATTGCCAGCTTCCCTGCCCAATCAAAGGAAGAGTCTTGCCTGGACTGCCAAAATTTCGCTCTTTCATTTTGCTGATCCTTACATTGTGGCACTTGCTCTCAGGCAAGATGATTTTAGCAGGGCTGGCTCATAGTTTTTCAAATTCGTGGCTCTGCCTTGTATTGAGTGCTAGCTGCGTTGCTTTACCTTTTTGGGCATAACTAAATGTGGAGCGGAGTGCCAATGCAAATGCCTGATGAATCCAAACTGCATACTCAGCTGCCCAAATCTGCACTGCTTTCTTCAGTTGAGCTTCCTGGGCGCTACGTAATTCTTGAGCTTGTAGGTCAAGGAGGTATGGGGCTGGTGTTTCGCGCAGAGGATAAACACCTTGGACGCGATGTGGCAATCAAGGTTCTGAATTTTGAGGGCTCTAAAGATGCAGATTTGCAAGAACGTTTTAGCAGAGAAGCCAAAGTTCTTGCCTCGCTAGATCATCCGAATATCGTGAAATTACTCGCCTGGGGCTTAAGTGAAAATGGCAATCCATATCAGGTAATTGAATTTCTTGAAGGTGGGACAGTATCCCTTGAAATTGGCAATGGTAAACGACTAAAGCCAGCTCGTTTTTTCGAAATATTTTCTCCTGTGCTTGATGGCTTGCAGCATGCTCACAGTCGAGGAGTCGTTCATAGAGACTTGAAGCCCAGTAATATAATGTTTAGCCTTGCAGACGATAAAGTGAGACCTAAAATTGTTGATTTTGGAATTGCAAGAGTGCAACTGTCGGATTCTGCGATGGGCAACACATTAACTCAAACAGGGCATTTGCTCGGTAGTCCCATCTATATGAGCCCCGAGCAGTGTAAGGGCGAAAAGGCAAGTCAACTAAGCGACATATATTCTCTGGCTTGTGTGATGTACGAAGCTTTAACCGGACAGCCACCACATAAAGGTGAGACAGCGATGGAGCTGATGTACAAGCACATGACTGAAATTCCACTCTCCCTGGAAAGTATTGCCAGTGGTGCTGCGTCTAAGCGATTGGGGCGCTTAATTGATCGCTGCCTTGCGAAAGATCCGTCTATGAGACCTCAATCGGCCGCTGATGTTCTTGCAGAATTGAAGACTATTTTTGAGTCTCAACTTGATACCAGCAGCATCTTTGCTCCGGAGGCTAAAATTGAGAGGGATAAACGCACTGCACTTTCGAAATATTTATTTTTGATTTTTCTTTTATTTGTCGCAGCAGCAGGCTTGATCAAATCAGCTTTGATGAGAGCGCCTGATTCAAAAGGTTCGAGAGTTCCTGAAAAGCATGCAAGAGATATGTTGATCGAAGTACAAAGATTAGAGTGGACTGGCAAAAACAAGGAGTCATTGGCCCTTGCAAAAGAAACGTTAGTAAGGGCTTTGGAGCAGAAAGACCGTGATAGTGAATTACATGCAGAGTTTGAAATAGGGCAAAATCTTGCTAGCCTGGGCGAGCATCAAGCGGCCATTCTTGCTCTCAAAAAAGCTGTCGCTTTATCTCATAAGTGCAATCCGACTCACTATATGAGAACACACACGAAAATTGTACTGGCTCAGGAGCTTATGGCTACAGGCGATTTGGAAAATGCGGCTGATTTGCTCGAGCAGTCGCTGCATGACTTTATTGATAAAGCAATTGATCTCGATAGGAAATATCTCTATAAGGCACGAATCATGCTCGCTGCAATCAGGGTCAAGCAAGGGCACCCTGATGCGGCTCGTGAAGTGATAAATAGTCAATGGTATTACTGTCGTTCGATAGCGGAACAGTTGGGCATCAATGACACAGAAGATATGTTTGAACTGTTAAGGGCTGAATCCGTAATGGGGTTAGCCAGGTCGGCGGCAACTCGATTTGATTCGCTTGCTTTTTGCCTCTCCAAGGCTTTAATAACTAAGGTTGAACGAGCGGGCTTGTACACTAAAGCAGCTTTGCTAGCGCAATCGATGAAGCTGCCATCGGAATATCTGCGTTTTACAAAGCTGGCTGCTTTAGAGTCAGCAAAGCGTGATCTGCCCCTGCCGCAGGGCAATCGTGCCGTCGAAAAGCACAAGCCCGGTGGGGAGCTAAAAGACTTGCTGCCAAAAAATTTCTAAGCTGAAACTGCTTCTTGTCAGCGACTGATTTGATAATGGTCGCGCGAGACAAAATCTCGGCTGTTTGCGCTTTGGCGAAAAACTTCTACCAGCAATTCATTTTTGTTTTGTCTGGATACGAATGTTTTGAGTTCGGCAACTTTTGCTTGCTCTTTACCTTGTTCTCCGAGAAAGCGAATGTATAGATTGTGGTTTTTGCATTCAGCTTTGATTTGAATTGGGTGCCCGGTAGTGTTTTTGAACTTGAGGTCAGAACGACCATACCAGACTGTTGCATCGAGTCCTGGTGGGACGCTGGAGATTGTTCTCATGTGCGGGCTGCGTTCCTCAATGGTCATTCCGGTGGCAAGTGCCGCCTGATAGAGCGCGGAAGAAACCAGGCATATGCCACCGCCGACAGTGGCTGGGCTTCCCTGCCCTACGTATGACGGAGCCGCGCGATAACCTTTGCTGTCAGAGCGAGGACCAAGGACTTTATTGAATGAGAATTCGTCGCCGGGTCTTAGAACCAGATTGTCTAGTGTGTGGGCCGCCAGGGCAATATTGAACTGCTGGCTTGGCGAGAGGCTGGCAAGCGAAAATATTCTGCTTACCAGCTCTACTCTAAATGGATGGGTACTTATGAAAAACGAGGCTAATACAAGTGGCAGCGCCAGTAAAGCGAAGTTTTTCAAGCTTGTTCTTCTTTTGCTTTGTGCTGTGGGCATTTCTGTGCAGCTTTTGCAATTGTCATCCATTACTCAAGCACCTCAATTTCGTTAGCGTCAGAGTATGAGTGAACATTGTTTGTGTACATGCCTTCCAAAGTAACTGGATTCATCTGGAACTTGCCGGGAAGTTCCATACGCACCATTGTTCTGATCTCGGATTTTCCGTTATGGAAATTGCTGACGAAAAATGCCAGGTGGTCATCCATCACGTCCATGTGTGTCCACCACCAACGGTTGATGTAGGTGTTGTTGTTGGAGGGAGTAGTTAGATTCTCTTTGGGATCGTCTTTGACTACTTCTGCACCGCTTGGAAGTGGGGCCTCAACAATTGTGTATGGAACAGAAATTGGTGAATCCAATAAGACTTTCATCATCAGCGTTTCGCCGGCTTTTACTGGTCCTTTCAGGGCTTCTTCGGTGAAGTGTACATTGTTGTCGCTATCGTAATTTGCCTTGAGTCTGAAGAACTCGCGGTGAATTCCCATGCCGACTGGAGTGCTGGGGACAGTGCCGGCCTGACCAGGTTTCAATTGCTTGTAGTATTTGATCACGCATGTCCAGTACATTCGGCCTGTGCCCTGTTTATGCAAGCTCGGCTTGCCCTGACCTGGCTTCAGTAGTATAGGCGTCGTTTGTTCTGCTGCAAAGATTGAAGCTTTGTCAAAGCTGAGTTTATTCAGCATTGTGCCTTGTTGGCTCAGCTCTGCTGTGAAGTTGCAATCTTGCGAGTGTGTAGCGCTCAATTCGTCTTCCATGAAAGCCTTAAATACTTCGGCTGTGGTTTTTGTATTGCCCCAGCCGTCCTTACCGCGTTCGGTAAGAATCCAGGTTTTGATGCTTTCAATGCGTTGAGTTTGCTCTGGTTCCATGGCCAGGCAGGCACGTAATGCCAGGGCTGATGATTCGACTCCTGTGAACCTGTAACTGTAGTACCAGTAGTATTCATCTTTGCTTGCCAGCTTCTTGTACATGTCTGGTCCACGTTCCCAATTCATCATTGAACCGAATGAGCTGTCTTCCATGTTTGAAAGTGCAAGCAATCTTTGGAACATGGCTTGAGCTTGATCAGTATTACCTGTGGCTTTGAATGCCAGAGTGTAATAGGCGAGGCTCTCGGGGTTGAGGCGATTTAGTTTTTCATCGCTTGTAACCCACTTAATCAGTTTGGCCGGAGGCTTGACGCCATAGAGGCTTTGCACGTAGGTGGCTTTGGCGATGTCTGTCATTAACTCGCTATCGTGCCACCACTCTTTGACATGCAAGGGGTCTTGCATCTGTGTTTGTATCTTGTCACAAGCCTTAGCAAGCCAGGCAAGACCATTTTTCTTGCGGGCCGGGTCAACATAATATCCCGTGTCTTCAAGAAGTTTGTAGCCCTCTAGAACAAGTGAAGTGAGATAAGGATTGCTGTCGTCATTAGCCCACCAGCCCCAACCACCATCGCTGTGTTGGTAACCGTCGAGTTTTTCCATCGCTTGTTTGTAGACTTCTTTGAATTTGTCGAGGTCTGCCTTCTTGAGCGGAATGCCGAGCTTCTTGTTCATTTTGACTGCCACGACCGCGGGCATGAGCCTGCTCATAGTCTGTTCTGTGCAACCGTATGGGTATTCAATTAGTGAACTGAAGTTGCCCAGAACTGGTGACAGTGATGAGGACGCCGTGCGCAGTGAAACGCTGAGCGAGCCGGGTGCTGCATCGAGTGGGTACTCGATGGGCAGTTCTACGCTCTGGTCATCTGCATTGAGGCAGCCACTTCTGCTTATGAAAACCGGTACTCCAAGAGGTCTGATTGGCAATTTCATTTCCATGGCGTCGCCGGCTGTTTGACCTATGGCTTTCACCATAATTTTTCCTGTGCCCGAGTTGAGTACTTTTGTTGGCCAGCTAATTCTGGCAACCTTTTCTGGGTCGAGCTTGATTGTTTGAGCAAGCTTTTTCGATATTTGAAATTCAGGTGACGCTGTGAGGTTCACAGTTATATTTTGTGAAATGTCCGAGTAGTTGTGTACAACAGCGCTGATTTCACCTTCATCGCCTTGATTGAAAAATCTTGGCAAAGCCAGGCGGACAATCAAGTCCTGGGTCGAAACTGTTTTTTGCAGGACCCAGCCAACTTCAGTGTTGAGGCTGACACCACGAACAGTGGCACGCCAGGTTGTGAGGTTGTCGGGCATTTTGAACTTTGCCGTCACTATGCCGTCTGCATTGGTGACAAGTGAAGGGAACCAGGCTGCAGTGTCGCGGAAGTCTTTGCGTACGCGTGGTTCTATTTTGTTTGGTCCACCTGAATATTCTTCTGGGAAGGAGCTAATAGTGGTGACGTTATTGGCACGTTCGCTGTAGAAGAATTTGCGAATGTCCTGGACAAATTCTGGACGGATTGCGTATATGCTTTCGTCCACCACGCCCATTGAAAGTTCAACATTAGAGGCTGCTTTGCCGTCAGCATCGGTTGCTTTCAATGTATAGGTTGCCATGTCGCCTGGATGATATTTTTTCTTGTCCGGGCTTACAGTAACCGTCAGGAAACTGTTTTGCGGTGACACTTTGATCATCTGGCTTGTGTTGTAGAACTGTCTTTTCTTGCTAACGAAAGTCACAGTCAAGTAGACATTGGGTGCGTAACTCTTTTCGATTGGAATTTCGACTAAAGTTGCGCTGGCTTTCAAGTCGACTGCTTTGTAGTTGTACAGGTGGTTACCTTCTACAGCTACGATAGCCTGTGCACCTTCAGTGCCAGTAACTGGAGCCGAAACCATGGCGCGTACGGTTTCACCTGGCTTATAAACTTCTTTATCGAGTTTGACTGTAAGTGGTTCTTTGGCCGATTCGTTTGCATCGAGACGATATGGAGAGTTTTCGCTAACTACCCAGACGCTGTTTGACGACCTTATTTCGTGTGACTCAGCATCTTTGGCTGAACCGACTATGTAATAAGTATCTGTCGAGAATTGAGCCTTTGTGCTGAACTCAACTTGCGCCTTGCCATCTTTGTCTGTGTTTACGTTGTAATTTTCGTAATCTTTCAGACCTCTGTATACGTGTTCGTTGCTATCCCAGATGCGGCGAATCAATTGCATATTCACTTGCTTGTTAGCAACCGGGACGCCGGCATAATCAACAGCCCTTACTTCGGCAGTTATTTTTTCGCCGACTTTGGCTATGTAGCTTTTGGGTTCAACAAATAATACGAAGTCGCCGGGAGTAACCGACACATAGCCAGAGCTGAGTACGCTCAGTCTGCTGATGTCAGTGACTTCTGCTTCAATCTTGTATTTTTTGTCTTCATAGTTGCTATCGAATACGCTTTCGAGATCCCTGGCATTTTCTTTGGTTTCGAATTCAACGATGGCTTCTCCGCTTGCATCGGTTTGTGCGATTCCTTCGCTAACGAATTCTCCGCCGTAATAATAATCGCTTTCTGAATTACTCCAGTCATCGAAATAGCTGTAATACTCGGGGCGTGACATGAGCCGGTATCTGCCATACCAATCGTTTTGCGAATAGATTGTGTACTTGACTTTGGCATTGCAAACTGGTGCGCCGAAATAGTAGGTGGCGCGAATGCGCGCTTTGGCTTTGCCACCAGCGTTGATGCGTTCTTCCAGCGGAGTGACTTCTACTTTGTACTCTGGCTTGCGATATTCATCGATTTCGATTCGTTCGTAAGTATTAGTACCGTCTGGATAAGTGATGTTTACCTGATAAGCACCAGTCTTGCCGTCTTTTGGCAGGTCTAAAGTGCCATTAAATGTGCCGAACTTATTTGTTTTAACTTTGCCAGACCAGATTTCGCTGTTGTCTGGGTCTTCCAGGCTGAGCTTAAGTTCCATGCCACCTGGATTTTTGAATCCATTGCCTTCAAGGTCGCGGCATATTCCGCGGAAATAGGCTGTTTGACCCAGTCTGTAGATTGGTCTGTCTGTGTAGAAGTAAGTTTTGTGTTGTTCGCCTTCGCTTCTATACATGGACATGCCACCGTAGGCGTGCTGATCGCCTTTGAATCCGCATACGACTAGATTTGTGTTGCAGCCTTTGCTCAATGAGTTGCCGACTGCCAATTCAACAAATCCGTCTGCACCTGTTGTTGCTGTTCCTTTATTTAGAAGTTTGTTTGTTGTTCGGTCGCGAACTTCGATTGATACGCCAGGGCTTGCTTTGAGGTTGTTCAAATCAACAGCGCGCACAACAGTTTTTTCGAAATCTTGTTTTACGATTATGCCAAGATCTGTAACTGTGAACCAGAGCATGCTTTTGTCCTGATGGTGGCGGACATTTGATGCTTCAACCACTGCAAAGTAGTCGCCTGGTGGCAATGCTTCGCTGCACTTGAAGTTTTCGTATGACCAATCTTCTGCGTCTGGTTGTAGCGTTCTTGTCCAGGTTTGCACTGGTTCTATGTTATTGAATATATTTTCTGTTTTGTGTTCGTTACCGTATGGTTTGTACAAAGACAAATCTGAGCTTATTTCGACGCCCATTTTGTGTTCGTCTTCTGTGCCTAAGATTTTGAGCAGATCCTTCTTATACAGTTTCACCTTCATGCTTGTAGCGCCCTGAGCGTGCGCCCAAAATGCCGGTTTGTCTTTTGTGGTGAAAACGCGAGCATTGGTGCCGACTGTGACATTTGGTTCTGAAATTTGAAGTGTTATTGGTGAATTAAGCTCTGTTTTTTCACCTTCTTTGATGATGACACCACTTTCGTATGTGGTTGAAAATCCGGGGACGCGAATTTTCAGTGAATATTCACCGACTGGTAATTGATCAATTTCAAAATGTCCGTCTTTGTCAACCCAGACGCCGCGTTCGTCTTCTACTCCGTCTCTTGGTCCAACTGCGATTGCATACACTTTGTGTGCTTGCATGTTGTAGGTGTAAAGATTGAATCCTTCTTGTTCCATGGCGATGCGGCCAGAAACAGAGCCGACTGGCTTGCTGAGCAGCACTGCTGCCAGAGCAAAGAGCAGTACTTTTATGATTAGAAATTCCCATGACAAAAGCGGATTGCGCTTTGCTGAGCTGATAGGAGAGCTAGTCATATATTTCGGCCCTTATTTTGTAGATTTGACACGGTTCGTTTGGCTGAATGCCTGCTTTCAATCTGGCAAGTACGAATTCATAGTGTGCATCGATAGCTTCGCCCGGCAGTATGACACCGCCGCGTCCGCCTGAGCGCACCATAACTCCGTCTTTGAATGGGTTGATCATCTTGATGTTAGAAACGGCCTCGAGGCTTTTTATTACGGTTACCTGGACTTTTAAATTTTTCAATTCGTGACTGCTGATTGGTTTGAACCTGTAGTCTTTGCTCAAGGCGCCAAGAGTAGCAAGTACAACTTCTCTTGGAATGTTTGCTTCGCGTGGATATACTGAGCCCCAGCAGGCGCGGGTTTTGCCTTTTGTGCTCAAAGTGACAAAAACTCCAGCGGCTTGATCGAATTTTGGCTCTACTTTTATTTTGTCTAGAATTGAAAATATAGATTTCTGTTCTTCGCTTGTTTTGTCAATCAGTCCAGCGGATGAATCCAAGCTTGGATTCGTTTTCTTGGATTGGCGTGGCTTTGTGCTTGATTCGGTCTGGCTCATTTTGCTCTTGGGCGCGTTTGTCTGGGCGCTTTTAAGACCGAAATAGCGGTACATGGTGAGTCTTGCAATCTCGGGAAGAGAAGTATATTCACTTTGAAGCTTCGACTTTGAAATTTCTGCCCGGCGATAATCTGAGTCTTTAATAACAATGCGGGCAAATGAAGCTGACTGTGTGCCTAAACTGGAGCTTGTATGCTCGGCGTGCGCATTTTGTGTAATCAGATTGCATGCAATTAGTGCTGCAAACGGGATTGCTCTCAATTTCATGAGCTTCCTTTTCGACATTAGCTTTGCAACAGCATAAATCATGGCAGACCTTATAAACTTAAGAGGTTCTGAATCTCACTTTGCTTCTATTGATTCTGCGCCTGAAGAATTAGCTTTCAGTCAAGCAATCGAAAAGAACAGGTAAGAAATGAGCAAGAACTGCTAATTTGAGCCCAAAATGTATGCGTGACTACAGTTTTGTTTGATTTTGAGATTGGCGATGGCTGAAGAGCAAGACAGGGAAAATCAAGCTGGGCTGGGGCGAAGGCAGTTTTTGCGCTCCATTTTTGGACTGGGCTCTGTGGCAGAGACCCTGCCGCCGGCTGAATCAAAACCAGGGACTGTTTCTTCAAAAATTTACTGGGCAAACTTGCGCAATGGTCAAATGGGTTTTCCTTGCGGACATTTTGTGCCTAAGGGTATGCCGGGGTCGATTATGAAACTGGTGGCTGCGGCGGCGCTGACTGACGCCAGGATTATTTTGCCTGATGAAAAGTTTGAGTGCCGTGGGGTTTACAAGCTAAATCACGAAACATACAAGTGTCAGCAGGCGCATGGAGTCGTGGATCTGGTGCATGCGCTCGGAATGTCCTGCAATGTTTATTTTGCGCATGCCTCGCAAAAATTGAGCGGGCAGGTCATTTTGGAATATGCTCGCAAATTTGGCTTAGCCGAGGGTGTGGCTGATTTCGGCAAAGGTCTTTTTCCTGCTCTCAATAGTCACGAGCCTTCGGTAAAATACATTCTCGGGCTTTCACAAGACTTGCAGCCGAATGCTTTGCAGATTTTGCGTGTTGCGGCTCTAGTGGCAAACAAGGGGCGTCTTCCTTACTTGCACAGCGCTGAGCAGCCCGTTGCCGATGCCCAGCCGTTTGAGCTAAAT
Organism: uncultured Candidatus Obscuribacterales bacterium; assembly: GCA_964546815.1. GTDB lineage: Bacteria > Cyanobacteriota > Vampirovibrionia > Obscuribacterales > Obscuribacteraceae > JAIEPM01. The sequence continues at coordinate 416,591 of CAZJLR010000001.1, read as the reverse complement.
CTGTCTGAGCAAGCGTGGCACGTATTGCAACAAGGCATGCAGATTGCTAGCCGCGAAGGCACAGGGAAAAAACTCGACCCTGAAAACAAATTACATTTGGCGATCAAAACTGGTACTACACCTCATGGCAATAGTTTTCAGTCATGGATCTGTGGCTATTTCCCATGGCAAGACCCTCGCTATGCCTTCGTTTTGCGTGCGCAGTCAGGCACTAGTCAGGATGAGGCTGTGCCGCAGGCACGTGCGTTCTTGTTTTCGGTGGACTGGCCTTAAGCCATCCATTACATGCAATCTTCTTAGCAACTTTTCTAACGTATAATTCCACTGTGATTAAGTGGGCAGTCCTTGCCTGGCTGTGATTTTGAGGAGAAAACCGTGCTAAGAACTGTAGTCACGTCTTTGCTTGCGGGCTCAATTCTGATTTTGTCTTCTTGTCAATCTGTGCTTGCTGACGACAATCTGTTTTCAGATAAGCTCTTTCCTGATGAAAAGAGCAAGCCACTTTTCGGCGATTTTAATGGAAGCAGTGGTTCTGTATCTTCTAATAGGAAGCCAAAGGATCCCGCTGCGGCGAAGAAAGCATACGATGAGATGATTTCGCACGAAGACGACGAGCTTCGTCAGCAAACGCAAAAAGTAGCCGGTTGGTTGCAAGAGTTTAGCTTGCGCAATCAAAACCGTTTTCCTGGGGTTTACGGCTCATCTGGAACAATAGAGCGGGCAGCTGAAGTTCAATTGACTGAGCTTGCCGGTCCTAATCCATATGCAAATGCGACGACTGGTATTTCGTCACAGGGATTAAATGGTCTTTCGCCTGGTCTTTCATACTATTACAACTCTGATGGCACGCCGGTTTCGGGCAGCCCTATCGCAAATAGCGAGTGGACAGCAGAATTGACTGCAGACAATGCTCATAGAATTTCGCTGAGTATGGATGAAAGCGCAAACAATTCGCAAATTGATCAATACAGAGACAACCCTCCCGATAATTGGCAGGCTCCGCCGGGGTGCATCAGCGCGGCAGGGAATGGCCAGGGATTTATTTATGTCTGGGCAGCTGGAATTGATGGTAAGCCGATTAAAGATTACAACGGCAAGACGTATATAGTTGCGGCTAACACTGCAAATAATGTTGAAGACCAGGGGCAAGAAGCAGGTTATTAGACTGTTCTTTTGTTTGCGGAACTAGCTGACTGGGCTTTTGTCTGGCTTGCTTTTCGATCAAAGAAAAGCAGTTTGGTCGCTAGTTTGTCTTGGATTGGTTTTTATAAATCTAGTTTGTACTTTGATTTCATCTGCCTGTTCAATACTGGATTTGCATTGACCTGTGGTTTGCTTTGATCTGGTTTTTGTATTGATGGTGGCAAATTTGGTATTGGCTTTATTTTGATTGTTGATCTGAAGGAACCAGATGATTTTGCTTTAGTGGATCTCGTTTTAGCGGATTTTGATTTAGCGGTTCTTGTTCTTAGGGGATTTTGCTTTAACGGATTTTGTTTTACTTCCAGAGTACGTTTTCAATTTAGTCTGATGTAATTTCTGGGAATGTGCTCAATTCCCCGTCTATCATTCTATTTCTAATGCGAAGTACCATGGCTGCGGACAATAGTGATTCGCTTAAATAAAGTCGGTGGGGTTTCCATTCATCATCGAACCACGCGGCAAGATTTTGGTTATTTTCTGGATGGCGCTCGGAAATAAAATAGAGTTCTCGTCCTTTGAATTTCATTCCTGTAAGTTTTCGCACATCGCCCAGAGCGTCCAGCATTCTTCCATGTTCATCACAGCGCACAAGGACTTCAACGTCAATTTCTTCTTTGTATGGTTTATCCATCGGCAGTGCCACGAAAGTGCCGTCTGTATTTACCTGTAAAAGCGGTAGCTTGGGACCGGCAGCTGCGAAGATTTTGCTATCTTTGAAGAAAATGCAGCGAGACAAGTCTTCTATTTCAAGCTCATCTTTTAGTGACTTGGGACCGCTGTTCTCCTCGTCTTGCTGATTTTGTCCAGGCGATTCGTCTTCGTCCTCGCCTTGATTGCAGCGAGGATTTCGGAAATTATCATTTTCAGTATTCTTATCTGTCACTGCTCAACCCTGAATCTGATTTCTTCCATTATGATAAACCAAGCTTTCAATTTCGTGCTTTTCAATTTCCCTGTCTGTCCCGAAGTTCGGCACTGATGTGGGAACGGTCGTTCATAATATCCAGCATGGGACCGTGCTCTCCCATTTTAATCAGGCTCACTGATCCGGTTAGTGCATTTACTCGGTCTCTGTATCTGCCCAATTCGATGCCCAGCAAACTGCACATGATAATTCTGATTGTGGCTTTGTGAGACACTATCAGTATGTTGCCGTCATTGTACTTGCCTAGAATTTCGCTAACAACATTCATGGCCCTTTCTGCAATCTGAAATGCAGTTTCGCCACCAGTTGGAGAGTTCCATCCGGGCTCTGCTGTCCATTTTGCGTAGTCATCAGCGAATTTTTCTTTCACGTAAGGGTGACTAAGACCTTCCCATTGTCCATAGTTTATTTCTTTCAGACCATCTCTTTTTTGAATTTCGACGTTGATTTCGCGCGCCAATGGAGCAGCTGTTTGCAATGTGCGCGTCAGCGGGCTGGAAAAGATGGCATCCCATTTCATTGATTTGTAGCAATTGGCAAATTGCTCTGCCATTTGTTTGCCTTCGTTCGTAAGTTCTGCGTCTGTAAAGCCGCAAAATCCGCCAGACTGGCTAAATGTAGTTTCGCCATGCCTCAACAAATAGAGGTTTAGAGTCATCGTTGTCGATTACTCCTTTGTATTCATACTTTCGTTGTCGGAACTTTTCTTTTCGTCTTTCGTTGCTGGGCTAGGGCTGTTAGGATTTGGGTTGCTTGATGAACCGGTATTGCTGGATGAACCAGAGTTGCTTGGTGCTTCTGCTGGAGGATTTGTAGGTGGAGCGCTTACATTGGTTGCGGGCGTAGTCGACTGAGCGCCGTTGCTTGTTTGAGTTCCAGTGTCTGCTGCTGTGCTGGATGTTGCAGACCCGCTGTTTGTGACTGACTCAGTGCTGGTACTGGCGGAATTTTGGCTATTGCTGCTTGCTGCACTTGAACCTGTTTGCTCCGCTGAACTTGGTGCTGATTCAGTGATTTCGTTCAGATTGGTACTGATACCAGATGGCGCTGTTCCTGAACGTCCGCCACTGACAGGCGGCGTGCTACCTGCCAGTGGTGCCGATCCCGATACAGGCGGAGACCCAGCCACTGGTGGTGTGCTGATGGATGTAGTGTTGCCTGGTGTTTTTACTTTTGCAGTTGTATTCTTGCTGCTTGAATTTTTGATTACGGACTTCGCGGCGGTGCTGCCTGCTGTTTTGGACAAAGCCGCTTGAGTCTCTGTATTGGCTGGTTTCGTTGTCTCAGCTTTGTTGATTGGAGTGCTTGATTTGGTCGTTGCAGCTGTTGAAGGTTTTATTTGAGGTGTGCTGACCACCGTCTTCGGTGGCGCTGTTGTTGGAGCACTTGTTGTGGTTTTTACTGCGGGACTGCTTTGCTCGGTCGGTGATACTTTCGGCGCGCTCTCGGTGCTTGTAGTTTTGCTTTCTTGCGGAGTGCTCTCGTCGGGTTTTTCAGGCGGCGGAGTCGTAGCTGTTGGGGTTGCTGATTTGTCTGGAGTTGTGGCTGGCTCAGAAGTGGTTATGCTGTCGCCCTGTAAATTTGGAATTGCATGTGGGTCAACTTCAGGTCCAAAATCGAAGTGTTTTGTAAGCGCCAGTTTTTCTTTGCAAATTTGATAGCGTTTCTGAATTACTGGATTTGTTGGTTGTAGCTTCAACGATTTGAGGAAAACATCTTGTGCTGCCTTGTAGTCACCCAATTTTTGCAAGGCGGCACCAAGGTTATTCCAGGCAGCGATCGACTTTGGATTAAGTTCACTCGCCCGTCTGATATATCTAGCGCCTTCCTTAACGCTCTCGTTAACTACAAGCGCGACTCCGATGTCGTTGTAAAGTTCGGCGTCCTGGGGGGTAAGTTTAAGTGCTTTCAAATACTCCATCACTGCATCGGATTCCATCCCCATCTGGGCCAGGGTTCTACCGTAGAACCGGTAACATTCTGGATTCTTCGGTTGTGCAAGGCAGGCCTTTTTGTATTTTTCAACAGCTGCAGCATAGTTCTTCTTCACGGAGAGTGCATTTGCTTCTTTAAGAAGTGGATTTTCCGGAGTCTTTTTTGCTTGCTTTGCTCCGCTATCGCTGGAGCCCGCCGCATTGGCAGCGCCCATCAGGCTGCCCAAAGACAAGGTGCTGGCTAAAATCAAGCAGTGTAGAGTCTTGGCTTTCATACCCACTCCCCTATGGTAGAAGTCCCTTCACCTGGGTATCGTGCCACGTAGACAAGGCGAGTAATCGGTTGAACAAGTAAAGTAACTAAGCCTCCGCTAGAGAATGTACCGATATCGGTTGCTTTCCAAAACTTGAAATGGAAGAAAGTCGCTTTGTGCTCGCAGAATCTTTGGATTGGGGGCTTCGAACGTATTGGTTCAGGAGTGAACCGATATCGGTTGATTCCTGAACCGGTATGGAATGGCTATAGGGTATTGTCAACAGTTGGGTTCTGTTGACATGCGGCTTTGTGGAATCAACCGTTATCGGTTCATTCCACAAAGCCGCATGTCACTGTGGTGAAAAAGCTTGTCAGCGCTGGTTTCTGGGGAAGATGATAACTCTAACTTATATTGTTTGCTTCTTGGACGCGCAAAAGGGCCGCGCATAATGAATGTAGGGTCCAACTTGCGTTTTCAATTTTCCAATAGGACCCTTTTGACTTTGTGGCTCGATAAGTACCAAATTGCCAACTGACCTGCTTGCAGCCTGGCAATTCTTCGATTTGAAACTTGAACTCAAGCGGCGAACCATCGTTATTGAACCCAACACTGAAAACGTCAGCTTTTGAATTGTTTAAACCGCACACTAATGAAGTTACTTGCAAACTAAGTGGTGAATCAACTTGAACTTCAATTGGAGCTTGCCTGGATTCGTCGAGGTTTTGTATTGCAAGCTTTAGCAATTTTGCTACTTCATCGTTTTTGATGTCATCATCAAACACTTGGTCGTATTTCTCGATGCTCCTCGCATCTTCCACTGTGGAAAACTGAAAGCAATAGTGTTTTTCTTTCTTATCCAGAAAACAGCTCAGCTGAACTCGATTTTCATCCAGAACTTGAATTGCTTTGAGTTCCAAATTCATTTTGCCAAATTCCTCAAGATGTATGCGGGATGATCACGGATTTGAAAAGCAGCCTGTAGCAAGAATGCTCAGCTATTAAAGAAAAGGTCCAGCCTTTTGAGCTGGACCATATTTCCGTATAGTTGTGATTAGCGCTTGGAGAATTGGAAGCGCTTACGTGCACGCTTGCGTCCATATTTCTTACGCTCTTTCACGCGTGGGTCGCGTGTTAACAAGTTGATTGTTCTGAGCAAAGGTCTATTTTGTGGTGCAGCTTCAGCCAGCGCTCTGGAGATTCCATGACGGATAGCTCCTACTTGGCCGGCAATACCACCGCCGCAGACATTGACGATGACGTCAAAACGGCCTTGTGCATCAGCTGTTTCGAAAGGAAGTGCAATTTCGCGAGCCAGACCTGGACGATTGCCCACATAGTCTTCCATTGTGCGCTCGTTGATTGTCACTTTGCCTGTTCCTGGAATCAGGCGCACACGGGCTGTGGCTGTCTTTCTTCTGCCTGTTCCGTAATACTGAATTACGCTTGTCATCGCAATCTCTTTCCTTCTCTTACCTGGTGCTCAGACGCATTGCGTCTAGGGACGACTATTTAACTTCGAACGGTTTTGGATTTTGAGCAGCATGTGGATGCTCAGAACCAACGTAAACTTTCAACTTGGTGAACTGACGAGCTCCAAGGCGGCTGTGTGGAAGCATGCCTTTTACAGCTGTTTCCAGAAGTTTTTCTGGTTTGCGAGCTCTTACTGAGCGTGCAGTTTCTACTCTGAAACCACCTGGATATCCAGAGTGATGTCTGTAGAGCTTTTGCTCTTCTTTATTGCCGGAAAGTTGAATCTTTTCAGCATTGAGAACGACTACGAAATCTCCACAGTCCATGTGTGGAGTGAATATGGGCTTATGCTTGCCGCGCAATACGTTGGCAATTCTAACCGCCAGCCTGCCCAATGTCTGGCCTTCGGCGTCAACGACGTACCAGTCGCGCTGTACATCTTCTACTTTGGGCACAAAGGTTTTCACGACTCTTTTCTCCTGACTATTTTGAGACTGTTTTAGTCTCTTTGAAACAAACTATATTCAGCCGGATAATCTACTGAATAGAGACAGAGCCCCCAGGGCGGCGCGGTTGGTCCGGCAAGATGCCTGTCTCGTCCCGCCAGAACCTCAGACAAGGCCGACGGACTACGCTTGCCGAGTCCCACTTCTATCAGTGTCCCAACAATTATGCGCACCATATTGTAAACGAAGTGATTGGCGGAGATCCAGAATTCAAGCTCAGCTTCACCTTTATTAAATATTTCCGCTCGCTCGACAATACAAATGGTGCTCGCTTTTTCCTTATTAGAAGTCTTAAATCCTATGAAGTCATGCTGTCCAAGAAGGCTTTGGGCAGCCAGATTCATGGCTTCAATATCCAGGGGAGCACGCACTAAATATTGAGCTTTGTGTAGTAAAGCCGACCGTTGCGGTCTATTAAGAATGCGGTAGACGTAAGTCCGCCTGCGCGCCGAATACCTGGCATTGAATTTGTATGGGACCACTTGTGCAGCAGTTATGGAAACATCTTCCGGGAGAATGCCATTTAGTGCCCAACAAATCGATGTGAGCATGCTTTGCTCAAGTGGTCGGAGCAGATCAGGATCTTGCAATTCAGGTTTTGAATTTGCCCAGCAGCGGTCCTCGATTGATTGAGCCAGCTCAAGCTGGCCGACTTCGTTCGATTGTATTTCACCCTCTAAGGGAGCATAACTTCCCCTGCGACCGTCGTTCTGAAATTCAGATAGATGACCGCTCAACGTGAGCTTCCCTTTGCTGTTTACCTGCAGCATTTTATTTGCAATCGATAACTCAGAGTCCGGAAATGCTTTGTATAGAAGTTGGTCTGGAAGGTCGAAATGCACAACCTGTCCACGTGCATGAACCCCAGTATCTGTGCGACCACAGAATGTCGCTTTAATACCCCTATCTGCGCCGGCTCGAAAAAAAATTGATAACGCCTTTTCTATTTCGTCCTGCACAGTCCGAACGCCAATTTGAAGTTGAGAGCCGCGAAACCGCCCGCCCTTATACTCAATCCTCATGGCTATTCGCCTACTTGCTGTCATTTTTGATGACTTGTCCTTTCACACACAACCAATCAAAGCACTCAATCCAAAGCATTCAATCAAAGCATTCAATCAAAGCATTCAATCAAAGCATTCAATCAAAGCACTCAATCAAAGCATTCAATCAAAGCATTCAATCAAAGCACTCAATCCAAAGCATTCAATCAAAGCATTCAATCAAAGCACTCAATCAAAGCATTCAATCAAAGCATTCAATCAAAGCACTCAATCCAAAGCATTCAATCA
>CAZJLR010000001.1:390559-408904 GCA_964546815.1 uncultured Candidatus Obscuribacterales bacterium | reverse complement strand
TCAAAGCACTCAATCCAAAGCATTCAATCAAAGCATTCAATCAAAGCACTCAATCCAAAGCATTCAATCAAAAACACTCAATCCAAAGCACTCAATCAAAAACACTCATTCAAAGCACCCAATCAAAAGCACCCAATCAAAGCCCAGGATCCGCAGTACAAATAGCCAGAAACCGCCAATTTGGCAAATATCCTAACTAATAGAAAAGGACGACCAACCGGCCGCCCTTCTCAATACTTTTGAAGCCGCGAATTTATTTGCTTGCTTCAACCAATTGGATGATTGCCATCGGAGCAGCATCACCACGGCGGAAGTGTGTTTTGACAATACGTGTATAACCACCTTCACGCTTTTCATAACGAGGAGCAATCTCGTCGAAAGTGCGGGTGACAACGTCTTTGTCATAAATGAAAGCTTGCATTTGACGACGGTGGTGAACATGCTTGGCGATTTGCTTTGCAGCTTCACTTGCCACGTTGGCATCTTCGCTTTTTGCTTTCTTGTAGATTTCAGCCTTATCGACTAAACGTCCGGTTTTTGCCAGAGTGATCATCTTTTCGGCGTGACTACGCACTGCTTTTGCTTTGGAAAGAGTGGTGACGATTTCGTCATGACGAAGAAGCTCTGTGGCGAGCGCGCGCAGTAGAGCCTTATGTTGGTCATAAGGACGGCTGAGGCGATTTTTTGGTTTGCGGTGACGCATGGTTCCAATCCTTCAAATGCAGTTCTAAGGGTCTTTTGTCGATTTTATTTCGACGTGTCCGAAAGTCCGAGTCCGAATTGTCTCAAACGTTCGATTACTTCGTCGGCTGACTTTTTACCGAAGTTTTTGATATTCATCAAATCATCGTAAGTTAGCTTGAGAAGCTCGCCGAGAGAATGGATATTGGCTCTCTTCAAGCAGTTGTATGCTCTTACTGAAAGTTCCAATTCTTCGATCGAGATTGAATGATGCTTGCCGTCGGACTGTGTTGGTTGTGGAGCAACCGGTACTACAGGACGTCCGGATAGTTCTGCAATCGGAACCAGGTGGTCGATCAATTGACGTGCAGCCTGGCTTATCGCTTCGGTGGCGTCGATTGAACCATTTGACCAGAGGTCGATTGTCAGTTTGTCGTAATCTGTTGATTCGCCAACGCGAGTCGGTTCTACGTTGTAGCTGACTTTACGGATTGGCATGAATACTGCGTCAATCGGCAATACGTCGATTGCTTGCTTGTAGTGGCTGTGTGTGTCAGCCGGTACATATCCACGACCGCGCTCTACAGTGATTTCGGCGCGTACGCGTCCATCTTCAGCTAGAGTGCAAAGCTGCCAGTCAGGATTGATGATTGTCACATCGGCTGGGCAAATGATATCGCGGCCGGTGACTGGTCCTGGGCGTTGCAAGTCGAGGTGCAAATATTGTGGGTCATTGCTAAATGACTTAACTACAAGTCCTTTCAAGTTGAGCATGATGTCGATTACATCTTCTACAACGCCTGGGATAGTAGTGAATTCGTGCGTGACACCTTCGATTCTTACTGCGGTAACTGCAGCACCTTCAAGAGACGAAAGAAGAACTCGACGCAGCGAGTTTCCCACGGTGGTTCCATATCCTCTTTCGAGCGGTTCGATTACGAACTTGCCGTAAATCGATCCGTCTGTGCCGGTTTTGTTTTCCAGGCACTTAATTTTGAGGGGTTCTATGCTGACTCCGTACATTCGATGCGTACTCCTTGGGCTATGCCACTATCAATTAACGCGAATAGAATTCAACGATGAGCGCTTCTTTAATCGTTTGATCGAGATCTTCACGAGCTGGAAGCTGCTGAACTGATACTTTTAGATTTTCAAGATCGGCTGTTACCCAGCGTGGAGCTCCTGCTGATGGATTATCGGCAATGAGCTTTTTGACCAGGTCTTTGCTCTTGTTATTGCAAGAGACCACTTCGCCGATTTTCAATTGATAGGATGGGACTTGCACAGTTTTTCCACCGACGGTGAAATGTCCGTGCATGATCAATTGTCTGGCTTGGGCGCGCGATGGCACCAAACCTGAGCGGTGAACGATGTTGTCCAGACGCACTTCCATCAGTTGCAACAAACGCAAACCGGTTGGAACTGCTTTCTGGCGAGTAGCTGCTTCGAAATAGCGTGCGAATTGCTTCTCAAGCAAGCCGTAACCACGGCGTACTTTCTGCTTTTCTCTGAGCTGAACAGCATATTCAGATTGCTTCTTGCGTTCTTGACCGTGTTGTCCTGACGGATAACGACGACGCTCGATAGCGCACTTGCTGCTGTAGCAACGTGAGCCCTTCAAAAAGAGCTTGGTGCCTTCGTTGCGGCACAATTTGCATACTGAATCACAATACCTGGCCAATGCCGTATCTCCTGTCAGAAAGACTAAATAAATTACACGCGACGTCGTTTGGGTGGACGGCAACCATTATGAGGAATTGGTGTGCAGTCTCTAATAAGCAGAATCTCAAGACCTGCAGATTGCAGAGCTCGGATTGCCGTTTCTCTGCCGGCTCCTGGCCCCTTCACCAACACTTCGCATTTGCGCATGCCCTGGTCCATCGAGCGCTTGGCGACGGATTCTGCTGCTTGTTGAGCAGCAAATGGAGTGCCTTTTTTGGCGCCCTTGAATCCGACAGTGCCGGCTGATGCCCAGGCGATTACAGCCCCGACAGGGTCTGTGGCGCTGACAATTGTGTTGTTGAAAGTAGATTGAATATGTACAACCCCTTCCAGAACGACGCGGCGGTCCTTCTTCTTAGCTCTTGCTTTTGGTGCTTTAGCCATTTTGCTATGGTCCTTCTTCTACACTTTTGCGAAATTGATTCGCTTATTGCTCGAGCGACTCGCCGCTCTAAGCTCCCTTTTATTAGATCCAGATCGTCAATTAGCCCTTAGACGGAGCAATTTTCTTGTTGGCGACAGTAACGCGCTTACGACCACGCCTTGTACGGGCATTGGTTTTGGTACGTTGACCACGCGTAGGCAAGCCTTTGCGATGGCGCTGTCCCCTGAAGCAATTAATTTCGATAAGTCTCTTAACATTGAGACCCTCGACACGACGGAGGTCACCCTCCACCTGCCAGTTTTTGTCAATTTCTTCACGAATACGATTTACTTCGTCTTCGGTAAGGTCTTGCACACGCTTAATTTCCAAAATGCCAAGTTTTTGGCAAATTTTCATGGCGCCTGTGGGCCCAACACCATAAAGGTATCGCAGCGCGACATAAACTTTCTTATTCCTTGGCAGGTCAACACCCGCTATGCGAGCCATTCATCCTCCATGCCTTCTAAAGGCAGTCACATTTCAAGAACCGTAAAAATGCTATGTGCATTTCTGCACACGCCGCCATTATCCCTGGCGTTGCTTATGTTTGGGGTTTTCGCAAATAATTGCTACACGACCTTTACGACGTATAACCTTGCACTTTTCGCAAATTTTCTTGACCGAAGCTCTTACTTTCATGGTTGCTTTCTCTTCTTTCTCGACTTAGCAGTGTAATTGCTTCATCGCTTGGGCAGTCTACTTATCTTTGGGGTTGCCCCCTTAGCCAGCCATACTGCTGCTTACTTAACCGACGATACGAATCTTCCCGGGCTTCCCCCGAAAGATTCAGAGTGGACCGAAAAATATTGACTGGCGAGTCCAGCCAATGCAGCCGCGAACAAACGGCTATTCTACCTCAATCTTTGATTCTGTAAGTGATGCGACCGCGGGTAAGGTCATACGGAGTGAGCTCTACACGCACTCGATCGCCTGGTAGAATCTTAATAAAATTTTTGCGAATTTTGCCGGAGATATGCGCGAGCACTTTGTGCCCGTTATCCAGCTCGACCCGAAACATAGCATTGGGTAGGCTTTCGCGGATTACACCTTCAAATTCAATTACGCCTTGTTTGGTCATATTTCTTCGCTAGGACGCCTTGTCAGTATCTCTGGAGTGCCATTTTCCATTATCAAAAGTGAATGTTCAAAGTGTGCAGATGGCTTGTAATCTTGCGTTACAACTGTCCACTTGTCCGGTTTCACCTTGACGCGATCGGCTCCCAAGTTGAACATTGGTTCAATCGCTATAACCATACCAGGTTTAAGTCGTTCCTTACTACCGGTTCTGTAGTTCAAAATGAATGGCTCTTCATGGTAGTTGTAGCCAATTCCATGACCGCCGTACTCCCTGACAATGCCATAAGAGTTTGATTTGGCAATGTCTTCGATGGGTCCGGCTACCTGATCTAAAGTGGCGCCATTTACTGCTGCGGCAATGCCGGCATATAAAGATTCTTTTGTATGCTCAAGCAATTTAGCCAGGCGCGGCGAAATTTCACCAACCGGGACAGTGATTGCAGTGTCACCAATGAAGTCTTGCTTCTTATTGTTGACCATACGTCTGAAAGTGACACCCAGGTCCATACTAATTACATCGCCATCTTTCAATTTTTTGTGCTTGCTTGGAATTCCATGCACAACTTCTTCATTGATAGAGATGCAAACCGTGGCTGGAAAACCACGATAACCTTTGAAAGTAGGAATAGCACCTTGCTCAAGAATGAGCTTTTCAGCGTGCTCGTCGATTTCCCAGGTAGTCATACCTGGCGCTACAATTTTTGTAAGTGCTTCGAGCACTTCACCTGCTAGCTTGCCGGCTTTGCGGAAAAGCTCAATATCTTCGCTTTCAGTAACGATCATGCGTGGACTTTCAGACCCCGAAAAAGATCCATCAACTTTTTGTAGATTTCATCAGCTTCGCCGTTACCGTCTACTGTTTTGAGCAAGTTACGCTTTGAATAGTAGTCGATTAGTGGAGCAGTTTGTTCATTGTAAGTCTTCAGGCGAGCATCAACCAGTTCAACCTTGTCGTCAGATCTCTGGAATAACTCAGACCCACACTTGTCGCATGTGTTGTCTTTTTTAGGCGGAGCAAATGTGAGATGGTATGGCTCATTGCATGCTTTGTTTGCACAAAGTCTTCTGCCTGTAATGCGATCTTTCAATTTGCCGAAATCGACAGAAAGGTCAATTACTACAGATAGATCCTTTTTCAGTTCTGCCAGAAGTTTGTCCAACTCTTCAGCCTGAGCCAGATTTCTGGGGAAACCATCAAGAATAAACCCACCCTTGCACTCTTCGGCAGACAATTTGTCTTTGAACATTGCAATTAGAACTTCATCTGGAACAAGTTGACCCTGGTCCATATAACTCTTTGCTTTTGCACCGGCTGCGGTGCCGGCTTTGACTGCTTCACGCAGCAAGTCGCCAGATGAAAGGTGCGGCAAATTCAATTGAGTTGCCACGCGTTTGCACTGGGTGCCTTTACCAGCTCCGGGGGCACCTAGGAATAGAATTTGCATTTTTACGAATCCTTTTTGTTTGAGCCTTTGAACAAGCCTCGAGCTTGATATTTAGCCGAGAGCGCATGTGTGATTATTTGTCTTTGAGTGTCAATTGCAACACCAACAAGGATGATCAATGATGTGCTGCCCAGTCCTTGCAGTGTGACTACTCCGGTGAAATGCTCAACGTGAATCGGAATAATCGCAACTATGGCAATCGCCGTCGCGCCGATGAAAATCAAGCGATTCAATGTGGCTTCCAAAAATTCAGATGTCGGCCGCCCTGGCTTGACGCCTTGAATTGCCCTGCCGCTGCGACGCAGATTTTCAGCCATGTCTTTTGTTGGCAATACAATCGAAGCGTAGAAAAAGGCAAAGAATATGATCAAAGCAAAATAAATGAGCGAGTGCTCAACTGAATTGTATTGAGTGAATGCAATAAATTCGCGGCTGACGAATCCCCAGCTTTGTTGCGCCCAGCCTTGCTCTGACAATGATTTGAAACCTGCACCGATGCCGGGTGCATGGATTAAGGCGTCATACATGATTTTCATCGGGTCTTTGCCAGACTTACCGAGAAACTGCATGATTGTTGTTGGAAACATCAACAATGAAGACGAGAAAATAATCGCCATAACTCCAGATGGATTTACAGGCAAATATAAATAGTCATCTGGTGCGACTATGCCTTGCTTATTGCCGGCTTGCCGCCTGGCTCCCAATACTTTGATTTTGCGAACACCCTGCTGCAAACAAACAACAAGTGCAATCAATAATAGGAATACGCCACCGAGCACAGCAACGCCCCAGGCAGGAACCTGACCCGATTGCACAGCTTCTGAAGTTTGCGCAATCATTGAAGGCAAACGCGAGGCGATGCCCAAAAAGATAAGCAATGATGCACCATTTCCGACACCACGCTCTGTGATTACTTCACCAAGCCACATAATGAACATGGCTGATGCAGCCAGAATTACTGTGGCTGAAAACAGGAATAGTGGACCTGAAACTATTACGACATCAGGACCATGTATTTGTGTGAGCAAACGAGCCAACATGTACGATTGCATGGTGGCAAGTCCAACCGTAAGATAACGAGTGTACTGCGAAAGCTGTCTACGACCGGCTTCGCCTGAATTTTTCTGCAAGTCTTCCAGTTTCGGAATGACTACAGCCATCAATTGCATAATGATTGACGCGGTAATGTAAGGACCAATACCCATCGAAAATATGGAAAGCTTGCCCAGCGCGCCGCCTGTGAACAGGTCGATCATGCCGAGCAAGTTTTGAGCTAGCTCTGGGTGCTTGGTCATTGCCATAGGGTCAACCCCAGGCAATGGAATATGTACGCCGATTCTGTAGATGGCAATCATTGCCGCTGTGAAAAATATGCGTTCTTTCAGTCCAGCTGCAGAAAGCATAGTCAGGAGATCGCCAGGACCTCCGATTGGATCCTTCCGTTTGGCGGGGTCTTGCGTCATCTGATTTTCCTCAAGGCTTTACTTTTTTTGCCTTCTCTTACGGGTTTCTTCTGCAGGTCCAATTACGGTTGCGGTACCACCTGCAGCTTCAATTTTATTTTTAGCACCTTCAGAGATATGATGCGCGCTAACTTTCAGAGCTACGTTCAAATCGCCGTTGCCTAAAATGCGCAAGCTTTGAGTTTCTTTTCTCAAAAGGCCATGCTCAACCAGTGTTTCAACTGTGACTTCTGAATTTGCTTTGAGTCCGTTGAGTACGCCGACATTAAGAAGTACCCAGTCGCGTCTTTTTACTTGATCGAAATTATGGATTTTTGGCAGGCGGCGGAACAAGGGAGTTTGTCCACCTTCAAAGCCGAAGCGCTTGCCTTCGCCCGAACGTTGACCCTGTCCGTTATGACCGCGAGTAGATGTTTTGCCATGACCGCTTGCGCGTCCGCGACCTACTCTTTTTGACCTGCGTCTGGCACCTTCTGCCGGCACCAAATCATTAAGATTCATTTCTTTCTCCTTTGCCTTGCGCCCGCATTGCGAACTCGGCTTCTTTTGTTTTGAGCTTATTTGCTTGCTTTAGCTGGGGCTGAGCAGTTTGCTTTGCCCTGACCTTCTGCTTCTTTCACGCAAAGTAGATGGGTAACTTTGGTGATCATGCCGCGTATTGTTGGAGAGTCGGCATGGAAAACGCATGAGCCATACTTGCCCAAGCCAAGCGCACGCACTACTCGGCGTTGCTTTTCGGTGGTGCCCACCATTCCGGCTTTAAGTGTGATTTTCAACATTGGGCTATTCCTTCTCTATTACGAGAGCATCTGGCGGATGCTTATTCCGCGAAGACGCGCAGTATCTTCAAATGTACGTAGTTGCTTGAGACCATCGATGGCACCGCGAGCAACGTTCAATGGTGAACGTGAACCGAGGCACTTCGAAAGTACGTCGCCGACTCCGGCAAGTTCGAGCACAGCGCGAACGGCGCCACCGGCGATGATACCGGTACCTTTTGCGGCTGGCTTGATCAAAACGCGGCTTGAACCCTGGCATCCAGTTACTGGATGTGGGATTGTGCTGCCTACCATCGGTACAGTCACTACGCTCTTTTTAGCGTCAACTACACCTTTTTGGATGGCGCCGATAACTTCGGCAGACTTGCCGACACCGACTCCAACTTGACCCTTGCCGTTTCCGACACAGACAACTGCGCGGAACGAGAGCTTCTTACCGCCCTTAACTACTTTGGTTACGCGGCGGACCTGGATGATTTTTTCTTCCCAGTCAGACTGCTCTTTAGGACGATCTTCCATCATTTTGCGACCAGAATCGCGCGATGAAGAACGACGTCCTTTGCGAGCTCCATCGGCGTTATCATCGCCGCCGACAACTCCTGCTTTATCTTGATCCACCATTTAAGGAACCACTCCTGTCTCTTTCCTGTTTCGCGGTCGCTTGCAAAATGCTTGCTTCCCGACTTGCCTATTTAGAAATTAAGTCCTGCTTCTCTTGCTGCATTTGCTACGGCTGCAACTCGTCCGTGATAGATGTATCCACCTCTGTCGAATACGACAGACTCGATACCTTTGGCTTTAGCGCGGGCTGCGATTAGTTCGCCCACTGCTTTAGCTGCATCGCAATCCCAGGTTTTTTCGGCCTTGCTTTCTGCATCCAGCGTGCTGGCTTGCACCAGTGTGGCGGCAGCAACGTCGTCAATAATTTGAGCATAGATGTGCTTGTTTGAGCGGTAAACACAAAGGCGCGGACGCTCTTGCGTACCAGTTATACGCTGGCGAATGCGCTGATGTCTTTTCCGTCTGGCTTCGTTTCTGTCTTGCTTCTTGAGCATGGTCTTGTCCTCGATAATTGCGAGCCCGGGATATTTGCCCCGAACCTCTACAAACTAAGTTATTTCTTCTTACCTGCAGCCTTACCGGCTTTGCGGCGGATGCGTTCGGTTGAGTACTTAACGCCCTTACCTTTATAAACTTCAGGTGGACGACGGTCGCGGATGAATGCGCAGAAGTCGCCCAGGACTTGTTTGTCAGGTCCATTGATTACCATGGTGACGTTTTTGGTCACTGTAACGGTGACGCCATCTGGAATTGGAATTTCGACCGGATGAGAGAAACCGAGCTGCATGACGAGGGTTCTACCTTCGACTGCTGCACGATAACCGACACCGACGATGTCCAGTTGTTTTGTGAATCCTGTGACGACTCCGTTGACCATATTGGCTACGAGCGTACGGCTCAAGCCATGCAGAGAACGCACCTGTCTGCTCTCGGAAGCGCGCGATACGATGATTTTGCCATCTTCTTGCGTTAGCTTGAGATCAGGATGTACTGTGCGCTGAAGTTCGCCTTTCGGTCCCTTCACCTTTATATCGCCACCATTGATGGTGACGGTTACTCCCTGCGGGACGGGAATCGGCGCTTTACCGATACGTGACATAGGTCGTTCCCTCTTTTACCAAATGAATCCGACTACTTCGCCGCCCACATTGCTCTTGCGAGCTTGACGATCGGTCATGAGACCGGTCGACGTGGAGACGATGGCTACACCAAGCCCACCAAGTACACGTGGCACTCGTTTGGCTGGTCTGTGAACTCTAAGTCCCGGCTTAGATATGCGCTTCAGGCCTTGGATAACCTGTTCGCCTTTGGGACCGTACTTAAGGACGATGCGCATTCTTTGCTCTGGCGAACCAAGGCCCTTAGTTTCGAATGAGGAAATATATCCCTCGTTACGCAACACTTCTGCCAAAGAGACTTTCAGCTTAGAAGCTGGCATCTCCACGAAGGGCGCACGAACGCGTGTGGCGTTTCGAATACGCGCAAACATGTCGGCAATAGGATCTGTGACCGGCATTTACTTTCTCCTACCAGCTGGACTTGGTCATACCAGGGATGAGACCCTCGTGGGCCATCTTTCTCAAGCAACAACGGCACAAGCCGAGGTCGCGGTAATAGCCTCTCGGTCTGCCGCAGATGCGGCAGCGATTGTGCAAGCGAACGATTGGGTACTTACCTTTTGAGGCAAGCACTCTTCGCTTGTTTTCTTTATCGATCATGGATGTTTTGGCCACGACTGAAACTCTCTCCCTTTTTTTGTTTCTCTGTGGAGCAAGGCACCAGGCGCCTCGTTCCTACTTTGTTTGGACTAGCGTTTGAACGGCATACCTAGCGCTTTGAGCATTGCTCGCGCTTCTTCATCAGTACGGGCGCTGGTGACAATTGATATGTCCATACCGCGAACGGCATCAACTTGTTCATAGTTGATTTCTGGAAAAATCAGCTGCTCTTTTACTCCAAGTGAGTAGTTGCCGCGACCATCAAAGGACTTTTGTGAAAGTCCGCGGAAATCGCGGATACGGGGCAGCGCAATGTTGATCAGTTTGGACAGGAAGTCGTACATACGGGCTCCGCGAAGAGTTACCGATACGCCGACAGGCATGCCCTTACGTACTTTGAATGTGGCGATTGATTTACGGGCGCGATTGACGATTGGTTTTTGACCGGCAATAGCGGTCAAATCTTTGACACCACCGTCGATGGCTTTAGCTGAAGCGGCTGCTTCACCAATACCCATGTTTATAACCACTTTTTCAATACGCGGAACTTGCATATTGTTTGTGTAGCCGAACTCTTTTTTGAGTTGCTCCACAACTTCAGTACTGTATTTTTCTTTGAGTTTCATCTTGCTGCTCCAGCTTGGCTTTGGACGGTCTTTGTCGTCCTGGGCGCCTTGGGGCACCCCCACTGACTAATTAAAGGTTGTATTCTTTGCGCTTTTCGCTGCGTACCGGGCGGCTCTTTTCTGTTGAATAAAGCATGACCCGACTTGCAAATATTGCTACTTCTTTGCGCACGATGCCAGATTCTCCGCCGCCGCCTTTGGCTTTGATGAAGTGGCTCATCATGTTGACGCCTTCGATAAGCACTTTGCCTTCTTTAGGATAAACGGCAAGAACTTTACCGATTGTGCCTTTGAATGCGTTGCGCTCGACTGCGCTTCTTGTGTCTTCCGCGCTGCGCTTCTTGTCCTGTTTTTTAGGACCGTTCATGAGCATTACGGTGTCGCCACGCTTGAGGTGCGTTTTAGGCATCAAATTTGTGGCGCCATTTTTGTGCAGCGCTTCGGATACAACTACATTTCCGCCCTTTTTGATTTTGGCTTTAGCCGGGGCTTTGGTGTAGCGAACTTCTCTATGTGTTTTCTTGGCTTCCATTTTTAGAGAACCTCCGGAGCAAGCGACATAATCTTGGTGAAGTTTTTGTCTCTCAGTTCACGGGCAATTGGTCCGAATACGCGTGTGCCTTTCGGGTTGTTGTCCTTTTGAATGATGACTGCTGCGTTGTCATCGAATCTGATTGTTGTACCGTCAGCTCTCTTGATGCTTGTTTTCACACGCACGATAACTGCCTTAACTACTTCAGACTTTTTAACTGGCATATTCGGCAATGCGTCTTTGACGCAAGCGACTATGACGTCTCCTACTGAGGCATAACGGCGACCTGAGCTACCAAGCACGCGTATGCAAAGCAATTCGCGGGCGCCGGTGTTGTCAGCTACGTTAAGTCTCGACTCTTGTTGAATCATTTCAATTACTCCTCAACCTTTTCGCCGAGGATGTTACCCAGAACGGCTACTACTGTGAAGTGCTTATCTTTGGAGATTGGCGGGCATTCTTGAATGCGAACACGGTCGCCGATATTGCACTTATTTTCTTCATCGTGAGCTTTGAATTTGCTCGTTTTCACCGTTTGCTTTTCATACTTACGGTGCTGGACATCGTTTTCTACAGCGACGACTACTGTCTTTTGCATCTTATTCGACACAACTTTTCCGACAAGTTCTTTCTTTGGCATCGCTCTTTACCTCTTCAATCCTAGCTGGCGTTCATTCTGAATGGTGAGGAGCCTGGCCAGCCTCTTACGGGCGTTGCCGATGCCTGCTGTATTGCGCAATTTGCGGGTTGCAAGTTCGAAACGTAGCGAAACAATCTCCCGGTGTGCATCAGCGATTTTTTCGGTGATCTCTTCATTAGAGAGTTCGCGAATTTCTTTGACTCTCATGATTAGCCTCCCTTATATCGTTCGACGATGCGGCATTTGATTGGAAGCTTTTGTGCTGCAATTTCCATTGCCACTTTGGCTTCCTTCACTCCTACTCCGGAAAGTTCAAATAGCATGCGGCCTGGTTTGACTACAGCTACCCAGAATTCCGGGTTACCTTTACCGGAACCCATACGAGTTTCGGCTGGTTTCTTTGTACAAGATTTGTCTGGGAAAACGCGGATCCACATTTGACCGCCACGGCGTACGCTTCGGCTCATGGCTTTACGTGCAGCTTCAATCTGGCGACTTGTGATCCATGCGGGTTCCAGTGCTTGCAGACCGAGCTCACCGAAGTGCAACTCGCTTCCGCGTGTTTCCGTGCCCGTCATGCGACCACGGTGGTGCTTTCTGAATTTAGTACGTTTTGGAAGCAACATGATTAATTACCACCTGTTGGTCTCTTAGGTCTGCGTTCACCGCGTTCGCCACCGCCGCCGCGGTTGCCACGGTTGTCTGGTCTTCTGTCCGGACGTCTTCCGCCACCACCGGTGCCATCTTCAGATCGCTCGGTTGGTGCTTTGATATTCGGTGGTGACCATTGGCCTCTGGAAAGTTCGCCTCTAAATACCCAGACTTTGATTCCGATGAGACCCATTGTTGTGTGAGCTTCAGTAAAACCGAAATCGATATCTGCTCTTAGAGTTTGCAGAGGAATACGTCCTTCCTTACTCCATTCACTGCGGGCAATTTCTGCTCCGCCCAGGCGGCCGGAAACCATGATTTTGACTCCGACAGCTCCAGAGCGCATGCAGCGTTGCATGGCTTGTTTCATTGCGCGACGGAAGGCAACGCGCTTTTCTAATTGCTGGGCGATTGACTCAGCAACCAGTTGTCCTTCTAGATCAACTCTGTTGATTTCGAGGATATTGATTTTGACTTCGATACCGGTGCGTCCGAGCATGGCGCGCACTTTCTGGTGCAGAGTTTCAAGACCCTGACCGCCTTTGCCCACCACAACGCCTGGACGTGCTGTGTAAATATCGATGGTGATTTGATCTGCCTTACGGCCGATTTCGCACTTCGATACTCCGGCGTTTTGCAACTCCTTCTTCAAGTAGATGCGAATTCTGTGATCTTCTTCGATGAGCGCTGGTACGTCTTTTGTATTGACAAACCAGTTTGACGACCATCCTTGATGGATGCCGACTCTGAAACCGCGTGGATGTACTTTCTGACCCAAGGTCCTCTAGCTCCTTTTTACTGAAGATCGTCCAATTCAATGGTGATATGTGTAATACGCTTTTTAATTGGGAAAGCGCGGCCTCTGGCATGAGGCTGGATGCGGCGCAGGGTTGGACCCTGGTCTGCGTAAATTTTGGAAATGCGGAAGTCTTGGACTTCTTCTTCTGATGCACCAGTGTTTGAGTTGTTGATCAAGTTATGCATCGCTGTCCACAAAACCTTTTCAATTTCACGGGCTGCAGCGTGTGGCATGAACTTGAGCATTGTGTATGCTTCGCCTGCTTTTTTGCCGCGAATCACATTCATTACTCGACGCACCTTGAGAGGCGACATTCTGATCCATTTTGCTTGTGCTTTTGTATGCATGGTGGTTTAGCCTCTCTTTGCGGTCTTTTCGCCGCCGGCGTGACCTTTGAAATATCTGGTTGGAGCGAATTCGCCCAATCTGTGGCCGATCATTTGTTCTGTGACATAAACCGGCACGTGCTTGCGACCGTTGTAGATAGCGATGGTGTGACCGATCATTTCAGGCACAATCATCGATGCTCTCGACCAGCACTTAACTACTTTCTTTTCGCCTTTGCGGTTCATGTCTTCAATCTTCTTGTGGAGACTGGCGTGAACGAATGGCCCTTTTTTTAGAGAACGCGACACGGTGAACTCCTTACTTTGTACGGCGCTTGACTATGAACTTGCTGGAAGTTTTGAACTTCCCGCGGCGAGTCTTATAACCCATCGCCGGCTTGCCCCACGGTGTTTGTGGTTTTCCGCCGATAGGAGACTTGCCTTCACCACCACCGTGTGGGTGGTCAACTGGATTCATGACCACACCGCGGTTGGCTGGTTTGATACCGAGCCAGCGGCTGCGTCCAGCTTTACCAAGGCTGATGTTTTTGGCATCAGGATTGCTGAGCTGACCGATTGAAGCCATGCAGTCGACGTGAACCATACGCATTTCGCTTGATGGCAAACGAAGGGTTGCATATTTTCCTTCTTTAGCTAGAAGTTGAATTTGCACTCCGGCAGCGCGTCCAAGTTGTCCGCCTTTTCCGATGGTCAGTTCTACGTTATGCAGAATGGTACCCAGTGGGATATTGCGAAGAGGAAGTGCATTACCGTCGCGAATTTCGGCTTGTGGGCCGGACATGAGCTTCATGCCGACGCGCAATGTGTGCGGAGCCAGAATGTAGCGTTTTTCACCGTCTGTGTACTGAACAAGTGCGATGCGAGCGCTACGATTTGGATCGTATTCAATGCTCTTCACTTCGCATGGCATATCGATTTTGTCACGACGGAAGTCGATGATGCGATATGCGCGCTTGTGTCCACCGCCTTTGTGGCGGACGGTTAGTCTTCCCTGGTTATTACGACCACCATGTCTGTGTACATGGATGACGAGTGACTTTTCCGGCTCATGCTTAGTGATGTCGGAATAGTCAGCCAGCGTCATGCCGCGGCGACCAGGGGAGGTTGGGTTTACTTTCTTGATAGGCATTAACTTGTACCCTTTTTTATCTGCCTTATAGACGATGTATTCATCGCCTCTAAACTATTGGAACTAGGCGCTGAAGATTTCGATTGGGTCGCCAGCGACCGTCACAATTGCTTTTTTGCCATCTTTGGGGTTTTTGGCGTGTCTTTTCGAACGTCTAAACCTGTCGCGGATGGCAGCAGTATTGACGCGCAATACTGTGAATTTGCCCTTCGGGTAGAGCTCTTTGAGAACTTGCTTCAAGGCTTCTGCAATTTCAGTTTTGTTTGAGTCGCGAGCGACTTCAAATGTGTACTGATTTGCGGCTGCCAATTGGACAGTCTTCTCATTGATGATCGGACGTAAAATTACCTGTGCTTGACGGCTATCCATTGTCTTTTCCCCTTGCTCCTGACCTTAGGCGTCTTCTGATTTCTTTTTAGTAGTTTTCTTAGGAGCCTCAGGTGCATCCTTGGCTGCTTCAGGAGCGGCCTTTTTCGGTGCGGCTTTTTTAGCCGGTGCTTCAGCCTTTTCATCGGCCTTAGCTTTAACTTTTGCTTTTGCTTCAGCTACCTTTTCGCCGGCATCTTCTGCTTTGGCTTTGGCTGCTTTAGCTGTTTTCTTGGCTTCGCCTGCATCAGTTGTGCTGGCAGCCTTTTCTTTCTTGGCTTTCGGAGCAGCTTCTGCTTCTTCATTGCTTGCTTTTGAGCCAACATTCTTGAAGCGAGCTTCAAGTTCTGCAAGCACTTGCTCTGTGATGAGCAAAGCTTCGCAGTAAGCCAGATCTTTGATATTGAGATTTTTGTGGTCAACAACAATTACATGCGGCAAGTTGCGAGCTGCGCGCTCTACTTGCTTGGAGCCTGCCACCATGTGGTCTAGAACTACAAGAACTTTCTTGTCGGCGATGCCGAGGCTGCTCAAAACTTCAACAACTGATTTTGTTTTTGGTTGTTCGGTCACTTTCTCGCCGGCTTTTGGAGCTGTTTTGAAAAGACCGTCAAAATTTTTGACTACAACAAGTTCATTGGCTCTGGCAACGAAAGCTGACTTGAGTGCAAGTTGTCTTGCTTTCTTTGGCATGCTTTGCGAATAATCGCGTGGCTTAGGTCCAAAAATAACGCCGCCGCCGTTCCACAATGGTGAACGTGTAGAACCTGCGCGTGCGCGACCGGTACCTTTTTGTCTCCATGGCTTGCGGCCGCCGCCACGTACTTCAGATCTTGTTTTTGTATTTGCAGATCCCGAACGTGCGTTTGCCAATTGGCGAACCAGTGCTGCGTGCACCAGGTGCAAGTTCGGCTCCATGCCGAATACATCTGAAGCCAGCTCTTTCGAGCTAAGCTCTTTACCTTTCAAATCTTTTACTGGAACGGAAGTCATTTTCCCTGTCCTTATACGAGTGAACTAAGTTGTCTAATTAGCCATTCCATTTTGTGACGGAAGGAGTGATGAAGAGCAAGCCGGTATCCCAACCAGGCACAGATCCTCTGATGAGCAAAATGTTTTTGTCGGCATCAACTCTAACCACTTTCAGGTGCTTGACCGTGCAAGTGACGTTGCCCATCTGTCCTGGCATGTGGATGCCTTTGAACACACGACCTGGAGTTGTACCTGGTCCGATAGAACCCATACTTCTATGGAACTTAGAACCGTGTGACATCGGTCCACGTCCGGCGTTATAACGCTTGATTGTGCCCTGGAAGCCCTTACCGATTGACTCACCTTGTACGTCGATGAGCATTCCTTCTTTAAGTACGCTATCAGCTTTAACTGATTCGCCTACTTTGAATGCTGATGTATCGCTGACGCGATATTCTTTCAGCGGCTTGAGCGCCGGCAATTCATGCTTTTTGAATTTGCCGAGCTCTGGCTTGTTGAGCTTCTTTTCTTTAACGGCGAAACCACCAACTTGTACAGCTGTGTAGCCGTTCTTTTCTTTGCTCATAGTCTGAGTGACGATGTTGTCGCCCAGTTGAACTACGGTGACAGGAACCGCCGCACCTTCTTGATCGAAGATTTGCGTCATTCCTACTTTTCGTCCCATCAATCCGATTGAGTTTTTCATTGTCCTGGACCTTTTCTGTTCTGTTGAGACAACTGAATTTGTTGCCTCGCCATATAAGGATTTGTGTTTAGAGCTTAACTTCGATATCTACGCCAGCTGGCAGATCGAGTCTCATGAGAGCGTCTGCAGTGGTTGGCGTCGGATCGTTTATATCGATAAGACGCTTATGAACGCGAATTTCAAAATGCTCGCGCGACTTTTTGTCTACGTGCGGTGAACGCAGCACGCAATAAACGCGCTTACGGGTTGGTAGAGGAATGGGACCCAGCACGGTAGCACCGGTGCGCTTAGCCGTGTCTACAATCTGTTCAGCCGACTTATCGAGCAGTCGGTGATCGTACGATTTCAAACGGATGCGAATGCGCTGAACTCTCGGTCCGCCAGCTGCATCGTTTTTGTGTGTCTTGGCACGTGCCATTATCTCGATTACTCCTTGGTCGACTCGTCTTGAGTCATGCTTTACACCGCTTGCTGCGCCGGCTGGATGCAGAAATGTATCTGCTGCCAGGCTGACTACAAGTCCCGCCTTGCTTGCCCGCTTAGCCAATCAGGCGTCGCGGAATCGAAGCTGCTTCATTAAGCTGCTCTTATTTCCGAACACGCCATGGGATGACGGATTTGGAACAAACCGGAGACTCATAATAGCGTTCTGTGCATATAGAGTCGGGAAATTTTATTTCAGCTAAATGATTTGACCATATATTTAATCTAAGAATTAAAGATCCGATTCTTTAGAGTGCCAGCCAGCGCCACTTTCGCGCCCCCTGACATTAAATGCTGTCTGAGCCTGTTATATATACAAGGTTCTTAACAGTTGAGAACAAGGTTGGGGCGTCCTTCCTTTATATAGTGCAAAAAAGTGCTCAGGCTGAAGACCTTTTATGACCAGAGAGACAGTTAAGGTCAGCGTGTTGCTCTTGTCTTTTGGATTTTCAAAGTGACTTGTTGACTATTTTTGAACGCCATTTACTTGCTTTTGGCGCTTTGAGTCCTTTGACGTTGCCAGTACTTTCTCGTTTTGCACAAGTTTTTGCACCTAGCATTTTTTGCAGTGGGTATTTTCTAGTTGGAGTGTTTAGAGAATTTGTGAAATGGAGAATGAAAATGGTGCAGGATGAGATTTCAAGGCGTACATTATTGCGCTCGGCTTCGCTTGCCTTTCTTTCCGCAACTGTTGAGCAGGCTGCCTTCGCCGCGGACGTCGATTTGCCCAAAGATTTAGACCTCGAGCATTTTATGCGTTTGGCTATAGTGGAGGCTAAGAAGGTTCCCAAGTTTCCGTTTGGGTCTGTGATTGTCAATTTGAAAAATCACGAGGTAGTTGCGACTGGAACTGTGCGGCTAAATAATCCGATTTGGCATGGTGAAATGACTGCTATCCACAATTGTCCTGACGTTGATAAAGGATTCAACTGGAAAGAAGTTTGCTTGTTTACCACTGGAGAATCTTGTCCGATGTGTCAGTCGGCGGCAATATGGTGTGGCATGCCGTATGTAATTTATGGAAGTAGTATTCCGTTTTTGCAAAGTTGTGGTTTTGGCGATATCAACATTCGCTCAAAAGATGTGGCTGCGGCTTCGCTGCATAACAAGTGTAGAGTGCTTGGACCTGTGCTTGAATCTGAATGCAATGAGTTGTTTTTGAATGCGAAAAAGCTCTCGACTTAGTTTTCGAATCACGCTTTTTTCTGCGGAATTGAATATTGC
>CAZJLR010000001.1:372599-390459 GCA_964546815.1 uncultured Candidatus Obscuribacterales bacterium | reverse complement strand
GGAGCCGGATACTGCGAGTTGATTATCGCGGAATTGAATATTGCGGAGCCGGATACTGCGAGTTGATTATCGCGGAATTGAATATTGCGGAGCCGGATATTGCGAGTTGATTACCGCGAACTGATTATTCCGAATGCGGTTAATGCAGATCCGAATACTGCGAATTTGATTACTCGGGTTTTGACTGCTGTTGCATTAAGTGTTGTTGCTCTGAATGGTACCGCTCCGATGGCACCATCTTGAACAAAATTGCTAAGGATTTTTCTTTTGTATTTGTTTCTCGCGGTTTGCAGCTGCAGCCTCGACTGGACCGACATAAAGATGAGGAATGCTTAAATGGGGGCTTTCTAGTCCGTCAGCGTCCGCGAGACTGTATTTGAACACGATTGGGTGTGAAGCAATTGTGGATGCATCAACGACTGATTGGGGATCCTTGTAGTCTTCGTACATTATTGATTTTGAAAGTCCAGCGTCTGTGAGCATCTTCTCGATACGAGCAGCTTGTCCGTAACTTTCTGCTTTGGTGTCCTCAAAAATATTGTTGAATTGTTTTTTGCCTGCGGCGATTTCTTTGATATTTTGACTTAGCCAGGGATCGAACCCTTTTGGGTCGTAGAGCGAATCTAGCAAAGTGATGCTTTTTACCTTGCCTGATAGTCCGTTTTTATATAATTCTGTTTCTGCCGCAACGTATCCACCGGAGTGCGTGTAGATGCTTATGCTGTCCACGTCCTGAAGCGTTTTTCCTTTCAATTCTGGAGTCTTATCAAAAACTTCCTGCAACATATTCTTGAATAAGCCTTCGTTTTTGAAATTGCCTTGATTGGCGCTGCGAGCTCCGGCAACTTTCTGCCATTCTGGAATAATTAGAACTGTGTTGGGCGGTGCGCCTGCCATCTGTTTGTCTAAGCGGTTGTCGCTGTAGGAATTTTCGGCGTTGCTGCCCCAGCCGTGATTGTATATAGCAAGATGTACTGGTTTGTTTGGGTCGAAGTTCGCCGGGATGCGCACGACAGCGTCTGGCGTCGAATGATCTGCCGATCTGTTTTTGAGTCTACGCAGTTCGTAAACTTTTCCGATGGGTAATTCGTTGTCTGTTTGTCTGGGATGCTTTTGCTTAGTTGAATCTATAAGTGGTGGCAAATGATGCGGCGGTGGTGTGGAGTCACCGCGAGGATCGTGCTTTTCTATTAACGGAAAATTTTGTGCAGTGCCTACAGTTTGCTCTCTGGCGGGCGACATTGCGCTGCTGTTTTTGTCTTTGTTAACGCCCAGGTCATGCCAAATTTTGCGGATGAAATCAGAGCTGTACGCATTTTCGGCACGATGAATAGTGTCTTGACTGTGATCGCTGTTGAAATTGCCAGCCAAGCCGTCCATACCAATACTCCCCAGTATATATACAATATAGGCTAAGGCGACTTTGCAGAGGAATGGGGATCCTCCCCATTTTGACTGTGTAAGCCCGCAAATCGATGTGCTGTTTGAATCTGGATTGATGGTGTTGAGCATTCGGGGCGTTGCTTGTCTGTTTGTTCTTCTGTTTGTGAATTTGTCTGGGAGCGTGCTGGTCTGCTTGCCTGTTGGTTTGCCTGGATGGGAGTCTCTGGTTAGGTGTGGATCTTGTTGCGTGAGTATCAGATTTTGTGTGAGTAGCTGGTTGCGTGAGTATCAGATTGTGTAAGTAGCTGGTTGCGTGAGTATCTGCTTGCGTGACTATTTATCTCAATGCGTCATTTGAATTGACTTTTGGTTTTATTAAGTGAACCATTCTAGTAGAGAACGCTTTTGGATGCTTTTGTATATCTTTTGCTAGCTCTGGCAGAGAATCTCGTTTCTTATGACTTGTATTTAAAAGAACTCACCGGTTTTTGTCCTTGCTGACATCTCTTTTTCTCCTTTCCAGGAGTAAATTAGGTGTTGAAGAAGCTGAAGGAGAGCGGGATGTCTAAACGGATCAAGAAAGATATCAAACACATCTCTGAAGAGGTGAGTTTGCAGAATATCAGAACTGAGAGCCTGGAGACAGTCGACTCGCAGGTGCCTTCACTGACTATCGAAGACAGTGCAGTTAAGACCAAAAAGAGTACTGGGCGCAAATCGGTAAAATCAAACAAAGCAGTTCTCTCTTCATTCGCGAATTCGTCTGAAGAAGACCCTGAACTACAGCAATTGCTTATGCAAGTGGATGAAATGCTGACTGAGATGACCAAATCAAAGTGGCTTTCAACTGAATATCCAAGTTTGCAGCTTGATTTTGCTCAAAAGTCTAAGAAATAAAGCTTTTGGCTATGCCTGAGAGCGATGGCGTAAATCTTGCATTTAGGCTTTTTAAGGTCGCTGTCTTTTTGGCAGTCGGCTCTTTGATTGGTCTATTGCTTGGTCTTGCGTATGCGTCTCATCTTTATGGCACACCGCCTGTGGTGACTCAATTGCAAAATTGGTTTGCGGGGGATTCTATGTATGAAGGTCCTCTTCCGGTGGATATACAAGGAAACCTGCTCAGATCTCCGGTGGCACTCATCCCGAAGCTAGGTGCTTGCGTGGGGTTTGGGATTGCTGCATCTGTTCTGTTTGGTTCGATTATGATGAAAATGTTCATGGGTGCAGTTGGCTCTGCTGCTAAGACGACATCACCCTCATCTGCTTCTGAAGCGAGGCTTGAGTCTC
Source organism: uncultured Candidatus Obscuribacterales bacterium (assembly GCA_964546815.1). Taxonomy (GTDB): domain Bacteria; phylum Cyanobacteriota; class Vampirovibrionia; order Obscuribacterales; family Obscuribacteraceae; genus JAIEPM01. The sequence continues at coordinate 387,789 of CAZJLR010000001.1, read as the reverse complement.
AAGATCCCGATGGCGGCGCCGAAAGTAACGACAGTGACGTCAAATGAATTAAAGGAAAATTTGGAAAAGCTTTCCTTTGTCTATTTTGGCCAAATTGCTTTTGTGCAAACTGCGGTTTAGTTTCTAGCCAGCTTCTTTTGTCTCGTGCTTTGAACTTTAGCCGGATATATTTTTATGGGATTTTTTGTGAACTACGCCTGACTATTCTTATTGACTTGCTGCTCTAAATTAAAGCCGGGCATTTCTTATTGACTTGCTGCTCTGAATTAAAGCCGGGCATTTCTTATTGACTTGCTGCTCTGAACTAAAGCAGGGCATTTCTTACGGACTTGCTGCTGTGAATCAAAGAAGGTCATTTTTAAGGGCTTGCGGAGGTGAGCTAAATCAGGGCAATTCTTGTGGGTGCGCTGCCGATAGCTACATCTGGACTGTTCTTGTGGGAATGCTGCGCTGCACTTGGGCACTAGCCTTCTGATTGTCGCCTGATTACTTTAACAAGACAATGAATGGCATCTGTTTCAAGTGACTATTTAGGCGCAGGAGTTTGGGCGTCGAAGTCAAAGCGTGTCTCTCTTGGCATGCTCAAAATTTTGACAAAAACTTTGGTTACCTTGCTCTTGTTGGCTCTTGAGGGCACTGGTGATGAATTATCCTGCAGCGAATGTCGTCCATGGACTGGTTCAAGAAGCAATCCCTGGCCCAATCTTTAATGAGCTGACCCAAAACTGCCACAATGACGCCCCCTGGTTGTACCAACCCGTAGATATTCTAAAAACATCGGAAGTGGGTTCCGAAAACAACTGGAGAGAAGCAATGAACGTACTGAATGCACTGAGCAACGTAAAAGAAAACGGCAACAAGTTCGATTCAGTAGACAATGTGAAGGTTGATGGGCGTCGTAACTCAAAGAACCTGCAAAACCTTATGAATGGTCTTGATCTTGCAAGATTCCAGTTTCCTGCAAATGTCAGTCCAAAGCTCTACGATTCATACTCTGCATTGCTTTCCAACAAGAAGGCTGCATAACGAAGTAAGCCTCTGGCGATAATTTTTCTCTTCCCTCCAAGCGCAGGCACCATGCCTGCGCTTCCCTGCGTCAAGGGGGATTGCGTTCGTTCGCATCGAGAACTGGACATTCGAAACTGTGTATCAGGAGCTGCATTTTTGTGTACAAGCATTTTGCGTTAGGCATCTTCCGTCACGGCGTAATGGCGTTCTCCAACTTTCCCTTCCTACGTTCTTTTGTTTCTGCGCAAGAAGTTCTCTGTCTTAAGGCTTTGAGCGGGAGTGTAAAATAGTTGAACAGTGCTTCAAGGATAGTCCGTTGTACCAGGCTCACCAAGATATGGAACCGGAAAACGAGGAAGACCGTGGGTTAAGAGCTTACGTTCTTGCCAAGACGTTATTGTCTGAATCCTTGAAGTTCATGCGTGGTTTTTGTGACAAAGTTTCGGAAGGAAAGTTTGGAGCGGACGCAGCGCTAATAGCTGCTGGTCTAGCGAATTCACATGCTTTTAGCCAAGCTCTTAAGGAAATTGCCGTAGCTCAGGTCTACCTGACTCTCTCAGAGCAGGAAATTACCAATGAGCCCTGGTTTGGCGAGTTCCTCGCAGGAGTTGGACATTTGATGGATAAACTAGTTTTGGCAGAACCTGTTCAGGATATTCTGGCGTCCTTCTCGACGACCGCTAGTAGTGGTGTTTGTTCACAAACAGCTGAGAGCATACTCAAATCAGCAAGCATGTCAGAGTGTAAGCAGTACTGGTCAATGAAAGAAGAAATTAGTGGCTATCTTGAGCAATCCAAAGAACTACGAGCAAAATTGTTGCATTATGCATTGAGTCAGGAGTCTAGTATCCTAAACGACTATCTTTTCACAATTCAATTATTTGAAGATTAGCATTTGAGCTTTTTTCCTGATGTTTTAGGCGTTAAATGCAAACAAAATAAAGTGTGATCCCTAATCTGCAAGTGCAAAATCAAGGTCCGTCAAAATGAGCATACAACTGTCCAAACCTGCCGATCTAAAGTCGTATCCAGTAGCTTTATTCATACCTACGCTGTTTTCTCTTAATTGCTTTTTCTGTCCCTGCGCAGTTGCAGATGATGAACTTAAACCTGCGATGCAACTCGATGGCAAAGGAGTTCAACCTCAACAGGCGAGTGAGACTAGTAATAACTCAGCAAAATCGTCGAGCAAAAAAAAGACGAATGCTTTTGCTTTGCCTAAGCTGCTTAAGACAAGAGATTCGGCGGAAACTATGACAGGTAGAATCAAAATAAACGATCTGGCGCCAGATGTTGCATTACCTGATCAAAACGGAAAAACGATTTCATTGAGTGATTTTAGAGGGAAGAAGGTAGTAGTTTTCTATTTCTATCCAAAAGACAATACAAGTGTTTGTACTTCGGAGGCCTGTAGTTTTCGAGATAGCTTTGAAGAGTTCAAAAAATTGGGTGCTGAAGTTATTGGTGTAAGTTCCGATACAGTCGAGTCTCACGCAAAGTTTGCTGAAAAAAATCGATTGCAATTTACCTTACTTGCCGACACCAACAATATGGCACGCAAAGCATTTGGAGTTCCCAATACTGCTGCGTTTTTGCCCGGACGTGTCACATATGTCATCGATAAAAACGGTGTGGTTAGGTTTATTTTTAATTCTATGCTTGATGGTTCTAAGCATGTTGACGAGGCTATGAAAATAGTGAAGGATTTGAATTCCGAGAAACCTGCCACCTGAAATTTGATTCGCTATACAGAGCTTTCTGGAAGCGTTGGTGCTTTTACAAATAAGGGTGTGACGTATTCTTCTATATCTGTCGGCCTGATTTGGGCCCGACAAAGATTGCTGCCTGAAAATGAAAAGGCATTTTGGCCATTCTTTTCGCTAGCGCACCAGTACCAAGCCAGGTAGTTTTGAAGGTATCTTCGGCTGATTCCATGAAAGGTAATTTTCACGAATTCAGTAAAAGAATCAACCAGGATTTTTCCCGACTGATTATATGTTTGAGCTTGTGCGTTTTTTTTCTTGTTAAGTGAGTATCGGTTTGCTCCAGCTGAAATTAGTAATCCTTCCAGTTCAAGCATTATTAGCGCTGCTTCAATCTTGCTAACATCCATCTTCAATCTTTGGCATAGTACGTCAACATGGATTGGTTCGGACGATAGTTCCTGCAGAACTAAATTTGTGATATCCGTCAGTTCCTTTTGTTCATTCCGTGAATTCTCATCATCATCGTCTGTTTGCATGGGATTTTCTAAATCTAGACGCGCGTCTTCGTCTGGAAAATTACTTTTGACTATTTCGTGATGGCTTAGATACTCGGTTTTGCAAGCGGGATCTTCCAAAGAGCTGTTCAGGCTTTCGTATTCATTTTGTTCGCTATGTGGATGTTGATTTGCAACGCTCAAACGACTTCTTTTTGTAAAAAGCAGAAGAAAATCTGCCGAGGGAAGTTCTGGCAGGTCTTCCATTTTTCGGAAAAGCAAATAGGTTAGCCGTTTGAAGATGGTTTGTGAGGAGGATGATGCAATGCCCGCTACAAACGAAAAACCATTGGCGCTGACCTTGATTCCTTGCTGCATGAACCATAAGGCGCCTAGCCATGCTCTGGGGTGTCTTATGTTATTGAATAGAGTTCCTGCTAACGTATGTGACTCTTTCTTGCACATTTTGCAAATGATGATACGCGAGTTATTTAATTTTCTAACCTTTTCGTGACCGCAACGAGGGCATTGGATATCATGACCGAAAGCTAGCCTGTATAACGCCTCGACGCATGCCTGAATCGTCGAATATTCTTTGGTGAATTTCGTCCAAAATTGCTGAACTAGAGCAGTTTTGGATGCGCATTGATTTTTCTTTTCTTCTGGAGGTGTAGGCATATTTTCCATATTTTTCACTCCATACTCCTACGCTTAAAGACGCAAGAGCGAAGTAAAAAGTTCAAAGGAATTCTGACGGCTGGGCATGCTGACATCATTTCTTTTTGAGAGCAGGAAGTGGAAGAGAATGTACCGATATCGGTACATTCTCTTCCACTTCCTGCTCTGTGTTTGTTGAGAGGCAGAACTTTGGCTGTTTATCGTGATTGGTTCGCAAATTGAAAGACTGTCAAATATGATAATGCGGGGCAAAGTTTTATTTTGCCGAACGCTGAATTGAGCTAAACCAAATTCTTAACAGACAGCGAGTGAAGAAGGCAGGCTAATTTTGAGAAGAAGAGCAAAGATCATCGAGCATTTCGTAGAGGATCTTCACTCCTTCCTTATAGTTGCTGACTGGAATGCGTTCATCCTTGCCATGCATCGTTGCAAGATGTGTTTGGTCGACTTTTACAGGAACAAAGCCATAAGAAATAATGCCGATGTCTCTAAACCAATGAGAATCTGTGAACCAGGGCATTACCATTGGTACCACTGGTACGCCAGGCATGTTTTTGTTCATAACTTTGGAAATTGATTTGAAGCATTCGGTGTCATAAGGCGATGCGTCGGTGTGCACCCAGTCGAGTACACCGATGTCGACGCTATTGTCTTTCATTATGTCTTTGAGTTCGGCTACGAAAGTATCTTTCTTAACGCCTGGCAACAATCGACAGTCAAGTTCGGCGTAGGCGTCAGCAGGAATAACGTTTGTCTTGTAACCCGACTTTAACACCGTTGGTGAAACAGTATTTCGTAACATCGATGACTTCATTTTGTCTTTCAATATTATTTTGTAGATATCGGGTTTTTGGACCGCAGCGTCGATATCTGCAAAGGCTGATTTAAGCGGTTCATCAACAGTGGGGCTAATCAATTTGAAATACTCACGAACTGGTGCTAACACAGTTGGCTTGGGAGGATTCTCTATGATTTTGTTTAAGGATTTTATTAGTCGATTTACCGATGAATCAGGCTGCGGCATCGATGCGTGACCAGCTTCCCCTTTGCTTGCAAGGCTCAGCCAGAGGACCGATTTTTCCGAGACAGCGACGCCACAGTATCTTGCTTTGCCATCATCTGCGGTATCAATAAAAGCGCCTTCGTTTAAGAGAAATTCCGCATCTTTTACTAAATCAGCATGATTTTTGACAAACCAGTTAGCGCCAAAATTGCCACCAACCTCCTCATCAGGAGTGCCCAGGAAGATCAAGTCTCGATCAAGAAGCTTGCCTGAACGTTTGAACATAAGCATTGTTTCAAGTTGAGCTATTGCGTAGCCCTTCATGTCGATAGTGCCACGTCCCCAGATCTCTCCGTCAATCACTTCTCCGCCAAATGGAGCGTGTTTCCAGTCTGCTGCATTTGCCGGAACTACGTCAATATGATTCAAAAGCACAATGGCTTTTTTCTTGCCGCTACCTTTAAGTCGAGCATAAACACAAGAACGTCCAGGCGCTGTCTCATAAAGTTGGGCTTCAATGCCATTGTCTTTGAATACTTTAGCCAGGTATTCAGCCCCTTTAGTCTCGTTACCCGGAGGATTTGTAGTATCAATTTTCAAATACTCTTTGAGCAACCCGATGGCTTCTTCCTGGCTTTGTTCTAGGTTATTTGCCTGAGTTGGAACAGATATGGCACTGGAAGGCAGAATGGATGTTGTTAAAGCGACTGCCAGAGCAAGCAGACCTGCAAATCGCAATGGTGACATACCAAAACTAGTTCTTTTCATGCCAAGAGTTCTCCACAAATGAACTCAAAGTTTATCCCCATATGGCTCAGTTGACTCAAATGCTTTTCTTCTTTCATCCAGGGACAGGGCTAGAATGCTTAAAAGCCTGAATCCGCCAGCTCCTGCAGCCCGATTATTTATCTTTAGAAAATATGAGTTCAAAGCGCCTTGATCCAGAACCTATAAATTTAACTGTCGGCGTGGTATGAAGATAAATGGGGGCTCTCAATGTTCTCATGTCTTCCTTCGTATCTGGCACAGGCCTTACATCTGCGACCTTATGGCCGAAACTCGAACTAACAACCGTAAACGCATTGGCGACCTCCTGCTTAAAGCAGGAGTGATTAAACCTGAGCAACTGCCTGCAGGGCTGGCAGAGGCTGATAAATTTCAGCTGAGGCTCGGCGAAATGCTTGTAATGCTCCGATTCATGTCCACTGAAGACCTGACCAACGTACTTCAAGCGCAGACTATGCTTGACAATGGTCAGATTGATGAAGACATGGCAGTGGCAGCTTTGCGCCAGGCCGCCGAGGAAAAATTGGAGTTTGAGGACGCAATAGATAGAGTCAAAGAACTTGAAGTAAGTTCACTTGAGTCGAAAAAATCTAGAGTTGTAAAACTAAATGCTGAAATTGCAGAGCAAGAAAAAGCTTTTGGGTCACTTCATCGCGAAATAGCTACATTATGCGTCGACCTGGGTGACTTGTATTTATTACTTGCTCAACCTGATGAGGCTGATAAACAGTTTTGTCGGGCTCTGGCTATAAACGAAAATTCTTTCGGCAAAACTAACCTGAAAGTAGCAGTTTGTCTTACTAGACTTATTGATTTGTATATCCTGCAGAAAAAATTTGTTGAGGCCGAACCTTTAGGTTGGCGTTTGATTCAAATAGCTCAAGATTTTCACGGTCCGGAGCATATCGAGACAGCCCAGGCATTTCAGCGTATGGCACGCATTTTGGAAGCACGCGGCCGATATGTTGAAGCCGAGCAATTTTACCTGTCTGCGTTGCGAGTTAAAGAAAAAACTTATGGTCCCGATCATCCTGATATGGTCGACCAGCTCAGACAAATGGCGTCTTTCTGGAGCAAACAGGGACGCAAAACAGAAAAGAAAAGAATCGGAGAGATACTTTGCGAAGCTGGCTTGCTTACCGCAGCTGAATTACAAGACTCAGCTCAGCAAGCTCAAAAAGCAGGCATCCCACTTGGTCAGTATTTACTAACTGTCGAAACCATAGACCCGGAAGTTGTTCGTGCTGGGTTGCAGGCTCAGCTTTTGATCGGCGACGGTGTCGTTCCATCTGAACTTGCAATCAAAGCTATTCGTATTTGCGCAAAGAAAAACATCGCGCTTGATGAAGCTCTGGAATATATCGGCTGGAAGCCCGACTCACTTAGTACCACAGAGCTGAAAACCCTTGTTAGCGAAGCCGACTCACTAATCACTGCAGAAAGAACTCTGGGCACAAATCATTGCGGCGTTGCCCTTATATGCATGAGACTGGGAGACAATTATTTCGGACAGAAAAGATATAACGAAGCTGAAATGAATTACAAGAGAGCCGTCGGCATTCTTGAAAAATTCTTCGGACCCAAAGATGTTGAAGTAGCATCATGCTTGTTTAAGCTAGCTGAATTGTATTGCAAACAAAACAAGCTAAATGAGGCTGAGTCTTACATCTGGCGCACACTTGAAATACAACAGCAAGGTCTTGGCGCTGATCATATTGATGTTGCTATCACACTTGAACTTCTAGTCGATTTAAAATCTCGCCAGGGCAACCACGAGCAAGCCGAGATGTTTTTGAAATCATCACTTGCAATCAAAGAAAAACTCTACGGTAAAGACAGTCCAAAACTGGCAAGCCTGCTCGAACGCGCCGCCGACGTTTACGCTCAGCTTGGACGCTCTGAAGACTCAGTGCCATACTATGTTAGACTCGTTCGCTTGAAACAAAAAACTGGTGACAAGCAACCTCTGGATGTAGCCAAACTTCTAGATAAATTAGGCAAGCTCTATGAAAAACGAGGAGATTTTGCCAGCGCTGAAGGCCAGTATGAACTTGCCCTTGAAATATACGAAGAACATTTCGGCGCAAATCACATTGAAGTCGCTTCGGCTTTAGAACGTTATGCTTCTGCTTTGCAAAAGGCAAACAAAAACACCGAAGCTGCTGAACTGGAGACTCGCGCCAAGAAAATTCGCAGCGCACAAACCTAATCTAAAGCTAACTCGCGGAAGGACCGAATCTATGGGCACTACTACGGAAAAAACACTTGAGGTCACAGACTTCCTCAAGAATTATTCCATATTCCAGGTGCTAGATAGGAATGTGCTTGAAAGCCTCAGTCTCTTATTTACTGAGATTGTGTGCGGTCCCGGGCAAATTATTTTTAGCGCAGGAGATCCGCCGGATGGTCTCTATGTAATAAAAAGCGGAAGTGTCGCAGTTCTGCAGGGTAAAAAAGTTATAGCATATCTTACTGCAGGTGAATGCTTCGGTGAGATGGCTGTATTGCAAGATGCACCACGCAACGCAACTATCCGTGTGCCTGAAGAAGCAACTGTACTGCGCCTCCCCACCGCGGCTCTAAGAGAAGTGATACGCAAGTTTCCAGCCATCACTTCTCAAATTCAAGATATTATCAACAGAAGAAATGCTGAAGGTTCAGCATTCAAGCCACCTGGTCTGCAAGGCAACCTGGCTTTCTTTGATTTGCCTACTGTAATTCAAACGATTATAGCTTCCAGGCAAGACGGTATTTTGTCTTTGTTTGGACGGGGCGGGCGCGCTGTCGGACGCTTGATTTTGCAAAATTCAGTTATTGCAAATGCTAGTTATGACCACTTGGGCGGCGAACACGCTTTGTACGAACTGATGAATAGTTCAGACCCACTCGATTTTACTTTCGACCAGACAAAGTCTGATCAGAAAGACATGGATAAGAACCTTTGCAGTCGTCCTCCTCATATGCTTTTGATCGAAGGAGCTCGCCGCGCAGATGAACTACCAAAGCTCATAAAGAGCACAGGCTGGCCAAATGCTGTATATACTCAAATCAAAACTGTCCCAGACCTTGCAGCCTTCGGACCTGAGCGCCGTGATTTATTGCGTACTCTCTGGACTCTGATTGAAATGGGCTGCACGACAGAGTCTATTTGCAAACAATTACGCTATGACAGATATACAGTCCTGAGTGCAATCGACGAAGTAATCAAAGCTAATTGGGTTAAGCAAGAAGACGGCCCCAAAATAACTGATGAACTGCGACGACGCACCGGCCAATTTAGCAAACCTAGCTTGCAAGACCTCATGCACATCGCTAAGGGCGAAAAGCCTTCCGGCACAGTGGAAAGCCCCTTCGAGCTGGTTAAGGTAATTAATGCCATGAATGGCGTTTCAACGAACCTTGGCTTGATGTACGGAAAAGTTGAAGTAAGAATGTTGTTACAAGAAGCTCTGGCTAAAACAAGCAAAACTTTTCCTGTTTTGACCGGACTGCGTGTTCACATGGATTCTCCCTGCCTTGATATGCGCGGAGCAAGCTCTGAGTTTTCTACGTCGCCTGATAATATCGCAGCCTTACTCCTTTTGGGCAACAATCTCATGGAACTTGTTCTCAAAATGCAAGTTCTATAGTGCCAATGCAAACAAAATACTATTGTCTGGAATAGAGGAAAATTCTTGATGGAATATTCTATTTTTCGTGCACCATTATATGCATTCTATTCTAAGCAATTTTACCGAGACACAGCCTTGAAAGGCAAAGGCTTTGGTTTTTTGTACTTGTTCGTTCTTCTAGTAATTTGCAATACAGTAAGCGTCGCCAGCGGTTATTTCCATATTGTTGAATCTATTAATAGCGCTGAATCAGTAGCCATTTACGAAAAAATGCCTGATATGAAACTGAAGGACGGCCGTTTTAGCATCAATAAACCCAGCCCATGCAAAGTACAGTTCAAAAATATTTTGACTAAAGAGCCAAAACTTATCGTATTCGATACTTCAAGCAACGCCGGCGAAATGGGTGATGCCGATTTGCTCCTGACAGAGCAAGGATTTCGCTTTGTCAGCAATGATAAGCCTATACCCTGGTTCCAGGGTTTTGATTTTGATTTGCCTGCCGGCAACTTGCAAGGATTTCTGCAAGATGTTGCACTAAAGCTTTTGATCTTTGGATTACTGATTGTTCCGCTAGTTTTTCTAGGGCACATTATTTTGGCGTTAATCTATTCTGTAGTGGCAATGATAGTCGACTCCCAAAAGCTCGGCTTCAAAACAGCAATTAGAATGTCGATTGTTGCTATGACACCAAGTATAGTTCTTACTGCTTTGTTCTATTTGTTTTTTTGCAAACCTGAAGCATGGGAGTTAATCACCGTTCCAGTCTGTATCACTTACATTGTTCTTGGCTACAATTGGCTACGTACAGACTCTGTCGGCGCTGAAAATGTTGCAGGCTGAACTTATAAGTGCAAAGAGAAGCTTGATTTGTTTCTGCAAGAATAGATGCTGATTTAGTGCTTCAGGCGAAATATTTCTTTGTCGCCCACACTTGTCTGGCTTTTAACCACAGACGGAGCAGCACTATCTGCATGCTTGTTGTCAATTAAAAAGGTAACGCTGCTGCGCCGCGACCCGGCCGGAAATTCCAATGCTTGATTGCCATCTAAAGATTCATAAGATTGCAAAATTGCCTGGTCAAATGCATTATTCGCTTTTTGACTGAGGCTTACTGTCAAATGATGGTCGCGCCGCACTGTTATTTCAACTGTGTTGCTTCCGGCAGGACTGCCCGCTTTGTTCACTGCTTTCAATATTGGGTCGCGCGCCAGCTCCGCAAAATGAGCATGCCAGGCGTCCCATTCCACCGCAGTTTTCGCATCTAGTTCTAGCGCTTTGCCTGCACTCAATTCGCTCGGCATATCTGGAGATGGCAGGCGCCGCAAACTAGTCATGATTGCGTTCAACTGCGGCTGCGCTTTGTTCAATCGAAGCTGAGCGGCTGTGTTTGCTCTTATCAAAGCTGCTTTAACCTGTTCATCGGCACTGGGCAAAAGCCTGGCTTTAGCTAATTGTTCTGCCATTAGTTTTTCTGGGTCTGCCAGATTTTTTTTAGGCAGCAAAGGAATTGCAGACACTGATTTTTGTTCTGGATTGGGCATTTTGACAGAGCTTGTAATATTAGGAATCGGAATAGTTGATTTGGCTTTGTTTAGCTCGTCGGACATTTGGCGTTCGGCATTGCTTGTGTCCAGTTTGCCTCCACCGTCAAAAGGCATAGCCGCTATTTTTGCGATGCCAGCTTGCGCCGGCAGCGCAACTTGTTTGCCTGGAATCTCAGGCGGCGCTTTTGCATTTGCCTCAGCATTGGCTTTAGCTCTGGCTTTAGCAATGGCATCTTCAAGGGCTTGAAGTGGATTGCTGTTTTGTCTGTTGCGCTCTCTAGCTTTTTCAATTGCTGCATCGAGTGCTTTAGTTTTATCTGGATTTGCATTTGCCGATGCGGGCAAGGCTGGCATATCGGTGATTGGCTGACGCCCCTTGAGCTCCTTGTTCATCAACTTTTCTTGCTTTTCAACTTGACCGGCAAGCTTACGTTGCGCATCTTTCATTTGCGCTTCCATCTGCCAGGCAAAATCTGGTGCCAGTTTAGCTTCCATTTTTCGCAAATCAACAAAAAACTTCGGCTTGATGCCGTATTCGCGTGTATTGATTGTCGATATGCGATCTTCCTGGCTAATTTGACCTCGCAAAATATCGTTGTTTACTTTGCCTGTAAGGTCAACAACTTTTGTTTCTCCATGCAAAATTTTTGCAGGGTCTTTTGGATAAACAATTTGTGTGTATGTTGTTTTTAACTCAAAATGAGATGGCTGCGGAACCAGCGACGTATCAAATTTTGGTTCTAATGTTTTTGTCAGCGGAATAAACTTACGCTTGCTTGTTGGCTTAGCTTGCGCCAGTTGAGATTGTGCTGTTAGCAGCAGAATCAATACTAAAGCTTGTTGCTGTTTATTGCCAATCTGCATCTGATAACAACCCAAAAAGGCTCTAAACAAAGCTAGTTGACGGCATAGTCGCCGACTTTTTTGTATTGGTCTTCTGTGACAGCAAAACTGTCTCGCGCTTCCATTATGTCTGGTGCGCCCGGCACCTGGTGAAAGTCAGTGGCATCAAACTGAGTGATTTTGAATCCTTTGTCGTCTAGTAGTTGAACTGTGCACTGAGTTTTGCCTGGTGCCTTAAAAACAGTCAGCCTGTAGTTCATTTTGCCTGAACTGTGTGTATTGTCATTCCACTCGTACCTTGTCCATAATTGGGCAATTGCACCATCTGGGTCGGCAAAGGGTCGTGGACGCCATTTGATTGTCGGATAATCGTACATTTCAAATGGACTATTACTGTCAGCCTGGCTGATAGATTTAGACCAGGGTACTTTGTACGCAAACGAAGCAATCATTTGAAACGGCGGGCTCAACTTCAACTGGGGAGCAAACCAGACCCCCGCGGCAAGTCCAAATAGAGCACATATAATGCCGAACATGGTGGTGGTAAATATTCGGCGCATTTAGTAGCTTATCCTTGCCTGGATTTCAGCCGGGGACGTGCTCTAATATACCACCGCCATGTCGGCATTAAGCAATAGAACTTTGCCTTGCTTATCTTTGCCTAAAGTACCCTGCTCAATATCTTTGTTTACTGCGCTTGCACAGTGATCTTTTTTGCCGTTGCTCGCTTGCTCTTGGGCAGTGATAACTTTAGGACACCGTTTTTTATAGAGGCTTGTATACCTTCTCTATCAATCTCGTTTGAAAGTGTGAATACTCTCTTGTAATCACCTGTAGCATATTCTGAATAAGTTAAGTTGTAGCCCTTGAATTTTGGCTCTTCTACTTTGCCTTCGATTGTCAAAATATTATGCTCTAGAGTGATATCGACGTCTTCAAGTTTGACACCAGGCATGTCGGTTAAAACAAGCAAGTGTTCTTGCGACTCATATATGTCTGTGCGTGGCACGAATACTGCACGCTCTTTTGCTTGTTCTGCAGCATCATTGGTTGAGAGTTCTTGTGTTTTGCTCTCCATCAGTTCAGTAGGCATATCGATACTCCTTTGCTGAAATTTAGACTTTATTGAGACACAACGCTAATTTTTCTGGGCTTTTCAGATTCGGCTTTTGGAACTTCAAGATGCAAAACACCATCGCTGAAGCGTGCGCTCACTCCGTCAACATTCACTGTGAACGGCATGCGAATCGAGCGGACAAAAGTTCCGTATCCGCGCTCTTGTCTGTGGCATGTTTCGCCGTTTTGGAAAGTTTCAGCCTTTTGGGAGCCTCTAATTGTAAGTGTGTCGTTGACTATGCTGATATCAACATCTTCAGACTCTACACCCGGAATTTCAGCTCTAACAATGGCTCCGTTGTCTGAAGTCCAGACGTTAAATGCTGGAAATTCTTGCGCTGAAAATGAGTTATTGTCGGCGCCTATTAGCCGGTTTAATTGTCGTTGCAGTCTTTGCATATCCCTCAATGAGCTGAATACGTCTTTATCTACAAATCTTTGTAGCATCATTTTTACGCCTCCTAAAAAAAGATCACGCTTGATTGAGACATTTGAAAACTGAAAATTTGTGCTTGTCGCTGTTCTTTCCAGGCACTTTGTGCGCTTGAATTGATTCGACGAATGATTGAACTAATCAACCTTTCCTAGAATTTCAATTTAGCAATTCTATGTTGGCTTGCCGTTAAAACTACACGGATTTTTAAAGATCTAAAATTGAAAGGCTTCACTGGTAGTGTCAGTGTTCTTCTTGTAGACGATTTCTAAACTTGAAATTCCACTGCGGCACTAAGCCTGAGACCATAGCGCTGGAGTGCCACCCGGGAACTTAAATATATGCTTAATGAGAATGACCTGGCGCTGAGAATCTTGCTATAAAAAATTTTGAGTGCTCTAAAAACGACTCCACCGAAGTAATAAACTAGCTGTCAAAAAGCTTTTGATTTTGCATAACTCTAATTCGATCTGACTTGATCGGCTCAAGTGAAAAGTTACTGAAAAAGCAGACTGATTCTCGATGATTCATCGTTTTGCTTGACGATGAATCATGAGAATCAGTGCTGCAATTATTCGTATTTACTAGTTTATGCTGTTTTGCTTGCCCATCGATGAAGCAAAACTACTGTTTTTGTACTCTTGTACTTAAGCTGGAGGAGTTGCTGCGCCATTTTGTGCTCCGCTATCTGCGCCCGGAACTTTGCCACCATGACGGTGATGTCCATGCTCATGTCCTGCTCCTCTTCTTCCGCCAAGCACCTGTCTTTGCAGTGCCATGTGGTGGAATTTCTGTCTTTGCTCTGGTGTGAGGACTGCTATAGTATCAAGGCGCATGTTCAGTTTAGCGTTCGAAATATCATTCTTTAAGCTGTTGATTTTCGCCTGAATATCCATGACCTGAGACTTGTCTATATTGCTTTGACTGAGTTGTGATTTCAATTCACGACCCAATGTGTGCAGTTGTGCTGCTTTTGCTGCAGCAGTGTCACTAAATGCTCCTTTGATTTTTGCAATTTTTTCAAGTTGTTCGTCTGAAAATGTATTTGCAAGTGGCGAAACACTTGCCGCACCTATAACGCTTGAGTCCATGTCTGGAGTCAGTCCGCCTGGTATTGCAGCTATATCGTTCAGATCAACACCGCCGCGTATCTCTGTGTCTGGCGAAGCGCTCTTGCTGGAGTCAAAATCTTGGGCGAATGCTGGGCAAGCCATTGCGCTGAAAGCTGCGATTGAAGCGAGTAATTTTTTCATGGTCACAAATTCCTTTAATACTGATGTATATGATTTGGTCTTCTGCTAGAAAACTCGCGGCCGCGATTTTGCTTTCCTATACTCATAAACGTAAAAACGATCCAAAAAGTTCAAAATTCCACCAGGAAAAAAGATAAATTGTTTTTGCCAACAAAAAACGAAGGACGATTTTCCATCCTTCGTTCTTTTCTATTCAATGCTAATTGAATCTATCAATCGGCTAAATGCAAAACTGTTTTTACTCTTCGTCGTCGTCTTCAGAGTACTCATCCCAGCTTTCTTCTTCTTCTTCAGTAGCGTTGCAAGCAGCAACGAAGAATTTTGTGGCGACTTGTGCGGCTACGTCTGGGGTAACGCCTACATCTTTGAGTGTCTTAACCCAATGTACGATTTCATTAAGCATCGTGCGATCTAATGTTGTTTCCGGTTCTAGAACGGCATTTGGCATGGTAGGGGTCCTCTTGGCGGTGTGGAACGTGAGCAACAATGCTATAAAGTTTTGCCTGAATATGCCAGTGGCCATCGCTTAATAAGAGGAAGAAAAGCCGAAAAATCCAAAAAAATCTGACTTAATTAAATGCAAACGAATACCGATTTGCGATGCAATATAGTTTGGGCAAAATGCCTTAAATGCAGGCAGCCATGCACTTTGCCTTCAAATACAGATCTAAGTAGCTCAGAGACTTCTTTTGACTCGTGTTAACTCAGGCGC
>CAZJLR010000001.1:136026-372499 GCA_964546815.1 uncultured Candidatus Obscuribacterales bacterium | reverse complement strand
TTTATTCCGGGCTTTATTCCGGGCTTTATTCCGGGCTTTATTCCGGGCTTTATTCCGGGCTTTATTCAGGGCTTTATTCCGGACTTTATTCCGGACTTTATTCCGGACTTTATTCAGGCGCTTTATTCAGGGCTTTCTTTCGCCCGACTTTTCAGCTTTCAAATCTTCTAGAAGCTTTGTAGAAAACTCTTGTGTCGATTCTATATGTATGACCTGCACCCGCACCGAGCGCAACTCGTTTTCCAGAACCATGATTCTGTTTTTCATGTCTTCAATTTCTTGTGCGTTGCCTTTCTTGCCCGCAATCTTGTCAGCAATCGCCAGAAACAGGGGGCGAACCAGCAAGCAAGGCAGAGCGACAATGATGATAGCTATTATGCCGATTGACCAGAGCCATTCCATTTTGAGTTTCCAAAAACAAGAAAGTCACGCTTTTAATTATTGTGGCTTATATTCGATAGCTTTGCCTTAATTCAAGCGTCATAGCCTGTAGCTCATTCCAACATGGCTGAGAGTCGCTTGAGCGCCTTGTCATGCCCCTGCTTGCTTGCTTTGGCATACCACTTGGCTGCTTCTTTGGCATCTTTGCCGACACCTTCGCCCATTTCAAGCATATAGCCCACCCAATATTGCGCGTCGACATGCCCCTCATTTGCGGCTTTGCGAAAACAGTCATAAGAAAAACCCAGGTTTTTATCAATGCCGTCTCCCAACCTGAAAAGCATAGCCAGGCTGTACAAGGCTTTCATATAACCTTGATCTGCAGCTTTGCCAAGCCAACTAGCCACAAGTGCCATGTTTTTTACAGCACCTTCGCCGCGCGACAATTTGAGCGCAAGTTCATACTGGGCTTTCATATGACCCTGCTCAGCCGCACGTGTCAACCAGCGGACAGACTCTCTATGGTCTAAAGGAACCCCTTCACCGTTTGCATACATGCGCCCTAAAATGAACTGGGCAGTAATATGACCGTTTTCGGCAGCCATACGATAGTAGTGATAGGCTTCAGCAACGTTTGGCGTGACTCCATCGCCTTGATGTAGCATAAGCGCAAGATTGCACTGGGCTGTTACAAATCCGTTGTCTGCGGCGAGTTTGTATAACTGAGCTGCCCTGCTTGGATCTCTCGGCACGCCGCTGCCCTGATGGTAAATCAAAGCCAGATTGAACTGCGCTTGAATATGACCCTCGTCTGCAGCAAATCCATATAAGTGGATTGCCCTGGCGATGTCCTGTGTCACTCCTCTGCCCTGGTGATGCAAAAGCGCCAGATTGAAAGCCGCATCTGCATGCCCTTGTGCTGCAGCCTGGGTATACCAGGTTGCAGCCTCAACTAAATCGATGTCGCAGCCTGTGCCGTTTTCACACATTAAGGCATAGTGGAATTGCGATTCCATATGCCCTTCTTCTGCGGCACGGCGAAACCAGGCGGCCGACCTTGCCAGGTCTTGCGGCACGCCTTGCCCGAGAAAATAGAGCAAAGCAAGCTTATGCTGTGCCTCGGCCTGACCCGACCTGGCTGCAAGCTCATACCAGCGGCTGGCTTCAAGCAAGTTTTTGGCCACACCGCGTCCGTGATGAAATGCGTCGGCTAACTCAAGCTGCGCTGCCGCATCTCCCTTTTGTGCTGCTTCTTGTATGGCATCAAGTTGCAAGCTCAAATCTCCGCGAACAATGAGACGCTTCTATTATAGTCTTAGCATCAGGAACGAATAAAGTTTTCAGCAATGTCAAGTAAGCTGCTATTTAAACTGAATGGTGCTGATTTTGATGATTGCATTACCTGATTCATCCTTTTCAGCGTTTTCATCAATTTGCTTTTCCAAATTGCTTATTTTGCAAGCTGCCTTGAAATCATTTTCCAATATCGCCAGCCGGTCAATAGTGGCTTTGTCAGCCAGCAGCGTCATGCTTTCAATATCGGCTCCGACTGACTTGCCTGCTTCAGTTTTCTTCTGGTTTACTTTGCTGCGGCATGCGGCAATCGTTTCAAATGATTTTGCATCGCTTGCTGCTTCCACATGGCTGAATTCTGATTCCTGCGGATAAGGAGCAATGTGCACACTCTTGTGTTTTGAATCTTCAGCAAAATGCCATGACCAAACTTCTTCGCAAACATAGGGCAAGAATGGTGCAAATAGTCTAAGTAAAACGCTGAGAGCTAATCGCAATGAAGCTACGGCCGAGCCCTGACCTTGCGGGTCTTCATTGTTGTATGCCCGAGATTTTACTAGCTCGAGATATTCATCCGTAAATTTGTCGAAGAAAAATCTTTCGATTTCAGTAAGGGCTATTGCATAATCCATTTTTTCAAAACAGGCGTTGGCGCGCTGCACAAGCTGCTTTAGCCTGTCCAGGAATGCGCGGTCTAGTTCTTCCTTGATTGGAGCCGACGGTGCTTGCATACCCAAAACAAATTTGCCGGCGTTGAAAATTTTGTTTACCAGTTTGCGCCCGATTTTGAGGACGTTCTCGTCAAATGCTGTGTCTGTGCCCAGTCTGGCGCTTGCAGACCAATAGCGCACACCATCTGCGCCGTATTGATCTAAAAGGTGCATTGGTGTCAAAACATTGCCTTTGCTTTTTGACATTTTCTTTCTGTCTGGATCTAGCACCCAACCTGATATGGCTACTTGCTTCCAGGGGACAGTATTTTCGTGCAACATTGCTTTTGCAATTGTGTAAAAAGCCCAGGTGCGAATAATTTCGTGTGACTGCGGGCGCAAATCCATGGGGAAAAGCTGCTTGTGCCGTTTATCGTCAAGCAGCCAGTTTGAACAAAGCTGCGGTGTCATCGAGCTGGTAAACCAGGTGTCAAATACATCGCTTTCGCCGACAAATCCATTTGCCTTGCCACGTTGTGATTCATCAAAGCCCGGTGCAGGCTCCATCATCGGGTCGACCGGTAATGCTGCCATATCTGCGACAATCGGATTGGCATAATCGATTTCACCATTAGAGTCTGTTTTGTACCAGACAGGGAAAGGCACTCCAAAATATCGCTGTCTGCTGACACACCAGTCAAACATCAAATTTTCAGTCCAGTTTTTGTAGCGCAAACGCATGTATTCTGGATACCAGGCGATTTCATCACCCTTTTTGACCAGTTCTTCTTTCTTGTCCATGAGTCGTACAAACCACTGTCTTGTGGTTATGAACTCCAGCGGTCTATCACCTTTTTCATAGTATTTGACCGGATGCTCAATCGATTTTGGTTCTTCTGTCAATGCAGGCGAATCTCCGCAAGCGGCATGCTCAGCTTTGCGCAATAATTCAACTACGATCTTTTGAGCTTGCTTGACGTTTTTGCCCAGTATTTCCTGATAGCAGGCATTAGCTGCATCTGCTTTCTTGCTTTCCCAGCCTGCGCTGCCAAATTGCACCGGCACAAGTCTTCCGTTGCGGCCGATAATTTGTCTTATGTTCAAACGATGTTCTTTCCACCAGGCAACGTCTGTGGCATCACCAAATGTACATACCATCAAGATTCCTGTGCCCTTTTCCTGGTCTACAAGTTCGCTGGCAAAGATTGGCACAGGCACATGAAATAGCGGAGTGATTGCGTTTTTGCCAAACAAATGTTTGAAACGTGCGTCTTCGGGATGGGCTGTAACGCCGACGCAGGCTGCTAGAAGCTCTGGTCTTGTAGTTGCGATAACGAATGATTCGTCAGAACCTTCAACGCCAAAACGAATGTTGTGGAAATGACCGCCGATAGTGCGGTCTTCAAGCTCAGCCTGTGCAACAGCTGTTTGGAAATCGACATCCCACATGGTCGGTGCCTCGACGCTGTACACGTGCTTTTTGTGGAATAAATCGACAAAACTTTGTTGAGCTATTTTGATGCTGTGCTTGTCGATTGTGGAATATTCTTGATTCCAATCGACTGAAAGACCTATTCTGCGCCAGAGTGCTTTGAATACTTTCTCGTCTTCTTGAGTAAGAGCCAGGCATAAGTCGATGAAGTTTGGTCTGCTTACAATGCGCGGCGGGTCGTCTTTCTTGTATGTTTCTGTGGCAGTTTTGGCGTCTAAATAAGCGCCGGCTGAGCTATGCTCACAGCGTACATTGTAATAATTTTGAACGCGACGCTCGGTAGGCAAACCATTGTCGTCCCATCCCATCGGATAGAAAATGTTGCGACCACGCATGCGGTTGTAGCGAACAACAACATCAGTATGCGTGTACGAGAAAACGTGTCCGACATGCAATGAACCAGAAACTGTGGGAGGAGGTGTATCAACTACAAAAGTTTCTTCTCTCGAGCGGCTTGGATCATAACGATGAATACCCCAGTTCTCCCAGTTTTCATCCCATTTTTGTTCGATCTTTTCCGATTCGAAATGGCTGGGTATTTGCTTCATGTCGACTGTTCCCGTTTCTGTAGTCATGCTTGACCCCTGATGAATAGCGAATTTTATTTGCCGAATTAGAATCGGCTCTCATCTTTGAAAGACGATGCATCTCCCAGTTATTCTGGGGAGGAGCCCTATTTTAGCTGTCTTGACCACCCTCTGCACTCTACTGTTGCGACGCTTGAAGAAAAACTGTCCCAATGAGGATGAATTGCTAAGATGCTGAAACTCTCTTGACAAGCTGGTCTTGCGATGTATGATTGTTTTTAGTAGCTGTTTTTCTTTTCTGGTGTCCCTATGGTGCAGTCTTTCTTCTCTGATTCAGCCTCAACTCGTAAAGCATTCGAAAGAACTCAAGACTTAAATCGTCTGCCGCAAAAAGAGTGGGCGCCCGGTTTGGAACTGGCTTTACCGCTTACATTGCTTGCTTTTATACTCATGTCAGAACAGTCTCCCATGCTAAAAATGCACATGGATACTGTGATTGACTGGCTCTGCGCACATGATCTCGCTGCTACTGCGCTTGAGTTTGCTATTGCCGCAATACCATTTTGGATGATTGCTGTGATGATCAAAGATAAAGTCGAAGCAGGCAAAAGCAGTAAGGCTGGCTAAATCGCTCAGTTGTGCGAAATTGTTTTTCTCAAATTATCAACGCGCTCTTTCATAGAGCCCTGACGAGTCGCACCAATCGAGTCTGTTTCCAGTTGCCCAATACGCTGCAGCAAAGTTTGTTCTGTACTTTTCTTGCCATACACTTTGAGCTCTAGCGCTGCAACTTGATCTTCAAGAGTCATGTTTGCGCCTGTTGAAGAGCTTGTTGAACTGGCTGGAATTGTATTTGCAGCTTGATAATCTGGAATTGATGATGGCGCAGTTGATTGTACCGGGCTGTTTTCTGGTCCGGCGCTTCGGGGCGCAATCTTGCTCGTTTCGCCGGGCGTTGCTATATTGCCTTGAGCTTGCTGCGTTGTGCCGTCTGTTTTAATTGTGTCAAATGCATCAGCTGCGCTCGTTGCAGGCGAAACAGCCGGCGATGCGCCTGTCTGCTGTGCTTGGCTTTGTTTTGCTGCAGCAGTTGCTGCTGGGGTGTATCTGGGCAACACGGACTGAATTTGATTTGCTGCATTTACCGCGGAAGGCTGCTTGCTATAGGTCGGAAACATGGCGCTTCCTGAGGCATATGTTGGTCCCATGCTGCCATACAAAGTGTTTGAGTTTTGAACCGGGCTGGCTACAGCTGTTGATGAGTCCGGCGCTGGGCTGGCTGAGCCATCAACTACTTTGGGAGTGCTGTCGAGTTTTTCTTTTTCTTTGCTTTTACTTTCGGCATCTTTGTCTGCTTTCTTGTCTGGCTTTTCTTCGGGCTCAGCAGGTGTATCTGGTATGCCTTCTCGCTCCATTGCTTCATGGCACAAATTCATGTTGTAGCGAGCTTTTGCATGGGTAGGGCTAATATCAAGACATTTTTGAAACTGCTGCAGCGCATCTGAATAAGCCTTCTGCCTGAAAAGCGCTATGCCCATATTATTAAAGCACTCAGCAATGTTCTGTTTTACTATGCCGTTCTTCGGGTCGATTGCTTTGGCCGCTTCGTATTCAGCCATTGCCGCCTGGTATTGGCGAGCAGCCATTAATTGGTTGCCTCTGTTGACGTGCTCTCTGAGCCCATTTGTATCAATCTGTCCATATGCCTGATTGTGGTCGGCAAGGGCCAGGAGGAGCAAAAAAGACAGTAAGCTTTTGTTTTTTGTCATAGGGCACGGCGATAGAAATAAATTGTGTTTCTGCCAGCATTCTAGCAGTTAATTGATTTAATAAATAAGGAGACTGTCCTGTTTCGATTCTTAAGACGGCTAAGCCACATGAACCAGTGGGCGGCGCGATTCGGCAGGTTCTGCCGAGCGAAGTACCTCACGGGTAATCGAAGCTGTTTCGCCTTCGCCGAGGAATATGTATTTGAACGTGTAAGCAATTGGATGACCGTCTGTCCAATTGAAATAGCAATGTGGTATTCGATTGGTACGGTTGCGAATATCAAGCAAAACAGCCGCAATTGCGTTAGGTACGGCAGGGTTTGAGCAGCGCAAAATTCTAAATCCTTGCACTCTGTGTCCGGTGACTTTTAACTCTTCTTCCGAAAAATCAGAAGCATCAGATAGCTCGACTTCCAGGAAAATGAAGTCACCTTCTTCTTGTTGAACACTGTGTATGCGTCTTGAACGGTCATATTTGTCTTTGAGGTCGCGCATGCCAGAGCGGTGGGCAAGAATGCGAATGTCACCCCAGTGTTCGTCCAGGGCTTCTTTAATGAACTCAGTTGCCAGCTCATCAAATGTGACTCTTTCAACTCGCAGTTCTGTCGACCTGATTGCTCTTGATATTAGTGAGGCAATCAAAATACTTGTAATGAAAAAGAGAGCAATCTGAACACCTTCCGGACGTTCAGACATGTTTGCAAATGATGTGTATACAAAAATAATGCTGATTGCAAGGAAAAATGTGCGCATTTTTGCATTGGTGTTCCATATGCATATTGTTGCTGCAATCGCAGCAGATGTGATTAATACAAGCACGCCTGTTGCATAAGCTGCTGCTTGCGCATCAACGTCTGCCTTAAACAAGATGGTTACACCGAATGCCACAGAAGTAAAAAACACAACCAGAGGGCGAATCGCAGCCGCCCAGCTAGGCGCCATGCCGAAGCGGGGCAAATACTTTGGTACCAGGCTCAATAAACCTGCAATCGCCGAAGCACCGGCAAACCAGAGTATGAGAATAGTACTGATATCATATATGGTGCCAAAAGCAGAGCCGAGATGCTCGTGTGCCAGGTATGCCAGCGCTCTACCGTTGGCTTGTCCGCCTTCTTCAAAGAGTGCGGCTGGAATAAGCATTGTTGTTACAAGACTGCTGGCAATCAAAAAGACGCTCATGATCAAAGCTGCAGCCCCGAGTAAATAGCGAGCATTGCGTATTCGACCTGTCGGTTTCTCGGCAGTGTCGCTTGGGTCGCCTTTAACCAGTGGCATGACTGCCACACCTGTTTCAAAGCCCGATAAGCCAAGTGCCAGTTTTGGAAAAAGCAGTGTCGCAAGCCCTATCATCATGAGCGGGCTTGGGTATTCTTTACTGAGCATGGCTTGCCAATTGTTCCAGTAAGATGGATTCTCAAATAATAGAAATGACCCTTTAATCAGGATGACTGAAGAGAGCCCCAGGTAAGCTACGACTATAAAAAATGAAAGCCCGATAGCTTCCTTGAATCCTTTAAGGAATAGCCCACCAAGCAAAGCCAGCAGCACAAGTGTCACTTCCACTCGATATCCGTGCAGAGCTTCCCTCACTGCCGGGTTTTCGATAATGTGGGCTGTTGCGTCTGCTGCCGACAGTGTTATCGTGATAATGAATGCCGTTGCAGCAAATCCTAGAAGTGCCAAGACAAGCGCCTTGCCTCGCCAGCCGGGCAGCATGTTTTCCAGAATTGCAACGCTTCCCTGTCCGTTGGGACTCTCTCTGGCTACAATGCAGTAAGTTGGTAATGCGCCGAATAAAGTCACCAAAACCAGAATAAAAGTTGCTATCGGAGATAAAACACCCGCAGCCAGGAAAGCAATACCTGGCTGATATCCCAGTGTCGAGAAATAGTCGACACCTGTAAGACACATGACTCTCCACCAGTCGTCCTGGTGTTGCTCCGGGCTTGCATCATGCTTGGCTCCGTGAAGAAACCATGCCTTAAAACCTGATGCTGCTTTCTGCTCTTCGGTCACTTGTCAGTGTATTCCTCTGATAAATTGCCTATCAGTAATAGAGAATCTCATCGAGATTAGCGATTTGACGCCGGCATTTCATAAAGATTTCGTCAGGATTTATCAAATTTCCTTTTGAAGTCGCAATAGGATTATTGAAATCTGTATGAAAGCAACGCTTAATGTTGGATGATTATAGCTTGATGCTTATGGGCCAAAAAGAAATGCTATGTAGTCAATCAAACTGCAACGGTGAAATCGAAAATTCGGTGTGCAACGTTTGTGGCACTAAATCGACAGGCGCGGACTCAACTCAATCGTCCGTACTTACCTCGGTCGGGCAAAATGCTAGCGGATTGAGCATTGGCGCTCCTTCCGGGGGAATTGATGAAACCAGGGACAGGCGTTCCAGCCAACCTAAAATAAAAGATCTAGACGCTGCCCTGAAGCTGCAAAAAGTCTCAATGAGGCTTAAGGCCATTGAATGTACCAGCGAAAAAGACCAGCTAACGGGCAAAGACGAGCTTTTGCGAGTTTCGGAGACTCTGTCAACGGTTGTACCCGACAAATTTGAAGCATGGCGAGCTCAGGCAGATTTATGGCTCACAGCTATTCATCAGCTCGAGTTGAGGCAACTCTTGCCCGATGATAATGTCTCGCTTATGGGTGTGCCCTTACGTGAAAACGAACTCAGGGATGCCACAGAAGAAGCTCTCAGGCAGTGCGCCCATTTTGCCAATACTGTAGAAGAGCGAATAGCGCTCATTGATGAAGCAAACAAAGTAAGAAGAATGAGTTGGTTTTAGTCTTGAATAATGTCTGGAGCATTTGATGCAAACGCACGAGAGAAGATTAGAAGCCGATGAGCAGCCTAAAAAGGCTGCCGCTAAACCTGCGTCAAATCTACGACAAGCTGTACTGTCTCTTTTCAATAATGTGACCCCGGTTCGTTTAGGTTTGCTCCTCTTTTTGAACTTTTTACTCAGTGCTATTTTGTGTCTTTTCGGCGTGGTCACAGTCCAACAACACTTTCATGCTGTCAAAACTGTTGGTATTGATGCTGCTCCATCAGTGATTGCTGCTTTCGAAATCAAAAGCGGTATTTCAGCAATGGATGCTGACCTGGTAAACGAGTTGCTTTATCCACCGGGACAGGAAGAGGCTCAGCAGATGAACGCCGATTTCGAAAAATGGCGTATTTCTGTTTGCAAACAGCTCGTTCTGGCTGCCAAAAATATTACTTACGGCAGCGCAGAACAAGAACCAATCGAAAACATTCAAATTGCCCTTGGAAAATATGAGTCACTGGCCCAAAAGGCTCGAGATTATCATCGAGAAATGAAAGAAAATGAGGCAATCGCTGCCTATCGTGATGCTCAAAGTACATTGCAAATTGATATTTTGCCAAACGCCAGTGCCCTGGAAAAAGCAGATAGTGTGGTGCTCGAAGCGACTTATGCCGATGAAAAAGCAGCTTCAAATCTGTCTCGTGGCTTCTTGTTAGTTCTAGGGCTGAGTCTGGTCAGTATGATTTTTTATACTCAGTGGTTCTTAACCAGTCGTTTTCACAGGCGCATTTGTCCTCCGCTAATTCTTGCAGTTGTGTCTTTGATGTTTGTTTTGAACCATTTAACGGCTTCATTATCTATAAATGGCAATGCACTTGTATTAGCAAAAGAAGACGCTTACGATTCTGTACTGGCACTTTTAAATGCCAGGGCAAACGCTTTTGAGGCTAGTGCTGCTTCAGCTCGCGCTTTGTTAGATCACGAACATGCCGAAGAGCACAATAAAATGTTTGGCGAAAGAATGTCGTCTATTGCACGTGTTGAAAATGATCACTCATTTCCAGACACAATAGGTCTTGCTGAAAAACAGATTCAGGCAAGCGAAAAAATAAATTTGCCTGGCTTTCGCGGCTCACTTGCGGACGAGCTCAACAATATACGTTTTGCTGGCGAGAGTGATGCTGCTCTTGATGCATTGAAGCAGTTTTCAGAATATAAAGGTGTTAGTTCGACAGTCTGCGAGCTCGAAAAAAATGGTGCACATGCTGAGGCCGTTAAGAGCTGCTTGAGCTATAGCCCGAGTGGAAGCAAGTTTTCTTTCACTCGTTTTGATGACGCTCTACTGCGCACTTTGAAAATAAATCAGGTTCAAATGGATAAGGCTGTTAATTCGGCTTTCAAAGCACTGAAACGCTTAGACCTTGAAATTGAGTTTGTTTGTCTGCTCACGGTAATTTGCGTTTATTTAGGTTTATTGCCTCGCATGGAAGAGTATGTACATTGCGATGCCAGTCGAGCCAAGCATAAACACTGATCGAAAAATGGCATTGTCGGTACACAATGCCATTCCTCAGTCATTCTTACTTAGAAATTATTACCAATGACGTTGGTCGTGATTTATTTGTCTTTGCAAACGATTTTCTTCGTGGTTTAAATGATGCGATTCAGCTCTGGTCAAATGACCGCCATTCATGCGAGCGTCTCTCTGTTCTTGACGGCGAATAGAATAGTCTTCTCTCATTAGTTGATTGTAGTGCCCGCCCAGATTACCCTTGTCGGTATGTAACTCATTTCGGAGACAGCGGTCTCGTCTGAGCACTTCTCTGCGAGCTGGATGCCAGCCTCTGACCGGGGATGCCTGAGCGCTGCTCGGAACGCTCATTAACAAGGCCGTCAGAGCCATAAATCCAATTATCAATTTAGTGTTCATATTCTTACTCCAAATCCGAATATATGTTTTGCGATGACAATCATCTGAAATGCCCTTTTTTAGATGACTGCGGGCTTTCGCGCCCTCTGATTCAAACTCTAATTGGAGTAATGTGGAGCCCACGTGAATAACTTTGCAGCTGACAATTCGCTGCAATCCGTGCTTTAGTTGCGGTTTTGTCTGGTGCCCAGAGCTGTTTCTAATTAACTTGCTTAACTCTGCCTGCCCAGTGTTTTTCGCGCAATTCTCGCTTGAATATTTTTCCAGAGCCTGTTTTGGGCAGCTCAGTCATAAACTCAATGCTGCGCGGAGCCTTGTATTTGGCAAGTCTCTCTTTGACAAAATTTATTAGCTCATCTTCGCCTAGAGTTTCGTGTCCGTGACGCCGAACGACAACAGCGTGCACTGCTTCTCCCCAGCGTTCATCTGGGATACCGAAAACGGCACAGTCAGCCACTCCGGGGTGTTCGTAAAGTGCGTATTCTACTTCGTTTGAAAATACGTTTTCACCACCTGTAATGATCATGTCTTTCTTGCGGTCGACAATATTTATCGATCCATGTTCGTCCATCACAGCCAGGTCGCCGGTGTGAAGCCAGTTGTTTTTAATTGCTTGAGCACTTGCTTCGGCTTGCTTCCAGTAGCCGCGCGTGACGGTGGGCCCACGTGCAATAATTTCGCCTACCTCAGTGTTGTCGCATTTTACGTCACTGCCGTCCGGTCGCACAACTCTTACCTCGGCCCCGATATAAGGGCGTCCTGTGCGGCTTCTGATTTCAATTTGCTTGTCCTCGGGCAAATCCATTTGTGCCGCTTTGGGACGACTGATTGTAAGAAATGGGCTCGTTTCTGTCAGCCCATAAAGTTGCACGTATTCGCATCCGAATGTATGCATGACTCGTCTTACCGTTTCTGGCGCGATTGGGGAGCCCCCGGTAATGAGCATACGCATAGTAGAAAGCTCGAATCTATTCAGTTCTGGGTCATTCAAAATAGCATTTAGCATTGTCGGCACTAGCACAGTTGCAGTGACTCCTTCTTTGCTAATTAGTCTCAGAGTCTCAGTTGAGCTGAAATGAGACGTAAACACATGTTTGCCGCCCACCCATGTTATTGCAAAAATGGCCCAGGCATCAGCCAGGTGAAAGAGCGGAGCGCTGTGAATCCAGGTGTCTTTTTCGCTAAATCCCAGTTCCGCAATTACAGCCAGAGCGTTTATGCTGACGTTGCCGTGCGTTAGCATTACACCCTTTGGTCTGCCTGTTGTTCCGCTTGTGTAGTACAAATGGGCCAGGTCGTCACCGTGCATATGTGGCAAATCAGCAAATTGCCCTGGCGTCTTATGAAGGTCTTCATATATATGCTGGTGGGCGTCAATGTTCTCAAGGCAGCGTGGTTGTTTGTCGCCAATCCAGACTATGTGCCTCAGTCCCTTGCACTCAGGATATAGCTCGAAAGCTTGTTTCCAAAATTCAGTATGACAAAAAACAAGCTCAGCATCAGCGTCGGCAATAATATCTAAAAGCTCATCGTTAGCCAGTCTGTAATTAAGCGGTACCAGCACAATGCCAGAGATTGCGCAGGCAAAATAAACTTCCATATACTCAAATACATTGGGGCTGCTTATCGCTACACAAGAGCCTTTTCCCAGCCCGAATTCTTTGAATCGGGCAGTCAAATTGGCTACGCGCTGGCCAAACTGACGATAAGTAAATCTCTTTTCGCCATCGACTACGGCTTCTCTATCTGGCCAAAGTGAAATAGCTTTATTTAACGACAACCACAGGTTCATTTATTTGAAATCCATGAAATGGAGTAATGCCCACGAGCCTGATATTGTAGTGTCATTGAGAAAATGATGTTGCTTGTTTTTAGGACTTGGCAAGCGTCACTTTTTCTGTAATCCGTTTGGGGATGCCGTGATTCGGCTTGGATAATTACTAGATGAAGCTTATTGCAGGAACCTTAGTTTTGCTTGTTGGGATAAATCTAATTTTTCCGCAGCACTGCAGCGCAAAATTTGCCATGAAGCAAACCAGGCAAGTACCAATTGCCAGGCTCTTGAAAAATTTGGAAAGCCAGAGAGCCGACGCCATGGGGAGTACGGACAAAGCGATGGTGGATTTTCGCATTGGTCGCCTTCATGCCATGGCCTACGCCCAGAAGGTGGAAACTGCTCCAACTGATATCGCAGTGACGCCTGGCACACGTTATGAGTTGCCAGATTTTGGCCACCTTCCTGACCATGTGCAGTTTCAAGTGAGCGACCCCAAAAAAAATAGCCCATCTGCCAAAGAACATTTAGAGCAGGCAAAGCATTATCTTGAGGCCGCAATTAAAACCGACCCCAGTTTGCAAAGCGCCAGGCTTGGTCTGGCCTGGTGCCTGGACCAATCTGGTGAAAAGATTGCTGCTTTAAAGTACTATCGCGAAGTTTTCAATTCTGCTTATTCAGGCGAAAAAAATTCCAAGGGTGGAATGTATGATTGGTCAATTTCGCTTGAAGCGGCCAAATATATGGAACCTTTGCTAGATCCCGTTAAAGATCAAAAAGAGCTGCAAACTATCAAAAGCAAAGTGGCTGAAATCGAAAAAATTCCTCGTTATGTCACTCCAATTTTGATTCCTTTGAAAGCCAGGACAAAGCTTGAGAATCTGGTCGTTTCCCAAAAGGTTCAGTTTGACTTAGATGGCTTTGGTAAGCGTGAATACAGTAAGTGGATTTCACCTGCTGCTGCCTGGCTTGTGATTGATTCTGAGCATGACGGCAAAATTGATTCAGGACTAAAATTGGTAGGACAATCTAGCTTTTGGCTTTTCTGGCAAAATGGCTATGAAGTGCTAAAAGGCTTAGACGACAACAAAAACGGCAGCCTGGAAGGTTCAGAACTGTCTGATTTGGCGCTTTGGACAGACAAAAATTCAAATGGAATCAGCGATAAAGGCGAAGTAAAACCTTTATCGAGCTTCGGTATAAGAGCCCTGAGCGTGAGATTCCAGCGATTGAATTCAAACGTATTGTGGAGCAAGCAGGGGGTTCTATACCGTGATGGTAGCTCTGCTGCAAGCTTCGACGTGCTGCTGCCCGGCAGAGCCTCTTCGTCTGTGCCGACTAATCAGCCGCTGAAAATGGCTTTGCCGGCAATGAAGTAGTTATTTGAGTTTTTGTTTTGTCTTTGGATGTTCGGAGGAAAATTAATGAGACTGCACTTCATTAACGGAGAATTCAGCAGAGCGAATTCATCTGAATCGATTGACGTGTACAATCCGGCAACTGAGGAAATAATTGACTCTGTTCCACGTGGCACGAAGGAAGATGTTAATCAAGCCATAGAAGCTGCTTGCGCTGCATTTGAAATCTGGCGAAAAACTTCGGCCAATGTACGTGCCACCATGTTGCATGAAGCAGCCCAGAAAATGAGGGCACGTAAGGAAGAGATAGTAAATTTATTGACTCTTGAACAGGGAAAACCTATTCCTGAAAATGAGGAAGAGCTTGAGTGGCTCTGCACAACTTTTGATTACTATGCAGAACTTGGGCGGCATGAACGCGGTCGCGTGCTGCCTTCAGGCGAATACACACAGCTAAATCTTGTAATTAAAGAGCCCTATGGTGTGGCTGCTTGCATTATTCCGTGGAACTACCCCCTTTTGCTAATGGCATGGAAAGTCGCTCCAGCTCTGGCAGCAGGTAATACAGTCATCATCAAGCCGAGCGAGTTGACACCACTTTCAACTTTATACATTGCAGAAACATGCTGGGATCATTTTCCACCGGGTGTAATTAACATCATTAACGGTTATGGAAAAGAAGTCGCAGAACCAATGGTATTGGACAAACGCGTTCCGATAATTGCTTTTACAGGCAGTCTGGCTACCGGGCAGCGCATCGCTAGCCTTGCTGCACCAATGATGAAAAAGCTGCATCTTGAGCTTGGCGGCAAAGATGCATTCGTTATTGCCGAAGATGCAGACCCAGAACTTGCAGCGCGCGCTCTAGCATATGCAGGACTTACAAATTGCGGTCAAGTTTGCACTTCAAGCGAACGAATTTATTTGCCTCGCTCTCGCGCTGCAGAGTTTACGGATGCACTTGTATCTCACGTCAAAACACTGCGCATCGGCCCTGGAATAGAAAGTGGAACCGATATCGGACCCATGATGGGCGAGACATACAGAGCAAAAGTAGAAAGCCATGTTGGCGATGCATTGAGTTCTGGAGCGAAATTGCTTACTGGTGGAAAACGTCCGTCTCAACTGACAAAAGGTTTCTTTTATGAGCCTACAGTACTCAGCAACGTAAGCCACAAAATGAAAGTAATGAACGAAGAAACTTTTGGACCTGTATTGCCGTTGATGGAATATGATAATTTTGAGCAAGCAATCGCATTTGCAAACGATTGCGAATACGGGCTTGGTGCCTGTCTTTTGACTAGCGATCCATTGAAAGCCAAAATGTTTTTTGAAGAAGTAAAGGCTGGTACTGTTTGGATTAATGACCCACTTACCGACAACTACGCGGGACCATTCGGTGGGATGAAACTATCAGGCGGTGCGCGCGAATTGGGTCAGGAAGGGCTAGACCAATTCCGGGAAACCAAGCATGTGCACTGGGATTTCGCTCCTTCTAATAAGGGGTGGTGGTATCCTTATTAAAGCTCTCCGAAAGGCTCCTGCGTCGCCTTTCTCCGAGCGTGCAGACGCTTCGCTGCGCAGGGCTCCTCGCCCCGCTCCGCTTCGCTGTTGTGGGGGTGTTAGGGGGAAGGGGGTTCGTTCTCGTTTTTCGAGCGTGCAGACGCTGCGCTGCGCAGGGGTTTTGTTTTAGCTCTCCGAAAGGCTCCTTCGTCGCCTTTCTCCGAGCGTGTAGACGCTCCGCTGCGCAGGGCTCCTCGCCCCGCTCCGCTTCGCTGTTGTGGGGGTTATTGGACTATGAAACCGGGGGTGGCGGCTATTTTCATGGCGCGTTCGGCGGCGGTTTTGCCGCCGCGGATGGCTGATTCGGCGGCGGGCCAGCCCCAGATGCTGCTGTGGGCTAGGGAGTATGAGCTGGCTTGTTTGCCTTGTATTTTGGCAAGGCGTGAAAAATAGCCTGGGCCGACTACGGCTAGGGCGTGTCCCCAGCGAGTTAGGATGACTTCGTCGATGCCCTTGAAAAATCCGGGGACAAGTTTTTCCATTTGCTTTGTGATTGATTCGGCAAATGCTTGTCGATCGCCCATTAGCAATTGGGCGCGTCCTTCGGGGCCGTTTGCATATGGTTGGTAGACCGTCAGTACCGAGCCCATTTCAGGCTTATAGCTGTTGGTCATCATGTACGGCGTTTCGGCTACTGTGATGTCTGCAAATGAAAATGGCGGGCTGACGAAACAGTCATATTTGCCGTTGAATAGCTTTTCTTTCATCAGCATGTTCGCCACTAGGTAAGAGCAGAATTTGAAGCTGAGCAGGTTTGCCTTTTCCATGTCTGGAATATGAACCAGCTGTCGGGCTGCAATCATCGGAGGCGTAGCAACAATTACGTGTTTGCAGTCGACACGATGGGCGACACCGTCGGCGGTGCTATACACAACAGAGGCGCCGTTTTCTTTTATCTCGATTTTCCAAACGAATGCTTTGTTAATGCAGCGGCCTGAGCCTGCTTTGTTCACTTTTGAAGCCAGGGCTCTGGCTATGGCTGGGTTGCCGCCTTTGAATACATGTGTGGTAGCAACAAGGTCTTGCAAGAGTGAATAACCTGCAAGAGCAGAAAGTTGTTCTAGTCCACCGCCAAATGATGAACGGCAGAAACTGTCCAGGATTGCTAGAAATTCTTTGCTATATCCTTTCAGGCATGGTGCAAACGGACCTGCGTCAAGCTTCTGCATGTCACCTGTGGACAATTGCATTGGGTCTGGATCGTAGGGAAGTCCTTTCCAAATTGGCTTAGACTCTTCGATTAGCTTGGCGAACTCTTTGTACAAAGGTTTTGATTTATCACCTTCAACGCCAACAAACCACTCATTGTTCATTCTGTACTGATTGCGCTCGGGCGGCAGCGCAACAGGTTCTATGCCAATTGCATGGTAAAGCTCTTCATAAATACCTTCGACAGGACCTATGTATGCTGCACCGTAGGAGAAATCAATACCGTGATAAGAGCCGCCTCGTGATTGCCCGCCGAGGTCTGCATATTGTTCTAAAAGCAGAAAATCGTGGTCTTTCAAGTTGAAAGCTGCAGTAAGACCGGCGACTCCTCCGCCAACTATAATGAAGTCAACTTTCTTTTCTGCTTTGTCCGGGAATTTTGGTGAGTCGCCAATGCGGAATTTATGTCCGATGGTGAAATCGTCACCCGTCCAGGCGCCGAGTTTGTATTTTGCTGCTGTCGGAGCTGCCGGTTTGACAGGTGCTTTGCCTGAGCTTTTTGCAGTCGACTTTTGGGGCGGTGCTGCGAAAACCTCGCCGCCGAAGTACTGACAACTGAGTGCTAGTCCAAGGCATTTTAAGAACTCGCGCCTTGACTCATTTTCGCTATTCGACAAAGTTTCATCCCCCGATTTTCCAGAAAGATCATAGCAAGCTCGCTTATAGCTTTCTATTCTTGCCAGGGTCGCTGAGATCAAGCTTCTTTTTCACTCAAATCGCTCGATTCACTATAACAATATGAATCCAGGCAGATAGGTGAATTCAGGGCGCTAAAATATGCCTTCGTACTTTAGCAAGAAGGTGCAAGGGATGGTAACTGAATTGAAGCCGGCTGATGACAAGACTCAAAAACTGCTAAACAAAGAGCAGGAAATTAAGAAGGGTGGAGCGCCTAAATACCACAAGAAGGCCCAGGAAGAGGGCAAGCTTTTTGTGCGCGAACGTTTGCGCTTGCTGCTTGACCCCGGTTTTGAAATAGAAGATGGTCTATTTGCCAACTGTCTTGAAAGCGACCTCCCGGCTGACGGCGTCGTGACCGGAGTTGGTAAGGTAAATGGTCGCCCAATTTGTTTCATGGCAAATGATTCGACTGTTAAAGCGGGCTCATGGGGATGGAGAACGGTTGAAAAAATAATTCGCATCCAGGAAACAGCCACAAAAATGAGAGTGCCTCTCGTTTATCTGGTTGACTCTGCCGGCGCCCGCATCACAGACCAGATCGAGATGTTTCCCGGACGCCGCGGCGCTGGAAAGATTTTCTACAATCAGGTGCAATTGTCAGGCTTCATCCCACAAATTTGTTTGTTGTTTGGACCTTCCGCCGCTGGTGGAGCTTACATTCCTGCATTTTGCGACATTGTCATCATGAATGAAGGTCGCGCTTCAATGTACTTGGGTTCACCTCGCATGGCTGAAATGGTCATCGGCGAAAAAGTGACTCTTGAAGAAATGGGCGGCGCTCGCATGCACTGTTCTGTCAGCGGCTGCGGCGATGTTTTGGTTAAGTCTGAAGAAGAAGCCATCAGCCTTTGCCGCGATTATCTGGCTTTGATGCCGGCGAACTGCGATGAGCAAGCACCAGGCAAAGCAAGCGTAGACCCCAAGCATATTGAAAAAACAATCGAGCAAATTATTCCTGATAAGGAAAATGTACCGTTCGACATGTACCAGGTAATCGACAAAATTGTCGACGAAGGCTCATTCTTTGAAATCAAAAAGCTATTCGCCGCTGAATTGGTTACGGGGCTTGCCCGCATCGGCGGACGTGTAGTAGGCATTCTGGCAAATCAACCTAAAGTAAAAGGCGGCGTGCTCTTCCCCGATTCGGCAGACAAGGGTGCACGCTTTATGTGGTTGTGCGACGCTTTCAACATTCCACTCTTGTTCCTGGCTGATGTGCCTGGATTTATGATTGGAACTAAGGTCGAACGTGCCGGCATTATCCGTTCGGGCGCCAAAATGATTTCAGCCATGTCTTCAGCCGATGTGCCGAAGATATCGGTTGTGCTGAGAAAGGCTTATGGCGCCGGACTCTATGCAATGTGCGGACCAGCCTTCGAACCAGATGCCTGCCTTGCTTTGCCCACCGCATGTATTGCCGTTATGGGTCCTGAAGCGGCTGTAAATGCAGTCTACTACAACAAAATCATGGAATTGCCCGAAGCCGAGCGTCCTGCTTTTGTTGAGCAAAAACGCAATGAATATCGCGACGATGTCGATATTCACCGTCTTGCTTCCGAACTTATTATTGATGGAATTATTGCCGGCAGTTCTGTAAGGCAAGAATTGATCAATCGCTTTGCTGCATTGAGCGACAAGCGCATCAGTTCGCCCAAGAAAAAACATGGAGTCTACCCTGTATAAGGTAGCCTGTTGAATTTTGAGATGCGCGCAGACAATTGCTGTCCGCGCGCATCTGTTTTATTAAGTAGTTAGCTTGTAGTCTGCGCTCGTAATTTCCACACTGACATCTTGGCAAGTGCTGTGTATTATCTTCATGCAGGTAAGGAAAACCACAACTGGCGTTGAGCGGGGCAATTTTTATATCGTGCGTTAATGCAAGAAGCCTCCGCTGAATATCGGCAAAGAATCCGCCATTTGGCGCTTTACACGGATGTCGATCTGGTTAGACTTATATAAACCGCTTAATGGCAATTGGTAGACGGGGTATACGACCATTATTACTGTAGAAGAAACGACAGCAAGAACCATGCGTATGTTTGAGGAATTCCACAGCCATGACGCGGTTGTTAAACGGCTGAAGAAAATGAGAACTGAGCAGCAGAAAAAGGAAAGCAACAAAGATCCTTTCAAGCGCACTTTTCTCGAAAAAATTCGCGACATGCTGGGCATGAGTACTGAAGGTCGCTCGCACTGGATTAAGGCGAAGTTGCACTGGTACGGCGGCTCTGAATATAAGCGTGTCGAGAAAGAACTCCAAATCGACAAGCAAATGAAAATTTCAAGTATGCAATCAGTCATCAACGAAAATCGTGGCGTTGACTATGCAACACAGAATATGGACCAGGGCTTCGACACAATCAACTTCAGCGATGAATATCTAAATCTTGTTCGCGAAGCTAAGATGAAAGCTGAGCCAAGCGGCTCTTACCTCGATGTCGAAACATTTGATGCTGAGCCTACATTCGATGCTGAACCGAGTCGCATCGGTGGACGCAGCCCAGAGCAGCGCAAGGCAATCACTTGTGACAGCAATGTCAGCTCAACGATGAAAAAATCGACAAGTGAGTTGTTTTTGTCAGTTCATAATTATGTGCAAGAAAAAGCTCAGAGCGAATCTTCTGAAAAGGAAAAGACTTTTGCAGCAACCAAAATCTGGTCGCAAAGTCAGGAGTATATGCCGGGCGAGCAATGGGATCCAAACGAATCTTTTGAGCCTATCCCAGATGCAAAAGTTGAAAATTCGTCCGAATCAGGTTTTATAGACGATGCTTCAAGAATGATAGGTGTATTGCTTGCTAAGCATGATCCAACGATGTTTGCGATGGACGCAGTTTAGCTAAAACAAAACATTTTGAAACGCCAGGATTAAGGTCCTGGCGTTTTGCTTTATGGCTTTTTGGGGTTGCCTGTTGTATCGAAAACAGTGACAGGCGCGAAATATTCAAGGTCGCTTTTTATCTTGGCGCCATCTCCAACGACAGTGATTACCATGTTGTCCAGGTCAACATTTTTTCTCACCACGTTTCTAACTTCATCAGCGCTGACTGCCAAAATTTTGTCACCATATTTTTCCAGGTAGTCTTCAGGTAAGCCGTAAATTTCACCTTCAAGTAAGCGAGTCGCTAAGCCTGATTGTGTTTCAAGACCCAGTTGGAAAGACCCAACCAGGTAGTTTTTGGCACTGGATAATTCTTTGTCGCTTGCTTTAAGATTGCGCATACGTTCTAGCTCATAAATGAATTCCTGCAATGCCGGTGCTGTAACTTCGCTGCGAACTTCAGCTTCAGCAGAGAATGTACCCGGCTGTCTTTGCGGTGAATATCTTGAGTATGCGCCGTATGTATATCCTTTTGCTTCGCGAATATTCATGAAAAGCCGCGCTGTAGCTGCGCCGCCCAAAATCTGGTTAGCCACCGTCATTGGGTAAAAGTCGGCATCAATTCTTTTGGTGCTGATGTTGCCCATTTTGATTTTAGATTGAACTGAGTCAGGTCTATCTACAAGATAGATTTTTCTGCCACTTTGTTTTGGAATGCTTGCGTCTTCTTGCTTTTCTGCAGAAGCAGTTTTCCATGCGCCGAAGTCTTTTTCAATTAGAGCCTTCATTTCATCAGATTTGAAGTCACCAACAACTACGACAAAAGATTGATTTGGCACGTATGTTTTATTGTGAAAATCGACCAGCTGTTTGCGTGTAATTTTTTCTATGGACTCAGGTTTTGGAGAAATAACTGCATAGGGATGATTTCCGTAAATTACTTTGGCGAAGCGCTCGTTAGCTAGAAAATCAGGTTTGGCTCGGTTCATCGCCAGTTCCTGCATTGTATTAGTTTTGTTCAGCTTTAACTCGTCTTCGGGAAACGATGGATTGAGCACCGTATCTGCTACAACTGCCAGTAATCTGTCGTTGTACTGCGAAAGTGCAGAACAGCTTGCTACTGTGAAATCTTGCCCTGCATATGCCATGAAAGCGCCGCCAATGAAGTCAACTTCTTCGGCTAGTTCTTTGCTGCTATGTTTTTGTGTGCCTTCGTTCAACATGTTTGCTAAGAGCGCGGCAACACCTTCGTGCTCGGCGCTGTCATTAGCTGTTCCTGACTTAATTCCGATGGCAAATGTAGTAAATGGGACACGGTGATCTTCAACAAGTTCAACAGTGAGTCCATTTGCTAATTTGTACTTTTCTATTTTTGGTAATTTGAACGAATGTGGTGCCGGCAATTTTGGAGCGCTGTTTCGCCAGGCTTCGTTTCCTGTGCCTGCATTTGCTGGGCTTGCGCCGGCAGTCTCAGCTGCATTGGCTGTGGCCGCCGCCATTAAAGATATTGCCGAAGCCATCACTATGCCTGGTACCAGTAGAAGATTCTTTTTCACTATCGTGTTCTCGCAATAATTCTAGGATTAAGACTTCGCTTTGCTTTTTTCGCTGCTAGGTACGACGTCAATTTCTGTGACTGAGTCTTTGTTGAAATATTTTTTCGCGACCCTCTGAATGTCTGCCGGGGTCACTTTCATAAGTGCTTCAATGTCTTCGTCAAGGCACTTCGGATCGCCAAAAAAGGCAGTGTATTCGGCTAATAGTTCTGCTTTGCCAACGCCCTTTTGCAAGCTTTTGCCGCCAGACCCGGCAAAATAGCCTCTTAAAATCTGGTTGCGTGCTTTTTCTAATTCTGTGGCCGATACTTCAGTGTTTTTCAGTTTGTCGATTTCAGACCAGAAAACTTCTTTGATTTTTTCAGGACTGTTTCCAGTTTTATAAATTATATATGCCTGGAAAGCGCCCGGTCCCCTTCTTTCGTCATATCCTGCGTCGGCGCTGATTGCAATTTGTTCGCCTTTGATCATTCTTTGATAAAGACGTGATGAGTCTCCTGCCGAGAGTATTTTTTCTGTAATCGTCAAAGGATAATAGTCTGGCTCTCTTCGTGCCGGTGCCTTCCAGGCGAGTGCCACTGCAGGTAGCTGGGCATGCTTATCTTCGATAGTTTCTGCTTTTGGCTTAGTTTGTGCAGGCTCTGAAAGATCGGGTCTTTGTGGAAGAGTTACATTTGGAATTGAGCTGAAATACTTCTCCACAAGCTTTTGCATTTCTTGCGCATCAAAGTCTCCAACGATTGCCATGACTGCATTGTTGGGAGAATAATATGTTTTGAAAAACTCTTTTACGTCATCAACACTGGCAGCATTCAGGTCTTCAAATGTGCCGATAACTGCGTGCTGATTTGCCCAGTTATCGAATAGCAGTTCGTCCAGCCGAAGCCAGCTTGGAACATATGCTTGATTGTCTATGCGCGAACGTTTTTCTTCTTTGACCGTTTCGAGTTGATTTTGAAAATTTGCGGGAGTAATTTTGAGAGAACGCATTCTATCGGATTCTAACCACAAACAAAGTTCCATTTGATTGCTTGGAACTTTTTCCCAGAAATTAGTGTAATCGGGATGAGTCTGCGCATTCAGGCTTCCGCCTGCGCCCTCGATATATTTCATGTGTTCCATTTTTGCTATGTTGTCCGAGCCTTGAAACATCATGTGCTCGAAAAAATGTGCAAATCCAGAGCGTCCTTTGCGTTCATCTCTGGCTCCAACGTCATAAACGATGGCTATGGCAGACACGGGTACACTATGATCTTCCGAAAGTAAAACTCTCAGCCCGTTGCTCAGCTTGAAGTCTTTAGTCACAGGAATTAGAGGTTTTGGAATTCCTGAAAAAGCAGGAATCGTCAAAGCTTGAAAAACACCTATAGCTGCGACCGATAGTAAAAGTGAACGAAATACTGACAAGCGCCTATTGATCATCCTCATCATCATCCCCAAGGTTTACGGCGGTCCAGAAAATGGATACCACCAAAACAGAAAGGATAGCAGACCCGAATGCGATTCGTTCGGGCACGCCATAGCGAGTCATGAGAAGAAAAACTGAAGCTGACAAAACAAGCCCTAGAAAGGCTACTGCCTGGTTTAGCGTTATTTTTGGGCAATACACTGGCGAAACCGCTTGAAGATGCTCAATGAGAGTATAACTTCAGAGCTCAAAAGGTGAAATCGTAGTTCCCGCAAGGGAGCTTGCCAAATTCAAAAGCCAGCTCTGCTTTGTTTAAGCGCTGCAGAACTGGCTTTTGCAATTATGTATTTCGATTGTTTATGTAAAGCGTGCGCCGGCAAGAGCGTCGCCGCAATCAACTGTAGCCGGGTCTGGCATCAATTCGCAAAAACGCACAAGCATTTTTTGCAACTTGGTTAGATTGCCGCTGAATACTTTCATTACTTCAGCATGTGAAACTGGCTCTACAGAACCAACAAGACCTGAGTCATAGTCTGTGATGAGTGAAATATTCACTACTCCCATGTTCAACTCGCGGCAAAGGTGAGCTTCTGGATATTGGGTCATGTTGATGACTTCCCAACCCATGGCGGTAAACCATTTCGATTCTGCTTTGGTTGAAAAACGTGGACCTTGAATTACAACAACAGTTCCTGTTTCGTGGATTTTGATACCACAATCTTTTGCTGCTTTAATTGCTAGCTCTCGTAGTGCTGAGCAATATGGATCTGCAGCTGAAACGTGAGTTGAAATTGGTCCATCATAAAAAGTATCGATGCGTCCGCTTGTGCGATCTACATACTGGTCGCAAATGACGAATTCGCCTGGTGCAACGTGCTTTTGCAAGCTGCCTGCCGCACATGGAGAAACGATATGTTTTACTCCCAGTGACTTCATCGCATATACATTTGCGCGGAAATTGATTTTGTGTGGCGGAATCTGGTGATTAACACCATGGCGAGGCAGAAATGCAACGCGTTTTCCGCCCAAAGTGCCAAGCATTAATTTGTCACTCGGCGCTCCATACGGTGTTTCTACAGTACGCTCCTCAGCGTTTTCCAATAACTTGTAAAAACCCGAACCACCAAAAATGCCGATATCGGCTGCTGTCTTCTCCACCTGAGACACCCCGTAAAGAAATTCAGTAAAAACCCCACATTTTATGCCGAGGGGCAAGGCTAAGCTATAGTAACACCCTGAAAACCACAGTGTGGTCAAGTA
This sequence comes from uncultured Candidatus Obscuribacterales bacterium, assembly GCA_964546815.1. Taxonomy (GTDB): domain Bacteria; phylum Cyanobacteriota; class Vampirovibrionia; order Obscuribacterales; family Obscuribacteraceae; genus JAIEPM01. Next base: position 348,044 of record CAZJLR010000001.1, on the reverse strand, counting down.
GGTGTCTGAACTGCCCGGGGGCTGGGTACATAGATTGAGGCTTTCCACCATTGGCGGCTAGAGCAAAAGTGTTGTTATGATGCTTCTAAGCTTGCCTAAAAGCCACGTAGGACATACTCTACAGGAAACCAACACGTAATCATGCTTAAGAAACTTCGCTGGAAATTGGCACTCAGTTTACCAATCGTTTTATCGATTACTTTGGGGGGAGCAAACCTTATCTCAAGTGCTGAAGATAGTACTCAGCAAAAGGGTGGGGCGAGTAGACAGTTAATTGCACAACGTGGGGAAGTCAGCCCTTCGTCGGTATATGCAAGAGTCTGGGGCATTATTTCAAGAGAATATTACGACCAAAACTACAACAACCAGGACTGGGACCGTTGGGAGCATCGCTACGACGGCAAACTCAAAACGCTTGATGACGCTCATAAAGCTATTGAAACTATGCTCGCCAGTCTGGGTGACAAATACACCCGTTTTCTCGATAGAGATGCTTTTTCTGAAGAGAAGCAATCAATCGAAGCTAAGCTTTACGGAGTCGGTATTCAGATAGGCATGGACAAGAGCCAGCGCATCATCGTTATCGCTCCAATTGATGATACACCGGCTTCTCATGCGGGTGTGCAAGCTGGCGACGAAATTGCCGAAGTAGACGGGAAGTCTACCAAAGGTCTTTCGGTCGAAGAAGCAGCTAAGGTCATTAAAGGCGAGAAAAATAGCGCAGTAGAGCTTACGCTTGTTCGCAAAGGCGAGCGATTGAAAATGAAAATGGTGCGTGGTGAAATCCATATCAACGCCATACAAAGCGCCAAAATGTTGGACAAAGACATAGGCTATATTCGGCTTACAAGTTTCATTTCAAAACAAGCCGACAGCGAAATGAAAAAAGCGCTTAAAGACTTGTCTGGAGCCAAAGGCATTATTTTGGATTTAAGAGACAATCCTGGTGGATTGCTCACAAATGCTATCGAAATTTCAAATATGTTTTTAGATGGCAGAAACAATATTGTGTCTACTGTAGATGCTGATGGATACAAAACTCCGGCAGTTTCGGACGGCAATACAGTCAGTCGTCAGCCTCTGGCAATTTTGATCAATGGTGGCAGTGCCAGTGCCTCTGAAATCGCAAGTGGCGCACTGAAAGATAACGGGCGCGCCATTCTAGTTGGGCAAAGAACTTTCGGTAAGGGGCTTGTCCAGGGCATTCAGAAGCTTGATGACGGCAGTGGAGTTAATTACACAATTGCCAGATACTTGACGCCTAATGATACAGACATCAATCACAAAGGCATCAGTCCTGATGTGCTGGTTGAGCTAAATCAAAAAGATTACGAAGAAGGCAAAGGACCCTGGTGGCTAGATCCCGAGGGACCATCTGCTGTTCGTAAGCCTGAAGATATGAAAGACATGCAGTTGAAAAAAGCTGTCGAATCGTTGAAAGAACATTTCAACGACAAGTTGGTTGTGGGCAAAGCTCAAAATACAGCTTCGTCTGAAAGCAACTAAACTAAAGCTTCTTTTGTCTGTATCTGCGCTGCTTCTCTTTGAGGTAGTCTGGTTCTTTCAGCTGTTTGATTATCTGGAATGTACTGAATCGGCATGAGTCTGAGCAGTACTTTGATCTTGAGCTTGCCGGAAAGAGGTCGGCGCAGCGTTGTATTTCGAATTGAGATTCCAGCGATTTCTCTTTAAGGACTGGAATTTCGCTGCGCCACAGCGTTTCAATTCCTTCGCTGACTTCGGGCACCATAGTTATATTGTCTGCTCTAGCGTCGCGGTAAAGCCCTTCGCAGCGCTGCACATTTACTTCTGAGTTAGAAGACAGGCAATCGGCAAGTTCTGCTGCAAATTGCAGCAAAAGCGCAGATAGAAGCGAATCAAGGAGTCCGTCGTCGGTATTAATATCGCTTTCGGCTCTAAAAATAGGAATTCCAGGTTGAGTCATTTCATCATCAAAACTCAGCTTCATCTGCGCAAGTTCAACTTTAAGCCAAGCAAGATCCAGTTTTCGACCGAAGTGCCTGTCATAAACTGTGTTTCGCATCTGGCAGAGTGCATTTTTTAAACGATTTAGCGCCGACTGGCTAAGATTTACTTTCGTTTTTCCGGTAAGGACCGCAAACCAGCGCTGAATATCTGCATCGCTGCGCCACTCGCTGTGTTCATTCAACACGCTAAACCAATTACTTGCAGCCGGCGACATTGAGATTTCCGTTCCTATCTATATGTTCAGTAAGTGTTAGTTTGACTACCACGCGTGACCGTGGTAATGTTACCACGTCATTCTGTTGTAACTGATTATCTCAGCAACTTGCGCCCGGCGCAAGCCTGCTGGGAGGGAGAATCTTATGCCGCACAAGCAGGGCTTGGGCTCGTTTTCGCGCGAGAAGTTTGATGATTTCATTTTGCATGAGCCGATTGGACCTCTCACGCTGAAACTTTTCACGCCGCTGGCTCTTTCGCTGATGATAAGTTCGACTGTTGGCATAGTCGATATGTATTTAGCGTCAGGCCTTGGCAGTGCTGCTCAGGCGGCTGTGGGCTTTGCCGACCAGCTTATATTTTTGCTGATTGTGTTTGGCACAGGGCTTTCCACTGCTAGCAGTTCATTTGTTTCGAGAAGTCTGGGTGCCGGTGATTTTGGCTCCTGCAAAAGGTATGCGATTTGCAGTTTGTTTATCGCATTTATTTTTGGTATTACAGCTTCGCTGTTGGGAATTTATTTTGCCGGCCCTGCGTTGGAAATTTTAGGCTGCGCTGCTGAGCTCAAGCAAATGAGCACATCATATGTCGCTTTCAGCTCCTTTGCGAATGCACCCTTTGTGCTGTCCTTATGCTTGTCTTCAATCTATCGAGCGCTCGGCCGTCCATATTCTTCGGTGCGTCTTTGGCTCCTTGCTGCGCTGCTTTCTAACTGCATCAGTGCTTCGCTTTTCTTTTGTGCACCTGTGGAGTTGCGCTCGCTGGATTTGCTGGCAATCGGCTGGGATATTGGTATCACAGTGTCTTGCTTGTATGGGATCTTCCTTTTCTTGCCAATGGCTCGGGAACTTACAGCTGTTCAAAGCGAAGTCAGTCAAAGCAGCCTGTCCATTCTTGAGTCATTGCGCTCTTCAAAACAATTGCTGCTTTTGGCTACTCCTGCAGTTCTGGGAGAACTTTCTTTGCTGATCTCTCAGTTCTTTATATATCGTTTTCTTTCAGGGACAGAGCAGTCAGCCTCATTGCAAGCAGCATGGACAATTAAGATCAAAATGGAAGAAACGCTGGCTTTGATGCCATTGATGGCGCTGGGCATGAGTACAAGCGTGATAGTGGGACAAAGCTTGGGGGCTGCTAATTTCGGTCGAGCTCTTGGAGCTGTAAAATTGATATGTTGTTCTTCTGTTCTGTCTTTTCTTGTACTAGGCACAGTCTTGTCTGCTGCATCACCTGTAGTGGCAAGTTTCTTTGCTCATGATCAAATCAGCCGCATTGCAATTGTTTCGTTCCTACTTCCTTCTCTCTTTTTGTATCCACTCAGCGCAGCAACATATATTCTCATTTCAGCTATGGAAGGGGCTGGTCAAACATTTGTGCCAATGATGCTTAACTTGTTATTTCAGGTCGGAGCTCGAATTTTGTTGAGTTATGTTTTTTGCGCCGGTGATAATGCAAATGCCATTGGTATTGCCTGGGGGCAATGTCTGGCACAATTGCTTATGTTGCTTGCCTGTCTGTATTATTATCAATTTTTCTTTGCTCGAAAGCTTCGCTCAGCAAAGTCTTACGAATTTTGTGTTTCTAAAATGCAGACTCACTGTGCTTAAACAATTGCGAACCTGAACTGGGTATATTCTCGGCATGTTGAACTCTGCACCCAAAATTGAGAATGTCGAAATCTTGGAGCTTATCGGGCGTGGTGGAATGTCACTCGTTTATAAGGCGAGGCAAATTCAGCTTGAGAGAATTGTAGCAGTTAAAGTTCTTTCTAAAGTTGCAGTGAGTGGAGAGAGCAATAGTCTAAGATTTCAATCTGAAAGTAAACTAACTGCCAGTCTCAGTCATCCCCATATAGTCAAAACTTACGGCGCAGGCTTGACCCAGGATGATGAGCCATATTTATTGCTTGAGTTTATCGATGGTTATTCGCTTGCTGAAGAGTTCAAGAAAAGTGGCAGTTTAAGTTATGGTCGCTTTGCGGAGATATTTATTCCCATACTTTCAGCACTTAATTATGCTCATGAATTGGGCGTGGTGCACCGTGATATAAAGCCGGGAAATATCATGTTATGCCGCACGCCGGATGGTGCTGAAACCGCCAAGCTTGTAGATTTTGGAATTGCAAAAATATGTACTGAAGTTGCTGAACACTCGCAAAACATTACGCAAACAGGTGCCGTGGTAGGTAGTCCGTTATACATGAGTCCTGAACAATGTCAGAGCCTGCCACTTGATGGACGCTCTGACATTTATTCCATTTCTGCTGTGATGTATGAGTCTTTGACTGGCGAAGCATTGTTTAGTGGAGATTCTGATTTTGAAGTGATGCACAAGCATACATTGGCCAATCCGCCGAGTGCAAAAGAACTTCTAGCTAAGTTCAACGTGCCAGAGCGCCTGGGGCAGGCTGTTTTGTGGGGCTTGAGCAAGAGAAAAGAAGACCGTCCGCAAACGGCACTGGAATTGAAAAATAGACTTAGTGATGTTTTGGGCGACTTAACTTTAGATAGAAGCCCGCGACCAATTGCTAAAATGCAAAGCTCCAGGTTGCAAATTGCAATTGTGTCTCTGCTTGCGCTTACGCTAGCAATTGCTGTTAGCGGTACTGTGGGTCTAAATTTTACGAATCAAAAAAAGAGTGTGGTGGCATCACTCGACAAATCAACAATGAAATTACTTGGAGACCAGGCAGTAAAAGCTGCCAACGACTTAGAAGATTTTCGACCGCGAGAGGCGTTTTCGAAATGGTGTGAAGCCGTAGCTGATTACAAGAAATCAGGAAGTGAAAGAAATTACTTTCATGCATTGAAAGAAGCGGTCTTGTGTGGATGCAGGCTTTATAACGATCTCAAAGACAAAGAAAACATGGATGCGGTTAGAAATAAATGCCTTGAGTTGTCGTCGGAAGGTCTTTCCTTATTGGAGGCAAAGGCAGGTAAGAACGCTGAATATAGAAAATCGTATGTATTGTTGTGTGAAACGGATTGCGCCCTAAAGAATGATATGAAACGGTATAAAGAATCTGCTGATCTGGCAAACAAATACATACCTATTTTTGACAGGCTCTTTGTCGATAAGGTTTATGAACGGATAGCACGCGGTGCTGCAATGACCAGGTTCCTGCTTGCTGATAAGCGTATAGGACAAGCCGAAAAATTTGCACGCAGCTATCTGGAGCAGCTAAACAGCAGTGAGCCGGTGGTTGACCTGGCCCTTCTTCGTGCTCGTCTTTATATAGCTGATGTTTTTGTTGCGGCAAAGAAAGCAGATGAAGCTTTTTCTCTGGCTAAGTATGTTGAAGACGAACTCTTGCGAAATGATTTTGAAAAAGATCGATATCAGCGATGGAATATTGTTAGCCAATTGTGCGACGTTTTGCGAAATTTGGGCAAGGCAAATGAAATGGAGTCATTTGTTGCTACGAATCAGGAAAGGCAGAGCGGCTGTTATGAGAACGAGCCAGTGCAGCTGGCCAAACTCTGGGACAAGGTGGCCCTGGCCTACGAAGAAGAAGGTAAGAGCTCTAAGGCTTTGTCATGTCTAAAACTGGAGTTGAAAGCTTTGAACAAACTGGATTCTTCAAGGGAGAGTCTGGCTCTGCGCCGGGCATGCCTGAAAGAGTTAGTCAATACGTCTGTACGGATGGGTGACAGGTCTCAGGTGCATGAATACAGCCGCCTGCTGGGAGCGATGCACTGAACTGGACTCTACGTTGCGGTATGGTGTGACCGCTGGGCTGCCACACAATTGCCACAAACATGTGCGTGGTCTGTCTGTGCCCGCCAGTCTGTCTGTCTTGGGAACCGCGCTTACTGGTCATGATGCCAGGGCATGTCCGGAAACACACTATAGGCGCCCGTTGCGGGGAGGTCATGCCCAGAGGCATGGAAAGGATCATGACCTCCCCATGACCTAAGTCATATTTACATTCCTATGACGCGGACATACTATATTCACATCGAAAGCGAATTGCTTCCCACATTATTAACGGTCTACTTACTACTTCTGCTGAATTTATCCTTGCCTGTTAGGAGGGCACCGACATGCGTTTTACTAATATTGTTAAATCTACCCTTGCTGCCGGTGCTCTTGTAGCAATCTCGATGCCAGCATTCGCACAAGATGCTTTTGACTCGACAGCTGCAACTGGTCAACAAACACAAAACACAGGCAACTACACTGGTTCACAAACACAGCAAGGCGGAGCCGCATCGGCACCCATGCTGCAAGGCGCAACCAACGGTACAATCGGACCACAAGGCGGAGATGCCACCGTAATCCAGGGTGTTAACACTGCAGGTACAGTACGCGTCAACAACCTTGCTAACTTAGAAGCTTTGCTCAACATTATTGCTAACGGTATGGAAATCCTCGGTATTGCCTGGGGCGGACCAACCATGATCATGGGCTTCATGCACATGGCAGCTGGTACCCAAGACGCTATGAAGCGTGTACTCTGGGGCGGCGCTGGTGTAACAGGCGGACTTGCAACACCTGGTTGCATCAACTGGCTAGTTGCTTCAGCTCGTGATGCCAACCTGTTCAGCTAACACAAAGACTTAACCGCGAAGTAGTGGTGAAAAAAGCTTGAGGTCGCCGAAAGGCGGCCTCGCTTTTCTTTTTAGAGTAATCCAGGAAAAATAGCGGTTGATTCGAGCTTTCGTAAGTTGATAATGGAACTGCTGTGCGGAGTTCGCTATATGAAACTTGCAAATTTGAGTTCAGCCATTGCGCTTTTGGTATTTCTAGGGCTTTGGCTGCCGACGCAGGCACATGATGAATTTGATGAGCCACCAACAGCTTCTCCATCTCAAGGTCAAAACACTGGCAATCACAGCGACTCTCAAAAGTCAAAACGTGCCGAGTCTGACTCGGCGCCCAGTCTGCGAGGAGCTATAAACGGATCTGTAGGACCACAAAGCGGAAATACGATTGAAAATCAACCTGACATTTCCAGTGCGTCCAGGTTTGAGGGAATTGCTGACAATGAAGTCTTTGTAGGTATTCTAGCGAAAGGCATAGAAATCTTGTGTTTTGTATTTGGGGCTCCGAGCTTGATCATTGGGTTAATGCGCCTGCGTTCCGGTGTCAATAATTCTTTGGGCCTTATAGCTTTGGGAGGCTTTGCCGTACTTTGCGGATTTGCAGCGCCTCATTTAGGCCAAGTACTAACTGCTGAGCAACCTTTTTTTGAGCAGAGAAACTGATTTCGGTGCAAAAAAACGAATTTTGCCGTGAAATTTAGCAAGTGTCCCAAATCTGTCACGAATCTGACAAGACTTTGCCACATTTGAGGCGTATTCTTATCTTATTCAGAAAAACTCTCAGATAGTTTTCAGACGTTCTTACTAATATGTACTCATTCAAACGAACCGCAATTTTTTGGCAGGGAGATGTGACCATGAAACTTACTAACACAATTGTTCGCTCTACATTAGCAGCTTCAGCATTGGTAGCACTTTCTCTGCCAGCTTTCGCGCAAGATGCTTTTGATTCAACTGCTGCAACCGGTCAACAAACACAAAACACCGGCAATTACACAGGCTCACAAACACAGCAAGGTGGCGCTGCTTCGGCACCCATGTTGCAGGGAGCCACAAACGGGACAATTGGACCCCAGGGCGGTGATGCCACAGTTATTCAAGGGGTCAACACAGCAGGCACAGTGCGTGTCAACAACCTTGCTAACTTAGAAGCATTGCTCAACATTATTGCAAACGGTATGGAAATCCTCGGTATTGCCTGGGGCGGACCAACCATGATCATGGGCTTTATGCACATGGCAGCTGGTACCCAAGACGCTATGAAGCGTGTTCTCTGGGGCGGAGCCGGCGTAACTGGAGGACTTGCGACACCTGGTTGTATCAACTGGTTGGTTGCTTCAGCCCGTGATGCCAACCTGTTCAGCTAAGGTCAGAGCTTAGCCGCAAAATTGCGGTCAAATTTTTGAGGCTGCCGAAAGGCAGCCTCGTTTGTTTACAGGGTAATCTCAAATTTGCAAATCTAGGCTCAGTCGACTTTTATTCCAGCTGCTTTCATCCATGATTCTATTTTTGTCTCGGCGTCCTCGCCCGAGGCTAATTTCTTTCCGCTTGAATCGTAAATCAAGTAGTAGGGGACAGCGTGAATATCAAATTGTTTGGCAGCATCTGAATCCCAACCAATGCCTTTGGATGAGGGAGCATCAAGTAAAAGGTCTACAATTTTGAGGTCGTTTCTTGCTTTAGCCAATTTTTTCATTTTTGGCTCTACTTTCTTGCATGGTCCACAATGCGGGCTGTGGATGAACAAAATAGTGTCATGTTCTTTAGAAAGAAAAGAGTTCAAATCTATTGCAGAACCTGGATGCTCGTAGTTTGCATGAAGCATGCTTCCCGAGCCTTTGCTGTCTGCGGCAAAGCAATAAACTGGCAGGCTGCTCGCCAGGCTCAGCAAAATGACTATATATAGATGTCTCAATTTCATTTAGTCCAATCCCCGCTTGAGTTCAGCCGACAATTCTCCCAGAATCTATGCTTTCTTCCAAGCATTTAAGTGAAAGACCCGAAAACGCCATCTCTATGACTAAAAGTCGTCACATATGGGTCCTATTATTAGCCTCATGAACGAAATGAAGCGAGGCTGTCTCACAGACAAGTAATTCCTGATTTCGGTTCATTCCGGGAAATTTGAAATAGACGAAAAATTTCAAATCGTTTTCAGATGACCTGGCTAATATCTACACATTCAACGCAGACCGCAATTTTATTTGCCAGGGAGATTGGACCATGAAATTTACTACAACAATTGTTCGCTCAACACTCGCTGCTTCGGCTTTAGTAGCTCTTTCCGTACCAGCTTTCGCTCAAGATGCTTTTGATTCAATGGCTGCTACAGGCATGCAGACTCAAAATACGGGTAACTATACCGGTGCCCAAACACAGCAAGGCGGATCTGCTGCTGCTCCAATGTTACAGGGTGCTACAAATGGCACGATTGGACCACAAGGTGGTGATGCTACTGTTATTCAGGGCGTCAATACGTCCGGTACTGTGCGCGTGAACAACCTGGCTAACCTGGAAGCTTTGCTCAATATTATCGCCAATGGAATGGAAATTCTCGGTATCGCCTGGGGCGGTCCAACAATGATCATGGGCTTTATGCACATGGCAGCTGGCACTCAAGATGCAATGAAACGAGTTCTATGGGGCGGTGCTGGCGTAACTGGCGGACTTGCAACGCCAGGATGTATCAACTGGCTGGTAGCATCGGCTCGTGATGCTAATTTGTTCAGCTAATTTTTCAACGGTCTTTTTGCGGTGAATGCTCGAAGTCGCCCCCTCCCACAGGGCGGCTTTGTTGCTTTTTGCCATTTCAAAAATCTATCTCTTGATAAAACGCTCTCAAATAGTTTTCAGATTTGGCTACTAATATGCACTTGTGGGTGAACGAGGAATTGGAGATGGGCGAAAGACATAGTGGGTATGTGACTGAAGATCTCAGACAGCCTGAGCCGCTCAGGAACGAAAGTTTGTACAACCGAATTTACGACAATTATCCCCCGGCTCCGTCAGGCTATGTGCCGGCGCCAGACCCGCGTTATTCGACTGAGCAAATTGGCATTCCGCATAATCGTCCGATACGCACTTTGCCATTTGTTGAATTCGGCAATTATCAAAATGAAAGAGCCTTTCTAGAAGCTAATTCTAGATTTCCAAATCTGCGAAACATCGATCAGGTTCCAGTGCAGGAAATTGCAGCTGAACTTACTGGCGGGCAAATTACTCAGGACTTTTATTTGAAGTGTCATCGCGTTTATTCTCTGGCTGGACCCAATGCTGACGCTGCTGTCGGCCATCTTGTCGATCAGCTCAATTTTGGTTTGCAGTCACTGGGCTCGCCCTACAATTTGGTCAAAGATACGGTTTTCACTCCATACGGACCCCGCATCGTCATAAGTTTGCATAATGGACCTATGGTTTTGGGCAAGGTTGACCTGCGCTAGCCAGTTGGATTGTTACGCCGAGCCTGGTTTCAGTTTACTTGGGGCATCGTGGTATAAAGTACTGGGATCCGGTTGGATTCAAGTCTCCACATTAAAGCCAAGCAAAACTGATGAATAACAAAACACTTTCTGCTGTATTGATTCTCAGTGCTTTATTCTGCAACCCGAGCTGCTTTGCTCAATCAAGCAGAGGTGTCTGGAATGCTAATTCAAACAGTTCAAGCTCTGGTAGCTCTGCGTCGGACAATTCAAACTCTAGTAATTTGAATTCGCGAAATGCCTCCGCCGTGCCAGGCTCAACTAGTGCGGTCGGTGCTACACCTGCAAGTCCGCGGCATAGGCGTGGCTACCCGAATATTCAGCACATCGGCAATACACCAGGACTTGGTTACACCCAAAACGGTCGCACAAGTAATCCGACTGCGACGCAGTATGCTGCTCCACGCACGACCCCGCAATCGACTAACCAGTACTATGGCGCTCGAAATTCAAATACATACACAAATCAAAATCAAGTCCGCCAGGCTACAAGTTCAAATCGAGGAAAATTGCTCGACTACAATGAGAGTTTGGCTGGTCGTACTTACACAGTGCATCTTCCGCAGTCATACAATCCTGCAACCCCTACACCAGTAGTTATAGTTTTCCATGGATTAGGCATGAGTGGTCTATCTGTACGCGGTTTGAGTGCAATGGATTTTTGTGCTGAGCGAAACGGATTTATCACTGTTTATCCAGATGGAGTTGGCGGGCGATGGAATGATGGGCTTCAGCCGCGCGGCGGGGCTGATGATGTGGCTTTCGTATCAGATATGTTAGATGCGATGTCCAGAAAGTACAAAATTGATAACCGCCGAATCTATGCTTGCGGTATTTCAAATGGTGGATTTTTTGTGCAGCGTCTTGCTTGTGATTTGTCAAATCGCATTGCTGCTATAGGTGTTGTTGCTGCAAGCGGAGTGGAGGCTGTCTGCAAAACATGTTCGACACACCGAGGTATGCCGGTAGTATTTTTCATGGGTACTGATGACCCACTCCTTCCAAGAGAAGGTGAGTCAAAAGAATTAGGTAAGCTTGGCGAAACACTCGGTCTTGCAGACATGGGCATTAAGAATATGAGCAGTACCGTGGCAAAGATGGGTGGCATGCTAACTTGCGATGAAGCAGCAGAATTTTGGGCTCGAAATAACAACTGTTCTGCACATCCTCGTGTGGAAAATCTGGCGGACCGTGATAGTCGAGATGGATGCAAGGTTAGGCGTGAAACTTTTAGCGGCAGTAATGAAGTTGTAGTTTATACAATTGAAGGTGGCGGACATAGTTGGCCCGGCGGCATGGGCGGGGTGGCGCAGGACATCATCGGTAGAACTTGCAATGATATTAACGCCAGCGAAATAATGTGGCAGTTTTTTCAAAGCCATTCGCGATAGGTGCAGCGGACCTGCTCGATGTTAAACGTTAGCGAATGCTGTTCAACTTGTTTGCTTCACTTTGATCTTTGTTTGCCAGATCTATTTTGCCCAGCTTTCTTTCCGCTTCGGCTCGCCAATGATAAGCTTCAGCCAGCACTTCTTTGTCACCGTACTCAGCACTAGCAAGAAGAATAGCTGCATTACAATTTTCAATGCAATCATCGTATTTGCCTGTGCCGAAGTAAGCGTGTGCTCGTTCTGTACAATAGCGGTCACCATATAAGTTACTGGGAAGCTGCAGACCAAGGGCGCAATCATCGAGTGCCTTTTGATATTCGCTGTTTGCGTTGTAGATTGCTGCTCTGGTTGAGTAGGCTCCGTTATCCCAGCTGTCTTCGGGATGTAATTGTGAGTTGCAGTCTTTTAGGGCTTCATTGATTTTGCCTAAGTGGATTAGTATGCGCGCTCTTTGCAGTACCTTAAAATCGTCAATGGCAGTCATCTTATTGCAATCTTGAAGAGCGTTTTGATATTGTCCCAATCGTTCATATATTTCGCAGCGCAAAATGAGTGGGTCATTGTCAGGTCCTAAACCAGTCTTACTTAGTTGCATTATTTTTGAAATATCATTTAGCGCTTTAGTGTAAAAATGCAAGTCAGCATAATATTGAGCTCTGCTGGACAGAATCTCGATGTCTTTGGGCTTTAGGCTTAAAGCCTTGCTGTAGTCTGCCAATGCCCTGGCTTCGTTTCTGCCTTGATAATACTTGGCTCTTGCCACATAGACCTTTGCGTCTTTGGGATGTTTTGCGACTGCCCTGTCAAAACTTGCGGCTGTCGGTGGTGCTCCGGCGTCAGTTATGTAACCGTTTACTGGAGCGCTTTTGATGATAGCGTCGTCTTCTTTTGCTTTGTCGAGTTGTCCTAATTTACTATGAGCTTCTCTTCTGATGCATGCAACTTCGGTTTCCCTGCGTGGATCTAACTCTAGTATTTTCTCGCAGTCTGCCAGCGACTTCTCGTAATCTTGTGTGAGGTTAAAAGCCTGCGCGCGCATCAGGAGATCACTTAGACTTTGCGCCGAGAATTTAACACCTTCTTTCAAATATGGAATAGCGTCTTTTTCTTTGCTTTTTATGGCGGCGAGCTGCATTCCTATGGCTAAGCTGCTGTGCTCGTCCATCGCCTTGGCTGAAATGCCAGATTGATAAATTGCTACAACAATCATGGACAGCTTAAGTAAAAGTACTCGATTCAGTCGATAAGAAGAACATTTGCTAGCAGACTGGGAAAAAATCATGAGTTGTTCTTTCTGCATTGTATGTAGAACTGCGTTGGTCTAATAGTTTTCGCACTGGAGCAAATGAGTTTTTTTGTCCTTAGGAATGTTAAGTGTGCGGCTAACGTTGTTGTATGCGTCGCGTTGAGTACCAAGCGAAGCGGTTATTTTAGTGATAATACCGTTTTGATTCAACTCCAATTCAACCGGCGTACCGTCTGGAGCGTTTGGATTGATGGGAGTGATGCCAGGTTGCCTGGGGTTGATTGTCCATTGTCGTCCATCTGTTGTGACTCCACTGCCGCAAAGAGCTATGCGAGATTCTATGTGATTTTCTGCTCTTCCTTGAATTGCTTTTCTATGCGCGTGTGCGTCGATGCCACCGTGAAGGGGAGCTTGTTGCACTGGGTGAGCTTCTTGTGCATACTGCGGTTTGTAAGTTGAATAATCAACCCCACCTTCGTATGACGGCGTTGCCGAACGCTCGCTCTTAATCGATGCTCCGAGCTTGAATGGGCTAGACCCTTGCTGATTTGCCGGGCGCCGCATTGAGTCTGCGGAGCCGTCGCTGGCCGGCTGGGCGTTTGTTTCTGCTTTCAATTTGAATTGATTGCCGTGGCTGCTTTCTGCGTGTGCCGTGTCGCTTGTGGCTTGTGGGGCAGAGTCTAGTGCTTGTGGCTTCTTTTGTATTTCTAAGCGAGTTGGCTTATATTGCGATTCGACTTTTTCAGGACTGTTTTGTTCTGGCGATCCCATTGAAGGTTTGACAAAGACTGGCATTGATGATTCTGAATGATGCGCGCGCTGAGGTGTTGGAGCGTCACTGCTTACGCTCTTGCGCTCGTAACTAATGGGTATTGGAGATGGTGCTTCGCTTGCACTGCTTCTTGTTATTTGAATCGGTTCAGGTGCGGCAGTTTGTGAGAATGATTGTTGCTTGATTATTGGCTCGTAAGTGTGTGCAGGTGCAGCCCCGATTTCTTTGTTCTGTAGACCTGGTGGTGATATGGCATCCTGACGTGGTCGAGAAATTGGGATCGGCGCGCTGATTCGGCTGGGTTCAAGCACTGCCGGTTGGATTACTGGCAGTGGGCGCCGGTCGATTTGCTCTGCAGGTTTAATTGGAATAGGCAAAGAGCCGACCGCGATTTTTTGCAACGATGGTGCAATTTGTTCGCTTGCTCGGTGCATTCGCTCTTGCATGTCTTTTACTCTGGCAAGATTGTCTTGTGCCATTCTTTCAGGACTTAGCGATTCTATTTTTTGAGGTAATGGCAGGGCGACTTTATCTTTGAGTGACGAATCCAGGGATGGAGCTTTTGGTTGTGGCAAAGGGACATCGTGGTGCTCAGGTGCTTTTGGCTGTGGCAAAGGGACGTCGTGATGCTCAGGTGCTTTTGGCTGTGGCAAAGGGACATCGTGATGCTCAAGTGCTTTTGGTTGAGGTATTGCGAATGGCTGTTGCTCTCCGGCTTGCGGCTGTCTATGGTCGCTGGCAGCTCTGGTGTTATGTTCAATGTCTTGAACTTTGTGTTTGGATTGCTCTGCCTGATTTATTGCAGCAGGCATCGGATTGTTCAATGCCTTTTGCTCGATTGGATGCGCTTGCGGTACTGGCGCATCGGCTCTATGTTCTAACGCGGCCGGCTTGGCTACGGAAACAGCTAAAGGTTCTATCGGAATCGGTTTTACTATGCTTGATTCTGAGCTGATTTGTGAACGTTCTTCGATTATCTGCGGTTTCGCCACCTGCTCTAACTTTTCAATATGCTGGAGAGCTGGATTAGTCTCTGTTTCAGTTCCTGCGCTTTGGCTTTCAGATGCTTTCGGTCTGTTTAGTCTGAGTACGAACTCTTTTGCTTTGCTTACTGCTTGTTTGTTTTCTACAGATAAGGTTGGCGGTTCGTCCATCTTCTGAAGAATAGGATTTTCGACTGGAGTTTTGTTTTGCAGGCTTTCTGGCAGATGCTCAGTTTGAGGAGCCTGGGCTAATTGCGAAATAGCTTGCTCTTGCCCTGATGGCGCTTTTGCTGATTCTAAGCTGCGTTCGCCCGGAATGACCGAAACTCCGTTTAGACTGGCGTGATATTCAGCGTGGGCATCTATTTCTCTGTCTTGGTTTTTTCCTGCGCCTTTGTCGACGTGCCATTTTATGTCGCCGTTTTTCACGTCGACTTTAACATCCTGGATTGTGAATTGTTTTGGATGGCTTGGATCGTCTTTATTGGGAGCGCTGACATTCCAGGTGCCTTCGTGTTTCGGGTCGCGAGTCCAAATTTCGCCGTTTGGATGTTTTATTTCGGCAGCCTCGCCGTTCTTGTAGGTGACTTCTCTGCCGTTTTCATATTTAACCCTTGCGCTGATGTCGTTGCCCTGTAATTTGACATCTGCTTTCAGGCTGAATTTATCGTTGCTGTCACTTATATTCCAAATCTGGGGGTTTTTGGCGTCCCTTTCCCATCTTTGCTGTGCTGTATCGATTTTTTCGGGAAGTCCATTTTTTAGTTCGACAGCGGTGTCTTTGTCTTTGCCGCACATTTTGATGTCGTTGATGGCGCATTCGCCAAAATTGCCGCGACCTGCTGTGTTGCGCGAGAGTCTGTTTTCTGGGTTGCGGTCGGCTCTGGTGCGTTCGTTGAGGTCTTCCTGCGCTTTGCTATCAGCGCCGCCGCGAAGGGTGTTACTGGCTCTTTCACTTGAATCTAGCTTTTCTGAGCTGCGCTGGCTCTCTTTTGGAGGTATGCGCTCCTGACTGCCTTGATTATCAATAGACACCTTTCGGCCCTCGATCTGCTTATCCATTATTCCCTGAAATGCCCGGAAACTCCATTAGATGTATCACTAGCGCTAGCTTCGAGACTCTTGTGTAGCCTGGGATTTGCACCATTCATTCTGCCTGCATTCTTGCCGGAGCTGGTGGCAAAATAGCCCCCTGGTTGCCAATACGGGCGACTTTTGCTTGATGGATGTCTTGTTTATCTCGCTTGTCGTAGCAAGGAGTCGATTCTGTATATCTTCTTATGTGAGCAAATAGCCAAAACAGGCTCAGGATCTGGAAAAATTTAAAGCTGAAATTATTTCCTCGTTGCAAGTGCGAAGGGGGCCGAGACAGAATTGAGCAAGGCAGAAGCTGTGGAATCTAGACTACCAGTTAGTCAGCGTGAGCTGATAATTTTCACCCTTTCGGATTCAAGTGGAGAGACGGCGGCCCATGTGGCTCAGGCTGCACTTGTGCAATTCCCTCCAGGGTTTGCCAGTATTTATCGACTGCCGCAAGTGCGCAGTTGCCAGCAAATATCGACTCTGGTTCGAGAAATTGCAACCGGGCGTTCTTTAATTGCCTATACCTTAGTGCTGCCCGAATATCGTGAAGCGCTTGAGGAGGAGGCTCGCAAGTTGGGTGTGCCGACGCTTGATTTGCTCGGACCGCTAATCACCAAAATTTCAGACCTGACCCAATCGAACCCATTGAGCCAGCCCGGCAGGCTTCACCAGTTGGACGAGACCTATTTCCGCAGGATGGAAGCTGTTAACTTTGCTGTTCGATTTGATGATGGAAAAAATCCGGACGGTATTGCACAGGCTGACGTGATTTTGGTTGGACTGTCTCGCACGAGCAAAACTCCAAACTGCATGTATCTTGCTCAGCATTATGCTTTGAAATCGGCAAATTGCCCAATCGTAATGGGAGTAGATCCGCCCAAAGCATTGTTCAATGTGGCTGCTCGCAAAATTATCGGTTTAACCATTGACCCTCATTTATTGCAAGACTTGCGTTCGTCTCGGGCTCAAGTCATCGGTATGGGGTCCGACACAAGTTATGCCGATTTAGATGAGATTAAAGCAGAAGTGCAATATGCCAAGCGTATTTTTAGAGAGTTGAAGTGCCATGTAATCGATGTATCTTCGAAAGCAATCGAAGAAATTTCGAGCGAAATATTTTGCTTTATGCGCCAATAACCTGGAATCCCGCGGCGCGAATAGCGCCCTTTTTTTATCCTGCAAATGATGTCCTAAGGGAGAAATTGAGAGATGCTAACAACAGAAGCCAGCCAGACTGACAAAACAGTCGGCACGAAGAGAGTACAACTTTTTTCGGAAGGATTCGAATACTTCAAGGGCGATCGCACAAAAATGAGAGAGTTGCTTGGCGGAAAGGGCGCCGGGCTTGCTGAAATGACTGCCACCGGCGTCAATGTTCCGCCTGGAATGACTATTCTCACCTCACTTTGCCGGGACTATTATGAAAATAACAAGCAAATGCCTGAGGGGTTGCTTGAAGAATTGAAAGAGCAGTTGCAAAAAATCGAGGAGCGGCTCGACCGCAAACTTGGCGATAAGCAAAAGCCTTTGCTTTTGTCTGTAAGATCTGGAGCCAAGTTTTCCATGCCCGGCATGATGGACACAGTGCTCAACCTTGGTTTGAACGACGTGACTGTTGAGTCTTTGAGCAAGCTTACCGGTAATCCGCGTTTTGCCTGGGACAGCTACAGACGTTTCATTCAGATGTATAGCAACGTTGTTTTCGACCTGCATAAAGACCGTTTTGAAGACATCTTGTACGAGAAAAAAGAAGAACTGAAAGTATCAAATGACACTGATTTGACCGCTGAAAATCTCAAAGAACTTGTGTCTGAGTACAAAGCTTTTGTCAAAAAAGAACGCAAAGTTGATTTTCCTCAAAATACTGATGAGCAGCTTGCTGGCGCAATCGAGGCTGTTTTTAAGTCGTGGAACAACAGTCGTGCAATTTATTATCGTAACTTGAACAAAATCGACCACAATATCGGTACTGCAGTAAATGTGCAGGCGATGGTTTTCGGCAATTACGATGATAACTCGGCTACAGGTGTTTGCTTTACGCGCAACCCGAGTACAGGCGAGCACCTTCTATATGGTGAATATCTTGTAAATGCGCAAGGTGAAGATGTTGTAGCTGGGGTGCGTACGCCGAAGAAAATTTCCGAAATGCAAAAGGAAATGCCTGAGGTTTATAAGCAGCTTGCTGAAACTGCAATCAAGCTGGAAAAGCATTACAAGGACATGCAGGATATTGAGTTTACGATTCAGCAAGGCGAGTTATTCTTGCTACAAACGCGCACCGGAAAACGGACAGCAGCGGCTGCAATTAAAGTTGCTGTTGATATGGCAAATGATGCTTTCATCACAAAAAATACTGCTTTAACTAGAGTTGAACCTTCGCAATTAAATCAACTCTTACTGCCAAGTTTTGATCAAGCAGACAAAGATAAAGCCAGAAAAGAAGGCCGTTTATTGGCGACCGGTTTGAATGCTTCGCCGGGAGCTGCGATTGGTCATATTGTTTTTGACCCCAGTGAAGCTGAACGTTTATCTGAAGAGCATGCTAAGAAAGTCATTCTTGTTCGTGTTGAAACTTGTCCGGACGATATTCATGGTCTGGTTGCCTCGCAGGGTGTTGTCACCAGTCGTGGTGGCATGACCAGTCACGCTGCTGTGGTGGCTAGAGGCATGGGTAAGCCTTGTGTCGCTGGCTGTGAAGCTTTCAAAGTTGACCTTGAAAATGAAAGCGTACAGGTCAAAGACGTGACCTTGAAAAAAGAGGACGTAATTTCAATCGACGGTTCGACCGGAGAAATTTTCAAAGGCGCGATTAAAACACATGAGCCCAAGCTCAGCGATGAGTGTTTAACCTTGCTCAAATGGGCTGACGAAGTGCGAGTCTTGAAGATTCGCACTAATGCCGATACTCCTGAAGATGCGCAAAGAGCCAGAGATTTTGGTGCTGAAGGTATCGGACTTTGCCGCACAGAGCATATGTTCATGAGTCAAGATCGCTTGCCGGCTGTGCAAGAGATGATTATGTCTTCCACTTCAGCTGAGCGCGAAGCTGCCCTTGCAAAGCTGCTTCCGATGCAGAGAGAAGATTTTACAGGCATATTTAGAGCCATGAAAGGGCTTCCTGTGACGATCCGCTTGCTTGATCCGCCTTTGCATGAGTTCTTGCCTAAGTTTGAAGATTTGATTGAAGAGCTGGCGACTATGAAAGCCAAAGGGATCAAAGGAGCCGAACTGCGCGATAAAGAGCGCATTTTCGAAAAAGTTGAAGGGCTGAAAGAATCAAACCCGATGATGGGTTTGCGCGGTTGCCGTCTAGGTCTGACTTATCCTGAAATAAATCGTATGCAAGTTCAGGCTATTTTCGAAGCAGCTATTGCTGTGAAAAAGGAAGGAATTGAAGTTCTGCCTGAGATCATGATTCCGCTTGTTGGGCACGTGAATGAATTGAAGCTTTCGCGCCTTATGCTAGAGTCAACAGCTAAAGACGTAATGGAAAGAGAAAAAACTCAAATCGACTATAAGTTTGGCACCATGATCGAAATTCCGCGGGCTTGTGTGACTGCTAATGAAATAGCCGAATACGCTGAATTTTTCAGCTTTGGCACCAACGACCTTACGCAAATGACTTTTGGCTATAGTCGTGATGATGCAGAAGGAAAATTCTTGCAAAAATACCTGGAAGGGCTCGAGTGGAATGGAGAGTCGCACAAAATCTTGACTCAAAATCCATTCGAAGCGCTTGATCAAAACGGTGTCGGTAAGCTTATGAAAATTGCCGTTGAGTATGGTTTGCAAACCAGACCAGATTTGAAAATGGGAATTTGTGGCGAGCATGGTGGAGAACCATCGTCCATTGCATTTGCGCATCAGCTTGGGCTGGCGTATGTGAGCTGCTCACCGTATCGTGTTCCGCCTGCACGTTTGGCAGCTGCTCAGGCAACTATAGTTAGCGAAGAAAAGGACAAGTAGTCGGCGCTTTCGCTTGAAATATGATTGATGCAAGAGCAGATTAATTCGCTCGCTCTTCTTTTGTAATCTGGCGCAGCAATTCAGGCTGCGAGCGCTTCGTGCTGCCTGCATTTTGTATTTTTGCGACTACCTAGATGCCTTGGTCTTGATTGCGAGTGTAGGTACTTCGTGATGCCTTGGTCTTGATTGCGAGTGTAGGTACTTCGTGATGCCTTGGTCTTGATTGCGAGTGTAGGTACTTCGTGATGCTTTGGTCTCATTTCATTAACTGGTTGCATGGTGGCAGGCAGTTTCGCTAAGTCGACGTGATGCTTGAAACTTCTGCTAAAGGTGACAGGGCAATATTTTGCGGGAATTACTCTTGTGTGCTTGTCGCCTTTGTAAGATATTCAAGTGGGGACTCGACTGGTTGGCGGGAAAATGACTGAAACTTTTATGAGCAAGCTCTCTCGCGAGGGCGAGTTGCTTTCGAGTATGAAAGATGAGGTGCCGAAAGGCATTCATGAGGCTGTCACTGATGCCTGGGAGCACAAAGCGAGAACTGCGTTTGAGCTGGCATCTGCTGTGGCGGTGGGGTCTGCATTTACTTTGATTTCGAGAAATCCGAATCAGATGGTACAGACCGCTACAAAATATCTTGGTTATTCATTTGTTGGATTGGCTGCGGCTGATCTTGGCAGCAGATTCTATGTACCAATGAATGATGGCTGGCATAATCCGGGAAATCTTGAGCAAAACAAGAAAATTCTGGGTCAAAACGTTGGCGATGCGGTATTCAATTATGGCTTAGCTGTAGTTGGCGGCGGGGCCGGTGCTGCTTTCGGTGAAAGGTACCTGGAGTCTACAAAAATTGGTGAATTTCTTTCGGGGCAAAAAGTTACGCACTTTGATGGTAACTCGCCACCCGCTTCAGTGATTGAGTCCAAGTTTAAGGCACATGGTGTCCGTCCCAGCAAAGCAGACTCAGAAAGTTTATTGCCATCAAGTTCGCCCGGACATTTGCAGTATACGATGAGACAATTTAACGACGGGAGCAGTTTAATTACCGCAAGTGATGGCACCGGTATTTTGCGGCATTCTTCAGGACCTGAGCTCTGGTTTAAATCTAAACAGAACTGGTGGTCGATGCAGCCTGAAGTAGAGCTCTTACCTAATAGTCCATTTTCGCCCAGAAATTCTTCGCAATTTTTGCAATCAAATGGAGCCTTGAAGTTTTTAGCTCCAAATTCTGGAGATGCGGCTTCTGCCAAGTTGTCTGTTGATGTACGCTCTTTTACAAATCGCTTTTATCCCTGGGAAAAGGGAAGTGAAGGCGGGCTTGGTGCGATTGCTTCGCAGTGGGCGCTTGAAAGGGCTGGGGATATAGGAACGGCTTTGTTGCAACACTGGATTTTGGTGAAATATCCAGGTAGCCCTGAAGATGATAAATCAAAGTCAAAGCATTGAGTTCTTGCTTTGATTAGTGGAGTTATTTCTTTCGAGTTTGCATATTTTGCATCGGCGCTGAGCGCTGTGGCTGTTGCGTCTGTGCTGCTATGGATGGAACTGTATTTGAGTGCTCTTTTTAGCTGCTTGTGTTTTGCCGGAGCTGAGTTTTGATTGTGTTGAAATGCGATTGGGTCCATATGCGATCGCGTCGGGGCGTGTTGCTGTTGTATAACGCTTCGAGCGAGTATCACTGAGCTTGTTTAAAGGCTCTATTTTCTTCAAGGTCACGACTAAGGGAATATCTGTAATCCCTGTGGAAATAGTAGTTTTTGAATTTTGATCTTGTGAATCAGCTAAGCCGGCAAATGCTTCGTTTCCTGTCATTTTGGTGTTTAAAGCAAACAAAGCGGCAATGGATCAAGATTGCCGCTCTGCTTGAAAGTTTGAGCCGACGAGTAAATCGTCAGGAAGGATTAGCTCGCTTTTCTGAATAAAGATCTTAGCCAGCCTACTTGTGGCTCTGCTGGTGCTTTGATTGGTGTTAGCACGTCGACTGCGTGTGCGTCAGGTATGACACCAACAGCTTTCCATGCTGCTTCCAGTTTCGGTAGTTCGTCTGCGTGTCCCAGGTTCTTTGCGGCTTCTAGCGTTTGATATGCAAATGAACCGAAGCTTGGATTGCTGCCCGCTGCTTTGCGTGCCTCAAACCAGATGTGTCCTGGGTCGTCCCAAGCGTAGCCGCCAACAGACTTGGCAAAAGTGGCAAATGCTTTGTTTGGAATTCCTGAGTTGTAGTGAACACCGCCGTTATCGTTGTAGGTCTTGATGTAGTGGTCCATGTGTGCCGGTTGAGGGTCTTTGCCGATGCTCGGATCATTATAAGCGGTTCCTGGATTCAACATGTCTCGCAGGGCTCGTCCTTGAATGTTGTCTTTCCAGACCCCCTCACCCGTTAACCATGAAGCTTTGTCCGCTGTTTGGTGTTTGGCATATTGGTCAATAAGAGCACCAAACACATCAGAGTAGCTTTCGTTCAATGCACCTGATTGACCGTGATATTGAGTATTTGCTTCCATTTCGGTGATGCCGTGGGTGATTTCATGACCGGCTATGTCACGCAAGACAAATGTTCTAAATGGACTGTCTGGACCTGGTTTACCGTAGGTCATCTGTTTTCCATCCCAGAAGGCATTCTCAAAATTCTGGCCATAGTTCACTGTTGAGACGAACTTCATGCCTTTACCGTCAATTGAGTTACGACCGTATTCTTTTAAGTAAAAATCGCGTACTTCTCCAGTGTAATCGTATGCCTTATCTGCCTCAATATTGCCGGAAGCTTTTTCACCTTCGAAGCGAACTTTCGTGCCAGGTTGAACTTCTTCTCCATGTGCATCGTATACTTCACGGGCTCCATGGTAGTCCCCGCTGGCATTTGGCTTGACTTTGCTTGAACCATTTTCTAGTTCTGCCGTTTTTTCGCGAGTCTTGAGGAAATCTGTATTGTTTGGGTTGCGTTTGGCAAGTTCATCCATCATGTATGGTGGAATAACGCCATAGCCGTCGTGAACGATTTGGAAGTTCAATTTATTGTTTGAGGTGATTAGCAGATTATCTGAGAGTTTCGAACCGATGTTCTCGTACATGCCATTTTTTGCTGCAGTGAAGCCCTGACCTAAGGATGTTGCCAGTGCTTTATCCGCAACGAAGGCGCCCGCCTTGTAGCCAACTCCAGCTAAAGCAGAATCTACAATGAATGATCCGCCTGCGTTTCCAATTTGAGTGGACGCGGCATCTAATTCTCTCATTGTCGTGGCGTTACCAGCTTTCTTGTAAGCATCGATGATAGGGGCTGCAGCCTTGTAGGTGAAATAAGCGCCAATTGCTGCGCCGGCGATCTGCCCAGCTGGTCCGCCTTCAGGCAATACAGCTTTCAGTACCACAGCCATGCCTGCTCCCATTCCAATGGTTTCTGCTGCAGCTAGTGGATTTTTTACATCTTTGACGACTGCGTTTAGAAGCCCTTCTGGCACTTTCGCAATACCATTGACTGTTACGAGTCCGTAGCGTGCCATGGCGCTGTCTGGTGCCTTTTGGAATGTGTCCATCAAATTCGAGTTGGACACGTTCATATCTAGTCTGTTTATCAAGGCATTTTGATCGCCATGCGCAGCGGTATTCGCTGCGTCTTTTGAACGCAGTACTTCCTGATTTTCCATTTTTTAATCTCCAAAATGCAGCAGCAGTTCACCGCTTGTCGCAGTTCGCTGGATAAATATCTAGCTGCAAATAACCTTCCTGAGTTCGACTCTAAACCAGGTAATGTCAAGTGTCCATGTACAGAAATTTTAAGGGAGCCAAGTTCAGTGCGGTAAATACGAAGAAGTCGTATTTACATAGTCTGTACAACGCGCGCATGCGGTGTGCGGGTGTTGGTGGATGATGGTGCTATGTGGCCGTAGGTAGGTGGGAGCACATGTGCTAACAGCAGAGTCGAGGATGCTGGAATAATGGAACAATGACTCTTGTCACCAGTCCATCATCATCATCATCTTCTTCTTCTTCTTTTTCGCTTACTTTGATTTACGCTGCTGAAGTAACCCAAACTTTGACTATTGGGGGCGATTCATATTGAATGATTTCGTTGTATGTGGTCCCGTTGAATGTTGCACAAGCTTGGAAGAGTTGACCTGGCTTCCAAAATTGTTTGTCCTTATAACACCAGTACCAGGCCAGATAATTCTGCAGATATTTTCTACTTATGCCTTGAAATGTCCTGGAAACAAAAGTTGTGAAGTCTGATTTGAGGCGTTCTAGTTCGCCTGTGTTTAGTTGAAAGGCTGAACTTTGAATATGCAATGGCTTTGGCTTTAAGTAGCGGTCTCCTCCTTGGTTGCTGATAAGACCGTCTAACTCAAGCATGAGTAGCGCGGCGTTTAAGATTCCTGCTTCGATACCTGTTTTTTCTAGAAGTATGTCAAAGTGAACTGACTCACCTGGTGGCATCAGCTCGTAAAGCAACTCTTGGATAAGGTCCAAGTTTTGCTCTGTGTTTGTTTGCTCTTCAGTGAGTACAACTTCGTCGTTATTTTTCGAATTAGGCTGTTGATACTCTAGCGTGTCTTTGCCATCCGCTTGCGCTGAGGAGTCCGTGCACTCTTGATTTTGCTGAAGTTCCGAACGGCACACGCGAGCGTGCTCGCCCGGGAGACTGAATCGGCTTCGTCTAATAAATATAGAAATGAACTCGGTAGACGGCATTAAGGGAGAATCTTCCATCTTTGCGAGAATCTCAAAAGTGTACTTTTTGAACATTTCCTGTGCGGATGACGAGGCAATAGTTGCTAATTTTGCAAATCCGGAGCTACTTACTTCTACTCCTTTTTCCATGAACCACAACGCTGCGAGCCAAGGCTTGGCTTTGCGAATATTATGGAAAAAAGTTCCTGCCAACGTATATGTGTTTCTTTTGCAATCATGACAAAAGATGATTCGACTATTTTGCAAGTGTGTTAGCCTCTGCTGTTTGCAATGCCGACACCGGATTTCGTGACCGTTGCAGAGAAAATAGAGCATTTTTACGCAGGCCGATTCGGATTTGTATTCCGATTCAAATTGTTTCCAGAATATGGAAGCGAGATCTCTAGTTGGTGTTGCGTTTTCACTGTTCGAGAAAGGTTCTTCAGGTTCTTGTGAATTTTCAAGCATGAAGTGCACCCTCATTACGGTAGCTAATTTAAAGACGGCTTCAAGCTATAAAAAGTTCAATTTGTCATAAAAGCTTTTGTCCCTGACAGCCTTTAGCGTTTTGCCACCAGTCGCAAGTGAGAAGTGAACCGATATCGGTTCACTTCTCACTTGCGACTGGTGGGGTTGGCAGGTCAGTTTGCGAAATTGAATGGATTTTTAGTGAATTTATGATTTCACATTTTTCACTGTTTCGGGAAGTGTGGACCAACAATTTTGATGCCGGATAAGAGTAATTTGTTGAGTGCCACTATATTTGATGGCGCCTACTTTTGTCGATTATTTTAGGCTGCTTATCTTCAACTGTTTCTTCTTATTGAGAGCTAAACTGCAATTGCGCAATTAATCTTAGAATCCTGAGTTTCAACGCTTTACAGAGTAAAATGTAGTTTCATGGATACGTCGAAAATATGGCGCGGTGCGAACGACGAGTAGATGATTTGTCTATTGTGCCAAAGGGAAAGGATAGCCCAAGCGCACATGCAATGTAAGCGTTTAGTAATAGTAGTCGGCCATATCATGATTAGACCTAGAACCAGTTTCTTTCAGTTAACCATTGTCTTGTACTGTTTTGCCTGTTTTCAGACCGAATGTTTAGCTTCGTCGTCAGAACGGAAACCTTCTGTGGGAGAACGCTCCAGCGTCGCTGCGCTTTCCAGAAGTCGGGCTCGAAAAGAAAACCTAATTGTAGAGATACCAAGGTCGAACGTGTCTCAAAAATCAGCAACTAAAAATCCAGAGCTTGATAGCTTAGCTGATTCATCTCTCATCGACTCCAAACCGATTAAGCCCCCAGGTGGAATTATTGGATGGTTCCTGGCTCCTGTTACCAAGCTTCAAAATGAAGTTGTTAGGCTGGAGAAGCGTATTGCCATCCTTACAGTGTCTCTAAACGAGCTTGAACCGGGTGCCTTCGATCTAAACAAGAATATGAGTGCTATACACTCTCAAACGGCCGTTCTTTTAGAGCAAATAGCAAGCGCCCAAAGTGATCTCAAGAAGCTGCAAGTGGAGCTGTCTCTTTTAACTGAGCCAATAATGCAATTGAAGGACCCTGTAGCACAATTGAGAGAGCCCGTGTTAAGTCTTCAGAAGCCTCTTATTTCCACTGACAATCACGTGGCTGCCCTGGGGAAGCGCTTCACCGACCTCGATTCGAGGCTTGATAAATTAGGTAAGAGGTTCGCTAAATTAGATACAAGATTTGTTGAACTGTATGGTCGCTTTTCTGAATTAGACGGACGTTTTTCACAGTTGGATGGGCACTTCACTGATCTTGATAATCGCTTTATGGACTTAGATTACAGATTTTCAGAGCTCGACAGTCGATTCACCGAACTTGACGGACGATTCTCAATTCTCGATTTGAGATTTGAGGCACTTGGTAAACAGTTGTCTAGTCTTCAAAAAGTTCTGGAGAATATACTTCTTTCTGTTTTAGTTGGGACGGTTACATCGATAGTGGTGGGAACTTTTCTGACCGTTATATTGATCAGAAAAAGCAAATTCACATTTGCCCTCAACAAAGAGATTCCAAGTGACGAAGCAGATTCGAATTGATCATCCTCGCTCGGCCGAGGTCTTTCTTGGTAGCTCAGCTAAATCGTAAAGCTAAGTCGCTCAACTCAATAGCTCAACTAAGTAGCTCAGCTAAGTCGTAACGCTAAGTAGCTCAACTAAGTAGCTCAACTAAATAGCCCTTTTGCGTTCCTGCCAGACCATCCATATGCTCTTCTCGCTGGCCATGCGGATGCTTCGCTTTGGATTTTCCTCAACTGATTTCTCTCCAGCCGTTTGTCTATTCAAAATAACGGCAAAATTTACGCAAGATTTGTCACTTTAGAACAAGTCACATTTGCTTCCCGGACCGTTGCTTAAATGCTAAGGTTCGAATATTGAAGCTTAGAGCCATTATAGTGAAAGAGTCTTTTGGAGCTGTTTTTGACGAATCGGGTGCCTATCGATATCGCCTCTGGCGTAGATGGGATTTGGGCCTTCCGTCCGTCTGTTTCTTGATGTTAAATCCCAGCACCGCGGATGCCACTAACAACGATCCTACAATTTCACGATGTATAAATATGGCAAAGTCTTGGGGATTTGGCGCCGCAGAAGTAGTAAATTTATTTGCGTTTCGTTCCACCAGGCAGCGTGATCTCTGGCACGCTGAAGACCCGGTTGGTCCCCAAAATGATGCTTACATAAAACGAGCTATTGCAAAATGCGATGTTTGTGTTGTTGCCTGGGGCAACCTGCCTCCAGCTCAAATTCCGCGTAGCTTGCATGTCTCAAGCATGCTCGCCGGAAAGAAAACATATTGTCTTGGATTGACCAAACAGATTCAACCCCGGCATCCTTTGTATCTGAGTTCTGACGTACAAATGGAAGTTTATGAAATAAAGCTCCCACCAGCCTCTAAGTCGTCACAGTAATCCAGATATCAAACAAAGTTTGGTAAGTGATTTTGTACGATAAGTATTTAGCGACCTTAACTTTAATCAAAGCCATAAATGACGATTATCATAATAAGTAGCCTGTCTCTTTGGGTATTTTTTTCGAAATTCAGTGTAACGCTTCAACAGAGCCTCATAGCGTTTGTCTGAAGTTTTGATTGGCTTATGCTCAAAGTCAATCAAATATTTTTCCAGCTTCCATAGATTTCTTTTGGAAAAGCGCCAATCGCATCCACTCAAATTCTCTAAATCGACAACCGCATAACCAGTTATTCTTCCAGTAAAATCTACGTATGGTTCGACATAGCTTAGCGCCAGTTCTCTTGCAGTTTTGAAGACAGCTTTTCTGCCATGCAAGCCACTGTCGCGAGAACGCGCAACCGACCCCCAGAGCCCATTTTGCTTAAACACGAATATCACATGGTCAAGAGTATCTATAGACTCGAAACTCAACAAAAGTGGCGGGTATCCATGTTGTTCAAGTATTACGGCCGCAGTTAAAGCCGCTTCCAAGCAATGAGCTGACTTGCGACGGACAACCTCACGAAATGATCTCTGGCTGTCGCCTTCCTCCTCGCGGTTGTAGCGCAGCGAACGCAAATAAGCTTGCACCTGACGCGGAGTCCGGTACTTTTCGATTAGCCGCCATTCTTCGGCTGTAAATGCTGAACGATCTGGCCTCATCTTAGATTTAAGCGCGAGCTGTAGCCGGCGCGCAAACTGAATTGAGTACTTCTTTGAATATCGAAAGAGCCTGGTCTATTTGCTCTTTAGTGATTACCAGCGGCGGCTGGAAGCGTATGACGTTTGCATAAACCCCACCGACACCGATAATCAAGCCCTTCTGCAAACAAGCATCTTTAATTGCCTCAGCTTCGGCTGCGGCCGGCGTTTTTTCGCTGTCTTTGACCAGCTCTACGCCGATCATCAATCCCATGCCGCGCACTTCGCCAATCATCGAATTTTGTTTTTGCATTTCATGCAATTTTACCATGGCGTAATTGCCCATCTCTGTTGCTTTAGCTGGTAGATCTTCTCTTTTCATAAACTCAATATTTGCTAAAGCAGCTGCGCATGATACTGGATTTCCGCCAAATGTTGATAAGTGGTCACCAGGTTTGTATGCTTCGGCAATTTCAGGTCTGACTGTATATGCGCTCAACGGAAAACCGTCTGCAATCCCTTTTGCTGTAACAAGAATATCAGGGTCAACTCCGTAATATTCAATGGCAAACATTTTTCCCGTACGTGCAAAACCTGACTGCACTTCATCTGCAATAAACAGAATGCCATAGTGATCTAGAACTTTTTTCACTTCTTTGAAATAATTTTTTGGCGGAACTATAATTCCGCCTTCTCCCATTACAGGTTCTGCGATGAATGCAGCTACATCATTTGCAGTATTGAAGCGCACAATCTCGTCGATTATTTTTGCGCAGTGCCTGCCACACTCTTCAGGGTCGTCTGGCCAGAGCGACCTGTATGAATATGGTGCGGGAGCAAACGAGATTCCCGGTGCGTATGGTCCACCTTTCTTTTTGCGCGCATAATTGCCGGTGATACTGAGCGCTCCCCAGCTGCGACCATGAAAACTCGATTGCAGCGAAATAAATTCAGTTTTGCCCGTGTAAAGTCGAGCCAGTTTCAACGCGCCTTCAATTGCTTCTGCTCCACCGTTTCCAAAAAAAGTTTTGCACAAGTTTCCCGGAGTAATTTTGGCCATCTGTTCTGCCAGGTCAGCAACCGGCTGAACATGATAGAGATAAGACGAGCAATGCACAAGTTTGTCCATCTGAGCTTTGGCTGCTGCGATTATTTCTGGATTGCAGTGTCCGGCATTAACAACCGAAATGCCAGCAAAACAATCTAGATACTCTTTACCATTGACGTCTGTGATTACGCAGCCACTGGCTTTTTCCACAACTATCGGCGCTACCGATTTCAAAAACCCTGTCATCACATAGTCTTTGTATTTTTGCATGTATTCTTGCATTGCGTTTGTCATAAATACTCCTGCCAAAACTATTTCAACTGACTGAGTTTCGTTTTCTACCTGCTCAAGGCTCTTTCCTGTATCTGCCCGTTTTCAAAAATGAATCCACCCCGTTCTTTCAATTTTAGACAGTTCGTTAACCAACGCGACGCTTGACAACGCGGGTGATGCCTCTGCAGGACAGAAATGAGTAAATTCATTTTGATCAGGGAATATCTCTAATGCAACGAAATTTTTTTGGTGAATACAGTGACCGACAAAGACGCCGGAAAACTCGAAAAAAACGACGATAGCATGTTGAAAAAAGCGCTTGAGTTGGCTTCGGGCGAACTGCTTAACGACGCTAATGGAAACAAAAACGATTCTTTGCCACGCCATGATATGCCACAAGATAACTCCAGAGATTCAGTAAAATCAGCTTTTGAGTCCGAGTCTAATTGGCACAAAGCTCTGCCAAAAGGCGAAACATCTGTCAGTCTCGAACAAGTCAAAGAAAGTTTGAAAAATCCGGCTTTGTCCGAACAGAGCAAAAGTTATTTGCAATACATCGAAGATAATTTTACTAAAGTCGCAGGCATAGCTTCCAAAAACGATAAAGCCAGCTCCGATCGCGTCAGTCTTCAAGACATGGTGGCCGTTGGCGGTATGAATGAAATATTGCCGGCGAAAATGCAATCCGGTGTCAAATTTTTACATGAACACTTCTTTGAATTATCAGGACTCGACGACAAAATTACAGGTCCGCGGATTGAACGTTTGATCTGGGACCATTCTTTTCAACTTTATCCAAAAGAAACACAAAACCTTATTTCAGGCTTGCCTGAAGTCTTTCGCGGCGCAGTTATATGTCCACATAATTTCGATTCGAAAAAAGCACCCAGCCTCGGTCGCGACGAAGCACTGGCTCTAGATGCGGCTTCTGTCACAGATAATTTGCGAATTCAAGCTCTGCAAAAAGCTATGTTTGCCGCAAAAACAATCAAGCTTGAAGACAATCTTTCAAATAAAGATGCCCAGTTTCAGTACTCTACAGCTTCGTTGCGCTATGCAGAGCTGAAGAAAAAAGGGCTTGATGATCTATTGTCCAAATAGTCGCAGCTTACAAAAGACCATGTTGCTTTTTCAAAACTTGCGCCGCCTCTGCAAGTCTGCTCAGCTTAGCTTCTGCTATCGAAGCTGAGCTTACCGGATTATCAGCGAAAGTAGCAAAGCCGCAGTCTGGATTTAGCAAGACTCTGTCTACACCTAATATTTCGATGCATTGATTGGCTCTTTGAACAATTGAATCAAGCGATTCAATTTGCGCTGATTTTGGATTGACAGAACCAAGTCCCACTCGCACCCCGGCTCTCAAATTTTTCAAAACAGAAATTTCACCAGCTCGAGGCGTGCAATATTCTAAAAAAAGATTAGCGACTTTCACTGAATTCAAAACATCAAGAAGAAGCTCATAAGAACCAGAAAGAGCCGCGCTTTCGTCTGGAGTCCAGTTGCCCCGGCATACATGCATAGCCAACTTTTCTTGAGGAAATGATTCTGTAACTGCATTTATGCACTCAACGGCAAAAGCAAGTTCTTCAGCCGATTCTCCTCTTTCGCTAAGCGCGCCGCACATAAAACTGCGCCTCTTCTTGGCGCCGCTAAATACTGCTTCGCTCAAAACCGGCTCATCGAGCTGCACAAGAGAGACTCCGCTTGCAAGTAAGTCGGCTATTTCTTCTTTTAAAATTTCTATTATTGCTAAACTAAGCTCTTTTCTGTCAGCATAAACTTTGTCAACAATGCAATCCATCCACATCATCCGGCAAAGAAGATAAGGACCAGGCAGCGCTATTTTGATCGCTAAGTCGCTTATAGTACTGAGGAAACTGAGCTCTCCGCCAGTGATTGAGCCCTTCCTGGCCAACTTTCCCATCACCGCCGGATGGCGCACCTTGTCTGCAGGAACGTCAAGAGATTGCATTTCAGTTTGGAATTTTTCCGGGTCATCCACAAGTGGCAAAAGATCCGTCAGTGGTATCAACTGGCACCCTTCAAGTCTTTGTCCGACAAAACTTGCATAATTGTCGCGTCTTTGCTCTCCATCGCTGATTACAGACACGCCAGCCCTGATTTGCGCCTGCACCGCAAGCCTTACCGCATCGTCTGCAATTTCATTGAATTTGTCATCGCTAAGTTTGCCTTCAAGATGCAAGTGCAAATACGGCATCAACCAGGCCGGTCTTGGCCAGCTGCCAATGCCCATGACTGAAAGCGGCGGAATCGGCTGCGCCACGGCTGTCGCCCGGGCGGTCTCTTGCTCAGTATTTTGCGCTGCTCTTAGTTCTACTGAATTTTTCGGCGCAGCTTGAGGCTCTTTAGTGTTTGCCTTTGCTTGCTGATCTTCTTGATTGAAACGTCCACGGCAAATCAAAAAACTGCGCTGCTTCCCATTCTTAGTCCATGAAATCAAATCGTTGCTGGTTAAACGGCACCAGCTGGGCAAATCTGCTTCCACACTCGCCTCTTGTGAGAGAATTTCAAGCAAGTCACCGTTTTCTAAAAGGTCGAGGTTTTGTCTGATCAACAGCAAAAGCCCATTGCCGCAATCTAGATCCGCACCGTTGAAGCTGCGCTGGGCTTTATAAGAGTGTTTTTCTACTGCGTCCATTTAAGAATATTAGTATGTTATACAGGGAGATCCGCCATCCATAGAAAGAAATTCGACTAATTTTGCGCCACCAACTATAGTGGCACCGCTAATCAAATGCGATTCGTCAAATCCACGCTTCTTAAAACAGGGTGAGCATACATACAATTTTCCGCCCGCTTTAATAAAGTTGTCCATGAGTTCTTTAAGTGGCGCAAAACCTTCCTCGTGAATCTGATCGGCGATGCCGGCTGCCGCAAGACGTACACCTTCTGTAGACAGAAAAACCATAGTGTCTTTATCTGAAGCCACTGCTGCATTGGCTACAACAAAGCCTACTGTCGCTTTGTCAGTGTTGTCGGTAGAACTTGTCAAATTGACACAGAATTTTCCTGGCATTAAAACTACCTCTATTTCTTTTCGATAACGTATTGTGGATGCTCAAAACTGAGCAACTTGTGACCTGTGAGCTTACACCAGGCGGGCATGTCTTCTCTGGCTCCTGGATCTTCGGCAATGACTTTTATCTGCTGTCCGGCTTTTAGATTAGCCATTTTGAAGCGCAGCTCAATCAAGAGCTCGCCACAGCCCATCTGACCCGCATCCCAGTAAGTTTCCGGCTCACCCATGACAAGCGCCTGCCTCACTATATTCAAGACTCAAGTTTAGCAAAGCCAATGGGATATTTGCTTTTCGACTCTTACTGATATCATTCCATTTATGGATGCATCCGATCAAATGACAAGCAGTACTGCTGCTGCTGAAAACATAATACTCAGCACTCCCGATCCTAAGGCCAAATTGAGGCGCAGACGGGCAGAGTTCTGGCAAATTTGCAGTCTGGTTACCTTGGCAAGTTTGCTCATAAGTCTTTCGGCAGTGCTTTTAGCCCAGAGGCTTGCACCGGCTGCAAGTCAACATGACCTCGATCAGGCTGCCCTGGCTATCGCATCTGAGCTTGGTAGCTTGACAGTGAAGCATCAGCGTCTTGGTCAACTTGGATTGCTGGATTTTTCGGACGATAAACGCTCCCAAATTGCTTTCAATAGTCTGGAAGCGATTCTCAGAGTCGACGGTATGGCTGCACGCCAGCTGGAACTTGAGCCCATGTATCAATGCTTGAGCAATGACGCCGATGCTGCCAGCCACCTTGCTAGAGAGTTGGCTCGGCTCGAGCGCGAACTTGCCAGCCCAAAGGCACCGGCACAGTTGCTCGGGCGCGAATCATTCACTTCTGTAGTGCGCAAAGTACTTTCTCAAAGCGGTGCCGGCGGTCGTTTGCGTTCTTTGAAAATAAGTCTTGGCGCGTTGAAAAATTCTAAGTTTGGATCGCGCACGCCACTACCTGCGGTGGCGGGCGAAGAAAATGAATCTTACGCAAACGGCCACGAGTACAGGACTCATGTTAATGTTCCTATTTGGTCTAAGAACAACTTTCAATTTTATGAAACTGCAGATTCGGCCAGACTTGCACCTGTAAGTCAGTTTGTTGAAGTGGCTGAAAATGAACTTGCATCTGTGCTGCTAATTGAAGCAAGTTTTGAAGTTGCCGAAAGAGGTCAGCTGCGTCATATCCAGAAAATGCAATCATGCGCAATTGTTGGCGCGCCTGCGCTAAAACGACCAAGCTCAGTGTTTATGCTAAGTTTCCCGCAGGGCTACCTGTCTTCAATCCGCTGTTTTAAGGACATATTTTCCCCGGGCACTTATACAGGCACTGATGGCGAGTGGCTGAAAGCTGTCGATGGTGATGTCCCGGGGGCTGGTTTCATGGCCACAGCAAGTGATGAGCTGGCGATAATGCCTCCGCAAACCGCTGCCATAAACGCTCTCTACCATTATATGTTTAACGTCGGTCCCGGTCTTGTGCCTGAAAACCTGATTACTTTGATGAAAGAACCTATCGCTTCAATTCAAGTAAATGGTGAAAATGATTCTGCATCAAGTCTTTACAACAGTGCTTTATTCAAAGACACCAGGGCAGCTCGTTTTGCTCTGGTGAGACAGTCTCAATCAGGCGGCGCCGGACAGATTGCGCTGCGCAACGCTTTTTCAAATAAACGTATGTCAGAGCTCATGCCTGCCTTTGCCTTTCCGCTACTTGTCGATTCGCACGGCTCTCTAAGTCTTGTCCAGGAAAATTCTTTTGATCAAGAACGTCTGAGCGAGTTTCTAAATGCTCTTTATCTTACAAATATTGCCGGTATCGAGTCTATGCAAATCGCCGATACTGTGGCTAAGCGCATGACCAGTTCAATTTATCAATCTGAAAACAAAATTGCTTCAATCGAAGAAGAAATGCAAAGCGTCAAAAAAAGCCTGGAGTTATTGCAAAGTAAGAGCATTTCAGATGCCCAAAGAGAAAAGCAGCGGCAACCTCTGATGCTTCAAATTGAAGAGTTCAAAAAACAAATTAAGGACGAACAAGATCGCAAAGCCGGGTGGGAAAAAATAAAAACTCGCGCCAACCTTGTGGGTCATAATGCCAGGCAAGCCGCCCGATCTACCTATGAGATCGGCGCTCATATGTCTTCATTTGTTTCGCAGGGTCTTAAAAAGATTAGTGCCCCAGTCTATGGCTTTTTGCTTGGCAAATATGTTGTGTTTACACCCTGCACTACGCCCGTCGATGAAGACGATTTATACGAGCCATCCGGCAATGGCAAAGATACTGTATACATGCGTGATTTCACTTCAGAGTGGCTCAAAGCAGATTTTAAAGTGACATCTCAAGCAGACAAAAAAATGTTTGTCGATGACAGACCAATTTCTGATTACTGGCAAATGCCAGCACAAAAGCCGAGCAACAAACCGCTCTACTTGTTGCTCACGTCTCATGAGTTGCTGAATAGCAAAACTCCAAGCTTGTTTGCTTCAAGGCTTTCACCTTTCGATAATGCGGCAATTTCAAAGTCTCAACTTTGTTATTTTGCACCACAAAGCATTCTTACCGGAAGCGCCACCAAAGTGGGCTGGTCTGTTCTTTTGCGCGACCTGGTTTACTCTTATGTGGGGGGGCAGGCTTTGCCTACGCAGTCGCTGCGACCGCGCTGGTGCTTAGACCTTGGAATGGACGAAGAAACCTGCCCCGGGCTTTCAGTCGAAATGCAAATACGTACACCGATACCCAAAATTGAAGGTTCTTTGCCAGGGTCTTACCTGCAAGACCCAGAGGGTGGACCGTCTGTGGCGCTATACCCGCCCCTGCCCCCAGAACTTATTTAGTGGCGACAATTTATTTATTGAAATGATGCGATGCATTCAGTCATGCTTCGTGTTAGTATTTGCAACTTGGGCTCAAATGAGCCGAGCGGAGAGCATCTATATCATGGCCGGTCAAAGAAATCAGCAAAAGTGGTGGCCCTGGGTAAATCCAGGCAAGCCCATGTCGCGCTGCTGTTCCTAAGAAAGAACCAGTCGAAGCATTTGGAGACCGCGGGCTTGCACAAAATGAAGCTGCGGTCTCTTTTTTTGTTGATTTTTCGGAGAAAAACTAATGTCACTTTCTACATCATCAAAAGCCGAGTCAATGCTGCCTGAGCTTGAAAAACTATCTAGTATTTCAATACTTGCAGACAAAATTACACCGGTACTTGCATTTGAGCGCCTGCGCGATTCATCAGCTTACGCTTTCTTGCTCGAAAGCTCTGAAACAGACAGCAGGCTGGCACGCTTTTCCATACTTGGTGTAGACCCTGCCGAAAGCATCGTTTTTTCAAAAGGCGGCTTGCAGCTTTATTCTAAAAAATCAGAGGCTAAAACAGGCGAGAGTATTTTTATAGAAACAAATGACCCGCTTGCATTTCTGGCAGAACGCAGCCGTCTGCTTGCTGAAGCTGCAAGCTCTTTTGAAGTACCAGCCGAAGTGC
Source organism: uncultured Candidatus Obscuribacterales bacterium (assembly GCA_964546815.1). Lineage (GTDB taxonomy): Bacteria > Cyanobacteriota > Vampirovibrionia > Obscuribacterales > Obscuribacteraceae > JAIEPM01. The sequence goes on along the minus strand of CAZJLR010000001.1, from coordinate 312,265 downwards.
CCTTTTCTGCCGGTTATGTAGGCTATCTTGGTTATGGCGCCACAAGCTATTTTGACTCGATTAAAGCCCAGGCAAACGACCCGCTTTCAGTGCCCGATGGAATTTTTTCATTTTATGATTCTGTGATTGTGTTTGATCACAAAGAACGGCAGATGCGCATACTTTCATTTAGAGGACAGGCGCACTGCCAAAGCCTCCTCGACTTGCTTGAAGCGCCGGCAAAGCGCGAAGCACTTGCAGCTTTTGCTCGTCCAAAGTCAAATCCGTTTGACTCGGTGACAGCTTCAATGAAGAAAGAAGATTATATTCAGCGCGTCTTGCGCTGCAAAGAATTTATTGCAGAAGGGCAGGTCTTTCAAATAGTACTGGCACAGCGCTTTTCGCATCCATACCAGGGCGATGCGTTCCGTATTTATAGAGCATTGCAATCTATAAATCCTTCTCCCTATGGTTATTATTTGCAATTTCCAGATTTTGCCTATCTTGGTGCATCGCCAGAACGTTTACTTGCTTGCCGCGACTCACAGCTTTCACTGACTGCACTTGCCGGCACCCGCCCCCGGGGTAAAGACGAGGTCGAAGAAGAGGCGCTGGAAAAAGAATTACGGTCTAGCGAAAAAGAGCTGGCTGAGCATTATATGCTTGTAGATCTCGGCCGCAACGATCTTGGACGCGTGGCAAGCATCGGGTCTGTTGCAGCAGGTGAAATTGCCCGCGTGATTCGTTATGGACAGGTTATGCACCTTTCTACAGAAATTAGCGCCAGGCTAAAAGACGGTTTGACTTGCTTTGATGCTGTGCGCAGCTGCTTTCCAGCAGGCACAGTTTCGGGTGCGCCCAAAATCAGAGCCATGGAACTTTTGGCTGAGCTTGAGGCAGAAAAGCGTGGCATATACTCAGGATTGGTTGGCTATTTCGATATCAAAGGAAATACAGACTCAGCCATAGCTATCAGATCTGCAATTGTAAAAGACGCTTTTGCCCATGTAAGCGCCGGAGCAGGAATAGTGCAAGATAGCGACCCTGAAGCAGAATACGAAGAAACGCGCAGTAAGGCCATGAGTGTACTGAAGGCAATTTCGATTGCCGAGCAAATGTGAGGTGCAATCATGCAATATTTGATTATCGATAACTATGATTCTTTTACTTTCAACCTCTATCAGCTAATTTCTGAGGTGGCTCAAAAGGAAGTAATAGTCAAACGCAATGATGAAATTTCATTTGCACAAATCAAAGAATTAAACCCTGCCGGCATCGTTCTTTCGCCCGGCCCAGGTCACCCTGCTCAAGACCGTGATTTTGGTGTTTGCAAAGATGTGGTCAGTCTCGCTTCAGAATTGAAATGTCCAATCTTAGGTGTTTGTCTTGGTCATCAGGGCATCGTCCAACACAGTGGCGGCAAAGTTGTGCGGGCTGCTCAGCCTGTTCATGGCAAAATGAGCAAAATAAACATTGTGGCAAAGAGCCCACTTTTTAATGGCATTAGCTCTGGTACCAAAGTGATGCGCTATCACTCTTTGATAGCCGAGCGTAGCTCAATGCCTGAAAGCCTTGAGGTTGTAGCTGAGCTCGAAGACGATTCGGACATTATCATGGCGCTGCAAGATCGCAGCGGTAAATTGTTCGGACTTCAGTTCCACCCCGAATCTGTTGGCACAGAACTTGGAAAAAAAATATTGGAGAACTTTATTTCACTATGTTAGGTCTGTCAGAGCTCGATACCATTTTAGATTCTGCAAGTTCAGATGAAAAAATCCTTGCAGCATTGAAAGTCTTGCAATTAGAAAATTTGAGTGCAGAGCTTTTAAGCACAGCTATTGAAAAATTTTCGGCAAGTGCCGACGTTCATCCTGATATGTTTATCGAACTGCATGAAGTCGGTCGATATGCAGTCGACTGCTCGGGTACTGGTGGCAGCGGTAAGTCACATTTTAATACTTCAACAAGCGTTGCTTTTGTTCTTGCTGCCGCTGGATTTAAAGTAGCCAAATTTGGCGGGCGAGCAGCAAGCGGCAAATCAGGTAGTTTCGATTTTTTAGAGCAGCTTGGTTTTACCAACAATTTGCCTGTTCAGCATATTGCAGATGCTCTTTCTGTTTGCGGTCTTGCTTTTGTTTACGCTCCGCAGGTCTACCCGGCGCTTGCTCGCCTGGCACCGCTGCGCAAGAAATTTGGCAAGCCTACATTGCTAAATTATATTGGTCCTTTGCTAAACCCCGTGCGTCCTGCCGGACGACTTATGGGGATATCTTCAGATCATGCCAGAAAAATAGTTGCTGAATATTTGTGTAAGGACCATCGAACAAATGATGCTTTGCTCGTTACATCAAGCGGCATACTCGACGAAATTGCCATAGATACAGTTAGTGACTTATCGCACGTTAAAGACAAGCAAGTACATGAGTTTCAAATTGAGCCGCAATCACTGCCTTTGATTCAAGAAATGTCTGTTCAAGTCAGTAACGGGCTTGAATTTGAATTCGACCCAATTAACAACGTGGCAATTTTTAACGCCATTGTGAGCGGTAACGACTGTAAGTCTCCTTCTTACAAAATGGTTTTGCTAAATTCTGCTGCTGCTTTGTACATGTTAAAAGCCTGCCATAGCATAACTGAGGGCATCGTTTTAGCCTCTGAGCTAATTTCTGGCGGAGCCGTGCAGCAAAAGGTCGCCACCTGCCGGAGGTATTATGAACAACTTTCTCGCTGAAGTTATTCAACATAAAAAAAGCGAATTAGAGCAGAAAAAAGCTGAAAGACCATTCGACTTATTGAAAGCTGCAGCAACGCCGGGAAATTCTTCATTCCTGCAAGCTCTTGAAGGGGACGGGCTTAAAATAATCGCTGAAGTTAAGCCACGGTCACCATCGCTTGGACAGCTTGATAGCAAAATCAGCATGGACGACAGGCTTGAAATTTACCAGGCCAATGCTCAGGCAGTATCAGTACTTTGTGACCAGCGATTTTTCGGCGGCAGCATCGAATTGCTGCAAACAATTTCCAAAAAGCTCTCTTTGCCGACACTCTTGAAAGATTTTGTAATTGATCCCTATCAAGTTTATGAAGCCAGAGTTGCCGGAGCTCAGGCAGTTTTGCTCATCGCGAAGATTTTGCAAAAGTATGAATTGGAGTCGCTAAACTCACTTGTGCTTGAACTTGGAATGACTCCTTTAGTCGAGGTGCAAAGCGAAGAAGAAGTCGACTTCGTTGAGTCCATAAATCCGGCTCTTTTGCTGATTAACAACCGCAATCTTGAGACACTGAAAATGGACCTGCACACTGTAGAGCGTCTGCTGGGCAAGCTTAAATATGAAACAAAAGTAGTGGCAGCAAGCGGCATCGAAAACGCAGACCATATGACGCTTATGCGCCCTTTTGCTTCGCGCTTTCTGATCGGCTCTGCGCTGATGACCTCGGAAGACCCGCTAGGGAAATTTCAAGAATTTAGAAATGCCGAAGCCAGGTTTCAAATGCAAATGCAAAGGAGCAAGTCATGCCAGAGTTGAAAATTTGCGGCATAACAAATTTGGAAGATGCTGAAAAGTCAGTGTCTTTAGGGGCAGACTATTTGGGTTTTATTTTTGCTGAAAGCCAGAGGCAGATTGCGCTTCCCGATGCCAGGCAGATTAAGCGTAAACTTAAAGACCAAGTTCGTTTTGTCGGTGTATTTAAAGATCAGGATCCTCGTTTTGTGAACGACACTGCCGAAGTCCTTGGTCTCGATTTTGTACAACTTCATGGCAGTGAATCTGCCGAATATTGTTTGCAGATGAATCGACCCGTAATCAAAGTTGTAGAACTAGATCTACTTGCTGATATTCCAGATTTGTCCAACTACAGGGCAGCTGTGCAGGCATTTTTGTTTGATCGACCCAAATCCATGTCTAAGACTCATGACTGGATTGAGCAAGTTGCAAGTCGTTATGGCGATCAGCTTGAACCTTACCAACCATTCTTTATTGCCGGTGGACTCAATTCTGAAAATCTGCATCATGCACTGTCCCTAAATCCATTTGCTATCGATCTTGCCTCAGGTGTCGAATCAGAAATCGGCAAGAAAGATCATCAAAAACTCGAATCTTTTGTAATTGCTATGCAAGGAGCTAAATCATGCTAAAGACAGGAAATTTCGGCAAATACGGAGGTGTATTTGCTCCTGAAACTCTAATGCCTGCTCTAGAACAACTCGAATCAGCTTTCTATCGCCTGGAGATGGATCTGGCTTTTAATGCCAGGTTTAGAAAGATTATGTCAGAGTATGCCGGCAGACCTACCCCAGTTTATTTTGCTGAAAATATTTCGAAAGACTGGGGCGCTCGTATATTTTTGAAAAGAGAAGACTTGCTTCACGGCGGGGCACACAAAACAAACAACGCGATTGGACAGGCTTTGCTGGCCCGTGAATTAGGCAAAAGCAGAATAATCGCCGAAACAGGAGCCGGGCAGCATGGCGTTGCCACTGCCATGGCTGGTGCACTTTTTGGCATGAAAACAGAAGTATATATGGGTGAAGTCGACATGGAAAGGCAGCACGCCAATGTGTTGCGCATGAAACTTCTGGGTACTACAGTTCATGCTGTCAAAACTGGAGGACGAACACTTAAAGACGCTATTAATGCTGCGATGCGCGATTGGATTGCAACAGTGCAAGATACGCATTATGTGCTTGGCACTGCCGCTGGACCTCACCCCTTTCCCAGTATTGTCAAATTTTTTCAATCAATTATCGGAGAAGAAGCTCGCGCTCAAATGATCGAATTTCATGAATCATTGCCAGACTATGTTATTGCTTGTGTTGGCGGTGGTTCAAATGCAATCGGCATATTTAGTGGTTTTATGGACGATAGCGATGTTCGCTTAGTTGGGGTTGAGCCGGCTGGAAAAGGGTTAGATTCTTCAATGCATGGAGCAGTACTTTCAAAAGGAAATGACGGCTGCTTGCACGGAATGATGAGTCGAGTTTTGCAAGACGAAGACGGTCAAATACACGAAACATACAGTGTAGCTGCCGGGCTTGATTATCCGTCGGTTGGTCCTGAACATGCATTTCTTTGTCAGACAGGCAGAGCCGAATATGTCTCTGCCACCGATGATGAAGCTATCGCTGCCTATCATGAACTTGCTCGCCGCGAAGGTATAATTCCGGCGCTTGAAAGCTCTCATGCGCTGGCTTATGCAAAAAAATTGGCTATGGGAAAAGGAAGTAAGAAAGACATTCTGGTGAATTTATCTGGGCGTGGCGACAAAGATCTTGAGCAGGTGATGAATTATGGCAAATAGATATGATGAGCTTTTTTCAAAACTGAAAAAAGACGGGCGCAAAGCTTTCATTCCGTATACTTTGCTTGGATTTCCAGATGCATCGACAAGCTACGATTCGATAATTTCAATGATTAAAGGCGGCGCCGCTGCTCTTGAGCTAGGTCTTGCCTTTTCAGACCCTCTGGCTGATGGCCCCGTTATTCAACAAGCATCTGCAGACACAATCGAAAGTGGATTTAAGTTGAAAAATGCTTTTGAATTGATAGAAAAAATCCGCAAATTCGACAGCAAAATACCAATCACAGTAATGTGTTACTACAATTCGATTCTGGCATTGGGCCTGGATGGCTTTTGCAAACGGGCTGCCACTGCTGGTGTTGATGGCATTCTAGCCGTTGATTTGCCGCCAGAGCAATCTGACGAACTTGCAGAAGTTTGCAAGCAAAATTCGCTATCTCAAATTTTCATTATTTCGCCGCTCACATCAGCCCAGAGAATGCAGCGAATCACAGAACTTGCCAGCGGTTTTCTTTATGCAGTGTCGCGTCTTGGAACAACTGGTGTGGAAGAACGTTATGACGATAATCTGGCTTCATTAATCGAGCGGGCGCAAAAGCAGAGCAATCTTCCTGTTGCAGTTGGCTTTGGCGTATCAACACCTGAGCAAGCTGCAAAAATGTACGCACTTGGCGCAGACGCCGTGGTTACTGGTTCTCGAATAATTGAAATGATAAAGGAGCAAAGTCAGAGTAAATTGAGCTCTGATGCTTTTAGTAGATATATCGAAAGCATGGCAGCTGCCGATGGACTCAAACCGGCAAAGGCTCATAGTTAAAGCTTAAGCGCTTGTTCTAGTGCGCTGCCCCAGAGGCATTAACAGTACTACCAGCAGTGCTGCTTGACTCTGAGCTCATTCCTTTGGGAATAACAATTAGAGGCAATGAGCTAATTTCTTTGACTTCGACATCATCAAACTTGACCTTTTCATGGCTCAATGAAGCGTAAATTTTATCCATATCAGTTTGATTTGAGTCGTAAACTACTACAGCCCAATATGGTTTGAATATCGAAACGTCACCTTTCAAGACCCCCGGTTGAGCCCGCATAGTCCTGCCAATACGACGCAAACAGGTAACACAGCTTGCGCCTGTAACGCGAAAATCTGCCCTGCGCAGTTTTTGTTTGCTTGCAGCCTTGCTTTCGGCAGCCTTGCTTTCGGCAGCCTTGCTAACGGCAGCTTTTGTTGTTTCTTTTGCTGGTGCAGACTGCACTGGCAATAAACTTGTCCCAGCGCATAAAATTGACAAAAACATAAGACCGCTCAGCTTTGCGAAAAAAGTCCTTCTCAAGTGAAACTCCTCATTGCTTGTCTGAAAACTGCTCGTATTAACAGTCTAAGGCACTAGACAGTACTTAGAGTTTAGATCTTAAACTATTTATACCGCCTGTTTTGTTATATCAGATGCTGAGGGGCTCACCCTCTGCGCGGTCATTGTTATGCTAGGCAGCACAAGGGGTATAATCCTTGGTGTATGCGCGTTTTACTAGGGGTCAAATATTCATGTCTCGACGTCGGAGAAATTCTCAAGGAAGCGCCATTGCAGAAACTGGACCAGCAATGTTCATATTGCTGATCGTCATTTTCTTCCCAATGTTAGACCTTCTTGGGATGGGGGTGGGTTACATAATGTCTGGTGTGTTCCATGACTACATGCTGCGCGAGCTGGCTGTTAGCGTTCCACCAGGTGTCCAAAATCCAGACCCGGCCATTCAAAGCCAGGCAACAGCCATCAACAAAATCAAAGATGATTTTGCAAGCGGTGGGTTTTGCGCCTTTTTGAGAATGCAAAAGTCCGATCTCGATGTGTCTGACATCAAGTACATCCCCGACGACGCAAATCCAAAATTTGTTGAGTGCACCACAACTTGTACTGTGACGCCTTTTATTACTATCCCCTGGTTTGCCGGTATACCAGGACTAAACGAGCCATTTCCTTTCAAACTAACTTCTCAGCGTCCCCAGGAAGAGACTGGACGAAATTAGTTAGATGACTAGCTGCGCTTCGTTGTCAGCAAGTTTGGGCTGGGTATAATGGAGTCATAAACTGAAAGTTTTCAACCGCAGATTGACTACAGTTGGGTGGCAGCACGAGGTACTTAAGTATGAACGCGCGACAGCAGAGGCGCAGGGATAATGGTAGTGCTATAGCCGAATTCGGACCGGCTCTGTTTGTTCTTTTGATTATCATTTTTTTTCCGCTCATGGATTTTCTGGGATTGGCTGCCGCCTATTGCATGGGCTGGTACTGTAATTACAATGTCTGCCGGGAGCTTTCGGTCAGAAAGGAAAATGAGCGCGATCAAGTTTTTTCAGAGTGCAACACAGCGCTGTTCAATACCGGTCTTATCGCCTTTGTTGGGTGCAAAACTCACACCGATACTGACTCAACCCCAGCTTCGCCACCCGTGCCCAGCGCTCCATCCGATCTTTTCCATCATGCAGACTATGGCGCGGCGGCCGGAGGCTTCCAGCCAATCGTGACTTTGACTACACAGGTCACAGCCCAACCTTTCATAACTGTGCCTTTCATACCAGCTGTACCTGGTCTGAGCGCTCCGGCAGCCATGGTTTTCACAAGCCAGCGCCCAAGAGAAGTCACCCAGTAAGCCTGCTTTGCTTTGAATGTCGCAAGACATAAGTTTGCTCAGTTATCCGTTTTCTCTTCGGATCTTTATCCCTTGAGCTTTTTACCGCCCTGTCCGTCCGATTAATCTGTTATAATGTTGGCAATTGCAAGGCATATTAAATTCTAGCTTTGAAATTGCCCTGAGCAGGCTCTTACTATGTCTAGAAAATTCCAAAATATGGCTTCTTTCCAGAGGATTGAACAAATGAGCGCAAAGTCGCCTCGAAAAACAAAAGGACAGAGCATTATTGAGATGGTTGTGGGAGTAATTTTCCTCATCCCAATTGTTTTATTCCTTTTTGACGTTGCTGTCCTTGTTCTCAGCAACACGGCTAATGATAATCTAGCCAAAAGTGCCTGTCGGGCCGCTGCCAGTGCAACCAAGCCGGGAGCTACAACGGGTGATTCTGCCTCTGCATTTACTGCAGCGAAGACCATTGCTGATAATTTTAACAAGTCGTCAATTATCAATCCTCAGGGCGGTTCGTTTTTAACTGGGTTTAGCTATAACGCCACCGGCGCGGTTGAAACGGGGGGCGGCGCCCAGGTGCCAGACCCTCAGCCCGGTTTAGGACAGGTTGCCTGTGTCACCACTATGGTGGTCACATTGCCGGTACCTTTTCCGTTCGTTAACTCAAACATACCGTTTCAGGCCAAAGACGTAGAACCAATCGTTTCAATTTCGCCGCCCTGATTTTTGCTTTAGCAACCGCCGGCGATACCAAATAGCAGGGCTTTGATAAACAGCCTCTTTTAGCCTGCAATTGTCAATGTAGCTAATGATTTTTCATCTGTCTGATTTTGAAACTTTCGGCTAAGGCGCTAGTTTCAGCAGATTTATTGATTGCTCGCTTAAGGATCACTAATCACATTGTGGTTGTCAATCATAAATCATTAGTAGATGGGGAATAGCCCCGAATTTTCGCACCCCTAATCTTTTCACTGGAGGTTGGCTTTGTACGGCGTGTCCCCGTTTCTCCGCAAGCTAGCAAGCTTTCTTTGCGCTCTTTCCTTACTATTTGTGCCGCTGCTAAATCAGCCGGCTCAAGCGCAGCTAGCGCTTAGTGGTCAACCTAAGCTTGTGCTGCTCATTGTCGTAGATCAATTTTGTTATGACTATTTGAGTCGATTTCAAGATCGCTTCGGCGCAGGTGGTTTCAAATATCTGCTCGACAATGGTGCTGATTATGTCAATTGTCACTATAAGCACGCTAACACTGTTACCGCAGTGGGGCACTCGATTATTTCAACTGGCGCCTACCCCTGGGCAACCGGTGTCATTGCCAATGACTGGTACAGCAAACGCAAAGAAAAAGAAGTCGAAGCTGTTGATGATGATACGGTTCAGATGGTCGGCTCAAATGGCCCTGGCGCCAGCTGCCGCACCATGGCCGGTACCACCATCGGCGACGAAATGCGACTGGCTACCAACGGACGCAGCAAAGTCATTTCTTGTTCTATAAAAGACCGGGCAGCGCTCATGCTGGCAGGGCGCATGGCCAGCGGAGCTTTCTGGTTTGATACTCGTACAGGTCATATGGTTAGCTCCTCCCAGTTTGGCAGCACTTTGCCTGGCTGGGTGTCTGCTTTCAATGATAAAAGAGTTGCCGATAGCTATTTTGGCAAACCATGGCAAAGACTGTTGCCGGAAAATTTGTATAACGCCTCCTCGAAAGACGATTACACCTACGAACGCTCACTTCCTTCCGATGGACGTTTGTTTCCTCACGTAATCAACGGCGGCGCATCATCACCAAGTCAACCTTTCTACGATACTTTTACGCACACGCCATTTGCAAACCAAATGCTTGCTGATTTTGCTAAGGAATCGATTGAAAAGGAAAATCTGGGTGGGCGCGACGTGCCTGATATGCTTGCCGTTTCGTTCTCCAGCACTGACCTGGTCTCACATTATTTTGGACCAAACAGCCAGGAAGTTGAAGACGTATTCTTGCGCTTAGACCAGACACTGGCCAGCCTATTTCAATATGTAGACCAAAAAGTTGGGCTCGATAAAACATTGATTGTTTGCAGCTCTGACCACGGCGGTATGCCAATTCCTGAGTTTTTGAAAGACAAAGGACTCGACGCCGGACGCATAGATCCAAAATCATTGCGTTCAGTTCTCGAACTTGCTTTAGACCAGAAATTGGGAGCTGATGACTGGATTTCTTCGTTCCAGCCACCAAATTTGTATTTCAACAGAAATACAATAGCCAAGCAAAAAGTACGCAAGCAAGATGTGGAAGACATTGCTGCTCAAACTGCCGAGTCAATTCCCGGAGTTGGAGAAGTTTATACTGCATTCCAGTTCTACATGAATCAAATGCCGCCATCGCCATTTACTGATGCAGTAAAACGCTCGTATTTCGTGAGCAGGAGCGGTGACGTCATCATCTGGCCTCGCAGCGGTTATATATTCAGCTCAGAGCAAAACGGCAGCTCGCATGGCTCGCCTTTCCGCTATGACACTCAAGTTCCTCTAATTATGATGGGGCCAGGCATCCGCTCCGGTCGCTACGCTCAAGAGGCAAGTCCTGCCGACATAGCTCCTACTTTGTCGGCACTATTGCATATCAATTCTCCTTCTCTGTGCGAAGGCAGAGTCTTGAACGAAGCGCTCAGTCCCTTGAATGGACCATCTCGCCCTCTAAGCTTGATAGTTCAGCCGGCAGGACAATAAACGCAAACATAACTGCAATGGCAGCGCCAGAAATGCCTTTGGCGAACTGGGAGTAAAAATCATGGCTCAAAGCAACACCTTGTTTCTTGTCGATGGAAGTTCGCTTGCTTTTCGTTCGTTTTTTGCTCTTATGACCACTGGCATGCGCAATGCTGAAGGCATTCCGTCCTGGGCTGTGCATGGTTATTTTGCTTCGCTATTCGACCTCATTGAGAAGCACACTCCACATTCGATGGCTGTGTGCTTCGATATGAAGGAACCAACTTTCAGGCATGAAGCATTCGAAGACTACAAAGCTCATCGTGATGAAATGCCCGATGACCTGGTGATTCAATGGCCAATTATTAAAGAGGGAGTTGAGGCACTTTCAATTCCGCTCTACGAATTGGCCGGTTGGGAAGCCGATGACATTATCGGTACTGTCGCCAAAAAAGCTGAAACTAGAAATCTCTCGACTGTGATTTTAACCGGCGACCAGGATGCTTTTCAGTTGCTCGATGATCACATCGAAGTATTGATGCCAACCAAAGAAGGTCTGAAAACTTATAGGCGCCAGGAAGTTTTCGATAAGCTGGGTGTCTGGCCAGAACAAATAACTGATTACAAAGGCTTATGTGGTGACACTTCGGACAATATCCCCGGCGTCAAAGGTATAGGACCTAAAACTGCAGTTACTTTGCTTTCGCAATTTCAAAATATTGAAGGTGTTTACGAAAACATCGATTCAATCAAGTCAGCCTCTCAAAAGACCAAGCTAACTGAAGGCAAAGAAAATGCATTCAAGAGCCGCGATTTAGCGACTATCCGCCTTGACGTTCCTCTCGATTTTGATTTTGATCACTGCCAGATGGACTGTCCAGATCCGGCCAAAATTACTGAGATATTCAGAAGGATGGAACTGCGCAGCTTGCTCAAACGGCTGCCGAAAGTTCTCAGTCATTTCAATAATGGTGTTGAACCTAAAATCGACCCCGAATTATTGCAAGTGCCAGTGCGCAGCCGCATGAAAAGCGGAGCTGCCCCGGCTGGTGAGCGCGTCATTTCTACAAATGATGTACCTATGGGCGGAAGACAACTTAGCTTACTGGACGTTGCTGCTAGCAGCTCAGTTGCTGTAATGAGCAGCGAAGAACATAAAGTAGAAACGCTCAGAACACGTGCAGAAATTAGCGCATTCGTGGAAGATTTACGCAAAGCAGCTTGCTTTTCGTTTTCGCTGAGAGCCAGCACCGAACATTCATTAGACTGCGAACTTCATGGTATTTCAGCCGGATATTCAGACTCTCTCAATTTGGAAGATGGCCGTCTGACTTTGAAAGAAGCGCATGAACTTAGTCGTGTAGCCTACTTGCCGTTAGAACGTGTTGGTGAATCGCCTTGCTCGCGCGAAGATGTTCTGGCAATTTTGAAACCATTACTTGAAGATGCAAGCGTCGGCAAGCTTGTTTATGACGCAAAATGGGCAAGCAATGCTTTGTCGCTATATGGAATTTCGCTTAAGGGGGTTGTTTTTGACCCCATGCTTGCAAGCTACATTTTGAATCCGGACGAAAAGCATAAATTAGCAGATCAGTACGCGTCGATTTTGTCTCGACGTCTTCCCGAGTTGCCTTCAGCCGGCGCAAAGCGCAATACCAATCTTGAATTTCTTCCGATGAGTCAACTTGCTGAAGTTACTGCAGAAGAGACTCGGGCTGTGCATGATCTCAGTGTTACTTACGTGAAAGCTTTAGACGATGATCAGCGCGAACTGCTCTGGGGCATGGATCTTCCCACTAGCGCTGTGCTCGCCCGGCTCGAACAAAATGGTGTCATGCTAGATGTGCCTTATTTTAAGGCGTTGGGCAAAGAATTAAATGCTGATATTCAACGGCTCGAAAAAGAGATTCACGATTTGGCCGGGCACCCGTTTAACGTTGGCTCGCCATTGCAACTTCAAAAAATACTTTTTGAAGAGTTAAAACTACCGGCGAAAGTGAAAACAAAAACCGGCTATTCAACTGATGCGGCTGTGCTTGAAGGGTTGGCAGATTCACACCCAATAGTAAATAAAATTCTTGAATACAGGCACATGACCAAACTTAGCTCTACCTATGTCGAAGCTTTGCCTAAGTCTATTTCTCCACGCGATGGACGCTTGCATGGTGAGTTCAATCAGACAGTTACTTCAACTGGTCGGCTTTCCAGCACCAATCCAAATTTGCAAAATATCCCGATTAGAACCGAATTGGGCAGACGAATCAGGCGCGGTTTCATCGCTGATGGTGACACAAGTGTCCTCATGTCGGCAGATTATTCTCAAATTGAATTGCGTTTGCTTGCTCATATGTCAGGCGATGAAAAATTGATTGAGGCATTTAAAGCTGATGTTGATGTTCACTCGCAAACTGCCGGATTGATTTTTGACGTTCCTGTTGAGCAAGTAACAGATGATCAAAGACGCATCGGCAAAACGCTTAACTTCGCTTTGATTTATCAGCAGGGCGCTTTCGCCACTGGTCAGTCGCTTGGAATTTCAACCAAAGAAGCCCAGGGATTCATTTCCAAATATTTTGAAAGCTTCCCTAAAGTGCAGTTGTTCATGAATCGCATTATTGAGGAAGGCCGAAAAAATGGATTTGTGCAAACGCTCTGGGGGCGCCGTCGCTATTTCACTCATCTGAACGATCGCAACGAAGGCATTCGCAAAGCCGATGAGCGCGCTGCTTTCAACGCGCCATTACAGGGCAGCGCAGCTGATTTGATGAAACTTGCCATGATGAGATTGCATGAAGAATTAGAAACGCGGGGCATGAAGTCACGTTTGATTCTCCAGGTCCACGACGAACTTGTACTCGACGTCCCACTAGAAGAAATCGACCTGGCCCGCGAAATCCTGGTCAAATGCATGACCATGGACGAACCTCTAAAAGTCCCCCTGAGAGTAGACGTCGGCAGCGCCAAAAACTGGATGGACGCTAAATAACTACGAAGCGGTCCCCCGGCACTTTAAACCTGGGCAACCTCGTTTCCCTGATTAGCTAATTTGCTGTGCTTGCGTCCATAGAGGAAGTAGAACAACAATCCCACAGGGCAAGTTATGCAGTAAACGTGCCAAACAAGTGCATCGAGTTTGGTTGCCAAAATTATGCAACCAAGCGCCCCTGCAATCGTAACTAATGGATTAACCAGTTTCAATCTCATTGCGCCGATACAGACGAATGTGAATGCAACTAGAGTTCCTAGAACCATGATATCCGTTACGCTCTCGAAGGGCACAAAGCCTGCAACTGAGCCAACGCATATTCCATTTACCATCAAGCCGAAAGTAGGATTTCCGTTTTTGACTTTGGCAAAAATCGGAGGCAACAGTCCGTCTTCAGCCATGTTTCTGAAAATACGAGGACCGCCCATTGATAAAACTAGCAATACATTGAATATCCCGATAACTGCGCCGGCTGCAATCAACTTGCCTGCCCATGTTTCCCCTGCGGCAATCATCAAATTGGCCAGAGGTGCAGAAGATTCAGTTCCTTTAAAGATTGGATTTGCAACCATGACGCCATTGTCATATGAGTAAACCGGTTGCATCCCTGTTGCAATCGCCATGACTGCTACGTACAAAAATGCCACCATCCCAATGCATACATAGGTTGAGATGCGAGTGTCTCGAATGCTTTTTGATTCGCGCGCAAAAGTATAAAGTGCGTCAAATCCAACATATGGAAACACTGCAACTGCAGCTCCTTGCAGCAATCCATCTACGCCTTTCGGCATGAATGGCTGCCAGTTAGCTGGGTTTACATGCGGAATGCCTGCAACCATGAAAATGACTAGCAGAGTTGATTTTAAGCAAACTAGAATGAAATTTAGTTTCGCTGATTTTTGCACGCCGCCGTAAATCAAAATTACTGTAACTACGGCAACAACGCTCAGCGCCACAATATTGATGCCAAAGTTGAAGTGACCATCAACTAGTGTGCTGCCTCGCCAGAAGGTGCTTAAGTGGAGGTCTACGACTCGCTTGAGATATTCAGCCCAGCCGATGGCGACAGCCGATGCGCCGAAACTGTATTCAAGGAATAATCCGAAAGCAACCACCCAGGCGAATATTTCGCCGACAGAATGGTAAACATAACTGTAGGCTGAAACGCCCTCAGGCACTCGGCTGGCGAAGCGTTCATAACATATTCCTACAAAGAGAAATATGAATCCTGTAATCAAAAATGAAAGCAGTCCGGCAGGACCAGCTAAAAGAGCGATACGTCCAGGCATTACGAAAATGCCTGCGCCGATGGTTGCGCCAATGCCGAGCGCAGTCAGCATCAACCAACCTAAATGCTTATTTTTTTCCGCTCCTCCAGCATGGCTGCTGACAGCCGGCATGCGTCTTAAAAGCGTTGTCATAAACTCAGCCACGGGATTTGATTTGCACCAATATAGAAGAAAGTAGTAACCTGGCTATGCTAGCATAACGGATCAGTTTTGATATTTAGAATGAGTTTCTGAGGTGGTTCCATGAAGGTTCAGAAAGCTGCGGTTATCGGTGCGGGAACTATGGGTGCAGGCATCGCACAAGTGCTTAGTGCAGCCGGTATCGACGTAATTTTGAAAGACGTAAAACAAGAATTTGTCGATCGCGGCATCGCCAACATTAAGAGAATGTATGATTCGCGCGTGAAAAAAGGCACTCTAACTCAGCCTGAAGCTGACTATCTTTTTGCAAACGTCAAGGGATCCACAACTTACGATGGCTTCGGTGATGTAGACCTCGTAGTTGAAGCTGCCTTAGAAACAATTGAAGTCAAGCGTCAAGTCTTCACCGAGTTGGACAAAGTTTGTCCGCCTCATGCAATTTTGGCTAGCAACACATCTGCGCTTTCGATTTCCGAAATCGGCGCTTGTACAAAGAGACCAGACAAAGTATTGGGCATGCATTTCTTCAATCCTGCCCAGTTTATGAAACTTGTGGAAGTAATCCCTGGCATCAAAACCTCAAAGCAAAGCACTGATACTGCTATTGCCCTGTGCAAAGAACTGAGCAAAGTTCCGGTACGTGTTGAAGAATGTCCTGGTTTCCTGGTGAACAGGGTGTTATTCCCTTACTTGAACGAAGCGCTCTATGTATTGCAAGAAGGAAATGTAAGTGCTGAAGAAATCGACAAAGCCGCAGTCGAGTTCGGCATGCCCATGGGGCCTTTCACATTATTAGATATGACAGGAATTGACGTTTGTGCTCACGTTACCGACTTCCTATATAAGGAATACGGCCCGCGCTTTGAGCCATCGCCACTTCTTCAGTTGCTTGTAGAAAAGAAATTCATGGGGCAGAAGTCTGGCGCTGGGTTCTTTATGCATCCAGCTGGACAGGTGCCAAAGAAAGACGAACCCAAGCAAGTCAATCCTGAATTGGCTGCACTTTTAGATCAGGCAAGAAAGCTCAAGCCGTCTGTTTCCAAGCCAGGCAAATTTGATGCTCATCGTGTGATTTTGCCGATGTTCAATGAAGCAGTTTATGCAATTCAAGAAGGCGTTGTTCAAGCAGATGACGTCGATGTAGCCATGCAATTTGGCTGCGGCATGAGCAAAGGCTTGTTGACTCTGGCTGAAAACAAGGGTCTTGAGTGGTGTCTGGCTGAGCTTGATGCTCAACAAGCTATTCATGGCGAACGCTTCCGCGCTGCCTGGATGTTGCGCAAGCTGGTTAGAGGCGGAGTTCCTAATTTCAAGGCTCTAAACCTCACTCCAGTAGCTGCTTGCTAGAAAGAACACCATGTTTAGATGGATAATCACTTTCATTTTGCTCTGGTTTATATACCAGGTTAGGCATGTATTTCCTCCAATAATTGTGGGCGGTATCATTGCTTACCTGGTATTACCGGTGGTGCAAACTGTTAGCCAGAAAGCCAGAATTCCTGTAGGTATTGCTACGGCGCTGGTCTACATCAGCATTCTTGGTGTCATCGTCACTACTCTTGTGATAATCGGCCCTCACATTATGAGAGAGTTAAAGGACCTTATGGATCCTGCGACTCAGCATGAGCTTGTGACTAAAGCCGTAGAGCAAGTTACGACGATTACCAAGTTTCAGGGTGACCCAACCCCAATCGTAGAACAAATAAAAAAGAGTCTCTTTGGATTGGGCGCTGTGTCGCAATTTGGTGAGGGCATCGGTCTGCTCTCTCATGGTGCTCTGAACTTGCTTGTTTGCGTAGTATCTTCGATCTACTTCACGCTAGACTCGCAGTCGGTTGGTCGCTTCTTCCTGCGTTATGTGCCTGAAAATCGCAGGCAAGGAATCATCGACCTGGCTATGCAGATGAACAAAATGCTCAGCAAGTATGTGCAGGGGCAAATTTATCTCATCATAATCATGGCTTCAGTGGCATGGATATTTCTGCATTTCGGCCTTCATATGAAATACGCTTTGCCAGTGGCGGTATTTAGCGGTTTCCTTGAAATAATTCCTGTTTTGGGTCCAATTTTGGCGACTGGGACGGCAACGTTGGTGGGTATTGCCCAGTTCGGTCCGCAAACAGCTGCCGTAATTATTGGCGTCTATACAGCTGCTCGCTGGATAGAAGATTATGTTGTAGTGCCAAAAATAATCGGCCATGCAGTTGAGCTTCACCCGCTTGCAGTTATATTCGCAGTGCTCTGTGGCGAGACACTGGCAGGCGGTTTAGGCATGCTTATCGCCATTCCTGTTGCGGCTTGCATAAAGTTGATTCTCGACTATTACTACACTGGCGAGCTCCCATCGGATAGACGTTCAGGTAAAAAGAAAAAGCACCATGGTGGCATGGGCAACTCTCAACAGATGAAACAGGCTCAGCAAAATACGACGAACATAGATAAGGGACCAAATCCTTCAACACAAAGCACTCAGGTACAAAACCCTGAGGCCAGCGCAGCCGGTCCCGATGCTCTGGCAACAGATCCGGCAGCTCCGGCAAGTGATCCCGGCATAGTTATATCGACTGAATCAGGAATTGCTTCAGTCTCGGAAACCGACGATGGGAAAACTACATAAATAAGATAAGGTTCTAGCGAGTTTAGATAATTCGCTGAAATGGGAGGACAAGCAATGCAAAATCGGCAGCAATTAGTTGCACTGCCGATTCTCATAGCCTGCGTTCTTCTTTTAGCTTTTTCACCCAAATCCAGTGCCGATACATACACTTTTGAGATGACCAAAGAGGTCGCGGAGTCTCCGGCAAAGAAGCTGAACCTGGGGTCTCTTCAGGCAAATTCATTTGGTGCGGCTGAAGTTGTTTCGCAAAATGCAGAACCGAAGTGGCTTGCGCCTGAAAAATCGACTATGACAATCCGTCTGGGCCCAGAAGCTCTGGCGATCAACTCCAAAGACTACAATCGTATTTACGATTTCAAAAACAAAAAAATCTACGACATAAACAATGCGGCTAAGTCCTATTATGTCCATTCTCTTTATGCCGACCTGGCTTTCCGCCGGGCAGAACTGAATAACCGCCTCTTTCTCTACGACATGATGCACAAAGCATTTAAAGGCAAGAAGCAGAGCAATTTCTTTGACAAGTTTTTCAGCGAAGAAATGTTTGCGATGAAACTTCCAGATAAAGGCTCTGATTACGAGGTGACAAAAGTCAAAGAAGGCAAGGCTGAGATCTACAAATACAACAATCTAACCGTATCTTCTTTCATCCCTGGCAATGCGCCTCTGGTGGGAGATAAGCGGCGCCAGTTTAGTTTGTTTTTGATGTATGTTTCTCGTTTGCATCCAGACATCAGGGAAGACATTGAGAAAGCCGGCAAGATTCCCGACAAACTAATGTGGTATTTAGACAATCAACCGGTGTCAAAAGAACGTGTTTCGCTGCTCCTCAAAAACGTAAGCCCAGGTGATTACAAGGCTGCTCCACCTGAAGGATTTAAGGAAGAGCATGATTCTCGCAGTCCACTCTTTCCTCTCTATGCGCGAATACAAGAATTGGGTGGCAAGCCTTCGCCCGATTTAAAGCAGCAAACTTTGGACTATTACAATGCTGCGGTAGAAAAGAAAAATTATTTTGACGCTCTACTTTCGATTACTGAGTATGGCTTGCAGACAGGCGATAACCTTGGGGAGCAAATGAGTGCAATCCGAGATCAAATTCGTGCAGATAGCAATTGCCAGAAGTTTATGGCTGGATTGTCGCCACCGGAAGTAGAGAAGCAATCTACTGCTGCGCTTGCGGCACTAGACTCAATAGATAGGAAGTCTTCTGCGAAGAGCTATTTAATTGATATTTTTCGCGCTAATTTGATCATCGCGATGATGGACAATGGCATGGCAGATATCAAAACGACGCATGAGGCAGACCCTGTGAAAGCTTTTTTGAAAGTACTCATGGCTAATCCATTCATTGGCGGCGTCTATCATGACCTCGGTAAATTTTTCGATGCCTCATACAGGCAGCCATATGCCTGGGAATCTTATGATCTTGCTCGTAGGTTCTACCCCAATCACCCGTTTATGGAAGAGATAAAAGAAAAAGAGCAAGAAATTTCCAATGCGTTACCACAATTTTTTTCAGGGGACAAAATTTAGCCTTATGGACAAGTCATTTTCGGCAAACGCGGCTCTCATACTGATTGATATCCAAGACGGATTTGATGACCCGTATTGGGGCAAGCGTAACAATCCCCAGGCCGAAGCGAATGCTGCTCGCTTGTTAGCAGCATGGCGCAAGAGTAATCGTCCTGTTTTTCACGTACAACATTTATCAGTTGAGGAAAACTCACCCCTCAGGGCAGACCGCGCCGGATCCAAACTTAAAGACTTAGTGGAGCCTGCAGCATCTGAGCCTGTAATCACAAAGCATGTAAACAGTGCTTTCATTGGTACAGACCTGGAAGCCCGTCTGCGTGCAGCTGGTATTAATGAAGTTGTGCTTGCAGGACTAACCACAGACCACTGTGTGTCTACTAGCACGCGAATGGCGGGTAATCTAGGTTTTTCCACTTATATTGTTCACGATGCATGCGCCACTTTTAATCGTGTCGCACCAGACGGCAAACAATGGACTGCTGATGAGATTCACTCTTCGGCACTTGCAAGTTTGCACGGCGAGTTTGCTACTGCAATTTCAAGCGACGAAGCAGTTCAAAAACTAAAACTGCATTGTGCATCTGTTTAGATTAGTCTGCTACTTCGGCTAAAAGCTTATCTGTTCTATCCTTCAGCTTTGCATAGGAAGGAGTGTCTGGACTGATTTTGCTTAGCAGAGTTTTCGATAATTCTGCGGCACCTTTCACTCTTCTATCGTCCTCACTAATCAATAATTCTAATACATCGTTATTTAATTCAAGTGCGCCAGCTTTGTCTGTTATTCCGGCTGAGAGTAGCCTTTTAATTGTGCTAACAATCTTTCCGGATTGATCTGCTGAAAATCTGTCTGCCAGTTTTGCGCCATTCTCTGAATTCTTTAGGTCATATGACGTTACTTTGTGCAGTTCGTCGCATGCTTTCAAAGGCTCAATAGCACTTGTAAAAAGCTGCCTTGCTTTTGCGAAGTCTTCGCGAGTTGCATCGAGGTTTATCTGTACAATCATGAATTCAGCTCGCCTTGGTGGGAAAAAAACATCTATTTTTGCTGCTTCGTCTATACTTTCTTGCGTGCCTTTTAAGTCGTGTCTTAGCATGCGGCACTCAGCTATGTCGCGAAGCAATGTGAGCTGACCAATTTCCTTTGTGCGCGGTGGAAGCTGCTTGCAGTATTCTCTTGCTTTCTGCAAATCATCTTCCGCTTTCACGAAATCCTTTTCGTATTTTCTGTGATAATCCGAAAGGTCTTCCCATGCCGTCATTACGAAAGAAATACTGTCTTGTCTTTCTTCCTTGTTTTTTGCTTCTGAATAAGTTTTCTTAGCTTCATTCAATTGCTTCGTTACTTCTTGCAGCCGTCTTGCCTTCTCATGGCTCAGGCGAATTTTTTGCTGTGTATCGAAATCTACATAGGAGGACTTGTTTTTATTTTGTGAACCAAGCAAGTGCCAACAGGTTGCAATTGCGGCAATTGTTAGAACGATTGCAGTAATAGCTATTTTTGCCTTAGAGTTTTTCTTTTTTGAATCGCCAGCAAAAAATTCATCGTGGACTGGGGAAGCAAATATTTCTTGCAAGGACTTATTCACTATGGCTGCGCTTGCTGGTCGTTGACTCGGGTCTTTCGAAAGGCAGCGATCTATGAGTGCTCCTAAAGCTTTTGACTGGGAGTTTCTTGCTTTTCGTTCTAAGCTTTCCGCTGCAACTGAAATGTGTTTATACATCAGATCCATTGCGCTTTCTGCTTGATGCGGTGGTCTTCCGGTTAGAGATTCGTACATAATGCACGCAAGTGAATAAATGTCACTCAGTTGGTCTCCTTTCAGACCTTTGCACTGCTCTGGGCTCATATAGAGTGGGCTTCCCAGTAAGGCGCCAGTCCGAGTGAGAGTGCGTCCATTTGAGCCATCTGGCGATTCTATTCTTGCTATGCCAAAGTCTATTAACTTTGCGCAGATTTTATTTTCTTCAGTGGAAATAATTATGTTGCTCGGTTTTAAGTCTCTATGGATTATTCCTTTGCTGTGCGCATAATCTAAACCAGAACAGAGCTGGCAAAAGATGTCGCGAAAACGCGCCAGGCTCAATTGTTTCCCACCTGCGATTTCTTCGGACAGTGTTTTGCCGTCTATAAATTCAAGTGCAAGATATTGATCGCCATTTTCAGCGCTGCCAAAGCTCAGCAATTTCACAATATTGCTGTGATCAAACGAGCCCAGAATTTTTGCTTCTCTTTTGAATCGCTCGACTGTTTGATGGTCTTGTTTTTCGTTTAGCTGCAATAGTTTTAGTGAAACATCTCTACCCATTACCTGGTCATGGGCGAGAAAGACTGTAGACATGCCACCTTTTCCCAGCATGCGTTTGTATTCATAGCGAGATGGTAATCCGGAAAATAAGTCCGAATCATTTTGCTCGGTTAATGGTGTTGATCCTGCTTCATCGTGCATAAAAACACCTTGCCCAATGCTGCTTATGCCAAACCCTGATTGTGGCTACTTGCTTAAGCAAAGACATGCGGAAGACCATTGCTACGTAGTTTCACTAAGCAGGGCGTGGCACTTAGTTACATCTTCTTGACAAGGCTCGGGGCCGAAAAGTTATGATGACTACGGAATGGGTTGGGTTTGCAAAGGAACCGCTCTCGCGTTGGCTTTGGCGCTCAGCAGGAATAAAAATGTACAAGAACCGCCTTGCACTCTGTTTTTGCTTTCTCTTTGCTCTCATGTGGTCTTTTTCGTCAGTCTCAGCACTGGCGGATAACAGTCATATTCCGGACGAGTATGAGTCTAGCTATCATCATTTGTTGCAACAAAGGCAACATTTAATGGATGATCGCGCTGACTCTATTCGTAATTTGAGTTTGTGTGATTCCTGGATAGCTCAGTGTGATAAGGCTGTCGCCTCTGCATCGAGTGCATTCAATCGACAGAAACTTTTGTCCTCACGAGCTTATTTAATCGGTTATCGAGATCAGCTGCGAAAAAATCTAGACTCTCAAGAAATGGCTTTGCATAATCTGGAGAAAGACCTTGCCTGGGTTGAGGGCGAAATGAAACATTTTGCCTGTATGGAAGTTGTTCACTTTCATTAATTCATTCAGCGTTTTTTGTGCCGGCTTTGTCTGCGTTGAGCTTTAATGCCGTGTCTCTGTCAGACCGGGCTTCATCTGGGCGATTTAGAGCGTCGTAGATCTTTGCTCTTAAGTCAAAATAGCGTCCGTCGGTTCTAATCTGGTCAATGCACTTGTTTATGTCCTTAAGTGCAAGGTCTTTGTCTCCTGCGCTAAGATTGGCTTCAGCTCTTCCGTAAAGGAAGCTTGGCTCTTTCGGATAGCCCGCCAGCAAGCTAGTGAAGTCTCGTATACTTTCCTGATATTTTCCGCAGTTTTTGTTTGCCTCAGCTCGAAGTATAAGCGCCTCATTGCTCAATCTGCCCATAGGAGCAAAGTCGATGACGTTGTCCAGGTCAGTTACTGCTTTTTGCCAGTCTTTTGCCTTGACGTAAAACATTGCCCGATTCATCCAGGCACTGGGATCTTTAGGTGCCAATTTTACGATTTTGCTTAAGTCCTTTAAGCAATCTTCGTCTCGACCCATGGCTGCTAAAGAGTCTGAGCGTCCCGTCAAAAAGACTGTGGCATTTGGTCCTTCGGGGTCTAGCGCCAGCCCTTTGTTGAAATCTGCAATTGCTCGTTTGTAATCTTTCGACTTGTGATAGGCTGCCCCGCGAATCAGCCAGTACTGCTGGTTGTCTGCTTTGACCTTAAGCGAATTGCTAATGTCATCGATGCTTTTGTCGTACTCATTTAGCTGTAAATAAGCCAGAGCTCTTGCTCCATACAGAGAATGCCGTGACGGATTTTTTAAGGTGTCGAGTGCTTTAGTGAGGTCAGCTATTCCTTCTTTGAATTTACCCAGCGAAACGTAGGCTGCGCCTCGTGTTGCTGTTGCCTGCATGTCGTCCGGTTTTAGCTTTAAGACCTTGTCACACAAAGTTATAGCTTCTTGAAAGTTGTTGTGATGACTAGCTGCATTTGCTTCCTTAAGAAGTCTGGGAATGTCATCCTCGCTTGCCGAAGTTTCGGCTTCAGTCGTTTCTCCAGTCATAGATTCAGAAGCAGAGCCGGCATCTTTTAGCTCTGGCTCTGCCTGCATTTCGGCATCTCTTGCTTGCTCTGCGTCTTTGTTTTTTTCTGGACTGAGCTCTGCTTTGGCGGAGTCTTCCGCACTTGATTCAGCAGTTTTACTTCTTTCACTTTCTTGTGCGGTCGCTATTGAATTTGCTGAAATGCACAGCGCAATGCAAGAAATGAAAATTTCTGGTCTGCGTCTGGAAAACATAGGTCTAATCCGTGAGATATGTGAAAAGCAAATAGCCGACTGTACTTGCGTATAAAATTCCCGCCAATATCATGTGCTGAAATTTTAAAGCATCTTTCTTGATCAACACAAGAAATATGCTGGCGCTGCTTAGCGCCACGATGCCACTAATTATGGTGTCAAAGCCAAGCTTCCATGGCGTAAACGCAACTCCAAAAGCAACTGGAAAGCAGCTCTGGAAAACCATAGCGCCAGTTATATTGCCCATAGCCAGCGTATCTTTCTTGTTGCGAACCCAAACGACGCTGTTGAATTTTTCTGGTAATTCAGTAGCAATCGGCGCGATTATCATTGCCAAAATAATGGACGGAACATCGATAAGCTTTCCTAGTGAGTGAATATGCTCTACAAAAGCCCCAGCTCCAGCCAGTATTCCGAGCAATCCGGCTAAAACCTGCAAGAGAATAATCACTGTGCCATTGCCCAATTTTAATAGCCTTTCGAAATGCAAATGTTCCGGCGCTGCGCCTGCTTCACTTTCGTGGGCGAAAGTCATTTTTAGGTAAAGACCATAAGTTAGCAACAGCGCAAATGCTGTGATTTGGCGCACAATCAATAGGTTAGATGCCAGAGTGGCCAGTAATCCTACCGAGTAAGCGGCGATAAAAAAGCTCAGGTCTCGGCTCAGAATAACGCGATTGATCTGCAATTGCGACTCACGTCTGCCGCTGCGAGTGAAGATCCATATAGCAGTGCCGCAAACACACATTGTGAGCGTACTGAGCATGAAGGGCGCGCCGGCTATGGCTCCTATGCCTATCGCTGTGTACTCTTTGCCGCTGGACATGCAAACTGCAACTATTGGTATCAATGTCTCAGGTAAGGCAGTGCCAACGGCTGCAAGCACGCTGCCCACCACTCCTTCGCTAAGTCCCAGTCTTTCTCCAAGCCATTCAATACCATTGGTGAATAGCTCGGATGACCCCAAAATGAGGAGCAACCCTAAGAGTAGAATTACAACGTCGATCAGCCCTGTTTGGATTGGAGCCACCGTTCTTGTTTCCTGAATTTAACGCTACGAAAGTAGTGAGTCGGTCATGTTAATATGGCTCACTATAACAGGATTTATACTCAGTTTTATTTGTGTTGGGGTCGTCATGTCCATCAATATTGAAACAGTTGAGCATGTAGCCAAATTGGCTCGTCTTTCTTTGACTGAAGACGAAAAGAAGCAATTTGCCGAGCAATTGGGGCGAATTATCGACAATTTCAATGAGCTAAGTGAAGTTGACACTGCTGGTGTAGAGCCGCTATGCCACGCTTTACCTGTCGTAAATGTCCTGCGTGATGACGAAGTTAAGCCGTCTGTGGGGCGCGAGAAGCTTATGGCAAATGCGCCCTGTGAAGAAAATGGATTTTTCCGGGTACCAAAAATTGGTGAATGACGCGTTCTTGACATCTCGCTGCTGAGAACGAGCTTAGTTAAAATGTTTCGGAAGAGTAAGGATAATAGAAAAATCATAGCTCAGCATTTCTAGCTAATTGATAAGCTATGTTGGGGTCCGATTACGCATGAGAAAAGGGGAGGAGGCATGAGCACCAGATTTGTTTTTGTGACTGGTGGGGTGGTGTCCTCTCTTGGAAAAGGCATAGTCGCCGCGTCGCTGGGGCGGCTCTTGCGGGCTCGTGGGCTCTCTACAACGATTATCAAGCTAGACCCATATCTCAACGTCGACCCGGGCACGATGAGCCCATATCAACATGGGGAAGTATTTGTCACTGAAGACGGCGCCGAAACAGACCTCGATTTGGGGCATTATGAGCGCTTTATCAATACTGATTTGAGCCGCATGAATAACGTGACTGCAGGCAAAATCTACATGACTGTTCTTGAGAAAGAGCGTCGTGGCGATTATCTCGGCGGTACCGTGCAGATGATTCCTCATGTCACCAACGAAATCAAGAGTTTTCTTGCTAAAGCTGCTTTGCACGCTGAGGTTGATGTTGCAATTGTTGAAGTCGGCGGTACGGTAGGCGACATCGAAAGCCTTATATTCCTTGAAGCAATTCGTCAAATGCGAAAAGAAGTAGGTCGCGACAATGTTTGCTACATACATGTCACCTTGATTCCTAACCTGCGCACTACTGCCGAACTCAAAACCAAGCCGACACAACATAGCGTAGATGAATTGCGCAGCCGCGGTATTCAACCGGACATTCTTGTTTGTCGCACTGAAAAGCATCTATCTACTTCAATCAGAGAAAAATTGTCTCTATTCACAGACGTTGATGCAAATGCTGTAATACAGTGTCACGATGTGCAAAATTTATACGAAGTACCTTTAATCATGGAACAAGAAGGACTCGCCACTCGAGTTCTCGAACGTCTGCACATAAAAGATGAAACTCCGCCAGATCTCGTCGAATGGCGCAGCATGATCGAAAGAATTCGCAGACCTCAGCCAACTATAAAAATCGCGATTGTCGGCAAGTATGTGATGCTTTCTGATGCATACATTTCTGTCGTTGAATCACTTAAGCATGGTGGCGCTAAAGTCGGATGCAACGTTCAAATCAAATGGGTTCTTTCTGAAGACATTGAGAAAAACGGCTGCAAGGAATATTTGCAAGATGTTGAAGGCATCCTGGTTCCCGGTGGCTTTGGCGATCGTGGCATTGAAGGAAAAATTCTGGCGGCAGAATATGCACGCACTCACAAAATTCCATTCCTTGGATTGTGTCTGGGCATGCAAGTTGCAGTTATCGAGTTTGCACGCAATGTGGCGGGAATGAAAAAAGCGCATTCAACCGAGTTTGATAAAGCAAGTCCTTACCCGGTTATAGATTTGATGCCCGACCAACACAATGTGGTGAACATGGGCGGCACCATGCGTCTGGGTCGCTTTCCCTGCAATCTGCAGCAAGGCTCGAAAGCAGCTGCTCTTTATAGAGAGCCTGTGATCTATGAGCGCCATCGCCATCGTTATGAAGTAAATAACAAATTCCGTGACGAGCTGAAAAAGCACGGCATGATTTTCTCAGGTGTTTCTCCGGATGACAGACTCGTTGAAATGATCGAGCTTGTTGATCATCCATACTTTGTCGCCTGCCAGTTTCACCCAGAGTTAAAATCACGCCCAGACAAGCCGCATCCTCTCTTTATCGGCTTTGTCGATGCCATTCTAAATCTCAGCAGCGAAAAGAAAACTGATTCAATCGAAGTCGTCGAAGATAAAAATAGACCGCTCGTAAATGCGCCTGAAAAAGCTGTGCATAAGAGCTAACTATTCGTCTCTATTGCTCCAGTCCCAGGACTCCAAAGTAGGCAGCGCAGCTGATTTTGCTAAGCCTATTAAGCCTTGCCGCTTTTCTGCATTGCAGCTGCTGGATAGAACCATTTCAGGAACGTTTGGACTTTGTGGCTCAACTATTTGAACGCTGAGGTCATACCTCGAATACTTTGCGGGGACTCTGCCGAAGTTGCCCGCAATAGCCGGCTTTAGCGCCTTTAAGGGAAATCGGGCTTCGATGTATTCGCCAGTTGCGGTCTTGTATGTTTTGATTTGAGTTGCCGCAAAGACCTTTTTCTTGTTTCCAAAAAGGCGTAATGTGGCTGCTTCGTTCGGAGTTTTGTGTGTTGTTTTTGCACAAATGTATAAATCGCTATCAGTATGTACGCCCCTGATTTCAGCTGACAGGTCTGCCGGGCCCTTCCAGGCGCTTGCACCCGTGGTGATGTTTGCTTTTGCTTTCAATTTAAGTGGCAGCCCAGGCCATTCCTCTGCGCGAAAAGTGCCGTCCATTTGCGGTGCCTTATTTACTAAACCTGCTCTCAAGCAGTAAAACGCGTTGGAGTTTGTGACTGTGTTGCCTTTTCGACTTTCTGTTTCGGTATAACTTGTGTTCAAGTTTGCATCTTCGGTGTAATACGCATCTTCTCGGCTGTTGCCAGAGCTGTCCGTTAGACCTATCAGTTCGTATTTGCCGTTTTGATATCTGTATTTAGATTCGTATTGTTCAATAGAAGTGGCGCCGTTTCCATTGCTTATGATGATGTTGCCTTTTGCAATTGTAATATCCACAACTAACAAAGCGAAATCATTGCCGATGTCGCCTTGCATGATTGCTCCTTTTGAGACGCATGCTTTTTTCAATTCGCCGTTGGCGCTGCCGTGTAAAACAATGACTAGTCTTGGTGTGCGAATTGGAGTATCCAGGCAGCCGCTTTCAGGGTTGTCTCCTGTTTTGACTAAAATGAAGGCGTAGTCCTTCACTCCATCGCCATTTAGATCGCCCTCTGCTTGTTTGAAAATTTGCCAGCCGGTCGGCACGAAATCGCTAAGTTTTTTGCCCTGAGTAGGCAGGGCGGGTATGCTGTCTACTGCAGTTGCGCTTGCTGATAGTGCCAGAGAGACGGCGCAGCAACACAACAAAGCTTTGCTTGATCTGAGGAGTTTGCCGCAGTAATTTTCAAGCACGTGTTGCACCTCTAATTGTTTAATTCGTCTGAAAGGACTTGTCCGTCTTTGATTCTAATAATTCGTTTTGCATGATTTGCTGTTTCTGCATCATGCGTGACAAGAATAACAGTCATTCCTTCGAGTACAAGGTTATCTATCAAAATCATTATTTCTTTGGCCATGTTGCTGTCGAGATTGCCTGTGGGCTCGTCTGCCAGCAAAATTTTTGGCTCGTTAGATAGAGCTCTGGCAATCGAGACTCTTTGCTGTTGCCCACCGGACAATTGATTTGGTCTATGATGAAGTCTGTCTTTCAATCCAACCAGAGTCAGCACGTGCTCGGCTCGCTCTTGTCTTTGCTCTTTACCCATTCCTGCATATGTGAGCGGAAGCATCACATTATTTAGTGCAGTCATGCGAGGCAATAAATTGAATTGTTGAAAAACAAAACCTATTGTTGTATTGCGCACAACAGCTAGCTCGTCCTCAGAGCAATCTTGCACAGGCTTTCCGTTGAGAATGTATTCACCAGAGCTTGGTTTGTCCAGGCAGCCGATTATATTCATGAGTGTCGATTTCCCTGATCCCGACTGCCCCATGATGGCTACATATTCGCCTTCTTCAATATTCAAAGTTACGCCATTGAGAGCGTTTAACGGTTCGCCGCCTAGAGTGTATGTCTTTATGACGTCCTTGATCTCAATGATTGGAGCCACGATTAATCAGACCTCAATGCAACGATAGGATCTAACTTCGCGGCGCGTCGTGCCGGGTAAATTCCGAAAAACAAACCTATGCCAATCGAAACTACAAATGACAAAATCACCGAAATTGGTGTGACGAAAGTGGTCCAGTGCATCACTTTGCCAACCATGTCGGCCCCGAGCAAACCAAGTGCAATTCCTATAATTCCGCCGCTTAAAGATAGAACAATTGCTTCTATCACAAATTGAGAAAGTATGTCGGAATAGCGTGCTCCAATTGCTTTTCTAATGCCTATTTCTCTGGTGCGCTCAGACACTGAAACCAGCATGATATTCATGATGCCGATGCCGCCTACAAGCAATGAAATTCCAGCTGTGGCGCCCAGTAGTATCGTGAATACCTGAGTAACTTCCTGGGCCGTTTGCATCAGGTCTGCTTGAGTGCGAATCGTGAAATCGTCTGGTATGGGTGAAACTATTTTGTGTCTCAGGCGAAGTACGTTTGTAATTTGGAATTGAGCTTGATTTACTTCGTCTTCCTCTTTTGCTGTTATGACTATGTTTTTTACTGCTCGTCCCGTAGAAGCGTTGGTGCCGAAAAGAGAGTTGTAGCCTGTGCTCAGGGGCACAATCACAGTGTCGTCATTGTCTGTCCACTGATTCGTGCCTTTGTGTTCCATGACTCCAATTACTTCAAAAAGTTCGCCCCTGATCATTACTGATTTGCCAATTGGGTCTTCATCGCCGAAAAGATTTTCAACAACAGTATCACCGAGAGTGCAGACTCTGGCATAGCTGTCCATGTCTGCTTGATTGAAAAAGCGTCCTTTGACTGTGTGAAAATTGCGAACGTCGCAATAATTTGGCTCTGTGGCAGTGATTTGTGTTGATGTATTTTGTCCTGCGTACTGCACTTGCATCATAGCGTTGTACACCGCCGCTGCGTCGCCAATTGCGGGGCAAACTTCTCTAAGTGCCTGGACATCCTCATAGGTAAGTGTGGCGGCAGAACCTTGACCCTGAGAAACACTTGAAGTACTCACTGAGCCCGGACGAACATAAATCAGGTTAGACCCCAGAGATTGAATTTGCTTTTGTGTCTCAAGTGAGGCACCTTGCCCGATAGCAAGCAGGATGATTACTGCAGCGATACCTATAATAATGCCCAGCACTGTAAGAATGCTGCGCATTCGGTTGTCTAAAATGCCTTGCCAGGCTATTCCTACAAGTTCCAACCAGCTCACGGCTGCCTCACTTATCTGCCGAATGAACGGGGAATCGGCGCCGCGCTGCCACCACCTTGACTGCCGCGACCGCCGCCCGGGCCTCCGCGACCACCACCAGGACCTTTGTCAGAGCTGTAGCCCTGGTCTTCCAACTGGTCTTTGTTGAGACCTAGAAAGACTAAATCGCCGTCTTTCAGTCCTTTCATAACTGCTGTTTTGTTTCCTTCAGTTGGACCTGTTTTTACCGGCTTAAATTTGGGAGCGCCATCAGGCTGTGGAACAAGAACGCCTGTTTTTCCATGCTTAGACAAGATGCAAACGGTTGGAACTAGAAGTGCATCTTCCAGTTTTCCGCCAAAAAATCTGGCTGAAACGTTCATGCCTGAAAGCAGTTTTTGATTTTTATCATCATCAATGGTTGTGTGAACTTCAAAAGTGGTTACGTTTTGTGTAACCACTGCTTCTGGTGCTATTTGAGTAACAACACCGTGAAAAGTTTTCTCGGGATAGGCATTTGAAATAATTTCTGCTGGCTGCCCAATTTTGATTTTTCCAATATCGGTTTCTGCGACTTGAGCCACCATTTCCAGGCTTCCAGCAAGTGCCACAATTGAGCTTGACGTAGCCGAAGTGGTTGCTGTAGTAGCGGCGGCAGAAGTAGTTGGTGTCACTATCGCGCCTGAGTCTGCGTATTTTTGTGTGATTACACCATCAAATGGTGCGCGTATCGTCATGTCTTCCTGCTGGCTCAGAAGATAGGACAAATTACCCTGTGCTTGCATGACCGCATGTTTTGCAGCCTGAATATCTTCATGTCTATTGCCTATTTTTGTCAGCTCGGCTTGCTTTTCCGCTGCTGCAAGCTCGGCTTTGTTTTGAGCTATGGTAGCCTCTGCCTGAGCCAGCTCTCTTGTGGCTGCTTCCAATTGGGCCCTCGTCATCATCATTTGCGTTTCTGAATTGAGCCTGTCTTGATCTGAAATGGCGCCTTGAGTTTCTAAATAAGCTTGTCTTTCTGCAAGTGTATCGTCTCGCAGCATTTGCTGTTTCATCGAATCAACTTGTGCGCGCAGTCTGATTACATTTTGCTCTGCCTGGTGCACTATATCTCTGGCACGCTTTTCTTGAAATTTTGATATAGCTACTTCTTGTGGGCGGCTGCCGTTGACTGCTTTTGCATAACTATCTTCGGCCATCATGAATGTGCCCCGGGCCGATTGGATTTGCCCGAGGATGTTGCTGTCATCCATCTTGGCTATCACCTGACCTTTTTTGACTATGTCGCCCTGTTTGACATAAAGCTCCTTGATAAGTCCCATGTTTTTGGGGCTTACTTTGACTTCGCTTACAGGTCTTATCGTGCCGGTGGCGATTATGCGCACATCGATGTTGCCGCGCTCAACTTTGACTGTATTTTTTTGCCAGTCTTTAGGATGCTGCGTGCTGTTGAAATAATAGTAGGCAGCCGCTCCTGCTATGACAAGAAACAGAAGAAGTAAAAGCCAAAAGGGCGGCCTAAAATTCCATTTTGATTTGTTTGAAGTCTTGCCCGTTGATTTCAACGTTGAGCTGCCCAACATGAACTAATCCAAATAAAGACTGCCATAGTTAATATTACACTAGAGTTCGAACTACATTGCTTGTATTTTAGGCTGTAAAATGAACCTTCTTGATGTTTTGCTCGTCTGTAGAAATTAAGTCAGCTGTAAGCATCACGCTGATCGCGTCAGGGTAGATCGAAATTTTGATATTGCAAGATATCCAAGCTGTATTCAAAAGGTCTAAGTTGTCTCCAGGTAAGCCTGGTCTAGTCCAGCTTGTCCCGGGTTGTCCTGGCGAAATTGCAAAGGTAAAGAGTGCGATTTTGCTTTTAGTGCTGTCTATGAGCTTCGCTTGTGATGCTCATGTCCTGGCTGCCGAAAAGCCCGTTCTCAGCCCTGCGCCTCGTGCACCCTTTAAGCCTCGCGAATTACCGCCCGAGCCGGCGCAAGATCACGATGCAAATAAAGTTTTAGATCTCGGTCAACTTAGACAATCTGCGCTACTACCATTGTCTTCAACTAAACCAATCCGTCTTGAAGCATCTTATACAGAGCCAATGGGGCTTGAGGAAGCGCTGAAGTATGCGGTGCAGTATAACTTGCCGATTAAGATTGCAAAAGAAAGCTGGAACTATCAAAAGTGGCAATTCTACGGGCAAGTGGCTGATTTCCTTCCCAGTTATGCCACCAGTTGGAATTTGACTAATTCTGCTATTAACCCCAGGCACAGAGCCTCAAATGCCAGAGTTTATAGCGACACGGTTCGATATCCTGTTTTTACTGGCGGCAACGTTGTGTATACGGCACTTGCGCAATATTACCGTGAGCGAGGCTGGAAGCAGTCGTACTACACAAGCATTAACGACGCATTGTTGGATGTCTACAATAAATACAACAATTTGCGCCTGAATTACGCGTTGCTGCAGATTTTTGCCCGCTCGCTTCAAGTGTCTGAGGCGCAGCTTAAAGTAAATAACGCGCTTTATTCAGCAGGCACTGGTACACGCTTTGCCATAATGCAATCTCGCACTCAACTAGCGGCCGATCAGCAAGCTTTGCTGCAGCAGCAAGTTGCAGTGCGGCAAGCTGCGCTCTTGCTTGCTTATGCACTTAATATGCCGCTGGCAATAAACTTGCTACCCAAAGAAGAGAATTTAAGCGAAGACAACCTGATTGATGAAAAAACAGGTATTGATGATTTGCTTTCACTGGCAATGAGCTTTAGACCTGAATTGCGGCAGTATGAACTATTCCAGATAGCGGCAGCGCGAAACGTCCAGGTTGCAGCTACGCCGCTTTATCCTAGCGCATCCTTTTTCAATACTTACACACATGCAAGCACAACAGTTTACCCGGGTACAATTGAAAAACTTCAATCAATCGTCAATGCCAATCAAGCCGCACTGACAGCCCGAAACAAGGCTGCGGCAGCCGCTGCAAGCTCAGCTGCCGGGTCTTCTTCGTCCAGCTCTTCAGCTAGCAGTTCTGCTGCCAGCAATTCTGGCTCTTCTTCTACAACAACTATTGCAAACGCCGGTGTATTCGGTGGAGCGACAAACACCTTTCAAGCAGGTTTTTCCATGGGCTGGTCTTTGCCAAACATGGGCTTGGGAACAGCTGCAAACATAATGTCAGCAAGGGCTTTGTCGAGGCAAGCCATGCTTCAGGCCAATCAGGAATTACTGCTTGTAGATCAGCAGGTGCGCTCGGATTATTTAACTGCAGTTACATCGAAAGCACAAATCGACAGCACCGCATTTGGTGTGGCATCGGCTAAAGAAGCATTGCGTTTGGCTTTGATGAGGCTTCAAACAGGAACGGGAACTAATTTGGAGCTAATTCAAGCACAACGCGACTACATTACTGCTTTGACCAGCCAGGCACAAGCAATTGCTGCATCAAATACCGCTCAAGCACAACTCTTGCACGACACAGGCGTAATATCAATTGAGACCCTGACGCGCGGCTATCACAGCGCTGCGCCAATAAAGGATAGACGCATAAAGCCATGATTTCTTTCTGGAGATATGCAATTATTCTGGCGCTTGTAAGCACGCAAGCCTTTGTTGTTGCACAGGCTCAATCGGAGAATTATCCTAAATCTGCAAGCAGCGGTGTGCGAATATTCAAGCCAATCCCTTTGCCGGAAGAGCCTCCGCCCGATCACAACGCAGATAAAGTATTGAATATGGGACCGCTAAGGCAATATAGTTTGCCTTCACTTGGCTCAACAACACCCATTCGTCTTGAAGCGACTTTCAATGAAGCGCTTACCTTGAAAGATGCATTGGAAACAGCTTTAAAATACAGTCTGCCAATTAAAATTTCTCGAGAAAGCTTGCGTTATCAGGAATATCAATTGGCCGGTGAAATCGCCGGCTTCTTGCCGTCATTTTCCACTAGCTGGGGTATCACCAATACGCAAGTGGGACCAATTACGACTGAGGCAAATTCGCGTTTGTTTCAAGCATCTGTTCGCTATCCGGTTTTTACCGGCGGAAATGCCTTTTACACTACCCTTGCTCAATATTACAGAACCAAAGCCTGGCGAGAAACTCAAAAAGGAACTGTGAACGACACTTTACTAGATGTGTATATCAAATACACCAATCTAGAATTGAACGACGCGCTTTTACAAATCAAAGCAAAATCACTGGCGATTTCGGAGTCTCAGCTTAAGCTAAATAATGCCCTCTTTCAGTCAGGTACAGGAACGCAATTTGCAATTATGCAATCACGCGCTCAACTTGCCGCAGACCAGCAAGCTCTTCTGCAACAACAAATGTTGACGCGTCAGGCGGCAATGGCTCTGGCATTTGCTCTCGATATTCCAATGACTGTAAATCTTATTCCGCACGAAGGTGATGTCGTTGAAAATACAATTGTTGATGAGCGCCTGCAAATTGCAGACTTGCTCAATGCTTCACTAAGTCACCGGCCTGATATAAAACAATATGAACTTTTGCGCCTGGCTGCCTGCCGTAATATGCAGGTTGCGTCCGCTTCGCTCTATCCTACAATATCCTTTTTCACCACATTCACGCACGCCAGCACTTCTGTTTATCCGGCTGGAAATTCAGATCAGTTGAATGGCGTAGCTTCAGGACAAGTTGCAAGTGCTCAAAATGGAACCGGTACTGCTACAAATACTGCATTGAATCAGACTGCAAGCTTTAGCCCAACTGGCAATAATTCAGGGACTGCCGGTGCAAACACCACTGCCACTGTGGTTGCTTCGTCAGGTGGTAATCCGATCGCCAGCACTCAATCTGGAAGTCTTGTCACCTCAGGTGCAGTTGCTCCGAATTTTGGTGTTAATACCATCACCGGTGGCACTGGCTCGTCCAACATAAATGGCAGTAATACCGCCTCTGCCGGTGTTTTCCCGGGGCTTTCAAATACATTTCAAGCAGGCTTCAGTTTGAGCTGGTCATTGCCAAATATGGGGCAAGGTAACGTAGCTAATATCATGAGTGCCCGCTCGCTGGCCAGGCAGGCGATGTTGCAGTGCAATCAAGAATTGCTTTCGGTTGGCGAACAAGTTCGTTTTGCTTATTGCAATAAAATTTCCTCAAAAGAGCAAATTGATAGCGCGGCGTCGAGAGCCCGCTCTGCTGCCGAAGCGCTTCGATTAGCAAATATGAGATTGCAAGCAGGCATGGGCAGCAATCTTGAGCTAATCCAGACTCAGCGCGATTATGTTGCTGCGCTCACAGCGCAAGCACAGGCGATTATTGCATCAAATCAAGCACAAGCGCAGCTTTTGCATGACACTGGCTTGATTTCAATTGATACGCTTACGCATGGGTTTAAAGCAGAACCAATGAAATTAAACAGGTAGGAAAGCAACAAGTGAATGCCAATCTAAAACTTCTAGCTCTTTTGCCACTAAGTGGCTTCTTGCTGCTGTCTCAAGCTCAGCACAGTTTGGCTCAAAGCAGGATTGACGCAGGCGATGGAGATTCGTCTCAGTCAGAGCAAAGACAAACTGTGAAGCCGGTAGATCCGCTCAAGTTGGGTGGCTTTAGAGCCGTTGATTTGTTTGGTCCAAATAGCAAACCTGTTTTGATGCCACTTGTAAGCGTAGCTTCGAGCCAAATTGAAATACAAGCAGAACAAACTCCTGTCAGTCTCAAAGGAATGCAGGGAGTAAAGGTCAAAGTCAAAAATAATACAGACCGTCCTCTGTATTTTTCTGGTGATGAGGCGACTGCCACCGCTGGTGATGCAGCTCTGAGTGCGGCCCATATGCAGGAAATTGAAGATTTGATTCCAAGCCGAGATAACCCCAAGCAATATAAAATGAGGTCTGTGAAAGCGACCATTACAGCTGCGGTTACTGTAGGAGCTTTGCAGACAGTTGAAGATGAAATCACAGAACACGGACCCACGGACGGTCGTTATGGTTGGGACAATGCACGCCGAATAGACAGGCAGGCACGTTTTGCCAGGCGAGTACTCTGGCCGGGCGACAGCACTGAAGGTACCGTGTTTTTCAAAACAAACAGTTCATTGCATGGTGCTTCGCTCGAAATGAAAGTTTCGGCATATTACGACAACAGCGACCGCGCCTCAATTAAGTGCAGCATCAAATAATTTCAGTGAATCTGCAAAAAGAAAGACGGAGTCGTAAGACTCCGTCTACATGATTTTTGAGCTTTAGCTCAAATCTATTTCTTTTCTGCTGGAGCAGCAGCTGGTTTGCTTCCAGATTCAACAAGATTTGGTGACAATCTCTTGACTACTGCATCGGTTACGTCTTCTCCGCTGGAAACAATCTTGTCTCCGCCAGAGAACACACCGGCGCCGTCGATAACTAGATCTAGACCCTTTTCTTTAGCAACTGCTGCAACTGCACCAGCAATACGCTGATTGGCAATTTGTGTTTGATTTTGAACCAATTCGATAAGCGCGCGTTGCTTAGCGTTGATTTCTACTTGAAGCTGTTGAGCTTGCTTTTCGATTTCTTCTTTTGGCTTCTTTTCTTCTTGAGCTTTCTGCAAGCGCTTGTTGCCTTCTTCTACGTCTCTTCTCAATTGATTTTCTGCCTGAACTCTTAGAGTTTCTGAACCAGCAGATTCAGGATAGGAAGCCTTTACAAGTGCCAGATTGAAATAACCAATTTTTACAGAAACTGCACTAGCAGCACCGGCCGCGAAGGCTGGAGCGGATGCAAAGGAAAGAAGCACTGACAGTGCTGTGAGCTTAGAAACAATACTTGAGCGCATTTCATACCTGCCGTTGTACCAACATACGGATTAATCATACAATACGATATCAATTACGACATTCTGCGAGAAGAATGAGAATCCCTTTAATTGCATGCAAAATTGAAGTCCAATTGGCGGCCATGTTTATGCTGCTAGTTCCATTCGCTCAAGAAGCAGTGGCTCAAAAGGTAGATGGGGCAGCTGCTTCGGGACAGGCTCCACTAAAATCAGTAGCTGATTCTGCCATAAAAATTTGGGCCGGTCCCAACGATATTGTCGTAAAAGGCAAACATGGACTGCGAATAAAGGTAACGAACAATTCAGATAGACCTGTTTTGTTTGATGGTGAAAAGGCCTCTGCCAAAACTCTGGTTACAGAATATAAGTGCGTCGATATTGATACATTTGACGAGCTGAATATGGTTCCGCCTACATTTAGATCAACTTTGAGCGCAGATGCCGGATCTGCTGTCGCTCCGAAATTGCCTGTGGCAACTAAGTCCGGCAAGCTTTCTTTGCTTGATAGCAATAAGTCGGTTTTGCCAAGTTTAGATAAGGACATGCAACGCAAGCAAAGCGAGCAAGAGCGATTTGGTCAGCGCATACTCTGGCCCGGCGACTCAAGCGAAGGCATTATTCTATTCCCGGCGGAAGAGTCACTTGTAGGCGCAGTGGTTTCACTGCCAATATGCTCTTTCTTTGACAGCGCCGATCAGGCTTCTGTCAGCACAGTCAAAAAACCTTAGCCAGTAAACTTTGTGCTTTTGAAAGTTTTGCGAAAGATTCGACTGTCCGGCAACGTTGCGGCTGCCATTCCAGCATATAAATAGATGAGGACGCCTTTGTCCTTGTAATTGGAAAAAGCAGCCAGGCTGCCGGCTAGTCATGCCGACTCCAGCCTATGCAAATCCCCAGTGGCAGAGTCCAGAGGGGATAGCTGAAACACTCCCACATTTCTGTGAAAAGGAGCGTGCTAAGGCATCGCTTGTCTTAATTTAGTTGGGGTTTGACACACCAGCCAGGCCGATGCCCTTATCCGAAAGCAATTTTTTGATTGCCGGAAGTGCAGCTGCAACGGCTTCTTCGCCTGCTTTCAATCCTGTGGCTGCATCAGATTTCTTTGTTGAAATCAAGCTGATGCCATCAACATTTGGATGAATAACGATGTCAGCTTTGGCTAGTTGCGGAGCGTCAACATCATGCAATTGCAGTTTGATCAAACGTTCTGAAACACTGCCTATTTTGCGGAAAGTATCTATTGGCACTGGCTCCATTCTTTCGTCGATGCACACTGCAATGACGATGTCGGCGCCCATTGCTCTGCATTGCTCAACCGGTACGTTAGCCGATATGCCGCCGTCGCAGAAAACGTCGCCGTCGATTTCAACCGGTTTGCGCAAGCCGGGTACTGCACAACTTGCTTGCATTGCATAGCCGAGGCTGCCTTTGCTCAAGCGATGTGGCTTGCCGTCAACCAGGCTAACTGCAACTGCAGAATAGGGAATTTTCAAATCTTCGATGTTGTGCTCAGCTGATGGCACGTCTTTGGTGAGAAACTTTCTGAATTTGTTGCCTTTGTACAGACCGTCATATGGGTGCGAACCGAATGCACGCGGTAGCACCATGATTGGTGAAACAACAACGCGAACCCAGAGAGGCACTGTCATGAATGAGCCCATCAAGTGACCATCTTTGAAGTGCTCTTCGATTGTGTCTAGAGGTACTCCGGCGGAATAAAGACCACCGACAACCGAGCCTATGCTTGTGCCTGCGATGCAGTCGATTGGAATACCTGCTTTTTCTAGCCCTCTTAGCACTGAAACGTGAGCAGCACCGCGGGCGCCACCACCACCAAGTGCCAAACCAATTCTTGGTCGTCCAAGTGACTGACCTGGCTTTGTTGCTTGATTTGAGTTTTCAGCCAGAGCTGGCGTTACTGCAGCGAGCAGTAAGCTTAGTGAAATCAGGCTCTTACTTAGAATACGACGCATGGGCACCTCGAAATTGGTCTTGGTGATTCATTTTAACGCACTACATTTTAGTGATTATGACCTGGCGATCAGGTTGGCGCCGCTTCGGGGTAATATTACACAAATCTAAGTTCGCGTCAGCGACACAAAAACTAGTAAGCTATCGAACGTCAAGCTAAGACCGCTTTCCAAGCCCCAGCCCCTATAATAGAACTGTATATGAGCGAACAAATTTCTGTAATCATTCTTGAAGACCACCAGGTGACCCTGGATGGTTTGCGTATAGGGCTTTCGCAGCAAGCAGACATAAATGTTGTTGCTGCTGCTGCCAACTCTGACGATGGTCTAAAGCTGGCTAAAGAGCTGAAGCCACAAATCGTACTGCTCGATTTGCACTTGCCCGGGCAGCTCGGTCCAAAAACCATGGTCAAAGAGTTTTGTGATTTGCCTGGTTGTCGAGTACTCGTTTTTTCTGGTGAAAGCCGCCTGGCTTTCGTTCAAGCAGTCCTTGCCATCGGCGCATACGGCTATTTGCTCAAATCAGAAAGCGTCGAAAGGGTTGCTATGGCAATTCGAGAAATTTCGAAAGGAAAACACCCGATTATTTCAGAGTCTCTTGCATCTGGTGATACCAAGCTGACCAAGTCTGAGCAAGAAGTGCTGAAAATGTTGGCACGCGGAATGAAGTATCAGGACATGGCTGAGGAGCGCTTGACGTCGCCTGCAACCGTGCGCAAGCAATGTGAGCTTTTGCTGCTAAAACTCGGTCTAAAAACACGTGAAGAACTTATCGCCTGGGCCGTGCAAAATGGCTACGGCAATCTGGATTCAACCACATGAATGCTCTGCGCAAAGTTGTGGACAAAGCACTCTGGTTTTTCGGGGGCAGAGAAAGTAAACCCGCAGGTCGCGCAGGAAAAGATGCCAGAAACTCCGCCAGCGGTTCAAGCCCTGGTACCAGCAGCTTGTCGAGCGGTGCGTCAGGAACCTGGGTTGTACCGGTAGAGCTGAGAGCTCAAGCAGAAGTTGAAAGATATGAAAACCTGGCTGAAAAGTTGGACACAAGATTGCAAGCAGATAGAGGTTGGCTGAAGTGTCTTCTGGGCGCCGACCCCTGGCAGTCAATGAAAAAACCAGGAGAGTTAGATCTTGCCCTTGCCGATAGAACTGGGCATGCATTGTGCGCAAGGCTCTATGATTTAATATCGCATCTGGTGGCAGAATTTAACAACCACTCGCCGGCAATAATTAGTTTGACGCCACCGTCTGAAGTGAGTGAAAAAAGAAAAGTAACTCGCAGCCCCGGTGCTGCAGAAGTAACTGAAACTGTAACTTACTTTCGTTGGCGCGCATCAACAGGAAGCTGGGCTCTTTCATGCCGTGCGCGCTTTGGCATTGTCGAAGTTTTTCTTGTTCCGGCTTCGGACTTGATGGCTTTGTCACAGGCCGAAGCACAATTGCGCTTGATGCTCAGGCTAGAATTGCGAAAAGTATCAGACCGCCTGGTTTGGATGAGTGACTCTTTGCCTATTGCGGGCGAAGAGCTAAAAGTCTCTATGCGCAAGATCTTTCGCGATCTGGTTTCTTCGACTTTAGACCAGGAGCAGCCGGCACAAACTATATCGGCAATGGGTAACCTTGACGACCCGCGCATTGCTCGGTCTATCGAACAACTATTGATTGAGCGCGAAAATCTGGCGCAAAAGGTAGTAATTCAACAAGAAGAAAT
This sequence comes from uncultured Candidatus Obscuribacterales bacterium, assembly GCA_964546815.1. Classification (GTDB taxonomy): domain Bacteria; phylum Cyanobacteriota; class Vampirovibrionia; order Obscuribacterales; family Obscuribacteraceae; genus JAIEPM01. Next base: position 271,926 of record CAZJLR010000001.1, on the reverse strand, counting down.
TCAAAAACGCATTGCCCGAGATTTGCATGATGCAGTAATTTCAGATGTAATGGCACTTAAACGTACAGTCGCTTCAAACAATGTTGTTCCGGCTGAAGAGCTGCTGGCCTCAATGGAAGGTATTGTTCGCAAGTTGCGTGAAATTTGTTATGACCTTTCGCCTCGTGACTTGAGCGATTGGGGTTTGACTACCGTAGTTGAAGATATGTTGGATCAAATGGCTCAAAGGACAGGCATTGACTGCGTTCTTAACTGCGATATTGAAATGCCTGTGATGCCGGCGGCGGTGCTACTCCACATCTATCGCATAATTCAAGAGTCGCTGAATAATGCCGAGAAATATGCAGAACCCACTCGTGTGGCTGTCACCATTGAAATGGATAAAGAGAAATTTGTCGTTATCATTGCTGATAATGGAAAAGGATTTGAGCAAAGTGCCGGCTCTGAAAAAAGTGGCAGGGAAGGCGGCTATGGCATGGGCAGCTTGAAAGAACGTGCAGACCTCATCCGTTGCTTTTATCCAACCAAGTTTTTTATAAATTCAGCCCCAGGCAAGGGGTCTCAGGTGAGGCTTGAAATCGACCTGGCCCGTTTTCAGTAAGCTACCAGATTTGTTCGTCGTGGCGCAAAAAGAAAGTTACAAGACCAACTAAAACGCAAATAACACCGGCAACTAGCATAAATGTACTGACCAGGTTTGTAATTGCCACGTCTGCGTCTGGCGTGCCGTTGCGCAAAATCACAGAAAAACCGATCATGAATGCACCAAGTCCGCCGATAATAAATGGAAGAAATTTTTTCATACCCGGCTCCCTGTGGTTTCGTTCTTAGACCATTGTATATCCGCAGGCGCTGCTTGTAGAGCTAAATAAGGGTGCGCTGCAAATCTTTTCTATATCGATTTCTGCCTTTGTGGATATTTGAATACCGAAAAAGGTCTATGCAAAAGCGCCTATGAGGTTGTACTATTGGCGCAAGAGAGCTCCCCCGCTGCGAAGAGCGCCTAGAAAAAGAGCCTTAGCACTAAAGCAAAACTCTCAATCAAACAAGCTATACAAACTTTTCGTACACACTTTTGCGGATTTACACAGTTCGCCGGACAGATTAAGATATTGACATCTTCATTGAAGAGCCGCCGAATTTACTAGAAAGCTGGAACTGTTTTATCAATCGGGTTACTTATTTGGACTTCTTCCAAACAAGTTGGGTTTGCCGTTCATTTACTTGGGGCTGGGAACGATGCTTAGAGCACTACTTACTAACATTCAAATTTTGACTAAATCTACAAGATCACGCAAAAGAGCAGCAAATGAAGTCCATTTTGACAAACAATGGGGCAATGACGCTGCTTTCGAAAAGACTGTTGATAGAAAAGTCTTTGCCGTTGAAAAGCAAGAGCAAGCCGCTGAAATCAACGACCAAATTCTGGTTATGTTCAAAACCAGTCAACCCAAGGTTGGTAAAACCGGACGTGATTCGTTTTTGAGTCAAATGGCTGAAGATTCAATCGACTTTATTCAAGAACAAAAAAGACGCATGCTAATCGCGCAGCAAGAAGAGCAGCTCTGTCATAACTCCATGGCAGCAATGACTGAGCATATCTTTGAAATATTGAAGTCATACTCATATGAGTTGAACAATGCACTAGGTTATGGGCCTTTGCACGTAGCCAGCACCAGCCCGCAAACTGTGACTGAAGTAATCAAATTCAATTCGGTGAGACAGGCTGAAGAATCTGTAACTTACTACCGTGCTCGTCTTTCGACTCCTTCTTACAGTCTGGTCATGCGTGGTGACAAACGCGGCATACAATTTTTCGTTATGCCAGTATCTAGAGCACTCGGGCTCAGCAAGCAAGAGTCTAATTTCACACCAGTTATGACATTGAGCACTCAAATGATTGATGGTGAAGTAGCCTGGCAAACAGACTGCGGAAAATCGCTGACACCAAGTATGGTTGAAGTGATTTGCATGAACCTGTTTAGAGGGCTCATAAACGACACCAAAACTCTGGTTCGCAAAGAACTAAACGAAGAGCCCGAACTCGAACAATCCGCTTCCTGAGGCTTAACTAAACCCCTTTCCAGGCTTTTCTACGCCACGCCATATACCACCAAAACAAGTCGCAGTTTCAACTGCGGCTTGTTTTGGTTTTAAAGCAGTCATTGCTCGATTGACGTGGTAAAAACCGCCCCTTCGCTCCGAGTAGGCTCGTGGTATTCCCCCCTAAATGCCTCCAATTGATCTTGCCGAGTCAAATCTAAGAGCAGATAATTCAATTGTGGGCATGATTAACGGAAGGTATGGAGACGCTATGATAGTGGCAGGGTTTGACCTCAAAATGAGCACCATCGATTTGATGAAAGTCGCTGCTGACAATCATCACAAACGCATCGAACTTTCTGAAGCAGAAAAGAAAGAACTGATTGCTTTGCTAAAACAACGCGGTCAACAAGAGTTAGACTTCGGTGAAGAATTAGAAATAGACTCTGTCCGCCTCATTCGCCGTGTTACCGGTGCAGTTGGCGTATACTTCAGTTAGCGATATTTTAATTGCGGTACTATTGGTGGTGGCGCGGTATTTAGGCGAATTTTTCTCTGATTTGTTTAGCACGCAGCTCTAGTGCTTTAGCTTCAGTTGCGCGACATGTATTGCCCAGAAAACGCGAATAGGCATCAAGCAAATACGCAGTTTGCAAATGTTCTGGCCCGAAAACTTTTTCGTAAAGCAACTTTGCTCGTTTTAAAAATTCCTCTGCTCTATAGTCACCAGATACCATATAACTGGTAGCCAGTGCAAAAGTGCAGTAAGCCGCGCTTCTTTCCAATCCGGGTGTTTTGAGAAAGTAGTCGAGCGATTTGCAATAGAGAGGCTCGGCTTTTAGAAATTCGCGCATGCCCTGATAGCATCGGGCCAGATTGTACTGGCAGTTTGAAAGCTGCTCTTTATCGGGCTCGGGCTGTTGTGTGTAAATTTCAACAGCACGCAAGAAAATCGGTGCAGCTAATTTGTCTTCGTTCAGTTCATCGTGGCAGCGTCCCAGGCTGAAAAGCGCGTCTGCAACCTTTTCGTCGAAAGGTCCACGCGTTTTTGAAAAAATCTTTGAGGCTCTGTCGTAGTGAACAATGGCCTTTTCGTACTCACGTTGACCCATGTAGCACTGCCCGAGGTTGTCTAGAACATTGGCAGTGTCTTCATGATCTGCGCCGCGCACTTGCTCGTAAATAGCTTCAGCACGCTTATAGAGTGCGATGGCAGGCTCATAATGTCCAATTTGAAGCTTGCACTTAGCTTGACCGGACAATGAAAATGCAACGTCCTCATGAATCGGGCCATGTACTTTCTCGTAAATTTCCAGGGCACGTTGATAGTTTGGTTCTGCCTCAGCCCATTTGCCCTTTTGTGACAGACAGCGTCCCATCACAAGATAGCAATATGCCAGACGAAGGTCTTCCTGCTCAAAACCGCAGCCGTCTATAGCATCACGGAATAGCCGTTCTGCTTTGTCAAAATTTCCTTGAGTTAGTGCCTCATAACCTGTACGGCTGAGATCTGTCCAGTTCAAATTAGTTACCATATGTGGATTTGCCAGGTCCTCTTCTAAGGCACCCCCTGAGGTTCATGAATCTCGGGCCACGCTTATCCTGCAAGAGATCTAAACAGGCTCGATGTCAAGAACCTCCCCTTGTTTATTTTACCCTTCCAAGCGAAATAGCGGCGCGCTGGAAGCTAAAAATTTTTCGGAAAGCAGCAGCTTAATCTAAGCAAATTGCTTGTGCCCAGTTGCAGCCACTAAAAAGAGTATATTCAAGATTCAAAAGAACCGCTCTATCTTGGTCTTGACACGCTGCGGGCGGGCGGAGCCCCGATAAATCCGTTTATAATTGACCTTGTAGCTGGCGATTTGGCAAAATCAGCCATGCAGTGACATCACATGGGCTTTTCGCTCTCTGGAGTAAATCTTGGCAGTAAAGTACAAAGACTATTACGCAGTGCTGGGAATTCCTCGTTCGGCTTCCGAAGCTGACATCAAAGCAGCTTATCGTAAGTTGGCCAGACAGCATCACCCTGATGCCAACCCAGGCAACAAAGACTCGGAAGAAAAGTTCAAAGAGCTGGCCGAAGCTTATGAAGTGCTGAAAGATCCTGAAAAACGCAAGCGTTACGACATGCTTGGCGCTAACTGGAAAGCTGGGGCAGAGTTCAACCCTGGTGAAGGTTTTAGCGGCTTCCAGTTCGATTTTGGCAATATGGGTAATTTTGGCAAAGGCGGGCAAGCTTCACCTTTCGGCGAATTTTTCGACATGCTTTTCGGTCAGACTTTCGGGCAGGGCGCCGGCGCTGGCGCTGGTCAGCCTGGCGGCCAGCCGGGCGCGGGCAAGTCTCGCCGCGGCATCGACCAGGAAGCCGAAATCGAGCTTACAATCGAAGAATTGGCTAGAGGGGCGGCTCGCAATATAAATGTAAGTCGCGCTGGTCAGCCCACCAAAACATTACAAGTCAAAATTCCAGCCGGTATAAGACCAGGCAGCAAAGTGCGCGTTCCTGGTGAATCGCCCGCTTCACCCATGGGCGGACCGCCAGGCGACTTATTTTTGAAAGTTAGAGTCAAACCCCATCCTTATTTGACTATTGAGGGTGACAATATAATCAGCGAATTGCAAATTAGCGCTCCGCTGGCTGTTCTTGGTGGCGAAGCTACTGTGAATACTCTCGATGGTACAGTTCATATCAATATTCCGGCTTTGAGCCAAAACGGTCGCATGCTGCGTCTGCGCGAACGCGGGCTGCCCAAATTAAAGCAGTCTGTACGTGGCGACCATCTGGTAAGGATTAAAGTGCAAATGCCCAGCACAGTTTCGCCTGAAGAAAAGGCACTTTGGGACCAATTGCTCAAACTGGAAAAAAGCAAAAACCCGGCAAGCTAGTGCACAAAGTTGTGTTTTTTGAGCTTTGAATTTTGTTCTTGCTCTAAAGCGACTGATTGCATAAAGCAAGTCAGAGCTTGTTTAGGGTCGCCCAGTCTCTTAAAAGCTACAGCCAGCGAGCGATGTATTTCAGGGTTGTTTGGCTGCAATTTGCGCGCCTCAATCAAATATTGTTTGGCGTCTTCAGGATGTCCTACATACAAATAGATTTCGGCAAGACGCAATTTCGGCATCGGGTCGTCCGGGCGCCTCAATGCTTGCTGCTCCAGGTCATATTTTGCCTTATCTATGTCGCCAAATGCACCGAGTATGAATTTAACCGCTTGCGGTTGACCAGAGCCGTTTTCGGCAAGCGTGCCTGCCATATATTCTTCCAGTCCATCTTGCGCTTTGCCGGATCTGGCCATGGCTATGCCGAGAGCTTTGTGCGCGCTTGAGTCATTGGGCGCAACTGCCAGCAAATCAGTTAATTCTTTGGCTGCATCGTCGGGCTTGCCTGCTGCTAGATAAATTTGAGCAAGGTCCATGCGAGGGCCTGTTAATTTTGGCGCCTGGCTGATTACAAGTTTGTATTGGGTGACGCTTTCGTCCATCTTTCCCGTTTCTGCCAGCTGTCTTGCATAGATTAGTCTCAGTTCTCTGTTTTGCGGAGCCAGAGCCAGCGCGCGTTTCATTTGTGTAGCCGAGTCGTCCTTGAGTCCAGCGGCAAAATATACAACTGCAGCGCAGTAGGTTGTGGCTACATCGTTTGGATTGGCCGCCAGAAGGTCGCGGGCAGCTTGCACTGCTTTGCTCATTTCGTGATGTTCCATTAAAGTGAATGGCTTCATCTTTTGAGCTTCAAGCAAGACTTCTTTGGTGTTTTGACCGGCTTTTTCGGGTGCGTTGCCACTTAAAACCGCTCTGTCCGGGGTGGCTACAGTGAAATAAAAACCAGCCATGGCCGCCAGAGCTAGCATTACTTGCAATGACATCAATGCTTGCAGCGGTGACTCAGTTTTGTATTCAGCTCTTTGCAAGGCAGAAATCTCCCAGATACTTCGCTCTCAATTCTGTCAGAGAATAGGCAAAAGTTTCCAGCACATTATTCTTCCTGACATAATGATCTAACTGATGTTTAGATTGCTCGGTTAATTCGGCTAATTTACTCAGGTATTTGCTCAAATTGGGGTTTTTGCTTGAAGATTCGCGCAATACTTCAAGTTCGGCTGCAAGCAAAACATCCATGAGCCTGTCTGCTTCTACGCCTTCGTCTTCGCTTAAGGAGAGCAAGCGGTCGCTAAGCTCCTGGCTTTCGCTTACTGCTTTGATATAAGAACCATGCAGGCTTGAAGTGCCTGAAAGACGCTTTCTGGCTGAATGTATAAATTCAGATTTGATTGCAGCTAATTTTTCTGCCAGCGCATCTACCGTTTCGCCTTTTGATTCGAGCCAGAGTCCAGTCTTAAATTCTGAAACAAGTGGAATTACTTGGCTGCGGCTGACTATTGTAGGCAGCACTTGCTCAGTGCTTGAGGCCAGCAGAATAAAAAGTGAGTTTTCTTGCGGCTCTTCGATACTTTTAAGCAGCGCATTGGCTGGAGCCGGGTGCAGATACTCTTGTTCGGCTTGAGGAATCAATACAACCCGCATGTAACGCGATGTTTTGTGCATTTCCTCGGTCAGCTGGCGGGCTTTTTCTACCGGTATTTTGCCGCTTTCGCCCTGCCCTTCAAGTACTATCCAGGCTTGCGGGTGTTCTCCGGCTGAAATCCAGCTGCAATTCTGACAGGGGGCTTGCTCAGATATTTTGCTTAGACAAGAAAAATATTCGTCTTCTTTTCGATAAAGACAGTTAAGAAATGCAGTCAATTGTTTAGCAATTAACCACTTGTCAGCGACTGCTCTGCCTGTAATAAGGTATGCGTTGCTCAATGCTTTGCGGCTGAGAGCGGCGCTGAGAAGCCTCGTTGCCACTGGCTGGCGTTCTTGCAAAGCGGCGTCAAAAATGAGCAAATTAGTAGCAGAACCAGTCAAAGCGTGTCCCCCTTTTGCTTAGAATACACGAATTTACCAGCATACTAATTATTGCTGAAAGGTTTGACACTCCTTAGAACTAGGCGTTAGACTATGTCGGTCAAACACTGGGGTAAAAGGTTCAAATGCCCGGTGCATCAGGTCCCTCTTCGGTGCTTGACTCAGATTCTGTTGCGTACTCGTGAATTTAAGAGGCGATAACCTTGGCTAACGTAATTGTTGTTGGCGCTCAGTTCGGTGATGAAGGGAAAGCCAAAGTCACAGACCTGCTGTCGAAAAATGCTGATGTCGTTGTGCGATATCAGGGCGGTGCTAACGCCGGACATACAGTGGTGGTTGACGGTGATACATATAAGTTTCACTTGATTCCTTCTGGGATTTTGTACAGTGGCACAATGTGTATTCTTGGTCCTGGAATGGCCATTGATCCAGCTGCTTTCATTTCTGAATTAGATGCTTTGACCAGTCGTGGACTCGATGACACAAAATTGCGCGTTTCATCAACTGCGCATGTCACTATGCCGTATCACCTCATGATTGATGCCGCAGAAGAAGAAGCACGCGGCGATCAAAAAATTGGTACCACCAAGCGTGGTATCGGACCTACCTACGCCGACAAATGTGCTCGTCAGGGCATACGTGTTGAAGACTTGCTTGAGCCCGATGTTCTTAAGGCTAAGCTAGACTATTTGGTGCCAAGAAAAAATGTCATTCTTGAGCGCTTGCACAATTTGCCACCATTAGATCCAAAAGAAGTTTTCGATACTTACATCGATTACGGTCGCAAAATGTCCAAGTATGTTTGCGATACATCTGCAATGATTTTCCAATTGATGCAGCAGCGTAAAAATATTTTGTTTGAAGGTGCACAAGGCACACTGCTCGACCTCGATCACGGCAGCTATCCTTACGTAACCAGCTCGAGCCCATCTGCAGGTGGGGCCTGCGTCGGTGCCGGAGTCGGACCAACATTCATCGACAGAGTCATCGGTGTTTCGAAAGCATATATGACCAGAGTCGGCGAAGGACCATTCCCAACCGAGCAATTTGGCGAAACAGGCGATAAGCTGCGTCAAATCGGCAAGGCCTGGGCTGAAGTCGGTGTCACCACCGGTCGTCCTCGTCGTTGCGGTTGGTTTGATTGCGTACTTGGACGTTATGCAGTGCGCGTTAACGGACTCGATTGTCTGGCTATCACAAAGCTAGACGTACTCGATGAGTTCGATGAATTGAAAGTTTGCACGGCTTACCGCGACACCAAAACAGGCGAAGTTACAAACGAACTGCCCAGCATTTCAGGTTCATTCTCAAGAATGGAACCTGTCTATGCAACCTTTGCCGGTTGGAACCGTTCAACCACAGAGTGCCGCAGTTATGAAGACTTGCCGGTTGCTGCACAGCGCTACTTGAACTTCATTCAAGAACATCTTGGTGTGCCTGTAGCTATTGTTAGCGTTGGACAAAAGCGCGATCAAACAATCGTAATTGAAGATCCAATTCACGGACCAAAGCGTGTATTGTCGCGCCCAGCGAAATACTACGTTCCAGCTTAGTTCAAAAAGCAAAGCTAATTGAAAAGACGGTCAATGCTAAAAGCGGCGACCGTCTTTTTCTTTAGGGCTAATGCGCTTTTTCTACTTTCGGGTTGTTTAAATCAGCCCATTTAGCCAGGACTTCGCGCAAGGCAATCTTTATTTGCAGGGCTAGATTGCGCCGCTTCAGCAAGCAACGATCTCTGCCTGCAATTGCTGCAGCCGAGAGTGGATCGATCTTCAGTGCTTCGTTGAAGTGGTATAGCGCATCGGCATAATTATGAAATTGCGATTCTTCCAGTCTTGCCAGGCGCAATCTTGCCGAAAGCGAATCAGGATGGTCATCTAATATTTTCAGTAATTCTTGTTTGACACTGCTAATGTCACCCATTTGCTGGAGCAAATCGCAGTCTTCTAATTTGAGTTGAAGATTGTCTTCTTTGCTGCCTTTGATTGCGGTTTGCAGGTGAAGTCGGGCAGAGGAAAGGTCTCCCTTCTTCAAACTCATATGATATGCAAGCAGCTCTACCGCCGGGTTTCCTTTTGATGAAGCCGGAAAATATCTAAGTTGCCTTTCGGCTTCTCCTGTTTGCTCACATTGCAGCAATACATCGACCAGAGTTATGCGTGCCGGCAAACAAGAAGGGTCTCTGGCAACCGATTGTTGGGCATAACTCAGACTTTGATCTAGCTCTAATTGCTTCAAACATAGTTGAGCCAGGGCGATTGTAGGGTATGGATTTGACGGCGCAAGCTCTGCTGCTTCTGCGAATTCTGCTGATGCTTGTTCGACTTGCCCTGTTTCGCGCAGCAAATTTGCTCTGAGCATATGTAAATCAACATCGTTTGGATAAGTCTTGATTAGCGACTGAATAAAATTATCTGCTTGCTTGTATTTGTGTTCTTTCAAAAGATTTCTGGCGTTTTCCATTTCAGCTTTTGGCGGTGCCGAGTCTGCGGTATTTGCAGGAAGCGTCTGCATGCAAAATAGGGCAAAGAGCAAAGCGAAACTTCTCTTCGATTGAAGGTTAGGAGTGAAACGCGCGTTGCGGTGTATTGTGGTCACTTTGCAATCCGTTTGAAAATCACAGTCGCAGCTGAGCTGCCTTTGGCTCTAATGCTAGCAGATTCGAGATTTTAGTCTGCTCTAATGACAAGTGGCTCGGCATTCTGAACTGATGCTAGTATAGGTGGGTATAGTTTTGCGGCATTTCTTTGTGGATTTTATTTTTGGAATTACTGCCTGTCTGGCTCTTGCAGTCGTAGTTGCGATTGCTGTATTCCTGAAGCAATCTGGCGCTGCAAAAGCAAAAGAAAAAGAAGAGCTGCCGCATAGCAATGTTCGCAGTGATATCGACCAGGGCATGCCCAACCCAGATTTAAACGTACGCGCCAATCTCAAAAAAGGCACAGTAGAGCGCAGCCGGGTCAGTGGTGCGCAGCCTGTCGAAGATGGTGGCTCATATCGCTTCGTTTGCTTGTTATGCGAGAAAAAATTTCAAAGCGCACCCAAGGGTATTTGTCCAAACGATGGAACAAAGTTGCTTCAAATTAAAGATAATCTTGAGCCAGGCAGCCGCTTTGCTGAGTACTACGAAATTATTCAGCCGCTCGGCATTGGTGGATTGAGCAAAGTTTTTCAAGCAAGGCATATAAACCGCGGCGATGTGGTGGCATTGAAATTACTGCATTCGCACTTAGTATCTGACGAGCAGTCTGTGCAAAGATTGCAGCGAGAAGCCAGATCTCTGGCGAAACTGTCGCATCCAAATCTGGTGCGCGTTGATGATTTTATGATTTCGCCAGAGGGTATTCCATTTATTCTCATGGAATTTCTCGAAGGTGAAAGTCTCAAACAGCGATTAGCCAGGCAGGGAAAAATTTCCTGGAAGGAAACAGCTAAAATATTTGAACAGGTCTGTCAGGGGCTTGGGCACGCTCATTCACGAAAAATTTTGCACCGCGACTTGAAGCCTGGCAACATTATGTTGACCACAAGCAACGGACAAATTGTGCCGAAGGTTGTCGACTTCGGTTTGGCAAAACCTTTAGATGCAGATTCTATGGGACGAATCACAGAGCCTGGTGAAGTATTTGGAAGCCCGATGTACATGTCTCCTGAGCAGTGTCACGGCAAAGATGTTGATGAGCGTTCTGATGTGTATGCAGTCGGTTGTATTATGTATGAATGTTTGAGTGGTTCTGCTCCGTTTGTGGGCAAGACTGTGCTTGAAACTATGACTATGCATTACAGCGCAGAAGTTCCGGAATTCAATCCACTATTGAAAGTGCCAGATTGGCTCATGAACACAGTCATGAAATGCTTAGCAAAAGCACCAAATGCACGAAATCAATCAATGGAAGACATATATGTGACGCTGCAAAAAGGACTGGCTGCTTCTGCCGGCGAATAGTTAGAGCTCTTAAAACGATCGAGGCTTTCGTTGAGTGGAAAAGCAGAACATCTTTTTTATCATGGTGCGACCCTATTACCTGGGCAATATTGGCTCAGCAGCCAGGGTCTTGAAAAACTTCGGTTTTGAAAACTTGCGCCTTGTGGCTGCACCAAAAAATTATAAAGATGCTGAAGCTCGCAAAATGGCTGTTGATGCTTTCGACCTTTTGAAAAATGCAGAACTTTTTCCAACTTTGGGCGACGCATTGAAAGATATCAACGTAGCAATAGGATCAAGCACGGGAAAGCAGCGCGAAAGCCGCCAGATAAGTCTTTTAAATCAGTTTGGCGCCGAAATTGCCGCCATGTCGAAAAACAAAATCGCAATAATTTTTGGTGACGAGCGCAATGGCTTGTACAAAGAAGAGTTGGATCTTTGCCACCATGTCGTGAGCATTGCAGCAGCTGAATCATTTCCTTCGCTAAATGTGGCACAGGCTGTGGCTGTTTTTGCTTATGAGCTAGCTCGCAGCGATATGCCGGTTTTGGAGTCTTTGCCGCAGTACAGCTCTGGCGCTGAAGATGATATTCTTTTCGAAGAGCTCGATACCCTGCTGCACAAAGTAGAATTTACTCGTACTTTTAATCGCAAACCTGTTTTAAGCGAAATTCGTTCACTTTATTTGCGGGCGCGTCCGTCGGCAAGAGAAATGGGAATATTAAAAGGTGCAATCCGGAAAATTGAAAAATACATAGAGAGCGTGAATTGAATTGCTGTTGAAATGGCGACAGCAAAAGTCTATTGGTAATGAGTGAGCACGAAAGAATGGATTTTATGATCGGAAAATGTCCTTGCTGTTCAGGCAAAAGCTATTTCGAATGTTGTGGACGATTTATAGATGGTCAACAGATTCCTGCGACACCGGAAGAGCTGATGAGGTCTCGCTATACGGCTTATTCTGAGGCTAACATTGATTATGTTATGCGTACCATGAAAGGCCCGGCAGCCAAAGATTTTGACGTCGAAACAACTACAGAATGGGCTAAACGGGTCAAATTTGCAAAGCTCGACGTCAAGAAAAGTTCTGTCAAGAAAGAGAAAGCAACAGTCGAATTTATTGCCCATTTTACTGAAAATGGCGAAAGCCGTGCTATTCATGAGATAAGTGATTTTAGAAAAGAAAACGGCATTTGGTTTTACTTTGATGGCAAAAAGCCGCCGCGTCGATAATTTAGTTGTTGAGGTTATTCAATTGCGTTCTTCGAGTTTCCGATATCTTGCGGCTCTGTTGCTGAGCTCATTCTCGCTTAGCCTGCTGCATCCGTGCTTTGCCGAGCTTAAGCTGCATCTTTCAGAAAAGGAAGCTGCCGTAGTTGGGCAGAAAATCTGGCGCAACGAATGCAGCGGCTCTATCGAGGGGCTCACTTCCTGGAATGCAGGCGAAGAATTTCCGTCTCTGGGAATCGGTCATTTTATCTGGTATACAGACAGTTTCAGAGGTCCGTTTGAAGAAAGTTTTCCCAAAATGCTTTCTTTTCTGCAAGAACATAATGCCAAAATTCCTGCCTGGCTCAGTCCTACAATGCACTGTCCATGGAAGTCTAGAGAAGAATTTCTAAATCAGCAGAAGAGCCCTCAAATGCTTGAATTGCGCCAGCTGCTGAGCTCCACTGTGCCTTTGCAAACTGAATTTATTGTGCAAAGGATGCAAGATGCTCTGCCTAAAATGCTCGAGAAAGCGCCCGAGTCAAGCCGAGCCAAGGTGCAAAAGCAGTTCGACCGCGTCTTGTCTGCCGGCAGTGCCGGTGCCTTTGCTTTGATTGACTATGTAAACTTCAAGGGCGAAGGCATCAATGATAAAGAAAGGTACAAAGGCGAAGGCTGGGGGCTTTTGCAAGTTCTGCAAGGTATGTCTGAAACGGATGCAGCCGTGAAGGCATTTTCTGATTCAGCCATAAAAGCGCTTACTTTGCGGGTGCAAAATTCTCCGCCTGAAAGGCACGAGTCACGCTGGCTGCCAGGCTGGACTCGCCGCGTAAAAGACTACGTTCAATAAATTCGAATTATTTAGCTGGCGCAGCTGGAGGCGGAGTACTTGTTGTGGCTGCTGGAGCTGTGCTTGCAGGCGGAGTCGTTGTTGTTTTCTTCACCGGCGGTGGTGCTTTAGGTGGTGTTTTCGGTTTGCGCTCTGGTACTTTGACCGGTGCTGGTACTCTCTTTTCGAAACCTGATTCGCCTTGTTTAGACTTCAACTGTCCGGCGTTTTTCATGATTTCGGATAAGACGCCTTTTGCTTTTGGACCGTGATCGTTGAGACCTTTTATCAGGTCGTGAAGCTGTGTGAGATTGTCGACGTTTAATTCATCAACAACAAAACGTCCGCCTTCGATAGTTTTGAAGTCTCTTCTGCCAATAGAATCTGGTGGCTTAACGTCGTCGATATTCAATGATCGGGCGCCGACAACAAGTTCATATCCTGGTGAGATAGAAACCGCTCCACTATCGACGTCTTCGTATGTTCGTTTGCGAGAATTTTTTGAGCCTTTGGGATTTTTCTCGTTGCTGCTGCTGCTTTGCTTTACAGTGTGCACCCAGGGAGAATTAGTCCAGAGCTTGTCGTGCATGTTTAGGAAGACAGTATCTGAATTGGTGCTGATGTTGACGATTCTGAGTGTGTCTTCTTCGCCGCGCTCTACCAGCGCGTCACCACCGGTGGTGACTATGATATCTCCGAATTTTGTTGCAACTAAAACCATCTCGGAAGGATGTCTTACGCATACAAGCAGGGGACCTTCCTCAAGCCAGATTGAAAGTGGGCTTAACATGTCAAATCTGGTTTCTTTGCTGGCGCTCAAAAGTGCTCCTGCCACGCTGCCGCGAATATCGACTGCAGATGGAAATACTCTTGAACTTGCAGATTGAACGCCTTGGAGAGTTGAAATTGAGTCTGCATTGACGACTGGAAACGGCAATGTTGACTTATCTGACGCTGGGGAGTCTGCTGCAGCAACTGCTGCCGGCGCTGTCGAAGCAGGCTTGAGAATATCAGAACCCTTGGCGCCGCCTTTTGCCGATTCTGGTTTAGGTAAATTTGCTGCAGGCTGCTGCCGCGAAGAGCCGTCGCTCATCGCCGATTTCGCTCCAGGCGAAGTTGCTGCGACAGGTTCAAGACCGGGCTTCTTAGAATCTGCTGATTGCGCTTCTGCCCCCCTAGCCTGGAAGAATGCAATAGAGATTGTTGAAGCTATCAACACTCTTGAAATTGTCTGTCGCCAGTCGTGCCAGGCTATATTGCCTTTCTGCAGCACCGGATCTCCCTTCCCCGAACCCAAGGCAATCCTCTTAGTAAGCTCGTTTACCCCTAAACATATTACTCTCTGTACACATACCTTTTCCAGCGGTAAATGAATCAAATTTGTGGTTATCTATAATGAGTACCGGGCAAATTTAATGTAGTGCCGGTTGTCGAGATATAACGAGTGGCAAACACAATTGAGGACTTTCTTCACGCACTGAAACGTACCATAAACGGCGATCCATATCTACAAAAGAATGCTCGTGTTTATGCTCCAATTAGTTATCGTGTGGCGAAAATTCGGGATCCACTTGAGGACGTTCTGTTGGCAGGACGATATCGAGTAAAGTCGCGCATTGGTAAAGGCGCGATGTCAGTCGTATATAAGGCTGTGCAAGAACCGATAGATCGAGTTGTGGCCATTAAAGTACTCAAACGTGAGTGGTCTTTAGACCCGGTGAATGTAAAACGTTTTAACCGCGAAGCAAAAACTGTAAGCACTCTAAAACATAGAAATATTCTTTCAATCCATGATGTCGGCAGTACTGACATGGGTCAGCCATTCTTTGTGATGGAGTTTCTCGACGGTGTATCTCTGGAATATCTCGTAGATAATCGCGGCGCTGTGCCGATTGCAAGAGCAGTGCCTATTTTTTGCCAGGTCTGCGAAGGCATGGCAGAAGCTCATAAACAGGGGCTTATCCATAGAGACCTTAAACCGGGCAACATCATGCTGATAAGCGAAGATGATGGCAGAGAGCTGGTCAAGATGGTCGATTTCGGAATTGTGCAATTAAGTCGAGATTCTCAATTATCAACGCAAAAGCTAACCAAAAAAGGCGAAGTCTGGGGCAGCCCGGTTTATATGAGCCCAGAACAATGCCTCGGCTCTGAGCTTGATGCACGTTCTGATATTTATTCACTGGGAATTGTCATGTATGAGACATTGCTGGGCGTCTCGGCTTACTCAGGCAAAGCCGCAATCGGAACTATTGTTAACTGGCAATTGACCAAAATGCCATTACCTTTCAAAGAAGCTGCGCCAACTTTGCGCATTCCTCAACGGCTTGAGGAAATTGTTTTCAAAGCACTGCAAAAAAAGCCGGATGATAGATATGCCAGCATGGATGCGCTGAGGCAAGATCTGGAGAGTTTTGGCAAGCAGCATGGTATCAAAATGCGAAACAGCATGATGATAAAGCTAGATCCAAATTTGTTGTCTAATCCTGCTGAATTAGAACGCGCAGAGCCATTGGAGCAAGTTGAAGATAAAACTCTTCGGACAAATAGCGTCGGCTCGCGAACCTTAGGCCCCAACTTAAATCAAGAGCGGCAAACTAAGTTTGAGACTATAGAAACAAGCAGTCCAGCTCCAGACAAAAAGACATCTTCCGGTTCCGGTCCATCAACAGAACAAATTAAGTTATTGATTGCCGGCGCCGCAGTCATCATGCTTTTGCTGATTACAGCTTTAATCGGCATTCCAATTTATCTGGCAGTTCAACATTCCTCCACTTCCAAGCAGATTGCCAAACCTGCCAAACCTGTCACTGTGATTTCAGTGCCGCAAAAAAGCAATCCTGTGCTTGAAAAAAATTCCTCTCCTCAAACTCTTGATCCTATTCCAAATCAAGATACTAAGACTGAAACTCCTGCTCATGATTCAGAACCCTTAGCACCGCCTTCTCCTGATGTTCAGCCGGATCAAAATATTGGGACGAAGGATAATAAGGAAACTGAAAATTTAAGTTTGCCCCCACATCAAGTTGTGTTGAAAAAGGCAAAAGTTGTGAAAAAACAGCACAAGACCGCTGCAGGTAGCAGCAGTAACAGCGGAAAAGCAGCTGATGATGACAGCGAGCTAGAACGTGTTTATTTGAAGAAACACCGTGGCGATGAGACTCAGCAATGGATGAAGATTCAGCAAAAAATGCAGGGTGAATAGTTTCTATTCTTCGCCTAGCTTTTGCTTCCATTCCTTAATCGTATTGAGCATTTGATCTCTCATGGATTTCATTTTGCTCGTGCGTTTCATCAGCTGTTCTACTTTTGAAAAATCATGGTCTTCGAAAGCCTTGGCTCCGGCTTTTGAAAGTAAATCTAATTCCCTTTCAATTGCCCGTCCCAATATGTCACAAGCCTCATGCAAATTTGGCTCAGCTGAAATATGCGAACTTGCTGTCGAAAATGAACTTGAATTCGAGCTGCTTGATGCGGAAGAAGCTGTCGATTGCGTCGGCACTGCTGCCGATGTTGAAGAGTCTGTTGAAGCTACAAAATGCTGGGCCGATTTGGGTTCGATTTTTGTGCTCTTTAAAGCTGGGTCGAGTGTTTGGATTGCCGGACCTTCGTCAAAGACACCACCGTGATTTAGCAAGTATTCTGGTGCTGCGGATTCTATTTTTGCAGAACCGCTTTGTTTGCTTTGATTGATTCTTGCCGGTAAGCCAAAACCAAAGCGTTGTTGGTCATCGACTTCGCCTTTCGATACTCTGACCAAATGTCCAAAAATTTGTTTTGCCAATGTGGGCAATTGATTTATACCTACGGCACCATTATCGAATGACCACTTTAATTCGCCATCCCAGACCGGCAAGAACTGGAAAAACTGTATGTATTTTGCTCTGTTTTTTTCAAAACCGATGAAATGGTCTGATGGAATAATGTAGCCTTCTACCGAATTCAAATTGCCGATGATTGCAAGTGTCCAATATCTGGTATGTAGGCGACCGCTGTAATGGTGGCTGTCACTGCCTTGCATACGTGAGATTAAGTCGCCGGTAATGATTGGGCGTTCGGAATCCATCTTCAGTTCGCTGTTTTGCACTGCGCGATTAAATTCCACCTGGTACTGGCTGAAATAATCGAATAGCTGGTCGACCCATTTCACCTGGCTTTGAGCAATTGTTGCACTTGAAACCGGCGCTGTAGAGCCTGGGCTCTCAGTCACCTGGGCTGCAGCTTCAACGGCGTCTTCGATGTTTTCACTGGTTAAATTGTTTAACCATTTAGTGGTCTCTTTGCCGCTGCGGCTTTTAATTCCGCCGAGAATCATATCGTTGATTCCCTGCCCCTTTTTCTTGTTTTGATCTCCACCTGATTGGTTAGTCATTATCGATTTTGCCTCGAATGTTTGAAAAAGCTGCGCCTTATGAACTGTTTACCCTTTGAAATCAGGCTTTCCCCGATAATTCGATTAAATAAGGGATGAAGCCTGAAATTGTCTGGGGTGATTGCTTACCCCGTTCTAGTCTATTTGCCTTTAATATCTTTGGGAATGCTTCCGGCAAGGCTTGTCACCAGGTTTTCGACTTTCATGTATTTGTTGATTGCTGCGTTAGCCTCGGCTTTTGTCACTTTAGCCAGCATAGCCGGATATTTGTCCATAAATTCTGGTCCTAATCCTATTGCTCCGTATTTTGTAAGCGCATCCGCTAATTGTTTTGGAGTGCGCATACGGTTGACGATGTATTCACCTGCCAGACGTTGTTTCTCTGTTTTCAGTTCTTCATCTGTAATGCCTTTGCTTACAAAATCAGCAACAATGCCTCGCACTAAATTCATGGCTTTTTTTGTGTTTTCCGGATTTACCGACAACGATATTAGCCAGGGTGACCATGATTCGGCATTTTCCGAAAATGCTGAGTGTATTCCGTAAGTCAGACCATGCTTTTGTCTGAGCTCAGCCAGGCGCGATGAGATGGTGTCGTGCCCTAGCGCTGCATTGGCTAGCTGAGCGGCGCAGAAGTCTTTGCTTGTGATACTGACGTTGGCTGGATAGCCCATGAGTATGTCTACATTCGATTTGTCTGGAAGTGGGCTGACAATTTGCTTGCCTTTTGTTTTATCGTCGCAGGCGCAAGCTTTAACAGACAGATCTGAGGCTTCTCCCTTTTGCCATGATGCAAAATTCTTCTCTGCAAGTTCAAATGCTTTGTCCGCATCTATGTCTCCAACAATCGCAATTACTGCGTTGTTAGCTACGTAGTACTTTTTGTGGAAAGACTTGAGGTCGTCGACTGTTATGCTCGAAAGTTCTTCAAGTTGCTCATTGAACGGACGAGAATAATAAACACAGTCTGGCTTGTATATTTGGCCTAAGAGCTTGTTTGCTGCAAGCTCAGCTGTTTCGACCATTGCATCTTTGATTTCGGACTCTTTTTGCTTTTTCAGTTTTTCCAGTTCTTCATTTTGAAGAAGAGGATTTTGAATTGATTCGGACATTACTCCGAGCAACTTGTCGAAATCTTCAGTTACGACTTCTGCATCAATTTCGGTCCAGAATGTTTGTACTTGCGGATCTAATGATGTGCCCATCGTTTCTAGAGTGTCGGCAAGCTTTTCTTTTGACAAATTCACTGAGCCTTTGTTCAGCATTTCGCCCAGCAATGTAGGCAATAAAGTTTTGTCTTTTGAGCCGCAAGATTCTCCGCCTTTTAATTTGCTGGAAATCGCGATAATGCCGGAGCCGCGCACGGGCATTGCGTATACTGTTATGCCGTTGGCAAGGACTTTTTTCTTTGTTTTAGATGCAACAAGTGCTCTGTCAACAACATTAGAGCCTGTTGAAATGGCGGCCAGATCTTTAGCGGCAATTTCAGTTCTAGATAGTTTGTAGCTCTTCGGCTTGCTTTGAACGTCTTCAGGAAGTGCTCCTTGAGGGCTTGTAGACAAGTCTTTCGGTGCTGGCGCCAGGTCGACAGGTTGACTTGGTTTTACTTCAGGTTTCGAATCGTCGAGCATACTTGTAGCTTTGCTGCTGTCTTTGCTTTCAGAAGCCTTTTCTTTCGGCAAGTAATAACCGACTGTGCGGTTTGAAGCGGAAAAATATTTTTTCGCTACGCGTTGAACGTCAGCAGCCGTAACTGCTTTGATATTCTTTTCTAAATTGAGCCACCACGTCCAATCTGCAACAGCTTCGGCGTCAGCCAGTTGCTGAGCGAAATTCATCGGGTCATCAGTTTCTAGTTTTAAGCGCTTCCATACAGCTTTCTTGGCTCTGTCCAGCTCTGCATCAGTTGCTGCTACGTTGGCTAAATTAGTGAATTCGTCTTCGATGGTCTTTTCTATTGTTTCTAGTTTTGCACCAGTATTTGCCGAAGCAAAAACTGTAAACAAGCCAGGGTCTTTCATTGAATAATTGAATGCGTAGGCTTGCGATGCCAATCCGCTATCGACTAATTTTTTGTACAAACGACTTGACTGGCGCTTTTGGTCTCCCAAAATTGAAGCCAATACTTCAAGCGGATAAGTGTCTTTGTCTTTCGCTGCAGGAATGTGATAACCCAAAACTAGCTTGGGCATTTCGTCCCCACGCTGGACAATGAAGCGTCGCTCGCCCTCCTGTGGCGGCTCGGTTGTATAAACCTTTGGAAATGCTTTGGGGGAGGCCGGCACTTTTGAAAAATATTGATTGATCAATTTAAGTGCTTCGGCCGTTTGAAAATCACCCATGACTAAAAGCGTTGCATTATTCGGATAATAGAAGTCGTTGTAAAACTGCTTGAGTCTCTCGGTTGGCACTCCTTCGACATCACTGCGCCACCCTATTGTTGGATGGTGATATGGATGTTCGCGAAAAGCAGTCGCGAAAAGTTGAGTATCTAAAATTGATGATGCGAAGTTTTCGCTGCGCTCAAGTTCGTTGCGAACAACAGTCATTTCGGATTGTCTGTCGCTGTTGCGTAAAAGAGCGTGTCTCATTCTGTCGGCTTCGACTTCGAGGCAAACGCCAAGATTTTTTGAAGGTATCACTTCAAAATAATTTGTTCGGTCAAATGAAGTGGTGGCATTGTTGAGTCCGCCCATAGGCTTCAACAAATCATCAAGGCTCGTGAATTTTAGCGGGTCATGCTTTGGTGTTCCTTTGAACATCATATGCTCTAGAAAATGTGTAGAGCCAGTGTAACCAACTGCTTCATTTCTCGAGCCGACTTTGTACACAACCATAACCGTGACAACCGGCGAATTGTGTTTTTCTTGTAGCAAAATACTCAGACCGTTGGAATTCAAGCGGTATTCTTGCAGCCCACTAGCATCATCTTTTCGTACAAATTTGAATGCAGGATTAGACGTGACTATGGCTGCCGAAGCACTTTGACAAAGCTGTGAAGAGCAGATTGGGCTCAGCAGTAAAGAAAAGGACAGGGAGCAAAGAGCTATCTTCCTGAAAACAGAGCTTGCCATTATGAGCGCCTCCAGGCACGAACCAAATTAAGCCGAGCCAAGATCTTACTATGTCTTTGTTTGGATGTCGTTCAATCTGGTTTTGATTTTGAACCAGCAAGAGGCACTGTCCACGTTGGTGTGCTGTACCCCTTTTCATAGCGCGAACTGAAATCGCTCCAATCGTGGTGATGTTTTCGATAGGGCGTCACTGTTGTATCGCTTTCGACGTGCGCAGATTTTGCTACGTTTCTTGTTATTGATATGTTGCTGCTTTTGTTGTTTGCCGGTGCTTTTATAAACTTTGAATGTTCATGTGCAACTTTTACTTTTTTATTGACTCTTTCTGGTTCTTTATTTTGCGCTGTTTGTGCATCAGGATTTTCAGTATCTTTTTTTGTTTCTAGCGTGTTTGTTGATTCGTTGGTACCAGTCTGATTCTTTGATGGCTCAAGCTGTTTTGGCGCTGTAAATTTGTTTACTGATTGTGTTGCTGTTTCTGTTTTTGTGGAATTCTCAACAGGCAGGGGTTGCATGATGTTGAATGCAAGAAATGCTCCTCCGCCAATTAGAAGTACAATTCCTGCCACAGTCATGGCAATGAGCTTTAGCGGCAGTCCGTTTTTTGCCTCAGTTTCAGTTGCTTCTGGTTTTGATGCTGCCCTGGGCTTTGCGATCATTTCTGTAGTGGCGTTAGACGCAGACCGTTTTTGCAATTTAGGTCTTGCTGTAATGGCTGTATATGGACCCATCGCGCCCAATAATTCTTCTTTCAGCTCAAGCATTGAAGCTTGGCGTTGCTCTGGTGATTTTGACAGAGCTTTGAGGACAACTTGCTCAAGGCGACTGTTTATTTGAAGGTCAGGTCTTACTTCAGAAAATGGCTTTGGTATTTCTGTCATTTGTCTGGCGATTGTTTCAGTAACATTCGCACCTACAATAGGCACTTTGCCAGTGAGAGTTTCATACATAAGCACTCCGGTCGAATACACATCGCTGCGTTCATCAACTGACTGCCCGAGGCACTGTTCTGGCGACATGTAAATTGGGCTGCCGAATACCTCGCCAGTTTGTGTTAGTCGTTGTGATTCTTCGCTGAGGTTAAGTCCTTTTGCAAGTCCGAAATCTACTATTTTCACGAAGTCTTTTATGCCTTCTTCAGTGACAAGCATTACATTGCTTGGTTTGAGATCTCTGTGAATGATGCCCTTCGAATGAGCTTTTGCAACGCCGTCGCAGATCTGTCCAAATATATTTACTGCTCTAAATGCGTCTAATTGTCTTTCGGATCTGATAACCTGGTCTAAAGACAATCCATCTAAGAACTCGATTACAATGTAAGCTTCACCCTGGGTGGCTTGCCCGAAGTCGATTAATTGGACAACATTTGGATGATTTATCTTGCCTGAGGCTTTTGCTTCTCTGAAAAAACGAGCAAGAATAGTGTCATCATCGTTTAGATCGGCAAGCAACATTTTTACAGCAACAAAACGGTCCATCTGGATGTGTCTGGCTTTGTAGACTGCGCCCATGCCACCATGACCAAGTAGATCTACAAGTTCATAACGTTCGCCCAATACTTGCCCTATTCGACTCATGTCGATGGACAAGCGTTTTGCTTCACGCGTGTTTTTGGGACGTTCGATAGGTTCGGACATGAGATTGCAACCAGGCGGGTCAACAGTTGTCGCTTATATATAGATGCAATTGCTTCTAGTCAAAACGCTCAGGTACTGCTGCATTGTACCCCATCTCATGTCGCTTTAATCTAGCGTCGGGTCATTCCTGGCAATAGTTTTCAGCCTTTTTACTGCCATTAGTTAGATGCTTTCCGGTTTGCTGGGATGCGCCTGGTCAGGCTAAATGCTAGCTGTGGGAAAAATCCGGCCAGGCGCTCGATAAATACTCCCGGTGCAGTCAACACAAGTTCGTGATTGCCACCTTTGCGCATAGCTTGAACAATTTCGGCGGCTGCCTGCTCAGAGCTTATGCTGATGAAGTTCTTCATCAGCCAACCTTTTAGATTCTTTTGTTCGGACATTAGTGTGACATCTTCTGGGTTCTTGTTTCTTTTGAAAAAATCGGTTCGCACAAGACCTGGGCAAACCGTGATAGTGTCAATCTTGCCGGCAAACTCAGCTGCCATTCCTTCCGAAAATCCAGTTAGAGCAAATTTGCTTGATGCGTAACAGATGCTTCCAGGGAAGGCTACTTTGCCTGCGACACTCGCTATATTGATTAACTTGCCGTATCCTTGATCCAAAAAAAGCGGCAGAACGCCGTAAGTCATATTCAATGCGGAAAATAGATTTACGTCAAAAACATAACGCCAGTCATCGATAGTTAATGCTGTAAACACCCCGGGGCGGGCAAGTCCTGCATTGTTGATTAAGACATCGATGCCACCATATTCAGTGATGGCCGTTGCAACTATTTTGTCGCAGATCTCTTTGTCTGATACATCACCGGCGACACAAACTGCGGTACCTGAGGCCTCAGCTATAAGACGAGCTGTATTTTCTAGATCTTCTATACCTCTGGCGTTTATTACAATTTTGGCTTGGTATTCTCTGGCCAGTTGCAGTGCAAGTGCCCTACCTATGCCGGTAGATGCCCCGGTAATTATTGCTCGCAACCCCTTTTGCATTTTGCCTTTCTGCCAGGCAGCCGTGTCATTCATTTATAAGGACCTCGTGCGTCTCTGCCCTGGCATAATTTAGCACATGTGAATATCACTAGCTTTCATTCAATCTAACGGCCATGCTACAGCTTTTTGCAATTGTCATATATGCTGTTGTGCCAACCTCTTTTGTCGCAAATTTTTATGTAAACACTTGCGGCTCGTTTTGCCGCTTCGTTTTGCCCGAGAGCGTGAGCGCGCAATGTAAATTCACCAAGGTTTGAGTAAACGTTTTCGGCGTAGGCAGTTGGATTTGCCTCTATTATCATTGAAATTCGATCTAATGCTTTTTCCGCATCTTCTAATTGATGCAAATTCCAATAGCAAACCAGCAGAGGCTGGGTAGCGTCAAGCTCTGCAAGTCTAGCGCTTGGCGAGTCTATGTTTCTAAGTTCATCCGAGGCTATTTTCAGCGAAATTTTTGCTTCTTTATATTTGTCTTGTCTGAAATCTACAATTCCTTGCTGTGCAAGGAAAGCCAATCTGTAAACATCTAAAGTCATTTGACTGTCACGTGGTAAACTGGCTGTCTCGTCAGCTTTTTGTCTGGCGGAGCTAACTACATTTCTTGCAGCATCAAAATCTTTTTCGTCCATCAAAAGACGCAGGTAGGTTTGCTCTAACTGCAAGTAATCGAGGTCAAGATTTTGCTTTTTTGAATCGACAGATTTCCACAATGTGCTGACAGTCTGTAGCGCTTCTTTTTTCTGCTGTGACAAGTCGAGCAAGAGTGCCTTATTGGTGAGCAGAAAATAGTTGTCTTTGAGCAAGTCTGAGTGCTTCAGCAAAAATCGATCTAGTAAAGATGATGCTTCTTTGACTTGCCCTGTATTAACAAGAACTAGGATTACGCAATTTGTAAATCTACAATTTGGGTAAGTAGATTCGATCTGTTTTGAAGCTAATGTCATCAACCAATTTGAAATTGTTTTGCAGAATTCTTTGTCTTTTGCTGTAAAAAAGCAAATACTTTCCTGGACAAGATTTAAGCTAACTGCATCAGACGTATCAAGCAAATTCTCATATCTCTGCATAAACAACTTTGCCTTTGCCACATCATCTTTGCCTATGTAAAACAGCACTAGCTTAGTTAGCAGCAATGTTTTTATACTTAATGGCAAGTTGTTTTTGTCTGCGATTTCCAATGCTGCATTCAGAGATGCGGCGCGATTATTATCATCGTTAGCATAAATACTTTCGTCGGCAAAGGCGTCATACAACTGGCAAAGTAAGTTTGCTGAAAAAGCGTTATCTTTCTTTGCGCGAGCAATTGCGTCTTTGTACATGGTCTGCGCTGTTTTAACTTTACCAAGAAAGTTATAGCTGACAGCCTCGATGCAATAAGCGCGGATAAGATAATCTGCATTGGTAAAGTTTGATATGTTATCTTCGATAATTGATGTGGTCTCTTTTGCTATTTCTATTGCTTCATCATATTCGTGATTATCGAGCAGCGCTTGGGCCAATCTATTTCTCCCCTGGATGCAATTTTCTGCATTCTGCGAAAATCTGCAACCCGAATTTGCTTCTCTTCTGGCTGCCCAAACGGCATCGGACGTCATTGCCAAGTTTTGGTAGGCGTCGTTAAGCTCGCCCCATCCCTGTGCAAATGGCGGCGTAATACTATCCGGTATTTGCTGTGCGGCCTCTTTTCCTAATTTGATGTACAGCAGCGCCATTTCCTTGTTCTTGCTGTAGGACAATCCTTTTGCAGTGGAGAAGTAGAGACGTGGTATACGTGGCGACTCTGGTCCATCTAAGGTCAAGAATGCGTTGTGAACCTGTCTAAATGAAGACCTGAGATCTTTGTATCTTCCCTGTACTGCAAGGGCTGAAAGACGAGCTCTCAAAACGTCCGCCAATTCTTCCGTGATTGGCATTCTTGTATCAGCTAAAACTTTGTAGACCAGGTCGAATAGATTTGTTTCTTTCCAACCGCCGATATCCATGTAGTATTTTGTTGCTTTAATAACTTCCATTGCTTGAGAGCGATTGAGTTTTATTCCGCTTCTCAATACAACTTTAGCTGCCTCATTTAAGTCAGCAGAGATACGATCTGCATTGTCCAGTTTTTTTATTCTGAGCTGTAAAAATGAAGATGTGCAAAGCAGGGCTCTCAATCCCCAGCGCCCGGCCGCTTGTTTATCGCCAAGTTGATTTTGTATTGAAGCCATGTGCAAATATAGCTCCATTTTTGATGTATCGTTCTCTTTCTTCGCGACTCGAATATTTCCAGCGACCGTTTCAAAAATTTGGTCGGCTGCTGCGGATTTGCCGCTTGATTCGAGTTTGTCGGCTGTGTTCAAGCAAAAAATAATTGTGTCGCGGTCGTTGCCTTTGAACTTAAGCAACCATGCAGCAGCCGCTGCAGTGCCTGCGTCAGTAAAGGCAATCCAGCATGAAAAGCTCACTACTAGCGTTATGAAAAGCATGAAGATTGATAAAATCGCAACTGGCTTTTTCTGTATTTTTGACTTGCTTTTCTCAAATTCGATTCTTTTGCCCTGCAACAATGCAGATATATCGCCGGCCATTTCATCCATACTTTGATATCTCAAGCTGGCGTCTTTTGCCATTGCCTTTTTCAAGATTTGGTTGACTTGCTCAGGGTCTTTAAGCCCAACTATTTCACTGAGTGCAATAGCCTCTTCATTCATGTGTTTGTGAAGTAGTCCGATTGGGTTATCTGCTTCAAAAGGTGGCATACCGCTGAGCATTTCATACAAAACGCAGCCGCTTGAATAAATATCAGACCTGCTGTCCGCTGGCCGCCCGCAGCATTGTTCGGGACTCAAATAATGAACTGAACCGATCAACTCACCGGTTTTAGTGAGTCTTTGGGAGCCGTTTGGACCAGCTTGTGTAATTTTTGCCAAGCCGAAATCGACAATTTTGACAAAATCTTCTTCGGCACCTGGCAATAGGATTATGTTGTTCGGTTTGATATCTCGGTGTACTGTGCCGCTTTTGTGAGCGGTACCTAGTGCCTGGCATACTGCCAGTGTAATTTTCAGAGCGCGATGCCAATCAAGTTTTCCTTCATCTGAAATTACCTGGCGTAGACTCTTGCCCTCAAGAAATTCCATCACGATGTAAGGCAGCCGACCTTCGAAAACGCCATAGCTGTAAAATGTTGCTATATGTGGATGCGACAAAACTGAAATTGACTTTGCCTCGCGTTCAAAACGAAGCAAGCTCTCTTTGTCGCTTACCAGGTCAGGGTCTAATACTTTCAATGCGACTATTCGCTCAAGACCCAGTTGTCTTGCCTTGAACACTGTGCCCATTCCACCGGCACCGGCCACTGACAAGATCTCAAATTTGTGGTCGAAAGTCGTGCCGACAATTGCACTGAGATCCATGGGCGATTGTTTTGCTTCCAAATCGGATATGCTGCGGTACTTCTAATATGTGCCACGTAAAGTCAAAGTCGTATGCAAGATGCATTTTTCGGCACTAACCCATTTGGGTGATACGCTTAGAGCTATAATTTTCAAAGCCTGATTAATAATCCACTTGTCTCGTTGGAATCTGATAGTGGACATTAATAATGAACACCAATTGATACCCTTACTATGTCTCTTATCTCCCGGGCGATAAAAATAATGCTCGCAAGCGTCACACTGACGTCGAGTTCACTATTGCCTGCATTGTCCCAGGCAATACCGGGAGAAAATGCAAGTTCTTTGCCAGCAGTTAACTCAGGCAGTCTAATTGATAAAGCCGCAGAACAAAAAGTCTTGCCTGTATTTTTTCCAGCTCAAACAGCCCCGAACTTTCCTGTCAGTCCTGCGGTGCCTACACCTGTGCCCGTAGCAGTGCCTGGCGCCGCCTCTGCTCCCGCCAAGCCAGCCGCATTATCGGTAAGCCAGATGAGAGGCGAGGTTCATTTCAAACACCTGGAAGGTCCTCGTTTAGATCCATCCAGAGCACTTTATGTTGAAACTGGTGCAGGCGTGAGCTTTTGCGAATTTAAGATGGCAAACTGCGTCGGCAGAACCTGGAGTAACAGCCAGGTGGTAGTTTTTCCTGAATCTGGAATTATCTATTTGAACAAGGGCGCATTAATTCTTCAAGTGAAGCATGACTCTGCTGCTCGTTATACTATTTTGGCTGGAGATCTCAGTTGTCGCGTTGAAAGTTGCACAATTCGTGTGCAAAAAGACGAGCGCTCGGTCAACTTTCAAGTTTTGGATTCAACGCCGATAACAGTGTTCAATCGACGCACTGGTGAGATTTCTCGCGCTTCCAAAATAACCATTGCGAACCCTTAAGTAGTCCAATTGATCCGTTGGAAACTCCGACATTAGTATGAGAGGGTAAGTTCGGTTCGGAGTTAAAGCGATGTTCGCAACAGTCGTCCAATCCGCAATCAGCAAAATCGGTGGCTCATTCTGCAACACTTTCCTTGGGCAGCCATTCCGCAAAGAAACAGGCGACAATGCACTGGTGCTGAGTACGAACGGCAACATCTATAGGTTGGAAAGCATTTTAGGAATTGGTGGTTTGAGCGTCGTTTACCGCGCCGAACGCCTTTCAGACGGCAAGCAAGTGGCTTTGAAAGTCGCAAACATCAAGAAAGCTCCTGAAGCAAAAGAAC
The DNA here is from genome assembly GCA_964546815.1 of uncultured Candidatus Obscuribacterales bacterium. Classification (GTDB taxonomy): domain Bacteria; phylum Cyanobacteriota; class Vampirovibrionia; order Obscuribacterales; family Obscuribacteraceae; genus JAIEPM01. Next base: position 244,313 of record CAZJLR010000001.1, on the reverse strand, counting down.
TTCTGCGTCGCGAAGCTGAGCTAATGGAACGATTCAACCATAAGAACATTGTCGAGCTTTATGAAAGTGGCAATTCCTCTGATGGCGATCCATTCATTGCCATGGAAATTCTCGAAGGACAGACATTAGAACAACTGCTTATTTCAGAAACTGTGCTCGACTTGCCTCGCGTTGCTAAAATCTGTCTGCAGGTAGCTGAAGCAGTTCAGCATGCGCACGAACGCGGAATTTTGCATAGAGACATTAAACCTTCAAATATCATGCTCGTGGAAAAGGATGGATTTGAAACCGCCGTCATATTCGACTTCGGAATTTCACTCACCGTAGGCGAAGACGGCTCCTCTTATGATGAAACCAGCAGCGGAAGTCTGCTATATGCGTCACCAGAACAACTCGGTGAGCAGGTATGCAGCTATAACACTGATGTATATCAGCTTGCCCTGGTTATGTTTGAAGCACTTACCGGACGTTTGCCATTTGAAATTTCGGTTTCTGGAGCACTGGCGTACCGTCGTGGGCAAGGCCCGGTGCTCTTGAGCAACGATGAACTTGGTGAGCAAAAATTGCATGATGGAATTCGCAAAGTGCTCGAATCTGCTTTAGACCGCAATCCTAAAGCCCGCACTCGCAACATGAGCTGCTTCATCGATGAGCTCAGCATGGCTCTGATGCAGCTTGGATTGTGGAATTTCAGCGCCCAGGTAGCCTGATAGATATAGACTTAAGTCGTCTGAATACTGATTTTTAGCCGAATTGAACTTTTCCAATGGATTTGTTGGAAAACTGCCAACTAAACTCTAAATATGGTGGTATAACGCTTTTAGAGGTTCTCAAGCGCAACGGGGTCATTCCCGTTTTTCCAACATCTCAGTATCAAAGCTGAAGACCCGTTTGAAACCATTTTTGGAGGTTCTGAGCCATGAAACCGCAGATAACCAAACTATCAGCCTGGTTGGCTCTTTGTTCAGTGTCAGGCTTAATGCTATGCCCGACCTTCGTGAGGGCAGATGTGCTGGCGGCTGGAAACGCCACACCGGTTCGTAATACAAGCGCGACGGTTATGCCTGTGGCGGCGGCTAGTGTGCATCAACTGGGCGGCGATGTCACCAAGGCTGCAACCATTAATCAGGCAAGCGAAGAACTAGGGGCGTTTACAAAGTGTTCAGTCAACGACATGTTACCTGAAGGTACTGTTGTGAAAACCGGTCGAAGTTCTTGGGTCGCTCTGAACTGGAACAATATTACGACTACTCGACTTTGGGAAAATACTGTTGCGAGAATCTATCCAACAACCAGGACTGTATGCCTTGGTAGTGGAGCTTTGATTCTCAGGAAGAAATTGAATAATAAAGACACCTATATCATCGAGACAAAGAGATTGCAGGCCCGGATTCACGGAACCACTGTAAGAATCCTTATCGATGACGTTAAGGGCGAGGATGTAATTTTAGTTGAGGAGTGTCATTTGCCTGTTGAGGTCTATAACAAGATCAACGGCAGCCGTGTACAGTTGACTCCAGGTATTGAACTACATGTATCGGGTAAAATCACAAACAACGATAACCGATTCAAATTCCTAAGTTCTGAAATCCAATCGATAAATTCAATTGCGTCGCAGCCACAGCCTGACCTGAGGCTAAATCCAAAACGTGGAGAACTTATTTTTCAGGATAAAAATAGTTCGATGGTTGCCTATACTGCAAACTCAAAGGCTGTTTTGTCGGATCCCTTAACTGTAGGCAACGGAACGGTTCCACCGATAGAATCTATAGATCTCATTAAAGAAACGATGAAGAAAGTCCCGAGTAGCGATGGACTAATCGGTAACATGTTTGATGCTGTGGCAAACGGCAACCAGCCTGATAAATTGATTCGCAACCTCAAAATTTCGAAGGCGCCTCAGACAACATTCTATACGGGTCCAAATGTAGGTTACGCAAAGTCGATCACTTTGCCTGAATCAACCGATTCATTCTTAGCTGGCGAGCTGCCTAATCCTAACCGTCCGTTGAATGTGATTTCACACAATAGCGTCGGGCAACAGTCGGTTAAAGCATCTGTTCCTACATTTGTTGTACCGTTCACGTCTGGACCCGATTCACCAAATACAGACGATGTGTTAGAGAGCGCAGTGAAATCACTAAATTCAGAGAAAAGCACAGAAGCTCAAGCACTAGATATCTCAAAGGAAGAAGAGGCTAGAGTCTCACCAATAGACAATATCAGCAGTAACACAGATCACAACACAGCAGAAAACACAGGGCGTAATTAGCAGAAACGCCATCGCCCATGGCTCTTTCGGTCATGGGCTTTTTCCAGGGCTCACACAAATCAGCAGGTATAGCGCGTCAAAGTGCCATAAACATGGCATATAGACGATAGCGCCGATGGCTGGAGGATAGGACAATAGTCGAGGCAGTAGAGAAGAAAAAAAATGCGCTAAGCCTTTTCACGGTTTACGTAGCGGTAGCTATTTTCTTCGGGCTCCTGGTGCAGCTTTCAGGCGTTTTAGATCGGCAAGAGCTACAGACTATCAACAGAAGATTTGATGCTCGCCAGTGGATGATTTGGTCTAAAGAAAGTTTGGCTCGCGCAAATCCAGCGACTTTATGGCAATGGCATGAAGCTCATGAGCGTCCTAAAACATGGTATTCATGGGACTTTACTTTGAGCTGGTTGATTGAAAACAATCATCCCAAAGTGGCAAATAAAATTGTCATATTCAATCATTGCGTTGAAGATGAGCCGCCTAAAGAAGCCGTCGCAGAATTTCCCTGGATGGCACCACTTTTGAATTATCCGATCAGGCGTAAGGCTGTCGGCGAAATGGTTGAAGTGCTTGCTAAAGCAGGCGCAAGCGCAATTGTCCTGGACAGCGATTTTCCTCAATATTCTCCAGATGATGTTTATCTGGCTCAGGCAATACACAAAGCTTCAAGCGGGGATTTTGGTAAGCCTGTAAAAGTGTTTATGGTTAGAGCTGTAAATTCCAGCAGCACAGATCATATGGTGACTCTTGAGGCTCCAACCGCACCTATGGGCGTTTTGGACCAGCTAAGCAAGCTTGAGCCAGGTGTCGATGTGATGGAAAAATATACCGGCATGACTTCGGTGCATCCAGATCATGATCAGGTTGTTCGTACAATTGCAATTCGTATTCCGATAAATCCAGGCAATAATTCAGCCGAATCTCACAATGCCGTGGTAGTGAAGGTGCTGAAGGCGCTCGGCAAGCCGGTGCCGACTGACCTTCCCGACAGCATGGATATTGATTTTGCCGCGCCGCCTAATTCAGATGCTCTTTTTCCGATAAGACCGCTCAGCTATTTGTTAGATCCCGAGCAGACTGAGCGCATGATTAAGCGTAAATCCAATGGAGATGTTACCGTCGATAACGCTATCGTTTTTGTTGGAGATGGAATCACTGACGTCTACAACACTCCTTTTACGAATGAAGGATTGAACCAGATGAGCGGGACAGAGATTCTTGCGAATGCGCTTGATACAGTCAGTCGCCACTCATGGCCGCGTCGACTGTCTCCGATCTCGTCCATGATTTTTCTTGTGTTTTCATCGATGATTGGTGGTGCTGTTTGGGTCCTTTGGAAAGGCATTCAGGGACGCCTTGAAAGTGTCCGAGGGGTTCTGCCGCTGCGCTTTGGTGGCAGCATTTATAGACTGAGTACTGACGTTCTGTTTTTCTGCGTCGTACTTACCGGCAGCTATTTCATTGCTTGCATGATTTTTGCATATACAGGTTTCATCGTTCCAGTATTCGTTCCGGCAATTGCGCTGGGCATTGGCGCTCTTGCTGCGATTGTCTGGGAAAGAGAAAACGAGCGCGAACAAGCATTTCTCAGTCAACTAAAATCTCAGGAAGAGAAGCATGCTCTTGAGCTTGAAAAAATTGAAGCCGAACTGGCAAGAACTGAAGTTGAAGCTGAAAACCGTGAGATGTATCAGGACAGAAAACGCAGACATGAGTTTGTGCGCCGCATAAATCATGATCTAAATGCTCCCGTTAGCGTTCTTAATTGGACCATTTCTGAAATGCAAATGATGAATCTTGAAAATCAGCAAGCTCGCGATAAGGTCTCTAGGCTTGTGAAGTCTTCCGATAAACTTTGCGAGTTGATCGACCAACTTGTGCAATCATATGATTACGAGATAACGCCAGGATTGGCTAATAATCAGGCTGCGCTTTGTGACTTGACACAAGTTATTGACGATTGTGTTGATGGACAACAACAGTTGGCCGAAAAATCTGGCGATACATTAGAATGGAACAAACCAGAGGGCTCGCTGTTTGTTAAGGCTAACTCGTTAGAACTTTCGCGAGTTATAGATAACATTATTAGAAATGCTATCAAGCATAATCCCCCGAAAACATCTGTATTTGTCACTGTTGATTCAAATGGATCTTTCCATAAAATAACCATATCCGACAGCGGCAAAGGCATCGCACCAGAACACATTTCTCATATCTTCGAACCGGGATACCGAGTCAATCCCGAGAAGAAAGATGGACACGGACTGGGACTCGACATTGCCAAAACTCTTGTTGAAGGCATGGGTGGAGAAATTTCAGTAAGCAGCACTCTCGGCATAGGAACAACGTTCCAGCTGAAATTGCCGCTCTGCTCGGAAGCACGAGCAATGCACAAAGACTTTATAAGCGAGGAGGATATTCTTGAGGCAACTCTTGATGATTCACCCGCGCTGAACGCTAGAAGAAAGACCTTGGAGATGACAGCTAAACAGGGAACCGGTGAAAGATAATGACTAAGATACTGATAGTAGAAGATGATGAAGACTTCTCTGGCATCTTGCGCACAGTGATTGAGCAAGACGGCGAGATGCAAGTCGTAGAAGTGATTAATTGCGAAGAGGAGGCGCTTAGAAAAATTCGCTCTCCTGAAATTCATCAAGTCGACTGCGTATTGCTAGACTTGCAATTGCCTCTGAAGAATCACGATAAAACAGTGAGTTCGCTTGCTGGAATTCGCATTCTCGAAGAGTTAAGGCATCAACATGGATTTTATGGCACCATTATCGTGCTGACGAATTCGAAAGCACCAGCCGATGGGCAACGCGCTTTGGCTGCCGGATGTGATGGATATCTGTGTAAACGAGCAAAAATTTCTGAAGTGCCACAGATGTTGATGGAATTGAAAATGGCAATCAGAGGTGACGTGATTCTTGTGTCATCGCCAATGCGCCATGTATTCATTCGTGATGACATCAACGCCAAAGAAGCTCGCATGATGGAACTTCTATCGTTTGGCAAAAGTTGGACTGAAATTGCCAGAGAGCTCGGATATAAGACTCCTAAGGCGGCGGCTAACGTTGGCGACAGAGTGTTCGACAAGTTGCTCACTCCTCAGGATGCTCAAAAGGTAGCTGCCGAAGGTTCGAAAAAACGACACAAGGCTCTCGAAATTTGGAATTCGCGGAGACTTAGCCATGCGCGCTAAAGCGCTCAAAAACTAGAATTTCCCGACAAGCTCAGTTTTACTTGAGCATGTTTTGACTGCGCATTGTTATGTCCCCGAGCCCTAGATAAGTAAGTGTCCCCTGCATACAAGTCTTTTGGCCCTACATCAAGTCATTCTTCAATTTTTAGACCCGGACTATCCCTGTAGTCCGGGTCTTTTTTACTCAAGTCCTTGCTCCATTCGTAGGGGCGAAGCCATGGATGCTGTTGGCGAACTAATATTGAGAGCGAGATTCCGTACGTACATTTGAGGGGCGACGCCATGCGTCGCCCCTCAAATGTACCTTCGCCAAAATTTGAGTTCGCCAACAGTATCCCATGCTTCGTCCAAATCTTAATGGCGTAACACTGATTTAGAGCTTTCCAAAAGCACTAGATTTCGGCACAGCACTGACAGAAGTAATACCAGACTTGAGGTCAAGATATTTGCTGCTCTGGTTGCTAACGAAATAACGCTTGAGGTAATCTTCGTCGTTACGTTCGGGGAAGTCGCTGCGATAATGCGCGCCGCGTGATTCACAGCGCATCATTGCAGAGCGTGCGATTAGCATCCCCAGTAGACCAATGTTTGCTGCCTCAATTTGAGTTTGCTCAAATTCTACTGGATGCAGTTTCGCGTCGAATTGGTCCATAACTATTTTTGCCAATGAATCTCCATCACGGCGAAGCCCCGCATGAGCAAACATACTCTTGCGGAAATCAGATATGTTTTCTGCATTAATCGATTCGGGCGAAAGTATTACCGGGTCGACTAGTTTCAGACCAAAGGTTGGCATTCGTACTTGTTTTTCAGCAGCAATCGCATCTGCAACTCGCAAAGCCATTACCCCGCCCTCAAGCAACGAATTGCTTGCCAGGCGATTTGCACCATGAAGTCCGGTTGAGGCACATTCGCCAATCGCATAAAGTCCGCGCAGGCTGCTTCTACCGCAATCGTCGGTTGAGATGCCGCCCATAAAATAGTGTGCAGCAGGTGAAACCGGTATCGGTCGGTCTAATGGGTCCAGCCCCCAGTTGCGACAACTTTGTACTATATTGGGATATTTTTCGAGAATGTCCGCCGCGCCGATTGGGCGCATGTCCAACCAGGCGCAGGAAGTTCGTTGTTCACGCATCACGGTCATGATGGCTCTTGAAACAACGTCTCTCGTGGCTAACTCGCCGTCCTTATGAAATCGAAAAGCAAATCGTTGGCCGTTTGCATCCAGCAAATGCGCGCCAGAGCCCCTGACTGCTTCGGAAATAAGCGAAGCAGGAGCGCCGGGCATGAATAATGCAGTGGGGTGGAACTGAACAAATTCCATATCGACAAGTTCTGCTCCTGCTCGATATGCCATGGCAATACCGTCGCCGGTGGCAATCGATGGGTTTGTCGTGCGGTCGAAAACTTGTCCAAGTCCACCGCTGGCTAAAATTACGCGCGGAGCCAGGATTTCGATAGCGTTATTGTCGTTGAGAACTCGCAAGCCGATGCAGCGATCTGCGTGTCTGATTAAATCAAATGCGAACATGTGTTCGAAAATAGCCAGGCGTTTACTTTGTCTGGCAGCAAAAACTAGAGCTTCAGTGATTGCTTTTCCCGAAGCGTCTTTGCTGTGCAAAACACGAGAGGCACTGTGACCGCCCTCGCGAGCGAGTTCTAGCGCAGATTCATTGCGGTCAAAACTTAGCCCTAGCGATTCGAGCTTTTCGAATAGTCGACTTCCGCTTTCCACAATGACTTTAGCGACAGCTTCATCACAAAGTCCGGCGCCTGCAGATAACGTGTCTTTCAGGTGAGATTCTGTGCTGTCTAGCGGATTTGTGCCTGTGCAAATGGCTATGCCGCCCTGTGCCCAGGACGTGTTTGACTCCATCAAGCGGCCTTTGCATATGAGGGCTGTGCGCATTCCCCGTCTGTCCAACTCAAGCGCGACTAAGAGACCGGCAATGCCTGAGCCTACAATAATGGCATCATATCTAGTGAGTAGTTTTTTCTGTGCCATGGCACACATCCTTTTTGTTCTAGAAAATTGAGATCATTCTCTCGATTGATTTTCTAGCTGCCTTTGCCGTTTCTTCCGGCACTGTGACTTGATATACGTCTTCTTTAAGCGCGTGGTGAAGCTTTTCCATTGTGATCATCTTCATGTAGCGACAGCTCATTTCACTTTCAATTGGGTGAAATGTTTTTTCCGGATTCTCTTTCTTGAGTCTGTGTAAAATGCCAATTTCTGTGGCAACCACAAACTCATTTGCAGTCGATTCGGCTGCGCGTCTAATCATTCCTTCGGTAGAAGTGACTTTGAGTTGGCTTGAACCGTTTTGCCTGATGACTCGGTCTAAATAAGGGGTGAGGCAGCCGCATTCGGGGTGGATGAGCAACTCGGCATTTGGATATTCGGCAATTTTTTCGTCAATTTTCTTTGGTGGAACCATAGCATGAACATGACATTCACCCATCCAGATCTGCATGTTTTTCCGTCCGGTGAGTTTTTGAACCCAGGAACCTAGAAATTGATCGGGCAAGAAAAGTATTTCTTTGTCTTCGGGAATCGATTGCACTACTTTTAGCGCATTGCCCGATGTGCAGCAGTAGTCGGATTCGGCTTTTATTTCCGCGCTTGTGTTCACGTATGAAACGACCACAGCGTTAGGGTGTTCTGCTTTCCAGTCTTTCAATTGTTGGATGTTTATCGAAGCAGCAAGAGAACATCCTGCGTCAAGATCGGGAATCAAAACGCGCTTATCAGGGCAGAGTATTGCTGCTGTTTCTGCCATGAAGTGGACGCCGCAAAATACTATGGTTTTTGCATCAGTCTTGGCGGCTTGTTGGGAAAGACCAAGTGAGTCACCGACGTAATCAGCAAGGTCTTGAATTTCTGGAATCTGGTAGTTGTGCGCGAGTATTACTGCGTTGCGCTTGCGCGCCAACTCGTAAATTTCGCTTGCCATTGTTGCTGCTGCAATGGTTTCGGTGCAAGGAGTATTTGTGTGGAGCATGGCTCAATCCTCAAACTCAAGGCTTATATCTATGTTTTTGACCGAGTGTGTAATTGCTCCCATCGAAATGCCGTTGACTCCTTTTATAAGGTAGTCTTTTAGATTGTTGATGTTGATGCCGCCAGATACTTCGATGTAACTGCGACCCTGCACGATATTCACTGCTTCAGTTACTTGAGTTGGACTCATGTTATCGAGCATGATGCGTTCGACGTTCAGTTCAACCGCTTCCTTCAGCTCATCAATCGTATTAACTTCGACTTCAATGGGAAAACCTGGGCTGTTTTTTCTGGCCCGAGAAATTGCTTCTGTGACACCGCCGGCAATGGCTCGGTGGTTGTCTTTTATCAAGATAAGGTCGAATAGTCCAAATCTATGATTTGTGCCGCCGCCCAATCGTACTGCCCATTTTTCAAGCAGTCGGAGTCCCGGCGTTGTTTTTCTTGTGTCCAGAATTTCGATGCCTACAGGGCTGGCGAGTTCTGAATACTTTCGGGTCATAGTTGCTATACCGCACATCCGTTGCATCAAATTGAGTGCCGTTCGTTCTGCTGCAAGAAGTGCGCGAGAGTTGCCTTTCATCTTCGCCAGTGTGAAAGGGACCTCGTCTATTTTTGTTGAATCTTTTGCGAAGCACTCAAATTTCAAATCGCTGGCGCAGCGTTTTATAACCATCTCAAATACTTCCAAGCCTGCAATCACGGCAGGCTCTTTCAGAACGAGTGTAGCTGTTGAAATTGAGTCTTCCGGTACTACTGCATTGCCCGTTATATCACCAGTAGATATGTCTTCTTGCAATGCCCTGTCTATCAATTTGACTATTTCGTCTTTGTGCGCGTCGAGGTCGGCTCTGACCGCTGGTCTAGCATCGCACTCCGCCGAGCCCCTGTCCTCGTGTTTCGGTGCCGTTAATGTCGATTGTGATAAATCTGGCTTTGTCATAATTACGCTGGGCTCTTTTTGAGTAATCGTCACTTACACGATAACTTTATGCTAGCACTTTTTGTGTGGATTGCCAAGATCAAAGGTAAATCGCCTTCATTTGGGGGCTGTTGAGTGAGACTAAAAGTCGTTGATACTTTATTTGTGTGGGTTAATGTTTGTATCTGTGACGACTTGTGACGGCAATTGTCTTCATTTGTAGGTCCTCTCATAGCTGAGCGCTTCAGCTCCGATAGGTTGAGCGCGTACAGATTTTGCTGCGGTGAAAGACACTCATGACAAGCGTTTGCTCTACGCGTTGCCAATTTACAAGAACCCTTAAGTCTCTAAGCTGCGCTTTTAGAGCGCCCCTTGGCATCCCTCGTGACTGGGGGCTGATAAAAAGATGCTAAGTTTCGAATATTAATTGCTCAAAAAAGCACGATTGGGCTTACAGTTCTCTAATAGATGTTCGCGCGAGAGGTTTACGCCTCAGGAGACACGTTCTTATGACCCGGCCCAGGACCAGCCTAACGATTGCGTTGCTGCTAATCGCTGGACTCATCCCCTTCACTATTCAAGAGACGTCAGCCTATGACGTGCAGGTTTACAACAACCTGATGAAATCACACGATGCGTTGTCTGCTCAGCAAGCCGAATTGCAAAAGGCTTATGACGATACGCAAAAACAAATCGACGCTCTAAATCAAAGGCTTACTCGATTAGACACTTACCTAAAACAAGTAAGCAGTTCACTTAAAGACGTAGACACAGCACTTTTGTACGCAAAACAGTAATTCAAAACTGACCCCAGTTTTGGTGTTAATTTTAGGAGGGGGCTTGATGCATAAATTACTAGGATTGGCAGCCACATTGCTCATGGCTATAGGTGTCTACGCTGTGCCGAAAGCTATCAGCGCGGAAGCTCCTGCTAAAACTGAAGCTGCTGCTCCTCACGCATCAAGTGAAATTGAAGCCAAATGTGTTGATCCTCACGCCTGCTGTGAAGAATCAAAAAAGGTAATTGAAACCCTGCAAAAGCTAGTGCACGCCATCAACAACGGCGATATGAAAACATACGCCGAGTATGTCGACGATAATTGCACTACTTTTGATGAGACTTCTAAAAAGCTGATTTCAGGAAAGGAAAACGTAGTTGCTGATATGCGTCAGCGCCTGGAAAAATATGCAGCCAACGGCCCAACCCCACTTTTGAGTTTCACCATAGACCAGCCTTATGCTCAGGTTCTGGGCGACACTGCTGTAGTGAATTTTGTAGCTTACCGCGAAATCGGCGGAAAGCATCCATATAAAGAAGAGTGCAAAGTCACCGATGTATTCGTCAAAAAAGGCGACATCTGGAAAAAATGCCACTTCCGAGGCGCCTGGAAGCGAGCCTAAAACCTAAATGCCTGGCAAGTCTGCGCCCCAGTTTGACAAAGAGGAAAAGCAGCTTCAAGTTGTTTTCGGCGTAGCAATTGCTCTGGTACTTCTTGGCGTAATTGCTTTTGTTGTGCTCGTAATTAAAGACATGCAGCACTAGTTCTTGCTTTGAGACTAGACTACTGTCCGCTTCCTGATGTGTTGACTGGTGCTTCTGATGCGCCTGTCGTATTGCCTGCTGTGTTGCCCGGGCTGCTGAGTGACGGTGTGCTGCTGGCTCCCGAATTGAACCCTGTTGCACCCAGCTTTTCGTGAATCTCGTTTACTTGCTTGGTCAACTCTTCGACTTTTGCAAGTTGTGGAACTACTATGCCAAATATGGTGGCTAGAAGAATAATGCCCAAGACCAGGTTGCTTAGCACTAAAGGCTTTATATAAGAGTCTGATTGGCTGGGGACCTGGTTCTTTGCCGCGGGCGGAGGACTTTGTTCCTTAGCCGCTTTCTTAGGTTGTTCCGTGTTTTTGTCTTCAATGAATTTGGCAACAGGAACAACAGTTTTGTTTATTTGAGCACGGTAGTTTTCTAGCTCTTTGCCCAATTCCTTTTTGAATGTTTCCAGTTCTGTCTTGACGACTTGCTCTGAGTCCTTGCTTGTTTTTTCTAGCCTTACTCTTGTCTGGTCAAATTGAGCGACAAAGGCATCGGACAATTTGGCAAAAGATTTTTCTTGTTTTTCGGCAGCTTCCTGAAAGACTCTTTGCTGCGAAGAGATTTTGCTGCCAAGCGCGCTGGCAACGGTTTCGGCTTGCTGCTTCAGCATGTTATCTATTTCGCTTCTTGAATAAGTGGCGTACTTCGGCGTGCTTTCCATGTTATTGCTCCGAACTCTATTTAGATCGATTTCTACTGTTTTGTCTTCTTTGCTCTTTTTGACTTCACTTGTTTCTTTTTTTGCGTTTGAGTCGCTGGGCTGGCTTGCTGTTGGTGGCTGGGAGCTAATTGCAGCAGGCTCAATTGTGTTTGCTGCTGCTTCAGTGCTTTCAGAGAGTGCTTGATCATCTTGGCTTAAAGTGGTTGCTGCATCATTCTTTGTTGCCAGAGCAATCATGGACTCGGTTGGCAATGAGAACGGCGCAAAGCTTCCTGTGGGCATTTTTTCTACAAATTTTTCTTCGCAAATCAACCCAAAAGTTTTCTCTTTGAAGTTGAGTCGTATAACAAAGTTTGATGCAGCATCTGTCTGCATTTTTAATTGCTCCGCAATCAATCCTATAACTTTGTCTGAAACCAATTTTGCCCTGTACTCTGTTTTTAGCCAGGGGCGCAAGTTATCGGCTTTGTTCTGGTCTTGCGTAATCCATCTTTCTCTGGAATAGCGCAATGATACGTCGCTTGGCTTTGTGTTTCTCTCGATTTCGAAAACTATGTGTCCATCGGTTTTGTAGAAATCTAAAATTGCGGTTCTGATTCCTGAAAATTCAAAATTAGCCATGAAGCCGGCAATTTCAGCGATCTGTTTGGCTGCGTCCTGGTTTAGACGAAAGATCGCGCCGCGATATTTTTTTGAAAGATCTACCCATGAAACATCAATTCGACCAAACTCGGGAACGAAAAATTCTTCAGCTTGCACAGCCAATTCGGCGGACTCATTCTCATTTGTGTTTGAAACCATACAGGGCGGCTTCTCCAGCGGTCGAACGAATCGTTGAGTATCGCATGAATTAGAACTGGCTTGCGTCTTTGTCTCAAGAAATGTTAAAAGCCTGAGTCTCCAGACCCGCTTGGTTTTATGTGAGGATCGGCTTGGGGGCTTAAGTCTGGTATTTGGGCTGGTGTTCCTTTGGCAATTTCTAGAAATGGCTGCGCAATTTTTTCATTTGGTCTTTGCCGCAAAAACGCATTTACGGCGTAAGAAGCTTCTGCGCTTTTGCCCTGCATTGCAAGTGCGCGAGCCTTATGTAACCAGTCGACCCGGCAAGATGGGCATATGCTGATGGCGTCACTGAAATGATCAATGCATTCAGTGTAATTGCCGTTTGCCATTTCAATCAGAGCCAGTTCTCTTAAAATATAGAAATCACTCGGAGCTGCAGAACTGGCGCGCTTAGCTTCACTCAGTAAAGTGTCGCCCTTGCCTTGAGACGCTAAAGATTTGCGGCGCGAATCACCGTTCTTTTCGGTTGATTGAGTTCGCGCCATCAGCAGTCGTCCATTGTCGAAATTGTCTGCAAGAAAAGGGTCCCAGTGAAAATCATGTTGAAGTGGATAACCCAATGCGGTCATAGGTCTCAAAAGTGCGCGTTTGCCGCTAGATGCTTTGAGCCATTCGTTGACGCGTTTTTGCCCGTTTTGTGCATCGCCTTGCAAATAATCAAGTTTTGCCAGCAGTAGTAAAACAGGATAGTAAGATTGAATTGATTGAGCATGGTCTGCAGCTTTTCTCGCCGCGGCAAAATTGCCGGCTAAATAGTTGAGCAGCGCCAGCCCCTGATATGCTAGCTGTGAGTTGGGGCGAGCGTTGATCAGGTTGCGAAAACTCTCGTCTGCTTGAGCGAAGCTCCCTTTTCGTAAATAGGCAAATCCAATATCTGCATTTGCTTCTACCATTTTTGGATCTCGCTCTAAGGCGCGCGACCATGACGAGATGGCTGCATCGTAGTCATGCTGCAAGTAATAAGCGAATCCTGTCGACAAAAGAGTTTCTGCGCTTTTGCTTAACTGGTACGATTTTTTCAAGGACTCAAGTGCTTCGGAATATTTCCCCTGTCTTACATAGGTTGTGCCGAGCATTGTTAATGAGACTGGGTCGCTGGGGTCTGCCAGGGTTGCTTGAATTAAAAGGTTGGACGCCTGATCTACCAGTCCTTTGTTCAGTGCGGTCATGGCGCCAGAAAGGAGCTTTTGCGAACGCTCGCGTTGATTGGTGTTCCATGTTTGTAGATGACCTTGCCCATAACCAGGATTTTGTCCAAAGGTCAAAAGCAAACTTAGAGCCACTCCAATGACTTTTGGAAGATTCGTCCAGGTCGGCTTTGCACCGGCACTTGCTCTATTGAGCAGAATGGAAAGTTGATTGGGCATTGCTAATTTCTCAAAATACAAATACTGGTCTATCTGGAAGTTTTTCAAAGTCTTGCTCTGAAAAACAATAAAGTCTTGCTGGGCGATATGAGCCTTCCTGGCTGGTTTCATCGAGTTCTTGCAAAACTCCTGAGCTCAAAAATTTCTTTCTGAAATTTCTGTTGTCTACGGGTTTTCCAAGTATTGCCTCATAAACAGTTTGCAAATCACGTAGGGTGAATTTAGCTGGAAGTAATTTGAATGCGGCCGGTGTGTATTCGACTTTGTATTTAAGTCGCTGGTAGCCATAATGCACTATTGCTTCGTGATCAAACGCAAGTGACGGTAATTCTGAAATCGGCCACCATGCCACTCCCGATGCGTCAGTACTTGCTCTTAGCTCGAGCTTTTCTTGCAAGAGTAATGCAAGGTGAGCAACTGTGACTACGCGACCTCTTGGATCTCTTCCTTTGTCACCGAAAGTATAGAGTTGTTCTAAATAGACGTTTGATACGTTTGTCTCTTCATATAACTCGCGACTTGCTGCGTCTTCAAGGCTGTGGTCGCTATCAAGAATGAATCCGCCAGGTAATGCCCAAAATGATTTGAAGGGTTCGTACTTTCGTTTTACAAGTAAGACTTCCAGTGTGCCCTGACCAACTGAAAATGCCAAAGTATCAACTGTGATTCTGACTGTCTCTGCGGCCATATTGATTCCTTGTACTACTTTCAGTGCGCTGAATTCTAATTGAGGACTTTGCTTGCTTGGCAACAAATTCATCAATCTTACTAATTGTATGGCAGTTTAGCCCATATGGTCTGCTTCGTCCTGGACTGCGGCGGTGAATTTAACGTAAGCAGTACGGTTATAGCATTCGGGGGCGCTGTCCTTTGACTTGGGCATTAGCTTGTTTCGCTTGGGAAGTATTCAGATATTGTATTTAGCTTGCTTCGAGTAAGGACAAAAGTCCATGTTTTGGGCAGGAGTGGGGGTTAATCATCGAGGTCTTGGAAACTTCACGTCGGCTCCACGTTAGTCTACGTAGACTTAAATCAACTCATCTTCCTCCTCTCACTCCCACAAAACATTATGAAAATCCCGGCATCGCTCAGCGGGAAAGGCTTTCGGTCAAGAAAATATCTTGCTGTTTTGCTTGCCCTCATAAACATTTCGCTCAATCTGGCTACTAACACGCCGGTTTTTGCCTGGGGGTTTCACTCCTCAGTCACAGGCGGATTCTCAAGCCATTCCTATTCAACGCCGAGTTATAGTTCGCCTTCCAGTTCTAGTTCCAGTTACACGTACACACCGTCAAATTACAGCACGCCATATGTTCCAAACTATGGTTCTATGTATACGTCATTTGACTCTTATTTCTGGGGCGGCGCGCACAAAGACCCACCGAGCCTTTTTGACCCAAGATACTGGCCCCCGATGGATACGATTTCCGTGACTCCATCAAGCAAGTTGGCGAGTGCATCACCTTATGGTTCTGGTGGAACTTCTTCATTTGATTTGAAAAAGGGACCCCTTAAAGCCGGCGTAAATGATTGGCGTGACCCAAGTGCTGAGATAAGCAAGATTCCTTTACTTACTCTGTTTCAGACTGTTGAAGAGAAGATTATTCGTATGCACGAATACGATGAGATTGGCACATTTGATATTGACGAATTCTCGCAAGAATTGCTAGCAATTAAGCGTAATTATTCAGCCATGATTGAAAGATGCCGGAACCTTTTGCCCGAGCAGGACAGCGAAGTCAGAACACAGTTGATTGCTTTGGATAAAGAGCTCAGTCGCCGCAGGCGTTAAATTTTGTCTTGCTGATCTTAAATGTTATTGTCGCCGAGTACAAACTTCAGTCCCTTTGAATAGTACTGTGCCGGCGGTGCCTGGTGCTTTCCATCGATTTCGTCTAAGTGTGTTTGAAAGCCTTTTTGGTTTAATTCAGATATTGTAGTTTTTTGCAAATCGGGCGGAACTATCTTATCTTCCCTGGCTGAGAGCATGTAAACTCTGGCATTCTTTGGCAATGAATCTATGTTTGAAAGTAAGCTCTTCTTGCTGTAGATGTCGGGGAATTGATCTGGTGTGCCACCAAAAGCAATCATCATTGCCGGACGAATTTCTCTGTGTTCGGTTTCATTCCAGAGTGCTTTTAGATCGCCGGCTGACTCCATGCTGACCACTCCGGCGATTTTAGATTTTATGTCTTCTGGCGCAGTCGCAGCAAAATTTAACGCCACGCATCCACCCATCGATGTGCCCATCAATACAATTGTTTTGAATGGATATTCTTGCAAGATTTCACGCGTATTTTGAATTACATCAGATATTGCTGCATCGTTTCCCCATGATGCTTCTTTTCTGTAATTGCATGACAGCACGCCAACTTTCGGATTGTCGCGGCTGATATATGCCGCTAGTGGTTGCTCGGTGGGCGTTACAAATGGTTCCATCTGATTTGAGCCCATGCCATGCAGATAAACAACTAATATGTAATCAAGCGACGGCGCTGAGGCTTGCGGTGCCTGGAAGGCATATGTATCCATTTGTCCGTCGAATTGGCTTACAAACAGGCGCTTTTGAACCGAGTCGGAAGCGCTTACTTGATTAATAATGTTTCCGCTGCGCACAACAGCCAGATTTCGCTCAAGCGCAGCCTTTTCTCGGCGGACACTCTTATTGTGTCCGTGCTCGCTGAGAAAGAGTATGAAAAATACTATCCCGGCTGCGTTGAGCAGCAACGAAATAACGAGAAAGCCGATTAGTAACGGGGTATTAATTTTCAAGATGTGCGCTTCTTCTCTTGACTCGACCTATATTAGCGCACGCATGATGCTACGTTCGTTGTAATATTCTTTTGTTATGCCTAAATCAGACAAAATCGTTGCTTTAATACTTTTGGCCTGCTTGAGTGCTGTGCCGTCAGGCTTTGCGCAAGGTCAAGAGCAAAACCCTGAAGAAAAGGCGCGGGCTCTAAACAAAGAAGGCGCAAGCCTTTTGGGGCAGGGTAAAACTCAAGAAGCCGCGGAGCAATTTCGCAAATCTATTACGATTTTTCCTCAGGGGGCGGCTGCTCATAACAATCTAGGACTCGTTCTAAAACAGCTTGGACAATTGCCTGAGGCTGAAAAGGAAGCTAGGCAGGCTATTAAACTCAAAGCTGACAAGGCCAATTATCATTTCAACCTTGGCCTGATATTGCAGCATCAAAGTAAATGGGCTGAGGCTGATGCTAGTTTTCGTGAAGCGCTGAAGCTTGACCCGATGGACCCTGAAAATCATTTCAAACTGGCTCAAGTGTTGCTTTCAGAGTCACGTCCGCAAGATGCAGTTGAAGAGGTCAAGCTAGCTATTTTGATGAAACCATCTGAGCCGCCCTATCACAAACTTCTGGCTGATAGTTTTTTAGAACAGAAAAAATATGATGATGCCTTATGCGAATATCGCACTACTATTGAGCTTGACCCCCAGGGGAAGGAAGCCGGCGACATCAAAAGCAAAATCGATTATTTGAAACAAGTCTTGAATCTGCATTAGGAATGAAATGAAAGAAGCCGAGCAATTATTGATCTTTCAGCGCCAACTGGTAATCACGGTGCTGCTTTTGTTGCTCCTTTCACTTGTTTGTATGATCGGATTTTATTTCGGAGACATATTGCGCATTCTCGGCATTGCGCTAGTGCTTTCGTATATGGTGATCAATCTTGTAGATTGGCTTGAGAAGCGACTCAAGAATAGAGCTGTTGCAGTTGTGCTTGTTTATGTGTCAATGCTGGCAGTCATTAGCTTGAGTACTTTGCTTATTGTTCCGGCGGTGGTGATGCAGGTTACTCAATTGGTGCAAACCACTTTCAATGCCATTCCTGATGGGGTGCAAAAGCTGACTTTGATGATGGTGCCACTTGAACAGAAATTTCACACTTATCAGATAGATATCAAAGCAGTCGACATATTGAACAATGTGGTTGCTAATTTGCCCAAGCCTGATGCAAGCGTTTTGCTTACGCGAGTGAGCGATGTCGCGATGGGGACGATGACCTGGCTCGCATATTGGATTTCCATATCTGTTGTTACTTTTTACTTCTTGCTTGATGGTTCTAAAATTACAGATTCGCTTATTCAGCTGTTTCCGCTTAAGCATCAGGCATTCTTGCGCGCAGTGGCTAGCGATGCAGATAGTAGCTTGCAGTCGTTTTTTCGAGGACAGTTGGTTCTGGCTATTGCATTCGGGCTAATGATGCTGATTGTTTATTCAGCTCTAGGTGTGCAGTATGCGTTGTTGCTCAGCATTTTTCTTGCAGTTATGGAAATTATGCCTGTGATTGGCCCGCCCATTGGTTTTCTGCCTGCACTTTTATCTGTTGGCTTTCACGGAATGAATTTACCGGGAAATCATTTTGCCCATATGATTATTTTGACTGTGATTTTTACAGCCCTGCAGCAGTTTAAGGACAATTTGGTGGCACCGAGATATATCGGCAATGTAATCGGTTTGCACCCTATTATGATATTTCTTGCCATTATGATTGGAGCCAGGCTTGATGGCACTCTGGGCATAATATTTGCTTTGCCTGTGGCATGTGTTAGCAACGTTTTTTTCACTCATTTAAGAGCAACTTGGGCTGATGGGCATTCTCAAAATAGCACTCAGGCTGAGGAAAGAAGCACGTCTGCGGTTGTAGAAGATAGTAATCTTGAATCCGAAGCCACCGCGACAGATATTCTTTGAGCTGTCTGCTCGTAACCCGTAGAAGCTTTCCCGTGAAAGATTTGGCGCATTTAAATAGCTAAATGCAGGCTTTTCTCGGAAACTATTATTTGTTGCTTGCGTCCATTTCGCTATAATGGCCACGCTATGGCAAAGGGCTCACCGTGAAATATCAATACGTAGGGTTATTGGCTGCGCTAATTTTCGTTTCGTCTGCGGCAGCTCAGGCTGCCGATCAAAACGAGACTATTAAATCCACGCAAGGATTCAAACCAAGCGACGAACAATTGAAAGAATGGAACGAGCCTATTGTTGGCTTTCATCCAATCAAGAGAATTGTTCGTCCAATTTGGAAATTAAGACAGAATGTTGTTGACTTGCAGCAAAATATTCGCGAATTGCAGCGTCCGATGGACAGTCTTGAGCCTGCTTTTGCCCGTCTCGAAAGCAAAATGACTGGTGTTGAAAATCAAATCGGTGCTTCGCATGAGCAGCTTGCCGAAATCAATACAAGCTTGAACCAGGTCTCAAAAGATTTGCCTGGTGTTCAAAGACTTTCAGTAGACCTCGATTATTTGCATAAAGACCTTCAAACTGTAGTTGGAATGCACCCAGACATTCGTGAGTTGTCTAAAATTCGTGGCGACCTGGCTGGCATGCGCGTGCAAATGAAAGAGTTGGAAAAGCCAATTGTTACTCTTAAGCAGCCTCTTCTAGATGTGGTTAAGCCGCTCCGAGCTGTCGAAGAGAGCGTGGGTGGCGTTAACGATCAAATGCGGTCGGTGCAAGGTCTGGTTCAGCAGATGCATGGGCAATTGCAGAAGCTCAGTACGCAGATGGACAACATTCAGCAGCCTGTTACTGGCGTAGCCCAGCCGCTGAGCGAATTGAAGGGCCAAGTAGCCGAGCTAAATAATCTGCTGCGAACAGCTTTGTATGTTTGCGCTGGCTTGATTGTTTCAGCTCTATTGGCTTGTGTTACCGGTTTTACTTTGATTTACCGGATGAGGCACAGTATTTTTCCGTTGACTATTGATAGACGATTTATAAGCAGCGGTCGCAAGGCAGATCGTGAAAGAGGCTCAGCCTCAGCGGAAGAGTTTGCTGAAGTGCATCGGAAATAGTTTGCGGTCTTAAAAGGTTAATAGCCCGAGCGTACACGAATAGGGCACGCTGCCGGTTTTTGCTGGACTGGACTGAAAGCATCTTTGATCAATGAAAAGATGGGTGAAAAGAAGTCTCTTAAGATGTTCATATAGTAAAAAGTCCCCACTGCTACCAAAGAGGAAGCACTACCGATGCTTCATTCAAATTCAACTAATTAGAGGTTCGCACAGAATTACCTGGCTGGATATGTGGAATTGAACAGCAGAAAAGTCGCTATCCTTAAATATGCGTTTTCGAAAAACTGTTTTGAGTCATGCGATTTGCTTTGTATGGTATCTGAAGCGACTGCTTTGCAACTTTGTATGGTAACCGTTTCGGGGCTGTCAGGAGATGGGCGCTGAGGCTGTAAGTCTCAAGGGGCGGGCTTTTTAGCCTACGCAGAAGGATCTTTTCTGCACTGTCTGGTAAGCAGAAAATTTGCTTGAAGAGAAAGTTTTGTGTTGCAAAGGGATTGACTAACCATACAGGCGTATGGCTTAATAGTTATACCAACACAAGTTATCAAATAAACCAACGCAGCCCAGTTCCCGAGCCGTATTCAGTCCTGTTGCCTGCAAGTTAAAAAGAATAGTCTGAGTGATTATCTGACTCAGACGTTGATTTTAACTGGCTTGGAACAATCCACCTAATCTTTGCTGTCTCTGGAGTAAAGTCCAGGGTCTCGGCTGTGCGCGTGTTATCGGTCATTTTAGTAGTTCGCCACTGGAAAGAGGAAGCAACAATGAGTATGCAAGATCGTGTGGAGGCTCTAAAACAGCAGCTTGAGCATCTCTTCCCAGGCAAATGGCTTAGCAATAGTAATCGTCAACGGAATATAAGCACTTCAGTTGAAGCTATAGACTCAGGTATTACTCGTGGTATTGCTCGTAAGCGTATTACAGAGTGGAGCGGTCCTCTCTCATCAGGTAAAACAACTCTTCTTCGTAATGCTGTAGCACATTGGTGCGCACAAGGTCTGAATGTTGCTTACATAGATTGCGAAGGCAAACTCTATCCAGCCGACTGGGCATCCGTTGAAACGCCAAATTCCGGTAAGTTTTGGATTGTTCGTCCAGAAGAGAAAATTGCAAATGCTGACTCTACAGTTTTGCCTCTTATTTCCAAGAAAAATATGCTTGTTCAAGAGTCAATCTGGAGTGCCGATCAATTTATCCGCAGCAATGCTTTTGATGTTGTAATTCTTGATTTAGGCAACAACAATCTTTCTGGAAAGAAAAATTTGGGCATGGGTTACAGCTCTGTCCCAAGTCGAATTTATGCCCGTTTGCAGCGCGCGCTCGATAAATCGAAAGCAGCTTTGATTATTGCTTCTGATAGTGGCTTGAGTCCCTCACTTGAATCGAGCAAAGAAGCCGAAGCCGGCAAAGTGAAAAATCCAGCAGCTGAAGGTGCTTCTAATAATTGGGGCTGCCATGCTCGCTTTATTTTCAATCGCGGTATGGCTATTCGCTGTGAAGCTGGCTTAAATGGCATCGCCATGATCGTCCCTACCATTAGACTCAGCGCCTGGCGCGATGGGCTCTCACAAGAAGTGGAGGTCAACCTTGGTTCTTCCGTGCCGAATCGCTTGTTTACGCATCCCCAGATTCCAGATCGTCGCACATCTAAAGGCTGAGCCTGAGCTCAAGTCACAACCATTAGCTCTACTTTCTGGCACTGGTAATCGCGCTAAAGTCTTGCTTTGTTCAAAAGAAGCCAGCTTGCAACGGGTTTACCCCGGAATGAAATTTTCAGAAGCCAAAGCTGTTTGCGCAAATCTACTCTGGAGGGAGTATGACGAAGCATTGTACAAAAAATTGGAAAGCCAGGTAGTACAACGCCTGGTTATGGCTTCACCACAGATAAGCAGTCTTGATAATGGCAGCTTCTTGTTGGACGCAAGTGGTCTTACTCATTTAGGAGGTGAAAATAAATTCTGCCGTTTGGTACAAAAACTGGTTAATACTGCCGGTTTTCCTGAAATGCAAATTGGAATTGCTGATACTGCTTTTGCTGCTCAAGTAGCAAGCAAATACAAACGTAGCAAATATTGCATTGTTCCAGCAGGCAAAGACAAAGAATTTCTATCTGCGCTTTCTGTACAACACATGCCTATCTCAGCGGACATGCACGATACACTCATCAGTTTGGGCATAAAAACAATTGGTCAATTATTGCAAATTCCAAGCGATGAATTGCATGAACGCTTTGGAAAAGAAGGGCTTCTGGCGCTAGATCTTGCCGAAGGGCTAGACAAAACTCAAGCACAAATCGTTGTTGCACCTGAAGTATACGAGTCATCTGTCGATCTCAACTTTCCAGTTGAATCTTTAGACCAAACAAAATTTATTCTCAAATCAATGCTTGAGAGTATCTGCTCAAAGCTGAAAGAACAGGGGCTCTTAGCTGAAGAGTTGAATATTTCTTTTTTCAACGACAACGATAAATTCAACGAACGTCCGCTAAAACTACTTCGCCCTTCCAACAATACAAAATTTTTGCTTGAGCTAATCAAGCTTTCTTTAGAGGCTACGCCTCTTTTACGCGAATACACTGGTATACATGTGGAGGTGACGCAAACTCAAATTGAACGATGGACACAAAATAAAGTAAAAATAGTAAAGCCAGGAATGTCTTTGCTTAAAGGGCTGCCTCAAAAGCAATCTACAACAACAAGTTCAACATCTTTTGCTGTTGAAAGCAATACCAACGATGCTCAGGCAGAACCTTTCGCCTTGCTGCTTCAACGCTTTGTCACACGACTTGGCAATAAAGCTGTACTTAGACCTGTGGCTAACGACCAACACATTCCTGAGTTGGCTGCAAGTTTTCAACCTTTAGTTGAAAAAACTGATTCAGTTTTGCCGATAAGTATAAATTTTGGCAATTCTGATGTCGGCGCTTCTGCTCTTGCTTGTGGGCTGATTCTCAAAAAATCTACCAATCTCGACCCAGTGATGGTCGAATACCAGGGGAAAACGCCCACATCAATTACATATCAGGGGCGCTGGCACAAAATAAAAGAGCTCACCGAGCCTGAAAAACTTTCTGGCTTATGGTGGGATAAACCTGTGCGTAAGTCTTATTACATAGCTTTGATAGAAGCTTGCAACGAGCGCGCACGAAGCTCACGTCTTAGCAATGAAAGGAGGAAGTCTAACGATACTCTAAGTTGTGATAGCTACCTGGTTTTGCTAATTCACGATCATGATGCCAATTCCTGGCATCTCGATGGCTTCTTTGACTAAAGTGCAATATGCAGAATTACATTGTCACTCAGCATTTTCACTTCTCGATGGCGCCTCTAGTCCAGAAGAACTCATCCAACGTGCACAACTTATAGGACTTTCAGCTCTAGCACTTACAGATCATGACGATCTCGGTGGTGCTGTTCGTTTTGCTCAAGCAGGGAGGGATTTGAATGTTAATGCAATTATCGGTGCTGAGCTCAGTATGGAGGGCGACGAACACATCATAGCCCTGGCAAAATCATTGCATGGCTATAAAAATATCTGCCGATTGATTACTGGCGCGCGAATGAGTTGCAGTCGTGGTTCTCCGCGCATCAAAATGGAGGAGCTTTCAAAGTACTCTGATGGAATTATTGTTCTGTCCGGTTGCCCGCATGGCAAAATTCCATCTTTAATAGCTAAAGGTAAAATTGATGAAGCTGTTAAAGTCTGCAAGCAATTTCTGGAAATCTATGGTGATAATTTCTATCTTGAACTGTGGGACCACAACCTTGCTCAAGAATCTATAATTTGCAAACACCTCTACGAAATTGCTTCGGCTTTATCAGTACCGTGGGTGGTGACAAACAATGCTCATTATGCTTATCCGCAAAAGCGCATTATTCACGATGTTCTTACATGCTTGAGGCACGAAGTCACGCTAAGCACGGCAGGTCGACGACTTCGTCCAAACGGCAGCTGGTACCTCAAGTCAGCCTTGGAAATGGAGCAGCAGTGGAAGCATCATCCTGAAGGTATTAAAAACACTCTCGTTGTGGCAGAGCGCTGCGAGTTTCGCCTTGGTTTGCTAAAACCCGAGTTGCCTCAAATTGATTTGAGTCAAGCTCAAAAATATCTGGCTCTTAAAGCTCAAAGTGCTGCCATTGCACATGCTGAAAGCGCCCTGACTACAAGTTTTTCTTCCCGCCGAACTAGTGGGGATTCAGAAATGGATCCCCACTACCCCGCTTTTAATATCAGTATGCTAGATTCGCCCTCTGTTTTTGAAGCGAACAATTCATACCATCTAAATTCTACCCCTGCTTTCAATGACAGCACAGTCTCTCCCCCTAGCTCAAAAGCTCTTATGAATGAGCTTTTGCAAAAACTATGTTGGTTTGGCGCTTATGAGCGTTATGGTAGTCGCCTTAGCGAAAAACAAATTGCCCAGCTAAAGCACGAGTTGGGCTTGATCATTAAGCTTGACCTTTCTCCCTATTTCTTGATTATGTGGGACATTATCAGATTTGCAGAGCAAAGTGGAATAGCTGTACAGGGGCGTGGTTCTGCTGCTAATTCCGCTGTGTGTTATTGCTTGAAAATTACTGCAGTAGACCCGATTGAAATGGATTTGCTTTTTGAAAGATTTATTTCTGAAGACAGGAACGAGCCTCCAGATATCGATCTTGATATTGCACACCAGGAACGTGAAAAAGTCTTGCAGTATGTTTATGAAAAATACGGCAGAGAACACGCTGCAATGGTTTGTGAGCATATTACATATAGGGGCGCCTCGGCTGTACGTGATGCTGCACGCATCTTCGATTTTTCCGTTGAGCAAGCGGATAAACTTGCGGCTGAGGCACATCATCAAGAAGCTGAATCTGCTGCAAAAACACTTGCCGAAGGTGGCGCTGCTAGAGCTGGTTTAGACCCAAATTGCAGGAAAGTGCAATTGCTTATTCAAGTGGTAGCTGGTTTGCACCAATTACCCAGGCATCGTTCGATACACGTTGGTGGATTTGTTCTTTCCGGCGAACCAATCGGATCTATTGTTCCAGTAGAAGCTGCTTCAATGCCTGGTCGCACTGTTATACAGTGGGATAAAGACGATATTGATTTGGCCGGGCTTATAAAAATTGATTTGCTCGGACTTGGAATGCTGACTATGATTCAAGAAGGGCTGAAGTTAATCAAGCAACATCGCGGAATTGAGGTTGACTTATCACAGCTCGATATGAATGATCCTTTGATTTATGAAATGATGCAAAAGGCTGACACAATCGGTGTGTTTCAAGTTGAGTCGCGCGCGCAGATGAGCATCTTGCCTAAAATTCGCCCAAAGTGCTTTTACGATATTGTTGTATCAATTGCTATTGTTCGCCCCGGGCCAATACAGGGCAATATTGTTCATCCTTACTTGCGAAGACGGCGAGGCATAGAGCCTATTCATTATCTGCATCCTTCAATTGAACCAATCTTAAAGAGAACTCTGGGTGTGCCCTTGTTTCAAGAACAAGGAATGAAACTGGCTGTGGTGGCAGCTGGCTTTACACCTTCGCAGGCAGATCAGCTGCGTCGCGTAATGAGCCATAAACGCTCTGTTGAGAAAATGGCTCTGGTTTGCGCGCAACTTGCCGAGGGCATGCGCAAAAACAATTTTTCCGAAGAGGCAATTGAAACGATAACTTTTCAGTTAAAAGCATTTGCTAACTATGGCTTTCCTGAAAGTCATGCTGCCTCATTTGCATTACTTGTTTTTGCTTCTGCTTACATAAAATTGTACTTTGCACCTGAATTCTATTGTGCCATTCTTAACGCTCAACCAATGGGCTTCTACAGCCCTGCTACTTTAATAAGAGACGCGATCAGGCATAATGTTGAAGTTCGCCCAATTGATCTTTCTTGCAGTGCCTGGAATTGTACACTTGAAGAAAGTGCAGAAAATGTTCTTGCACTTAGATTAGGTTTACGCTTCGTTTCTGGCTTAGGACCTGGCGCAAGAGAGCATCTGGAAGCTGCATGGAATAGCGGCGGTCAATTCACAAGCCTAGAAGATGTTTGCAGGCGCAGCGGCTTAAAGACAGCAGATCTTGAACGCCTGGCTAAAGCCGGAACATTTGACAGCTTTTGCAAAGGGCGGCGCAAGGCAGTTTGGCGCATACTTAAGTTAGGACGAACAAAGGAAGAGTTGCCTTTGCTCAAAATGTTGGAAGAGAAAATAGCAAGAAAAGAAGAAACTTTTCTTGTCGGCATGACTGACCTTGAAACGACTATTGCTGATTACAACATTATGGGGCTTTCTACAGGTCAACATCCTATGGTATTTTTTCGCACATGGGCAAAGCGGAACTCAATTGTGACTTGCGCTGATTTGTCTAAAAGAGAAAATGGCGAGCTATTAACTGTTGCAGGCAGCGTAATTTGTAGGCAACGTCCTCATACGGCTAAAGGATTCGTTTTTATAACTCTTGAAGATGAAAGTGGAACTGCCAATGTAATTATTCGACCACAAGTATTTGATGAGTATAGAGACGTCATTCTCAGGCAAAACTTTGTTGCCATTTCAGGACGACTTCAACTTGAAGAAGGTGTAGTCAACCTTATTTCAATTTCTGTGCACGCATTGCCCCGCCTTGCCCTCGACGAGGATATTCCAATTACTTCGCGCGATTTTCATTAATTCAACTCAACTAGCTGTTGAGATTGAAGAATAAATTCGAAAGAGCTTTTCAGTCGGCTTGCAGCAGTGCAAACAGGACTAATAAATAACTCTGGTAGAGCTGAATTCTGGTAAGTTTGCTGGACTGATCTCAACTTTGATATTGCGAAACAGCGCATCAGTCGCCCTGCGAGACACTCCATATTGACCTTCCATCCAGGGGCACGGAAAGAGCGAAAATTGTATAGATTCGGCACTTGATGCCAGAGGCAACAAAGGGACAAGATCGTTAATTTCAAACCGAGACCATTTGCTTGTCGCCGGAATGGCTCTCGGAGTATGTCCGAGAATCTGCACGACTTTATTTTGTCCTTGCAAAGCAACTGAAATACCAACATCGCCCTCGTTCTTCAGAGCTTTTAGTTCTCCGCTGATGCGTAGCTTTAAGTGAGAGCCGTTTTGTATTTGAGGCAGAGGGAAATTAGCCGCGACGGTCTTCGCCGCATACAAAATTGTTTTGTTAATCCGCAAGCAATCACTTGAGTCATGGTCCCAAAGCATTGGATCAAAATTGCTGCGGGAAATTTCTATGCTTTTCGCTTGGCTATTAGTAGAGACAGAATCTGCCTTTGTCGACCTAGCGTCGTCTGCTGAACTACTAGTCTTATTTTCAGGTGTATTGTTCACCGTGGGGCGGTAAGAGTAAAAGGCCATTAGCCTTACTCTCAGTGCATCCTTGAGATTTGCCGCAGATTTGCCCTTGCTGGTGATAAATGAATGCTCCTGGTTAGCTGCGCTTAGGACCGGTTCTATAAACCTTGATTCTGCCCCTGCCGCAAAAGGTGCGGCTGCCAAAATGCCGTAATTGCAATAGTCGGGTGAATAAGCATAACGCGTCTTAAGTCTGTCACCATATACGGTTGCAGACTTGGCTTGATTTTGTAGCTCAATTACGTTGCTTCCATTCCAGTTGATCAAGTCTTTGTCTACGACAACTGCTCGCCATTGCCTGAAGTCATCAACTGAAATGCGCATAGCCGGCGCGAATTCACGAAGTTGATCATATAGAACATAATGACCTGCGTCGAAATGCATCGTCGAGATTAGTTTTTCTTTGAGCTCTTTTCCATTGAACTTTAGCTTGCATGATTCGAGATTTTTGTCCCCATCCACAAGAAGTATGACTGTTCCAATGTTGGGTGGCTTTTTCACAGAACTCAAGTCAATTTGTTTTGTCACTGTCTCGTTCTTAAACAGTAAGTGGCTGCACTCTCTGATGCCTCGCTTATCAAAAAATCGACAAATGGTTTCAGAATGCAGCAGCAGTGAACTAATCGCCAGAGCGGCGATCACCGAACTGAAAATGATTTTTCGTCTTTGTGGATCTTCGAATGAAAGCTTTGAAGATTGCCAGATGCCATAGACAGCTAATAAAACAGCCAGCGGCACTGCCGGGAAAGCATAACGGGGCTGGCATTCCACCATGAGGTAAGTTAGATGCGAGAATATCAAAAGCAACGCTAATTCAATCGGACGGCGTTGATTGCTGTTTAGATATCGTCTGCAGCAAAATGCATAAATGGCTGCACCAAAAGCGGCGCAAAACAGCAACAATCGGTGAATCAGTATCTGAGCGTTTTCATCTATGCCAATTGCTCTGCCCTTGAAGTCATTCCATGGGCAGGAAGCCAATCTGCTTACCTTGCTAAAGGCAAGGCTGATGCAATCTTGAGGATGGCTTGCCCACATTCCCATGGCCGTAGCAAGTGGACCTTCTGCATCGGTAAACAGATCCGTGAGCTTAGGGTGGGGATTATAAGCCCATCCATCTGCTTCAGTGTTCCAACCTGTGGCGACATTGTATAGAGGTTGCCTCTGCGCAGTCGGTATGAAGCTGCCAGTGGTGGCATAGGAGAACATCGACCAGGGAACGATGACCAGTGCAAGCCCCAGTGCCAAGCACAGAATTGCTTTCTGTCTTTCAAGGACAAAATCTCTAACCCAGGCAAATAAACGATATCTAGATACAAATCGATTTTCAGAAATGGTATCGGACTCAGACCTTTTCTCGTCAGACTTGCTTTGATTTATTGCACCGTAGGCGGTGGCAACAAGCATTGCCGGAATAAGTGCCGGTTTGCTGAGTATAACTAACGTTGCAGAAACCCCAGCTATCAGAAACTGCCACACTGTTTTGGATTTTGCACTCAAACACAAGAGCATTAAGAGAATCAAGGTGGTCACCGGCAGCTCGGACATGAAATGCCCGCTTTGTACCAGAGCCGGTGGGTAGAGCCCAAATAAGAGCGCTGCCAATATAGCAAACGATTTGTTCTGTGTTACACGATATGCCAGCAAGCTGAGTGCAGCTGTTGAAAGTCCGTGAAAAATAGATTGTCCGCACGCCAAAATCATCCAGTCGCGAGGTCCTGGTAAATGATTTACGACAAGGAAAACAGGCGTGTAAATCAGCGACATAATCGGACCGTCAAACATAACATGAGCCGGCATTTGAGAATTGCTGAGAAACTGGGCTGCTTCTGGAGTGCCTACGTATTGCTTCAAATATTCTGTAAGCAGTGCAACAGTGTTCAGAAAATGCTTTCCGTCAGTGGCTAGCATGATTCTTGATTCGCAAAAAAGCATGTTGTGCAGTAAGCACGGTAAAAGACCTGTCAGGAAGGCAAGCAGGCCAATTGACCATATGCCTGGAGCCTTCGGTTCTTTTCCGACGGATGCAGCCCTGTCTGTTTTCTCAAAAAGCAGTGAGGACATAGATTTGCTCGATAAATTGCAGTTATCAATAGTAAATCAAGAGCCCGAAAGTTCCTTTAAGCAAATCCCATGATTACTTTGTTTATGAAATGTGCTTAAAATATGAACTGTCGCGAAAAGTCCGATCAAGACCATGAGGATATTGCTCTGTATTCTATTTGCGATATATGTGGACGCGAGTACAGCGGGCTTAACTGCCTTCGCTGTACGCAGCAAGCCATAACCATTCAGAGCTTCGGGGCCGAAACAATCGGACCTACAGCGAAAGTGGCCGCAATACAATCTAAAACTCCTCTCAGCGACAATTTGGCCAGATTGAGACTTGGTGCTGAGCAGCTATTTTTTGCTGTTCCCAAGCCTGTATGCAGAATTGGCCATGATTCTGGCAACGACATAATAATTAGTGACGACCCCGATGTGGCGCGATTTCATGCACAAATTACTTTTGAAGAGGCCGAGAGTGAATATCGCCTGCGCGACTTGGGCACTAAAGCCGGTGTCTTACTAAATAATCAACGAATTCAGCTCGATGAAGCAATTTTTGGCGGCGATATCATTAAGATTGGCTGCTATAAATTTTACTTTCTTTCTGATCAGCTCTTTTAAACAACATCATTTACTCGCCACAAGCAGCTTTTTGATCTGGTCCAAAAGTTCTTGCGTAGTTTGATATCGCTCGGCAGGGTCTTTTGCTAATGCTTTAGCAACCAATTGTTCAAGACCTTCGGGAAAGGTGATTTCTGGTCTGCTTACTTGCAGCTTTGCCGGTGCTTCATCCAGATGTTTCAGCATGATTTCGTTTGGATGAGTGCCCATAAATGGAGGATAACCTGTGAGCATCTCATACATAATGCAACCTAGCGAGTAAATATCAGATCTCTCGTCGGCTGCTTTTCCTCTAACTTGTTCTGGACTCATGTAGGGCGGGCTGCCCAGTGTGCTGCCTTCTTGCGTAAGATCAACTTGTTCTGAGCGAAGATCGCGAAACTTGCCGCAGCCGAAATCCAGAAGCTTTGTGCTTGGAGGCATCCCTGCTATTTCTTTGACCATGATGTTGCTTGGTTTTAGATCTCTGTGAATTATGCCTTTGCTGTGCGCATGTGCAATTGATTCGCAAAGCCGCATACTCAGATGAAGGCTTAATTTCACTGGCAAATTGAAGCATTGCTTCAAAATTGCCGACAAAGTGCGCCCTTCCACATATTCCATCACCATAAATGACTGCCCGCGTTCGGTAACGCCAAAATCATAAACAGTGGCTATTCCCGGATGATCAAGCCTGCCGATCATTTTCGCTTCTTGTGAAAAACGTATAAGTGCCTCATTTTTTAGCCCAGACATGAGCAACATTTTTATCGCTACTAATTTGTCCAGGCTTGGATTTCTTGCCTTAAATACTATTCCGACAGCTCCTTCTCCGATGAAATCTAAGAATTCATATCGACTGGCTAGTGATGTGCCGTTTAGATTTGCGCGGTTCAACAGCTCTGCGTTATTCGAGCCGAGTGCACTGGGCATCTTGCTTGCACTTTGGATTTCGAGCGATTCTTCGCGCGTATGTCGGAAGGTATAGCCCAGATTCTCTATAGTTTGGATAATTTCGTTTGAAGGGTCTATTTTTGCACATAGAGTTTTGACTGTTTGAGCCAAAGTCTCCTTGCTGGCATAGGGGTCTTTAGACCAGACGCGCCGCAAAATGGCTGAAGATTCAAGCACCCGATTCGGATTGCGCATCATGTACTCTAAAACTTGAGATTCTTTGGGAAGAAGTTGAATATTGGTCCCGTTTTTAATTGCGAGCAAGCGCGAAGGGTCCAGATCTATACCAGCACCATGCAATATTTCTACGACTGCCGTTGGAGAGCGTCGCAACAATGCACGCACCCGTGCCATAAGTTCTTTGGGGTTAAAAGGCTTTGTCAAATAATCGTCTGCACCAGCATCGAGTCCTTCTGCTCTGCTTTCGTAACTGGCTTTTGCTGTAAGCAGAAGAATCGGTGTCTTTCCTCCATCCTCGCGATATTCCCGCACTATGTCGGGGCCGTCTTTGTTGGGCAAGTTCCAGTCCATGACAATAGCGTCGTACAAATTAGATCGAAGTTTTTGCAAGGCATCGATACCATCACTGCTCGCTTCAACTTCGTGTTGCTCACTTTCCAGCAGTAATATGATTGAATCCTGAATCAAGGCATCGTCTTCGACGACTAGAATTTTGGACATGCGGCTGTTCCAATAGCGAATTCTTTGAGGTTTGTACCCAGCACTGTTTTTGCCGAATCGGAGCGGTGGAAACGTATTGAGTATGGGCGGATGCTCTAACTTTGTCTAGCATCGGCGGCGCAGGTGCTTTGATTAACTCCACAATAGTGCGGGCATACACCTCTTGTGATTGTCGTAAATCCGGGTCTATATCAGTCATGAATCAAAGTCCGACCGAAGAACCAAAGGATCCGGAGTCGCTTGCGCCAGAGCCCCACGAGAAGGTGGAGCAGGCTCCTGACTCTAAAAGTCAATCGCCGACAAAAGAGCCTGAACTCGTCGATGAGCCTGCTGGCAGCAGCAAAGAAAGCTCCAGTGAGCCTAAGCCAAAATCAGGCGGATTGGATTTACTTGACCAGTTGCTGCCCCCATCTGAGGGTGTTTCAGAACAACATTATGAGCTGCACGTTGATTCACTTGACCTGGCTACTGAATTGCTCGATAGCGGCGAAGACAATGAAGGCGAAAATCCTGCTCTAAATCAGGCCTTAAATCCGGCATTAAATGTCGACCGAGTTGAAGGCGCGCTTGAGTATGCCGTCGATATTATAAATTCAATTACCAACGCTCTCGGCTCAGACGATATCGTAGCTCCGAAGCCTATTGCCCCTCAAGCTAATGCCTTAAATGAAAAGGCTGAAGCAGAGGTCGTCGCCAACAACAGCGACGTGCAGGCTTCCAATGATGCGAAAGTTGCCGCAGTCGCAGATGCAAAAGAGGAGCCGCTCAGCACAGTTGCTGAGAAAGAGGTGGATCTTGTCGAAGCAAAAGAGGAGCCGCTCAGCACAGTTGCTGAGAAAGAGGTGGATCTTGTTGAGGCAAAAGCGGAGCCGCTGAGTACTGTAGCTGAGAAAGAGGTGGATCTGGTCGAAGCGAAAGAGGAGCCGCTGAGCACTGTTGCTGAGAAAGAGGTGAATCTTGTTGAGGCAAAAGAGGAGCCGCTGAGTACTTTAACTGAGAAAGAGGTGGATCTTGTCGAAGCGAAAGAGGAGCCGCTGAGCACTGTTGCTGAGAAAGAGGTGGATCTTGTCGAAGCGAAAGAGGAGCCGCTGAGCACTGTTGCTGAGAAAGAGGTGGATCTTGTCGAAGCGAAAGAGGAGCCGCTGAGCACAGTTGCTGAGAAAGAGGTGGATCTTGTTGAGGCAAAAGCGGAGCCGCTGAGCACAGTTGTTGAGAAAGAGGTGGATCTTGTCGAAGCAAAAGTGGAGCCGCTGAGCACAGTTGTTGAGAAAGAGGTGGATCTTGTCGAAGCAAAAGTGGAGCCGCCGAAGCCGAGTGTAGAGAAAGTCGAAGAAGTGCTTGAAGAAAAATCAGGGCTCTTGAGCACTGGGCACAAAGAAAAAAATGAGCTTCAAGAATCAAAATCAGAGTCAACTGACGGCGCGGAAGTTAAAGCAAGTGACAATCATGTAGAAGAAAACGAGACGATTTCGAGAGCTGAGGAGCAGGCGGAAGAGCGTGTCGACACAAAGGTAGAAAATGAAAAGCAGGAATATACAGCTGAGTTTGAAAAAAGTGATGGACTCTTAGACCGCCCAATCGAGGAATTTGAGGATTCACCTGGTTCGCCAACTCAAGTCGCTGAGGAAGAGGATTTTGGTCCACCAGTCGATTACAGCAGTATGAGACGTAAGCCGCCGACTACACAAAGTACAACAACCGCAGCCATGAACGCCGCATTCGACCTTTCTCATGGTTCTATGCCAAATATGGCTGATATTACAGATCGCGGGCTTGTGCCAAGTGCCGATGCTATTCCTTCAATGGCCGATCTGGACAGTCAGCTTGAGTTTGATGAAGTCTCGCTGGCTGACTTGCAAATTCCCGACAGTCCTAATTTTGATACCACAAATTTGCAACCAAAACTCGAAGAATATGAAGAGGTGAGCAAGACAACTCTAGACCTTGAGGCTGTGCGTGGCGTAGCCAGCAAAATTACAGAGCAATTGGAAGTGCAGCTCAATAAAGAAAATCCCCGGCAAGCTTTTCGCGGTGCGCCGGGCGAAATTAGCCTCAAGGAAGTCAAAAAGGTCTGCAATTTCAAGGAAGCCAGCGCCTGCGGTATGGTTTCCGACCAGGTCAACTCTGGTGAAAAACTCTCGTTTTGCGAGCGTTGTCGCTTGAGAGTTTATGATTTCAATGGAATGGATGATGCTGAAGCCCAAGCCTACATTCAGTTACTCGAGGAAAGGGGCGGCAAAAATGTTGTTCTGTACAAGCGAAGTGATGGTCGATTTCTAAGTAGTGATTGTCCTGTTGGACTTAAAACCAAACGAAATCAATTCGTTGCAATCGTGCTAGCTGTCACATTCTTTGTTGGATTGGGCGGCTTCCTTCTAACCAGGGAGGCTCCAACCACAACTATAGCAGTTAACTCCAACCCCACTGCCGTCGTAGAAGTGGGCAAGGACAAGACGAAAACTGTCGAAAGCAAAAAAGAAGAGAAAAAGACAACTGAAAAAGAAGTCGAGCCGGCAAAAATTCAGCCTTCTACCGAAGTTGGAGAAGGGCATGCACCATTTATTATTACAGGGCAGACGAATACGCCTTCTGCTGCCACCCCGCAAGTGGCAACGCGGCGAAGTGTTGCATTTAACAAATTGCGCCTGGAAAGGCAAATTAACGCAGCGGCACACCAGGGCATTGATGCAACTAAATACAAAGATGCATTGAGAAATATCAAACAAGACATCAATGCAAGAAAGCATTTGGATTTGATTGAAGCCCAGCTCGACCAGTTGTCACTTGAGTTAGGCTCAAAAATGGACGAAGCCGAACGTCCACCGGAGGGCATTAAAGCACATGCTGGGCTTGCGGTCGGTCTAGGAACTTCAGTGCCAAAAAATGCCAGTGAAACCGAAGTCTATTTGAATTCGAAGATTTCTGAAAACACGCCATTGACTGTGAGAGGTTTTATGCTTTCTGGCTTGGCTTCCAGCTCTGGTATCAAAGTCGGTGACAGGATATTGTCCATTGATGGGGCTAGTGTCGATGGTTTGACTCTTCCTCAAGCCATAGACAAGCTGCAAGGACAGTTGAATTCAAAAGTAACTATTGGATATCAAAGTGGTAACAGGGTCAAAACAATATCTATCTTGCGCACCACTAAGGAAATGATGAAGTCAATCTGAGCGGCTTCAATCTTTTGCAATTGATGTAATTATTGACTTATCGATCTGCATGAGAAAACATCACGACCTGCTGGTATCACTCTCGGTGCTATGTGAAAGCAGTAATTCAGTGCTTAAAGCCGCATTCTGTCTTGCTTTTGCTGAAAGAGTTTGTGACACAAAATTTTTATGCTCGTCCGCTAATCTGTCCCTCGGTGTTGGTAGCGTGTGAATGAATTTATCGCAAGCCATTTTCTGCTGATCTTTTTCTGCCGTAACGCATTTGGGGTGCTTGTTATTATGGAACGCATAATTTCGCCTGATAAAGCGAGTAGCAATAATTCTCAGGGTCAATTATCACTCTTCGATTTGGACTTGCTAAATCATGATACGAACAAAGGCTCAAATCACGATGTGAAACCTGGTGGTGTTTTTGACAAATCTAAACTTGTTCTTTCTGCGGCTGGAGAAAGTATTCTTCCTGCAATACGCGAGCAATTATTTTCTGTCGACCATCTAGAAATTCCTCACCCTTTTGAAACTGAAAAAGAGCGCAGCACTGTCAATTTGGCGGTGCCTCGTGTGCTTACTGACATTGGCGTATCAGCTGTACTTGGTTATTCATTAAGCACCTTAATACCTAAGAGCGGACTCTGGGGAAATGTTGTTCGTGGAGCTGTAGCCGCGACTTTTACCTTGCCGTTAATTGAGAAATCATCAGATGTATACAAGTCTATTAGTTCGGCTAAGAATGCCAGTGATTTTATTGAAAGCGGAAATTTAATAGGTCATTCTCTGGGTGAAATCGGCACGCAATTTGCCGTGGGACTGCCTGGCTTCATGATTGGCAGCCGAATTGGAAGGAACAACATAGAAAATAGCTCATTGAGCAAAACTCAATTGAAAGCCATTTCGAGACAACTTGGCTGTGCAGAGCTGATTGAAACAGGTCCTGATGGTGCTCAGGTTAATCTGCTCAGTTATCGCGCACTCAGCAAAAATCCGGTTCTGAAAGATTCTTTTGCACGTAATATTGCTGCGCTTGATCATGCTTCCAGTTATGAACCAGTGAATGTTACTCTTGCAGATTATACAATTCCTGTTCATAACAAGGAAATTGCCGGATTAATGAAAGCCCAGTATTCCCCGGCTGATTTTGAGACTATATTGCAATCACACGAAGCGCATCGATTTTGGGATCTCAAAACAGATAGCCAGACAGGATTTGTGCGAACATCCGGTGCCGTCGAAAATGCACCAATGGTGCGTCAATGGGTTACCGACTCTGTGCGCCTGGGCGATATACAGAGAGAACGCGACCCCGATAATTGGAAAAAAAGTATGGGTAGTCTTGCAAGATTTTATATGCAAGAGCCTGAGTTGCAGGCAATCCGAAACACTGTGAATGACCCCGGCTTTTATCGCGACGGCCCCCTGGAAAATGGTGTCGCGCACGTGTTTATGCCTGGTACGTTGGAGCGAGACGGAGGCTGGTTCAATAATAAGCGGCTCGAATCACATGGACTCGCTTTGAAGAGCTTTAGTGATACTGTCTCGGCCGGTCTCAACGACAAGCCTACACAATGGGGGCTTTCAGCGAAAGACCTGCAATCACCAGAGGGGCAAGCTCTTCTGACTTCAACCAAGAACCTGGCTGAATATATTTTGGCCGTGAATACAAATCCAAAAACTGGCAAATTCGATTTTATGGCTCCCAGTGCAGGGAATTGGGAAGAATTACCTTTCCCTGGTCTCAGTTCTGATACCGAGGCTATGCGAGCTGGTCTGGAATCATATCGTAATTTGCTTAAACAAATCGACAAAATGGGTGAGCAACCAGCTGCTTTTCAGACTCTTAAGACGCAGATAAACCCAGATAAGATCGACGAAGCAATTGAAGTGGCTACGCGTTTAGTACATGAGCGGATCAATAGTCCGTCTGGTCCTACTGAACATCCGAATCGTCCCATGGATTCATCATTGGCGTTTATAACCACTTCTACAGTTAAGTTTGGCGACACCCTCAGTGATGTTGCCTCGCATTACAAAATTCTCGATGCTCTTTCTAATCGTCTGGTTAGAGAAAACGGAATCATACGTTATGAACCTTTTGAAGCCTTGCCTGAACTCGTTATTCCAGACGGATATCTTGGTGTAAATTCATGGCTTCTACCATCACTTAAGTCAAGACTAGCTGGTCCAAATAGTGCTGTAAAATTCACTTCGGGTCATTCTGAAGATACGAGTACTCCACAGTCATTGGCTGAACGTGCGCTGCAAACGAGCCCCGAACACGTTTCTCAATGGCCGTGGGTGTCAACAATGGCAGACGGATACGCGCGGCAGGTTTCAAAACTGGTTGAAGGTTTAGGTTCGGGAAAGCTGGAAGAAACTGCGGAAGTAAACAATTTAATTTGGCATGGAAAAAGAAAATCCACCGAGTTTCTAAATCGTTCTCTTGCCCGAACCACTGGAATATCAGAGATCAAGCCAAACGGTTATCCGGTGCAGGGCTGGGTCGAGCCAGAAGCATACGAATTTGTTCGAACTCTAGATGGCAGAACCGTTGCCATGCCTGGAGTTAACACACCCCTTGCTTGGGCGCATGCGTCCCGTTATTCGGCGCTTCGCAGCTACGAGAAAATGTTGAAATTGCTCGGTGAAAAGAATATGTAGAACTTCGATATCATAAGAATGTGTTACAGTTGCTTGCTCGTCGTGCCTAATTTCTTGGGCATGGCATGCAATTAGGTACTACTTTCAGCTGCTGTACATATTCCAATGAATTTGCGCCCAGGCACCATCGTCAATGAAAGATTTCAGATAGTCGAGTTTTTGGGCGAAGGCGGTTTTGCAACAGTTTTTCGAGCTTCAGATCTGAAACTTGAGAGAAATGTTGCGCTCAAGTTCCTCAAAGCGGTCGAACTGGATGATGCTGATGTAAAGAGATTTCTCCAAGAGGGAAAGGCTCTGGCACGTATACGTCATAAGAGTGTTGCTTCCGTTTATTCTGTTGAGTATTTTTTGTCCAGCGTTTGTCTTGTTATGGAGTATGTTGAAGGACAGTCTCTAGCAACCTGGATTCAAGAGAATAACAGTCAGACCAATGCAGTAAACACTGTGGATATTTTTGCTCAGCTAATTGAGGGGCTAGAGCACATTCACCAGTCAGGGATTGTGCATCGAGACTTTAGTTCTTCAAACGTAATCGTCGTTAGAGACGGTGACAAATTTGCTATCAAGATCATCGACCTTGGACTTGCCTGGTTGACTGATGCTCAACAGAGTAAATCTGGCAGACTTACTGAATCTGGCTGTTTGATTGGCAATTTTTATTTCATGGCTCCAGAATGTTGTATTGGCACCGCTGCTTCTGTACGTTCGGATATTTATTCTCTGGGTTGCGTTGCTTATCAGCTTTTTTCCGGGCGCCTTCCATTTGAGGCCGATTCAGTGCCTGGCATACTTTATCTGCAACAAAATGTTCTTCCTGCGCGCCTCAGCATAAGAATGCAAGACGCTGCGTTGGCAAAGAGAATTGAACTAATCATCCTAAAGTGTTTGCAAAAAGATCCAGCAGATAGATTTGCATCTTGCGCAGAAATACTTTCGTTTTTTCGCAGTGCCACTAACGACACTCTCAATATTTCGCAATTCAGCGACTTGAAGCAATGGCACGGAGAAACGAAAGTACAAAAAAAATCAAATATTTTGATGATAGGTCTTGCTGTTTTGGTTCTTGCAGTTTCGTCACTATTCTTTCTGGCCAGCCATAGAATGAATGGTCTTATAGCTACGCCTGGCAGTGATAAGCAGCTTGAACTAGCATTGAATAAAATTTCACTGCAACTAGATGAAGTCGATAAATTGGACCGTCAAGGGAAAAAGGCAGAAGCATATTCTGTATTGTGCAAAATAGCCACAAATGACTTTGCCAAGCTCATCTGCTCCAAACTAAATCGCGCATCTAATATAGATAACGAAATAGAAATTATTGAGCGTTTCCGCCGACCAGGTAGGTATATAGATCAATTTCGCGACATCAATGTTGAATTAGAAAAAATCGAATCGCTTGAAGTTTATATCAGCAATCAGAAGGTGTTACATAACTATCGAAATGCAGCTGAGATAAACTGGCTTTATGGGAATTTGTTGTGGAGCATTAACCCAAATCTAGAAGGTATGGCATTCGGTTATATTCGCTCTGCAGCCGACTGTTTTACTGAGTCTGGTGACTTTGATTATGCTGAGAAATGCCTGAAAATCTGCACAGCAAATAC
This sequence comes from uncultured Candidatus Obscuribacterales bacterium, assembly GCA_964546815.1. Lineage (GTDB taxonomy): Bacteria > Cyanobacteriota > Vampirovibrionia > Obscuribacterales > Obscuribacteraceae > JAIEPM01. Next base: position 205,575 of record CAZJLR010000001.1, on the reverse strand, counting down.
GAAGAACGATCTTTCGGCAGCGACTTTGTGTGACTTGAGCAGGGCCAAATTAGCACTTGCACGCGGACATCGAGCTCAATGTCTGGAAATTTTGGCTGCGGCTGAAAAGACAAATTTAGATGTCTTTGCAGTGACGACCAAAGAACATATTGACGGTGACTTTGCCTCTATTTATGAGCAAACTGATAATTTCTCATTAGCTGAAAAACACTACCGGAAGATAATTGCATACTCTGTACAGTTCGCTCCAGAGGATGTTCTTCGCAAACTTGCTCGAGTTTTACGCAAGCAAGGAAAGGTCTCTGAAGCAATAGAAATTGAGTCTGAGCTAAAACAGCTAAAACCAAAGGGAATGCGAGACCTGGGTATTTAGGCTTGTCTTTCTCTAAATCGTTTTTGCCACAATATATTTATACTAATCGAATACAGTTCAGGCATCGATAGCACTTTTAAGTCTGAGGGCTGTATTGAAATGATCATGGTTGAATTGAATTATGCACGAAAAACCGCTGCCAACGAAAACTTAGCTGTTACGCTGACAAAAATGGAATTTGCTCTTCTTGATTCATTGTATAAAAACAGTGGAACCATACTTAGCTCCACGCAGCTAGCCGACCAGAATATTTGCAAATCTGCAGAAGCTGTGAGGCAAAGAATCAGGACTTTGCGCCGTAAGCTGTCGTTTATTGGTGCTGAAGATCTTGTCAGTACAGTCGCTAATACAGGCTATACAATTTCCCAAAACAGGAGCATTTTGCCATGTTCTTAAAAGCTAAGTGTTCTTCTGCTCTGAAGTATTTACTGCTAATGTGGCTACATAACCGAGGCCTCTTGCATTCGAAATTTGGAGCTGCGCGCCCGCTTCTGAAAGCTTCTTTCTAATGCTGGCGATTTGAACCCGAATTTGTTCGGTTGAGACGTTTTCTTTCGACGAATGAGTTAGAGTTTTAAATTGATTTATCGGCACAACTTCGTCTAAATGACGACATAGCTTTTGAAGTAGCTCAAATTCGCTGGGTGAAAGCCGTAGCTTTTTTGTTTCAACGTATACTTCATGTGAATCTAAGTCGATAACTAAATTGCCAACTATCAATTGCTGTGGATTACTTTTCTTTGGTCTTCTGGCCAGCGCGCGTACTCTTGCATTTATTTCGTTAAGGTCGCATGGCTTAACAACATAATCGTATGCTCCGCTATCAAGGCCAAGTACTCGGTCGGAAAGTGAAGACCTTGAAGTTAGCATCAAAATTGGAATGTCTTTGTTGTTGTTTTTCAGTTCAACACAAATGTCTGAACCTTGCTTTCCTGGAAGTTGCCAATCGAGAATCGCAAGGTCGTATGAATAATTAAGGAGGAGGTAAAGACCTTCGGCACCGTCGGCAACAGTTTCAACCAGGTGATTTTCCTTTTCCAGGCTGAGCTTTAGATTCTTAGATATGATTGGGTCGTCTTCGACAATCAATATTTTTGCCATTGAAGTCTGCGATCTCCAGAAAGAACATTTTTGCAAGAATGCCAAATCGTACGCTGTTTTTATTCTAATAGACTTTACACTCAATGCTTGCAACGCGATACTTAGATTGTTGGAATCGGCAACAGCAAAGATATGAGTTTGGGCGATGATAGCAATGCAAAAATAGCTGGGGACGATCTTTTGACGCCCGTGTTCATTCTGTTTGCGCTGGTTGTCAACGAGCTCGTTTTCTTATTTTACTTTGGCTCTCAGTTTGGCGTGAGTTTTAGTAATCAGTCAATTTTCATTGCTGCGGTTTTGAACTTTATTATTTGCGGCATTCTGATATTAGTTTTTATCGATTCTCTCAAATCAAAATTGCTCACACCAATGTTGAGAGCCCAAAGTATATTGTTTGCATCTCTGCTTGAACTCGGCCGTGGGGCTGCAGATGCTCTGCCGGATAAGATCGAAGCGATTGCACTCCTGACTTCGAAAGAGCTTGAATCTGCCTGCCAGCGAGAACGTTTAATTGCCGATTTTTCCAGCGATTTGATCTTCAGCCTAAATGCCGACGGAAAAATATTAGATTTCAATCCACAGATGGCAGATTCATTCGGCTATCCGCCGGCATCATTGCTTGCTAAGTCATTCCTGGAACTCTTTCCAAACGAAGATAGTGAGCGTCTAGCCGTTTATCTGAAAAATTGCAGAGCCGGTGCCAAGAATGCACCCTTTGAGTGCCGCGCCCTTAATTTACGGCAAAACCTATTCGATCTCGAAATAGAGTGTGAATGGTCGAATACTGCAAACTGCTTTTATTGTCTTGCCAGGGACATAACTTTATCGAAGCAAAATCAACGAATGAAAGCTGAGTTTTCTGCAATGGTGACTCATGACCTGCGTTCTCCCATTGCTGGGCTGAGCTTTCTTTTGCAAAATCTACGCTCTGGAAATTATGGAACACTTACGCCCGATGCGCTAGAACAAATTTCCATGTCTCAACTTGGCATAGAGCGAATTTTAAAACTAATTGGTCAATTGCTTGAGGCTGAAGAGTTAGAAGGTGGCGATATACCAGTCAAACTGGAGAGTTTTTCTACTCTTGAGCTGTATGAAAATGTTCAGTCTATGATGCAGTCATTTGCCACAGGAAAGTCTATAACTTTGAAATTTCCGATCTCAGATTCATTTGTAGTCGGCGATTTCAGCTTCAGCAGCAAGATACTAAGCAACCTGCTTTCTAACGCTATAAAATGGTCTCCACCTGAATCGAACGTTGAGATTTCAGAGGAGCGCGACGCTTCTCTGCTTTCTATTTTCGTAAAAGACAATGGACCGGGAATTCCAGAAAACCGTATACAAACCATTTTTGAACGGTTCAAAGTACTTGATCAAGACTCTGACCGCTCAGGAAACGGATTAGGCTTGTATATTGCCAGGAAAATGGCTGAGCTGCAGTATGGCTCTGTCGCTGTGTCCAGCGTCCCAGGAAAAGGGAGCAAGTTTTGCTTTAGCATACCGATTGAAAAATCGATTGAGCTTTGATGATTTAGGTTAATTGTTCATTTTTGCTAGAATTGCTTTGCCTGCCGGGAAAAAACATTTGACGACGCCAAAACATAGCGGGTTAATTGACTGGTATTTAGCGCGTCTTCGCAGTCGGCGCTTGAAAAACATGCACCTCACGCCAAGCGTATTGCTGAAATCGGACGCCGAACTCATAGGCGAAATCGTAAATCAAGTGGGGCAGAGCAGCGAAGTTATTGCTGAAAAGCAATTTGCACGGCTTTCAAAATCCCTCGACCTCTTACTTAAGGTCCAAATCACGATTGTTGTTGTACTTTTGCTCGGTATAGCTGGCTGCATAATGAAATTGCTTGCTAAATAAGTACCTGCGGTGAGAGCTCGTGGTCTGTCTCAAGTTCCTTTTTCTTGGTTTTGACCGACAAAAGCAACAATTTTGTCACTATTAATCCCTAAGATGAGTTTGGCGGAGATTATTAGGCCAAACTGCCGCGGTATATGGAATTTATTAATTGACATCATTCGAAGGGGGTGTAGAATATTAACTGGTTCTCATCGAGGCAAAGTTAGGCCTCTATTTATGAGAAGCACGCAGGAGTATCTGGGGCTTTCAGCCCTGGTCACTTAAGGCCCACCTTACTAAGGAAGAGAGGGAAGGCAATAATGCCATCCAAATCGAAGAGTCGCTCTGGACAGTCTGGAGCTTCACTTGTAGAAACGGCGGTTACAGTAGCATTCGTTGTGCCGCTCTGCTTCTACGCACTGTTCGTAGCAATGGAAGCCTCGCAAACCTTTGGAATCTCCCAGGCTTTGCAACAAGGGGCACGAGAGGCCGCAAGGCGAATCGCCACAACATACGCAGTTGACCCAGGCATAGTAAACAATGTTGGTGATCAAACAAAATATGGCTACGACCCGGTTCGAATAAATGGAGTCATCGCAGACTCATCTCAGTTCACCGCTACATTCAACCCAGACAACGCAAACCCGACTTCAGTCAGTGTTACCGCAACCTATGCTTCAGGCAAATTTGGATTGCCACCGTTTCCCCAAAATGCAGACCCGCTATTTTTAGGACCGAACTTCAAGCTACAGTCTTCTGCCACATACACTCTGGAATAGTGACCGTGCCCCTTTAATAAGGACTACAACAAATGACTCGGCTCCATCACAAAACTGGAAACACTCGTCACAAGCAAAGAAATATGTCCGGCTCTATGGTTGCTATCATGGCTGGCGGCATACTGATTGCGGTGTTCACAGTTGGCGTTCTTTCACTAGATATAGCGCACAACGTAACCACTCGCACTGCCCTACAAAATGCCGCCGACGCAGCGGCTCTGGCTGGTGCCACCGTGCTGGTGAGTAATAATGTACAGTCGACGGTCGATGGTGGCGTGATCGAGCAGGTGAAGCAAACAGCTATCGACCGGGCCGGGACAAATAATGCAGATGGACATCCTGTAACTACTGCAGCAGGTTTCACCTTAAATCCGAAGGGACTGCCTTATGTGATTCCACCTAATGCGCCAGGCGCAAGTGGCGTAAGCGACAATAACGGTCAATGCCAGGTTGGCGCTGACGTAGAAATTACAAACATGTTTGCTGGGATCATTGGTCACCCTACAGACAGAATCACGGTGCAATCGGTTGCTACAGCTTATACGTCTGTGACTGGTGTAAACCAGAATACATTGTTTCCAATTGCTGTGAGCCTTGATACTCAGGCTGGTCATGATCCTTTAGATGATCAAAACAAACCTCTTAATTTGTGCAAACTCGGCGACCATGTGATTTTTTACTTGAAAGAACCATGCGCCAACGCTGCCTGGACAACTTACAACACAGGTAAAGACTCCGGAAACACTGTTGCTGAAGTCAACGCAAATGCAGTTAAGTACATCAACAAGGCTCTAGATTCCGTACTTGGTACCTCATATGTCGAGGGTCTCATTCCAGCGCAATCTGTTGGTCAGGACAGTGCCAGTGGTGGCAAAGGCATCAATGGTGGTATCAATCTTCTCGGTGACATTTCAGGTACAAAAGACCTCACAAAACTGCTGAAAGACAAAACAATTGTTTTGCCGATCGTTGCAGGTGACCTGCCATTCTGGAGTCTCGACAAAAATGGCGACGGCAGCCAACACGCCCCAGGTGCTGGCCAAACTAGACCAATTCTTGGTTTTTGCGCAATTAAAGTAAAGAGAGTTATTAACAGCACTGCAGACAATTCGCTGGAAATGATTGAAGGAACGCTAGTTAAGGCTCTGGTGAAGGGAACCGTTGGTCAGGCTAATCCTAAGGTTGACGCCACTCCCGACCCTGCCCATAATTTGCAGGCTCAAGATATTGCAGCTCTTGGTGAGTTGTCTCCCGGGCTTGTGCAATTGGGCGCCACCAATTTGATGGCTGTAACCACACCCCAACAAGATCTTTCACTTTTCTATCATGATCATAAGCCAGCCGGTGCCAATACTCTCGATAGCGATGGCACTAACAAGCCTAAACCTATAGATCCGGCTTTAGCTAAGATGATCAAAGATGACCTGGCTACCATTCCTGCAAACGAGGGCTTCAACTTCGCCAAACCACCAGATGTGGAAGGTGCAATTGCAGTTATTCCTTCAACAGACCAGAATACAGACCCTGTTGATACCATTTTGCATAACCCAGACGTAGACCTTGTAATTAGAGCTTATTTTGCCGACGAAGTAGATTTGAATCCTGGTTACGATATTCGAAACGGTGGCAATAAACAGCCTATAGTTATTAAATCGCCAATGAATCCATTGAATGCGCCACGCTACAAAGTTGTAGACGCTGACGGAACCGTGGTTCAAGATTGGGCTCCTATGGTCATCGGTAAGAAGTTCAACGATCCTAAGCTTGGTACTACTTATCCGCTCACGATTCAGATACCTGGAAAATCTTTGCCTGAAGGCGAGCACCTGGTCATGATTCATACTTTTGACCTCGACCTCGGTCATGGTGGCTACCAGACACCACCTGACGATGTTTCACTCCTGAAGCAAGGCGATGCTGCCTACTATTATCTCGATTTACAAAATCCAAGCTGCCCAGACTTGTAATTCGCAGTAGCTTGTTTGAGATGATAAATCAGTTTAGCCAGGCTCGTCGCACACTGAGTGATCCAATTGCACACGCGGCTAATGCTGTTGCTAGCAATACCAGTAAGTCTGTGTTGATACCATCGAGGGTGCTATAAAAAAGCGCCTGCCTCATTCCATCAATTGCATAGCGGGTCGGGGCAAAGGTGCTGAGCAAACGCAACCATTCTGGCAGAAATGCAATGGTTGTAAATCCACCACCAAGAAAAAACAGATAAGTGGCTGTGACGCACGATGCAAGTGCGATAGTTCTTGCACCGGTCAAGACGGCTCCAATTATTGCTCCCAGACCTGACGCAAAAAGCGCTGTAGCAGCAAATATTGCAGCAAGTGCCGGCCAGTGATTTAGAGGTGGGTTGATAATTCCCAACAATGCGCAAATAGAAATAGCTGGTATCAATACAATCATTGAGGCAAGAAAACCGCCAAGCAATCTACCTGCAAGCAAGACCCACGATCTTTGTGGGGTTAGAACCAGATATCTGGCTGTTTTTCGTTCGATATCCTGAGCGCATAAAAGTGAAGTTCCTACAAGACCAACACTTAACACCAGCAATACAAGCACTGGAATAATCTGGTAGTTGAGCCAATCGACATTCGTCTGTCTGAGGTCATGTTCTTCTATACCAATGAGATATGGATTGCCATTTCCGGTTGCTCGCAGCAATTTGATCTCTGCTTCTTCCTTTGCTTCGTCTTCCGCGGTTTCACCTTTGATGTCGCGCAGTCCTTTGGGAGCGTTTTTGCTTTCGCTCTCTGCGCCTGCCTCATGGGCTCCCTCAAGGCTCAGAGCATTTGTATCAAACTGCGCCACAGACCTGTCTACACTTCGCCTTATATCATCTGCAAAGTCTATATCTACATTGTTTAATTTGAGCTGCACTTTTGCGATTTGATTGGCAGCAATTTTTTCGTCAAAGTCTTTTGGAACTGTAATAACGGCGGCTACTTCTTGATTCTCCAGCATTTTTAAAGCAGAAGCAGCGTCCGCCTCGCTTAGTAAATAAGCGTCGTCGTCGGCCTGAATTATTTTGGCCATACGCTCTGCATTTGGTCCCTTTCCTTCGACCACAAGTGCAACTGGCTGCTGCGTGACGGCCAGGCTCAGTACAAAAAGAAGTGCAGCCATAGTTAGGGGTGGAATCAAAGCGCTGGCAATCGCGATGGGCATGCGGCGCCAGAGCAGCAGATCTAACATAGCAATAGACCAGATGGCTTTAATCATGCTCTTGCACCTCGTCTAAGCGAGATTGCCGCAATTCCTAAAAAGAGCAAAGACCAGGCTGCCAATGCCATGAAATTTGTGCCGACTGATTCTGGCGTTACTTTGAGGTTATGCACAGCATGCTCTATTATTCCTACGGCATAATACATTGGCGAAAAATGAGCAATCGTCCAAATCAAGTTGCCATCAAATCTTTCAGGTTCATAAGAGCCACTAATCATGTATAGAGGCAGTGCGATACCAAAAACAAGTGATGAAACTGGCAAGGTGTGTTTTAACAAGGCGCCAAGTGCCACCCCTACACATCCGAACATGAAAATGCAGGTGAGTAGCGCAGCTACCATCTCGAGTGGGTGAGCCGGCGTAATGCCATAACCCAGAATTGCGACCAGAAATGTTAGCAATAAAGCTGCGATCGCAAGTGTGCTTGTAGTTAGCAAACGACCCATCAAAGGTAGCAAAGGATGGCTTGGCGCAAGGCTGAGCATGCTTGCAGTGCCTGACTCAAATTCACGAGCCACTGCCACCGCGCTTAGGTTTGCTGAAATAATGAATGAAGCAAGTACAAGCGCGCTGGCAATCAGGTAGCTAATAAAACTTGTGTCGTGATCGATGAGGTCTATCTCTTCTGTTCTTACATGAATCTCTGGCAAGTCGAGCCGTCGAGCAAACGCTGTAATAGCCGATGGTAATGCCCTTTGAATATCATCAGTCATATCAGTATCGATGTTGTCTACGACAACTTTGATTGACGTATTTCGGTGCGATGCGATTGCGAAAGTAAATTTCTTTGGAATAACAATCATCGATACGAGCTTGCCGTGATTCAAATCCTCCATTGCCTGCTTTTCAGTCATGGGCTGCAAAGCAAAGGAATTATGCGCGTCTTTGAGGTCTTGAATAAATGCCTGTGCTCGTCCACCGTGATCGTAATCAACCAGAGCCGTAGGTGCCATGGCCCCAGTCATTCCAAATAGGCTAACCAAAAAAATAAATGTAATTGCTTGCAGCACAGTCAATATAACTAAAAGCGGTGATTGCTTTAGCTGAATAAGCTCAGCACGAGCGCCTGCAATTAAAGCGTTTGCGGCTTGATTCATGTACCGGCTTCCAGTGATTTGAAAACTTCGACGAGGTCCGGAGCTCTTAGTCTGAAGCCTGACACTGTTGAACATTGCAAAAGTAGATTCATGATTTGTTTTGAGTCACTTCGGCTTTCCAGGAAAACTGTAAGTCCGCCAGGAACAAGATCTGTTCTCAAAATACCGGCTGCCTTTTCATTCAAAAACTCAACAATCGAAGCTGCCGATTCTTCTTTGCATTCAACGTCAAGACAATTCCCTGTGCGTGCCACAAGAAATTCGGGCGATTCATATGTTAAAAGTTTGCCGTCGCGCAGTACTGCCACTTTGTCACATAGCGCTTGAACTTCATCAAGGTAATTGCTTGCAACAATTGTTGTGCGGCCCTTAGATTTCAAAAGACGCAAATGCGACCAAATGGCGTGTCTTGCTTCGACGTCAACACCTAAGGTCGGTTCGTCAATAATCAGAAGCTCGGGGTCATGCAGCAGTGCACGAGCGATGGCAACGCGTCGGCGCAATCCACCGGATAGTGTGCGCACGATTTGTTTTTCTCTGTCTTTAAGCATGAGAAGTTCGAGAACTTCAAAAATGCGCTTTTTTGAGTCTGGAATGTTGTATAGAGCGGCTGAGAATTGCAAATTTTCATAAGTCGTTAGTTCTTCGTAGAGCGCGGTTTCCTGAAGCACTACACCAATACGAGCGCGCTGCTTTGCTGAACTTTCCGGCATTTTGCAGCCCAAGACTGTAAGTTGACCTGAAAAATGAGTTCGCAGTCCGTTTGCAAGTGAAAGCAAAGTCGATTTGCCTGCACCGTTTGGTCCTAATATGCCAGTGATGCCGCCCTGGGCAATTTCAAGGCTTATATTTTCAAGTATGGTTCTGCCGGCAACCTTGCAAGTCACGTCCTTGAATTGCACCGCAGAATTTGATGGCGTAGGCTGATTCGTCAACTGCTTTATCCAAATAGCATTATTATATTGGCGTTTTAGATAATAGCTGATTGTGCACGTTCAATGGTTGTGAGAGAATGTTAAGCAGCTCTTGAGGGTAATGCAGTGGCTCGTAAGTTGAGACGCAAAACAGGGTCTTACATAGTGGAAGGAGCGGCCGGGCTGCTCATTTTGATTCCCCTATTAGTTCTTATCACTTATGCGACACTCCAGGTTAGCAGAGCTTACATGATTAATGCCGCATTGCAGCAGGCTGCGCAAGAAGGGGCTCGCCTGATTGCAACCAATTATGCTTCACATCCAAGTATTGCTTCGGTACGCAGCGACCAGGAAAAATACTCATTTTCTGTTATAAAAGTCGATAATATCATCAATGATCCAGGACAGTTTTCAGCGGTATTCGCTCCTAATGCCTCTTCGCCCACCGATGTTACTGTGACAGTCACATACCCATCTGCGGGCGATTACGGACTGCCACCGTTTCCCGATCCTGATTACTTAAAACTTGGTTCTAACTTTACTTTGACAGGCACTGCCAGATATACGCTTGAATAAAATCATACGCATTTGATTTAGTGCGATGGGCTTTTGTTCAGATTTGCCTTTTCTTGCTTCAATTCTTCATAAGCCCTTTGATCCGCTGCGTTTGATTGAGCCAGCTGCTGCATGATCAACTCGGCTTCGGGAGATTTTAATGCCAGTTGCTTCAGCAATACACGAGCGTCTGCACAAGGCGGATATAAAATGATGGCTTGTTTCAGGCTGCCGATTGCATAATCAATCTTCTGGTTTGCGATTAAGGTCTTTGCGCTTTGACATAGTTTTCCAGCTTTATCAATTGAAAGCTGCGCAGCTCTCTGATTGCAGAACATGGCGCTTGTGCTTATGCCTTTATTGGCAAATAGAGCTCCAAGAAGTTTTGTCGCGAGAATATCGTCAGGACGATATTGGGCGTAGTTTTGCAACATCCTGATGGCGTTGTCGAGATCATTTAGTTGATATAGTGCAGCTCCGGCTGTGCACAGTACTGTCGGATTTTGCCTGATGAAAGTCTGGTCGCCCAGCGTGGGCTGCAAAAGCGCCAGAGCTTTTTGCGGGTCGCTATCAGCTTGCCCGTCATCTTTCATCGGTAAAATTGCAAGTTGATACCAGTCTTTAAATGCCGGCATGTATGTTTGGGCAAGCCGATATTTGAAAACAAGACTTTCTGGTTCTTTTTTCAAAGCTTCCTCAAAATCTTTGCGCGCTTTCATTGGCGCTCCGGCCATTAGCTCAATTACTCCACGTGTGCAAATTGAACGTTGATCGCCAAAGCGTTTTACGGAGCTATCGGCTAGCTCAAATGCTTTGTCGAAGTCACCCTTTTTCTTGGCTAAGATCATTGCAGACACACAATAGCCATATGGATTTGGGTATTCTTTTACTGATTGATCTGCCCAAACTGTTGCAACTGAGTTGTTTCGCATCATGGCACATTCGGCTATCTCAGCCATCTTCTGCGCCTTTTCTTGTGGGCTTTGTGTTCCCCAATCAATATGCTGCCAGAGTTTTCCAGCATTCGCGCTAAACCATTTGTAATTCTCTAAAGAGAAATTCTTTTGCTCATATGTTTTTGAGACGTCAAACTCAATAAAGTTTTTGTCGTCGGTGTTTGGCGAAACGTTCTTTACCAGCCTTTCGACAGCTTCGTCTGCCATGCTTAGCTTTATTGGCAAGTCTTCTGCAGTCGAGATAGATCCATATTTCGCCATGCTTTCGCTAATACGTGGGTCTTCCAACGCTTTACTTACTTTTTTCAAGTCGATCAAAATTTGTTCATCAGAGGCACAAACCGCGATGTCACCTGTGAAGGTCTGAAATACGGCAATGTGTTTGAACACTTTTTTGAGAGCAGCGAAAACACGGCAAAGATTGCTTGCGCTTACCTCATTGCTCTGCCACCACATTGTGAATATGCCGCCTTGATTTAGTCGGTCGTGGCAGACTTTGAAATACTCTTGCGTGTATAAATTGCATACCCCAGCTTGCCAGGGATTCGAAGGCTCCGACGTAATGACGTCAAATTTTTCGTTTGTTGCCAATAAATAATTGCGCCCGTCGTTGATTTCAATTCGTAGTCGTGGGTCTTTTTCCGGGGCAAGATTTACTGAGTGGAAATATTTTGATGTTGCGATGACCTCAGGTTCAATTTCAGCACAGACCATATTTTTGATCGGGAAAAGCAAGGCATATCCCATTGTGCAGCCACTGCCCCAGCCCACGTCAGCCACAGATTTTGCATCAGGTTTCAGCAATAGAGGAATTGAAGGAAGGAGTACTTGAGTCGGCATGTCGCTGCCCGAATCAGAAGCATCGATATGCCCGTTGGTAAAAAGTGAGTGTCTTTGATCTGGAAACTTAACTACGGCAACATTGGCGCAAGTGCCATCTTTCCACGATAAAATCTCAAAAGAATTGTCTACAATTTTTACCCACTCATCAAATGGTTGAACCGTACCGTGCGACCAGTTAAGTCCGCGTCTTACTTTTTGCGATGAAGTAATCAGGTGCAAGTCCCAAATTTTTGGTTGCTGGCATGTCCAGATTAGTAGTGCCACGGCTGCGATAGCTGAAATGGCTTTAGCCGCCATTTGTCCAGGACAGGCTATTACAAGTAAAGCTGCGCCCATGATTGAGTTTGCTGCAGCCGCACATAATAGAGCCTGCTCGCCGCCGATAGCCGGAATAATAATAAATCCTGCCGCGAATGAACCAATGATGGCACCAAGTGTATTTATAGAATAAAGAGTGCCCACCGATTTGCCGATGCGATCTAATTCTCTGGTGCAAATTTTGACGGCTAGTGGAAAAGTTGCACCGAGTGCCAAAGTGATCGGAAGCAATACGAATCCGGCAAGCAAGAAGCGCACAGACATGCCAATGGCGATATCGTGAATGAAATTGTAGTTGGCTACGATGTTCCAGTATGGAAGAAAGTTGAACATGCAAATTGACGCTAGTCCTGCTAAACCGAGCAAAACTTGCAAAACAGAAAATGAAAAATATGGATTTTTGAATCGATCAACATATTTTGCGCAAATAAAGCTCCCGATGAATATTCCAATCAAAAAAGTGGAGAGCATGATTGAAAAAGCGTATGTTGTTGAGCCAATCACAAGTAAGAGAGCGCGTGTCCAAGCAACCTCGTAAATCATTGCTATGGCTCCGGAAACGCCGAATGCAATAATTGTGCAAAGAGCTTGTTTTGAAATTGATATTTCTTGCTTGCTTGTTTCGGCATCAGAGCCTGACTCATTTTTAGTTTCAGACTCAGCTTTTTCCTCCGCTGCTGCTTGCGTATTTATCTCTGGTTCTATGGCGCTTTCTGTGTTGAGCTCTTTGTTTAGCAAGAAAACGAGCACTGCAAGCAAAATGTTGGTTGCAGCTGCAAGCATCGTGCTTACAAACAAACCATGAGAAGGAATCAAGTAAAAGCCAGAGATAAGCGCGCCGCTGACGGCACCAAGTGTGTTTATGGAATATAGTGTGCCTACACGATTTCCTACAACTGATAGGCTTGAGGTGACAAACTTTGAAAGTAGTGGCAAAGTTGCTCCCATACAGGCTGTTGGCGGGAGCAAAATCAATGAAACTACGCAAAATCGCAAAATTGAAAATGGCAATACAGAAAAGTGAAACTGTTGCCAGAACATTTTGTATATAGGCAGCGCCGCTTCAAACATGAAAGGAGCCATGATGGCCCAGACGCCGATTATTCCTTCCAGAATGCCATAACATAAAAACGGATTGCGAACTTTGTCCGCATATTTGCCTGCGACGAAAGAACCAATCGCCAGTCCACCCATAAATGCGCTGATGACTGTAGCTGAGGCAAAGGTGCTTGAGCCGAAAACAAAGACCATCTGTCTGGTCCAAATTACTTGATAAATCAAGCTGCTTAGACCTGAAAGTAGAAAAAGCAGAACAACCGCACGAATTTTGTTAGAACTCACGCTCTTGTCTTTATTTGCTAAATCATTCGCCGCCGTGTAATCGGACAATTTTGTTTGCGCTCCGGTTCTGTCTGTTGCGGCCAGCCAGTCAAGCTGAACTCCAGATCATGCGACTCTAGCTATATTACAACGGGCTCGGTCACTAAGCTATAACATGACATTTCAGATTTCAGCGTTCAAATTCAGCCCTGAAAAGTTGCCAGCTTGCATTGATCTGAAAATAAAAAAGGGCGCTATTTCTAGCGCCCTTTTCATGATTGTTGTCGGAAGCTATTAAGCTACCAAATATTTGTGCAGGTCTTGCAGTTTAGATACATCGAGTCTGAGTCCAGGACCCATTGTTGAGCTGATATAGCAGGACTTGATGTAAACACCCTTGCAGGTTGGCGGCTTGACTTTGATTACCTGGTCAACAACAGCAGCAATATTTTTCAAGATTCTTGTGTCGTCGAATGAAATTTTGCCGATGCCCATTTGGACAACGCCACCATCTTTTTCAGCACGGAAAGAAACTTTCCCTGCTTTGAGTTCATTGACAGCCTTAGCTACATCAGCTGTAACCGTGCCGTCTTTCGGGTTTGGCATCAATCCACGGGGACCAAGAACCTTACCTAGTTTGGAGAGCATAGCCATACAGTCTGGAGTAGCAACAAGTTTGTCGAAATCCATAAAGCCTTCGCTGATTTTGGCAACCAACTCTTCAGCGCCAACTACGTCGGCTCCGGCATCATTAGCTTCTTTGGTTTTCTCGCCTTTGCAAACAACTGCAACGCGTACTTCTTTACCGGTGCCACCTGGCAAATTAACGGTTGAACGTACTTGTTGGTCGTTCAGTTTGGGGTTGACTCCAAGTCTGAAGTGGATTTCGACTGTTTCGTCGAATTTGCTGTTTTTTGAGCTTTTCAAAAGTTTGACTGCATCTTCAGCAAGGAGAAGACCTTTCTCTTTTGCTTCGGTATGTACTTTGTCTAGCTTTTGTTGCCTTTTGCTGAGCTTAGCCATTGGCCCGTTCCTTCTTATTATCTTCCTACCTGTCGAGAGCCTATTACTAGTCTACGACTGTAATTCCCATGTTCTTAGCTGTGCCGACTACCATGCTTTCGGCTGCTTCCAGCGTTGTTGCATTCAAGTCTGGCATTTTGATTTTTGCGATGTCGCGAATTTGCGCACGGGTTAGCGTGGCGATTTTGTTCTTGTTCGGTTGGTTTGAACCCTTCTCAACTCCGGCTGCCTTCTTGAGAAGAACCGATGCTGGTGGGGTTTTCAGAATGAAATCGAAAGATCTGTCTTCGTAAACTGTGATTTCCACAGGGACGATCATTCCGACCTGGTCTGATGTTTTTGCGTTGTACTCTTTGCAGAACTGCATGATGTTGACACCATGCTGACCCAGCGCTGGACCGATCGGCGGCGCGGGGTTAGCTTTGCCAGCCGGTATCTGCAGTTTGATTTTGCCAGTTACCTTTTTCACGACAGTTTTACCTATATTTGTTCAGAACCACTGATCATATAAGCAGCAGGGGGCTACTCATATGACATTTACACTTTTATAACCTGATTGAATTCCAATTCGACTGGAGTAGCACGACCGAAAATGATGACCGAGGCCTTGATTCTTTCCCGTTCCAGATTGACTTCCGTGATTTCTCCCTCGAAGTCTGCGAACGGTCCGCCGGTGATTTTGACCTTGTCACCAACCTTAACATCGATAACAACCGGCTTCTTACCTTTGACACCAGTGACCGACATTTGACGGCGCAAGATTTTGCGAATTTCAGCATCTTGTACAGGAATAGGTTTCTTTCCTGCGCCAACATACTTGGTAACGCCAGGAGCTTCACGGACTACACGCCAGGAGTCGTCGTCAAGAATCATTTCTACAAAAACGTAGCCCGGATATTCCCGTTCTTTCTTTTCAACACGCTTGCCGTCTTTGACTTTCGTGACCATCTTTTCAGGAACGATAACGCCAAAGATTTTGTCTTGAGCGCCCATAGTCAAGATGCGCTTCTCAATATGTTCTTTGACCTTATTTTCGTGCCCTGATGCCGTTTGCACGGCATACCAGCGTCTTTGTCCGTCGCTATTAATGAAAGCCATTTGGTGCTGAAGTCTCCTTGTACTAGTGATGCACGCCGATTCCACCGCCAAGATGTCTGGCAAGTTTGTCTAGCGGTTCAAATACTGCTTTGGCGATGCCGTAATCGAATCCGAGTACGCAGCCTGTAATGATTGCTACGAGCACGATTACGCTCAGGGTTTCCTTGATGACTTGCTGGCGATCGGGCCAGGTGATTTTTTTGAGCTCAACCAGGGCTTCGTTTATAAAAACAATCAAGCCTGTAAACGTTCCCACCAGGCCGGTTTGCTCGCTTTGCTGTTTGCTTATTCTCTCAGCTTTGCTAGCGCTGGCGCCTGCCGACGAGGCCCCGCCGTTTTCGGCTTCGGTGTTGCTTGTTGTAGCGGGTGTGGACACGTTGCTTTCGCCTTTATCTGTTGAGGCTTTCCCAGGATCCGCTCCGGCATCGTCGGAAGCTGCTGCGATAACCGCATCTACTTCATCGACCGGGTCGTTTGTTGGACCGTTGGGGTTCACGTTTGATCTCTTGAATCGTGTTTGAAATTCGCGCTCTGAAGGAATCGAACCCTCACCAAAGGTTTTGGAGACCTTTGTTCTACCGTTAAACTAAGAGCGCATACGGCGGCTTTTCCACCGCCCAGGAATATCGTGGTTAGACGATATTCCTCAAAAATGGCACCCTACTTCTTCGTTTCTTTGTGATCGGTATGCTTGTGGCAGCGATCGCAATATTTGCTGAGTGTGAGTCTGTCGGGGTCGTTCTTCTTATTTTTCATTGTCGTGTAATTGCGTTCTTTGCAGTCGGCACACGCCAGGGTGATGATCATTCGATCGTCTTTCTTAGCCACGGTTTATTCTCCGTAAGTGCAGAGGTGTTCGATTAGTCGGCGGCATAAGCCGACCACCTCGCTCTTTCCTTTCTATATGCCTTTCATCGGAAAGTTTCCAGAAAAAAAAGACCTCTTGCGAGGTGTCAAAGCGAAGTATATCTAATGATTGAAAATACTGTCAAGGCAGCTTGCTTCGGAAAGTCCGCCTTCTATTTAGTGCCTGGGTGCTGTCTTGCTGATCGAAGCCAAGCCTGGGTCTGGAAAGGGCGAGCAAGACTGAGCTTAGTTGATGTTCTGCGCATGCTAATTTGGTCTGCTTATATGAACAAGATTTCTGCTCTTTTGTAAAGAGAAGCAAACACTTCAGGTCTTGGCTTCAGTAAAGGCAGGTTCTGAAGTGGTTTCTGTCTTGGCTTCGTTTTTCTCTTTGAATACCATCTTCAGTATAAGGAATAAAAAGAGCACGCCGAGCATGTTCATCCCTGCGTCAGTCCAGAGCACGCCATGCGCACCAAATGCTTTGTTTGCCTGACCATCAAAAAAGAGTGTGTAAGTAATTGCCATGTTGCCTGCGGCGGGGAACACAGAGTACAAAGTCGAAGCCGTGCTTCCTGCTGTACCGACTATTTCATAGACGATGGCTGAAAATGACGCATAAGACAAACCGGCGATCAGTAAGTAGAACATTGTGCCGACAATGTAAGTGTTCTGATTTATTGGTGCCAGTGCCATGCAACAGCAACAAAGTGCAGTCAGTATTCCCGATAGCAAGTACATTTTGCGCCGGTCGACTCTATCTAAAATGAAGCCACTGGCCAGCGCTCCGGCTGCGGTGATGAAGCCGCCGCCATAGCCGTTTACCAGTTCGATGACCTGCCCCTTAACATGATAGTCTGCGCCCATGCCGGAAAATAAATTGGTCAAAGCAACTGTGCCGACAGGCGAAAGGCAGAACACGAGCCCAGTCCAACCTCGCCTGGCTTTAACTGCACGCCAGACCTCTTTGCGCATATTGCCCAGATGCTCAAGAATTGGGTCTTTCATCGGGGGCGCTTCTTTAATTGTCAAAGCTATAAGCGAAGGAAGCATCGTTACGAGGAATATCCCAATGGCTGCCGCGCTGTGCGAAACGTTGTTTGCTAGTTGAAGCACCATTCCGCCGCCTAGTGCTGCTGCGCCTAAATTGGCTGCATTGATAAAACCTGCTGCTCTGCCGCGTTTGTTTGGATCTACAGTGGTTGAAACAAGTGCGCCATTACATGAGGCCACCAGTCCTGTGAAAAGCTGCCCGGCGACCAGAACAATTTCGTAAATCAGTAAATGCTGTTTTGGGCTAATCAATAATGATGCAGCTAAAAGCACTGAGCCAATAGTTGAACAGAGAATCAGCCATGAGCGGCGTCTGATGCCGAGATCGATAATTGGTGCCCAAAACAATTGATAGGCAGCCGGCAGCATACAAAGCGCACCGATAGCGGCGATGGTTTCTACTGGCAGTCCTTCTTTGCGCAAAAGAAAAGGCACCGCTACGCCTGAATATGTGCCCGCAACACCGTATGGAATATTGCTGATACCAAAAGTCCATGGAGGTGTATAACGCGGCGTATCAGCATTTTCAGCCGTCATGTGCACGCTCCGTGGCGCTTGGGTGAGACATTAAGGGAATGAATCTTAGCAGACTCTCAGGCTTGCTTCTATACAACTGAAGGATAAATCACTTTCTGTATTTAGCCATGAAGAAGAACTTGCAGGGAACTTATGGAAACAAAATGACGCTATGATATGCGCGTGAATCCGGGCATGTTTTCGAGATAGATTCTCAAGGTGCGGGAATGGTGGCACGGAAAGTTTTTGTACTCTTTAGAACATTCGTCAGTTTATGCTTGGCTGTTTTTACTCTTTGCTCGTGTTCAGCAATTAAAGCTGGACCCGAAAAAGATACTTTGCGAATTAACTTAGGCTCTGAGCCTCCCGGGCTTGACTGGGACATAAACACAGACAACACGTCTTTTGATGTTGTTTGCAATATGATGGTAGGGCTCACTCAATATAGAAATGATTTGACTGTGGCACCATCATGCGCGGAGTCATGGGAAATATTAGATGACGGGACGCGCT
Organism: uncultured Candidatus Obscuribacterales bacterium; assembly: GCA_964546815.1. GTDB lineage: Bacteria > Cyanobacteriota > Vampirovibrionia > Obscuribacterales > Obscuribacteraceae > JAIEPM01. The sequence goes on along the minus strand of CAZJLR010000001.1, from coordinate 187,187 downwards.
ATCTTTTTCATTTGCGCAAAGATGCAAAATGGAGTGACGGAAAGCCTGTTGTGGCCCAAGACTTCGACTACGCCTGGCGCAGATTGTTAAACCCGCAAACTGGAGCACCATATGCGTTTTTTCTTTACGACATAAAAAACGCAATCGAATATAACACCGGAAAAATCAAAGACGATTCCACTTTGGGTTTGCGTTGTGTAGATGATCATACATTCGAAGTGCGCTTGCGTAGAGCAGCTAGCTACTTTCTGACTCTGACTGCAATTTGTGCTTCATTTCCGATGCGCAAAGATATTATCGAAAAATATGGAACACACTGGACAGATCCTGAGCATATGGTGGTGAATGGTCCATTTAAATTGACTGACTGGAAACACGAATACAAAATTGAGTTAAGTTCAAATCCGCTCTATGTTGGTGGTGAACCGAAGATCAAGAAAATCAAAATGTTCATGATTCCAGAGCAGGCTACTGCATTTGCACTTTACGAAAATGGCCAGCTCGACTATATCGACAATCGCAGTTTTCCAACTCCAGATGTATACGAAAATCGCAATTCGCCTGAATATCATAATTTTGCACTTCTGCGAAATAATTACATTGGATTCAACGTTTTGAAAAAGCCGTTTGATGATCGGCGTGTGCGTCAGGCCGTATCAATGTCGCTCGACAGAGCTGAGTTTGCCAGAATTTTGCGGCGCCAGGAAAAGCCTTCGTACACCTGGATTCCTGAGGGCTTGTTGGGTTATTCCAAAAACTCAGGACCAGAATACAATCCTGAAAAAGCTCGCAAGCTACTTGCTGAAGCAGGCTATCCAGATGGAAAAGGCTTTCCCGATGTGTCGATTTTATATCCAACACGCGAAGACGCACGACTTGTGATGGAAGAAGTGCAAGACCAACTCAAACGTAATTTGAATTTGCATGTTGAGTTGAACAACATGGAATGGAAAGTTTATTTGCGCAAATTGAGAAGCGACGCTCCGCCAATTTTCAGAGCATCCTGGGGCGCTGATTATCCAGATCCGGAAACATTTGCCAATACGTTCACAAGCCACAACGGAAACAATGACACGAAGTGGAAAAATGCCGTCTATGACAAACTTGTTGATGAGGCCGCTGGTGAGCTTGATACGGCTCGACGTGCCGAGCTATATCAAAAGGCTGATCAAATGCTTTGTAAGGACGAAGCTGTTATTGCTTGCACATATTTGGCCACTCAGAACATTATGACTAAGCCCTGGGTCAAAGGGATTGTGATTAATCCTCTGGATGTGCAGTTTTTGAAAGATGCCGAAATAGACGACAACTGGCACCCCTAAAAAATCACCAGCCGGCAATTGCTTTCGCATTTGCCGGCTATACAGATTGAATCACTTGCGTTCGTCCACCCCCCGATTTAGAACGCTTGCAAATCAACTGGTGGGATGTATAGATATTAGTTCTAGATGCTCTTTATTTCACTGTACGAAAACACATTCTTCGCCTGCGAGAATTTGCCTAAGAATGCAGTTGCCTATGTCTCTTTTACGGGTGGGGCTGGAAGTCTCTGCTCTGCTTGGGTTCTGGGGCTTCAGGTCTGATTTGTAGCGACTGAATTTCAATTTTGAAAGAAAAAGTCGCAGTTATTCTTTCAATTGCGGTAGCCGCTGCGTTCTCGAAAGAAAAACTTGGTGAAAACCTTTCAAATTGCATTTGCCGAGGACTTCTCGAAAGAAAAACACGCTGAAAATCTTTCAAAAGTGCCAGAAATATTGAGGTTGAAAGAAAAACATAGAGAATTTCTTTCACATTTGGTCTATGCGACCTCGTTTGAAAGAACTACTCGGATAATTTCTTTCAAAAAAGGTCTGCAATGCTCTGTCGAAAGAAAATAGCAGAGTATTTCTTTCAATTGACAGTCTAATCGGCATGAAGAAAGAACCTTAAGAGTCAGTTCTGTTCCGGTTAATGCTAATACTGCTCTTGCAAGGTCCATTTCTTGATTGCTAATATTCGGTTTAGCAAATATGCCAGTCTAGATGCGAGTTCTAGTGCTTCGATTTGCAAATGTTCAATTTGGTTGTTTTCATTGATTTGTTTTGAAAGTACTGGCTGCTTTGGACTTTCTAAAATCAGCACGCTCTGAATTCTCTCGTTTTGTGGAGTGGCCGCAGTGTTGTGTTTTAGATTGCGGATCGCTCTTTGTTTGAAATAAAGCCGTCCCTGTATTGATTTAAAGGAGCTTTTGCAGCCATTTGTGTAGAAAACTGCTTTTGAAGTTGCTTTTGCTGGCAGTCTGTCGCCGATTATTTTGCCAAATCTTTCGGCTTTTATTTTAGCTATTTCGCCAGCCGTAGGCACTGCGTGTTTTGCCGAAGGCTTCATAAAAACACCTGAGGCGAGCCTTTTAATAACGCCACTTTTCACCATTCGGCATAGCTGAATGTCAATTGAATTGCGATTGCCCAAATGGAGCAATTGACCAGTGGTAAACATCACATTTTCAGTGATGTTGCTGGCAAATGCTGAAATTTTTGCAGCAACTGAAGGCATAACACTAATTCTCCAATTGAGAAATTTAGCGATCGAAGAAATTAGAGTTATGAATCAATATAATCGGGCTTACGCAAGATCGCTTCAACTATTCTAAATCAAAAATCGAAACTGTGTAAAGCATTTGTTCGTAAGCTTTTCTGACCTTTTTGTTCTGCTTCTGCTCTGCGCGAATTTTGCCGTATACACGAATGAAATATCGTTTCGTAGGGCTAGCTAAAAGCAAAGATGAACTCGAAATAATCGAGTCAAGACATCGAATTGATTGAGCTTAGCTTGCACTCCAGTGCTCGTATTAGAGCCTACTCAAGTGGTTGAAAGTGCTTGCTAGTAATATCAGCTGTCAATACCGCGTGCAGGTTTTTAGTGTCAGCAGCTGAAACAGCCAGTAAAAGTCCAGATGCAATTGCTGCAAAAGCGCCCCTGAAAAGCGCTTCGTCTGAATATACGCTCGGCTATATTCCGGCGCTTGATGGCTTGCGTGGCATTTCTGTTTTGCTAATTCTTGGATATCACGACATTGGGCATTACACATCAGTATTCAGCCACTGGTTAAATGCCTGGTTTACTGTCGACATGTTCTTTCTAATTAGTGGTTATTTGATTACTTCAATTCTTCTGAAAGAGCAAAAAAAGAAAGGCGATATCAGCCTGAAGAATTTTTACGTAAGACGATGGCTCAGGATTGCTCCGGCTTATTATCTCTGCATCGGCGGAGCAATTTACTGGCATTGTCTTGGCGGCGATCACCATTTGATGCCGTTTGTATATACTTCGCTTTATCTCACAAACCTGGATTTAGCATTTGGCTGGAATCTGATTCCCCTGAAAATGGGTGTTTCACACTTCTGGACTCTAGGTGTGGAAGAACAGTTCTATCTTATTTGGCCGAATTTGATGCGCTTTGCTCACAAACATATAGTCAAAGTGGTGCTTTCTGTTACTGCTGCGGTTTACTTGTGGCGCGGATATTTGATCAGTCAGGGCGCCGATTGGTTTCGAATTTACCATGGTTTTGATACCAGGGTTGATACCTTGATGTATGGCTCATTGATTGCTATTTTGCTTGCAAATACAAAAACACGCGAATTCTTGCAGAAGGTTCTCGGGCGTGGTTTGGTGCAGATGCTTATACTCTGGATGGTTTTTCAAACATGCATTGGGTTGGGGCATCCTGGTGATGGACAGAAAGAGCAGCAGTTTATGCTCTGGCAGGCAAAAATGCCATTTGTGCATTTCTTGTTCAGCTCTTTAATCATGTCTTTGATATTGGCTCCCCGTGCTCTTGCAACCTTGTTTTTCAGTAACCCTGTTGCTGTGTGGCTGGGCAAATTATCATACGGTATTTATTTGTGGCATCCGCTGGTACACACAATCTATTGCTCATACTACTGGAATTATTTCTGTAAGCACGGTGCCGAAGCAGAAGCAATACAGTATGGGCTTATCATCACAGCGGCCGCTCTGTCTTATTATTTGGTCGAGATGCCGTTTCTCAAATTGAAATCTAAATTTGCCTAGGCAACATTTAGGATTTAATTTGGAAATTCAGGAATTTTTCAGTTCGGCAGCGCGAAAGTAATACTGCAAAGTAACTTTTGGGGTGCAGGCATGGAAGAAGCTAATTTTCGCTCTAATGAGTCTAAAGTCGAAACTGGGCTTAGTGCTGAATCAGCTCAGCCGTCCTGGCAAGCCAGAGAGCTCCACTTGCAAGTTAAAACATCAGGCATGACATCAGCACACAGCCTTAGCGCTTCTGAGCTTTTAAGTAAGGAGCCTACAAAGCATGATGGTCATGGCAAAATGCTTGCTTTGCCAGATATAGTCACTGAGCACCCTTATGCAAGTATTACAGTTGCGGCCGTGCTGGCTTTAGGCGCAACCACTTTTGGACGTGGAATGATTCGCAATCTATTCGTTAGCTCAGAAAGAGCTGTTGCCGGATTGAGTGCTGAAGCTGAGTCTTCTTCTCTTAAGTACTTAAAGCAATTGGTTGAAGGACCAGACGTAGTTCCCCTCGGTGGCAAAGCCCCAGTTGAATTGCCGCGATTGAGTGCTGCTGAGTCATGGTCTAAATGGAACAGTGCAGCTCGTGAAACCCCGCTTGAATGGCGTCCATCAGGAAGATCTAGCTTTAATCCATTTGAGGGTGAGGAAAACTCCCGTTATTATGCTTACAAGCTAGCCTGCCGCCAGTTAACCGAAGGCAACTTTGCCGCAGCTAAAGCAGAAACGGCGAAAAACATTGCTTTGCCAAGACATCTGTCGTTTTAGTTTGATTTTGCCTTAAACACTAAAATCTGTCGAGTATTGAAATTTTGGCTATCTGCAACCTGTAAGATGTGGTTTACCTGAAAAAAGGGTACGTAGAATCGGGCACCGTTTAGATTGCAGAGAAAATGCCTGACGACAGCATTGGTCGACTCCAGAACCAAATAAAAGCACTGAATAGGTCTTTAGACACCGAGCTGGATTTCCAGCACGACTTGAAAGCCTTGAGATTGCTGCGTCTTACTTTGCAGAGCATCGTTGCAAACAGTTCGACGCAGCTCAGCCAAATTACCGAAACTTTGCGTCAGATAAACTTGAAGGTCGATCTTAACGCTGCGTTGTTTTCCCAGAGTGGCGATTTTAAGTCTTTCAGTTCTGGTTTAGAGCATTTGCTTTTAGAGAAAGAACCATCCGAACCATTGTTTGGCAATGGTCTTGAAGCTTTAAAGTTTTGCGATGAGAAAAACAAAGCACTAAACAAAGACGATTTGCCCTGGAAAAAAGAATTATCAGACCTTGAAATATTTGAGCCCAGAATAAACATCAAGTCTGGCGAAAATGGCATAGAAAAAACGCTTGCCTGTCTGGTGACACAACTTGATTCGCCTGATGGGAAAGAAAAAGCAAAAGCAGCATGTTTTATTGACGTAAGTTCTCTGGTGAAACTTGAGCAGCGTCTGTCTCTGGCTTGCAAAGCCTATGATAGAGAAGTGCTCGAAATCGCAAATGCTAGCGGCGAAATTGAGCAGCTGGAAGACAGGCTAAGACGCAAAAGAGAAGCGCGAGGAGATACTGACGAATACGAAGTGCCCCGCACAAGTGAGCGTCCGCCTGAACAAAACTATGATGCCGTTGATTCTAACAAGGTTTTGGTAATTGACGATATTGCTATAAATCAAAAACTGCTGGCGAAGCGTTTGCAGAAATTGAACTTTGAGGCTGAGTTTGCATCCAATGGACAGCAAGGCGTAGAAAAAGCACTTAGCGGTAACTATGCGCTTATATTCATGGATTGCGACATGCCGATTATGGATGGATTTGAAGCGACCAAGGAGATTCGCAAAGCCGAGTTGAATACAGGTCGACATGTGCCGATTATTGCAATGACTTCTTACGATCGCGAAGATGATCGTGAACGCTGTTTATCGGCTGGCATGGACGAATATTTGCCTAAAGGTGCAAGCGCTAACCTTTTGCAAGAAGTAATGGAATGGTGTTTGCGACGAAGCAAAATAAAAGACGATAAAGACCTCAGTATTGCTGATTACGAAGAAGAGCTAGACATGTCTGCTTTGCGAAAGACATATACCAAAGAAGAACTGAACGAGATCTTTGAGATGTTTTTGCCATCGACAAACACGCTAATGCTGTGTTTGCGCATGAGCATAGATGATCGCGATGTTCGCTCGATCGGCCATTTTGCTTATTCTCTTAAAGGTCCATTTGCTTCACTAGGAATGCTAATGACCAGTAAACTCACCGCCAGGTTGACCGATGCTGCTGAAGAGAGCCAGTGGGAAGAGGCAAATGATTACTACGATATGCTGAGTAAAAATTGTCGCTCGATTCAGGCTCAGGTTGAAGACAGAGCCAGTCGTGCTCAATAACTGAATTCAGTATGAGTTAACAAGCGCTATTGATGTCTACTGCTTTGCAGCAAGTCGCCTTGCTCTGAGCATGGCTTTTGGGCACCTGGTGCCGGTCTTTCAGTCTTGAGGCAGACCCGACACTGTGCTATAAGTAGCGCAGTGATTCCTGGTTTTACTATTAATGTTTTCGCTGGTATTCAAGAGAGCTTTGTCGGCCATTCCTGTTTTGTGGATAGTTGCCACACTAACTTTTTTGATGGTTCGTTTTGTGCCGGGCGGTCCTTTCGATCTCGATAAAGCATTGCCACCAGAGATAGTGGCAAATATAAAAGCCAAATATCACCTCGATAAACCAGTAATTGAGCAGTACGGATTGTATATGGGGCGCCTTTGTCAGGGCGACCTTGGTGTTTCGTACAAATATGCCAATCGCACTGTAAATGATATTTTGGCTGATGCCTTTCCTGTTTCGTTGCAATTAGGTTTATTGGGGCTGGCAATTGCAATCTCTGTCGGTGTTCCTCTCGGGACAGCTGCAGCTCTCAAGCGTGGATCTTTCACTGATGGCGCATGCATGCTTGTTGCAAGTCTTGGTGTTTCCGTTCCAGGATTTGTTGTTGGTGCTTTGTTGATTTTTGTTTTTGGTATTTATTTCAAAGTCTTGCCGGTGGCTCTCTGGGAGTCGCCTAAGCACATGATATTGCCGGCTTTGACTATAGCTGCCAGCCCGACAGCATATCTTGCTCGCTTAACGCGATCTAGCGTTCTGGAAGTGCTCGAACGCGATTGGGTTCGCACAGCACGCTGCAAGGGCTTGAGTTATTGGGACACAGTTATGAGGCATGTGCTGCGTAATGCATTGATTCCAGTTGTAACTGTTTTGGGCCCCCTGACTGCAATTTTAATTACTGGGTCTTTCGTTGTGGAGTATATCTATGCCATTCCAGGCATGGGGCGCTTTTTCATAACTGCTGTAACTAATCGCGACTATGACTTAATTATTGGCACCACTTTGATATTCGGTGTTTTGCTCATATTTACAAACATGATTGTAGACATTGCCTATATGTTCCTCGACCCGCGCATGAAAGTGGAGGGTTAGGTGGCAAGTCCCGCAAGTCCAGTTGCAGAACAAGGCGCGTCTGGCAAGAGCTATCAGGGGCTCTGGACTCAAGCCTGGTTCAGGCTTTTGAAAATGCCTCGTGCCATGCTTTGTTTCTGGATTATTGTTGCTTTGTTGGCTGTCTCCCTTTCATCATGGCTCGGGATTCCTCTTTGTCCTTACGGATTTGATCAAACCAGCAACGATATTCTGGCTGCGCCATCGATGCAGCATTTAATGGGAACCGACGAATTGGGGCGTGACTTGCTTGCGCGTGTGATTTACGGTGCGCGCTTGTCGATTGCAATCGGTGTGACTATCGCCGGGATGGCATTTTTAATTGGTACTACATATGGTTCTATTGCCGGATTTTACGGTGGCAAAATCGACAATGTATTGATGCGTGGTGTAGATATTGCCTATGCCTTGCCCGATTTATTGGTGATGATATTGATTGGTGTTTGGGTTGGGCGAGGAACAATCGGTATTCTTCTTTCGCTAGGTCTTGTAAGTTGGATGGGCACGGCTCGTCTAGTGCGAGCTCAGTTGTTGCAACTTCAAAGTGAAGAATTTGTCGATGCTGCTCGGGCGGCAGGCAGAGGCACTGCCGAAATTATAATCAAGCACCTGCTGCCAAATGCGATGGGACCTATCATTGTTGCGCTCACTTTCACTGTGCCATCTGCCATTTTGTCCGAGTCTACGTTGAGCTTTATTGGATTGGGTCTTTCGCCGCCGGCCTGTAGTTGGGGGACTCTAGCTTCTGATGGTTGGCGTTCTCTGCGCACGCACCCTCATTTGATTCTTTTCCCCAGTCTATTCATTTTCGTTACAGTTCTCTCATTTAACCAGCTGGGTGATGCTCTTCGCGATGCGCTTGATCCCCGTACCCTCCGTCGCTGATTGATTTTTAGCATCCAGCATTTGCTCGGATCCCTAAAGTCCCTTGCAGGGCTGAATCTAAATTGTAAGCACGCTCGAATGCCCTGCGCTGGCTGGTTTCGAGCCTTTGTCATGCATCTTTGGAGTGAAATTAGTGTCGTAATCTCCCCATTTATGGATGCTTGCCTGTGCCTACAATCAAAATTGGAGAAATCTCGGAGCTGTATGTCCTGTGGACCGATCGCCGTTAGTTGAATTAACTCATTCAGACTTAATTGCTCGCAACAACGACAATTGGTTGGCTGACAATGTCTGGCATCCATTTGCTAATGGAACAGGCTTGATACAGGTTTATGACACGCTAGCGAATAAACCGCTTGATACTTACCATGTTCCTGCCGCCAAAACATTCAGCTCAGATTGGTGTGTGCAAGCAGTTTCTGGTGCGGCCGGTGCAATAATTCCTTATGTTGCTGCCGGCAAACTTGCTGGAATGGGCATGCGAGCTGTGGGTGAAGAGTTTGCTTTGCGTGGCGCTGCCGCTCGCTTTATGACCAATGAGAGTGTTGCTCAAATTGCTGGGGCTGGTTTGTACAGCTTTGCTCAAAAACCTGATGAAGGTCAGACTCGCTTGGGAAGCGCCGCTGGCACTATGGCTGGTTTTGCTCTTTTCTCCGGTGGAAATTTATTGCTTGGCAAAACTCTGCCACTCTTTTCAAATCCTCTGGCTGCCGGCTTTACCCAGGCTGCAGGGCGCTTCGCGGTAGGCGCTGCTGGCGGGTTGGGCTCGTACGAAGCAAGCAACTTCGTTTCATCAATTCAGGGTCTGAAGCATCAAGAAAGTTGGGATGAAAGATTTCAATCGATGGCTCAAGGTGCTTTCGTAAATGTGGCCTTGCCTGCCATACAAGAGCGGGCGAATAAAGTAATTGATGAGGCAATACATAAGCAATCCTGGAGTAAAGGAATGCCTGTAGATCGCGAAATTTTGACTCGCGATCTCGATGATCCTGAACTTAAAGCTATTGCGCGCGAGAACCCTCTGGCCAGGGTGAAGCGCAGTGCCGGCGACGAGGCAGATGCACAAGCAAAGCCAGAATCAAATACAGTTGTTTTAAGTTCGAAAGATGGTGCAGCAAAGCTTGCTCATGAGCTTACCCATTTAAGCCTGGCAAAACTTTCTGAGCCGTTTTACCAGCAAATTGCAGATCTTGCTAAGACTGATCCGGCTGCTGCGGAACGTGCTTATCTTGCCTTGCGTGCAAACATCGAATCGTCAGCCCGTCTTGTGGAAAATCGTGTTCAGACCCGAGCTGCTAATGGTGTCACTGCTGAACTTGTAAGTGATCCCAAAACAGTGGGAAATCAAATCGCAAGTGAAGGTAAAACATATAACGAGTTATGGAAAGCCGAGTGGCAGCAGTTTAAGGATAATCCGAATTTCCGGCCTAATGTGGAATATGGCGGTGTTCGCAGCATAGTTGCATCTACTAACGCTTACGAAAAATGGTTAAAAGACCAGATCAAAGTTGTGCCTGAAGACCTGGCGGCAAAACATGCGGCTATGGCAAGTGACCCCTTTCAGTTTTTGCGTGGAACTTATTATCGCTGGGCAGAAACTTTTCCTGAGCTTAATCCTGAGTTGATGAAAGCCCCGGTGGTCAATTCTGTTGGTGACTTGCATGTGGACAATTTCGGTACTTGGGTCGACAAGCAAGGTCGTCTGGTATGGGGAATCAACGATTTTGATGAAGCATACAAGTTGCCTTATACAAATGACCTTGTGCGTTTACTTACAAGTGCAAAGCTTCTAATTGATCAGCAACATTTGAAGATTGGCTTGAAAGACGCCGCAGAAGCTGTTCTTGACGGCTATACTCAGTCCTTGCGTGATGGAGGCGATCCGTTTATTTTAGACGGCAAGCATTCAAAGTTGGCTGAAATAGCTAAGAGTCAAATGCCCGACGAAGCGCATTACTGGAAGCATTTAGACAAGCAAGTTTCAAGCGTGCCTGAATCGCAGGTACCTAAGGATGCAATTGCAGCAATCAAGTCAATCATGCCCGATGCCGATGCTTCCATACGTTATGGGCAAAGGCAGGCTGGTGTGGGCAGCTTAGGCAGGCAAAGATTTGTGGGGATAAGCGATAGCAAAGGTCAGCATTTTGCAGCTGAAGTCAAAAATCATCTTCCTTCTGCCAATAATTTTGTAGAGGGCAAAAATGGCGGCACGAGCTATTACTCTGAAATACTTGGAGCAGCGGTTAGAGATCCCGATCCATTTGTTGCTGTGAAGGACTCCTGGGTTGTGCGAAGTCTGGCACCAAATCGTTCGAAAATTGAACTTGGAGAGTTAAGCCATCTCAAGGAAGAAACCAGGCTTCTTTATTCGATGGGCTATGAGACTGCAAATGTCCATCTGGGAACGAAAGGCGCAGCTCAATCAATTTTGAAAGATTTAGGCAGCCGCGACAGCAGCTGGTTGATTGATGCTGTTAAGACCATGGCTAAGAGTGTCGAAAAAGACCAGGCCGATTGGAAAAACAAGAAGTAAATTCACTGAGTGTTGCATGCAACTTTTGTCTTGAAGCTGAAATTCGGCGACGGCGTCGCCTTTATGCTCGGTTAATTTGCAAGAAAGGTCTGGCTGAATTTAGTACTTTGGGGGTCTCATGACGGTACAATTTATGTCTTTCATGTATTGATCGAAGGCAGGTTGTCAGAGTGACAGGTCAGTCAGCGGGCGTGCAAAGCAAAATAGCCATTTTAGGTGCAGGAAGCTGGGGGGCAACCCTGGCCAGAGTTTTTGCTTTAGCTGGGAAGGAAGTTGCTCTCTGGACTCGCGACCCTGATAAAGCTGAAAAATTGTTGTCATCAAGGCACGTTGACAAGCCTCTATCGATAGACTTGCCTGCCGCCATCCAAATTTCATCTGATTTAGAGCATTGCCTTGCCGGCAGTCAAATTATTGTGTTGGCTTGTACTTCGCAAAGCATGCGTTCTGTAGCGCAGCTTGTCAAAGCTAAGCTGAAAAGTACAAGCCCTGTTGGCGCTTCATCGCGGTCTCAGGGGCCGGTTCCGGATAATCCTGTGCTTGTGAGTGCTGCCAAGGGACTCGAGCTTGAAAGCTTCATGCGCATGTCGCAAATCCTGGAAGAAATTTTTCCGTCATTGCCGATTTGTTCTATTTCTGGTCCTAACCTGGCAAGCGAGATTTTGAAAGGCTTGCCTACGGCGTCTGTGATTGCGTGCAAAGATGCAGATGTTGCAAAGTACGTTCAGTCTGAATTAAGTACTCCGACTTTGCGCATGTATTCAAACACCGATATCACAGGAGTTGAGCTTGGTGGTTCTTTCAAAAATGTTATTGCCATTGCTGCCGGTGGTGTCGATGGTTTGTCCTTAGGAGCAAATGCCAAAGCAGCTTTGATGACTCGCGGGCTAGCTGAGATGTCACGCCTGGCGGTGACGATGGGTGCCAGAGCCAGCACGATGGCCGGCCTTGCCGGGCTTGGTGACTTGATGGCTACCTGCTCAAGCGAGCTTTCCCGTAATTATCGTGTTGGTTTTATGATTGCTCGTGGAAGCTCTCCCGAACACGCTCTTGCAAGTCTTGGTGCTGTTGCTGAAGGTGTCAATACAGCTCGCGCTGTGTGCCAGCTTGCCACTACCATGTCCATTGAACTGCCGATTGCAATGCAGGTTGAATCAGCTTTGAAAGGTGATATCAGCCCGCAAAAAGCAATCATGAATCTGATGACTCGTCCCCTTGTTAGTGAATAGGTGTTACTGTGGCCAAAAGAGTTTTGATGTTTTCCTGGGAATTCCCACCGCGCATTATCGGTGGATTAGCCCGTGTGGTTGCTCAGTTGTCTTACAAGATGGCTCAGCAAGGTTGGGAAGTACACGTTGTCACTGCCGATCATCCCGGATCTGCTGAACATGAGATAGATCAGGGTGTGCATGTTCACAGAGTAAAAACACAAACAGATCCCACTCCAGATTTTTTGACATGGGTGCACAAACTCAATTTTGGTTTGTTGCAATATGCAATTGAACTTCATCGCAAAGAGCCTTTCGATATAGTTCATGCTCATGACTGGATGGTCTGCGATGCGGCCTGGACGATGAAAAAAGGATTTGGAGTGCCAATGGTTGCCACCATGCACGCCACCGAAGCCGGACGTATGAAAGGCATTCACACAGACTTGCAGCGCTACATCAATCAGATGGAATGGCGTCTAACTTTTGAAGCATGGCGTGTAATTGTGAACAGTCAGCATATGTTCTATGAATTGCAAAACCATTTCAACATGCCGGCCAACAAGCTTACGATTATTCCAAACGGCATCGACCCTGAAGTTTTTGACTTTGAATTTGACCCGATGCCATTGCGCAATCAGTTTGCTGCAGATTACGAAAAAATTGTTTTGTTTGTCGGGCGCATGGTTATGGAAAAAGGTGTGCAAGTTATGTTGCATGCGATTCCAGCTGTAGTCAACGAAGTTCCGGGAACTAAATTCTTGTGTGTCGGAACAGGCTATTATCTCGATGACTTGAAAAACACAGCCAACCATCTAAATGTAAGCCACAACGTTCAATTCCTCGGCTATGTCAGCGACCATGATTTGCTTCGCCTCTACAAAATAGCTGATGTAGTATGCATTCCAAGTTTGTACGAACCTTTCGGTATAGTTGCACTTGAAGGTATGGCTGCGCGCGTCCCAGTAGTCACTTCCGATACAGGCGGCTTGCCTGACTTTGTTGAAAACTTTGCAAACGGTATCACTACTTACACTGACAATGTACAGAGTCTTGCCTGGGGGCTTCTGCAAGTTTTGCGCAATCCTGAATTGGCCGAGAGTTTGCGTGAGGAAGGACATAAACGTGTCTCAACTACATACAACTGGAAAATAATTGCCAAACATACTTTAGAAGTTTACGAACAAGTTTTAGCCGAATCCAGTGTTATCGGCCCTGATGGAGTTTCGTCAACACCAAAGCAAAATTTAGGAAAAGCGACTGCAAGTTCACGCGGCTCTAACTGAGCTGAGCCCTTTTGAAAGCGAAGAAATTTCTAGCGGAGGATTGAAGAATGAAGGCAGTAATTATGGCTGGTGGATCTGGTACGCGGCTTAGACCGCTGACCTGCCATCTACCCAAGCCGATGGTGCCGGTTATTAACATGCCGATGTCTGAGCACATCGTCAATTTGCTGAAAAAGCATGGCTTTGACGACATCATTTTTACGACTCACTATTTGCCTCAGGCGATAAGCGATTATTTTGGCGATGGTGCTGATTTCGGTCTGAAAATCCGCTATTCAACCGAAGAAGGCAAGCCCCTTGGTACAGCCGGTTGTGTCAAAGCAATCCAAGACATGCTTGACGAAACTTTCTGTGTTATCTCTGGTGATGGACTTACAGACATCGATCTTGCCAAAGCTGTGGCATATCACAAAAAGATGAAGTCGAAGGCTACTCTCGTTCTAAAGCGAGTTGAAAATCCGCTTGATTATGGTGTCGTAATTACAGATAAAGACGGTCGTATTCAGCGCTTCGTTGAAAAGCCCGGTGCCAGCGAAATTTTTTCAGACACAGTAAATACCGGCATATACATTCTTGAGCCAGAAGTTCTTCTTTATGTAGTTATGGGAAGAGAGCAAGATTTCTCGAATGATTTGTTTCCGCTTTTATTGCTTAGAAACGAGCCCATGTACGGTTATGTAGCAGATGGTTACTGGTGTGACATCGGCAACCTGGCCGTTTACCGTCAGGCGCATGCAGATATTTTGGATCGCAAAATGGATCTAGATATCAAATTGCCGCAAATTGCTGACGGTATCTGGGTTGGTGAAGGCACCGAAATTGACTCATCGGTAAAACTCAATCCTCCAATTTTGATTGGAAAAAACTGCCGTATTGGAAAAGACGTAGAAATCGCTCCGCATACAGTAATCGGCGACAATGTAATCATTCAAGAAAAAGCCACTCTCAAACATCCTGTAATTTGGTCGAATAGCTATATTGGAAGTCACACTGCAATTCGAGCTTGTATAGTTTGCAATAACGCCAGCATACATCGCGGCGCTGAATTGCTCGAAGGATCTGTAATTGGATCTAAATCAGTAATTGGTGAAGAAGCAAGAGTAGACCCGGACGTCCGCATATGGCCTGACAAGGCTGTAGATGCCGGTGCTCAAGTTCCAACCTCGGTGATTTGGGGCACTCGTGCACCGAGAAGTTTGTTTGGAGCAAATGGAGTAGTTGGTATAGCCAATGTGGAAATCACTCCTGAATTTGCAGTAAATCTTGCCGCCGCATATGGTGCCACGATTAAGTCTGGTCAGGTGCTTGTTAGCCGCGATTATTGGCCTGTAAGCCGAATGATTAGTCGTGCTGTAATTTCTGGATTGATGAGCGTCGGCGTTGACGTTCAGAACCTGGAAGCCATGCCGTTGCCTATTGCACGTCACTATGTGAAGACTCAGCGCGCTGCCGGCTTAGTTCACACTCGTATTTCGCAAAGAGATGGCGCTAAGGTTAAAGTTGAGTTCTTTGACAGCGCCGGCATTGCGATTACAAAAGCGATGGAGCGAAAAATCGAAGGTACATTCTTCAAGGAAGACTTCCCGCGTTGCTTGCCTCAAGATGTCGGTAGCATCGGCTATCCAAGTCGTGTGCGTGAGTATTACATGGGCGAATTTTTGCATCACGTAAAAGGGCAAGAGTTTGAACAAGACAAAATTGCATTTTGCGTAGTACCTGGTTCTAACTACACTCGATTAACCAAAGACGGGACTGTTATTACTCGCCCGCCAACGGCTGTCATCGACTATGCCATGGCTGAAACTGGAGTAATTTTGCCTGACTTGTTAGGTCAGCTCGGTATTGAAACTGTAGTATTGAACGCTTCAATCAGAGGTAATCCGCCTAAGCAAGAAGAACGTCTTGCTATGCGCAAGCAGCTTGCAGACGTAGTACGTGCACTGAATGCAGACCTTGGCGCTCAGATTGGACGCAATGGCGAACAACTTACTTTAGTTGACGAAACCGGACAGGTCATACGCGGCGAGCTATTGCTGGCTACCGTGGCTGATATTGTTTTGCGTGACAAACATGGCAAATCTATTGTTGTACCTGTAAATTCAAGTTCGGCAATTGAGCGAATTGCTTCTCGGTATGACTGCAAAGTAATTCGATGCAAAGCATCTGAAACTGAAATAGGCTCGACTACGTCCAAAACACCTGGTGTAGTGCTTGGGGGCAGTGCGAACGGCTGCTTTATTTTCCCTGAGTTCCAAAATGGTTATGACGCCATGTTCACCGTGGGTCAGGTTTTGGAGCATTTGACTTATCAGGGTAGAAGCTTGCACCAGGCTGTATCTGAGCTTCCACCGCTGGTCTATCAGGTTGACTCTGTCCATTGTCCCTGGGAAAGAAAAGGGCGGGTTATGCGACTTCTTGTCGAAAAGAACCAGTCAAAACCTATGGAGCTATTGGACGGGGTAAAAATTCAAACCAGACCCGATCACTGGATTCTTGTATTACCGGACGCTGTCGAACCACTGGTTCATGTCTATGCTGATGGCACAGATTTGCAGCAAACCTCAAGAGATCTAAGTGAATATAGCGAAATGGTGAGGTACTTTCAGCACGCCTAGCCAGTTTCAGCGCTCTGGACATTGATGCCAGGGTCTGATATTCACCCGACTTTTGCCGCTCAAAATAGTGCGGCGACGGATCGTGTCGCTGTTTTAGAGCAAATATTCATGAAAAATGGCAAGAATTCTGCTCTGGGCCTGGTTTAATTGGCGTTTTGGTGGTAAGACTGAATCAGGGGATGTTGGAAGGTGAATTACGGTGTCAACTGATAGCGGCGACATGCTAAGGCAGTTGCTTGAGAAACTCTCAAACGAAACTGCGATTATCGAAGAAGAGTATAAGCTGATAAACGAGCAAATCGTTCAGCTCGAGCAGCGACTCGGCGAGTGCGAAGAGAAAAAAATACAGGTTCTCAAAGACAAGGACAAAGTGCTCGCCATTCGCGACCGCTATCTGCATGGTAAGTTTGAAGCTCCAGCAGGTCTTGAAACTGCTGTTGCGAGCGCGGCGTCGTCCAAGACAGCCGCTCCGACAGCCAAGAGCGGCTCATCGCCTGCTGCTTCCACTAGCAGCAGTGCAGCTAGTGGCGCCGGCAAAGCTGTCGCGGCTGAAGAAAGCCAATCTCAAGATAAGGCTCCAATCGGTGCCCATATTAGTTCTGTAAGCGCAAAGCGCGCTGCTAAAAAGGAAGCTGAAGCTGCCGAAGCCGCAGCTGCTGGAGCCGCCGAAGCAGCTGCAAAGGCTGCCGCTGAAGCAGAAGCCGCCGCAGCTGCCAAAGCCGCAGCCGAAGCTGAAGCCGCGGCCAAAGCAGAGGCCGAAGCCGCTGCCAAAGCTGCAGCCGAAGCTGAAGCCGCTGCCAAAGCCGCCGCTGAAGCTGAAGCCGCTGCCAAAGCTGCAGCGGAAGCTGAGGCCGCTGCCAAAGCCGCTGCTGAAGCTGAAGCAGCTGCCAAAGCCGCAGCTGAAGCTGAAGCCGCTGCCAAAGCTGCAGCCGAAGCTGAAGCCGCTGCCAGAGCAGCTGAAGAAGCAGAAGCTGCTGCCAGAGCCGCCGCCGAAGCTGAGGCATCCGACAGGGCTGTTGCCGAAGCCGAAGCCGCTGCTGCTGCCGCCTTCGCTGCACGCTCACAAGCTATCGCACCTGCATCCAGTCAGGCTCCTCCTCCTTTGCCTGTGGCGTTTGGATCTGTCTCATTAGAACCAAGCCCCTTAATTCCAGCAGAATTGACAAACTATCAAGGCGCGCCCGAATTAGCTCCATTGAGCAATCCGTTTGGCGATTCTTCTTATCCTATGGCGGCGGCAGAAGCTGTCTGGCCAGATGAGTTTGAAGCAGCGGCTGATATTACACAGGTAACCGAGACATGGCCTCCTGAGCAAGGATTTGCTGGAGTCACATATGACGAATCAGCAGCCAACAACGCCTATGCCGACCCTGCATTTGCTCAACAAGGCTATGCCGATCCTGCATACGCTGACCCGGCATACGCAGATCCAAACTTTGTAGATCCCAACTATGCAAGCGGCCAGGCTTATGCAGATCCTGCCTATGCAGACCCAGCATATGCCGACCCGGCATACGCTCAGCCCGATCCTGCCGCACAGGCTGCCCAGCCGGCTGCCGCTGCTGAGAGCACGGGCGGTGAAAGCAAGGTTGATCTTGGCGAATCAGAAGGCGACGACACTGAAACAGTCAAGAGCATCAATGATGCCCTGCGCAGTCTTTTTCGCTGATAAATAAAGCACAAGTCATAATCAATATCTTTCACTTTGCTAACATTAGTGCGAGTCTTACTAGTCTTTGCAAAGGGCACGGATAGAGCTTATGAAGCAGATCAACGCGATGATGGCAGGTACTGTGGTTGAGGTTTTGGTTGCAACCGGTGATGCAATCAGTGCAGGGCAAGATGTAGTCATCATCGAATCGATGAAAATGCAGCTGCCAATCAGCTCTGAAATAGACGGTAAAGTTGCCGAAGTGAAAGTCGCTGCCGGTGATTTTGTCAATGAAGGCGACCTGATCATCGTTTTGCAATAATGAAAAATTTGCCTGCTGAAGTTTCTATTGTAGAAGTGGGTCCGCGTGATGGACTCCAGAACGAAGCTACAAATCTATCTACAGCTGATAAAATCCGCCTGGTAGAAGCGCTTGCTGCGGCTGGTTTGAAACGCATTGAGATTGGATCATTTGTAAGTCCCAAGTGGATTCCTCAAATGGCCGATTCGGCTGAATTAGCCAAAACTTTGAAGCTGCCCTCTGATATAAGGCGCTCTGTACTTGTCCCGAACGAAAAGGGTTATGAGGCGGCGCTTGAATCTGGCGTCAAAGAAATTGCGCTTTTCATGTCTGCCACCGAGTCGCACAACAAAAAAAATATAAACAAATCAACCCAGGAAGCCGTTGACACTTTAGCAAAACTGGCTGAAAGAGCCCGCGCAGACAAACTATTTGTGCGCTGTTATTTGTCAGTCGTTTTTGTCTGTCCCTACGAAGGCAATACCAGCCCAGCCAAAGTAGAAGAGTTGGTCAAGCAGCTGGTTTCTATCGGCATTGACGAGCTTTCTCTTGGTGACACTATCGGTGGTGCGACTCCGAAACAGGTTTGGAACATACTCGAGCGGCTTGAGAACTCAGTTGCCAAAGAAAAGCTTGCCTTGCATTTCCATGATACGCGCGGAACTGCGCTTGCAAATGTTCTTGCCGGATTAGAGGCAGGAATTAGAATCTTTGATTCAAGTATCGGCGGCATGGGAGGCTGTCCTTATGCTCCTGGTGCGGCAGGCAATCTGGCTACAGAAGACCTTGCCTACATGCTTGAAGGCATGGGAATCAAAACAGGCATTAACCTTGAAAAACTAATTGACGCCGGTGACCTGGCTCAAGAATTGGTTCAGCACAAATTGACGGGGAGGTACTTACAGGCATGTCTGGCGAGTCGAGCAAAGTCCTCGAAAAAGGACGAGAACAAAGTGGAAATATGCAAATGAGTGACTTGCTACTTATTGAAAGAGATGGTCCTGTCGCTTGCTTGCAGTTGAACCGACTCAAGGTTCATAACTGTCTTAATAGCGAAATTCTAAAAGCATTGCAGTCCGCTTGCCGTGATCTGGCTGCCGACAAAGATGTAAGAGTAATCATTATAAGCGGAGCCGGCTGCAAAGTTTTTTGTGCCGGCGCTGATTTGAGTGAACGCAAAGGCATGACCGAAGGACAAACTTTAGACTATTTGAGTTTGATTCAATCGACCATGCAAATGATTGAACAAATGCCTCAACCTGTTATTGCTGCGTTGAATGGTTCGGCATTTGGTGGTGGCACCGAACTTGCACTGGCTTGTGACTTGCGTATTATGTCTGAAGACGCGGTTTTGCGTCTTACAGAAGTGCGTCTCGGTATCATTCCTGGTGCCGGTGGAACCCAAAGACTGAGCCGCTTGATTGGAAAGTCGAGAGCCAAAGAGATGATTCTCACTGCGCGTGCTATGGGAGCTAAAGAAGCATTCGAAATCGGACTGGTTCACAAACTTGTAGCTGCTGCTCCAAAAGATGCAAGCGAACACAGCGAACTGATTACACAGGCAAAAGCCTGGGCCAAAGAGATTTCTGCGGCTGCGCCGCTTGCTCTTAAAGCAGCTAAATTCGCCATTGATAATGGCTTTGACCGTGATTTGACAGCTGGTCTTGCTCTTGAGACCAAAGCATATTTGCAATTACTAAATACTAAAGACAGACTAGAAGGCTTGGCTGCATTTGCTGAAAAGCGTGATCCCGTTTACCGGGGAGAGTAAATTGTCAGAGAGCGAAATGCTCAAATTCGTGTCTCTAAAAGGGCATGATGACAATGTTTCGGACCTTTCTACACTATTGCCCATGAGCGGCATAATTTTGTGTGGCGGGCGCAGTAAACGTATGGGAAGGCAGAAGGCTTTCTTGCCCTATGCCGGTAAAACTTTGATTGAACACATGCACGATTTGATGGCTGAATTGTTTGCCGAAGTAATTTTGGTAAGCAATAATCCTGATGAATACGAGCATATCAGCTCGAATTTGGTACGGGACATTGTGCCCAATCGGGGTCCGTTGGTAGGAATTTTGTCAGGACTTTTGGTGTCCAATTACAATCGTGCATTTGTCGTGCCCTGCGACATGCCTTTTGTGGACAAAAACCTGGTGCGCAAAATGACTGCTCACAAAACAGAATCAGACATGCTGATATACAGCCACAATGGCAGAAATGAGCCGCTGCTTGGCGTATACTCTCGCAATTGCATACCTGCTTTAGAAGAAGCAATTTTTGAAGGCAAAGATCTTGCTCAAGATTTCGTTGCCACATCAAATGCCGACATACTTTCTTTTCCCTCCGAGCGGGGGGTAAATGCTGCGCATTTCAATGTAGATACGCCAGCTGATTACGGAATACTCTGCGGTATTGCTTGATTATTTTTGCTAATGCCCTTGCTTTTCAAAATCGCCCTTCGTCCACCCGTAGCTAGATTTTCCGCTTTCGGCTGATGATTTGATAGTCATAGTAAATTGAACTTCTTCGCGTCGTGAGCCATCGGGAAACTCTAGCGATGCTGAGTGCGAAAGCATTTTGATGCTTCGTTCTAGTAAATTTCTAAACTGGGCTGATTGAGCATAAAAATCTCTGCCGGCTTCAAATGCAAGTGCTCCGTCCTTTCTCACATGAATCAATATGCGTGCTGAGCCTGGTGCCGAGCCATTATTAGCTCTGTGAAAAATTACGTACAAAGATTCGATAAAGCGTTTGTGCCAGGGTTCCCAATTGATTGTTTGATCTCCGAGATCTTCATCGTAAGGCAGATCTTTCGCCTCAATGCTACCCGGAATAGGCTTGTTGTCGAGGTCTTGCCTTGAACTCTGGTCTTTGGCTCCATTTGTTTGCTTAAATAAGGAAGAGTTTGAATCTGCTTTAGCATTCAGTGATTTTGCTTGGAGGTCAAAGTTCAAAGATTTGACTGCGCTAAGAGCTTTGTCCGCTTTGCCTTGAGGCTTATGTGTAGCTGCTGGAGCCAAAGGACGATGAATGTGAGTCGTGGCGTCACCTGACTGTTGTATATGACCTTCAAGATGGCTATTTGGTTCTACTAATTTGTTGACTGGCGCTGAGTTCTTTTCTCTTTCAGTTTCGCCTTTGTTTTCAGCGCTCGTCGGCAGGCAAACGAGCAAAACTATGAGTGTAAGCGAAGTGCTTTTGATATTGTGGAAAAAGAATTGAATCACTTTCAAATTGCTCTAAATCAAAAATCTTACCCTGAGAAGCAGTATGGCAGAGAAACTGTAGCCGGAGCAAGACGTCGACAAATTGCTCTGTGTTGACTGCCAGTGTCTGTTTTGGGACTTTGTCCAATAGACGTGTTGGAAACTTCAATGATGTTATAGCAAGAGGAACACATCTTCCATTCTTGCAATCAATTTTTTTCTGGCGCAAGTCAGCAGTAGAGGTAAGCAAAAATGCTTCATCACAGTAAGTTTGTAAACACAAAGTCTTATCAAAAGGCCATTCCGAAGCGGGGTCCGCTTCATTTCCCCAGTTTTTCTCGAAGCCCAAAAGCTGTAAAGCCTGAAGTACATGAGCCAGCTGAGGAAGTTTTTGAAAACGACTGCAGTATAGAAAGCACAGCTCAAACCTTTTTCGAAGAAGATTCATCGCCTGCGCTTGCTGAGCCATTGCCTCCCGAAACAAAGGTTGATAAAAAGCCAACAGTCGAAGTCCGCAAGCTTCATGCATCAATTAACTTCGATGAGATGCAACGTCTTGAAGAACTCAATAAAGTAGATGGTGATTGGGCTTCATTCTTCTTAGGCACAGAGCCGATTAAAACCGTTGTGCTATCAGAATCAACTGAGCTCATGCCGATTGGCAGTTTTGCTGGAGAGCCTGCACCATATTTTGAACCAATCATGACGCCCCCTCCGGTTGAATCGAGGCAGAAAAACGAACCTGCACCACCTGCGGTGCAAGATGGGCCGTCTTGCCTGGACGAAATTTTCAATGAGCTAATTGCCGAAGACAAAGTGTTTAAGCGCGCTTTGTAGTCTATCTTTAGCTAATAATTTTGGCTCAAAGCAGCTTTTCGATTGCTGCGTTTGCTGCTCTTAGTTGCTCGTCATCGTATGCCCAGCGACGAAGGAAATCGGCAAAAACTCCAGCTTTGGAGCTGATTGACGAACGCATTTCCACAAGCTTGGTTCGAACCTCAGGTGATTCGAGTTTTTGAATCAAAGCCGCACTGCGGCGCGCCACAGTTTGCGATCCTTCGGCGTTGCGCTGATCGCCGGTTCTCTGATGAGTAATTTGCATAGTCACTGACATGACTAAGTTTTTGGCCAGCAATTCAGGCACGTGTTCACTGGCTCTCAGTGCCGACAGCATGTAATCGGCCGGTTCGTCTGCAAGCTTAGAATCGCCTGTAAGGAAGAAAACGAAAAAGCCTCTGCAGGACTGTTGTGAGTTCAACATATCTGAGAGCATTTCCAGTCTCTCTTCAGTTGGACCCGATTCCTCTAAATCTAGAAGAAGCTCCTCGCTGCCGCGAAGAGCTTCTTCAAAACTAATAACGCGACTAGTCATCTCTTACTTGATTTGGGGAAGGCTCTTAACTGAGCGTTCGCCTTCTTCATCGATGGTTACGCTGTCCTGGTCAACCGAAACTACGCTGAATGATCCGTTGGCAGGATCTTCAAATTTTTCGCCAGGACCCAAACAAATAACTGATGGCCATTTGTTTTGAGTGCGCAATTGCATTGGTACTGAAAGAACTGCTTTGTTGCCCAGAATTCCGCTCAGTTTCAAGCTTGGTGTAACCAGCGGCTTGTCTGGAGGTTGTGGCAAGTTGTCGATTGGCAATGATGGTGCATCAGCTGTAGTTGGCGGTGGTGGTGCCACCGGTTTTTCTACACTTGGAGGAGGTGGAGGAGGCAGAACTTTTTCTGCTTTCTTCTCGTTGTCTTTGTTATTTTCTTTGTTTGCATCATTTTCGTCGTCGCTGCTGGTACGACCGCCGCCTGAACCGGCTTTAGACCATGGA
The DNA here is from genome assembly GCA_964546815.1 of uncultured Candidatus Obscuribacterales bacterium. Lineage (GTDB taxonomy): Bacteria > Cyanobacteriota > Vampirovibrionia > Obscuribacterales > Obscuribacteraceae > JAIEPM01. The sequence goes on along the minus strand of CAZJLR010000001.1, from coordinate 164,158 downwards.
GCTGGGTAAGGCACCTTTTCAAAAGTACCTGCCATCGGATCTTGTCGTCCGGCTACCTGTCTGGCTACAGAAACTGCTTCATCGCGCTTGGTTGAAGGATATTTTCCTGCCGGTGCCTGTCTTACAGGTTCTCCGCCAGGAGCTGGTGGAAGCGCGGCAATCGGGTTTGAACCAGGAACGTTAGCTGAAGCGATAACTGGTGGCTGTCCTGGGGGTGGCGCTGCATTGGCAATTGGATTTGTGGCTGCGTCAGGATCCATAGCACCAGCTAAGCCCAGGCTTTTCGGTGTGTTTGGTGCTCCAGCCGCTGGGGCAGCTGCTGTTCCGGTTGGACTAGCTGCTGTGGTCGGAGTTGCTGCGCCTGGCGCTGTGCCTGGTGCTGCAGCTGTACCCGGCGCTGCTGTGCCAGTTGCTGGTGTAGCAGCCGCTGTGCTGGCAGTAGTTGTTGCCGCATTAGTGTTTACAGGTTTTGTCACTGCAGCTGTTCCGCCTGAGCTAGCTTGCTCAGCTTCTTCAGCGCTTTTGTTTTGCGACATCATCCACCATCCGGCAACACCCAAGAGGACTAAGCCGGCAGCGCAGATTACAATCAGTCTAGTTTTTTGTTGGTCGTCCATTCCCATGTCCTCAGGGCAGATAGTAAGTTGTGATGTCCAGTGTGATAAACATCAGATCTGGATTGCCCACCTCATCGCCTTCGGAAGGTGTCTGATCATCAATTTTGACTTTGTCCTTGCCTGTGGGCTTTTTGGAAAGGTGGAAATTGATATTGTCGATTTTTACAACACGTTGGTAAGTTTCAAGCTCGTGGACCAGTTTTTCCAGTCCGTTGAAATCGCCAGTGACAATCAATTGTTTTGTGCTCTGTTCTAGCTCGCCTTTTCCGCCTGTGTTGGCAGCAGCGGTGCTAGCACTGCTGTCTGTGGCATTTCCTTTGAGCAAGTTTTTGAGCTTGTCTTGCTTTTTGGTTGTTGTAGATTCGACAGCTTTTGGTGCCGGCGTGTTTCCATCTGATTTTGGACCCTGAATGGCGACCATGTTCATTCCGGCGTCCTTGCACATTTTTTCTAGATCTATTGTAAGTAGATCGATGTCTGGGGCTTTCGGAACTGAATCTCTAAGTGCGGCAATTTCCTTGTTTAGCTGGTTTTGTTTTGCCGATACTTGAGACCCTGCTTTGATTTTGGTGTCATAGCCGTCGCGTTCGACTCTCTTTTCTTCAATTGCCTTATCTTTGGCTCCGCTTTCGTCTAATGCAGGCATCAAAAGAGAAAAACCTACATAAGCTGCTATGAGGAGTGGAAGAACAACAATTAATGCTTTTACCCTGGGGTCCATGAGCTACCTCTTTCTCAATTTCAATCTTACTTCGTTGGGGATTTTGATGCCACTTTGCTTAGCTTGTCGCAAGCTGCAAACAAAGCATCGCTCTTGCCGTCAAAGCCTTTTACGCGGTCGCTCTCGTTGCCTTGGGCGTCGAGGAAAACCAGGACTGGGGCTGTTCTAATATCGTATTTTTTCATCAAGTTAGCGTTGTTCGGATCGTCGACATCGACTGTTTGGAACTGGAACTGACCTGAATATTTTTGTTGAGCTTGATCAACTGCAGGCTTCATTTGCTGGCAAGTTAAGACCTGGGCAGAATAAAAATTCAAAACCCGAGGACCAGTTGCCCCTGCTAGCAGGTCGCCTGGGCCTGACGCAGTGTGGTTGACGTTGATGTCACTTGGAGTGGCAGTTTTTTGACCGATGTCCGGTGTCAACGTTGCAGTAAGTGAGTAGTTGATACGTCCAGGCGCATTGTAGTTTCGCTTGATTTGCTCAACATCTACGTTTTGGAATACATTCGACCCTTGCAGGTTGATTGAAAGGTGTGAAACTTTGGAGAAGTCTGATGATGCGCCGGTGATTGTGGCACTGTTTCCGCCGATTTTGACGTTTTGGACGTTTACACCTTGCGGTACGTTTTCTTTGAGAGTTTGCATCACAACAGTCATAGGAGTGCCGTGATTGACTATCTCGTCAAGCGCTCTCTTGCGATTTTCAAGAGCGACCACATTTTCCTGGGCTGAATTGAGCTGATCTAGCTGAGCCTTAGAGCTTGTGATTGCCTTATCGAGGTCTGCCAGTTCATTTTCTTTTTGTGGCAGTTGAGCGTATTGGACGAAGCAATATGCAACTATCAACAATGCCATGATGCCCCCGCTGACCAGCAGACCGGGCACAAACCATGGGGTGTCGACTTCTTCAACTGCTTCACCTTCTTCGCCGTCATCACCGCCATAGGCACCTTCTTCGGGCGCACCGGCGTTGAGGTCGATGGAGACTGTTTTGCTTGCGATGCTTGCAGGATCTACTTGCAGACCCATAAGCATGGTGTGATATGGACGACGCTCATCGATAATCTGGTTGCGGTCGTAAACCACGCCCTGGAATGGATTGGCGATTGTTGTGTTGAGGTTTAGACGGTTGGCAATAAACTGATCGATTTCAGGAATTGCAATACCAGGACCGCAGACTATAACCGAGTCTACGCGAACCATACCAACTTGAGACATGTAGAATTCAAGCGAACGTCCAACTTCTGCAGTGAGGTCGCCGCATACTGAACGGGCAACCTGTGCTGCCTGTCCAAGTCTTGGGTCTACAGTCGGCACGCCAAGCAGTTGGATGCGTGGCAGCAGCGCCTGGGCTTCTTCAGCGCTGGCATTGATGCTGCGCTGCATTGATTCCATGATGGTTTCAACGCCAAGCAATACTGAACGGCTGAATAATGGAACCGATTTGTTGACCAGAGTTATGTCGGTTGCATCTTGTCTTATGTTGACTACTAATGAAAGAGCTTCTTTGCCGAGTTGTCCTGAAAAAGCCAGGGCTCTGACAGCTGCCAGTGAACTAATTTCTAGTTTGCCGATTTGGACACCGGCAACTTCAGCCATGCGCCAGTAACCGTCAACGATAACTTTCTGTATTGCGCCAAGCAAAATGTCTTCGCGTTCGACACCGTCTGGGTCTGTGCGACCTGTGCCTGGGACGCGTGTCCAGTCAAGATTGGCTTCTTCAATTGGAAATGGAAGATTGTTGATTGCTTCTTGCCTGACAACATCATTTAATTCTTCATTCGGCATGCCTTTGGGAACTGGCATTAACCTGATGACTACTGACTGTCCAGGCAAACCAATATTGGCAGTCGGTGCAGCACCTTTGCCAAATATTCCTGCGCTGTCAAGCAACTCTCTGACTGCACCGCCGACAGCCTCGGGGTCTGAAAGTAGACCCTCGCGCACTATCTCCGGTGGCGTGAGGGTGCTGGCGAACTTCGCCACCCTCAAGTCAGTCTTGGTTTTTTCTAGTTGCAGTACTGATATGGTACTGCTGTTAATATCGAGTCCGATATTAGGACCAGCCTTTTTACCGAATCCAAACACTATTGCCACCCTTTTCCAATCGACAAACTCTCCAGCACCATTATGCCCTATTTAATAGAAAGGAAGCCAGTACGGAATCAAAAACATTGCGATTAATCCTCCAAGTGCAAGCGCCGGGCCGAACGGAAAAGGCTTGGAAACCCTGGTTCCGACCAGTATCATGCCTAATAAAGCACCTGCTACTGCGCACATCAAAAAAGAATTCATTGTAGTTTTTATCAGCGCTTCATGGTCGCTGGATAACCCTGACATCATGAAATATGTGAAGCCTGCCATCAGCGATCCAAAGGCAATTGCAAAGATGAGAGACTTCTGTCCGCATTCCTTTAATATCCCTGCTTTTTTCATTTCGATTGCCAGGTAGACAAGTCCCATCACGGCTCCAGAGATGAATCCGATAATTAGAGCAAGCACCAGTCCTTGCCAACCAAGATATGCTGACATCACCGCCGATAGTACCGCATCTCCGCCACCCATAACTTCGATTTCTTCAGATTCGTCAAGAAGTTCTGCGTCCGCATTTTCAGTTGCGGCTGGACCTTCGGCACTTTGATTTGTTTGATTTTGATCTGCCGAGTTCTCTTTGACAGTATCTTTTTCTGCTGAGCTTTCTGTTTTGATCGTCTCAGCTGAATTTTCCTGAGCAAGTTCAAGCTCGGGCGCAGATGCTTGAGAACCAGTTGAGTCTTGGGCTTCGACCGATCTGTCTATTAATGTATCTGCTGTCTTATTGACTTCTTTGTTCTTATTTTCTTTGGCTTGCATGAACATATTCATCCAGATATATGGATAGCGTCCATAAAATGCCATAAAGTCGAAAATGATATAGCTGGCGCCGATTCCGGCCATTGTTCCGAGAATGTCGCCTCTGATCAAAGCACTAAAGGCAATACCAACTAACATCGATGGATATGTGATTTCGTGCGGGATCAATTTTTCGCGGAAATCAGTAATGCAAACTGCTACCAGAGTTGAGGTAAATGCAAGGCAGCCAAGAACTAATCCATATTTATAGAACCATAATTCTGGAGAGTCAAGGCTTTGAATTGTGCCAACGAGGTGCTTGCCGTGCTGGATTGATTGAAATAAATCGCGTGTGTATTCAATTGAAAATGCAGTTGTTCTGAGCGAATCAAAATTTTCCAGCGGTATGCGTTTTAAAACGAATACATAAGCCACGGCTGCGTAGAGTAGCCCGGTGCAAACTTCTACAAATGGATATTGCCAGGAAATTCCCACACGACAATATCGACAACGGCCGCCCAGGAGAGTGTATGAAATAACCGGTATGTTGTCCCATGGTGCCAGGTTGTGCATGCAATTGGGGCAATAAGATGATGGCCAGAGCACCGATTCTTCTTTGAGCGAACGCAACGCCAGAACATTGAGGAAGCTGCCGACGCATGTGCCGAAAATGTAAAAGCAGATGCAAGTTATCCACGGATGTGCGTGAATGAGCTGTGTGATAGCACAAACGTAGTCTTGCAGCGCCTGGGTGTTGAAAAATAGTTCTGCCATTTAGTTGAACTCTCTGCGCTCGGCAATGATTGTAGCCCAGGCTAGAAGTACAACAATATAGGCTGCGATATATGCAATGATCGAAAGAATCAAATCTGGCGAAGCATAATGTTTGTCGAGGAAATCACCGCGAATCATTGTCAGTCTCGCCAGATCGGGCATTACATATTGCATTAGATGCGCCATCATGACTGTCATTTGACTGCCGTTTTTTTGACCGAGGCTGGCAAGCATAGAAAACGAAAAGCTAAGATGACCAACTGTCCAAAGTCCAAGTGTAAATAGCATGCTCATAAGCGGTGTGCAAAATGTAGAAAAGAATGTGGCCATAGCAATCACCAGAGCCAGTTCTACATAAATCAATGCTTCGGCTGCAAGCATCGGCAATGCTTGATCGAGGTTGCCGGTTTGCCACCAAACTACACCGTTAAAAAAGAGTCCCATGGCAAAATTGGTGACGAAAACACAAAGTGCCAGACCCAAAAACTTGCCGCTTACAAATTCCCAGCGATTTATAGGCTTGGTCACAATCAAATAAATGGTGCGGCGATCTATTTCCTTGAATACTAAGTTTGTGCCGACAAATACGGCAATGATGCCACCGAACATGGTTATTACGAATAAGCCAAGGTCTTCCAGTACGCGTGCGTCCTGGTCGGCAGAGAGTGTTCCGAAAACGATTCCTGCCAGAGTGGCAATAAATGCAAAAATCACGATCGCATAAAGAATGCGATCTCTGACTGTTTCGCGAAAAGTATTGAGAGCTATTGCAGTTGCTGATCGCAGGCTTCTCACTTTTGCTGCGCTCCCTCGCGTTCGATGTGGTATGGAGTTACGTTGCCTGTTTTCTGGTATTCAGCTTCAGTTTTGCTGATCAATTCCATGAAGTAGTCTTCTAAATCTTGATAGCCGCCAGACTTACAAATCTCATCTACTCTGGCTTCCCCTACCATTTTACCTCTATGCAGTACACCAACGCGGTCACATATTTCTCTCACATCTGAAAGCATGTGCGAATTAAAAAAGATGGTTTTGCCCTGTTCTTTCAGCATCAACATTATTTTGCGAATGTCTCGTCTGCCGATGGGGTCTAGACCTGAGTTTGGTTCGTCAAAGAAAACCAATTCAGGATCGTTTATTAAAGCCTGCGCAACGCCCAGTCTTTGCATCATGCCTTTTGAAAATTTGCGTATTGGTCTGTTTCCTGCTTCGGTTAAGGAAACAAGAGCCAGAAGCTCTTTGATTTTTTCTTTTCTTTCTTTGCTGCCCAGATCAAAAAGTTGTCCAAAAAAATCTAGAAATTCGTTTGCGCTCAAATAAGCATAGAAGTAGGGATTTTCTGGCAGGTAGCCTATTCTTTCCAGAGCTTTTTTATTGCCTGGCGATTCGCCAAGCACTTTTATAGTGCCGCTTGTCGGTTTGAGCAAGCCAAGCAGCAGCTTTTGAGTAGTTGTTTTGCCAGCGCCATTTTGGCCCAGCAAACCATACGCTTCACCTTTTTCGACTCTTAGATTGAGCCCGTCCAGAGCGCGAAATTGTTTGCGGAGAAAATTGCTAAAGTGATCTTTTACCAGTCCTTGTACGTCAATGACTGTTTCAGTCATATCTCGCCTTATTTTGGCTGGCTGCTGCACGCTTTGCTTGAGTGATTATTTTGTATAACTCAGCTGTGGCGGCACGCAACCTGCGAGAAACCTGCATTTGTGAAATGCCGAGGCGTCGCGCAACTTCGGTTTGGCTCAAATCTTCGTAAAAGGTGAGTTGTACTACTTCCCTCAGTCCATCACGCAAGTGCTTGATAGCTTCGGCGAGCATAAATCGATCTTCCTTGGCAATTTGATTGGTCTGATAGCGACCGTCGACAAGTGTATCGATTAGAGATTGCTCGCTGCCGGCATCGTTTGACAATGCCTGGTCTAATGAAATTAATGTGCGGCGGCGATCTACTTCGTAAGCCTCATTAACCCTGGCAACTGGAATTTGCAATTCTGATGCTATTTCGACATCCATAGGCTCTCGCCCGAGCTTGGCTGTCAGGTTTTGCACCAGGCGGTTAATTCTGAATGACAATTCTTGCAATTCACGTGGAGCACGTATCATTGCCGTTTTGTCTCTAAGATAGTGACGAATTTCGCCGGTTATCAGGTGAGTGGCATAAGTCTGGAACTTAGCCCCTGCATCTGGTTTGAACTGGTCAACAGCCTTAATCAGCCCGATTGAGCCGACCTGGATTAGATCTTCGACAGGGTCGGTTGACCGTCTGGCGAGTCCATAGGCGATGCGCTTTACTAGCGACAATGACGCTTGAATAATTTTGTCTCTTAGCGCCGGATCGCGGGTCTGCGAATAATCCAGCAGCCAGCGGTGAATCTGGTCCTGACCCTTGTCTTGCACTGATTTTGAGATCCCAACAGAAATGGTTGATTTAACGACAATAGACTTGGTATGCACGCGATACTCTCAGACCGAAGCTAACCTGTTCTATTCTATTCGTTTGTTCCGATTTGTACAAATCATCTTATCTGATTTGATTGATAATCGTGAAAATTGGCAGGTACATACCAACTACAACCGACCCGACGATACCGCCCACAAATACAACCAGGATTGGTTCAAGTACTGATGTGAGGGCATCTACGGAGTTTGCAACTTCGTCGTCATAGAAGTCAGCTACCTTATCTAACATTTCGTCGAGTCTACCGGTTTCTTCACCAACTGCAACCATTTGGACAACCATTGGTGGGAAAAGTGGCAGTTTGCTCATTGGCTTGGACAAAGTTCCGCCTTCTCTGACCTCTCTGTGGATTGATTCAACCCCCTTGGAAAGGACTGCGTTTCCGGCAGTTTCTTTAACTACGTCAAGCGCGGTGAGCATCGGTACGCCTGAGTGGATCAATGTACCGAAAGTTCTTGTAAATCTGGCAACTGCAACCTTTTTGATTACATCACCGAATACAGGAAGTCTGAGAATCCAGCCGTCGAATGTCAGGCGACCTACGGGGGTAGCTACCCATTGTTTGAACATATAGAAACCGGCAGCACAAATGATTACAAAGAGAACCATCCACCACGACCGCATTAACTGGGAAAGACCAATAAGCATTTTGGTGAATTCAGGCAAGTCGCCGCCCATACCTTCGAAGATGCCCTGGAAAACAGGTAAAACGAAGGTCAACATGGCCCAGAACACGACTACAGCTACAACCAAAGCCACAATTGGATAAGCCATGGCTGCTTTAACTTTGTCGGTTAGTTTTTGACGTGATTCCATAAATTCGGCAACACGTTTCATAACTCCGTCAAGGATACCGCCGGTCTCCCCGGCTTTAACCATGGCTATATATAGTCTGTCGAAAATCAGCGGGTGTTTTGCCATGGCATCTGAAAGGTTGCTACCGGCTTCGACCTGATTGCGGACATCAGATAGCACGACGCGCAGTTTTTCGTTTTCGCATTGTTCTGAAATGATTGTGAGTGTGCGCAGCATGGCAACACCCGAGCCAATCATGGCAGAGAATTGTCGGGAGAAAACCACCATGTCTTTGAGTTTAACTTTCTCAAACTGAGCAAAAAGGTCTTTGCTCTTTTTCTTTGATCCAGCTGACCCTCCGCCCCCCTTTGGGGCAGGCTTGCCCTGAGTCTTGCCAGCAGTTTTGCCTTTAGCTTTTGCCGAATCCATATTTGGACTTCTCCCTTTCCTTACTTAACTACCTGATTAATGCGATGAGTCTCTCATTGATTAGTGCGATGAGCCTCTCATCATTCCAGCTAGTGCTGCTGCTTGTGGTCCGACCAACCTGTTGAAATCGTCTGGGCGGCTTGTCTTTACGATCGCATCTTGATAATTCACTAGTCCACCCTTGACTAACAGCGCAAGGGCACTCTCCAAAGTTTGCATACCCTGATTTGCACCCATTTGAATCGCCGAGTATACCTGAGCAGTTTTTGCTTCACGGATCAAGTTGGCGATAGCTGGCGTGTTGACCATGATTTCGCAGGCTACAACTCGACCTCGCATTTGTGAGTTTGCACCAACTTTTGCCTGTGATCTGGTCATCAGCGTTTGACTGATAACAGCCACAAGTCCGTTTGAGAGCTGAACTCTTACTTGTTGTTGTTGAGCGTCTGGAAATACGTCAACAATACGGTCGATTGTTTGCGCAGCAGAGCTTGTGTGCAGTGTTCCGAAAACCAAGTGACCTGTTTCTGCGGCAGTCAGTGCCAAGCCGATTGTTTCAAGGTCGCGCATTTCTCCTACAAGGATGATATCTGGGTCTTCACGCAGAGCTCCTCTGAGCGCATTTGAAAAGCTTTTTGTATCTGAGCCCAATTCGCGCTGACTGATAATTGATTTTTTGTGTCTGTGCAAAAATTCGATCGGGTCTTCGATTGTGAGAATGTGCTCCGAACGGTTTTCGTTTATCCAGTTGATCATTGCAGCCAGAGTAGACGATTTGCCCGAACCTGTTGGTCCGGTGACCAGGACCAGTCCTCTTGGTTTCATTACCAGGTCCTTTTGAATCACCGCCGGTAGTTCCAGGTCTTCCAGAATCGGCACCTGGAACGGAATTGTTCTCATGGCTACTGCATAACTTCCACGATCCTTATAGACGTTTACGCGGAATCTTCCCAGACCGGAAACACCATAGCTGCAGTCAAGCTCGAATGTGTTTTCCAGAGTCTTTCTCTGGTCGCCGGTGAGCATAGAAAAAACCATTCTCTGGATATCTTCTTTGCTTACCGGATCGAATTCGCTGGCAGTGAGTTTTCCTGAAACGCGAATCATTGGAGGCAAGCCAACTTTTAAGTGCAAGTCTGATGCACCTTTGTCGACTACGAGTTGAAGAATTTCTTGTATTTCAATAGGCATAGTTCGGCTCCCCCTGTATCAAGCTAAACCGTGGCAGTTTTTTTGTTGTTGAAGTCCCGTTCCGTTTGGCAATAGGGACATCGTTGCCAGGTTCCGTAGACCTCGGCTTCGCACCCCGGACAGACGTGGTCAAGTTGCGCTTCGTCTTTAGACAAACCGCATTTTGCACAGGCAGCCCAAGAATCTTCTTGAAGTGTGCCACAACGTGTGCAAGAAACTTTGAGTTCGTGCTGACAAAATGGACATCTGATAAAGTCGTCACCGATTGGATTTCGGCATTTGGGACAGAGTGTATCTTCACCGGCAGTATCAGAGATAGTGACGCGGATACATTCTTCTGGTGTGGTGTGTCCTTCACCTACAAGTCTCAAGCTATATTCTTTTAGTGGAACCATGCCGCTTGCTTTGGCTGCAAATCGCAACATGGCTGTCGAAGCTCCTTTTGAAATGAGCTCGCGCAATTCGTCGTTCATCTTCATTACTTCATAGCAGCCTACCCGGCCTCGGTAACGGCCGCCGTTGCAGTTTTCGCAAGGATTGCCGTTTTTGTCTTTTCCTGTTCCTCTATAGAAGATTGGCCAACCTTTGCTGTTTAGTTTGAATCGATAAAATTGAACAGTCGACTCAGCCATCACTTCCTGACGGCTGTCCATCAGACCGAGGTATTCGAGCGTCGAGCGCTCGGGCAAATATTCTTCCTTGCATTCGTTGCAGTTACGGCGCAAAAGACGTTGTGCGATGATACCAATCGTCGCTGATGAAATCAAAAATCTTTCGACTTCCATTTCTTCAAGACGGCTTACGGCTCCTGGTGCGTCGTTTGTGTGGAGTGTGGTGAAAACAAGGTGACCTGTAAGTGCGGCTTCAATCGCGATTTTGGCAGTTTCTTTATCACGAGTTTCCCCAACGAGCATGATATCGGGGTCTTGACGCAAGAAGGCTCTCAAGATGCGGGCGAAGTCCATTCCTTTTTCGCGAATTACTTGAACTTGTGTGATACCAGACATGTCGTATTCAATCGGGTCTTCTGCCGTGACTATGTTGACGTCTGGTGAGTTTCTTTCAGCTAGAGCTGAATATAGTGTCGTTGTTTTTCCAGAACCTGTAGGTCCTGTTACGAAGATGATGCCGTATGGTTTGCCGATCATGTCCATGATTGTGGCAATGGCCTCGGGGTCGGTTACGATCTTTTGCAGACCAACTTGTGTGTTGGATTTATCCAAAATACGCATAACCACTTTCTCGCCGAACTTAGCCGGTAGTGTTGAAACACGAAAGTCGATGTCGCGTCCTGATAATCTAACTCTGATACGACCGTCCTGAGGGATGCGGCGCTCGGCGATGTCGAGGTCTGCCATAACTTTGAAACGTGAAACTAGAGCAGGCAAAATTGGTTTTGGCAGTTTGCGGTCGAGCTGCAAAACACCGTCTCGGCGAAAACGAATTGCCACTTCTTTTTCGTGTGGCTCGATATGAATATCTGAAATCTTGCCTTTGATTGCTTTTGCCAATATCTGGTTTGCCAGCATAACGATTGGAGCATCGGCAGCCTGGCTTTCCAGGTCTTGATTGCTCATGTTTTCGTCGATATTTGCCAGCACGTCCATCTGGCTCAAATCAACTTCCTGATCGATAAACTTAGATGACTCGGTGTCGTCTTCTACGCCTTTTGCCTGTAAGTGTTTTGAATAAATCGTTTCCATAAACGATTGAAAATCGTCTTCTGTGCATACAGACAGTTTGACCTGCATGCCTTTGAGACGCATTTTGATGTCGTCTAGCGCTACTAGATTGTTGGGGTTGACCATGGCGATGCTGACGCGATTGCCGTCTTTCATGACCGGAACTAACTGATGCTGACGCATCACAGCTTCTGGCAGAAGCTGCATGCACTCAGGCACTAAAGAGTCAATTTTAGCCAGTGACAGATAATTCACGCCGTATTGCAGCTCTAGAGCATTCTTTACCTGGTTTTCTGTTGCAAGACCAAGGCGATTGAGAATAACGCTCATAGATTCGCCTGTTTTTTCTCTTTCGAGTTGAACTTGCGACCATTGTTCTGGTGAAATCAGTCCATTCTCGACTAACAATTCACCGATTTCTTTCTTGACAAGCGCCATTTCTACGATCTCCGCATTTCCGCTAAAAACTTACCCTGTTAAAGCACCAAGCAAAACGTGTTGAGCAAATTTGCTGCTCGCGTGGCTCCTTGTCACTGATACGCCACCATGACTGTGCCAGCCGCCGAGGGTGCCCTTCACCTTGTGCCCCCCCTCAGTCGCGTCTAAACCAGGCACTAGTATGCAGAGCGGGCACGGCTCAGGCAGCTGTCGAATAAATCTCTTCACTCTCTTCTCTGAGACGGCGTTTCCAGGCTGTCCGTCGCAAACATTAATTTCTGTCCGAGTTACTCTGCTTGACACTCAAAGTCAAAGCACGCAGCAATTTGCGCGCTGTTTTTAGCTCATGATTGACCTAGAATAGACCATGGAAATTTTTGCAGGCAATTTTTGTGCCGGGAAGAAAAGAGTTAACTAGTTTTTGCCTTATAGTCTTGCTTGCTGCGGTTTTGCGATTTACAGGCATTTGTTTTGACAGTCTCTGGCTCGACGAAAGTTATCAGAGCCTGGTTGGTGCCTGTGGACAAAACGTGCCTGATTTCACTCAAAACGTCGGTCAAAAATATCTTTTCCGTTTTGAAAAAGTTTCCAACCCCGACCTTATGTTGGCCAACTTCCGCAAGGTGGACCCTCTTTGCCCGCCGCTTTACGCCCTTTTCTTAAATCGCTGGATGAGTCTGTTCGGCAATTCTGATTTTGTTTTGCGCTCACTTTCTGCTTTGATATCGACGATAGCAGTAGCGCTATTGATGCTCTTTTGCAGATCTATAGTCGGGCCGAAAATTGCTTTATGGGCGGGGCTACTAAATGCGGTATCACCATTCGACATTCATTATGCGCAAGAAGCCCGCATGTACAGCCTTGTTTATTTGACTTCAATCTTGTCGGCCGGATCTTTGCTTTTGATCGTCAAATCAGAACTTAAAAGCAAAAAAGAGCTGCTGCTGCTGCCACTATATGCGATATCAACTTGGGCGATGGTTAACAGCCATTACACTGCACTTTTTCTTGCTGCGGCAGAGGGGCTGGTCTCGTCAATTTTTCTAATTTGGTGGCGAAACTGGCGCTTGCTCGTCTTGCTGAGTCTTGCCTGGATTACGACTGCATTACTTTGGATTCCCTGGTTACCTATGTTTTTGCAATCGGCATCGTCCCGTAAAGAGTCATTCTATGTAAGCCGTGCTGCTGATTTTGTCTGGCCATTGAAAGCATTGTTTTTGCGCATTCCAATTAACTGGCTAATATTTTTGAGTGGACAAAGAGTTTTTGCTTTTGCTGCTCCGATTTATCTAAGCTCGGCAGCGATGCTCTCAAGTGCAGCTTACTATGCGACTCGGCGCCAGAGTGAAAATCGAAATTGGATTTTAGCTTTCTGGTTATGGGTGCTTGTGCCTGCTCTGGGGCTCTGGTTTATTGATGTGCTTGAAAATCACCGAGTCGTAGAAGTTTCGCGTTATCTAATGTACACAGCACCGGCCGTATACATTCTGGCTGCCTTCGGTTTGAATAAATTGTTTGATTTGAAAAAGAGTTTTGCCTGGCTGGCAGCTTTGCACTTTACATTTGCAGCAGTCAATCTTGTCTATCTACACTTTGTGCCTCAAAGGGAGCCATGGCGGGAAATGGCAAGGATCCTTGAGCAAGAGATTGCCGATGACGAAACCCTGATTGTCAGTCAGCATTACGACATTGTATGTCTGGACCGGTATTTAACTAAACCACGAATCCAACTTGGTATGAGCCCGGCTATGGGTAGGCAAGCCGTGCAAGAAAGGCTCGCTGCCTTGAATTTGAAAGCTTTTGCACTTTTAACTGCGCAGGATGGTGAGTCAATCAAAGATTTGATTTCTCCCGAGTTTCAAATTCGCAAGCAAGTCAACCTGTCGCATGGGCTTCATTTACGTTTGTATACTAAAGAATGAGCGGCGCACTGCTTTGAAACCGCCAGATCTTCCTTTTCGGTAAATCCTTTGTGCAGCTTAAGCGCGATTTCGAGCAAATAATGAATTCCGGGGTAATAATACATAAGGGTCAACAGGAGCTATAACCGGCAACATGAGTAAGCCTGATGTAAAGGATACATATCGCCCAGAGGACTTGATTGGCAAGACTATTGCCGAGCGATATGTGATTAAGGAAATCATCGGAGAAGGTGGCATTGGTGTTGTGTACAAAGCACAACACACTTTGATGAACCGCCTGGTTGCTATCAAGATGCTTCGTTCTGAGAGTCTGCAGGACGAGCGCAATCGTTTGCGCTTTCAACAGGAAGCGCAGGCTATCAGTTCAATGAACCACCCAAATATTGTTCAGATCTACGATTTCGGTTTTCAACCTGACAACTCTGCCTTCCTGGTAATGGACTTTTTGGACGGCAAAGACCTTGACACCCTAATTCAAGATTCCGGCTACCTCACGCCAGACGAGGTTGTGCCGATTTTTACGCAAATATGCGATGCCATGACTATTACTCACGAACAGGGCATTATTCACCGAGACATGAAGCCCGGCAATATTTTCATTATTACCAAAGACAACAAGCCGCTGGTGAAGCTGGTTGACTTCGGTATGGCCAAATTCCAGCCAAGTGCAGACAGGCATTCTCAATCACTTACGCAGCCGGGTGAAGTTTTCGGCAGCCCCTATTACATGAGCCCAGAGCAGTGCACAGGTTTGAAGCTCGACGCTCGCTCAGACATATATTCTATGGGTGTGTTGATGTATGAGGCTCTCACCGGTCGTCCGCCGTTTCTGGCAGACAACATGGTAGAAATGGCTCAAATGCACATTTATGAAAAGCCACCATCGATTGCAGAAGCTATAAAAGACCCTGAATTCCCAATCTGGATGCAGAATATCATTTTTAAGGCTCTGGAAAAGAACGTCAACGACCGCTACCAGAGTACAGAAGAAATGAAGCAAGCTTTGCTGTCTTTCAATAAGTTCTGGTTGGAAAAAACTGGTGGCGAAAGCAAGCCTGCGGCACTTCGTCATGCCACCACCACAAGAAATATGAAAGATGAAGTTGAGCAAGCCAAAGCACTTTTGGCTAAGCAAGGCGATAAATCTCAATCAGGTTCAGAAGGTGCAAAGCAGTCCAGCGAACAAAAGCCGGTTTCAAACGAACACAAGCAATCAAGTTCCAAACCTGCAGATAAGTCGAAAAATTTGATGCTGATAGGCGGCGCTGTTCTGGTTATAGTGCTGGGTGTTGCCTTATTCGTTTTTGCAGGTCACAATTCCGGCGGCAATACCGAACAGTGGAAAACCCTGGATGAGGCAGGCGAGAAAGCCTTAAATGCAGGTTTGCTTTCTGAGGCGGAAGATGATTTTAGTCGTGCAGTAAAAATGGCCGACACAAATGATGATTCGGATAATCCAAACTTGTACCACAGCATGACTGGCTTAGCGTCTGTATATCAGAGGCAGGGACGCTATGACATGGCTGAAAATGTGTTCAAGCAGATTATGCAAAAAATTGAAAAAGCTGAAACACCGAACTCGGCAAATCTTGCTCCTATCCTGGTAAAGCTGGGGAAACTCTACTGCGCGATGGACAGATTGGATGAAGCCGAAGCCATGCATAAAAGAGCAATGAACATAATCGAAGCTTCGTTTGGTCATGATGATTTGCGCATGGCAGAAGCACTCAATGATTATGCGCAGACTAAAATAAAGCAGGGCCAAACTGCCCAGGCCAAAGAGTTGCAAGCTCAAGCAGACCGTATCAGGCAGCATCAGCCTGCCGGCAAGGGCGAAGCGAAAAAATGACGGACAGTGTCCCTCATAGTGCTTCAGCAGAATCCAACTTGAATGAATCTGCTAATAATCAAAATGCATTTTGTGGATTGCTGCAAACTTCAATAGCTCATCAAATCCTCACTTTGATTGGCTTTGCATTCGTTTGTTTTGAAGTGCTTTTTATCGAGCTATATTTCGACAATTTTTGGTTCGGTATTGATTTGAGTATGCTGGGAATTCCGGCAATTCTGGCTGCGGTCGGAGTGGCTCAGCTAGTGCTTTCATCGGCTGAGACTGAGATTGCCTGCCGCTCTTTATCGTTTGTTTTGAAAGGCAAGCCGCTGCTGGTTTACCGAAAATGGCTCTTACTGACTGAGCATGGCATCGTATTTGGTAGCAAACATATTCGTTATGAAGCAATTGATGAGCTTGAATTGAGTTGGTTTGGCAATTTGATAGTCAAATCGCGCATTGTTTGCGGCTCCGATGCTAAAAACCCAGACATCGTGTTGAAATTTCCTTTTGCTGCAGCCAGTTTTGATACCCAAGAACTTTTTCTAGCTGCAGTCAAAAGCAAAAGACCAACTGTGAAACTGAACAAGAAGCTTGAGTCAGGGCGCAACCCTACGTTGCAGAAAGGATCGCAGGCTACTCAGTTGATGACTGCCAGTCTAATGACTTTGCTTTTGCTTGATGTAGGTTTTTCGTCTTTCTATTTTCTCGAAATGCTGAAAAATTTGTATCTAGCCGAAACTGATTTGCTGCATTCGTCTTTGAAAGACTCAAATGCGCATTTTTCCAGAGCTGAAAACTTGCGATTGCATCCATTGCCGATATCTTGGGTTACCGGGAAATTCTTGAAAGACAGCACTGTAGCTGCCGGAATATGGGAGCAGCGCTCACGTGTTTTATCTTTGCAGGGTAAGCCTGATGAAGCCATAGAAAACAGTCTCAAGGCCATCAAAGAAGCGCCCAAGAACTTAAGGCACAGGCTATTCTTGACCAGGCTTTATGTCGACAATAACAAAGTAAAAGAGGCAAACGAGCAGCTAGACAAAATTATTGAAGACCACAAGCACAGTCTCATGCCTCGCCTCTACATACTTGCTCTGGACAAAGAGCGTGAGTCGATTGAGAAGCTAAACAAAGACTACAAGTCACAATTGGACGTTTGTTACGCAGACACTTATGAAGACGAGCCTCACTGGCCTCCGGGCGGCAACAGATTCTTCACCGAATTGTTCTACAGTGATGATTTGAGGTTTGTATTAGATCGTTTTACAGGCAGCAAGTACAAGCCTGAGCCTAAACAAGAGACAAAGTCTGGCTCCAGTCCTGAAGAAAAATGATTCTGCTCAGAACCTTTCATTGTCGATTTATTTTGTTTCTTTCTTTTGAGAAAGTGCATTTACATAGTAGGGTCGCAATGTAATGCGCTCGGCTATTACGGGGAAAAGTTTGAATCCGCCATAAACATTCAAGTGAACAGTATCAAGATAGTCTGTCGGCTTGAACAATTCGCAGTCACTGAGGTCAAAGCAATCGGCTTTGAATGTTTTGCAGCTCGAGTTTATGTCTGCTCTGAATTTGCTCCAAAACTTGTCTGCTAGAAGTTTGCGGTTCATTTCTGTCGTGGGCATACAAACAACCATTACAGCGATGCCGTCATCATTCATGCTTTTCAGCCATGCTCTGAAAAATGCCAGCTCACTATTGTATGTGGACGAATCAGGTGTTTTGAATCGTTCGATATATTCTTTGCTATTGTCGACCCATTTTGGCAAGGCATAGGCTGGAACCACTGATTTGCCTGCTTCCATGCGACTTGATTCTGCTTCTTCCCATTCGCTCTGAGCTTTTTCTGTGTGTTTGGACATAGACATTTTGCTCAGATGTTTGAGTGGAAGTTTTTCTATTTCTGCTCCCATTCTTGAGAAAAATTCGGGGTAAGCGGCAGACTTCAGGTCTGCCAGGTCTACAAAGTTGGAATAAAACTTGAAATGATCAGTGGCTGCAGGACAGGGCAAAGTGCTATCTATGAAGTCACGAGGGGCAATGGTGGCAATAACCAGCTTTGGTTTTTTTGTCGTTGTAAAAAGTGTTTTGCTGATTAGATAGGCGTCCGAAATCATTTCTCCTGGCGAGCCCAGGCTGAAAATGCTTGCTTTGTGACCCAGGCGTTTAGCCAGCTGGTCTTCGAAAAACGACATTTTTCTGTGGGTGAGAACGTCGACAAGCTTCATCTCTGTTTGAGCATCAACAGTTGCATGGGCAGAGCCCAAAAGCGAACTTCCGAAAACCACAATATCAGGTGTTTCTTTTTCTTCCTGGTATAACTTTGCCAGCCACCAGGCCCAGCTGTGTCTTGATGGAATACCTGCGGCTTTTTCTTGCTCTGCTTGTTGCAATACTTCGGCTGGATTGCGAGTTTCTTTATTGTCAGCCTTAATCAAACTCAAATTCAGTGCGGCAAAAATCGCCAATGCAGTAAAAAATGCTGTGCCAAAATAAACAGCCGACTTCTTTGATGAATAGTCGTTTTTATTGCTGCTTTCAGGCTTTGCTTTTTCTTGAATTACTTGCATTTTCACCCGCTCAAAATGTTGGTCGAGTGGGGCGCGCGGCGATTTCTTTGTGTTTGGCAAGATGTTCGCCTGACATGGTGATAATGGCGCTTACGCGGGGGTCAGATTGTATCGTCTGGCAAAGTGAATCAAAAAACTTTTGACCGCCAAATGCGTTCAAATGCACAGTATCGTGAAAATCTTTCTTGCCGAATTTGTTGAAATCATTCAAGTCATAAACAGCCAGATTGTTTATCACTGAAAATTCGCGCAAGCCCTGCAGGTAGCCCATGTAGCCGCCTGGCTTCAGCAGAGCAATGTTTTCCAGTGTAATTGGCATGTTTACTATGACAAGCTCAATTCTTTCTTTGCGGCAAAATTCTGCAATCTTACCCAGGAAATACATTTGTGTTCTGTATGTGTGAATATCTGGATGGCTATAACGACGTTTGTATTCAACAGTGTTATCTGTATATTTAGCTTCTGCTGTGGCTCTGTCTATGGGTCCTGCCATCACTGCATCAGGATGAATTTCAGCTGGCAAATACTCAGGCAGAAGTCTTTGTCTGTCCCACCAGGTGAACGGTGTTTTGCTTGAGGGACGAGGCAAGATGCGGTTCAAAATACGGCTAGACTCTTCCTCAAAAGCTATTTTGATATCGAGTCCGTAAAAGTACATGTACAAGTTGCGTTGGAAAAGCCAGTCTAGCTTGCTCCATGGCGATCTGAAAACGCGCTGGGCCACATCATCGATGTTTACCAGTCTGGTCAAATATTTGAATGCGTCGGTGTCACCGGGGGCAATCAAAGTGCTGTCGATAAAATCTCTTGGTGCGACTCCGTAAATTACGACATCTGGACGAGATGCGCTGGCAACCATGCCTTTTAGGGTGATGTATGCGTCTGATGGCATCTGTCCTGGTGCAGCCAGGCTGAATGATTCAAAGTCACCTTTGAATGACTTTTTCAACAAATCTTCCAGATAAACTGATCTGTGATGGTTAGTAAGATCCAGACCTTTTTGCAAGTAGTTTGCATCGCATCCTGCACTTGCGCTTACCATGGTTGACGAACCGAGAAGAGCGATGTTGCTCACTTTCGAGGTATGTCTCAATTCATTGAATGTCCACCAGGCCCAGCCTTTGTAATTGAATTTGTATGGGTCAAATGGAAACGGTGTGAAAAAGGTGAAGCAGGCGTTGAGTCCAGCAAAAATTGCCACAGCCAAGATGAATTTGCTGCGGAACTTGTAGCGACGTTTTTCGCTTGTTGTAGGCTGTTCTACGACAGCTTCTACATTCTGGATTACTTTTTCTGCTGTTTGTACGCTCATAGCCGATTGCCTCGTTCAGCTATTTGCTTGTTTTCGAAGCCTGGTTTGAATGCGCTCAGTACAGAATTTTGTTTGGCTAGATTATCGATCATAAAGTCAAAAAGCCTTCTGCCACCGACTGCGTGCAAGTGCACTGTGTCACCGAAGTCAGCCTGACTGAAATCTTTGCTTTCGGAATAATCGACAATAGTTGCACCTTTTCGTTTTGCCAGTGCAAGCACGCCAGATCTGTATGCTTTCCAGCTCAAATTGCTCAGCAACGAGCGATTTAAGTCTGTAATTGGCATAGTCATCACTACTACTTTGATGCCTTTTGCGTTTGCTTCATCAAGTGTGTCCGCGAAAAAACGCATCTGAGAAATGTATGTATCCCAGTTTAGTGTTTTGTAGCGTTGGCGATATTCAGGCAAGTTGTCTACGAAAATTTTGCGATCTTCTGGAGTACTTGGGCGAAACCATGCCTGTCCGGCTGAAATTTCTGTTGGACGAAAATCGGGCAGTATCAAATGATGATCATCCGCATTCATTTCTTTGGCATTTGCCGGCAACGGCAAAACTGCAGCTATCGTTCTGTCAGCCGCGTGTGTGGCTTTGACCGCCAGGTCTGCCCTTTGCCCATAGAAATAGCAAAGTTTTCCCAGTTCAAAATCAAGTCTCTGGAAACTGTCAGGCATCACTCTGTCTGCAATAGGATTGACAGATCCGAATCGGGACAGAAACTTGTACGGGTCTGTGGCAGCTGGGCTTGGAAGCGTATTGTCCAGAAAGTCTCTTGGTCCGACGCCGTAGACAATCATGTCTGGTTTTTTCTGTCCATTGAGCAAATTTTTGACGATTAAATAAGCATCGGACGGCATTTCGCCTGGCAGCGCAAAAGTATAACTGCGCAAATTCAGACCTGTTTTTTCGCGAAACTTATCTTCAAAATAAGCTGAATGATGATGTTGGCTGCCGTCTACTCGTTTGTTCAAGTAATCAGCATCAATGCCGTCGAGCGGCACCAGCATCAAGCTTGAGCCAAGAAAAACTACGTTTGGTCTTTCTTTTTGTTGCAAGAAATCTTTGATTGTCCAGCCTGTCCAACTCAGGTATGGAAAATCTTGAGGAGCTGTAGCGCCAAAGCGCAAACAAGCAGCGCCGGCGGCAAGCAGACTAAAAGTCAGCATCGCAGCTGCGAATCTTGTTTTCAGTAATCCCTTCATAGCTCCCATTCTTTTGGAGATGCCTCGCTTTTGATGGCTACTAGTCGTGGTTTTGACCAGACTGATTGACGCTCTTGCTTAGAACTGGAAGTAGATGAACTTGGGCGATGTGTCCGGACTGAATATTGTAAGAACACAAAGCATTGCCACCATTACAGCTACCTGCACAGGCCAGGGTGGGCTGAGGTAGAACTTCTTGTTGTTGAGCCAATTGACTGCAAGGTGAGCAATCATGCAAGCCGGGACAATCAAGATGACTGCCGGGAAGATGATCGGGTCGCGAATTTGCAGAATGGTCAGTTGCGCAGCACTGAAGTTGAGCAAGGCTGCTGGTGCCTCAGCTAGCTTCGAGAGCACTTGCCAGGCATTTTGTTCTGATTCGGCGCGGAAAAGAACCCAGCCGATACAAACAAATTGGAAAGTAAGAACTACTGAAAAGACGTGATATATCTTGGACTTAACAAGTTTTGCATGTAAGCCAAGCGACTCCATCGTTTCGCAATAGATTTTGTGGGCGATAAGTAGTAGTCCTTGATAGACGCCCCAGAGCAAGTAGTGATTTGCTGCACCGTGCCAGAGTCCACCCAGTGCCATGGTCAAGAACAAATTGCGATAGACAAAAATCTTGCTTCCACGTGAACCGCCCAGTGGAATATAAAGGTAGTCACGCAACCAGGAAGACAAACTGATGTGCCAACGATGCCAGAACTCGGCTGCGTTTGCAGCCAGGTAAGGCAGATTGAAGTTAATCGGCACTTTGTAGCCGAATAGCATTGCAGAACCGCGGGCGA
This sequence comes from uncultured Candidatus Obscuribacterales bacterium, assembly GCA_964546815.1. Classification (GTDB taxonomy): domain Bacteria; phylum Cyanobacteriota; class Vampirovibrionia; order Obscuribacterales; family Obscuribacteraceae; genus JAIEPM01. Next base: position 142,591 of record CAZJLR010000001.1, on the reverse strand, counting down.
TATCAGTGTAGCCTGCGAAATCGAAGAAAATTTGGAATGCAAAAGCGTATGTGATCAACCACATATCGATAGAACCAAACTTTTCAGGGTGTGCGAATCCTGCCTGTACAACAAGGGCCAGGTTGTCGGCGAGCAATACTTTCTTGCAAAGTCCCATCAAAATGAGTTGCATTCCCTCATCTATATATTCCCATTTGAATTTAGCTGGGATATCGAGTTGAGGAATGAAGTCTTGATAGCGTTTGATTGGGCCTGCAATCTGGGTCGGAAAGAATGAGGCAAATAGTGCGAAGTCCATGAATTTTTTGACGAGCGGTTTGCCGCGATAAACTTCGACTGCATAGTGGATGAATTCGAATACGAAAAATGAAATGCCCAGCGGCAAAATGATGTGCAGATGTGGTTCATTCCAGTTGATATGCACAAGGTTAAAGCCTGCTTTCAGGCAATCCATGCCGAAATAAGCATATTTGAAAACGCCCAGTGTGATGAGGTTTACAGTCACAACTAAGCCGAGCCAGAGCTTTTTGTGGCTCAGCTCGTTCGCTTTGGCTATTAACGGTACTAACAAGAAATTGCCCAGCGTGAGCCCAAATATCAGCAGCCCGTATATTGGACGCCAGGACATGTAGAAGATATAGCTAGCCACTAGAAGCAGTGGCACTCTCAGCTTGTGAGGGACGAGCCAGAACAGCAAAAACACTGTCGGCAAGAACACCAGATATTGGAGACTATTGAAAAGCAAACTGAGCTCTCCTTCTACTTAAAAACACGTTGACAGTATGATGGATGAAATCGCTGAAAGTGTCATTAGACGCCACAAACTAAGTTGCCATCAGTTGCAGGGTTCATGATAGACGGTGGATTTCAAGTATGTCCACATTTACACAGGTCTCTTAATCTAAGAAAGATTTCTTGAATGCTCTAATGACCAACTGGTGAACTATTCGGTCGTTGAGCTCTTCTCTTGAAAACAAAAACTTTGAATTGAATTCTTAAACGAATAGATATGTATTTGACATCTTTTCAGTGAATTTCGGCTCAGACTGAATTCTACTTAACTCATTAGTTTGAACACATCTAAATCGTTTGTTTCATAGATTTCATCAAATTTCAGGCAGTTAGTGTTTTGAGATTTCGGCCCATTTATCTCAAAAGCTCAAATTTTTGATTTTTGGTCATGCAAAGTGGGCTGGGCTTCGTCCGAAAACCAGGCATATGGATTCACCAGATTGGAGCCTTAGCTAAGGTCGCCAGGCTGTTTAGTGAAGCCTTCCGGAACCAGTTGATATCCACCGCCGTATACTGTGCGTATATATTTGCGCTCGCCTGATTCAAGGCGAGTACGCAAGTGGCGGATGTGAACGCGAATGGTGTCGACATCATCGTCTGGAGAATAACCCCAGACTTCTTCAAGCAGCTTTCCTGTCGAAACTGTCTGCCCGTGGTGTTGCATCAAACAATGCAATATCTCAAACTCAGTCGGAGTGAGCTTAACAACCCTTTCCCGGACTTTTGCTTGCAAGTTTTCGGGTACCAGAGTGATTTCACCGGCGGTGAGAATTTCTGGCAGTGAAGCCGATTGCGGTACTGAGCCGGCTCTGCGCAAAAGAGCTCTTACGCGCACTTGCAGTTCAGGAATCTCAAATGGCTTAGTGAGATAGTCATCAGCCCCTGAATCAAAGCCTTTTACTTTGTCTTTGGTCATGCCGAGTGCTGTGAGCATCAAGACCGGAATGCCAGTGGTAGCTGCATTTTGCCTGAGTCGTTGGCATACGGTAAATCCATCAAGGTCTGGCATCATGACGTCCAATACGATTAGGTCTGGTCTGTTTTGCTGAGCAAGAGCCAGTCCTTTCATGCCGTCATTTGCAGTGCTGACTTGATGCCCGAGCAGATCAAGGTTTACCTTGATTAGCTCAGCAATAGCCTGATCATCATCGATTACCAGAATTCTTGCCAAGGTCGTCTCCCGTGCTGTTTGTTATTGGTTAGGGCTGGGCTGAGCTTTTGTTTCAGCTAATTTTACTGGAATTTTGGTCACTTGCCCCTGTCTCAAAACATTCAGTGTAACCACTTGACCAGGCTTTTTGGTTTCAATATAGCTGAGAAGGTCATCTAGTGAACCAACATGTTGGCTGTCAATACCTACTATGATGTCTGCGGTAGAGTTGTCAATTTGTTCGAAATCAAATGCACCTATCTTGCCTCGACGTATAGATGGACCGCGTAAACCGGCTTCTGCTGCAGGTCCTTTGGCATCAATTGACCAGATCATGAGCCCCACATTTAGAGGTTTGACCTGATTTATGCCGAGGTCAGGTCGTAGAACTGCACCATGCGCAATTAATTGTGGCACTATGCGCTTGACTACGTTGATTGGAATGGCAAAACCGATGCCGGCGCTTTGCTGGTTCTTGCTCAAAATAGCTGTAGTGACCCCAATCATATTTCCCTGAGAATCAAGAAGCGGACCTCCAGAATTGCCCGGATTAATAGCCGCGTCTGTTTGCAGAACGCCCTTAATTACTCTGCCATTTTCTGTTCTCATCGTCCGCCCGACGCTTGAAATGATGCCGCTGGTCATTGTGAGGTCGAGACCAAACGGATTGCCTATGGCATATACGCGTCTTCCAACTTCCAGTTTGCTTGAATCGCCAAACTTCAGTGTGGCAAGTTTTTGACTGCCCGGATCAATTTTTAAAACTGCCAAGTCATTATCAGGATCTACGCCTACAACTTTGGCAGGATAAGCCGTTCCGTCAAAGAGTGTGATTCTTACAAGTTGGGCTACCTCGCTAATTCGCAAGCCGTTGATGATGCGGCTTGTAGTCACAACGTGGTTGTTAGTCAAAATATAGCCGTCGGCTGAAATGATTGCACCAGATCCGGTATCACCTTGCGGGGTTATACCGTAAATGAGTGATTCTGGTGTGGCGACACCAACTGTGGTGACGTTAACTACAGCTTTGCTGTCTGTTTTGTAGATTCTTATGCAATTTGCTTCGTCCGGAGTAATAGTCGCCGGAGGCGCAGATGTGAATACGTCAGGCAATGTGGAGCTTTTATCGCTATCGTCTTTGCTTGATTTACTTGCACTTTTTGCAACTGCTTTGGCTGCTTTTGCCGCAGCCTTATCGGCTTTGTTGTCTGCCGAATAAGCATGCTGTGACATAGTTAGCGCAACCAACAAAATTAAGATTGCACCGGTTTTGTCGGTGTTGTCTGTAGTTTTTTTGTTCGCTGACTGATTTTCGTTGATCATTGTGTGCTTAAGCTCCTGATTTTCATGTGCACAACACGAATCGTTTTTCGTCTCTTTGTCTGAACTGCTTTCTTTTTCCACTTCTGGAGCCTTTTCGCCAATTTTAGGCTCTGTGCCTTTTAGTAATCGCTTTATATTTGATCGGTGTCGAATAATCACATATGAACTGCCGATGATGTTATAAATCACAAAAGCCGGTCGTTGGCCGTGTGTGAAATAGTGCATGAAAAATGGCCCCACCGCCGCCGCCAGCATTGAGCCTACAGAAACGTAGCGTCCGATGTAAATGGTGCTTACGAACACGGCAAACATGCTGAGACCTGTATATGGATTCATGGCTCCAAGCGTGCCTAATCCTGTGGCGGCGCTCTTTCCGCCCTGGAATTTTAGAAAGATTGATTTGCTGTGACCAATCATTGAAAGTATTCCGGCGATAGCAGGCAAAATGAAATAACCGACATAGGTTCGGTACGGTTCAGCTTGCAAGGCCGGGTCTGCCAGAAGGCTCAGCCACGGTGGCAAAGGCATACTTTGTTGACCAATAGGTTCTGATGCAGCTATTCCAAGAAGCACTGGAAATGCGCCTTTGAACATATCGAAAAAGAGTACGAATGCAGCAGGCCCCTTTCCTACAGTGCGCAGAACGTTTGTTGCACCAGTAGAGCCGCTGCCGACCTGGCGTATGTCAATTCCTTTGAGTACTTTCCCTAACCAGTATCCAGTTGGGATTGAGCCCAATACATAAGAAAAAATGCAGATGATGATCGCTGCAAGCATGGACTAGTTGTCCCTCTCCTTCGGTCTCAAAAACAGTTTTATTGGAGTTCCTTTAAAGCCGAATGATTCTCGAATCTTTCGCTCCATATAAGTTAGGTAGCCTGACGCAGCTAATTTGTTGTCGTTCACTTTTAGTACGAAAGAGGGCGGGGAAATTGACACCTGAGTACCATAATAGATCCTGAGGCGCTTTCCTCGCTTGCCTGCTGGAGGCGGCGTAACCATTTGCGCGTCTTGAACTACCTGGTTAAACACTGATGTGCTCACTCGTTTTTGAGTCTCGGCAAAAGCGCGAGCCGCTGCATCAAGAATATTCTTGACTCTTTGACCGCTTTTCGCTGAGGTAAAAACTGCTTCAACAAATTTCAAGTGAGGCAAGTCCATCGTAATTTTATCGAGGTACTCATTCATCAATTTGCTTGATTTGTCTGGAATGAGATCCCACTTGTTGAACACGACGACTGCAGCTTTGCCTGCATCGAGAATTTTTTGAGCTATTTTTTGATCTTGATCGGCTATGTCCTGGCTGGCATCAAGCACCAAGACAACCACATCGGCTCGTTCAATCGATTTCAATGCACGTACAACAGAAAATGCTTCTACTCCGTAATCTACTTTCGAACGCCTTCTGATTCCTGCAGTATCGATTAGTGTAAGCTGCCTTCCTTCATATTCAAATGTGCTGTCCAGCGCATCACGGGTGGTGCCAGGTATGTCTGTGACTATAGACCTCTTGGTTCCGGTGATGGCGTTAATAATCGACGACTTGCCAACATTAGGTCTGCCAACGATGGCAAGAGAAAAGTCTTTTCTTTCCTCTTGTGACTCATCGTCTTCTACCGGCACCTTACGTGAAGCCTGTCTTAGATCTTCAGGCAAAAGCTCCAAAACTTTGTCCAACAGGTCGCCTACGCCGCCTGTTCCTCTAAGTGCCGACAATGAAAGCGGTTCGCCCAGTCCCAGGCTGAAAAAATCTAACAAATTAGATTGTTCTTTTGGACTGTCGATTTTGTTAACTGCCAATATGACTGGTTTTTTGCAGCGTCTCAGCATATTTGCTACATCCTGGTCTGCACCTGTCATTCCGACCTTGCCGTCGACCATGAAAACTACAACATCTGCCTCTTCGACAGCGCTGAAAACCTGTTCTTTGACTTGCTTACTTATTTCTTCTGTTGAGTCCGGCAGAAGTCCGCCAGTGTCAACTATCAAGAAATCGTGTCCTGACCAGTCAAACTCTCTATATATACGATCGCGAGTAACCCCCGGACTGTCGTAAACAATAGCTTCTCTACCACCCACGCAGCGGTTGAAGAAGGTAGATTTACCTACATTCGGACGCCCAACAATGACAACAACGGGTCTAATCATAATTTCCCTCAGCACATGATGTTAGCATGCTGTGCTGGGCCTGACCCTAGCTCTTCTCGCCTTTGTCCTTTCCGTGATCGCTAGCTTTTGCACCAAATACTTTGCCAAGCTTTGGCGCTTGGGCTTCCAGATATCTAACGAGTGTATCTTTAGCATTGTTAAGATACATCGCCATTTCTGTATCGCCACCTGTGTCAGGGTGAACTCCGGGCTTTGCCATTTCGCGTTTCCAGGCTTCAATAACTGCCGGTTTACTCAATTCTTCAGGTCTAAGTCCCAACATCTTGCAGGCCTTGCGAATATCGGGTGAAACATTTCGTGGCATGTTTTGAGCTGCAGCCGCAGTATTGTCTTGCGTATGTTTTCCACCCACAAATTTGTTAAGACCAGATTTTGGTCCTGCTTCACCTTCTGTTGATTCATCAGCTTTATGCAAACGATGTTGCACGATATCTCTAAGTTCATTTGGGTCAAATGCTGTTGTTGTCTTTTTCTTGCCACCGTGCGCGGGTGAATCCTTGCCGTTGTCGTCGTCATCTACTTCTGTAGATAACGGAGTTTTCTGCTCAGCTGTGCTTTGTTTGTCTGCGTTCGACTCTGCTAATTGCGCTTGTACAGGAAGCTCTGCAAATGAATTTTGCGCATTTCCCTCGGCCGGCTGAGCGTAGGTCGCAAGCGGATCGTATGCTGCTGTTGGATCGTAAGCTAAGCCCTGCTCAGCCGGTGCAGCTGAATCATATGCTGCGTTAGGATCGGCTGCTGCATTTGGATCATAAACATAATCTGCATTTGGATCGTAAGCAAGATCTGAAGCCTGGCTTACATTTGAATCGTAAGCAAGATCTGAAGCCTGGCTTACATTTGAATCGTAAGCAAGATCTGAAGCCTGGCTTACATTTGAATCGTATGTTGTGTTTGGGTCTTGAGCTGCACTTTGATCGTAGGCAACGTTTTGACCGAACTCGACGTTTTGATCGTAAGCGACGTTGGGATCGTAGGCAGCGTTGGGATCATAAGCAGCGTTGGGATCGTAGGCAGCGTTTTGATCATAAGCAGCGTTGGCATCGTAGGCAGCGTTGGGATCATGAGCGGCGTTGGGATCGTAGGCAGCGTTGGGATCATGAGCGGCGTTGGGATCGTAGGCAGCGTTGG
>CAZJLR010000001.1:0-135807 GCA_964546815.1 uncultured Candidatus Obscuribacterales bacterium | reverse complement strand
AGGCAGCGTTGGGATCGTAGGCAGCGTTGGGATCGTAGGCAGCGTTGGGATCGTAGGCAGCGTTGGGATCGTAAGTTACGTTAGGATCGTAAGCTACGTTAGGATCGTAAGCTACGTTAGGATCGTAAGTAACGTTAGGATCGTAGGTAGCGTTTGGATCGTAAGTAACGTTGGGATCGTAAGTAGCATTTGGATCGCCCATTGCATTCGGATCGTACGTTGCGTTGGGATCGTATGTGGCAGCCTGATCATAAGCTGTACTGGCGTCTTGCGCTGAGCTTGGATCATAGTGCAGATTGGCATCATAAACTGATTCCGCGCTATCTGGACTGTCGGAGTACCCGCCGACTGTTTCAGCAGTTTGCTGCAAATTTGTGTCGCTGGACTGTTCTGGATCTGCTTCGAAGAAGCTTGGATCCATATAGTTTGGCAGCTGATAATCGTCTGCTTGAGTGACTGCATCGCTTTCTTCAGGCAAGCTTTCTTCGTCGGTAGAAAGGCTTCCATCATCGAACAATGAGCCTTCTCTGGCATCAAGATTGTCCAGAGTTACGCTCTCAACCACGTTTTCAATCGGTTCCTCTTCGATGATATCGGGTTTCGGTACCGGGGACTTTTGCTTAGGGTTGCCTTTGCTCAGTGGTGTTACAAGGAAATCTGCAAATTGCTGTACTACGTCAGGATTGACGTTCTCCGCTGTTTCAGGCATCCCAGGCATTTTGTTGCCTGATGTTTTTGCTTTTCCTGATGCTGCATTGATCGGCTTTATACTCGGAGGAGTAATGTTTGGATTGCTGGGTTTAGAACCCTTCTGCTTGTTGTCGCCGGCGGTTTTCAGTGGTGGCGCAGTATTAGCTTGTTCTTTATTTTCAGCTATAGGATCTTCTATGTTGCGTGGCTCAGCACTCACTTCGTGTGCAGATGTTTCAATCTCGGCTTGGTTTACTTCGCTGCTTTCAGCGTGTTCAATGTGATGAGCTGCTTCTTCGCTGCTTACATGCAAAGCTTCCGATTCATCTTGTTCTGCATTGGCTTCATGTTGCAATCGCTCAGCTTCAAGGCGTTGAGATTCAGCTTCTTGCTGCAGTCGCTCGGCTTTGGCACGCTCAGATTCAGCTTCTTGTTGCAATCGCTCGGCTTCGACTCGTTGAGTCTCAGCTTCCTGCTGCAAGCGTTCTGCTTCAGCGCGTTCAGACTCAGCTTCTTGCTGCAAGCGTTCTGCTTCAGCACGTTCGGACTCAGCTTCTTGTTGAAGTCGGGCAGCTTCAGCGCGCTCTGACTCGGCTTCTTGTTGTAAGCGCGCGGCTTCGGCTCGCTCTGACTCAGCTGCTTGTTGCAAGCTTTCTGCCTCGGCACGTTCTGACTCAGCAGCATGTTGTAACTTTTCTGCTTCTGCTCTTTCTTCCTGTGCCACTTGTTGAAGCCTTTCTGCCTCGAGGCGTTCAGCTTCCGCGGCTTGCTGCAATCGTTCAGCTTCGGCTCGTTCTGTTTCGGCCGCTTGTTGAAGGTTTATCGCTTCTAAGCGCTCAAGTTCTGCAGATTGCTGCAACTTTTCGGCCTCAGCTCGTTCTTCTTGAGCAGCGCGTTGCAGTTTTTCAGCTTCAAGTCGTTCTGTTTCTGCAGCACTTTGTAATTGTTCTGCCTCGAGTTTTTCAGTTTCAGCTTCTTGTCTATAGCGCTCGGCTTCCGCTCTTTCCGACTCGGCCGATTGGAGCATGTTTGCTGCTTCGCTTCGTTCGGCTGCGGCTGCTTGAAAAAGTCTTTCGGCTTCGATGCGTTTTTCTTCTGCTTCTTGAAGCATGAGTTCTGCTTCTTCCACATTACTATTACGCTGAGCAGCGTTTGCGTGGAATGCTTGTTCTGTTTGGTTTTTGCCGGCATCAAATCCTTGTTGATAAGAATCTTGCATGCTTAAAGCAAGTACCTGATTGGCGCTTTCTAAGGCCTTAATTTGCTCAGAAAGCTTGTTGTTTTTATTTCGAAGCTCTTCTAGTTCTGCGTTTAGCTCTTCGATTTTCTTGGCATTCTCTTCAGCCAACGCCGCGTTTTGGGAATTGTTCGCATCGTTTGTTTGAGATAATGATGCGCCGTTTTGTTCTAACTCTTCAACTTGCAAGCGCAAGAAATCCCGCGACTCTTCGAGTTCCTGATAGCGACTTTGCAAGTCTGATTTTGATTCTTTCAAAAGAGAATTTTCAGCTTCGAGCAGTTCAACGCATTCTTTAAGGTGCCCGATTTCAGATTGGTCTTGAGCTGGGTGCTCCACTGAGGAAAGCAATGATGCGTTCATTTCCTCTAGCTCTTCGATGCGCTTGAGCAATTTATCGTATTCTGCCGCAACTATGCCGTTCACATCGCCGCGCGCTTGTGAAAGCAATTCCATTATGTCTGCATTTACAACTATGACTTTTGAATTCACCTGCAGTTCGTCTGCAAGCGAAAACGGGTTGAGGTCAACCCCCCGTTTTTGCAAAGCCTCAAGCGCCTTTACGGCTGCATCTAGGCTAATCTTTTTGGACGTGAGAAGTTCTTCAGCCATCTATGCTGTCAGTCTCCAAAGCGTGCACCTGGCCCTTTCACAGGATATACCCAGTCATTTAGCCCTCTAATTCGAAGGTACTGGCCGGGAATGAAATTCACCTTAATTTATCCTATTTGAAAGGCATATGCCTATTTTCGCTAGCATGGCATTGATGTCAGGAAGCTTTGCTCTCGATCTGATGCCTTTATAGCTAGTCCAGGCGCAATATTTCAAAACATGTGTATTCTGGCTCAAGTTCGTTTAGCCACTCAATATCGATATGAATGACACTGGAAGAAGGCGGTCCCTTCCAGCACCAATTTATGAGGCTTTCCAGCCTGTCCTTCTCGCCTTGCGCCTCAATTTTGACTGTGCCGTCTTTTTCGTTGGCAACCCAGCCTGCCAGCTTTAACATCCGGGCTTGATCGGCTGTGCTTTGACGGTAAAAAACGCCCTGAACACGGCCATGAACTTTCAGTCTTACTCTGGATGACATATTAACTTAGCCGACGAGAACCGGGACCTTCGAATAATTTGTACGCTTCTTTCACCATTGTGGCGTCGAATTCATTGGAACCAGGATTTTCACTTGTATTTTCAGATTCTGATGAATTTGCCTGCTGCGAGAGAGGGTCTTCTTCCGTTGAACTTTGAACTGGTTCTTGAGTCATTGCTTGATTTGAAGAGCTGCCTTCTGATTGTGCATGTTCATTGCTTGGAGCGGCGTCTCGCGGGGGAGGGCTAGAGCTGGGTCTACTCGCTACTGCTGTTTTTTTTTGAGCAGCAGGAGGAGCGGCGTCTGCGGTAACGCGGATTCTTACGCCCAGATCAATTCCAGTGACAATCTGGCAGGCAGTTTTGATATGCTCGACTTTGCCTTCCAGCATTTTTTGGAAATTTTCTTTCATCACACCGATGCCAAATTCTCTGTTTCCGATTTGCAAGGGAAAGGCATGTGTTGAAGCCAGGCTGTAGGTGGGTAAATGTCTGCGTTGTAGTTCATCGAGAATTTGTTGCCAGACATAATCAATATCCGAATTCAATTCCCTTACTCTTGGGTCGTCATCAGCAACTGAGGTCAATTGTGCGGCTGGCTCTGGAGCGGCAGCTTTGGCTGCCGGACGTGAATCGCCTGCTGGACTCGAATTGCTCTGCGCGGCTCTGCTTGTATCATTATTTGCAGATGGAGCCGTGGCTATATTTGATTGTGCCGGCAAAATTGGTCGGCTGGCCGGAGGCGGAGGCGCCGCGGCTTCTGTTTGTTCTCTATTAATTGGCGGGCGAGCTGCGCTGTTTTCTCTTGCCGGTGGAGGCTCGGCGACTGGTCGTTGAGCCGCAACAGGAGCTGGTCTGTGAGAGTGTGTGTCGGGAACGAATGCTGCCGAATTGATTTTTTCTTCAAGTGATTGAACGCGTGCCAGTAAGTCTTTTACCAGGTGAATTTCGTGTCTGTGGCAAATGCCGAGAAGCCCAATTTCTAGATGCATCGCCGGTTGGCTGCTGCGTCTGCAAGTTTGCTCAAGCCTGTCCAGTTGCTCCACAATTTGACTTAGTTCGCTTCTCTCAAACAAAGACACCTGTTCAAGCAATGATGCAATATAAGAATCAGAACCAAGCACAATACTCTTTAGTGCTTCGCCATCCGCATTGCCTGTTTTGGCTATGTAAGAGGCTTTCATCAATGCAAGAAAATGCCTTGATAATTCTTGCAATACTACCTGTGGTTCGCGCCCTTCGCCAAGTAATTTGCTAACTGAGTCAATTACTGCTTGACCTTCTCTTTGTGCAACCTGACGACTGATGTCCAGAAGAACATCTTCGTGCAGGGCTCCTAGCAGTCTGAGCAAATCGGTTACTGTTGCTGGCTGGCCGGGTGCTGCCAGCAAGGCAGCCTGGTCAAGATTGCTGAGTGCGTCACGCAATCCACCGCCAGAACGTCTGGCTATTAGTTTGAGCGCGTCTTCTTCAATTTCAATATTTTCACTGTCTGCTACATGACGTAAATGCTTGCAGAGTGCGTCCTGGTTGATTAGCCTGAACATCAGTCTTTGACAGCGACTGACTATTGTTGGCAATACTTTGTGTTCTTCTGTGGTTGCAAGAATGAATACAACTTTCGGCGGCGGCTCTTCAATTGTTTTAAGCAAAGTATTGAATGCTTCTTTAGTTAGCATGTGGCATTCGTCAATGATGTAAACCTTATAGTCACCGCCAACTGCCATAAGCGGAGCTCTTTCGATTAGCACACGTGCATCGTCTACGCTGTTGTTGGATGCGGCGTCTATTTCAAATACAGCGGGCGAATTGCCCTGTGTAATTTCAACGCAACACGAACATGTCTGGCAAGGTTCGACTGTGGGTCGTCCTGCGGTTTTGCAATTTAGTGACTTTGCCAGAATTCGCGCAGATGAGGTTTTACCTGTACCTCGCGGACCTGTGAATAAATATGCGTGTGACAGCCTGTTATGTTCGATGGCATTTGAAAGGGTTCTGTGAACGCCTTCCTGCCCCACAAGCTGCGCCAGTGATTGCGGGCGATGTTTCAGGTAGAGTGGTTCGTGACGCTTGAATGGAGTTTCCACCACGATTCCTCCCGCCTTTGTCAAATGACATCTGCCAATGTGCCTACATAGGAACTCTACCCTAAGCTGGAAGCACTGATTGTCTTTTAGAGTGAATTTTTTATAGTCTGTTATTTACAGAAAATATCAAAACACTTACTACTTGTGGTGATTGGTTGCTTTCGATGTCAGGCCTGGCTAGCTGGAAGGCTACCTGGCTTATTGGGTAAATGTAATTCTTGCTGGACGTTCCGCCTGCCGGTTCCGAAAGCATAAATGCCGGCTCGCCGAAGCGTTCTTTTACTGATTCGAGGGTGTCTCCTGGCATTACGCCAAAATCTGGCGCAATTAATGATGGGTCGAATATACGAATTGCATCGAGCAAGCCATGTCTAAAAAAGAGTTGCAAGGCCACAGATCCGTCGCCTTCTTTTTTAGTCCAACTATATATTGACCATTTTCCGATAGTTTGTTGACTTAGTTTGCCTGAGCTCAAAGCATGGGTTGCCTGAGCTTCAGATGTACCCAGGCTAACAAGCGGAATGCCTGTTGCTACGTTAGGGGGAAGGAGTGCCAGTTTATTGTCACGCGGGTTTAATTTTGAGTCGCTGGGGCTGTAGTTGAAGTCTCTGTCAGCCTTGCTTTCTTCTTTCTTTGAGGCAGATTTTTCTTGCTCTCGCTCTGCGCGCGCCTTGGGTGCATCTTTTGCCCCATGTGTTCTGGCCATCAATGAGCCATGCACTGCAGCGCTATTGCCGGCAGATGCGCCACCTGCTCCGGCGCCGAAGCTGTTTGCGAAGCCACTGTTTCTATTTGAATCAGCCGTTGATATCGTGCTTGCAGCTGCTCGTGATTCATCTGCGCTTCTGTAGTCTCTAAGCACAGGTCTGTCATCCATAATTTGGATTTCGCGTGGAGCCCCGTAAAAAGTACTTTTGTCTGCTGAGGCAATTTTAGCCTCTGGTATTGACTGAGCTTCATCCAGTCGCTTTGTTACTTTGTAGAATTTGTTTACTGAGTTTGCCAGCTCAGGTGCTTTTCGTCTGGCTTCTTCGAAAGACGGCATTTCGACCGTTTTGGCACGGGCCCTGGGCGCAGCTGCTGGACTGCCGAATGCGTCAGGCGATTGGTGCACGAATTTTCCCATATTGCTTGGTGGAAGCATGCCGGATTGGGGGGCGTTTCTTGTGTTTGATCCTTTTGAAGCGACTGTCATTCCGAATGAATCGCCTGCGGCTTCTCTATCCCAGACCCCTGGCTTTTCCTGCGCCGAAGCTGTGTCCGGTTTCAAGGCAATGCTTCGCTGAAGCGCGCTTCCTTTCCAGTTTTCGGTGCCGGTCAATTCATCGCTTGCAGCAAATCCCTCTGCATTCGAGCTGGAAGCTGAAGTCTGTCTTGTCGGCGTTTGCGAGGGAGCCGCTTGCGGTGGAGGAGGCAAGTATTCATTTCCATGCGTCGCCTGAGCTATTAGCTGCAACGAAGGCGATGGCGCTGCAAATGCCTTTCCTGCTTCTTTTGGTCTGATGGCCAGCTTATAATCGATGCCCTGTTGGCTAGCTTGCTGCTGTTGTTGTTTTACCTGTTTGCTTTTCAGGAGCATTTGCGAGCTAGTAGAAAGATTTATAGCCACCTGCGGGCTATTCATTACTTTGCTGAAGATGTGTTCAAGTAGCTGTACTCCTGCTGCAGCATCAGAACGAACAGCCAGGCGACTGTCCTTTCTGATTATTTTTGCCGCGCTGCGAGAACGTAATTCCTGCGAATTTCCCGGCACTAAAGAGCAAGACAGAGCTGCCAGCGAGAAAACGAGGCTGACTGCTATTTGCGCACGTTTGTTTATGCTGTAATGTCTTGGATTCATGATATTTTGCCTGAAATTCACTGGAGCGTTCATTACTGTTTTTCCACTCCTACTTTGCCGTCGAATAATCTTTGTTCCCAATCATCAAGTTCGGATTGATTTATAAGTCCTCGTCTGTACGAAAGATAGACTGCACGACATCTCTGGTTATATTCAGTTTCCTGATTTTCTCCCCTGCCAGGAATGGCAAGTTTCGAATAGAGTGACTTGAGTCTTGACTGCACTGCCTTTTCTGTGAGGTAAAGGCGTCTGGCTATTGACGAATCTGTCAGTCCAAGTGCAATACAGGCCAGTGCTTCAAACTCTGCAGCAGTGAGGCTTGTGGCGCGGTTTTGTGTGCGCTGAATTACTCTTGAGATACCAGGGTGAATCCAGCAGTCACCGGACAATATGGTGCGAACGGCCTCGACAACTTGCTCATTTGAAGCGCTTTTAAGTACATAGCCAAAAACGCTGTCTGCCGGAACCACTTTCCACAACTGCCTGACGTAGACTTCGTCTGAGAAATTGGAAAGTATGATCACGCCAGTTTTTGGATTTGAAAGCAATATTTGTTCTGCGGCTTTAATTCCCGAAAGCTGCGGCATTTTTATGTCTAGACAAACTAATTTTGGTTGCAATTTTGCAGCCATATCCACAGCCATTTGCCCATCAGAAGCCTCATGAATGGGCCCCTCTTCAGGCAGGTTTTTGACCAGGAGGTCTTTCAGCCAGCTGCGATCGCGTTCTTCGTCGTCTGCAATAAGAATGGTCATATTTTCCGTTCCAATCCTTTCTGTGGTTCTAGGTCTCTGATTCCTGCATGCATGATTAGCACAAATTCGGTTCCGTTTCGATAATTACTTGGCTTAATCCAGCTAACAGTAGCTCCTATGAGTGCAGACCGATGTCTAATGTTAAGTAGCCCGTGAGAATCAGGTCTTATTGCACCTGGGTCTATCCCCTTACCATTATCAACAACCGTGATTTTTAGTGAATCACCCTCCTTGTATACGGAGATTTCGGCTGTGTCTGCTTGCGAGTGTTTTCGAACGTTATTCAGGGTTTCCTGGACAATTCGATAAAGTTGAAGCTTGGCAAAATTTGGTACGTCGTCTTCCTTTATTTGGGGGTCTGCACTGAACTTACCCGAAATTCTCGTCTCTCGCTCTAGGATATGCACTAGATTTTCCAGCGCCGGGACAAAACCCATAGTTTCTAATACAGATGGGTGCAGGTCGTTTATGACCCGGCGCATTTCTTGAATAGTGCTGTCCAGGCGCTCTCTCATCTGTCTGGGGGCGGGGCTGTCGCCATATTCTGAGGTCATATCGTCTACCATGCGGGCTATAGACGAAAGTGCAGGCAAAGTTTCATCGTGAAGATCTTCGGCGATACGCTTGCGTTCTTCCTCGGCGCGCACTTGCATCATTTCACGTGCAGCAGCCAGCTCGCGATTTCGTTGTCTAAGACCTGTATCCAGAAAAATCACAGTGCCGAGAATAAAGCCGAGCACGATGATTACCATCGGTGCCACCACTGGCAATAGCACGTGGAAATACTGAAAAGAAACTTGCGCCAAAATCACCAATATGATGCCTGAAAGCAGAGTAGACATAGCCCGCTTGCCCATTGGTAAAGCTGATGCTAACGCGCCAATTAGAGAGCCGACTACAAGTAAAAATTGTTTTGAATAGCTATGTGGAAAACTCCAGATAACATCATTATTTATCACTGTGGCAATTGCGTCTGCTTCAATTTGTATTTCAGAAGACTTCTCTCTGAAAGGTGATTTTGCCTGCTGTGGATCTTTTGTACGCGGTGTCAAAGTTGACCCAATCAATACAATCTTGTCTTTAAATACTGATGAGTTAAACCCGGGCTCGACTACTTTCCACATTGGAAAAGTGGCGTATTCGCAATGATGGTAGTTAATATATCCGTATTGATCTGGAAAACTTGGGGTCAGGCGACTACTGTAATCAATGCCTGAGCTTCCTCTCAGCGGAAGCAAAATGGCGCGGGTTAATGATGGTACTTGTTCGGTTCCGGTGGGTTCGCCTGAATGGGCTTCTGGAACCTGGTCTGGCAAGCGCACAACCAGTCCGTCGGGTTCTTTGATTAACTCTCGATATCCAGTAACAGCATGTTGGATGAATTCGGCTGAGGGCAGCTCAGTGCTGCCTTCGAGGCTGCCAAACAATGACAAAACTACATTGCGGTGATAACTCATTACGTCGATCAGCGCCTGATTTGCGGCGCCGCGCAAATCAAGGTCGATGACTACGGTTGCTGGTTGAGCCTCTTCTATTTTGTTTATGAGTTCAGCCAGGTGTGATTGCGCCAGAGTATCGTTAAAGCGTGCGCAGCCGAATTCAAATTGTGAATTATTATCGAAAGCCACAATTATGACTTTTGAAGCTGCCTCGTTTGTTTGATGTGGAAACCAGCTTTGCGCAGCAAGTACATTGGCGATTTTGTAGCGCCAGTTCAACATGCCCAGTTCCATGCTTTCAAGTATGGGCCAGTCACTGGACAGCAATGATATTAAAGCGCCGACCAGTACGCCAAAAAATAGGCGTGTAAATAGAAGGCTGTGACGGCCCTCCATGCGTGCGGCTTCGAAAATCTCGTTTAGGCGCTTCAAAGGCAGCCCCGGACTGTATTAAGGCAAGACTTCCTAAGTTTAACATGTTGGCAATGCAGCGCTTTTGAATTTTGAATCCGGTTATTTTGTTCAATTTCGCAGAGGCAAATTGAAATTTTGGTCTGCTGAAGGCTTTTGGGCTTTGCTTCATCTATATATGGTCTAGAATGGAAAAAGTAGAATTCTGCAACTGGGGTTAACCCCAGGCACTTTGACCCGGTTTTCCGGGCGAATTGACTCAGCTTTGAATGTAGTCTTGATTTATACACCCCAAAAAGTTTGCGCTGTCAAAAGAGGATTAGATCATGAAAAGCAAAGCGCTTCCAATTTTGTTCAGTTTGGCCACCAGCTTGCTTTTATCGCCAATGGCTAATGCTGCCGGCATGATTGTTGTGGATCCTATCCTCGGCGGGATGCCCCTTATTGTTAATCCACATGTGCGCCCGGGAGGGACTCGTCCGGGTACGCGTCCTCAGCCTGTACTGAAAGGACAGGTAAGCTTTGGGCTCAGGCTTGAAAAGGCTGAAGTCAGAGTTGAAATCAATGACCAGGTAGCCAAAACATACATAACCCAAACTTTTTTCAATGATACCGATCGCAATCTAGCCGGCACATATTTATTTCCGTTGCCTGAAGATACAACTTTCAGTTCATACTCTTTGCACATTGATGGTAAGCCGGTTGAAGGAAAAATACTTGAAGCCACCGAAGCTCGTCAGCAATATGAAGCAATCGTGAGGCAAATGATTGACCCTGGTTTGCTTGAGTATGCTGATTACAAAACAGTACGCGCGAGAATCTTCCCTATTCCAGCCCATGGCAGCAAGAAAGTAGAGCTAGAATACACACAAATTTTGAAAGCCGAAAATGGCCTTATCAAATACAACTTTCCTTTGAAAACAGAAGGTGAATCTGCTGCGGCAGAAGAAATCAAAATTGACGTGAAGTTAGCCAGCAAGCAAGGTTTGCGTACTATCTGGTCGCCCAGTCATATCATAAGTTCCAAGCGTGATGGCGACCATAAAGCCATTGCTTCTTTTCTGGGCAAAGATATTATTCCAGACAAAGATTTCTTGCTTTATTACAGTGTTTCAGATAAAGACATGAGTGCTAATTTGCTTACGCAAAAAGACAGCGATCAAGATGGCTACTTTATGATGACTCTTACTCCGCCAATGCAAGCAAAGCAGCTGATAAGCAAAGACATTGTGTTTGCTGCTGATATTTCAGGTTCAATGAAAGGTCAGCGCATGGATGAAAATAAGCGAGCGCTAAAATATCTAGTCAATGCACTTAATCCAAATGATCATTTCTCAGTTGTGCAATTCAATACAGATGTTGATGCATTCAAAACGAGCCTGGTGCCAGCGACTCCCGAGAACAAAAAAGCTGCTTTAGCATTCATTGAAGACATGGAAGCAGCTGGAGGCACCAATATTGGTGATGCCTTAAAAACTTCGGCCAGCATGCTTGGCACCTCAAAGGAGCGCCCGTCGTATTTGGTTCTTATGACTGATGGTGAGCCCACTGTCGGTGAAACAGGTCTGGAAGGATTGCTCAAAGCTGTTGACCCTAAAAAAGACATACGTCTCTTTGACTTTGGTATTGGCTATGATGTTAACACCAAATTGTTGAATAAACTTGCAGATAACAATCATGGTACATCGCAATATGTAGAGCCGGACGAAAGCCTTGAAGTTGCGCTTTCGAGCTTTTACGACAAAATCAAGAGTCCTGTTTTGTCTAATGTCAAACTCAATTTTGATGGCATTCAAGTGAAAGACATTTATCCGCGAAATGTGAAAGATATATTTGCCGGGTCACAAGTGTTATTGATGGGCAAATATAAAGGAAGTGGCGATGCTACCTGCCATATGACAGGCACTATTAATGGTGCGGCTAAGGCTTATAACTTTCCATTGAAGTTTGAAAAACAGGCGTTGGGTCATAGTTATTTGCCGCGGCTCTGGGCTATGCGTCGTATTGCTCATTTGACCGAAGTTGCACAAAGTAATGGTGAAACTAAAGAAGTGGTAGACGAAATTATCGCTCTATCTAAGAAATACGGAATTATTTCAAATTACACTTCGTTCCTCGTAACAGACCCAAGTGAAAATCATAGACTTGCTCCTGTGCCAAGTATGCCTGTTGCTCAGCCGATGGCTTTAAATAGTGCCATGCTGCCATCTGCGCAAATGGGTGCTGCAGTTGTTCCAATGAGAGTCCGTGCAAAAGCTGTTTTCCATCAAGCTGCTCGCGAAGTTCAAATAATTGATGATCGCCCTATGGCGCTGGACTCCAGGTCTGCAGCGGGCGCGCCTTCTTTTGCAAAAGCAGGACTGGCCCGTCCGCATGCGAGTCTTCCGAGCCTGGCTCCTAGTGCACTTTCATATGGTGCTGGCTCTGGTGGAGAGGGGGCAGGCTATTCGTCCGGGCCAATTAGCGGCAAATTTGCAGTTGAAAAAGCCAAGCAGTTGAACAGTTTGAAGGACTCTATTGCACTTGATGAAGAGAAAAAATCAAAAAATGAAAACGTCAAATCGGTCGATGACAAAACTTTCTACCTGCATTCTGGCTTCTGGACTGACTCCAGTTATGATGCGAACAAGTCGGGCAAAATTCAAGAAATAACTTTTGGCAGCAAAGAATACTTCGATTTGTTGAAGACTAAGCCTGGCATTTCCAAATACCTGGCAGTCGGACGTCAGCTAATTCTTGTATTTCAAGGACAATGCTACAAAATCAGTTTTAAGCAGAACGCATAAGCTTGTAGCTGGAACTAAAACGCTTAAAGCCGGAGGGGGAACTCTCCGGTTTTCTTTTCAGCTGCTAGCTCAGATTTTCTTTTGGTCTTCTGCTGGTAGTTGATCTACTTGTTTTACAAGTACTTTGTACGAAAAATAGCCGTTAGCTTTCATAAATGCGCGTAAGTCTGCCAGTTCAAGAGCTTTTGAGTCGTAAAAAATAATCGCTTCCGCCCAATTAGATAAGTCGGGTGAAAAGCTCTGAATTGTTACCTGGGTGGACTTTTCAACTCGTGCTCTTTCTACTCCAAAAATTCGTTTGAGTCTTTCCTGGAAGTCATGCAGGCAGGCATAGCACATAGACCCGGAAATACGCATCTGCACTCGATTTAGCGTGGGTTGGCTTGAACTGATGGCTTCTTTGGCAATGCTTGGTTCTTGGTTCTCGGCAAATCCGGCAATCTTGAGCTTTTCGCCTGCTTTCAAGCTGATAATGTCAGCTTTCTTGTGGGGATTTTGGTCACTATTCTTGTTTTGCTTATCCGCGCTTGGGGCTGTCTCTTGGGAACTGCTGTCGCTATTTTGGCTTTGATGCTCGTTTGTGCTGTCGGCAGCTAATGAATTTGTCTTGGCATTCTCCAGGTTATCGACCGGGTCTGTTTTGAGAACTTTGTTTGAGTCCCTGTTCTCATCCTTGACATTAACTGTTGGCGATTTTAAATCGGCGCTGCTTTCTTCTGCTTTGACAGGAATGGTCAGAGCTGTCAGCAGCACTGCCGTTGTAAACAGTAAGTAAGATCTAGTGAAACGGTAAGTTATTTTCATGAAGCAATGATTTCGCAAATTGATTACTCTGTTTACAGTTTAGCGAATCTTTCAGTCTTGCATGAGAAATCGCCAAGAATTGTCATCAAAGCGCTGCTGACGAGGATCTGTTAGAAAGGGCATTAAGTTCTAATAAGTGAATGACACGGGACACACGGCAAGATTTGTACAGGCCAATTTCTTATAAGGAAAAAGTACTTTAAGAGGTTGCTATGATCGATGCTCAGGTGTCTGGAAAGCGAAGGACAAAATGTCAACTCTGATCAAGCTGCCGAAATTTTTCGACTCTGTAGTCAGTCCTCGTGACTTGAAACGAATGACTATGGATGAATTAACCGAGCTGTCAGCCAGGCTTCGGCAGGATCTCATTGATTCAGTGTCGAAAACCGGCGGTCATCTTTCATCAAATCTGGGCATAGTTGAAATCACTGTTGCGTTGCATAGAGTTTTTGACAGTCCAAAGGACAAGCTTGTCTGGGATGTGGGACATCAGTCTTATATTCATAAAATGTTGACTGGTCGCAAAGATCGTTTTCATACTTTGCGTCAACATAAAGGTATTGCTGGTTTTGTCACGCCGCTGGAAAGTGAACATGATTCATTTGTGGCGGGGCATAGTTCGACGTCAATTTCTTTGGCACTGGGAATGGCTATCGCCAGAGACCAGAAGAAAAAGAAGCATAAAGTCGTAGCAATTATTGGTGACGGCGGGCTTACAGGCGGTATGGCGCTTGAAGCTTTGAATCATCTAGGTCATATTCAGAAGGACGTAATCATTGTATTGAATGACAATGAGATGTCTATTAGCGAAAATCTGGGTGGATTTTCGCAATATATGAAACGAATAAAAGAGACTTTTTTCTACAAAGACATCAAAGAAAAGTTGAATTTGATTGAAGATGAGCTTGACGAAGCTAAGCTCGAGCCTGCCGTTTGGGAGCTAATCAGTAGCGTAAAGAAAGAAGCCAAAGCCAGAATAGAAACACCTGGAATTGTATTTGAAAAACTTGGCATCAACTATACCGGTCCGGTTGATGGGCATGATGTGAAAGCTGTTACTGAAACTTTCATGCGTGTCAAAGAATTGAAAGGACCACAATTAGTCCATGTGATCACGCAAAAAGGCAAAGGTTATGCGCCAGCTGAAGCTGATTCGATTAAGTATCACGGAGTAAGTGCATTTACTCCTGAAAAAGTTGAGCCAGCTCAAGCGGTTGCAAGCAAAAGTAAGCCTAAAACTTATTCGCAAGTTTTCACAGACGCATTAATTGAAATTGCCGAAAATACTGAGGACTTGGTTGCAATAACTCCAGCAACCGCAGAAGGCAGTGGTTTGGTGCAGTTCGGCAAGAAATATCCCGAACGATTTTTCGATGTGGCCATATGTGAGCAGCACGCGGCCACGATGGCTGGCGGCATGGCTAAGTCTGGTCTGCTTCCTGTTCTTTCTATTTATTCGACATTCTTGCAGCGCGCTATGGACCAGGTTATTCACGATGTTGGTATTTTGAATTTGCCTGTTGTTTTTGGCATCGATAGAGCTGGCCTGGTCGAAGATGGGGAGACTCATCAGGGTGTATTTGATATTGCTTATATGCGGGCAATACCGAATATGCGAGTCTATGCGCCAAAAGACGCCAGAGAACTTCGCAATATGCTTTATACCCTGGTGAAAGAGCACAAAGGTCCAGCTGCGCTGAGATTTCCGCGTGACAAAGCTATTGCTGCAGAAACCGAGATGCCCCTTGAGCTGATCGATCCAAATAAATGGGAAGTTCTGCAAGAAGGCAAAGATTTGATTGTGCTTGCGTATGGCTCAATGGTTGAAATAGCCTTGAAGGCTGCAGCTGAAGTGAGCGTTCATGGGCTAAACCCCACAATTGTGAATGCTAGAAGCGCAAAACCATTGGACAAAGAAATGCTTGATTCATTCTTGAGTAATTCCCAAAACAGGATTATTACTTTAGAAGAAGGCATCATATCTGGTGGCTTTGGATCGGCTGTTCTCGAACATGCGGCTGCTTTGCGACTTGAAAATCCAGCGCAAAGATTGGCTGATATAGCCTGTCTTGGAATTCCCGACCACTTTGTTGAGCACGGTGCTAGATCCATATTGCTTGAGCAAAATGGCTTGAGCTCGGCCAAAATTGCTGAGAAGCTTTTGGCTTTTGGCGCTAAGCAGTAATTTGCATTGTTTTAAGCGGCTTTTCGCCGTCGAGGGTAATGTTGCTGCAGTATAAGATCGCTTAGCCACCCCGGCATTTTGGGTGGAAATATCTTCTTAAGCTGGATTCTGTCATTCCTATCAAACTCAAAAAGAGCTGTTTGCACATCATAGAGATCGCAACTGTCGCGTCCTATTTGAGCTAAGGCTCGAATAGCTAAGCCAGCTTTGGAATCGCCTGTTTGCACCCGTGTGTGAACTGTTCCGTGAAAATGTACTCGGCCGAAAATTGTGACAAAGGAGCCGGAGCGACCGGCGACAGCGTAAGTAGTTTCTGGGCAACCGTCAGCATTCATCTTAAGCACTTTTTGCGCGTCGATGCCGTGAGTGACAATTGTTTTTCCGAATGTTCGAGCTTTGCATTCTGCTATTTCCTTTATCGTAGGCAACTGTGTTTTTCGTGCAAGTTTGCAAAATACCCCTCGAGCCAACCTCTCTAAGTGCCCTCTTTTTACAAGCAAATAGAGGATTTGATCAATGGTTCCGCGTTTGCCGAATGGCAAGAGTTCTCGTGTAGCAAAGGGTTGCGCGTTTGGAATTTTTGCAATGTATTGTTTAACTGCCAACATGACTGTCATAGCTAATTCCCTCCCTCGGTGACCTTGAGATTTTGGCCTCTAAATCTCAAAACGTTGAATAGAGGAAAAAAGTTCAATCGGTTAACAGAATTAATCTGCACCGCTTTGAATCCGGGGAATTTCCCTTATAGATGATGCTTTCTTGGAGACAGCCATGAGTATGAAGCGTAGCCAAATAGACCGCCTGATTGACGAAGCGATAGGATTTTTTGACAGTCATCATTTGAAGCTTCCGCCTTGGGCTTATTGGAGCACAAAGGACTGGCAAGAACACCTTGACGAAAGTAGTCTTGAAATCAGAACACATGGAATGGGCTGGAATGTCACTGACTTTGGAGAAGGAGAATTCGACAAAAAAGGCTTGCTTCTTTTTATCATTCGCAACGGTCTATTGAAAAACGGGACTCCAGCTGATTCTAAGACTTATGCTGAAAAAGCAATGATGGTGCGCCCTGGACAAATTACGCCCTGGCATTTTCATTGGATGAAAACAGAGGATTTGATTAATCGAGGAGGCGGGCGTCTCGAACTAGAACTTGGTTGGGCAAGTGATGACGAGAAAAGCATTGATTCACGGGCAGTCGAAGTGCAGGTCGATGGCATCAGCAGAAGAATTCCAGCAGGCGGAAAAATCATATTAGAACCCGGAGAAAGCGCGACATTGCCTCCAAAATTGTGTCATCAATTTGCTGGCTGTGCTAATGACAAAAGCATCTGTGTGGCTGAAGTTAGTAGTTTGAATGACGATAACACAGACAACTGTTTTATATTTGGACTGCGCAAATCACCAATTGTGGAAGATGTTTCACGCAAGTATTGGCTTTGTAACGAGTATCCGCAATGAGCCTTTCCTACGCAAAGGACCGGGCTGTTTAACTATCATATTCCAAATGCTAAAATGTCACTGTCTCTTCCGGCTGGCGATGCTCTGCGCCTAATCAAGCTTTTCCATATCAAATGCGTTTTCTTTCAAATTCTCACACTAGAATTGCATTAATCCCATTTTTCATTGTTGCAATTTTGCAACTGCAAAACTCAGGAATTAATGCTGCTTTTGCTCTTGATATTGATTGGAAAGTTCAAGCTGTTGAGGGCGAGCGGAGGCTGGAAGCGCAAGATCTTGAGGGCGCTGAAGCTAGCATGCGCGAGGCATTGAAGCTTGCAAAAAGAAATAAGAGCTGCACTGCATTGGAAATCGCTAGTTGCATGCAAAATTTAGGGTCTGTTTTGCAAATGCAAAGCAAGACTGACGAAGTTATCCCACTTTACTTGAAATCTTTGCATGTTCTAGAAGCAAAATATGGCAAGAAAAATGTCAACATTGTGCACTCTCTGATACTTTTGGGCACAGTCTATGAGACTGAATGCGATTATCCAAAAGCTGCTAAGTTCTATGAACAGGCTATTTTAATAACTCAAAGTAATCCTGCTCCTGATTCACTGGCTCTTGCTGATTATCAACATCGCCTTGGTCGGGTTTCTTTTGCCTCCGGGCTTTTACAGCAGGCTGAATCGAATTACAAATCATCATTAGCTATTTTGATGATGCAGATGGACCAATCCTCTGGCGACTTACTTTCAGCACTTCTGGCAGACTATATTGATCTATTTTGCAAGAATCCCGACCGAGGACGGGCACTCGGCTCCAAGTTTCAAAATGAACTATTGAAAGACAGGCTAGATAAGCTTGATCGAACAATGGGGGTTACTGCTTCAATCTGGAATAAAGAAGTTTCCGGCAAAGTATCAAACCCGAAAAACTCAGGTCGCATTGATGCTTCTGCTACCTATACTGATGGCTCCGCAATTAATTCAAAATCGAATTTTCAAAAAGAAGAAGATCGAATTTTTCAAGCTGCCCCGGGGCGGGCCCTTTTGCCGACTAATACAGCGGCATCAGATTCGCAAAGCACCCTTGATGCTCTTACTCTGGACAAAATCAACAAACAAAGAGTTGATTTTTACGAGCGTATGATCGCTGCAGATATAGATTCATTGGGCGCTTCTCATCCCAGCGTAGCTCGCGATCTCAGTGGACTTGCTTCAATCTATTTGCTGCAAAATAATTATGACAGTGCAAAGCCTCTTCTAAGCAGAGCCCTGGAGATCTATAAAGGTGTTTATAGCGGTGACGCTCTTCCTGTGCGCCGAACCGAATCGCTTTTGAATTACATTTCTGAAAAGCAAATGCCAGCGAAAAGCGAAACTGTTGCTTCAAACGATTATGCCAAAGGCTTGCCTTCTATTCCGCTTAGTGCGCAAAAGTTAGAAATTGTACTAAAGTTGAATTATTTGGCTTTTTTGAATTACAGTCATGGAAAAATTCAGGACGCAGCAAACTTGTATGCTTGGGCGCTTGCCGACACAATCTTGTCTTGCGGCACGGACAACGGACTTCTAGCTTCGTGCTTGAGCGATTACAGCCGAGTTTTGTCCAGTTCTGGGAAAAGTGCAGAGGCTCAGTTGATGGAAAATTCAGCTCAGTATATTTTGAAAAAAGAGTTGGCTAAAGAGGCTGCTCTTTCTCTGCCTTAGTCCTGCCACGGTAACTTTCTTTGTTCGTTTACGTGCCCATTTAGACGGTAAGGCACAGGTGAGCCGTTGTCTGGTGGTGTCGTAAAGCCACCATTCCATGTTGAGTCCAATCCCGAGGGAACCCAGTCGCCGGGCTGATAGTAAACTGGTTTGACTAAACGCAAATAGTTGTCTTTATCCCAAATTCTATTTTTTTTGCGAAGTCGGTCTATTTCCGAAAGCGGGTCGTCATCTTTGTTTTTGTCATCGAGTTCTGCTTTCTTGAATGGCGAATCCATCTCATCTTGTTTATGATCGTCCGGCGCAAATAAGTCTTGAAAGCTATGTTTGCTGAAATCAGTATCGATAAACGTAGAGGCGTTATATTCAGAACCGTCATACTGATTCGGTGTTTGAACTTTGTTGCTGTCAGGGCTGTTTAAATCTATTTTGCTTGCATCATCTAACGAATCTTTGTCGTCTATTTTCTTGTGTAAAAGTCTTTTTTTCTCGTCTAGCTCAAAGCTGTATTTGTGATCTGGTCTGGCAAAAATGTCACTCTTATCACCAGTGTCAAGTGCATCTGCATTGCTTGCGTTAGTGAAAAATAGCTGCAGCAAAACAGCGCATAGAACTTGATTGACTGTCATGACAGCTGAGTTATTTGTCTTCATTTGCCGAAGCCCTGTGGCCAACTTTCTGATTTTACTACTTGTAAAAATGAAAAAAATGAACTAATCAAGAAACTTGATTTGAGTGCTTGCCCTGCACCTTCTAGCTCATGCCAAGCGAGTAGAATATACAGCTGTGCAGAGCTTCTGCCTTAGTATTTGCTTGTAAAGCGTTGCTAATTCTCTGTTCAAATTGGGATTTCAATAAGCACGGCCAGCAGCTAAATGATTCGCTTGATACTTAAAAACAGCTTGATTGCACTGCTGAGCCTTACTTTTCTCTGCTTTGCCACCCCTTCTGCAGTAGTATTTGCAGCCGGTCGAGAAACAAATGTCCCCGACTTTCAGTTTCAGCCAATTAGACCAACAAATGCCGTTAGCATCCGCGAATCAGTTGAAGTAGCGCTAAGAAACTACCCGACAATTGCCCAGAGACAATTCAAACTTAGAGCCGCAAAAGCAAACGTCGCTCTGGCAAAAACGCAATATTTGCCAAACTTGAACGTCGACCTGCAAGAATCTGGAGTGACCGCTAACAGAATCGCCTCTGTTGTTATGAACAATGTTTCAGGCTTCGATACTGTGCCTGTCGATTCAGGTCCATCTTCCACAAGTCACAGTTTGAAGCCATATATGAATAGTTTGCAAGGCTTGAATTTCAACTGGCTTTTGATTGACGGCGGACTTCGCCATGCCAACGACAATTATGCATTTGCTGACGCGCGAACAGCAAGGGCCGATCTTAACTTGACTAAACTCGATGTTGCCTTTGCCGCAGCCGATGCCTTTCTTGACGCCGCTGCTGCAAAGCAAGTAATTCGCTCAACTACTGCAGCTGTTGAACATATGGAAGCAGGCAAGCTGCGAGCCAAAACGCTAGTTTCTGAAGGGCTTAAACCAGGTGTTGAAGCAGCCGAATGGGATTTTGAAGTATCTAAATCGCGCATTGCTTTGATTAAAGCAGAAAGAGATACTCGTCTTTCGCTCGTTGCTCTTGCTGAAAAAATGGGGATAGCATCGCAAGACATAGATATCATTTCAAACCCACTTATAAGAAGACCTGCTGCGGAGCCAAGCTCTAAGCCGTTCAACTTGACCCTGCATCCACTGGCTTTGTACAAAACAGCTGAAGTCTCGCGCTGGAGAGCAAAGCAAATTTTGCTCGATAAGTCTTACAGACCGCACCTCTGGCTTAACTCATCTGTTTATGGACGAGGCAACAGTTCCAATACGACGATCAATCCACTGGGACCAGTCGCTGCAGGTGTACTGCCTCAGGTCTTCAACTATATGATCGGCGCTTCTTTGAGCTTTCCCTTTATGGAATATTTTCCACTGAAAGCTCAGATTCAGATGGCAAAAAGCAATGAAATGGCCGCGCAAGCTGATTATGAACTGGCTATGCAAATTTTGGAGAAAAAGGATGCCCGCGCCAGAATTTTGCTTGCTCAAGCACGAAAGGTTGCAGATGAAACTCCACGCCTGGTCGAGGCTGCCAGAGTTAAAGAAATCAAAGAGCAAAAACGTTATAGCACTGGTTTGACAAATGTGGTATCACTGGCGGCGGCAGAAAAAGAATTGGCTGAAGCTGAAGTTGAAGATGCTCTTGCTCAAATCGATGTCTGGCGAGCGATATTGTGCCTTGCTTATGTGCAGGGAGACCTCAGACCATTTTTGCAGCTCGTTGAATTAGTCGAGTCAAACACCAAAGAGAATAAGTAAGGCACAGGACAAGCAATTATGTGGATTATTGCAACAGCGATGAAACGACCGATCACTATAGTGGCGGCTGTTTTGAGCATTGTTCTTGTCTCTTTTATGGCTCTGGGCAGCATGAAACAGGATATTTTTCCTGATTTGAAGATTCCTGCTATTTACATAATTCAGGGCTACGGCGGCATGTCGCCAGAGCAAATGGAAGGTTACATAACATCGTCATATGAGTTGTTCTTTCTTTATGTGCCAGGCATCGAGCACATCGAGTCTCAGTCAATTCAAAACGTTGCTTTGATTAAGGTCTTTTTTCAGCCTGATACAGATATGGCAAGTGCCATGGCTGCTGTTGTAGCCATGGCTAATCGCGCAACCAGCTTGATGCCGCACGGCACTTACAATCCTTTCGTGCTGCGATTCGACGCGGGTAGTTTGCCTGTTGGACAACTGGTTTTGTCTTCTGAAACCGCGCCAGTTAAGCTACTTGAAGACCTGGCCTATACCCGTATCAGGCCCATGCTTGCCACTGTTCCAGGTGCGGAAGCGCCACCACCATTTGGCGGCAATATTAGAAGTATTGTTGTGAGTGTCGATGCAAACAAACTGCGTCGCTACAATATTTCTGGAGACGAAGTTGTAAAAGCGCTGATGACAGGCAGTCGGGTTTTACCGTCAGGCAATGTACGCACCGGCGATTATTTGCGTATCGCGCCTGTAAATACAGACCTGCCAGATATTCACCAACTGGACTATATGCCGATTAGAACAGGGCATGGTCCACAAATTTTTATCAAAGATATCGGTAAAATCGAAGATTCAGCCGATATCTTAGCTGGTTACGCGCTATTTAATGGGCGACGCACTGTATACATTCCAGCCGTAAAACGATCCGATGCTTCAACAGTGTCGGTGGTAGATGCTTTGCAGGCAGCCTTGCCGCGCATGCAGGCTGTGTTGCCGTCAAATGTAAAAATCAGCTATGAATTCGACCAATCCAAATATGTGCGAGAAGCAATCAATGACGTCTTTCATGAAGGGCTGATGGGCACGCTTTTGCCAGGTTTGATGATTTTGCTTTTCCTCAAAGACATTCGTGCCACCGCCATTGTTGTGACAACAATTCCACTTTCATTATTGTCTGCAATTGTGGGATTGTGGCTTGCCGGTCAAACGATCAACATTCAGACACTTAGTGGTCTTGCACTTGCAATTGGAATTTTGGTGGACGAAGCTACTGTTTGTATTGAAAATATGCATAGCCACCTGGCCGAAGGGGCTCAATTACACCAGGCTGTTTACGACGCTTGCGTCGAAACCATGGTGCCCAGACTTCTGGCCATGCTTTCGGTTGTTGCCGTATTCATCCCTTCGTTTTTTATGGTCGGCATCACAAAAGAGCTATTTATTCCGCTGTCTTTAGCCGTTGGCTTCGCCATGATCGCCTCTACGACTCTGGCTTCAACAATGGTGCCAATTATGGCAGTCTGGCTTCTCAAGCCAGAGCACAAAGAACAGAAGCCTGATTTTATCGATCATCTAAAAGAAGCGCTCGGTAATTTCCTGCGCTTTCTATTTCCTGTTCGCGCCATACTGATCTCTGTTTATTTACTTGTGGCGGTTACAACTGTTGTGCTGCTCTACACTTCAATTGGTAAACAGCTCTTCCCTGATTCAGCCAGCAATCAGTTTAGAATGCGCATAACGGCTCCTACCGGAATGAGAGTTGAGGCTCTAGAAACCAGAGTTCTAAAGGCTATTGAAGAAATTAAAGCAGAAGTCGGCCAGGGAAATCTGGAGAAAACTCTGGGATATGCCGGTCAGCAACCACCGATGTTTCCAATTAGCTCAGCCTTCTTGTGGACAAGCGGACCTCACCAGGCTGTTCTTGATGTGCAGTTAAAAGAGTCAGCCCATATTAGAATTGCTGATATCAAAGACAAGCTCAGGCAGCGCTTTTTGAAAGCTTTGCCTGATACTAAATTCTCTTTTGAACCAGGTGACCTTGTAAGTCAAATTATGAACCTCGGTTCGCCCACACCGATTACGGTGCAGGTCAGCGGTCATGATCTGACTGCCGACAAACAGTTTGCTGCCAAAATACTAAAAGAGATGAATAAGATTGACCCGATTCGCGATTTGCAATGGGGACAGCCACTCGATTATCCCACTTGCCAGATCAATATTGACAGAGAATTGGCAGGACAATTTGGTGTCACGGCTGAAGATATCGGCATGTCGCTACAGCCCGCATTTTTCTCCAGCCGTTTCGTCAACCTCAGCCTCTGGCGAGACACAGAGACTGGCTTTTCATATCAGGTGCAGGTGCAAGTTCCACAAGATCAAATACGATCAAAAGAGGATATTGCTAACTTTCCAACAATGAACAGCATGCGTAAAGAGCAAATGCCAGACCTCGATGAGCTTGAAGATCCAACCGTCAATAAAGACTATCCAGGCGCACACCCGCGCAGACGCCAGCATCCATTGATCTCTGATGTGGCTAAAGTTGAATATGGAGTGACAAACGGTGAGCTCGACCGATACAACATGATGCGCATGGTTTCATTGCGAGCAAATCACATTGGTAATGATCTAGCTAGAGTTGGTCAGGAAGTGAAACTTGCGGTGAAGCGCTGCGGCAAGCCGCCTGAGGGTGTTTTCGTTGATGTGGTTGGGCAAGTGCCTTTGCTTGAAGATACATTCTTTCACTTACTTACAGGTCTTATTTTGGCTGTGGTCGTAATTACATTGATGTTGCTTGCTTATTTCCAGACAGCCCGCGTAGTGCTTGTGGTTATGTCGACCACTCCGGCTATTTTGCTCGGTGTGCTCACTGTGCTGACTGTCACCGGCACCACGTTGAACGTGCAGTCTTTCATGGGCGCTATTATGGCGATTGGTGTGGGTATTGCTAACGCAATTTTGCTTGTGGTATTTGCCGAAGAAAGTCGCGTTAAAGGAATGAGTGCAAACGACGCCGCCGTTCATGGTGCTCAAAGCCGAATGCGACCGATTATGATGACTTCAATCGCCATGATTGCAGGTATGGTGCCAATGGCTATTTCAGATGGACAAAGCGCATCGCTTGGACGCGCCGTAATCGGCGGTTTATCCATGTCTACACTTTCTGTTCTAACTCTTCTTCCACTTGTATTTTCGATGATTCAGCAAGGCGCTCAGGTAAGATCCCGTTCCTTGCACCCAGACGATCAGGCCAAGCCGTAGAAAACCAAAAGCGACAAAAAACATGCACACATCAGCGTTCAATATCAAAAATATGATCTTCGTTCTTGTTGTTTTAGCCCTGGCTGGGGTGGGATTTTATTTCCTCTGGCAGCACAGACATGAGCCGCTCGTGTCATCAGAATCTTTGGGCAAACAAGCGGTTCCGCTGGAAGTCGTAGCTGTCGTATCCAAAACTCTTTTCCGCGAAGACCAGTTGCCTGGCGAAATCCAGGCTTACCAGGATGTGCTTATTTATCCCAAAGTTCCAGGCTTTGTAAATTGGCTTGGAGTTGACCGCGGCTCTGTTGTAAAACAAGGTCAGCTCATGGTAAAGATGTATGCACCTGAATATTTGGCCAGGCGAAACGAAGCTCTGGCAAGAATTGCTGCAGCAAAAGCTTCATTAGCTGCCGAAGAATCGAAACTACAAGATTTACAAGCTGAATTGAAAAAACGCCAGGCTAATCTACTGGCAGATCAATCGACTTATCAAAGAGTCTATACGGCATCACTGGTGCCGGGTGTTATTGCAGACAATGACGTTGTGCAATGGGCGCAATCAGTTGAAAGCGATCGGCAAGACGTAAATACTGTAATCAAACGAATTAACGCTAAAGACCATGAAGTCAAAATGAGGCGCGAAGAAGTCGATGCAATAGTCAGAGGCTTTGAAAGTTTTGCTGATTTTGCCTCTTACCTTGAAATAAGAGCTCCGTTCAATGGCTATATTACTGAGCGAAAAATGCATATCGGCAGCTTTGTTGGACCCGACGGCACCGGTGCTTATCCACCAATCTGTCGTATCAAACAATTAGACCTGCTGAGAATTGTAGCTCCTGTGCCCGAAGTCGACACTGCAGGTGTGTTGATTGGCTCGAAAGTGAAATTCACCGTATCAGCCTTTCCAGGTCAAAAATTCGAAGGCACAGTTGCTCGTATCAGTAACAGCCTGGATGAAGGCACAAGAACAATGCCTGTTGAACTTAACTATTTCAACCCTGATTTTTCTGTGCTACCAGGCATGTTTTGCGAAGTTTATTGGCCAACGCGCCGACGCGAAAGTTCTCTCTTTGTGCCCCTATCATCAGTTGTGACTACTCCACTAACTACTTTTGTCTGCAAGGTGAAAGACGGTCAAGTTGAGTGGGTTAAAGTGCGCAAAGGGCAAACAATGGACAATATGGTTGAAGTATTTGGTGAGCTGAACGAAAACGACCAGGTAGCAAAACACGCAAGCGAAGAACTCGAAAATAAATTGAAAGTTACTCCCGTACTGGGCAGCGCAGAAGCTACTGAAGCTGCTCCTGTGCCGGCAAAAGCAGGCATTGAAAAAACAGGCATGAGTCCCGCTCTTGCTCGATAAAAAAGCAAAGCTGAATTTATTTTGCAGCCAATATTTTTTCGGCTCGCGATTCGGCATCGGCAGCTTCGGCTGTTTTACCGAGCCCGCGTAAAACTGCAGCATAGTCTTTTAAACAGGCTGCCAGCAGCGGATTGCTTTGACCGAGAGCTCCTTCAGTGCTGGCGATAGCCCATTCGTAAAATGTGCGAGACTCGCTAAGTTTGCCCTGCTGGTAATACAAATAAGCAAGATCATTTAGAATTCTTGCTGTTTCAATATTGTTAGGGCCGAATGCAGATTGTCCTGCGCCTAATGCAGATTTGTATAATTCTGCCGACTTATCAGTGTTGCCGTTACGGAATTCAGCATCTGCAAGTGCCACGCCGGTGTTTACTGTCAACAATGCCGAGGGACCATAGACCTTTTGATAGATTGATTTGGCACGACTCAATAGAGGTATTGCTTCGGCATAACGCTTTTGAGACATATAGAGGCGAGCCAGACCATTTAAGTCGTTGGCAAGGGCAGGATGAGCTGAACCAAGCGAATCAAGGTCTGTAGCTATCATTCGCTGGTAATAAGATTCGCCTTTTTCATAGTGGTCTTGTTTGAAAAGAGAGTCGTTGATTACATTGAAAGCTGGAGAAAGCTTATTGCTCAGATCTAGATTTTCAATGCCGCGCTGCAGCACTTTTGACTCTTCGTCTGTTTCCCACTGTCTGTTTGTTTTTGCGATTTCTTGTCTTTGTTGCTGCCACGCTGATTGCTTTGGACTCAAGCCAGAGGCAGCATCATTTTGTTCGATTTTGATTTGGACTGGCGGCGGAGAACTGCTATTAATTCCGTTTGAATTGAGTATTTTCGATTGGAAATCTTTGAGCAAATCTTGATTTGAATTATCTGTACTTTTCATCAGATCGCTGAGATTGGTTTTGATGCTTTCCATCTCTGTCGCAGCCGATAGAGCCGGGTCTAGAGTTAAAACATCCAGCGAGCGCTTGAAGTGTTGCTCAGCTTCGCTTTTGAAACCAGCCTTATACTTAGCCCGTCCCAAACTTTGCAAATTGGCAGCAAGATTTGGACTGTATGGACCGTAGTTTTTTTCG
The DNA here is from genome assembly GCA_964546815.1 of uncultured Candidatus Obscuribacterales bacterium. GTDB lineage: Bacteria > Cyanobacteriota > Vampirovibrionia > Obscuribacterales > Obscuribacteraceae > JAIEPM01. Next base: position 109,296 of record CAZJLR010000001.1, on the reverse strand, counting down.
TTGATTTGCAAGGCTCGCTGGTAATAGCTAATTGCCTTAGTATGGTCGCCGGCGGCTTCCTGAATAGAGCCAAGATCTAAAAGGATAGGGGCAATTTGTGCACTGTTTGCTCCATATTTTTTGCTCAAAGTAAGCAAAAGTTTTTCGTAAATTTCTTGTGCCTCGCCTGTTTTGTTTCTCAGGCTCAGAGTATCTGCCAATTTGAGCAGGCATTTTTCACGTTCTGCAGAATTTCCTGAATTGGAAGTTGCATTTAAGGCTTTGCGAAAGAAATCTTCGGCTTGCGCATTATCTTGCTTTGCCAGAGCGCTTACACCCTGGCTGTAATAGCTGGTCCAGGAGTCCTTAGTTGCAGCATTTACTTCCAAGTTCAACTGAATTGAAAAGGCCTGCAAAAGAACAGCGCTCAGTAAAAGGACTCGCCGTTGATTTTTGGATGCAAATTCAAGCTTCTGGCAAAAAATTGGTCGATGTCCTCGAAATCAAAGTTGTCATACAAAGCCCTTCGGCTCCAGATGTATTAGTTTACCCAATTAGTGCATAAATTCGGATGAAAAAATCGCTTGAGTCACTTTGAAATAGGCTGCTTATCTTATCGGCAAGTCTATTGCTGCCTGGGCTTTGCTGCTAATTGTTCAAATTTGCGATTGTGCTAAGATGCTGCGCTACCGTATTTGGTGACACAAACAGTCACAAAAATAGAAAGGCAAGCTAAGTGAGTCTACTCATTGGTCCTTATGAGTTCGTCGGTCCACTAATCAACAGGCTTGGTGTTAAACCAGAAGCTGGAATTTACGCTATTTTGTCCTTTGCTCGGCAGGATTTCGAGCTCTTGGAATTAGCTGAATCAGATAATTTGCAGGCAGACTTGCTTAAGAGCGAGAATCTGGAATACTGGCAACGCAAATCCCATGGCATGCTTGCCTTTTCGGTATATTACAGCCCATATTCCAGTCGCATGAAAAGACGCGAAATGGTAAACCAAATGCTGCTCCAATTTAAGGGCGAATGGCAGCTGCCGCAGTCTCAAAGAGATTTGGAACTCGTGCCTTGCTAATCGATTGAATCAGAAAGCTAAAAACAGCAGTGGCTTGTTTGTCCAAAAGGCTGGATCTGCATCGTTTTTGAGACATTAGATCGGTGCATTTGTTGAAAACAATTTAAGGTCGATTCAGACTTTTTAGTAAAAAGTTGCCTAATTAACTGACCTTTTTACACAAAATGCCAAGAGGGGCTAATATATTAATACGGCACGTAAATAGAAAACGAGTGTCATGAAACATTGTCCGGTCTACTTCGGTCTTATTCATAAAATCGAACCACTTGCAAACCGGACAAAGTAGAGTCAGTATTTATATAGGGCAATCTAGCAGATTGTTTTTTCAGGCGAGGATTAAGACCGTGGCAGATGAACCAACAAATGGCAAAAAGGGCTTTCACTTTTCAAAGCTCCCGAGACTGCGTTGGAACATTCTAGACATGATAAATATCGTCGGCGCAGGCTCTGTGCCCACATATTTCTTTCTCGACATCGATATGACCTGGGCTGAAGAACTAAGAGCTGCGCTGTGTAAGCAAGGAGTCAGGGTCACCGCCACGGCATTCTTGCTAAAAGCCATTGCAATAGCTCAAAGATCTCACCCCGATACACGCACTGCCATGTTGCCGTTCGGTCGCACAGTGGTTTTTAATGACATTGTTGCCGGCTTCACAGTCGAAAGATTTATTGGTTCTCAACCTACGCTCTTTTTTGGAGCAATCGAAGAGCCAGATACTAAATCAATCGCAGATATTTCGGAAGAGTTACGCTCTCACGCAGACGGCGATGTTGAGAAAGTCTGGCACATGAAACTGCAAAGCAAATTTACCAAGATGCCCTGGTTCATCCGACGACTTATTCTCTGGGTTGGTTTGCAATCACCAGCAATCAGACTTAAATGCTTAGGAGCTACATTTGGCCTGAGCAGCTTGGGTAAGTTCGGCATGAAAGCCATGATTCCGCCCTGTGTTTCGACTTCGACATTCGGGGTTGGGGCAATTGAAAAGCGCCCTGTGGTCAGAGACGGCAAAATTGAAGTGCGAAAGATGATGACTTTGACTCTCAATTTTGACCACCGTATCATCGATGGCGCGCCAGCTGCACGTTTCCTCAATGATGTTCAACATCTTTTGGAAGGTGGTCTGGAAAAATACTTGCAAGAAGAGCTTCATGAGCTTGCTGCTCGCATGAAAAATCCTTCCAGTGAACTGGCTACAGCAGAGTTAAGCTAAGCCCGACACGGCTAATTGAAGATAAGGCGACTAGGCAGCTGATTCATTCAGAGTCAGGGGTAACAGAGCCGGACGTTGTGGCTTCCAGTTCAAAGTGCAGATGCCGTCTTTGCATAGAGGCTCGCCTTCTTTAGCGGCTTTTCTGGGCTCGATTTCAGAGACATTGATGTCGCTTCCACCTACTAATTTGAGCCCGGGCTTGGAGCCTTGCTCTCTTGCCGTCTTGTCGATTCTTCTAATCATTGGCTTATCTCCAAATGAAGTTGCAGCGTCTTAGTGGGCTTATTTTTCGTTCTTGTTTTTTCTTGGACGGGAGTTCATCTTTCTGGTTCCTGTGAACATTTCCAAACTTATGGCAGTGAGCCGACGGCTCTGCAGTTGGCAAATAAGGGCTGAGGGTATAGATGGCTTATACCGACCCCCGGGTAAATCAAATGGAAAGTGGAAAGGCTGCAAAACTTGACGAGAAAACGACTCGATTGATTGAGGAGATGGAAAAGTCTCTGCACACAATGGAGCAAAACCTCGGGCCAGACCACATTGTAGTAAGTAAGATCCTTGATTCATATGCAAAGTTACTCAGGCAAAATAACACCAGGCACCTCGATGCTTTGAACATGGAAGCGCGGGCCAAAGCAATCAGAGCTAAGCATAATCAGCTGGAAGCTGAAAAGCAAAGCCAGGGCATGGATACAGACGTTGCAGCTGAAAAAGTGCTGACTGCATCCAAAATTCGTTTTACAGTCTGGGTTCTGTCTGTTGTTGCCCTTGGTCTTATTGCTTACTTTGCATTTGACGCTATCAAACGCTCTAGTCAAAGTCTGGCAAAAGCTCGTGTTGCTGCCAAGCCTGTTAAAACTGAAGGTGAGATTATTCGCTCTGATAACAGAATCGACGTAAGTCCCAGCATTGAGCCGGCTAATAGCGATCAAAACGAGACATCGGGAAGCGAGAGTTCTCAGGGACTTCCTGCTGCCACTTCGGACAACGAGCAAGAGTCATCTCGATATCAGGAAGCTGCAATTCCGCCTCTAAACAACGGCATGACAATGATAGAAGTCGCTGAGAAAATCTTGAAAGTTAAGACTCTAGCCAAAGAAAAACTGGAAGTAGGTCTGGAAGCTGAAAAACAAAATGACATGAATGCAGCAGCGCAAGCCTATCTTGATGTGGTGAAGCAAACACAAGAAACATCGAATAAACTTGGCCGGCAAGTTTGTTCTGAGGAAATAGCCCAATGTTTTGAAGGCTACGGGCGCATGGCAGACCTGGCTGGCCACACCGATATAGCCAAAGAATATGAAAAGGCTGCCGCTTCAATTCGCGAGCACATTACTCAGTGAGAATTTGTAGGACGCTTTGCGTTTTGCATAAGTGCGTAATAGACGATACCTGAAACAGCAAGGCCGACGAACCAGCCGTATTCGTACAGAGCCTTGAGCTGTGGAACAACAATACCAATCCAGGCTGCCCCGCAACCTGCAATAGTGGCAATGACTGCTGCCGGATTCCAACCTGCGTTGTATGTATATTCACCTTTGCCCAGATACAAGTCAGGCAGGTTCAGTTTACATTTACGAATGACCCAATAATCTACGATTAGCACGCCTGCAATCGAGCCCAGTCCGCCTGAATAGCCGAGAAGCCATTGAAAAATATAGCCGTTAGGATCTGCGATTAGTTTCCACGGCTGCAGCAGAACACCCGATATCCCCGTAATAAGACCTCCTCGTTGGAAAGTTATGTATTTTGGGAATGCGTTTGCAAAATCGTTAGCAGGCGAAACTACATTTGCTGCGATATTTACGGACAATGTAGCAATTGCAACCGTAAGCATGGCAATTGCAACAACAAAGCGACTGTCAAAGTGAGAAATGAGTTTAACTGGATCCCAGAGCTCTTTTACCGGCACATCAGGATAAATGACTATAGCTGCTGATGTAATCATTACTCCCATGGCTGAAAATATGGCCATAGCTACTGGAAGTGCCACTGCCTGACCTATTGTTTGTTCTTTCTGACTCCGTCCAAAGCGCGTAAAATCAGGCATATTCAATGATAATGTGGCCCAAAAGCCGATCATTGCTGTTAGCGAAGGGAAAAACACAGGCAAAAATGTACTGAGTGAGTGGAATTTACCCTGGTCGCGCATGAGGTCACCCAAGCCGTGAGCCTTACTTACTGCCCAACATACCAGCGCTGCAGTCATTATAAGTACGAATGGAGCCGCGACTCCCTGTACTCGTTTGAGTAGGTCCATACCTTTATATATGATCAGTACATTTAGCCCCCAAAATAAAGCGAATGAAAGCCATTCTACCGGAGTGTGTTCGGCAATCGGGGCACCAAAGAGTGTTGTACATCCGGGCGCCAGTTGTTTGAAAAATTCGTACAGCGCCTGACCGCCGATCCAGGATTGAATCCCAAACCAGCCGCAAGCTACGACCGCTCTCATTAAAGCCGGCAAATTGGAGCCCATCGTACCGTAGCTTGCTCGCGCAAATACAGGAAACGGGATACCGTATTTGGTGCCTGGATGCGAATTCAAAAGAATGGGGATGAGTACTATTGTGTTGCCCAGCAAAATTGTAAATAGAGCTTGCCACCAGTTCATCCCAGAGGCGATTAGACCAGATGAGAGCATGTATGTTGGAATGCAAGCGCACATGGCCGCCCAGAGCGCCACGAAATTGTAGGTTGACCAGTTTCGCTTATCAAATTCCAGTGGGGCTAAATCTTCGCTGTAAAGTGGGCTGGCCGTTACTTCGCTCAGTTCGCCAGACAGTTCGACTCTGCCATCACTGTGAACAAGTTGGCTTGGCCCGGTGGAGCTTGCTTCCTCTCCGGATGAATCCATAAACATGCTTGCTTCTCCCCAATTTTGGAATATCTTACCCTGGATTTTGCCGCTGCTGCTTTACTTGGGTGACCGCTTCCCCTTTCCCCCACCAAATCGGCTAAGTCGCATGTTTTGAGATAAATTCCCTGAAATCTCACAAGCTCAAAAAAGGCTCTTTGACATCCGCCGCCATCCACTTTTACTTTTCGCTTTCTGAACAGATGAGGCTTTGAAGACATAAAATGAACCTCTATCTCTTTGCAAGTTGTCGCCAGAATGGCAAGACTGGCGGGTGATATCGTAACTAGCCAAGACAAAAAACCGTTTTCAAGAATTGTTTTTTTACAATCGCTTCAATACCATTGTCGCTTGCCTCAAAATATAGGCGTCATTTCTCGGAGCTAATTCAGGTTTATGGGTACAGGCCTTGGAATTTTCTGGATAGACTTCATGTGCAAACCTTTTCTCAAAGGATTGCTCAAACAGCCAGAATTGGTTGTTTTGCTCATTTGTTTGATTTATGGCTATATTGCTTACAAGCTAGTTAAGTCTGCTTATCTTTCAGACCAGCACTACTAAATTAAGCGCCACCTCAATTTTGCGCGCTTCCAATGGCATTTTAGTTCTTAGTTTCTGGGTAAGCTTTCTCGCGCCAGAGCCTCATTCCGCCAGCCATGGAAAGCACATTTGTGTAACCCATTTTTTGGATATTGTCCGCTGCAAGAGCCGAGCGGAAGCCGCCGCCGCAATATAAAACGACCAGGTCAGACTTGTTTTCAATTTGCTTTTCTATGTCTCGCTCTATAACGCCGCGACCCATATGAATGGCACTGACAGCGTGACCGGCTTCCCATTCATTATCTTCGCGGACATCCACGAAATGAAAGGCTTGCTTCTTATCTATCATTGATAAAACTTCTTCCGGGCTGATTTCTTTCACCCTGCTCTTAGCTTCGTCCACAAGTTTGACAAATGCTTCTGAATGCTTCATTTCATCGCTTCCGTATACAAGAGGTGTGTGTATGCCGAAGCCAAATTTTAGCTCTTTGTGCCGGGCAAATGTTGCTTCTTCATTCAATAAAAGGTGCAGGCAAATTCTATCGTTTAAGATCAGTTTTCGTGTTCTGCTGCAGGAGCTGCTAAATGCTGTTAACTCGTGAGTCAAAGATTGTCGATTTTCTCGGCACTAAAATACCAGCCCCCTCCCTTTTGCTGGATTTCCTCGGTTTCGAGACACATGTTGTCCAGATAAGAGACAAGCGCGGAGCGCAAATTTGGCCCGGTTGGTATGACCATGCTTCGTATTACATCGCCGACCTGCCGCCTGAAAAAGTTTTCGGTCCAGACGAAGATGTCGTTATTCCCGAATGCGTAAAAGCTCCTGACTATGAGTTCGAAATCGCCTGCTTCATCACAAAGTCTGCCCTCATTACTGATGAGAAAGAAGCACTCAAGTTTTTCAAAGAACATTGCTATTTGAGCATCATGAACGATTGGTCTGCACGCGACATCCAGAAAAAAGATATGGATGGACTTGGGCCGGCTAACAGCAAGTCTGTTGTAGGAAAGTCATTCGGACCAAAACTAGTTGCTGCAAGCGACTTTGACATGGACGAAAACGGCGTATTGAACGCAGAAATGGCGCTATTTGTTAATGGCGAAGAACGCAGCCGCAGAAATTACAACTCGCTTTATCACACACATCCCGGCAATTCGAAAAAGCAAGCCTGGTCTTTTCCGCGCATAATTGCCTGGCTAGGACAAGAGAACATTAGTGTACATCCTGGCTATGTGCTTGGTTCCGGCACCGTAGGTAATGGCTGCATCGCTGAATTTAGCGCCAAAATCGATCCTACAACTGGCGAGACTTTGCAAGCTGCAAAATTCCCCTGGCTCAAAGACGGTGATGTCGTGGGGATGGAAGTCGAAAAAATCGGCGCACTTGAATCAAAAGTGCGTATTCCAAGTCTGGCTAAAGTTTGATCATTCAAAAACTGTCTAATACAGACGTATAGAATCAAAAGAGCGCTTTGCTATTTGCAAGGCGCTCTTTTCAGATAATTGAATCGATTTGCTGAGGCGTTGAAGTCTAATCTTGACTTGACGACTGTCGCGCATTTTGAAAAATCTGCCCTTGGAGGGATTCGAACCCTCAATCCCTTACGGGCACCGCATTTTAAGTGCGGTTCGTATACCAGTTCCGACACAAGGGCAAACTAGAGTTTGTATTTTAGCAGGCGAGCAACACTCGATCAGTCTAACTGAGCAATGAAATCCTTCATTACATTTACAAAGCGCTCTTGAGCTATAAGAGGTATATCGCTGTGTTCTGCATCAGGAAAGTCAGCCAGAAACTTTTTGTTTATCGCTGCCTCAAAGAGCGCCTGTCCATGAGAATAGGGAACTACTGAGTCTTTGTGCCCGTGAATTACCAGCAAGGGCGGGTGCGCTTTTCGTAAAACAGCCAGATTGTCTAACAATGGTTGCGGAAAAAGTGCAGAAGGATAAACGTGCATTATTGGAATGTGATGGCGGCTGATTTTAGTTATTGATGCAAATCCCGATTGCAAAATCATGCCCTGAGCTTTTCGCCTCAAACTCAGCTGGCAAGTAACTGCAGCGCCAATTGATTCGCCGTACAAAATGATGTTTGATGGCGCCGCACCGCGCTCTTGCACTAAATAATCAAATGCAGCACAAGCATCTGCTATGACGCCTTCTACTGACGGCTTTCCTTGACTTCTGCCAAATCCGCGGTAGTCATAAACAAACATTGAAGAGCCGGTTTTCAAAATTGACTCGAGCAAAGCCGGTCTGCCAGCCAGGTTTCCTGTGTTGCCGTGGCTCATCAATACAGTGTGCTTTGAGTTTGGCTGAGCAAAATACCAGCCGTGCAAAATTGTGCCGTCTGCCGATTGAAAAAATACATCTTCATAAGCCAATCCGCCAATCTGCCCTGAGCTATAGTCGCCTTCAGGGTATGGATAAGGACGAAAAAGCATATTTGTATAAAAACGCTTGGCCACCCGAGGCGAAAGTCCAAGATAAACGGCAAGTAGAGATGCCGAACCTAGCGCAATTTTGGGCAGCGAGCCCACGAATCCCTGTTTCATATTACCTTCTGCGTCTGGCGTCCTTGCATCATTCTAACCCTATTAGCATTGGCTGTCATGAGTATGCCAATGCCAGGCTTCTTAATATGATGATTCTGCATGCCTGAAATTGAATTATCTCATTTGAATTCAGAGTCCACAGAAGTGGATGACAATTATTGACTCTTGACAGTATCTGTTACACTTACGTGGTTTTGTAAGCTGGTGATATCAATGGCAGGCGCAGTTCAAATTTCTCTTCTTGTGTACGGCATACTCATTTTGTTGGGCGGCATTATGGGCTTTGTCAAAGCTAAGAGTAAAGCCTCTTTGATCGCCGGAGGACTTAGCGGAGTCGCTTTGCTTCTGGCATACATGTACTCATTGCAAAATCTCAAAGACGGGTTGCTGGCGGCCTGCGGAGTTACCAGTTTATTGACGATAGTTTTCGCTATGCGTCTTGCCAAGACAAAGAAATTTATGCCATCGGGAATGCTTTTGATTTTGACAATGCTTGAAGAAATGCTTCTGCTGGTCGCCGCATTCTATAAACTCTAAATTCTTCGAATATTGAATTGTAGTACTTGATACCGTCGGTGGTGTCAGGACAGGACTCACTTGCAAAAAAACAGCGTTGCTGCCGGCGCATCCTCCCGACAACCTGCCCTTGAGCCGACCTATAATTGCCGTAAGGATGGGAATTGGTGCTCTTATCTTCGCTATAATTGACTGGTCCGATTAATCAAATGGCTGCTGCCGAAATACAGATCAGCGACTAACATCGTCGTCAATAAGTTAAATGGAATTCAAAAATGACTGAAGCAAAAACTGGAGAAGCAGCTCACAAGCCGATGTTCTCCACTACACGTAGTGACGTTTGGCAAAAAGGAATCGTCGCTATAGCCACAGTGTTCACTTTGTTTATTGTGTACGCCACCTGGCGAGCGTTCGAAAATAATTACTATGAGATTGGCAATCTCCTGTCACCTTTTTACTCTCCGAAGCTGCCCTGGCCCCATGCTCTAGATTTCTTGCCACTTGCACTTCGCTCACCGGCAGTCTTGATTCTCTGGATTCCAGCCGGTTTTCGCGCTACTTGTTATTACTACCGCAAAGCCTACTACCGCTCTTATTTCATGACACCGCCGGCCTGTGCAGTGTCTGGATATAAGCCAAGCTGGATTAATAATTTGATCGGTAAGTACAAGGGTGAAACTGCCTTCCCATTTGTGCTCCAGAACATACATAGATATATGTTCTATCTTGCCACTATCGTACTTGCAATCTTGTGGTGGGATGCGCTTCAAACGTTGTTCGTCAACGGTCACTTTTTCAACTTCGGATTTTTCCAAATAAGCGTTGGAACTTTGGTCTATTTCGTCAATGTAGTTTTTCTTTCTAACTATTCGTTTGGATGTCATGCTTTCCGGCACCTGATCGGCGGAAGAATGGATTGTTTCTCTTGCGGAGAACAAGCCAAAACCTGCCTTGGTTTCTGGGAAAAGGTAAGCAAGCTAAACGAACATCACCAATTTTGGGCATGGCTAAGTCTCTTTTCTGTGGCAGGCACAGATTTCTACACTCGTTGCGTTGCAAGCGGTGCGATTCAAGACTTGGTTTTGTTTTCAATTCAATAGGACTTTAGACAATGTCGAATTATGAAGTAAAAGAGCATGATGTAGTTGTGATAGGAGCCGGCGGTGCCGGTCTTAGAGCCGCTATTGAAGCTGCAAGCAAAGGTCTGAGCGTTGCACTGGTTTGCAAGTCGCTTCTGGGCAAAGCCCACACAGTTATGGCTGAAGGCGGTGTTGCCGCAGCTATGGCTACAGTAGATTCACGTGATAATTGGCAAACTCACTTTCGTGACACCATGATTGGTGGCAAGTATTTGAACAACTATCGCATGGCTCAATTGCACGCCATGGAAGCTCCTGAGTGTGTAAGCGAACTTGAGAAATGGGGCGCCGTTTTCGACAGAACGCAAGATGGAAAGATTTTGCAAAGAGCTTTCGGTGGACACACCTATAAGCGTCTTTGCCACGTAGGCGATCGCACCGGGCTTGAAATGATCAGAACATTGCAAGATAAAGGTGTGCACTCAGGCATCGATGTGTATATGGAATGCACTATCAGCAGATTGATCAAAGATGAAGATCGCGTTGCCGGTGCATTCGGTTATTTTAGAGAAGATGGACGATATATTCTTTTCAAAGGCAAGGCATTCGTCCTGGCAACAGGCGGCATCGGTCGCGCTTTCAAAGTAACTTCAAATTCATGGGAATACACTGCTGACGGCAGTGGACTTGCATATGACATTGGCGCCGACCTCATCGACATGGAATTCGTTCAATTCCATCCGACAGGTATGGTCTGGCCTCCTGGCGTTGCCGGCATTCTGGTTACAGAAGCTGTCCGCGGTGAAGGCGGTCGTCTAACCAACAAAGACGGCGAGCGCTTTATGTGGAAATATTTGCCTGATGCTTTGCGCGGAGATTATGCCGCCGACATCAAAGAAGCAGATGCCTGGGTAAACGACACGCTTTCTGGCAAATTGAAAACAGATTACCGTCGTCCTCCTGAGCTCAGCACCCGTGACAATGTGGCCAGAGCCATTTACACTGAAGTCAAAGCCGGACGTGGTTCTGAGCATGGTGGCGTTTATCTGGATATCAGCTACCAACCGGCAGACCGCGTGCGCAAAAAACTGCCCAGCATGTATCACCAGTTCAAAGACCTGGCTGATGTTGATATCACAAAGGGACCGATGGAAGTCGGACCGACCATGCACTACACCATGGGTGGTATCAGAGTCGATGCCGAATCAGCCGAATCTAAAGTAAAAGGACTATTTGCAGCTGGTGAATGCAGCGGCGGAATGCACGGTGCCAACCGTCTTGGTGGCAATTCGCTTTCCGACTTGATTGTGTTTGGACGCAGAGCCGGTCGCGGCGCTGCTGCCTATGCCAGCAATATAAGCGAGTTTCCCAAAGTGTCTGAAGCCGCAATTAAGGACGCCATTGATGAGCTAGAAGCACCGCTCAGAAGAACTGAAGGTGCAAATCCATATCAGTTGCAAAAGAAAATGCACGAAATCACCAGCACTTGCTTCGGCATCTTCCGCCAGGAATCAGACTTGAAAAAAGGTCTGGAAATGATGGAAGAACTTAAAGAACAAATCAAAACGGTGCGTTGTGGTGGTGGCAAAGTTTACAACCCCGGTTGGCACCTTTGCCGTGACCTGAGAAACCTGGCAATTGCCGCAGAAGCAGTAGGACGCAGCGCACTTTCCCGAAAAGAAAGCCGCGGTGCACACAGTCGCCTGGACTTCCCTGAAACGGACGAAGACCAGGGACACGAGAACACATCCGTATGGAAGGACGGCGACAAGATGCAACTTGCAAAAACTCCACTTCCGGAAATGCCTCCGGAACTGAAAGATCTTCTTAAGAAGAAGGAGGCTACACATGCCTGAGCCATATAACGCCAAGTTGAAAGTTTACCGCGGCGATGCCAACGGTGGAACATATAAAGACTACACAGTGCCGGTTGAAGAAGGCATGGTTGTTCTCGATGCTATTCATTATATTCAGCAAGAAGTAGACCCTGACCTTGCTGTACGCTGGAATTGCAAGGCTGCAAAATGCGGCTCTTGCAGCGCCGAAGTAAATGGTCGTCCTTCACTCATGTGCAAAACCAGAATGGAAGGATTTGCTAAAGACCAGGAAATCGTTGTTCAGCCAATTCAGACATTCCCGATCATCAAAGACCTGGTCACTGATGTGTCCTGGAATTACGAACAGAACAAGCGCATTCAGCCCTTTACACCGAAAAAAGATGCAGACTGGGTTATTTTCCAGGAAGATATCGAACGTGTTCAGGAATTTCGTAAGTGCATCGAGTGCTTCCTTTGCCAGAATGTTTGTCATGTTTTGCGCGACCATGATCGCAAAGACGCATTCTCCGGACCTCGCTTTATGATTCGTGTGGCAAGTTTGGAAATGCACCCGATGGACGGTGCCGATCGTCTCGAATTCCTGCACAAGGAAGGCGGCATAGGCTATTGCAACATCACAAAATGCTGTACCGAAGTTTGCCCTGAAGACATTCATATCACTGACAACGGCATTATTCCGATGAAAGAACGCGTTGTTGATGAATATTATGATCCAGTTGCGAAATTCTTGAAACAGGTCTTCCAGAAAAAGTAGTCCAGGAATCCCAGTCTTACTGAAATTCAAAGCTGCAGGAGTAAGCAGAAATGACCACAAAATCAAAGGTAAAGCTAACGACACTGAGTTATGTAATTGCCTATGTCAAAGACACGGCAAAAGCTACAGAGTTCTATCGTGATGTGCTGGGAATGAAAGTAAAAGTTGATGCGCCTGGTTGGGTAGAACTCGAAACCGGCAATACGACGCTTGCATTGCATTCAATTGAAAATGCTCCCAGCAAGCCGAAAGAAGGAATGACAGACCTTGTTTTTGAAGTTGATGATGTTTACGAAGCATATGATGAACTCAAAAGCGCTGGTGTGAAATTCGAAAAAGAACCACACCAGGTTTGCGAAGAAGGCGATAGCGTCGGTATGTCCGTTGGCTTTACTGATCTGGACGGAAACAAGCTTTCCATCTACAGCAATGTTCCAAAGGACAAAGTTCGCAAATAATTGCTACGCAATTGTTGTATTGAAAAGACCTCCCTGCAAAAAGGGAGGTCTTTTGTTTAGCTGAGTGATTTTACTTTGAAGCTGTTTTCGACTAAATCGGCAGGCAGATATTCGGCTGGAATGGCTGGTCTGTTGCCGTCTCTAATGCTTGTATAGTGAGGCGACATGATTTCCAATCCAGCTTTGAAAAAGCTATCTTGAATGTTTGCATGGAGCTGCGAATAAATTTCGAGCATTTTGTGCGCCTTGTTTGTGTAGACATTGATGTCGTATCGCACGTAAAAGTCATCCAGTCCAGATTGCAACACAAATGGCGCAGGCTCTTCCAGAACATCTGCAGTAGCCGCTGCAGCATTGAGCAAAGCCTCATGGACTTGCCTCCATGGCACGTCATAGCCGATGGTGACTGTGCTGTGAAGTATTAGCTTTCCACGTATGCCCTCGGCGCTGTAATTTATAATGCTGCTGGACAAAATTTGAGCATTTGGAATTGAAATTATTTCGCCTTTGGGTGTTTTCAGTTTGCTCACAAACAGCGTTTTGTCGATAACATCGCCAGTGTTGTCGGCCACACGCACACGGTCGCCCAGTCTAAATGCGTTTGTGTAAGTAAGAACGACTCCTGCCATCATATTGGATATTGCTGAAGATGATCCAAAAGAGATGAGCACACCAACTACCAGTCCAAGCTGTTTGAACGCCGGTGTGTCCCAGCCTGGAAGGTAAGGAAGAGCGCAAACAAGGGCGAAAAAACAAATCGTAAATCTGGCTAGCTTGTATGTGGGCATGGCCCAATCAGGGTCGAAATCTGCAAGGCTTATTGTGCCGTCACGCATAGCATTGAAGAAAAATTTGGCTATAAACATGCTTCCATACGACAAAAGTCCGATGATAATCAAAGTAAATAGCTTAGGTAAGTACTCAAATATGGCATCTTGTGCCTGTGCAAGCGGTGTTCCCGCGCTGTCGATCAGAGCGTCTACAAGCGGCTTTGTGCCTGGGAAAAAACTCAGTGAAAGTAATACATAGGCAATTACTAGAGTGATGATCAGTGAAAGTTGGGCGAATTTTGTGACTGCCATAATCAGATCGAGCATGGCATCGGCACTAATGAGTTCAGCGTTTTGAATTTTGATGCCGTTTTGTCGATTTGCCCTGATTTTTTTCGAGAGGTCGCACAAGTAAATTGCTGTTCTGCTGACCAATGCACAGGCAAGCACAAGAACCAAAAATCCGATTATGCAAAAGGCTGTTCCGAAAGCCACTGTAGAACCATCACTGGCCGCTTGCTTTTTGATAAGGGCAATTTTTGTTTTCAAAATGAAATCGTTGGCAACCAGTTTTGTGTTGCCGTGAGCATATTCGGCATCGGCTGCCGTAATTGTGGCTATGCGTCGATTGCCCGCGACGATGTCGACTCCGTTGATGCTGTCGACGTCTCTTATCGTATCGACTTTGAACTTTCGGTCTGCCAGCAATTCTTGTAGAACTATTGAGGCTCTTTGTACTCGTTCGTCAGGGCTGAGTCCGTCCAGAGTGCTATAAAAGCTAAGCAGATGCTTGCCGTTGAGTACGAGGGCTGCACCCCGCTGTTTTGAGTCAGTAGTACTGCTTTCCTGGGACAGAGCCCCTAAGTTGCAAATGCCAAGCAAAGCCAAGGCTGTCAGGAGTCGGACCCAGATGCTCTTGCGGTACATAATTCACCACAGTAATTGATTGCAATAGTATATAGCTGCTTTCAGAATGCAGCATCTATTTAAAACAGCCTGTGTTAGCCTGACAACTGGCTGTGGTGACTAATAGCCGACTATTACTCTTCCGGGCTTGGTGCCACCGCTTGTGGTGTCATGTTGTAAGTCCAGTGGGCATGCGTCTTTGAGTCATTCATGGTAATGGAAGGAATTTTGGCCTTTTCCATATAATCTTTGACCTTTTCCATGATTGGCTTGCGAGCGTTTGGATCTTGCAAAGCTGTATCAACTGTTAGATTGACAGGCTTGTCCACTGACTTATCCACCGGTTTTTCTTCACCAGGATCGTTCCATGTCAATTTAGCTGTGGCTCCCAGAGACGTAAGTCCTGAGGTCAGCTCAGTTTCGATAATATTGCGTGCTTCAACATAGGTCATTTTTTCCATCGGGTCTTCTTTCGGCTTGCCTTCAGTCATAATTTTGCCTATCCATGAACCAGGCAAAGCAAGCAGAATGACAAAACCTATTACCAGAAATGTGACCACAAACGGAACATAATTGATGCCAGGCTGCTCTGGACGAAATGACGAGCCAAATTGTTTTGAACTTTTGCGTACTACCTGTCTTGTCCCACAAGATGGGCAGACTTCTTCGTAGCCATGGAGAGGCACCCGGCAGCTTGGACAATCATGCATGAGCAGTTCCCTTCCAATAGTTTCTCAATAACTCCACTTTATCAAATTATCGAAGCTGTTCAATTATTTGACATCGTTGATTTCAGATCTACCCATTTTGCGCAGCGGTAAAATCCACCCTATGGCAAAACCGCTGATCATTCCTCCAAAGTGAGCTGCGGCAGCAATACGAACTGCGTTTTGCTGGCTGCCGTTTGCCGGAAAGAGGAAGTTGACCACCTGGTCGAATATTAATTGAGTCACGGCCAGGGCGATCATCCAGCTTAGTTCGTGCTTGCGTACAGATTTGGGCAATACATTCTTCAGTCGGATTGTGGCGGCTAAGCCGGCGCCAAAGATGCCCATGATAGCTCCAGAGGCACCGACAGCCCGGCCTTCGGGATCCATTATCACCTGGGCTAATCCACTGAGTACCCCAGAGGCAAAAAATATGATAAGCAAGTTCTTTGACCCGAATAGGTTTTCGACATAACGACCAAACCAGACAAGACCAAACAAATTCATGAAAAGATGCGAGGCTCCTCCGTGCATAAATTGATAACTGAGGAGACGCCACCATTGTCCGTTCATAACGGACTGGCTGTCTAGAATGCAATAGTCGTAAAAGAATTTGGAAATCGAAAGGTATGACTTGTCACCGAGCAATAGCGGCGAAAACATGCAGATGAAACAAATACTTATGACTCCGGTCAGCACCCTTACAGCAATAGGAGCTTTGCGGCTATTCAGAATTTCTGAGATGGCAAGACACTGGTCCATAACAGCACGAGCCGAACGGGCCGCATCGGCTCTATCCTTAATAGTCTCAGGCTCAAGTGCAGGTATGTTTGCGGAGCGGAGTATTTCTTGATTGTGTTGCAACAAGACTTGTGTGCGCTCGCGCCAGGCGCTGTCTTTTTCGGGTGTAATTTTTAGTGACTCTGAAAAAAGACGAACAGCTTCTTCGTATTCATGCCTGGCTGAATAGCAACGGGCCTGCCAGTAAAGCTGTGCATGCTTAGGTAAAGCACTTTTGTTGCCTTTCATTGATTTAAGCACTTCATCCAGATCTTCTAAAGATCCAAGCAGTGCAAAGTGACTCAAGAAGATCGTTTCTAGAGAATCTCTTCCATAACTTGAACTTGGTAAATCGGCTAGCAACAAGGCTTGTGCCGATTCTTTATAGCGACCTGTTTCGTTGTAAGCACGTATTGCCGGTATGGCTACTTGCGATGGAAAACGCAAATCTTTTTTCTTTGACTTCAAGTCGTTTTCATAGCGCGCCTTAGCTTCTACATATTTTGCTATGGTGGCTTCCCAGTCACGCATTACCAACAAGCCCAGCATTGCATAGGCCGAAAGGCTCTCTGCAATGTTTTTGGGTAATTTGAACTCTTGCCAGCGAGTATAAATTTCATTGGCTGATTTGATATCAGACTTGAGATAGAAATCGATCATGTATGCAAGGTCAAGCCAAAATTTTCCCGGCGGACCCCACATAATAAAGCGCATCAGACGTGCGGTGGAAATGGCTTGCTGACAGCGCAGTAATCCCAAGGACTGTGTCATTTTCATCAAAAGCATGCGTGTGATTACAGTAAAGCTGAGCAATAGTCCCCAGCCCAGATAAGCACAAATCCAGTCCCATTTTGACAGAGTCGTTAAACCGAGAATGGCGATGAGCATTACCAGCGCATGCTGGATCAAAACGCCCCAGGACCAGCGAATTCCCACTTTTATTGATGAATAAATGCCAAATGCTGAACCGAGTAAAAGTGGAAGCAGCCAGAGAGTAATTTGGGTCATCCAATCATGCTCTTACCGGTATTGCTTTGACAAAGCGCTTTGTAATTAATTGTGGGCGGGTAATAGCAGAGCCGACCACAACTGCATAAGCGCCCAGGTCGAATGCTTTGCGCATCTCGTCTGGATGCCAGACACGACCTTCCAGGACAACTGGTTTGTTGACAGTTTTGATCAAGTTTGCCAGCAAATCAAAATCTGGAGGGGCATCGGCAGATTGTTTGGTTTCTTGCGTATATCCATACAGGGTTGTTGAAATGACGTCTGCGCCCATAGCCGCGGCTGCTACGCCTTCTTCTAGAGTGGAGACATCAGCCCATACTGCTTTGTCGAGATCTGAGTGAATGCGATCGATCAGTTCTTTTAGAGAAAGACCGTCTGGGCGCGGCCGTGGCGTTGCATCAAGTGCAATGATGTCTGCCCCTGCACGCGCACATGCGACAGCGTCTTCGAAGTTTGGGGTTATATAAACGCTTGAAAGTCTTTTGTTGTCCGGGACATCATCGCTTTTGATCAGTCCAATGATGGGCACATCTGTTTTCGTACTTATGTACTTTATGTTCTCTTCGCCCTCAAGTCGCAGTCCTCTGGCTCCTCCATTTAAGCCAGAAAGAGCCAGCGCGCATAAATGCTCAGGACTGTTGAGCGGCTCGTCATCGCTGGCTTGCGCCGAGACGATCAAAGTGTGAGCCAGTCTGTTTATATGTTCGAATTTGCTTTTCATCTCAGCTCAGTGCCTCCATAAAACAAAACAATTCCAAAGACAGGCAAGTCTGTTTTCTTGCCGCGCATGAAGAGCGACTGAGCTTCGACGAAATACATTCAACACCTTAAAGTGCTGGCAAATTCAAGCAAATGAATTTTGGTTGAGTCATTTCGGCAATGGCGAAGCGAACGCCTTCAAGACCAACTCCTGATTCTTTTCGTCCACCATAAGGCATGTGATCGGCTCTGAATGTTGGTGCATCGTTCACCATTACTCCACCTGCATCAATTTGTCTTGCGGCTTTGAATGCAATTTCCAGGTTTTGTGTGAATACACCTGCTTGCAGTCCATATCTTGAATCGTTCATTTTAGCGATGGCTTCGTCAATGTCTTTGTATTTCATAACAGCCACTACTGGTCCAAATACTTCCTGGCAAACAACAGCGTGTTCTGGCTTTGTTTCTGCAAGTACGGTTGGCTCAAGTACATTGTTTGATTTTTTCTTGCCGCCAGCCAGCAACTTTGCTCCGCCTTTAACTGCTTCTTCGATCCATTCCACTGTTTTGTCTACAGAGCCGCCGTCAATCATTGGTCCTACGTCAACAGTGTCGTCGAGCGGATCGCCGCATTTCAAATTTTTGACCAGGTCTACGAACGTGCTCAAGAATTGATCATAGGCTTTTTCTTGTACATATATTCTCTGGACAGAAATACAAGTTTGACCTGCATTGACATACC
Source organism: uncultured Candidatus Obscuribacterales bacterium (assembly GCA_964546815.1). Classification (GTDB taxonomy): domain Bacteria; phylum Cyanobacteriota; class Vampirovibrionia; order Obscuribacterales; family Obscuribacteraceae; genus JAIEPM01. The sequence continues at coordinate 90,816 of CAZJLR010000001.1, read as the reverse complement.
CGCCGCGGGCTGCAGCTTTGGCTGCCAGAGTCAGGTCTGCATCGTTGTGTACAACCAGTCCGCCGTTGCCACCAAGTTCAAGAATGATTCTTGTACCAGGAGCTATTTCGCCGCGAAGTCTCCAGCCCACTTCTTGCGAGCCTGTGAATGTCAAAAGTGCAATGCGTGGGTCGCTAACCAGAGCGGCGCCCTTGCTTCCGCGGCAAGGAGTCAACACCAGTGCGCCTTCAGGCAAACCTGCCTGCCTGAGCACTTCGGCCAATTTCAGGCTTGAAACAGGTGTTTGACTTGCTGGTTTTAACACGACTGTGCAACCAGATGCGATGGCTGGTGCTAATTTGTGTGCCACCAGATTTAGTGGGAAATTAAAAGGAGTGATTGCGCCGATTACTCCAATTGGTTCGCGCAATATCATGCCGATGCGCCCTTCATTGCCTGGTTGGCGATCCATGGCAATTTGCTCGCCGTCGAGACGTAAAGTTTCTTCAGATGCAATAGTGAATGTCATTATTGCGCGTGACACTTCGATGCGAGCATCCTTTAATGGCTTGCCGCCTTCAAGAGCAATAGTCTTGGCGAAGTCTTCATGTTGTTCTTGCAACAACGCAGCTGTCTTAGCCAATATGGCAGAACGCCTGTGAGCCGGCATTTTGCTCATTACATTGTCGAAAGTTTCTTTGGCAAGAGTTATTGCTTGTTTGATTGCTTTCTCGTCAGCCTGTTCGACTGCAGCGAATGGCTCTCCGCTATATGGACTTTTGACCTCGTTCAACTCACCATTCGAGATACCTTTGATTTTTAGAGGATATTTCGCAATTTCTTTCAGCATAATTTTTAAGCCATTCCTTAGTCGCGATTAAAAGCATTTCACCAGACACAAGTCACAATTTAGATTCTCGCAAATCAGGCTAGTACATAGATATACGATGACTATTTTCCTGTCTGCGAAAAATTTCACAGCATTAGAACCTTGTGGCTGTATTGTCCCGCAGCACAGTGATTTGCCGTTGCTTGACAATTGCCGCTGCTGCTCTACAGTAACTCATAAAGTATGACTCATATAATGACTGATGCCGCCAGAATTAAGACCTTCATTAGACTCTTCTCGTGTTAGCAAGCGGGGAATCAAGGGATAATTTCAGATGTTACCAAGTGCCCGTGACTTTGTGCAGACCGAGCGGGCGGCGGGTTGCTAGCAGAATAGGAAAAAGAGTAGAAGCGTTATCCATTGCGACAGTGCTAAACTCAAAATGAGCTATGCAAAAAACAAATCAATCAAAGACTGATAACAAAAAAGCGAAGTCCGTTGCTGCCGCTGCGCTTATGCCGCGTGCCACGGTGGCACTTCTGTCTTTTAGCATCTTGTGCACTTCGTCAGGGCTAGCGGCTGCTGCCCACTCAACAGGCACGCAGCCAGCGCGCGCTCATTCGGCTCAAGAAGCGAAAGAACGTCTCAAAGAAATTGAACGCAAAAAAGAAGAAGCGCACGAGCGTCTCAGACAGGCTCGTGAGAATGAAAGAAAAGCTCTAAAAAAGCTGCACAGCATCACGACACAACTTCACGATACAACCAAAGTGCTCAAGAAAAACGAGCACCAGTTGCATGCAACTGAAAGCACACTCGTGCATGTAGAAACTACATTGAAAAAAACTGCGACACAAGAGCAGTCAATGGAAGGGCAGGCTGCACAACGATTGCGTGAGATGTACGAAGGGCAACGTCTCGGTTTGCTCGATATGCTTTTTCAAGTAAGTTCATTGCAGCAACTTATGGATCTTCTTTATTACCAGGAAAGAGTTGCTGATTTAGATCGCGTACTCATCGCAGGATTGCGGCAGAAAGCTGCTGTTTTGTCTGCGCAAAAGAGTCAGCTCGGACAACAAAAAATGCAACTTGGTGACATCGTAAGTGAATTTGCCAAGAAAGCATTGATGCTCAATTCTGCAAAGTCAGAACAAGAAATGGTGGCAGACAAGTTGCGCTCACAACGAGCGTTTTACGAAGCTGCAGAACAACAACTTTCACGCGAATCAAATCAACTCGAACAACAAATTATTCAGATGGTTCGCAGCAGTCAAACTCAAACAGACAAAGTTGTGACACATGGCAGCGGCAATCTATCTATGCCGATCAGCGCGCCAATCAGCTCACCTTTCGGTTATAGAAGACATCCGATTTTCGGTACGAGAAAATTTCACACAGGTGTTGATCTTGCTGGTGCAAATCACACACCAATCAAAGCTTCAGACAGTGGCAACGTCCTCTACTCGGGCTGGTATGGCGGATATGGACGCGTTGTAATTGTCAATCACGGAAATGGTCTGGCTACGCTTTATGCACACATGAGTAAAATCAATGCAAGTGCAGGTCAAAATGTTTCCAAAGGCGACATCGTTGGATATGAAGGCTCCACGGGCTTCTCCACCGGCCCCCACTTACATTTCGAAGTACGCGTAGACGGCAAACCAAACAACCCTCTCAACTTCGTTCGCTAAAAAATTCAATCGTTAAGATCCTCATTTTGTATGGGCGACGCCATGCGTCGCCCATACAATTGCTAAAAAAAGGACGACTCCTTAATTGCTGGAGCCGTCCTTTTTTTCCTAAACTTGCTGCTTCTTAAGCGATTTTCGAAGCTTTCTTTTTCATCTCAGCTACGAGATCTTCTTGTCCGAGAAGGTAACCTCTGCGGGCTTGATCATCGGCATAGTTGATGAGCGCTTCAGTAAGATTGTTGAGCATCGACAGTGGAACAAATTCACTGATTTGGTTGATTTGTTGTTCGACCGACACCCATTCTGGAGTGTTTAGAGGAATTGCATCATCAAGCCGTGCAATGATTGTGTAGTTGCGTAGCTTGTCGGTCTTTGTCTGCTGTGCCATGAGAACAACCCTCTTGCTTATGACTGGAGCGGCTGACAATTTGTCGCTTCGAGTCCAGATTCCCTGCGGGATTTCTTATCCCTACTCTTTGTTTATTCCACGAAAACTGATGCTCTAACCAGATTCAGTTGCCAAGCGTGTTTTTGGTTATCTGGAATACTTTTCGTTATAGAGCCTATGAGCTAAATCTGCCGCCTGCTCAACGTTTTGGACTTCGCCCAGAGTTTGAGCTTCTAGAATTTCTTCTAGAATTTCTCCGATTACGGGTCCTGGTTTGATGCCAAGTAGCTTCATCAGTTCATTTCCATCAAGTAGTCGTGATTCTTTCTTCGTACTTGTGTTGTAGACGCTGAAGTTCCGTAAAAGTTCGTGCAAATTTTGCTCTGCTTCCCTCCTGCCATCTTGCAGACCAGGTCCACAAGTAGAGCGAAAGTCAGCCAGCGCAAGCACTATGAGCTCTGGAAGTTCGTCACCAATTGTTCTGTAAAATCTATATTTTGCTTTGTCAGTAGGCTGACCTTGCTGAAATAAATGACCTGGGCGAAGATGCCAACGTACGAGTTTTTCTACAAATCGCTCCAGCGGCTTTGACCATTTCAAGCGCTTCGCCAGCGGTTCGCACATCTCAGCACCGAGTTTGTCGTGTGCAATAAATGTATGTTTGCCTTCATCAGTAATAACCCATGTGTCTGGTTTACCGATGTCATGCAGCAGCCCCGCAAGCTTAGTCGCAGCTTTTCGCGAAATGCCTGTGCCAAGCTTTTCTTCCATTGATTCTTTGGCCCAATCAGGCATTTGCTCTGCAGCCAGTTCTGCCTGACATAGCGTTTCAACTGAATGGTCGAACAAACCTAGATGATGGTACGCGTTTGACGTGACACGTCGTGTTGCATGAAGCTCTGGAAAAATAGATTCGAGCAATGCATTGTTGCCCATTGCTTTGACATTTTTTCCTGCTTGATTTGTTTCGAGCATCAAGAAAAATTCTGCACTGATGCGTTCTGCTGCTACTTGAGTGATAGAGGCAGCCAATTCTTTGATATATGCTGCTGTGCCAGCTTCTATATCGAATTCAAGAAGTGCTGCAAAACGATATGCGCGCAGCAATCTGAGCGGGTCATCTATAAATGATTGCCTGCTTATGCATCTGATGATCTTGTTTTCTAAATCAGCAATTCCGCCAACTAAATCAATTACTTGAGAATCTTTCGACAGGTCGCATGCCAGAGCATTGATCGTGAAATCGCGACGTCTCATGTCCGACTCAAGCGAGCCGCCGACACAGCCGGCGAAATCGAAATAATCACCGCTGTCCATGACTACTCTTGCAGTGTCATTCGATTCGTCAAGCAAAACGAAATGTCCATTTAGCTTATCTGCCACCACTCGCGCAAAGTCGACGCTTGAGGCAGTGATTGCCATGAAATCAAAGTCTTTATGCAAAGCAGCATTATTGCGTGCAAGCAATGCATCTCTTATATATCCACCAACTAGATATAGCTTGCAATCGTGATCGCAAGCCAATTGCATTATCGCTCTTACTAATGGATTAGCCAGAGGATTTGATGATTCAGGAAGTACCTTCAATTACTCTTCCAATTCTTCCGGTGGTGGGTTCATATGCGCTGCCGCATAAACAATACCACCAAGCAGGCTGGAAAAAGTTGTGAGCCCCAGCCACATCAGCGCGTATGTCAGCGCATGTGACTTATCGACTCCAACCATGACTAGAAAGTATGTGTAGGCCCATTCTCTGATGCCGATGCCGTTGAAGCTTGGCGTGATGAATCCAAGTACTGCAACAGATGGATAGAAAATGAAGTAGTACCAGAGAGGAATGTTGTCTAGTCCAAGAGAAAGACCAACACCAATGTGACAGAAAACGAGTATGAGTTGCGAAACGAATGACCATGCCAATGAGACTGGAATTAGCGTTTTGTCTTTCCAGAATATAGTTGCAGCCGATTCGTTAAACTGGCGTGTAATCCAGTTGCGCTCACCAAGCAATTTTCTTGATAGAAGAGGCATGAATGGCAAAACAACGAATGTGCCGAATGTGCCGGCGAAAATTGGCCATTTTAGTTGCCATGGCAGCGCGGCGCCACCAGAACTGAGCAAAATTCCAAGCGTGGCGCAAAGGAACAGAACTGCGATTCCGCTGGCTCTGTCAGCCAGAACAGAATAGAAGCCTTCTTTGTGCATGCCGGTGCCTTTGGAAAGGTAATAGCAACGGCTGACATCTCCGCCTACTGTGGATGGCAGGAATAAGTTGAAAAACGAACCTACGAAGTAATAGCGTAGTAGTTCCATTAGAGGACGATCGAATCCGAGCGCTGCTGAAATAATTTGCCAGCGTTTTGCCATTGGCACAAACGAAGCCAGAAATAGTAATACAGTGCTTCCTAAAATCCACGGATTAGCATGCAAAGCTGCTTGCCAGGTTTTGGCCAGATCTACTTTGCCAAAAATCAAAAGGCTGGAGAGCATTACGATGCTAAACAGAACTTTCAGCCTGAATTTTGTCGATTTGGACATTTTTTGCCGAAGTTGTGCTGCCTTCTCAAGTGCTCGCCAATTAGACGCACTGGCGCCATTGAGCATCGTAGCATCTGAACTGTTGGCTCCGGGGTTCTTTTCCCGGCTTAACTCGCTGGTTACCATGCCAAGCCTGCCTATCTCCTTTGTCGCATCACGTATACATGCGATGGCTCGGATTCTAGAATACAAAGAGCATGTTAAGTGAAGCCGTCGATGTTGAAAACCCAATAAATTTAATCAGCTTTTATTACTGACAGCTTAAGCATTGGTTTGACGCCCAACTGGAGAGAGTCCGTGTATATGCCGCTTTGCGCATAATAGTTGTTCAAGAAATATCAAGTAAGGCTAGCGAAACAATATCTAGTCAATGCACGTCGGTCTGGCTTATTCAGATGTAGAATTAAATATCTTGAAGCTAACTCTTACACTGAAATCTTTGCCGAGTTAGTACACAGTGGAATAGGATTGATATAGATGTTTGTGCTTGAGCAGTATCTCGCTCAAACAGGAAATTCGAGGACCGGAAATGGCGCAGAACAATAAAACCAGCAAATGGATTCTCAGGCTCGGCACGGTTGCATTATGTAGTGTGGCTGCAGTTGGCTATATGGGGCTTAGAGGACAAACTGCTTTTCGGTCGTTTGAACCGCTCTCGCCGGTATATGCACAAGATAAGTCGCCTACACGCATCAATTTTTCACCAACAGAGCTTTATCACAAAGCCTGGGGCATCATCAAAGACACTTATTACGACCAGCATTTTTTCGGACAGTCATGGGCCCGCTGGGAGCATAAATATGATGGCAAGCTAAAAACTCAAGAAGATGCGCACAAAGCCATCGAAACGATGTTAGCCAGCCTGGGCGACCCATATACTCGTTTTCTCAACGAAGAAAATTTCACTGATGAAAAGCAGCAAATTCAGGCAAAGCTTTTCGGCGTCGGTATGCAGCTTGGTATGGATAAGCAGCATAAAGTTGTAGTAATTGCTCCAATTAGCGATACACCGGCTGACAAAGCCGGAATTCACTCTGGAGACGAAATTGTTGAAGTAGATTCAAAACCAGTTAAAGGTCAGTCGCTAGACCAGGTAGTCAAGCAGATTCGTGGCGAAAAAGGGTCTAAAGTCAACATTACCTATATTCGCACCGGCTCAGACAAAGTAGCCACTAAAGCTACTGCGACACTTGTTCGGGCAGAAATTCCAATTAAGTCTGTCGTTAGCTGTGAAATGATTCCCGGAGACATCGGTTACATTCGTCTCGACAGTTTCATATCGCAAAAAGCCAATGAAGAAATGAAAAAGGCAATTGGCGATTTGAAAGAAAAAGGTGCAAAAGGGCTCATTGTTGACTTGCGCAACAACCCGGGTGGATTGCTCGCAAATGCTATCGATATAGCTAACATGTTTCTCGAAAGAGGCGTAATTGTTAGCACAATCGATGCTGATGGATATAAGACTTCCCAGCTTGCTACACGATCATCGTTTAAGACAGACCTGCCAGTCTGCTTGCTCATCAATAAAGGTAGTGCAAGCGCCAGCGAAATTTTGAGTGGTGCATTACGTGATAATTCGCGCGCAAAGCTTATTGGTCAAACATCATTTGGAAAAGGATTGGTTCAAGCAATCAACAACCTCGGTAATGGCACTGGCGTAAATGTCACCATCGCAAGATATTTGACACCAAACGACACCGACATCCACAAAACAGGTATCGTGCCTGATTATGATGTCAAAGTTTCGGACGAAGACTTCAATGCCGGCAAGGGTCCCTGGTGGTATGACCCAACCATGACAAACTTCAAACGCTCACCAAAAGACGGCAAAGACGTTCAATTGAGCAAGGCAATCGAAGTAACCAAACAATTGATTGCAGGCGGCGTGCAACAAACTGTAGCCACAGATACAACTCAAAAAGACAAGAAAGACTAAAACTGACTGGTCTTTAACAGTCAATTCCTTCTAAGGCGCGCCCATGGTGCTTTAGCTGGATGGTACTGCTGATGGTGGTAGCTTCTTCCATCAACCAATCTGGTGCTTTTCGACCTGTGAGCAAAAGAAGTGTCGGGTCTTTGCGCATCGCCAGAACTTCTTTGACTTCGTCCCAGGAAACAAGATTTACTCTTGCGACATCAAGCATTTCATCTGCGATTACTACTGCGTCCTGGCGCGTGAATGCCTCTTTAAGTAGATTCAGTCCTCGTCTTGCTTCAGCTTTGTCTTCTTCTGTGATTCCATTTGGAGAGCTATAAAAGCGGAAGCTTCCCGAAGGACCAGTGCCGACGCGGTTAATTCCGGTGTAATTTACATGCAGTTTTCCGAAGCCTTCTTCATTTACCTGGCTCAAAATCTTGAATGTGCGTCCTTCGCTGCTATTCGATTCGAGTTTGTCGAAAAAAACTATGCTTACATTCATGCCCTTTGAGAGCGCTCTGACAGCCACCCCAAACGTTGCTGTTGTTTTTCCGCAGCCTGTACCTAGATATAAGCGAATGCGTTCTTGCTCTCCTGCATTTGTCTCTGACATGGTTGAATTCGGCCTTTATTGAAGTGTCTGTTCTTAGCTGATTTTTTAGATTACGCCTTGCAACGGAATAGACTGACCATCTTTGTTTACAGAAACATAAGTCAGTTCTGCTGCTGTTACTTTCACTTGTGAATTATTTCTACTAACCTCAACATCTACTGCCACGGTGACAGAGCTAGTGCCAATTTTAAGTGTAGATGTGTAGAAGCTAACTATTTCACCCACCAAAACAGGCTGCTTGAAAATTACTTCTTTCATGGCAACTGTAACGACACGTTCACGCGTGTGCTTCTTGGCTTCTACCGCACCGGCAAGGTCGATATGGCTCAATATGATGCCACCAAATATCGTACCGTTTGCGTTTGTGTCCTTTGGCAAAAGAACAATTCGGATAGCTGGATCTCTTAGCGGATCTATACTCATTCGACACTTATCTGAAACTAACAACCACAATGGTAGAACAGCGCAGCAGTCCTATAGCCTGCCATGTGGGTCTGAGAACAATAATTTACCTGTTGAGAACTCGGCTGCAAATGCACTTGAAATCGGCTTGCCTGATATATTGCTCCCTATAGCAAGATTATTTTGCGTTACCGGAAGACTACGCTATAATCCAAAAGGCTTCAAATAGTTACTAAAGGTTAGTTGTGCTCAATTTTGGGTCTGATATTTATCGACGCACTCTACTGTGTGGTTTCGCTGCGGCTCCGCTTGCACTAACTTTGTGCCTGGCTAAGCCCGCATCAGCAGCCGACATGATTGCCCAGGCGATACCATCGGTGCCACCAAGCACCGGATTATATGCAAAGCCTTCTGGTGCGCTAGGTCAGGCTATTGATCAGGCTTCAGCTGCATCGACAGATGACAACAGCAATAATAGTTCTTCGTCTACAACAGCGACATCGCTTCCTAGAATAGATGCAGCTCCTCAGCCTGATGCTGAGTCTCGATTTATTGCTCAAGCAGCTGCGCAAAATAGCTCTGATTCTCCGGTAGATTTAGCGCCGGTAAAATTGCCAGAGCGTACATCAGCAATTTTTCAAACAGATCAATTCAAAACCGGTTTGCTGTATAAGTTGCCGGCGCGTATGTTTATTTATTCAACAACTGAAAACAGCTTGCGTGAAGAAACAAACGTGTTTCAGACTTTGCACAACAATAAATCAGACATGATTTATCGTGTAATTCCAAACGTGACTGTTGGTTATGCGCTAACAAAAACAACTAGAGTCTCGGGGAATTATTTCTACTTACGCGACCAATACACGCATGATGCGCATACTTTGAGCCGCAACATTCATTCCTTTACCGGTCAAATAAATCAAGATATACCGATAAATGAGAAAACAACTTTGACAGCAGGAATGGCCGGAAGGCAATTGCTATTGTCCAGATCTCAGCCGCTTTCAGACCTTCTGCCGTCTGTGAATTTGACTCGACGTGTGGGTTCCAACGCCGTTTTGTACGGCGGTGTACTGGGACAGATTCGTTTTCGCAATACACTTGGAAAATTCCAGGAAGGCGATCAATTTTATACACTTGGTGGCATCTACAGAACTCCACGTTGGCAGTTCCTCTGGGATAACACTTTCGTCACCAATTTTGGCAACAGACGTTTGCGCTTTGGACCTAACAACGCAAACATGATCATGACCATGGAAGCAGACTACAAAATAAGCAGAAAACTGCCTCTGGTGGCATTCGTAAGAGCCCAGCCAATCTTCAATATCGGTGCTAACGAAGCTATCGGATTTGCAGGATTCAACTTCCGTATTTTCGGCGGAATCCGCTTAGACATGAATAAGTCCGCTGTGTTTCCTGTTAACACCAAGAAAAAATAAGCAGCCACTTAGAGGCTTTCACCGATGAGTTGGAATGCAGACCAATAACGCGGGTTTGCTCTGATACCACTATTGGCTTTAGCAGCATTACCGCTTTCCATGAATTTGATTGTGTCTAGCTGGGCTTGGCGCAACGCTTTTGAGCGTCCTGAATGTGCAAGATAACTCTTGTAGAAAGACTTCATTTGATATTCAGTGATAATGTCGTCGACATTCCACTGACTCACAAGAACTGAAGGCGTGCCCGCAATAATAAATGCGCGAGATAGTCCGACTACACCGTCGCCGGTGATTTTTCCGCGACCGGTTTGGCAGGCTGAAAGTACAACTAGCTTGGCTTTGATTTCTTTCATAGCCAGAATATCTTTGACAGTTAGCAGTCCATCGTCCTTTTGTGTTGGCGCCAAAATCAATGATGACTGCATCGGGTTTTCTTCATCTACAAGTCCATGAGTCGCAAGGTGTACTTCGCTGAATTGAGAAGCTAGCTCTTCAAATGTTTGTTTGTTGGCGTCCTGTCCAATTTTTACAACTGAATTTCCCGCGCCAAAAAGAGCGGCAATATTTTGAACTTCTTTTTCTGAATACGGTAGAGTTCCTAAAAAGGCAATTTGCTTAGTGATTGGATTTCCCAGCGCGAGCAATCTATCAGGCATGTTTGAAACTTGCTGTTCTAGCTTTTGTGTTGCTCTCATCACGCCTATTGCAGGTGTATAACCGAGCGTGTGCTTTTCAATCAAAAACTTTCCATCTGGCGAAATTAGTGCCGAAAAAGGCACCATAAACATCGGACCGTGCGGGACAATCGTAACTACACTTTCTTCTGTCTTGGGCAGATATTGTTCTACCGGTGCAATCAACAGGGTGTAGAGCTCACGCAGCGCTTCCTGTCTGCGTTTGGCTAAAGCTGCGACTTCTTCCGGAGTCTTAGGTTGATGTGTTATCGCTTCGTAAGTGAGAGAAACCTTTTCACCAAGTTGCTCTTTATTTAGAGGAATCGGCGGAATCATATGAATACTAGAATCTGGGTCTATAACCCAGGCCGCAATTTTATCTGGAAGAATGTAATACTCGAGAACGGTCGACTTGCTGTTTTTTACAAGCGCCTTGATTTCATCAATGTCGGGTGCCGAAGCATTGACTGGAGAAACTGCAGTTGAAGAAAATACATCTGCTGTACGCGGTACAACGTTAACTCCACGAGTACCTGCAACTGGAGTTGCCATTGCCACCAATTGCGCTGTGTCTTGCTTTTGCACGCTTGTCGGGGCTGGACGTGATGATAGCGGGGTACTGAAAGTTTCAACTGTGCGCGCTGATTTGCGACTGCTCAACATGTCTAAAAAGGCTCTCGCTCTGCCTTTTTCAGCTATGGCTAGTGCGTCGAATGAGCGTCCCATGCGAATGTATAGATCGACCAATTCTGTATAGCATTTATTGCGTTGATCTAAATTGTTGGTTTTGAACGAGTCTTTACTCAAGTGTCCTCGCTCTTTTTCTACAGATTCAACTGCTTTGATGAGGTGTGACATGGCGAGATCGTTTAGTCCCAGGGCTTTATAGCCTCCACCAAGACCAAGGTTTGATTCCCACTGCGTTTCAATCGCTCCTGACTCATCAGCTAACTTGAGTGCCTTTTCGTAATATTGCATTGCTTGTTGCGGATGGCCCGAAGACAAAAGGGCCATGCCACTGCCGCAAAGTATCTTGCTTTCTGCGACTTTATCACCAGTACCTTTTATTTCTTCAAGCGCCTGAGCATAACGTTCGCTGGCTTCTTTGTTCTTTCGTTCAATAAACAAATACTGGGCATAGTTGTAATCCATGATAGCCAGGTTTCGTTTATCGCCGGAGTCTGCATATACAGTCTTTGCTGCATTCCAGAATGTTTCAAATTCTGCGCTGTTTTTGTTATCTAGTGCCAACACCGAAAGCGAGTTCAAAGCAAGCGCACGACTCTGGTTGTCGCCGACACTTTCAAACAGATGAAGCGCTTCGTCATAATATTTTTCGGCCGAATCATATTGGCCCAATGCTTTATAACAGCGACCGATCGCCATCATATAATTTCCGCTCAGGCGCGCATCCAGGCTATCTTGTTTGATTAGCTTTTCGCCCTCGAGCAATCTGTTGAGGGCTGATTCAGGATAGCCGTTTGACAGGAAATCGTTGCCCAGCTGCAGTGTTGAATCAAGCACTTTAGGCTTGTCATTCAACGATTCAGCCATGTCATGTGATTTTATGTGCAGCTTCTGCGCTTCTTCAAAATGTCCAAGGTCTGCTTCAGCACAACCTAAACCAATCAACATGCTTACTTTTCTGTCGTTGTCCGGTTCTTCTTTGAGCAGGTCTAGACCTTGCTTAAAGGCGTTTTGAGCATTTGCAGTTTGTTGTAGTTCAATATAGGTATTGCCGAGTCCCATATCAGCGTCTGCTTCAAATTCAAGATTAAGGTCTTGTTTGAATACATCAATTGCTTTCTGGTAGCTCGCCGCCGAGTCGCTTAAATTACCAAGATCATGTTGGACTCTTGCTAGATTTATGAGTGCAGAGCCAAGTGAGCTGTCCTGCGCTCCCTTCTCAGATATATCCAATGCTTGCTTCAATAGAACTTGCGCCTGACTGAAGTTTTTCTTTATTCGTTGAGTGCTGGCCTGATTTACCAGTGCATAAACCTGCCCGGGGACGTTGTCTGCTTCTTTTGCCAGATCAAAAGCTTGTTTGAAGTAAGCATCAGCCTCGTCCAGATTGCCGGTTTGCAAAGACAAAGTTCCCAGGGCATCAACGATTGTGCTCATGAAGTCTTTTCGTTTGGCTTTAGTTGCAGCTTCAAGTGCAATCTTGTTTTCGGCCACTGCTTCTGCACGTTTTTTCTTTTTGGCCAGAATCAGGGCAAGTGCATAGTGCCTGGTCATGAAAGCTTCGGGACGGTTTAACTTGTCTTCAAATGTAATAGATTCGCGCATGGCCTTTTCAGCCCGGTCTAGCAAGTTGTTTTCGACACAAAGCTTTGCCAGGTCGTAAAGCGAATCTGAGCACTGCTCAGCTTTGCCTGACTTTAAGACTTGTTCGGTCAAAGCTTCCTGGCTTTTTACCAGACTTTCGGCACTGGCATCGCTATTTTTTGCCGCCGATACAAGCACATTCGGCCCGCCAATTAAAAGCGAAATCGAAATGAGCAGCATGCTGCATGCCCGTTTTGAATCAATGCGTCTTTGCCTGTTTTTCAATGCTTACCTGGCTTTGGGTTGAGCTAAATTTCTAAGTCATAAATTTGGATCTTACTTCATGAGCCGAATTTTGGTTTGAAGCCGTATTTAATAGCCCATCCTTGCCAATTTATGCCAATAGGCTCAACTGGGAACTTTGAACCGAATTTGTCGGGGCAAGCTCTGACTCTAGTCTGAGTTTGTTAACAAGGCTCTGCTCAGACCAGATAATCTCGGAAGCCAAGAGGGGCGCCTTCATACTGACTTTGAGATAATAATTTTTTCTGCTAGGCTCAAATTTTTGTGATTTTAGCCACAAATGCGGACAATTTCTTCCTAAAGCTTTACCATTATCCAGTGAATTAGTGTGCATCGCGCCAGACTATAGGTATAACTGATAAATGCGATCGATTAGCGGCCGGACCATATCTCAAGTCATGATGGGCCTCCTGGCCTGCGTTTTTGTGACGCTCGGAATCATTTATCCACAAATCAACGCGAACAGCGCCAGCTATAACATGCCGCCGCCGCCACCGCCTCCGCCGCCTCCTCCTCCCCCGCCGCCGCCACCGCCTCCGGTCATGCTGCCGCCTCCTCCGATAAACTTCACTCCGCCGATTGTTGTACCGACTGACGTCACTTCCAACATTCCTAATCCTGCGACTTTGTTCAATCCCAATGGTCCAGGTGGCATAGACGGCTTGAGCCTCAGCTCAAGTTTCCCTGTGGCTACAGATCTTGCGGGGCCAAAAGACTTTATTCTGGTGTTGCCAAAAGATGCAAACACACAATTTGGCAAAATTTCTGATTATGCTGTCAATTTGAAAGACGGACAGATTTTAGTTGGCGTGAGAAAACCTTCGAATACCGGTATGGTAGTTACTGAATTTGCCAACATCGGCATATTCGGCAACGGCCAGGGTGCTGATGCTGTTGTCACAGTCAGCAACGGTGTTATCAGAGTGGCAAACCTCGACGGTTTAGGTGAGAATGTGCGAATTCAGCTCACTGGCCCACAGTTTGCAGGATTTAAATCCAAAATATTCAACATCAAACCAGGTTATGAGTTGGTTGTTTCAGGCAGCCCTCTGACAAGGAAAGACTTGCGACCTAACGATGGTATTGGTCGCAGACAATCTCAGTTAATTGAAAACAGACATCTGGCAATAAGCCAGTTCTCAGTCGAAAGCGTCTTGAAAGGCAGCGAATTAATTGCAAACATTCAACAGCACGATACTGGTGCCAAAGAACGCCGTATTCTTGCTGATATGTCTAAGATGGCAGCAGTGCTAAATCAAGTCGGCGGAACCTGGGGCTACGAACAAGGTCAGGGTCAAAAACCTTAGTCTTTAGTTCTTCTGCTTTCTCAAATCAATGCAAACTGTGTTGGAGTAAAAGCCAGTGCTAGACCCTTTTGCGTCGCTAGCGATCAAGCGAAAGGCATAGCGATATCCTTCTTTCAGTTCTGATTTGGGGAGCACATAGTTTTGCTTGATTGAGTCAAACTTGATTGTTTTTTCAACGTGTTTGTAAGACTGGGCGTCTCTGGCAGAAATTTTGCTCATTGCAAATAAATAGTCAGCGTCTGCCCTTTCCAAAATCATGCCTCTAGCATCAGGTACATTAGACACATCGAGAAGCAGGGCTCCATCTCTGTTTGATTTGAAAGTGTAGTTGCCATTGTTTAGTTCATCCAGAGTTGAAAGATCTGCTTGCAAATTCGCTTGATATTTAGCTGGTATCAATTTTACTTCCAGTAACTCAGCACCTTTTGGTATGCGCGCATACAAAAATGAGGCTGAGTTCTCTCGTAAATCCAGTCGTGCGTCAATTGGGTTTATATGAACTGTCCGCAGCGCATTTGAGCCTTCCGGCCAGATAGCCAGAGGGATTTCCCATAAGTCAGGTTGCTTGCTGTTCTTGTTGACCAAACAAACGAGTGCGGCTGCTTTTTCTGCTTTTTCATTCCATTTGAATTTTAATTCAATTTGTCTTGTGTCGTTTATACCAGATGGCTCCGCAAGCTTTGCCCAGTAAGCTCGGTGTATTGGACCTGGGTCTTCTGTTTCCTCAATTTGAGCCTGGGACTTTTCAGAATAGTGCAGGAGAGATTCATCCTTAACAGGACTGAGCTTTTCTGCGGTTTTATCAAAAAATGCCAGCTCATAGCGATCTGGATGCTTCAAAATGTATTGCAAGCGCTGGTTGCTTGTACTGAAAAAATCTGGAAATTCATCAAGCGCCATTAGCCTGTCAGAGTAGTCTGGGCTGAAAAATACTGCACCCAATAAACCCTTGAGCTCATCATATCTGTAAAGGACATGTGCGCCTTTGATGTTTGCTTTGTAGTTTAAGATGACTAGTTTTTTGTTGCTAGCTAGTTTTTCAAGTTCGCCGTGGGCTTGAGCTTGCAATTGTAGGAGAACTTTTGATGCATCTAACCATGGTGTATAACTTTTGATTGAAATGAGTCCAAAGGCAATAGGCAAAAGCGCCAGCGGTAAGATGCTAATGATCGAAAGCATTTGGGCTTTTCGATTTTTTTGTTCTGCAATAAGAAGTACCGCTGTAACAATCAGCGGAATGAAAAAGGCACTTGCCATAAAATAAACTCTTGAGTTTGTCAGAGCATTGCTTATTCCAAGCACCTGCAAAGCTGGGAAGATAGCGCAAGCCGAAGATATGAAATAGAAGGCTAAAAGCTTATTAGTCTTTGAGTCCCACGGTTCAAATGGAATTCGCAAAAGCATTACGAGCGCCATCAGCAAATATATCGACTTGAGAAAAATTACTTCTTTGCTCTGCGCTGAAAAAATCGCAAGATTAGTTCCTAGCCCCAGTAGTGCATATAGATTGAAATCTATTCTTTCCCACCAGTGATAGCTCAAAAGTTCTCCCAGAGAGCCTGTGTAGCCGCCAAAAAAAGTGCCGAGTACAAAAAATCGCAAGACCATATAAATTGCAGTGCAAACAACTAGCGGCAAAATAGATTTAAGTGCTTTGAAAAATGTATTGCTAGTTTCATTCAGCAAAATCGCATAGCAAAAAATTATTGCGGGAAGGCAGGCTGCAGCTTCTTTTGAAAGCAGTGCGAGTGCGTAAAATGCTGTTGCTTTAATAGAACAAGCGCGCCCAAGACTTAAGTCTTTAATTGCAAAAATAATTGCAGCAAAAATGAAAACTGCAGCAGCCAGGTCAGAGCGGCCCACTAACCAGACAATAGCTTCGACATGCAACGGATATGACGCAAAACAAAGTGCCGACAGAAGCGCTATAGCCTGCGGATAGGGCGCTTTCAAGTGTCCGCTTATTTGCCTGGTGGCAATGTACAACAAAATCGTTGCAGTTAGAAATAGCAGAAAGTTAGTTAAGTGATAGCCAAAAGCGTTTTTGCCCCAGAGCAGGTAATCTGCTGAGAAAAATAGATCTAGGGCTGGTCTGTAAAGTAAAGAGAATGAGCGATCTTGCCATGGCGAGATGAGCCGCTCTAAAAGCAATTGCGGCTGCCCGTGGAAGATCTTATACAAGTATTCCAGACACAAAAAGTCGTCTGCAAAAAAGAAACAAGCAAATGATTTATAGTTGAACAATAGGGCGCAGCCAGCGATAGCAAAAATTGCCATAAGGTCAAATTTTGCAAGATTTTGACTTGGTCCAAGATTAGAATCTTGCATCAATGCTCGTCTCCAGGGGCGATCTTTACCAAATCACCATCGTCACTTCGATGAGTTGCTGAAAGAATATATAAGGGGTCTGACGAATAAGCAATTACGTTTCCATTACTGTCCTGGGCAAATATTCTGATTTCATGCCAGATTGGTGAGCCCAAATGCTTATCTAGCTTGAAGCTACCTTTGGCGCCATCCACTGTAAAACTTTTCAGCGCTTCTTTGCAGGGCTCTGTATCTCTGTATGTGTAAGTGTAATAGCGAAAACCGTAGAAAGCTTTTGAGACCTCTACTTTGACAGATTTGGCTCCCACGATATTGCTGACGTCATAATCAAAATAATAGGTATCAGCTTTGGCTCTTAAGACTTGATCGGGCCCCAAAATATTGGCTGCAGGTGTTGCCTGGAACACTGGCAGGAGTTTAGAGTCTGACTCCAAAGTCAGTTCAGTGATATAGATATTCTCGTCACTTACAATTTCAATCTCGCTAATATCGTCAGCGCCTAGCCACTCGACTTGCTCTCCTAAATGTACTGTCACTTCGTTGCTCTGGCGGCTAGTTTTAGGAGCAAAAAAACATGACTTGTTTTCGTCGAAATTTGAATCGCCCGATTTTTTCCACATAAGTGCCAGGGGCAACTCCTTTTTTATTTTTGAGGAGTTTGTGCGGTATTTCAGATGCATGAACTGGTACTCGTTCTGCTTAATTTCACGGGGTAGTCTGAAATAGTTAAATCGACGTTGCTCGCGGACCCCTACATCTGTCGAGCTCGCCGAAATAGGAAGGGCGTCACTTGGCGCAGTGACTTTGTCCATATGCATGTCTTTAAATTCAAAATTGTTGTTTACGGTTAAAAAATTGTAGCGCTCGGGCGCAGATATGACTTTCCTTAGACGCGTCAGATTGCAGATCATGTCGTCGCCAAAGTATTGAGGCTCAAAGGCTTCCATGTTTTGCCATTTGGCATTTTTTGAAAATGGTGGCAATAATAATTCTTGCAATTTCGGAAAGTGAATATATAGCGGAACCCCGTCTATTTTTGTTGGAATGTTGAAAATCATGAGCCTTTGCGGGGTCTTTTGCGCATTGCTCTTTTGCTCAACAAGTGCTTTGAATTTGTCAAATTGATGACTTGCTTCAATCCAGCGCAGTTGAGCACTTTGACTTGAAATGGCAAGAATTATACAGCAACAAATCATGCAGATATGCGCCAGTCTTTTGTTGGACTTGAATGAAAAAAGGAATAAAGTTAAAAGCAAAGACGCCGGAAAGATTGCCAAATAGAGGACTCTGTTGTTTGTAAAATCAACACTAGGAGCCCATACATAAAATGCCGGTGCCATTACTGTGACTAGAAACAGGAATGAGAAAATGCTCGCTTGCATAAATCTTTTCCCTGAGCCGTCTTCCAGAGCACGACTCATTGAGTAAATTGCAAATAGGTAAATTCCAGTCAAAAGCGCATAAGCTGCGCTTCCTGCCATGCTTTTATTTCCACCGTCAAAGGGAAAGAGTGCCGCAGAAATGCATTGTAGATTTGTATATTGCGAGATGGAGTATCTTAAGTTGTTAGTGTTGACCATGCCGTAATATCCACCAAAGCATACTCCCAATGCCACTGCTCTTACTGCAGCAAAAGCAAACAGGACAAGCATGTATGGGATTGCAGCTTTCAATGCTTGCACGATACGTGCTTTTGGCTCCACTTTGCTCGAAGTCATTATTGAGAATAAAAAAATCACAGCAGGAAATGTTAGTGCCGATTCCTTTGAGCTCAGTGCCAATAGAAAAGTTATTAGAGCTCCAATTTTGTATGCTCTGCTTGATTTGCTGATTGACTCAAGGTGAAGCCACAATGCAAGCATATACCAGCAGCTGTAAACAATGTCTACCTTTCCTATCCACCAGGAAATTGGCTCACCATGAAATGGATGAATCGCAAATATCATTGCTGTCCAGAAAGACACTTCAATTTTGTTTTCAGTTTCAAACGAAGAACATATTTTGAGGCTCAATAAAAATGACAGAGCCGTAGCAGCATAGTGCCAGAGCAAATTTGAAAAGTGCAAACCGGCCGAATTGATACCGAAGACCAAATAATCAATACAGTAAATCAGGCAAGTAAGTGGTCTGTAATGCTCTCCAAATGAGGGCATTTCCAACAGGCGACCGGTGCATGCATGATAAAAGCAATCCCAACTATTTGTGCTAATCAAGTAAAGCCCAGTGAAATCATCTGAAAGCAAACGCACATCGAGGCTAAGAGCCCAGTTTGCCGAAACCACCAGAACTAGAAAAGAAAGAATTAGAAGCTGAGTTTTTCGACTTGCTTTTGATTCTTCTTTTACAGAAATAGTTTCAAGCGAATTCACTTTGCTACCGTTTTTCGAGCTAAAACGGTAATTTTACACTTTCAGACCTGAAAGAACCCCAGTGAAATCAACTGGCAAAGTCTATCGCTCGGTTAACCGTTCTTTCGCTGATAATCTTCGAATTCTTTGAAAGCCTTCATAATTTCATCTTTCATCTCAGTTACCGATTGAAAGCGATCGTTAGGTTCCTTTTGCAATGCTCGTTCAGCTAATTGATCAAAAAGACAACCTGTACCAAGGTCGGGTCTGAAATGGGAAAGAGGCATCGGTGTTCCCCACAGATGTTTAGCCATAACAGCCTCTGCAGTCTCAGCAACGAATGGACAGCGACCAGCAATAAGCTCGTAGAGTATGACTCCCAGTGCGTAAATATCAGAGCGCTGATCGATTGGTTTGTCACTTAAGTATTCTGGAGACATATAATCGACGGTACCAATGGCGATACCAGTGCGGGTGAGACGCTGTCCGCCTTGCTTGAGGTGGGCAATACCGAAGTCTACGATTTTGACCCAATCAGGTCTGTCTGAGCGCTCACGCAACATGATATTTTCAGGTTTCAGGTCTCTGTGCACAATTCCCTGGGCATGTGCTTCAGCCAGACCAGAGCAGACTTGCATCATCGCTGTCGATGCTTCTTTGACTGACATTGAAGTTTCGCGGTCTAAATATTCGCGCATCGACTCACCTTGAATGAATTCCATTACAAGGTATGGTCTTCGACCCTCAAGGGTACCGACGTCGAAAACAGATACTATATTTGGATGATCTAGTTTTGCTGTAACTTTGCATTCTTGTTCAAATCGTTTCATTGCAGTATCCATTGAAGGCATACTGCTGTGCATCAGTTTGATTACGACCGGTCGGTCTAAACCAAGGTGCGTGGCTCTGAATACCTGCGCCATACCACCTTCACCTAATAATCCTTCCACTCTATATTTGCCGGCGATTGTTTTGCCGACCACCTGGTTTTCTTGTAAGGCAGATCCATTGCTGCCACCAAAACCAACTTCGAGTTCTTCTGATTCTTTTGTTACTTCACGGCTGACATCGCGTGTTCTGTCAGAGCCGTGATTTGTTGCTCTAGCTGCAGCGGCAGGTGGCGCATCTGCGTAGGATGCTTTGTCTTTTGAATTTGTGGCCGAACTGCTTAATAAAAGGGTCGCATCGGCTGGACAAAATTGTGCATATCCCGGATATACGGTTTTGCAGCTGGGGCAGTGCTTCGGTCCGTCTGTAACTGTCGGTGTAGCTGGCAATCCTGACAAAATGGTGCCATCTTGACCGCAAAACTTTGTCGCCACCGGATAGCGTAAGCCACAGGTTGGACAAACTATTGTTTTGCTGCCGGCGTCAGCATTAAATCCGTAAGCGCTCATAAATAGAACTCTGACAGTATCCGCAAAGAAGTCATTCCCCAATTTGTTTTGCTTCAACCTAAATATTAATTGCTGCGATTTAGATCTTGAAGGCCCAAAGTACCCTAAAAGCACTCAATGATAATTATTTGAGTTCTAATCGATGTGGGTAGCCGATAACGTGGTTCTCGCCGACGTTGACATTGAATGCGTGTGTTGCTGCTTTTCCGCTTTCGTCAGAAATGCTAAGTTCGTAGGCCCCAGCATCCATTGAGGGCATGTAAAGCGTGCCTGAAGAAGACGTTTTACCAAAAATGATTGACTTTTGCTTGTTGTCAGCTATTTTCACGTCTGCATTTTTCGCACTTGAAAAGACCAGTATGCCCTCGCCAGGCCAGAAAGAATGCAATGCAGATTTTTGGACGTCATCTTTCATGCACAACACTGTTCCGGCTCCAGACGCCGCACCTAGCAAAATTGCAAGAAGCACCCAAATAATGAGCGCAGGTCCAGCGCTTTTGTTCGATTTTCTAGGCGCTACAGGAACACGAGGAAGTTCTTCGCTCATATTTTTGAATTCGGGCTGAACAGTTTGCCCAGTAAGCAGTGAAGCTTGCGAAACATTGCCAAAATTCATTGCCGGAACAATTGGCACCGGTGCAGTTCCCGAGATGGTCCTGCCGCCGCAAAAAACACAGAATTGTCCATTTAATGGGTCTGTTTTACTGCAAACAGTACAAATTAGAACCATTGTTTGGGAAGTAGACATGACCCGTGACTGAATATCGTCAATCACTGCCGGTGGCGGAACAGGCGTAGATTGCGGTGGCAGTGGCGCTGGCGGCGCTGGCGCTGCTTGCAATCCTTGACCGCAGTAAATGCAAAATTGCATTCCTACTTCATTGGTCTCATTACAACCTGGGCACTTCATGCCTGAAAGATTCCTCAAGGCGGAAAAACATCATTATATCTCTAACTTATTGCTCAGGTAGGCTTTTCGGTCACTCTGGCCAGCTAATCTAATCAGAACTTCAAGCATCAAAAATTGCGGCTGCCCGCAGAGGCAAGGAAGAGACTGTTATCAATCTGAGAATTCGTTAAGAGCCTCAGGTTCAACTGTGTTGTTTATTTTTGCTCTGATTACTTGCTTTGGCTCCGTCGAACTAAATACAAAGATTTTGATTCATGCTGCTGCAATTTTTGTGATTCTTCAACTCAGTATCAAGGGCATCTGAATCTAAGTGCTAACATAAGCTGACTGCGCCTGAAAGGTTCTAATAAATGCAAAATTACGCTGCAGAAAAGCCGTGTAGATTATTTCCAGTGACAACACTTGTACTTGCGTTTGCATCAATCGGGCTTATTGCTCAAGCTTCAATTGCACTACCCGCTGGCGCCGAAAGCGCTGATGCAACGACTCAAGCAGCTAGTCCTGAAAAAGCGGCAGTGATTCCGGAGTGGAACAAAATTCTTCGCACAGCGTTTCAAGCAAACATTTCTGGTGAGGCAGACAATGCAAGCAGCAGATATTTAGCTGCGATTGCGTCTGCTGAAAAAGCCCAGGACAACAAAGGCATAATGAGTTGCCTAAGTGCTTATGCAGACTTTCTTGAAACTCAGGGAAACTTAAACGACCAGGAGCCGTTGCGTAAACGCGCACTGAGTATTGCCGAAACTAAGTTTGGCAAAAGTAGTCCTCAGTATGCTCAGCAGCTGGCAAAAATGGCCGGCTGGCTGGCAAAGAAAGGCGATAGTGGGCAAGCTCGCAGCTTGGTTGAGCAGGCCACGGCAATTCTTGGAAGTCCTGAAAGTAAATATCCAGTCGAAATGGCTTCTTGTTATATAGCTACCGCAAAGAGGCAAATTGCAGAAGGTACTCTTGGTCTGGCTGATGATTCTTACAAACAGGCGCTGGCTTTGCAAGAGTCTGCCCTTGCGCCTACACAGCCGGCTGTACTAAAAACTTGCAAAGAATATGCAGCTTTGTTAGACCAGCTTGGGCGCAAAGATGATGCTGACAAACTGAGAGACAGAATCAATTTGGCTAAGGCTACTGGTTTTGGGGCTGCCACCACAGCCGGTGCTAAAAGTCAGGCTGGAGTTAAATCAGATTCTCTTTTTGCCAAACTTGTAGAAGATGCAAAAGCTGCCGATGCCGCTGGTAATAAGGCCGCTGCCATGTCTAATTGGAGGCTTGCTGTTCAAGAAGCTGAGAAAAAAACAACAACAGAAAATCAGCTTGCTTTTGCCTTGCTTCATTTAGCCGATGAATACCGAGGAAATAAGCAAGATGATGAGGCTGTCAGTTTGTACAAACGAGCACTAAGCTTGCGCGAAAAAAATGGCAAAGACAACACTCTGGGCATGGCTAGAAACTTGAAACGATTGGGTCAATGTTATATGCAAAGTAAGCCTGCGGAGGCAGAATCACTACTTAAGCGCGCAATTGAAATTGAGCAAAAATGTCAGGCCAGTGATTGCGTTCAAGCGTCAACTTTGCAATCGCTTTTGTCGGCTTGCATGGTAGCTAAAGACAATCAGCAAGCCGAGCAAACTGCAAAACAGCTGCTTGCAATTTCAGCAAAGCAAAGTGGAGCTGTCGCAGCAATAAACAAACGGATGGCAATGGGATCATTAGGAAGCATCTACATCCAGAGCGGACGGGTAGATGAAGGCATGAAATTGATGAAAGAACTATCTAGCTCGATGAGCACTGAATCTGCTGCAGATGCAAGTAAGACTTACACATCAGAGTATGTCGAAGGCGAAAAGCAAGTCGACCAGAGCGAGCTGCAATAAACCTGCGTTACTAAGCTTTTGATGAGCTTAGTAACTAGAGCTGAACTGTAAATTGATTTACTGAGCTGCTTTGCTGGCAGGAACTGTGTAAAGCGGTTTCAATAGTCTTTCGTAAGTTTGCGGTGTAACAGTCATGCTCACGAATTGAACTTTTGTAGGATCATGCGGGTTTATCGAAACTTTCAAATCTATTGAATCTAGATAGTCTGGCAATGATTCAAATGGATTTGCTTGTTGTACTTTCATAAAATTGCTGCTTACGGCACCATTTTTAGCAATGTGGATGACACCTTGCTGAGTTACATCAGGATGCTGAGCATCAATTTTCAACCCTGCTGCCTTCATGAAGGCAATTAGCCAATTAGTCAGGTCTGGATGGGGGGCAATTTGCCAACTTGGGTCTAGTGTGATTTTGCCTTGAGTGCCGCCGTACTCGAGTGTATAACTCGTATTGCCAATTTCGACAAGCTTCATCGCGCCGAAGAATCCGCCGATCGGGGCGGCACCGGCTGTTCTATCAGGCAAAACTAATAGGGCGTCGTTGCCTATATAGCCACCAATACGGGTTTTGGATATGTAATCTTTGGCTGATTTTTGGTCGCTGGCTGCCGGCGTGCCCGCTGCCATGGCAGAACCACAATTTGCAAAAAACAAGCTCAAAGCAAGAACAACGGCTAATCTCATTTAATCTACCCAAAATAATTAGAACGGCTCAAAAACAATATCACATCTATCGAGACGGTAAAGGCTGCTTTGCTCGGTCTCGTAAGCAAATTCACAGTACAAAAATATATCCAAAAGGGGAATAAGTTTGTGAGGAAGCCGATTCAAAGTGCCAAAATTGCAACTCCTAAAAAGTCTGGAAAGTATAAGTATGCCTGGCTCAAAGTCCTCTTGACTAGTACTCACACCTTCCTCACAAAAAGGACATAGACTTAATCCAAGTTGTTGAATTGGAAAGGTTGCGCTGGGCATTGTTTTCCGGGGGGTTCGGTCAAATGCCAACATATTCTCATCTGAAAAAGTCAGGCGGAAGCCTGATAGCTTTACTACTTATGCAAGGTCAAATGGCTGTCGCAGCTGAAATATTGCCTCCTGGCAAAGCCTCAAACAGTACGCAGGCATTTGATGTCATACTTGGCTCAAGTACTGTGTCCAAAGCAGACCAGGAGATTTCTGATATTGAAAAACAATATTTCGAGCACGACTTTCGCTCAGAAAGCATAGACGAACGCCTTACCAGAATTGAGCAACTCATTTTCGGTGAGGCAAAACTTGGAACTGAGCAGGAAAGGCTGGCTGCGGTTAAGAAAGCAGTTAAGAAAGCATTGAGTGATTCGCCTCAAACATTGCCTGGCGCTGCAATAGTTAAGCCAGACTCTGTTAGTGAAAGCAAGTCAGGCACTGATATCGAAATCGCAGAAGGAAGCGATCCGACTAAAACAAAGCAGTCTTTTAATAGTGCGCTTGAAAGCGGCATAAATAATTTCAAGCTTGGAAGATATCACCACGCAGAAGATGATTTTGAAAGGGCTGTAACACTAAACCCTCACTCTGCCGAAGCATACGCAAATTTGGGCGGAACTCTTTTAATGCTCAAAGACAAACAAAGCGCTTCTGAAGCATTCAAAGCTTGTTATGCCATTCAGCCATTCGGCAAACTTGGACAATACGCCAGAGAACAAATTTTGAAAGTAGCCCAGGAAGAAGCTTATTCAAAAACAGACCCGCAGGACAGCCCTGAAACAGTGGCAAGTACTGTGCGTTTGATCAACCGTCAAAGTGCAGATCGTGCGCGTATTTATCAGCGGCAGGCAGCTACTACAGCCCGAAATCGCATAGACCTGGCAAATATCGAAATTGCCAAAATGACGGCAGAAACGCAACTGGCATTAGCTGATTTGAGAGCCAGTCGTCGCAATACTTACGGCGGATATGGTTATAACTACGGCAATCGTAATCACAACAATAACGGCGGCTACCAAGATCCATATGCCGGCCAAGAAATCAGTAACATGAATTATATTCGCACGGATTACATAAGGACTGACGGTCAAGTTCAAGCTAATGCCGCGCTTACTCAAGGCTATACGAAAAGCGCTTTCGTTTATGACTCAGCTGCTAATTTGAAAGACCAGATTTTGCAACCGGTAGCTCCTGGTGGTGCCAGATTAAGAGCCCTCGGCACGAGTCTTTATGCGCGTTATTACGGTGACGGCATGCCCAGCTCTGACGACCCGCCACTGATTGACCCACCATTGCCAGCTATGCACGCAACAGCCAAGAGCATTGACGAAAGCCATAAGTAGTTTGAACTTGATTGTTTGTTTATTGTCGAGGAATTTTCAAAATGAAAGTTTTGTCCACTGCAATTTTTTCAACGATTGCATCTGCAATTACATTAGCTTTGCCGATGCAGGCTCAAGAGGGCGAGTCTTGCTCACAACCCGGCAGAATCGAATCGGCGAAGCACATAATTGCTCAAGCCAAAGATTTTAAGCTGAAAGCCAGCCAATACCATCTAAATGCAAACGAAACTGTCGATAAGGCCAAGAAATTGAAAGGTGAGGCGGACAAACTCAAAGCTAGAGTCGGAGCTATCGATGCTAATGCACCACAAGAGTATAAAGCGAATTTGCAAGCGTTCAAAGACCATGCAGCAGCATATCGAGCTCATCTTGATAGAGTCGAACACGATCTTGGGTATTGCAAGGCTAGCGAAGCAGCCTATCAGGCTCAGCTAAAAGAATATTCTTTGCACGTAGATACATTCCATATGCCTAATATTCGCCCGCCGCACATCTGCGGGGAAATGGGTGTAACTGAAAGACAGGCAGGACAAATGGCCAACACATTGAGAGCCGACCAGGTGCGTGTGGCCAGGTCTGAGCAAGACCTGGCTAGCGCTGAAAATAGTCTTGAAAATGCGATGCAGGCTAGCATACACGCAGACACTTCGGTTTACCATCGCAGTCGCCTTGCTGAGGAAGAACGAAAACTTGCAGGTGAATTTGCCGGACTCAAAACTGAATACGAGCTGCTAGCGACTCAAAGAAATGCTTTGCTTGGCAACTCAACAAGCACAAGTGCCGCAATCAAGACTGTACATGCAAAAGTAAAACGCTGAATGGAAAAAAGTAGATTGCGGTGCTAATGCCATGAGCCAAATGAAAAATAGAACAGTGCATAGTTTGATTCAGTGTTTGCGCATTGCTGCTCTATTGGCCATTTGCCTGAATATTCAATTTGCTCAGAAAAGCCAGGCTCAAACTGCAAGCGCTCAGGAAGAATTCAATGATTTCAGGAAAAAGGCTGAGGCATATGAAAATGAACTAGAAAGAAATGTGCAAGCTGTTGATGCTGATGAAACACAGATGAAAGTTCGCTATGAGCTCCTGGAGAAGCAGAGTCAAAATGTATCACAGCTAAACAAGGCTAAGATTTTTCGCGAAATAGATCTTTGCAGGCAAGCCCTAGCCAGGGACGAAGCGCAAAAGCAACAGGCACATTCTTATTTGCTCAGTACTAATGAGCATTTGCAACGGTTGAAAGCTAAAGCTCAGATTGAAGCTCATAATTTGGCCGAAGACCAGCAAAAAGCGGAAGAAGACAAAGTTAAAGCACAGCAAGCCCAGGCACAAGCAACCTGGGAAAAACAAGTATTATCCAATTCAGAACAATATAGAAACCAAATGAATGCCGCAGACGATTACGGCGCTTATGGATATGGCTATGGTAGAAGAAGACGTGGACGTTCATACAGGAATGGACGTTTCTATGGTTATCACTACGATGCTCAGCCAAAAGCGGGTTCTACATCTTTTCCGAGCGCTCATCCAGCTACAGTTCACCCTGCGGCTTCGCACCATAGATAGTGGCGTTGCTCTCTGGGTTGTGTCCCTGTTTCTTCATTGCTATTCAATATGTTGTGCACTCAAATAGTCTTTGAACATTGACTTGTAGTCCTGGTCACCTTCACTATCAATCGGATGAAAACGTGCAATCAGTCTCTGGATTGAAACACCGTCTTGCAGGTCGCGCGGCTGTCCATGTGAATCGAAACTTTTAGATGTATAGCTTACTTTCACTGAAGCAAGCGTATTTGGCTGATATGTTTTGATGTCTTCTCTGCGATATGAATCAACAATTATTCCTGTGCGTTTGTCTACAATCAACGAAGTCGCAAGCACTCTTAGAACAACCTTGTCGTCCGAAACGTATACTGGCTCGTAACTATCTATATTGTTGAATGTAATGTGACCTGTTTGTTCGCTGCGGCTAGAACCTGATTTGATGTAAAAATGCCAGATATTTCCATGCGAATCTTGCTGAAATCCGTGCACTTCCTGTCCTACTGAAGCTACTGTTTTGTTGGGACGTGATGACCTGCCAGTGGCATAATCTTTTATGTATTCAACTGTAGATTCGTTAGATTGAAATGTGCCTGCAAACCATATAGGTATTTTGAACCAGCTGCTTTCATATTTTGCCTTAGCTAGCGCATTTGGGTTGAAATTTGCACCGGCTTGCAGCCCATCACCCAGGGAAGGCAGCTGCTCTGAGTGATTTACCTGGCCATGCAAGATAAGCTTGCCTGGCTTTGCTGCAGAAGCGTTTTGCAAAGTTGCGCCTGGTTTAGAAATTTTGCTTTTATCATTTTGCAGATCTTCTTCCCAATCGGAAGCAAGACAGGGCAAGCAAGCAAATGCAACTTGCATCAGAATAATTATTGATTGCGACTTTTCAAAATACACTTTTACTTGCTAAGCTCAGCGAAAGGACATCTACATTTTAACTCGTGGGTCATGATGAAAGAAACAAAGTCAAAGCCTAAAGTCACAAGACGATTTGAAAGCAGCGTAGAGTCCGCGGCATTGCTAAATCAGTTGCCTTTCGATGCAGTGGCAGCAGCGAAAGTTATTGCCAAAGCAGATAAAAATATGGCAAGGGTAATTAAGGCAGTAGGACCATGTCGCCTTGAGCTTCAGGCAATGCATAACTCATTTGAAAGTTTGCTTGAGTCAATCGTCTATCAACAGCTCACCGGTAAAGCTGCTGCCACGATTATGGGACGAGTCAAAGGCTTATATAAAGACAAGTTTCCCAGCCCTGCCCAAGTCTTGAAAACAACTGACGAAACATTTCGCTCTGTCGGTCTTTCTGGTGCAAAAACTGCAGCAATCAAAGATCTGGCAGACAAAACCAAAAAAGGCTTATTGCCTGACCTTGATGCACTAGCCGAAATGAATGATGCAGAAATTGTTGAAAAACTAACTGCAGTCAGAGGCATCGGCGAGTGGACAGTTCATATGTTATTGATTTTCAAGCTGGGTCGGCCTGATGTGATGCCTAACAACGACTATGGCGTAAGGAAGGGCTTTGCTCGTGCTTACGAATTAGATGAATTGCCGAGTCCGCGTTTTCTTTTGGAGCACTCTGAAATCTGGAGACCATATAGATCTGTTGCATCCTGGTATCTCTGGCGTGTGCTTGATTTGAAATAAGTTGAATTGACTATCGTGAAAATGAAAAACGAGAGGATGAAAATGCAGTCATCCTCTCGTTTTGTTTTGAGTTTTGTCTTTGATTAATTAGTGCAATCAGGACCGGATGGATGTTTGTGTGCAAGCGAGAAACGCTTGCCACATACGTCCCAGTCAATGTTTTTGACGAATGCATCGAGATAGCTGGCACGATTGATACCGTAATCAATCATATAAGCATGCTCGTAAACGTCGAGTGCCACAATTGGCACAACATTTGCAGGCGACCACATATTGTGCATGTCCAGTCCATATGTGTGCAAACTCGAGTCGCGTGTGTTCCAGCCCATGATGACCCATCCGCGCATGCACTTGCCGGCGGCTTTCAAATAATCGATGAATTTGGAACTGCTGCCCCAGCGTGCTTCAATTGCTGATTTCAGCTCGCCGCCTGGCTCTCCGCCAGAACCACCGAGGTTGCCGAAATAAAGCTCATGGTATATAACGCCGTTCAATGCAAAACTTTGCTCCATCAGCAATTCACGCAATGGTGCATAGGTTGCATTGGCAGCCGGTGTTTGCGTGAGTATGTCTTGCGCATCTAGTAGAGCGTTTATCTCTTTTGTTTTTGTAACGTAGCCTTTGTATAACTTCAGATGCTGTTCAATTTGACTCGTTGAGAGTCCTTCCATCTTTTTGCTAAGAAGGGCCGAAAAGTCTTTTTCTTTTATTTCTCCACCAGCAGCTGAAGTTTTGGCTGCATTTTCGGTAGCAGCGCTAGCTGCAGACCCGCCTATCACGGCGCCAGCAGCAAGTGCACCCATTAACAAGACTTCGCGTCTTGTAGTCAACTTGCCTTCAGAAACTTCATAGTTGCCAATAATTTCGCGTTTTTCTGTTGTCATGTACTCCACCTGTCAGAACCGCAATCTCTTGGAATCGTTGGTGTAGGCTGGAGTCTCCAACCCACTCATGCGTTCAAAGTCCATAAAGCATACCCCAAATGAGAGTGATGAAATCCTTTGTTTTAAGGCTAGCCGACATGAAAAGTCGAATCCGGGCTCGAATTAATACATAGGAATAATTAAGTCGCATATTTCACCGTGTCTGTCGAGATATGCTTGTATCGAGCAACGCAGTCAGTCTGCGGGAACAAGATTCTTGATCGAATCAAATTCATCGGGTGCACGAAATGACCTCAACTACGACTAAAGCCTCAAATGATGCTAAAGGCAATGAAAATACGGATAAGAAATTGGTAAAACCAAGCGCAAGTTATAGCCTGACAATAAGGCTCAAAATTCAGAATCGCCCGGGCATGCTGGGCAAAATCACTTCCAAAATTGGCGAAATCGGCGGAGATATAGGTGCTATAGATATAGCCGGCTTCGAAGATGGCTGCATAATCCGCGACCTCACAGTTGCGGTTCGAGACGAAGCTCATGGCGAAGAAGTCATGAAAGAGCTGAAAGCTCTGGACGGCGTCCAGGTCGTTCATGTTTCGGACAGAACATTTTTGATGCACCTGGGTGGCAAAATAAGGGTCACTAATAAAGTGCCGCTTGCTACTCGAGACGACCTCTCAATGGCGTACACACCTGGAGTGGCTCGCGTGTGTATGGCAATTCACAATGAACCTGAAAATGTCTACAAGCTGACAATCAAGAGAAACACTGTTGCTGTTGTTACAGATGGCACTGCAGTTTTGGGTCTTGGTGACATAGGTCCGGAAGCTTCTTTGCCTGTAATGGAAGGCAAAGCTATGCTGTTTAAAGAGTTCGGAAAAATCGACGCATTCCCGATTGCTTTGAACACTAAAGACACTGAAGAAATAATCAAGGCTGTGAAATACATGGCTCCTGTTTTTGGTGGTATCAACCTCGAAGACATTTCAGCGCCACGTTGTTTTGAAATCGAACGCAGACTTAAAGAAGAGCTTGATATTCCTGTTTTTCATGATGACCAGCACGGAACCGCAGTAGTTGTGCTTGCTGCTTTGATCAATGCACTCAAAATCGTCAAAAAAGAAATTGGCGATTTGAAAATTGTTGTCACCGGTGTTGGTGCTGCCGGCGTCGCCTGCTCGAAAATCATCATGTCTGCCGGAGCCAAAAATATAATTGGTTTTGATAGACAGGGCGCTATATACAAAGGGCGCGGCGAGCATATGAATTTCATGAAAGACTGGTTTGCAGAACATACAAACCCAACTGGGTTCAAAGGGACTCTGCATGATGCACTGGTTGGTGCCGACCTTTTCCTTGGTCTATCAGGACCGGGTACAGTAGACGCAAAAGATCTGGCTACTATGGCTCGAGACCCAATTGTTTTTGCCATGGCTAATCCGACACCCGAAGTGATGCCTGAAGATGCTGCACCGTACGTGAGAATCATGGCTACTGGGCGTTCTGACTATCCAAATCAAATAAACAATGTATTGTGCTTTCCTGGAATATTCAGAGGAGCACTCGATTGTCAGGCTCGCGACATAAATGAGGAAATGAAACTGGCTGCTGCCGAGGCAATAGCTTCAGTAGTTTCGCCTAAAGAACTATGCGAAGACTACATCATTCCTGGTTGTTTCAATCCCAAAGTTGCCGAGTCAGTCGCTCAGGCAGTCGTTAAGGCGGCTATCAAAACAGGCGTGGCACGCAAAGAGCCAAAGTCTGCTTTTGACGAGCAGTCTTAGTTTATAAGAGCATCAATGTAGTTCGGCGGCAGCTTTTAAGAAAGCTGCCGTCGATTTGCTAGTGGTGCATTTTAAGCTTCCACTTGACGCGATTAATAGACTCAAGCTAAGCTCAAATGAGATAGGCATGTCATTTACATAAAATCCGCCCCGGCTTGCTGATAAAGACAGCTACTTTTGAGCTCTGGGCAGATTTGGTAAATTGTCAGCGGCTCTGGAGGATGAGATGAGCAAGTGGTTGGACAAACGTGTTCAAAGACGCGAAGAAGAGCGCAAAGCTGAACGCGAACGTGAACGCGGTGAAAGACGTATTCTTGAAGAACAAGAACGTCGCAGGCGCGCTCAGGAAGTCGAAAGGCGTTTTATTGACGACCGTATCGCCAAGCAAATGGAAGAAAAAAAGCGCCAGCAAGAAATTGAAGAACAACGTCATGTCGAAAGCATGCGCGAGCTAGAAGCCAAAATCAAAAAGAGAAAAGCCGAAGAAGCTTCTGGGCACGACTAGGGTCTGCATGACCCTGGGCGCGTCTTTTATACCTGGTCTGAAGAACCTGAACTTTCGACATTGTGCTCTGTAGTCTTGGGCAAATTGCCCGACTGTCCAGGTTCTAATGCCGGAGAAAAATCTTGGTTTTGATCTGGGTCGTCGGGAGGTGCAAGGTTTACAGCATTTCCTCTGCCTCGTCCTTTGTGCCTGTTCAGGACTTCGGCAAAGAAAAGTGCAAGCACCAGCACCACGCCGCACACAGACAAGTAATACACTTGCTGATTGACAAAAGTTGCAGCGATCAATCCGAGAGTGCCTGAAAAAGCGTAGATCAAATAAGCTACTTTCTTTTGTGAAAGGCCTGTATTTAAGAGCCTGTGGTGAATGTGTTCAGCGTCAGGAGCAAAGATTGATTTGCGCCTGGAAAGTCGCCTTATAATCGCCCAACTTGTATCTAGAATTGGGAAAAACAAAATCAACATGGGCAGCAAAACTGTACTTACTGTGGCCGTTTTAAGAACACCTGTTATAGCCACCGAAGCTAAGGTGAAGCCGACAAGATATGCCCCCGAGTCGCCCAGAAAAATGCGCGCCGGGTTGAAATTCCAGCGCAGAAAACCAAGCAAGGCTCCCGCCAGAACCGCTGCTATCCAGGCAGCATAAGGTTGCGAATGGAATGAAGCCAGTGACGGTGCCATAGCTACAGACCAGATAGTTATGGCCGAGATCAGTGAAACACCTGCTGCAAGTCCATCCATGCCGTCAATCAAATTTACAGCATTTGAAATTCCAACCAACCAGAGCACTGTTAGCGGAAGCGCCCATTGACCAAGGTGAATGCCGCCGTCAATGTGAATGAATCCCCAGTTGATGATGAATGGCAAGGGTATAGATTCGTTCAGGCGCACTCCAAGCGAGTATGCGGCACATGCCGCTAAAACCTGAATACCCAGTTTTACTTTGGCAGGCAGTGACTCAAGGTCATCCATCAGTCCCATGACGAAAATGAGAGTGCCACCGGCGGCGATACCGAGCAATCCGCCCTGTCTGGGAAAACGACCGCAAATTGCAATCATCAAAACCAGCGCGAACATCATGCTGATATAAATAGCCACGCCACCCAGACGCGGCACTGCGACCTTGTGGATGCGCCGGTCTTCACCAGGCTTGTCCACGAGGCCCAGAGTCATAGCTCGCGAACGTATCTCGGGAGTGAGCCACCAACTTACTGCCAGTGCCACTAGAAAACCAGGAATTTGTGTTTGATCTAAGTGACCTTGTGAATAAGTGCAGGCCAGCGTGATTCCAAAACCAAGCAGCAACAATTGGCAGAAGCGAACCGCCAGTGTTGTGGCTCTTGGACGATTGGACTTCCTGACTTTGTTCACTTGCTGGCTACCAGCCGTTCTTTGTAGAGTGGAAATCTTTCGCATAATCTCCTTACCTGGTCCATAACTTCATTTTGCGTAGACTCGTCTTCAGGTGATTTCAGCTTGTTTGCAATTGCTTTGGCAATTAATTTCATTTCTTCAACGCC
The DNA here is from genome assembly GCA_964546815.1 of uncultured Candidatus Obscuribacterales bacterium. Classification (GTDB taxonomy): domain Bacteria; phylum Cyanobacteriota; class Vampirovibrionia; order Obscuribacterales; family Obscuribacteraceae; genus JAIEPM01. The sequence goes on along the minus strand of CAZJLR010000001.1, from coordinate 57,423 downwards.
TAATCCGCGACTTGTTACAGCTGGAGTACCAATGCGAATGCCGCTTGTTATATGCGGCTTTTGAGGGTCGTTAGGAATTGTGTTTTTGTTTGTGGTGATATGAACTGCTTCCAGGTATTCACAAGCTTTTTTGCCGGTGAGATTTACAGGGCGAAGATCTACAGTCATCAAATGGTTGTCGGTGCCACCAGATACGATGGCTAGACCTTCTTCAATCAGCGAATTGGCCAGTTGATTTGCGTTGGCTACTATGCGGCGTTGGTAGTCTTTGAATTCAGGCTGCAATGCTTCCTGGAAGGCGACTGCTTTGGCTGCGATAACATGCATTAGCGGTCCACCCTGCAAGCCTGGGAAAATCGACTTGTCGATGGCTGAGGCGTAATCTTCGTGGCACATAACTACACCGCCTCTTGGTCCTCTAAGAGTTTTGTGAGTGGTGCTTGTTACAAAATGAGCATGCGGGAAAGGACTTGGATGGATACCGGCGGCGATCAACCCGGCGATGTGAGCAATGTCAGCCATCAAAAGGGCGCCTACTTCGTCTGCGATTTCTCTGAATTTTTTGAAGTCGATGACGCGTGGATAATTGCTTGCACCGCAAATGATGAGTTTGGGGCGATGTTCGCGAGCCAGGGATAATACCTGGTCGAAGTCGATTCTACCGGTTTCGGCGTTGATGCCATATGGGACAGCTTTGAACCATTTGCCCGACATAGCCACTGGTGAACCATGTGTTAAATGTCCACCTTGATCTAGCGCCATGCCCATGATTGTATCGCCGGGTTGCAACATGGCAAACATAACTGCCATGTTGGCTTGCGCGCCGCTGTGAGCTTGTACATTAGCGTGTGGGGCGCCGAATAGCTGTTTTAATCTATCAATAGCAAGGCGTTCTACTATATCGACGTATTCGCAGCCGCCGTAATAACGTTTGCCTGGAAGACCCTCAGCGTACTTATTAGTGAGTACCGAGCCCTGCGCTTCAAGAACAGCTTCGCTAACGAAATTTTCGCTGGCGATAAGCTCAAGACCGTCTTGTTGTCTCTTTAGCTCAAGTTGTATAGCCTTGTAGATATCTGCATCTACATCCTTAAGACCCGGCATGGCGTTTTCTCCCCGTTTCGCTAATGCGGTCTATTCTAGCGAGATTAGCTGCTCTCTTGCCACGGATTTTGCAGATCGCTCCGCGCTTCTTAAGGGAAACCTAGTTAATGAACTGTCTTTGCTCAAGCCTGCCCGAAGCCTGGGCTGCAGCAAGCTGCTACAAGTGTGCTGCCAAGTGCTATCCAAGTGCTTTCTAATGGCTGCTTGCTTTACTGCTTGCTTGCAGTTGACTTAGTAAGTCCAGTGATTTGAACCTTTTGCCGGCTCTCAGCTCGATATAAGTTTGCAGTATGCGCTGTCCTGCTTGCTGCACCTGCTGTGCGATATTAGATTGCATGTTAGTGCTGCTCAATTGGCTATATGTGCCGGCTGCGCAGAGCACCAGGGTCTTCCATACTAGAGGTGTTATATGTATACCTCTGGCAATTTCTGCATAGTCATGGTCGAAGTCTTGCGACTCCCGTACTTGTGCTCTGCGACTTCTGGCAAAGCATGATGTGCAAACAATGCCGCCCAGTTCAATGTTGAACCTGGAAAGTTTGTACTCACTGAGAACTTCGCGACAGGCTATGCAAAAGGTTAGCTCAGGTCTGTAACCCAGAAAGTCAAGTAGACCGATTTCAAACTCCATACACAGGCTGAGCGGGTCTAACTCGCTCTTGCTTAGTAGAGTAAGTGATTGCATTAGATAGTCAAAGTAGCGTTCTGATTCTTCCTCCAGTCCAAGCCCGAAGCAAGCAGTTAGCTCAGCGTAGTAGAGTGCATAGCTCAAGCTGGCCAGGTTTGATCTAAGTGCAGCGAAATTCTCGATTGACTGAGCTTGGGTGATAATTTCAAAAGTGCGGCCAGAGCTCAAAAATAGCTCATTTACGCAAAGTACATCGGTTCGCCCTGACATTTTTGAGCCAGGCTTGCGAGAACCTTTCGCTATTACTTTCAGTGGCCCTTTTTCTGCGCTAAAAATAGTCAAGACACGGTCAGCTTCGCCTAAATCGAAGCTGCCGACGTTAATTCCTTTGACGTTGTATTTTGCCAAGTTAAAGATGGATACCAGAAACTATTTGAATCATACACAAGAAAATTGAGGCATTGATAGTGAAATATCTATTTGAATCAAGTGTAGCCAAGGGGGATGCCCGAGTGTAAAACGATGTCGCTCATCCATCCAGTCATTAATGGTGGAATCTGTTTTTTAAACTGCTTCACTTCGCTCTGGCTGAAACCCTTGAACATTGCGGCTATAAGCCCAGGTACAAGGCCTTCTTTTTTAAGGGCTGCCATGGCTCTCAGACTGAGACCGGGCTTAGTATCACCCGCCCTCACTCGATTCATGCTTGTGCCGCTCAAATAAACCCTCACGCCAAGCACCACGAAAGAACTGCTTTTTGCATTCCAGGCAAATTGAATGAGCTCGTGTTTTTGCCTTCGACTCGAAAAAACTTTCATGGCGTTAGCCCCATGCATTGCAATCGTTTTTCCAAATGCATTTGCTTTTGCTTTCACAATCGTTTCAATTGCTGGGATTTTCATTTTTTCGATGTTCTTACAAAAGACACCTCTGGCAAGGCGCAGTAAATAACCTCTTTTCACCAGACGGTAAAGTGCCTGGTCTAATGCTGCTCTGCTTGCCAGAGATAACAAATGTCTTGTTGCAAAAATTTCTCCCATTGCCAATCTATCAACATATTCAATTATCAACGTCAGCGCTGACATATTACTTTCCTCCTTCTTTCAAATGGAGCTATGCGGAAAAGATGCTCAAGCTACGCTGGAAAACGGCAGCTGTAGCTCTATTTTTAATACGTTTCTAGTGCGTAAAAAGTTCAAAATTTGGCGTTGAAATTTTGAATTGCTTGCTTAATTTGTTTGTGGCTGGTTGAAAGATTTTTCCGGAAAAATCTAACGTATCTTTTTCTGGTGTTCAGATTTTTTCTTTTATATGGGCTGAGTTGAAAGATTTTTTCCCGGAAATCTAACGAGGGCGAAACCGCTTTACTGTGCAGGTTCTTTGCCGGCGCTCTTAGATTTCTGAGCGGCAAACTAGTTGATCGTTTTACATTTCAATCATTATTGAGATCTCGATCGTGGAAAATTATTTTGCTGGACTGGTTGTTTGTGAGATTTCTAGGAAAAAATCTTTCAGCGCTCACGCTACCCCTGTCGCCAACTGCACTCTTTTCCCATCCCTGCCTTCCACAGACCCCTGGCATCGCGCATCTGCTCTTACCCTGAAACGCAGCACCCATGCCCCAGGCGCATCGAACAAGCTTTATTAATAAAGCATGAGAGATACTCAATCATCATCGATTACCGCATACCATGAGCTCTGTTAGTAAGGAGTTCTCACAAATGACAACAGCCACCAAAATTCAAATTAAGCCAACCTGGAATGAAGCACAACTGCGCGAAGTTACATCTCATGTATTGGTAAACAACTACATCGCCATAACAAAGATGTTCGCTAAGGTTTCTCCAGAGCTTCGTTTGGAATTCCGTACAATGATGGCTGGCATGAAAGCCAACTACTACAAATCACTCAATGTCAAAACTCCAATGGAATTGGCTAAAGCAATGGCTGAATTCGAAGCCAATGTTTTTGGCAGCGACATCGTGATCAGCGGTGACGACAACAAAGCTGAAATCGAATATGTTACTTGTGGTTGCTGGAACTTGATGCAGAAGAACAGCTGCTTCACCGCTGAAATCGGTGAGCAACTTGGCGAATGCTTCAGCGTTTCAACAGACTTGATTGCCAAAGAACTTGGTTTCAAGGGCAATGTAGTAATGAGCGAAAAGTCAGCAGTTATCACCTTCACAAAGTAAGGTTTTAATCGGCACAGTCTTGTTTAACAAACAGGGCTGGCATCAGGAAATAAGGCTAAAAACAAAGCAGCAGATGCACAATCATCTGCTGCTTTTGTTTTACTCTGGAATACGGTCGTCGAATTGGGCATTGACGATAGGAATACCTCGTCCGGATAAAAAGTCCATGACGTCATGCGCCTGTGTGCCCAAAGGCCATAGTGGAATTTCCATCACCGTATATGGTGCATGCAATATCACAGATGAGCTGTCTGGATAAGGGTAATACTCTGCATACTTAATATCGTCAAGCAAAACCATTTGTGTTGATTTCTTGCCGTGCAATTTATCTCGCACTGTCAACACTGCTTCAGAGTATGTTATTTCAAGTAAGTAATGTCTTTGACTGTCTCTGGTAAGTTTGTAGGCAATAAAGCCCATATAAAAGCAGTAAACCAGAGTACTCAAACCAGTAATTATGCCCCAAACAACGTTTGCAGTTCTGCCGTCTAAAATAAGCATTACGGACACTGTGAGCCAGAGTGCAGAAAAGCAAAAGCCAATGAAAAGGGCAACTATCATCGGATAGAGTCCCTGTCGAGCCTTGTAAGGGCCCGACGCAATCTTTAAACCACTAGTTTCGACAATCTGAACCATGGGGCAGTTCCATTTGATTTAAATGTATATGCCACGGAATAATCAGTTTTCAAACCTGAATATCAGAAATAGCGCATCAAAAGTCGCTGTTGTATCAATTTTGCGCCTAATTTAAGTATAGTGCAAGAGTGACAGCAAACGCACCGCCGTTCCAGAGACCATGAGCTATCATCGACGGAAATATGCTTCGGGTGCGGTCTAATGCTAATGCCAGCACCGGACCAAGAGCCATTAACATTAAGGCCCCTCCTTTATCCATGTGAATACCGGCAAAAATAATTGCACTGATCAATACAGCAGGGAAAATGCCCAGGCGTGTTTTCAATGCAGAAAAGAGAAATCCTCTAAATATGATTTCTTCGCATAAAGGTGCCATGACAGCTACTGTGAAAAAGAGCAAGAAAATGGCAAGGCTGTTTTTGGATTCTACAACTGCAGATATTTGAGCCAAAATAGGATTGTCTGAACCCTGGCTACCCAGCATCGTATTGGCGATCAATGCGCTCATCATTACCAACGGCAAAATGGCGCACCAGCCCAGATAACCACATAATGCCAGTTTTATTGGGCCAAAGCCAGGAGTTTTCCAGCGCAGTGCCATAGTTTTAAATGGATTCAAACCGTTTGGTCGCAATGCCAGGAAATAGATGAGCAAGAATGCCGGAATCATTTCGATCGTGTATGAAACGAGTGAGAAGAGCGAAATTCCAAGCGGGTTTCCGCCCAATGAAAAAACACCTTTAGGCAGCAGTTTGAAAAGTTGTCCTATGGCTACTTGTGAGCTAATCCAACCAACAAAAACTGCATAAACTGTGCGCAAGCTAACGTCTAAGCCGACTGGCGGCACATCGCCGTCGGCAACATTTTTTTCGTTTCGTCCCAATGAACCTAGCTGAACGATGATGACTACAACACCGATGAAAAAATTCAGCAAAGCAACTGCAATGAACAGCATGCCGACTTGTGCTGTTGTCACATACCTGTTTTCCAGTACTTTCAAATAGTCGTCATAGCCTTGTTTGTATGCTTTATGCAATGCAAGTAAGGCATTCTCTTTGAACCAGCCTTTGGGAAATTCAGCTTCAATTGTGTCCAGGTCTTTTTTATAGTCGTCTTTGTTCAGGTCTTTTTGAATGTATGTATGTGCAAGTGCATCGCCAAGCTGCTTTTCGGATGCTGTTTTGGAAGATTGCAGTTCAAGACAGGTGCTTTTGAGCAAGTCTTTGTGTTGCCCCCAGACTGAAAGCAAAACGATAAGCTTGGCTTTGTAAACAGTGTTGACAGGATTGCTCTTGATGCAATCTTGCAGTGAACTGGATGTTTTTTTGAACATACTGCCCAGTCCGGCGTTGCTGAGCTCCATAACATTATGCTGCTTGCCGTTAGCATCGCTAATAGGACCAAAGAGCTCTGATACTTTTCCTGTGCCTACGTTGACAAGGCTCATGAATCGCAGCCCTGAGTCATAACGCTGTGCATCTACCTGGGCTTGTATCTTGCCTGGCTGTGCCTCGCCTTTCAGCACTTGAGAGAAAAAGATAAGCACAGTCACGGTGCAAGCAAGAATCAAAACTGTGCCTGTGTGCCGTTTGATTTCGCCCTTCATGAAGGGTAGAGCAATTGTAAGAGCAACAATGGCTAGTATTAGGTAACTGCTAAATGCAGGCACATACGCTTCCTGGTAAGAGTAGTCCTGATTTTATCACGTGTACAAAACTATAGGTCGCGGCTCCAGGCGCCCGGCAAACTTATTCGCCGTGGCTGAATCCGCCTCCAAACTCGCCCATTTCGCCAAATCCGGAGAATTCGCCGAAGTCACCGAAGCCTTCCATGCCGGCAAACTCTGTGCCCACATCATGCAGGAAGTTAGTGTTATCGTCTGCATAGAAGCCTGGATCTGCTTTTGGCACTCTATCAGGGTAATAGCCCCATGGAAAGCCTGCCTGCAGCTTCTTTTTCATAAGAAAACGAGGCAGCTTAATGAGCCCCAAGCCCAGTACGAGCAGAGTTACAACAATAAACTCGGTAAGCATTATGTTGTTCCACTGCAGCATGGCTAATTTGGCTCCTGGACTTGTGGATCTTTTCCACCCTGCCAAATGCTAAGTCTGGGCTGAAGCAATGTCAATATAAGCAGTGGGGGAATTACTCAGAATCGCTGAGCAATGCAACTTTTTGGTTACCGACCTGACTTACTGTCATGCGTGGTGACTGGCTGCGCTTGAATTGTTCTATATAGCGTCTGAGAGCTTCACGTATCAAATCAGATCGATTTCTGTGTTCGACCTGAGCAACGAAGTCTATTTGTTCAAGCAATCCGGGAGGAAGAGCCACGAGTACTTTCTTTGGCATGCGCGGTCTGGTGTTCCGTGAAAAATGTGGGTACTATTACGAAAAATGAATTTGAAATTGCTCGCAAGGACAAGCGCCTGACGAACAAACTGATTACTCAGTACAATCTACACGTATCACCCAGCTTTTTGAAGGGGCGGAACGCCCATAACACGCTCGAAGCTCTAAACTAATATAAAAGCTTTTTTGGAAAACCGGAAAACGCGATGCAGCAAGACCATCACCGCAAGCGGGTTTTCAAAGGTGATTCTAAAACTGAATAAGGCTGATTTAGCTAGCCTTCCAAGCTGTCGTTCTCCAAAAATGCTGATGAATAGCTGGTTCTGCTAAACATTATTCTGGAAGTGGGCACTACTCAAATGTCTTCAGCTCAAAACAAAAAGTTAACTGCCAATATCAAAGCATATGGTTGTGCAGCCAAGCTAAGTGCTCTGGAACTGGCTCAAATAGTGGATTCACTGCCCAAATTCGGCTCTGAAAATCTGCTTTGCGGCACGAAGAATTTTGAAGACGCTGCAGTTTACAAATTTTCGGAAGATCTTGCGATTGTGTATACAATTGATTTTTTTCCACCTCTTATTGATGACCCTTTCTTGTATGGACGGATTGCGGCTGTCAATGCCCTGTCTGATGTATATGCGATGGGTGGAGCTCCACTTCTTGCACTTAATGTATTTTGCTTTCCCACCTGTGATTACCCACTTTCTCTGGCGAAAGAGATTATCGCCGGCGGCGCATCTGCCATATCTGAAGCCAAATGCCTGCTGGTCGGCGGACACTCAATACAGGCAAGCGAACCTATTTATGGATTAGCTGTTGTCGGCACAGTCTCGCCGAAACGAATCCTTACAAATGATGGCGCCAGAGCTGGAGACTCTATCGTACTGTGCAAGCCTCTGGGAACCGGCGTTGCTCTCTTGTCTCTTAAGGGTGAACAACTTAGCGAAGAAGCCAAAAACATCCTTATAGGTAGTTTGACTAAGTTGAATGGCCCCTGCCTTGATATCGCCCTTAAATACGATATACATGCTGCTACAGACATAACTGGATTTGGGTTTATTGGTCATTTGCACGAAATGTCTAAAGCTAGTGAACTAAAAGCCATCGTAAATACTTCAAACTTGCCTTTGCTTCCCGAAGTACTACAGTGTGCAGAACAAGGACTCGTGCCTGCAGCAGCATACGCAAATCGCAAAACATATTCTTCTATATGTCAAATTAGTTCGTCTCTTGATTTGGCTGTCAGCGACATTTTGTTTGATCCACAAACATCCGGTGGTCTGCTTTTTGCACTGGCAAATTCAGAAGCTGACGCTTTGATAGCCGATTTGCATAAAGCTGATTGGACTGCTGCCAAAGTGGGAGAATTTCAGCAAGGTGAGTCTGGACTTATTGAGGTGTTTTAGTGTGAGCGAAAAACTTGATTTGCGGGGCATGCTTTGTCCTGAGCCTGTGATTAGAGCTAAGAAGGCTCTGGACAATAAAGAAACTGATGCAATTGAAGCATTAGTAGATGATGATATTTGTGTGGCTAATTTAGAACGCCTGGCTCGCTCATTGAAAGCCGCTGTCCATGTAAGTGAACAAGATGGTTTCTTTTCAGTCAGCATATCCAAAGCAGCAGACGCGACGCAGCAAAATACAAGTCATTCAGCTCTTGCAAAAAAGGCTCTGCCTGACATCAACAAAACAGGTCTTGTCGTGTTTTTCAGCCGTGATCAACTTGGTGAGGGCGATCCTGATTTCAGTAAAACACTGGCCAATGTTTTTCTGCAAACAGTTCTTGAAAGTGGGCATCAGCCAAGAGCTATTCTTCTGGCAAATACCGGAGTAAAATTCCTGGCTGCTGATTCGCCGGCAAAAAAGGTACTTGATGATTTTCGCAACAGTGGCTGTGAAGTTCTAGCTTGTGGTCTATGTGTTGATTTCTATGGTCTGAAGCAAGACATAGACAAATCGCAAATTACAAACATGTTTGCTATTTGCGAATATTTGACCGCAGCAGAAAAAGTTTTGCAATTCTAGCGTTTGCAAAAATCAATTTTTCAATTCAAAGTCAACTTAGCTTGAGTGCTTAGTCTGTTTGACCAAAGTCTGATTTGAAGACTTTCAAGAACAATACTATTGAGCCGACAGCTACAAGAATGAGCAAGATCACGGCAAAATCGCATGACCCCATGATGAGGTTTCTCAAGTCGTCTATTTGTGCCATGTCGCCGAACTCCAGTATCACCCGTTGCGAGTCTAACAGTAATGTTTAAGGCTGGAAACTAAATTCTATGATCGGGGTGAGGTTCTTCCCATGGCTAAATTGAGTTCATCAAGGTAGGGAAATTTTTCTGTGGCGCTTTGCGCTCTGGTTACAAGTCCGCCTGTACATGCGCCAAACTTAGCCATTTCTTGCCACTGCTTCAGCTCGATGTCGTAGAGCTCGCTGCGCCTGGCGCCTTTGCTGCCACAAGTGCTCAGTGCATAAATCAATCCGGCCGAAAATGCATCGCCCGGACCGACATCACCTATAGAGTCCACCAGATAGGGAGGACAAAAAGCCTCTTCTCCTTTGACATAAAGCATCGCCCCTCTTTCTGCCAGTGTGACTATAAGCACAGCAGGGGACATTTGTTGCATTACTATTTTTGCCATTTGCGAAATTTCGCATTTTGAATCGACTGTATTAGTCCAATATTTCAATTCAGCCAGGTTGAACTTAAGTATGTCTGAAACGCCCATGGCTTTCCAGGCTGCTTGCCGTCCGCCTTCTGATTCGACCAGAGGAAAGCAGGCATCAAATGAAATGATTTTGTCCAGTTCCCGCGCATTTTCCATGGCGTGCAGCATGGCAAAGCGTCTTGGTTTGGCTATAAATGAAACTGCCGCGGCATGCCAGATCCATGAATTGGCAAAATACTCATCCTTTATATCGCTCGGCTGCATCATTTTTGACGCGTTCGGACTTGGCCATGAGTAATAGTTGGGGCTGCCGTCCAGGCTGCTGGTCATGAAGCACTGCGATGTTGATTGCTCGGGGTCTACGCTCACCCATGACGCGTCAACCTTTTCTCGTTTGAGGCATTGAAGCAAATACTCTCCATGAATATCGCTGCCCACTCGGCTCAAAATTGCCGAATCAAGCCCGAGTCTTGCCAGTCCTACTGCTACGTTTGCAGCGTTGCCGCCGAGATATCTATAAAAGTGTTTGGCAGTCATCATGCTTTCGCCACGTTCGAGCGCAAGCCAATCAACTGTCAATTCACCTATAGATACTGCTTTCAACCTGCAAGCTGTGTATTTTTGCCTCTAATTTCGAGGACCTTGGGATAAATAATGTATGCCGGCTTAATTACCGGTAGCAAAGCCAACGCTTTTGGAGTTGGTCCGCGGGAAACAATTTTGCCCATCATCAAAGCCATGGGAACATTGACCTTACCCAACCAGAATTCATGGGCAATATCAGCTTTCATTGACATTTCAATCAGCGGCTTGATGTCTGTTTGACCAACCAAAATCTTCATTTCAATTCCATCGGAGCAGTCGATTGTGACTAAGCCTTCCGGCTCTCGGTAGCGAAACTGGACTACAAGCTTGGAGGCAACCAACTTTTCAGCCATATCTTCGGTGCGCTTAATTTCGAGCCAGAGCTCTTGCATTACTTGTTGGAGTTCGTCGGTTGATGAGAAAACGGCCATCAGTAAGCCCCCTTAATTATGCTGATCAACGCCTCTGAATCTGCCTCTTTAGGATTGAACATGATAGCAGGATCGGTCATAGCCGTTTCTGCAAGTTCTTCCAGTGCCTCGGCGTTTAGCTCTGGAACTGCTGCATCCCTTAGTCTTGCGGGCAGGGAGCATTGACTTAGTAAATCTCTCACAGCTTTTACGAGCTGAGCGGCAGCCTCACGATCATCGGCTACATGAACAAATTTATCAGATAAGTGCTGATCTGCGCTAGGGCAGGCTGCAATAGCTGTGCACAAATAGCGCCAGATTTGGGCATATCTGTGGGCGACCATATCTATATTGTATTCCATACCAAAAGGCAGAAAAATTGCATTAGCTATTCCATGATGAACAGAATATTTAGCGCCTAGCGTATGAGCTAGTGCATGGACGATGCCGACGCCCGAGTTGGTGAAAGAAATTCCGGCCATGGTACTTGCCAGCAGAGTTTGAGATCTCGCTTCGAGATCGTCACCAGATTTGGTGGCACGAGGAAGATAGACGAACAATAGCGAAAGTGCATGCAATGCATATGAATCTGTAAAAGGATTTGATCCCATTGCTACGTATGATTCGATTGCGTGCGTAACAGCATCAAGACCTGTTGCTGCTGTCAGTTTCGGCGGCAAGCTAAAGAGCAAAGTTGGATCTAAAATGCATGCGTTGGCAAAAAGAAAACGACTGCCAAACAAGAGTTTTTTTCCTGTGCTGTAATCTTTTATCATTGCAACAGCCGAAACTTCAGAGCCTGTACCTGCTGTTGTCGGCAGAGCAAATAGAGGAAAGAGCGCTCCTTGCAGGCCATTTATACCTTCATAATCTAGAAGGTCGCCACCTAAAGTAAGTCCTATGTTCACAACTTTTGCCGTGTCAATAACAGATCCGCCGCCGACGGCAATTATCGAATCGCATTGTTTTTCTCTTGCAATTGCAACTGCTTTACGCACGCAATTACAATCAGAATCTGAAGGCACGTCCTGAAACATTGCCGGATTCTCAATGCCGCTCTGGGCAAGTGACTCGAGAATCGAGCTCAAAACACCTTTTTCAACTAAAACTTTATCGGTAACTATAAAAGGATTGCTGACACCATATTCAGCGAGCAAATCGGCGATACCGGATGCAGTGCCCTCGCCAAATGTTATTCTCGTCGGGGTTTGGAAGTTGAAATGCTGCATCTATGTGAGTTTGGTAGTCAAGCGAAGCTTCGTAGTATTTACTGCTCAGGAACATTTGTTCGTTTGCGAACATCAGCATAACAGAGAAAGCAGAACTGCGATGTCAAGGAAATACCCCCTCATCCTATCTCCCAGCCAGCAGCTCTGCTTTCTAGCGTATTTTTCAAAACTTGTTCAACTAATACCCAATCGAATTACGAGCCAAATCAATGAGTAAAGTCAGCTGATAATTCAGCAATGGAATTCAAGTGTTTGTTTTTTGCTTGTTGTATTCGTTCTGGATATATCAATTTCTGGTCAATGAATCAGTGTCCCGGCTTAAATCAAACTAATCAAAGTCGTTCTTATTTTAGCCAATCGTTTTCGTATAGATATTTCAATCTACAAGTTCAAACGCCATGAGCAAGGACCAATACGGATGAAGCGCCTTTTGACAATTCTGAAAAAGTCTCTGAGCATACATATTGACTGTATTTCAGGTTTTAAGGAGGTTGAAAGTTGTACGATAGTCAGGTCTAGTATTAGCGCCCAAAATGTAATCACCAGAGAACCGAGGACAGAGCACTTGTTTCGAGACGGCAATGGAAGACGAATGGGTCCAAGCGAACCGTTTTGTATTAAAGCTAACTCATCAGTCAGGACTGGAATTGTCAAAGCACTGACATTATCTGTTCTTTGCGCTCAGATGACTTTGCCTGCGATTGCTCAGGCACCGGCTAAGACTAATCCTTCGGGCACTTTGATGTTGCCTCTGACTCCAAAGTTAGATAGCGGATCTGGAGTCGACACACCTTCTGCTCTTGCACCGATTCCAGAGCAGAAAAAGCCCGCGGCTAAGAAAATCGCTGTGACATCGTCTAGCGCTACTGCCAAGGCTATTGCCGGAAATACTCAAAGTCAAAAACTTATTGAAGCTGAAGTCAACGCTACAACACAGCTTGCACCAGCCAGTCCTGTGCCGCCCATCGAGCCAGGTTCGGGAACATCAGGCGAAGACATCAGCAAGTCGATGAAAGCCGGTGCAGCCAGCACCGACCCCGACGAGCCAGATCTTGCCAAACTCGATGAAGTTAACGACAACACTTTGCTAAAAGGCACAGTTCAAATCGTTGCTGATGACACTGAATACGACCAGGTCAAAAATACATTCCTGGGCACAGGTAATGCTGTTGCAACCATAGCCGGACAAGATGCCCGTCTTGAAGCCGACATGATTCTCTATGATCAAAGCACAGAAATGCTTGATGCTAGAGGCAATGTCAAAATCGTTAGACAGGGTCAAGTATCAACCGGTAGTTCTTTCAAGTTCAAAACAAGTTCTAGCGAATATCTAATCACAAGCCCAGATACCGAGCTTAACGGCACTCAAGTTATTGCTCGTACAGGTTTTGGCACAAATGACGGCCTTCGATTTAGAGAAGGAACCATGACTTTGTCCGAACCGATTCGTGTGTCTCGTAACTCATACAACGGTACATTGACCTCGCTGCAAGACAGCTACAATCAGGCTCTTCACCCTGACGCTTATATGCCGGACAAACCTAGCTTTGTTTTCAAAGCTAGAAAAATGGTTTACGAAAAATACAACGAAAATGGCAACCTTACAGTCTTCGGCGGCAAACTTATGTTTGGTAAGTTTGGCGTTCCACTGGGTAAATTCGTTGCAACTGTCGGCAAAGAATCTCATGTGACTTTCCCTGTCACCCCATTCATCAGCAACAACATCATGGTTGGCGGTATAAACGTCGGACCGATGTTTAACTATTCTTTGCCTAAAGATCGAACATTCTCCTGGGCGCCACTCGTTCAATATGGTGGCAAACTTGCAACCAGTGGTAATGACAGGAGCAATGTGGGTGCAGGTTTCAGAATCGCGTTTCGAGGACAGAAGCTTTCTGCCAACCTTGCTTACGGTAGTGTTTCTAACCTCCTTGTCGGCGACCTCAAATATAAATTCAATCAACAACAAGTTTTCCAGGCAGGTATAAACCGTTATATCCAAAACGGTTTGTTCGGCTCCCAAAGAGCACGGGCACTTGCTGAGTTTGTTGATGTGCGTGGTCTTGGTAATATCCCATTTATGCAGGGTATTTCATTTAGAACATCAGCAGGTTGGGCTTCTGACCAACCTTCCCTTATTACTCAATCAGCTCAATACGCTAAATTGTTCACTGTTAACCATCTCGGTATAACAAACGCTTACCGCGTGCAAGAACAAATTATGGGTTCTACTCATCCATTTATTTCAGTTGGAAATCAAAAGGTGGGCGCCACTGTTAATGCTTTCGGCGGTTTGGCCGGCAGAGGCTATTCAACTGGCGATACATTGCTTATGGGACAGGTTGGACCTGTTTTTAACTTAAACCTGGACAGACTTCGTCTGCAAGGGTCTGTGATGAAATCAGCCGTGAGTGGGCAATCTCCATTCGTATTCGACGAGTTTATCCAGGGGTCTAATTCCAGCCAGTTAGCCGGTGGCTACAAAATCAACAAATGGCTGGATATCGGGGGCAACCTTGGATACAACATGGACAACAAGCTTTTCTATCAAAAAGGTATCAACGTTGCCATTGGTCCAGAAGATTTCAAGCTCTTGGTTTCGCACGATACAATCCGCGGAATCAACCGATTTGGTTTCAATCTCAACTATGGGCAGCCCATACCGTTCAACAAGCTCATCATGAAGGGAAGTCCTGACCAGGGACAACTTGGCGGCATCTAATGTACAATTGCAGCCAGGACTCACTCTAGTGCATTTCCCCTTCATATAATGAACAAAATTCCAGCAATTGGCATAGATCTTGGCGGCACAAAAATACTTGCCGGTCTGGTCAATGGCAGTCGTCTTGTAAGCGAACCTATTAAAGTACCCACACCAAAGGGTGCTGACAAAATTATTGAAGCCATCTTCGATATTATTGCCGACTTTCAAAAGGACAATCTCGTTCTGGGTGTCGGCATTTCTACCGCCGGCATAGTAGACCCAAGCAGCGGAGAAGTCATTGGTTCGACAGGTAATTTGCCTGGCTGGGAAGGAACTCAGCTCAAAACAATTATTCAAAACAAAACTGCCTTGCGCACAATTGTTGAAAATGACGCTAACTCAGCAGCTTATGGTGAGTGTCATGCTTCTGGTCTTGGTCAAAAAACATGCATGATCATGGTCACTCTCGGTACTGGTATCGGGGGTGGTATCATTCTTCATGGACGACTTTATCGTGGTGCGCATTTTGCCGGTGGCGAAATTGGGCACATCAAAATTTCGATGGAAAACAAAAGACACTGTACTTGCGGTCTTTGGGACTGTTGGGAAACATATGGTTCTGGGCGTGGCTTGCAAGCTACCGGTTGGGAAATGCTTGCCGGTGTAACTGAAAAGCAAACTCCGCTTGCTGCATTGCGTGACACTCTCACGACACAAAACATTATTGAAGCTGCAGCAAAAGGTGATATCGTCGCTAAAAAAGCTATGGAACAATATCATCGCCATGTTGCCACAGGCATGGTGGCGTTGTGTCACAGTCTCGACCCCGATTGTTTTGTCATATCTGGTGGCATGAGCAAGTTTGTTGATTTGCGAATGCTCAAAGACATGCTCTGTGACCTCACCTTGCCGCGCGTCTCTGAAAAGCTAGAAATTTACCCATCATGCCTTGGCGAAGCCGCCGGGCTGGTTGGTGCCGGGCAGCTTGTTCTCGATGCTGTTGTTGAAGTTGAGCAGGTAAGTGTTGCCGGTTAGGCTCTGACTTTTTCGCTTTTGCTGCGGCTAACTTGCATGCCGTTGAAAATCACTTGCTTGATTGAAAGAGTCTCTTTGTCCCATATGATTATGTCGGCAAAGGCGCCGGCTTTAAGTTGTCCAATCTGATCTTCCAGTTGCAACAATTTTGCCGGATTATAAGCTGCCATCCTGATTGCATCAGCAAAATTGCAAATTCCCCAGTTGACCATGTTGCGAACACCCTGGTCGAGGCTTAAAGATGAACCCACCAGTCCGCCCTGGCTTGTACCGATGGCTGCTGCATCGCTCACAAGTATTGTGTGTGCTGCGCCCTTAATTTTGAAAATGAGTTCTACCATGGCTGGTACGACATGAAGCCCGTCTGGAATAACACAGCAATTTACTTGATCGTTAATTAAAGCCGCGGCGACTGCCCCCGGTTCGCGATGGTGCAATGACGGCAATGCATTAAAAGTGTGGGTCATCACATTAATGCCCTGCGAAAACGCGTTTTTGGCTTCCTCAAATGTGGCATTTGAATGTCCAAGTGAGGCAATGACAGATTTTTCTTGCAAAAATTTGATGGCATCGCCATCAGGATTTAGCTCTGCCGCGACTGTCATCAATTTGCACGAATCATCAATTAGTTCTTTTAGCACTGCCACATTAAGCGGCTGCAAGTGCTCTGCTGGGTGAACTCCAGGTTTTCTAGGTGAAAGGCAGGGACCTTCGAAATGAATTCCAGGCATTCTAAGCAGTGGGTCTTTGCCGCTTTTGCTTTCCATCCCGATGTCTGCTCTCAAAAAGTCACGATTTTTCTTGAGCCTTGCCATGTCGCCTGTAATTAAAGTCGGCAAAATGCTTGTCACGCCGGCACTTATGAGCCTGTGACTGAGATTTGCTACTTTGTCACGGCTCAATTCTTCCCAAAAATCACACTCGGGACCGCCGTTTAATTGAAGGTCAAATAGCCCTGGTGTAACAAAGCAGTCACTGGCGTCAATTTCGACCAGGTTTTCAGCGTCAGATGATTCTATTGCGCCGATTTTTTCGATCTTGTCGCCATCAATCAGTATCTCGGCCATCCGCTCTTCGGTCGGAGTTATGATTAATCCACCTTTTATCAGCAGCTTTGACATTGAGTTTAATCCACCAAATTGAGACAAAGTACTCCAATTTTGGCATGAAACAGATAATCATGCCTTTAGCCTGGGAATATTAACGGTTGAGGGTATTGGCGCACAAGCCTTTCAACTGTGACAGATGGACGGCAATAAAACGATTAATCCACTAACCGGACGTCAATGGGACATGGGCTCATTGATAGAGAAGCTTCTTGAGCTGCAGGATGCACTTTTGCAGTCTCAAGAGCGTAATATTACTTTTTCGGCGCAAATTCGTGAGCTAGAGCGCCTGACTAGAGACGCCGAAGACCTTCGTGTCACTCATGAAAATCAGGCACAGCTGCTTGCAGACAGAAGCCGCGAAAACAAATACCTGCATCAGGAGCTGTCTCGCTTGAGCAGCATGCTTGCCGCGCGGCTGCAGGAAGGCGAAGAGCTTAGAGGCATGATAAGCGAGCTGCAACATCAATTGAAGTCTTCCCAGTCCGACCGTGACCTTCTGGCAATTATGCTTACTGAAGCTGAAAATGCTGCGCGACAGGGCGGCGGTGCCAAATCGGAGTCAGGTGGTAGCAAAAAGGACACCACGAATTGGACCAAATACCTCAAAGGTAAATGAGTCTCTTTCTCCAGACAATTGCCTCAGTTACAGATTTCCTGAACTGCAGATCACGCGAACTGCAGATCACGCGAACTGCAGATCACCTGAACATGAGACTGTAGTTTAGTTTTGCTTTTAGTTAGTCGGCGCGATGGCTGTATTGCCTGGTACTGCCCCTGGTGCCATGGCCGGGTTATACGGTACAAAGTTGGGGCTTGCAACATGGCCAAAGAGGCTCTTTATCATTTGACCTGAGCCGCTCATATCGATGGCAGTTTGTCGGCGACCGAATATACCTTTTTTGCTTACGAACTTGTCACCAAATATGGTGCTGGCGTCTGTTTCTGTATTACCGAAGAGCCCTTTCTTTTTTTGCACTCTATTTCCAAGGAGGCTGACTTCGGTTGTTTTACTGCCCAATATCGATTGTTGTTGAGCAAAGCCGTCGCCAAGTCTGTCTTTGACAACTCTGACTTTCTTGCCGAAAAGTGGATTGCGAACTTGAACTTGTTCTCCCATTCCGTCGTTTATCGACCAGTCGTTGCCCCTTGCAAGAGCCGGTAGAGCAGACAAGAGGAGTAGCGCCAAAAGTGGTGCTGCTTTGCCGAATTTAAGCCGATTCATATGAAGAACCCCAAAACAATGACTTCACAGACCCGGAGACTCGGTGTAGCTTGTGATTGTTCCCATTTGCAGTGAGCCTGCTAAAATCGACACAATCGAGGCCCAAGTTGAGCGTAAACACTTTGAAATTCAGTTTGGAAAACATTTCCCAGGACATAGTCAAAGGCGATCGCCGCTCGCTTGCCCGAGCCATCAGCATCGTAGAAGACGGCGGCCCTGATGCAGTATGGCTGGTGCGCAAATTGTTTCAGCGCATCGGACGCGCTCATTTAATTGGAGTCACCGGCTCACCAGGTGTGGGTAAATCTACACTTGTTGACGCCCTTATCAGCGAAATACGCGCTGCTGGGCTCAAAGTAGCCGTGCTGGCCATTGACCCATCAAGCCCATTTACTGGCGGTGCGATTCTTGGTGATCGAATTCGTATGCAAGCCCATACGATGGATAAGAATGTTTTCATTCGCTCTATGGCAAATCGAGGACATGCGGGCGGCACTGCGCTGGGCGCTTATGACGCTGCCAGGATGCTCGATGCTTCAGGCTATGACGTAATCATTATAGAGACAGTCGGAGTGGGGCAATCTGAGCTTGCTATCGCTCAAACAGCCGATACAACTATTCTGGTGCTGATGCCTGGCTCTGGTGATGATATACAGGCTATCAAATCTGGCATTATGGAAATCGGCGATATTTTTGTGGTGAACAAAGGCGATTTGCCCGGAGCCAACAAAACCGCATCTGAAATCATCGCCAGTCTTGAATTAAGCAGTAAGGGCGCGGAGTGGCATGCTCCGGTGCATGTCACAAATGCTGAAGTCAATGAAGGTGTTGCAGCTGTCTGGCAATCGATTCAAGGGCACAAAGCTTACCTTGATAGTTCTGGCCAACTCAAAGAAAGGCGCCGCCACAAAATGGAGTCTGAATTATCAGAGCTTGTGGCAGACATCGCAAGAAACAACTTGAAAGACTCATTGCAGCATTCAATTCAAGTTCAAAGTTTGCTCAATCAATTATTAGAATCACAAATCGATCCGCATACAGCTGCTGAAGCCATCGTTGAAGATATTTTTGCTGAAAAGAGGAGTTAGCAATGATACGTGTTCAATTGTCGCTTGTTCTGTCACTTTTAGCTGCAGCAATGCTCAATTGCAATGCCAATGCAAATGATTTTGAACCTTTTCTGAAATCATGTGAAAAGAGCATTTCAAAACATTGGCAGGGGCAGGCGCTTGAAGAATACAAAATTCCCGATTATTTCAAGCAGCACGCCAAAGGCGTGGTTTGTTTTGAGCTTGATTCGAAGGGACAGGCTAAGCGAATCACTGTCAAACATAGTTCGCGAGAATCTTTGATTGTGGCAGCAAAGCTCAAATATGGTGCCAAAGGTGAGGCTCTTTTGGATGCTATGGATAAAGCCATGATTGCTTCTATTAAGGAAACAAGTCCATTTCCGCCGCCACCAAAAGAATTTGTTGCGCACAAGCGTTATGCCGTTGTTTTCGACACAGAGCGTTTGAAGCCTCTGCGTATTTATGTCGATGATCAAATTCCTGTAGCCCAATCTAATCCATATACCTGGTAATTAGACCTTTCATTGAGCGACAGATATAGCCTAAATTCTGTCTCTGCTTCCTATCAATGCCATGTAGGCTCCGATAAGAATCATCAGAGTTAGAAAGGCAAAAACAGGAATTGCAATTGGCGCCATTTCGTCCCAGGGGCTGGGCAGTATTTCGATTACAAATGGAACTCCGGTGTCTGCAACAAGGTCGTTGTGCTCTTTGCACTTTACTGTAATCTGTCCTTCGTAAACACCTGGCTCGGTTGAGGCTGGAATCTGAACGTCTAACTTTACCGGCGTTCCATTTGGATCTGCGCTGCGAACAGTAGTGTTTAGAGCCTCGCCATTTTGAATCAGCTTACTGGGCAGCTGTGCTTGTGCTTTCGATTTGTCTTTGGGTGAGCCTTTTAGAGTAGCGGGACTAGATAAAACGGTCACTTCAAAATCGCTGCTATAGCTGCTGTTTACTTTTGCGCCGACTTTGAAAGCAAGCTCGGTGCTCGTATCTTTGTCTAGAAAAAATCCTGGCTTTCTTATTTGTACTTTCACTGATTCTTGATCTACCGTGAGGCGCGAAGGCACAGTCAGCAAGTATGCCATTGTGTTTTTCACCTTCGCGCTTGATTCAGGCTGCATAAATCCAAGGTATGCGCCAGGTGGGCAACTTGACCCGACTGTGGCAATCAGCCCTACTCTTCCAGAAGCTTGCCCTGCAGTGGCTCCCTGTCGTTCTACCGGAGCTAACTGATAATCTGTCGCATCAAGGCTAACTTTGATGGCACCGGCTGGCAATTCAGAGCACAAGACTAATGATTTGGCGTGATCTGGAAGTTCGGCAAAACTGCCTGACGCATTTAGTTGCTCAATCGCTTTTCTAAATTGCATGATTTCGCTGGCTTTTAACTTGTTGTTGCAGTCTTTTATGCCAGTGAGTTTTTCCACATAGCACGATCTATTCCAGGCGTTGAAAGTGCCTTTTGCTTTAGGCGAGTCGCCAATCTTGCCAAAATCGACAATGCTTTCAGGAGTGCCTGCGGCAGCCAGCTCGATTTCGCCTTGCAGCTCAGCGATTGTTTGCTTTAATGCGGCATAAATGCGTTCTGCAATCGTCCCTGTTTGCTCTTTACTTACGTCAAGAAATGAACCGCCCAAAAGTTTGGCGACTTCTGCAGCCGTAGTAGTTCCTGCCTTTTTGTCAGGCAGCCTTTGCAAACCTACAACTCTAACCTGCCATGTATTTACTCCGAGCCTTTGTTTTAGTTCATTTTCTTTGGCAATAAACTTTGCTGCTTCGTCTGCAACTTTATATGATGCGTTTGCTGGTGGCTCATCCCAGCCGTCAGTGAGCATAACTATAAAAGTACTTGTGCAAGATGGAGAATCTTTTGCAAATTGTTCTGCGCGTGCGTATGCTGCTTCAAGTCCGCCTGCCATGTAAGTATCGCCATGTTTATCAGCTTGCAGTTCTGTAGCTGAAGCGATTTTGCTGAGCAAAGCTTTGCGTTCTTCGCTTGTTGTCACAGAGTTTGGCCAATCGCTCTTTTCTGTAATGGCAGTTCCAAATGTTATAAATGCAACTTTGCTTTTCGGGCTTAGCAATCGATCGTCTTTAACTATTTGTTGCAGCGCCTGTCTGAGAGCCTCAAACAATGTCACGTTAGAGCCGTCAGCCGATTTCACTTGTGTTCTTGCTGATACCATGCTGCCGGAAACATCAAGTAAAAAAACAAAGTTTGCCGGACGCTCATCACTGTAGCTTGCGACTGCGCCTTTGTCTTTTGTTGTTTCGCTCTGCGCCAATGAGGCTGCTGCGGCTGTGCTCAGCAGCAAAATCAAGGTGCATAGCAAAGTGCTACAAATTCGAATCAACTGATTTTTCTCCGTTGTCCAAAATCAGGCAAGTGAAAAATATTTTGAATGTCGGCCTGCACTGTTTTTTCCTCAGTGAAGAGCAAAAGGGCATTTCGGGCAGTAAGCCCGGGCAAATGTAGTTGGGTTTCCTTCAAAGTCGATAGCGTTTTCTACAGTTGTTTTCAAAATTTGTCCGCATTTCGGGCAAGCCAGGTTAACTTCGCCTGCCAAAACCCTGTCTGCTAATTCTTCTGCGTCATAGCTAGGTTCAAAATGAGCCGTGTTGTATTTCATCTGGCTGGGGCAGACTTCAACTTCTTTAATTACTGAAGGTACAACTCGCAGCGCTTTGGCTAAAATTGTTCGCTCGGTCACTGACAACCAGACTTCGCTGCCTGATTCGATGGCTTCGATACGCTTGACGCTAAGTCTGCAAGCCCGGGCCAGATCAAGAATTGTCATGTTGCATTTCTCACGCAACTGCGTGACCCTTTCAGACAATGTATCGGCCAGTTCAGGTTTTGGTTCCTTTTGCGGCTTCACTTTTAAAATTCCTGCTTCTAACAAGCAAAGTATAGCGAAGACAGAGGATAATCTAATCGTCTTTGAGGTTGGGAAAATGCTTGATTTTCAGAAACTCATTCCGCAAATAGTGGCTATATGCGAAGAGTCTCAGCCCGAAAGCGACAAGGAAAGTCAGAAATTAAGCTTGGCTCAGGCAAGTTATGAAGAGGCTGGCGCCAGTCACGAGCAGTTTTTGCGTTTGCTTAAAGAGAATGGCGCCAACACTTTCTGGCCTACGTCAATTCCTTTAGAAGCCTTTGCTTCTTCCTCATTGATAGCTGCATTTGAAGGCAGTCATTCAGTGGTCGCATGCGATGGTTCGCAAATAATGCCGACTCAACATGAAGTGCACAGTTGCTATCTTTTGAATGTCGGGGCGGCTGTGTTTCATTATGGTGAGAAGTCGCGTGCGCTTTTAACTTCTTTTCCGCAGCTCTATCACCGCAGTGAAGATCTTTATCCGCTCATTAATCAGAGGCGAGTGCATATTGATGAAAATATAGTTTCTTTCGAACGCAGCTTGAAAGAGCTGCAAGTGGCGCGCGAACTGGCGCTCAAAGAGCAAGAAAATGGCAATCAAGTTTTGACACTGGTAGATGGGTCGTTGATTCCATTTAACGTTAGTCGAAACGCAGACAAAGTACAAAATGATTTGATAGAGCGTTATGGTATTGAACTTGATGCTTTCAACGCGGCGCAATTGCCTCTCATTGGTTATATAAGTCATTCTCGCAGCTCAGACATTGTGAATGTTCTTAGGGTCTGGCGTTGCCCGTATGCTGATAGCAAATGCCAGATGCATTGCGGCAATCTTGACGAAGAAGATTTTCCTTGTTCTGAAATCTGGCCGCTTTCAGACCGCCAGCTTATGTATTCAAAAATTCAAAAAAATGCTCGTTCTGCATTTTTCCATTCATCGGCGCACTGGTCTACCTCGATGCAGGTTCGAAATTGGATATGCTTTGCCTATCTCAACACAGGGCAGGAAGCTGCGCGCATTGAAATACCGCAGTGGTTATTTGAAGACAAAAAGCTACTTGAGTTTTCTCTTTCTGCCTTGCTGCTACAAATCAAAAAAGGTCACGGCTACCCAATAACTCTGTCCGAGGCACACAATATGGCTGTAATACGCCAGGCAGATCGTTCCCGATTTTTCCAATTGCTTGGTCAACAATTAATGCAGGGAAGGCAACAGCGCGTCGAGCTCAGCCCCAAAGAAAGCAAAAAACGTCGAGGTATTGTTTAATCAGTCTCAGTCTGCGCTTTTGTATGCGCCATGGCTGCGCTGCAATAAACTCAATACCGCTGCACCTTTGCAAATTTTGTTCAGCAGTTGTTTGTCTGTTGCAGAGTTTGATAAAAACGCTTTTCTCAAAATATCAATTTTTGATATGGCTGATGCAATTGAAAATTCGGCGCTGTGTGCTACTAATGCGCCGGTCTCACTGCGCATAACATTTCGCAGCGGAAAAGCTTCCTGGTTCAGGCTCTTTATTGTGGCTGCTTTGTTTTTGCTGAGGTACAAAACCGAGCCTGGTGCCATTATTGTGCTTGTGTTTGCGCTACTTACTTTTACGTGCCCAAGCCTTGTGTCGATGAGATCATAAACAGCAAGTGATCCATTCGAAACGTTAAGGAGAACAACAGCGCCTGCCTTTATAGAAATGCTCCCCACTGAAGTGTTTACAATCATATCTTCATCTGGTGTAAGTAAGATTCTTCCAGATAAGAGTTCAATGTTGTTTTGCCCTGTTCTATAGATTTGATTGTTGTGCTCGTTGCTAAGCGAACTAGCCGATCTCAGCTGGGCAAGAGTGCTTAAGACTCTGCTTTCGAGTGAGTACTTACTGTCATTTGATACATTCGTTGTAAAAGATATTCTGATTTTATCAGTTTGGGTAAGGCCGTTTACTGGTATTTCGGGCAGCGAAAAAGATATTGGTGTTAGTTTTGGCACGTCTGTTGTTTGAACCGGCGCACTTGCGCGAGGCGGCGTAGGCAGCCCAACTATGATTACATTGCCCACAGCGCTGCCTTGCGAAAGCGATATTCCTCCCTGGCTGAGAATTTGGGTGGGGGCAAAATACACCGGTGATAGTGGCAACAAATTTGAGTCTTGCAGATTACCTAAAGAGACGAAGCCGCCTCCGTGAATACTTCCTGTGCCGTTTATAATTACATTGCTTTGCGGTGCTGAATTGAAGCCCACTGCGCCTGAATTGTTTGTCGCGTTGCTTGCTGTGATGCTGCCATTATTGTTAACTGTGAGAGGCAATGACCCATAGATGCCGATTAAGCCCCCGCTTCCTGCTGCGCCATCTGCGCTAATGACACCTGTTGCAGTGATATTGAGCCCCTGAGAAAATATTTTGACTGTGCCGCCAGAAACTCCATTGCTATTGATACCGCCGGCGATGTTATTAACGCCTCCAGATTGACCAATTGTAAGTGCAGGCGTTGCTGTCGAATAAATTTGAATATGACCGCCGCTTGCACTACTGCCATTTGCCTGAAATGATGAGCCACCGACATTGGTGCTGTTGATTTGCAGTGTTCGAGCAAGAATGAAAATATTTCCACCGCTGCTTCCTGAGCTATCGAAGGCTGAGCTTGCAGTAGCTGCAAGTGAAATACTTCCCTGCGGCGCCTGCACGTTAATCGTTCCACCTGCAGCGCCGCCGATGCCTTTAGCACTGGTGAAATCGTTGAACAAAATATTTGCAGAACTATAAAGTGATATCGTGCTGCTGTTCTGCGAGCTGCCTGCGTAGTCGCTGTTTATTTTGCCGAGTATCAAGTCTCCGTTTAGGGCATTGACCGTCAGTGTGCTGCTGCGTGCTCCATTTTGCTGCAACGATAAGGTGCCCAATGTAAGGTTGCCCTGGCTGTTTTGTATGAAAGTGCTTATCGGATTGTTCAAAATGTTTATGGAGCCGTTAATCTGGCTGACTCTAATGTCTACCGTATGATTGCTCGCATCACCAAAAATCTTGATTTTATTTGCGCTGATGCTTGAGCCGGGCAAGGCGCTAAGCGTGCTTTGGGTACCACCTGCTGGGTTGAGAGCAAAATCCAGTGTCGATGTAAACGAGCCGCTTTCCGTCAACTTGACAGAAAGAACACCGTTTGGTGCTTGCAGCGCCAGGGCACCAGATGCATTGTTTTCTAGCATGCTGCCTGAATTTACGATGTTTGAACTGGCGATAAAGAAAAGCCCGCCAGTTGTGCTGATGGTCGAGTTGTTTGAAAATGTACCGTTGATGGCGTGAAGGTCGATTATGCCCGTTGCAGTGATCGGACCATTAACTTGCACGTCTGTAGGACTGGCTAATTGAAAACCTGTGCCTGTGCCGCCACTCGAAACTATTTTTGTGGCTGAAGTTACAACAACTGGGCCTGAATTATCAGCGTGCACTATGCCTTGATAAACACTTACGTTTATCATGCCTGCAAGCGAGCTTAAATTATAGTTTGGGGCAGTTAAAACCGGCGTTTGAACCACTGACACCGAATTGCTTGTGGCATTTGAGACATATGCTGTAGCGTGGCTGCCTACAAAGGTTGCGAATCCGCCAAACGCTTGTGGCGAGCCACCGACATTTGTGCTGCTCGATTTCGTGTTTGTAAGTGTATCAATTGTCCAGACTGTGCCATCGCCAGCGTTGCTTATATAAACGAGGCTGCCAGTCGGATTCACACCAATGCCGACTGGGTTAGATCCGGCCGGTAATGCAATGTTTGCCACCACGCTGTTCAATTCACTGGAAAACGCATGGGCTCCTGCAACACCGTCTGCAATGTATAGTTTCGTGCCGCAGGGGCAAGCACCAAAGCCGACTGGGCTGAACGCAAGAGCCACGTTTGTGACTGAACGTGTTAGCGGGTTTATTATCGAAATGCTGTTTGAATTTTGGTTGCCGACATACAACAAACTGTTCGAATTTAAAAACGCCACAGCCCCAGGCTTTGATTGAACGCTAATTGGTGCGCCGGAAACAAGTCCGCTGGCTGTGTCAATAAAAGAGACTGTATCATTCGATGAAGATGAGACGAACGCCAGGCTGCCGGAACTGTTGAAAGTTACTCCTGTCGGCGTGCCGGGCACAGCAATGGTTCTAATGACAGATGCGCTTTTTGTGCTTATTTCAGAGACACTGTTGCTGCCTGAATTAGCCACATATACGAGTTGACCGTCAGGGCTAATTGCCACTCCCGTTGGTGAGTTGCCCACGGCAATCGTGTTGATTACTTGGTTGTTTGCCGTGCTTATTTCTGAAACTGTATTGCTGTTTGTGTTGGCAACAAATACAACTGAAGCATCTGGAGACACCGCGATTCCTGTTGGATTTATAGCAACCGGAATTGTTTGCGCTACAAATGCGACTGCGTTTATCCCCGTTTTTGCTTGCAGTGTCAATAGCCCTGTGGTTTTTACGTCCTGCAAAATATCAATTTTGCCGCTTGTAGCTTGAACATTGAAATTAGCGCCTGTTGATTGCATCAGCCCAATTTGAGCTGCCGAAGCTTGTATAAAAACATCACCGCTGGTGTTTGCTGCTATCGATGCCGAACTGGTTTTAATAGGATTGGCTGATTTACCGATGCTTCCGCTGCCTGAGGTTAAGCTAACGCTGTTGCCCCCTATATCTACCGCACCGGTCTGGCTTATGTTGCCGCTGCCGTTTGCCGAAACTGATACTGTCGGGCTGCTGATGTTGGCAAGAAAGATTATGTCGCCGTTCTTTTTAGTCTCAAGGTTAAGCTCACTGCTCGCAGTGATGCCACCTCCGATTACAGTTAGAGTGCCGTTGCGGTTGTGAACCTCGACTTCGAATTTCTTGCCGCTGGATGTTAGTGATACCAGACTTCTTTGCCCTAGAATTTTTACGTCACCACTTGTGTTTGCTGAAAATTGGTTGACATTGAGGTTTAAAGTTCCAATGTCGCCGCTGCCGCTGCTCAAAATAGCGTTGCCCACGGTGACCAGGCTGTCTGGACCCGTTATCGCTCCAGACCCATTGGCACTGATTTTAGCGTTAACGCCGATAACGTTAGGAGGAAGAGTAATGGTGCCATTTGAGCCTGTGCTGCTCAGATTTATGTCTAGTCCTGCAACAAGATAATTATTGAAAGTCATGTTGCCGTTGTTATTAATTGTTATTTGCGCGGTTGAAGCTGCTGCGCCAAAACTTATCGCTTGATTTACAGCATTATTGCTGATGCTGATATCACTATTGGTGCTAGACAAAAAGGCTACAGGAAAGGCAGAACTAAGATTTGGTGATGTTTGCAACGAAGCATTGATGCTAAAGCCGCCTTGCGCAAGCAAAGAAACGTTGCTTGCTCCAAGCTTGTTCGCCGCAATAATTTTGCTTGCAGCATTGTTTACCGTAAAGACCCCGGTTGATGAACTTATCGGAACGATTACACTTGAATCTCCATTTGTATCTATCGTGAGTGTCAGGGCTCCTGATGAGTCATTGACGTTGCTAAATCCCCCGGCGCTATATCCACTAATGCCCGCCGCAGCCCCGCCGCTGCCAGGGGTGAGAGTAATGACTTGATTGCTGCTGAGCGCATAGGCATCCTGTCTTGCAATAGCAGGTGTAGCTGGACGTAGTCCTGCAGCTAAGCTTTGCTTGCTGTTTGCGGCGTTAACGTTAGTACCTGCATTTGCTCCGTTGTAGCTGACGTATATTTGCCCGACTGTTCCAGCAGCTGAAGCGTTAGATGTGTTGATTGTTGTGCTGCCGGACAATGTGATTGTGTTGGTGCCGGCAATTGCCGGTGCATTTCCTGAGCTTAGAAAAACAGAACCGGCCGTGCCATTGCCTGTGGTGCTTGTCGCCTGTGCTGATATGCTCGAAAGCGAAATTGGCCCGTTTGCAGATGAAATTGTAACGGCGCCTGCGACTCCTGAGTTTGCACTTGCATTTGTGATAATCGAACTTGTCGGGCTGCCGATTGAGCCTGAAGTTCCAAGCGATGAAATTTCAACGTTGCCGCCGCTGCTTCCTGAGCTATCGATATTGCCAAAGCTTATGTCGCCTGCCCGAGTGCTGTCACCGGCTAGTAAAAGTACGCTGGCGCCACCCGTGCTGATGCTTCCTGTTGAAATTGAACCGGGCGTTACAAGTGCGACTGCTCCCGTTGCCTGTGTTTCGCCGCTGGAGTTGATTGAGCCGGTGCTTATGCCAACCGGAAGTGCGCCAGGTGTGCCGCCCGACAAAAAAATAATCTGTCCGCCAAAGCTGCTGGAATTAGCGCTAATTGCGCCCGTGTTTATAGAGCCACCTGAAAGAATTTTGACGAGACCACCAGGGGCGGTCAAGTTGCCGCTAACTACGCTGCCGCTTTGAAGCGGGCCGTCAGCTATGGCACCCGCTGATTTTTCTGCAGTGGCTGCAACTATAACAAGGGGTTTGGCGGGCGTAATGTCAGGTGAGATAGTCAAAATGTTGATGCGGCTGGCTCCGGCTGAAGCTGAGTTGCCGTTGAATGAACCAATGCTGATGCTGTTCGGATTGCCAACCGTTCTGCTTGCTTCTGCCACCGCAAGCAGATTGCCACCACCGCCTGAATTAGCGACGCCAGTTTGAATGGTGACATTGCTCGGCACAATTATATGTCCACCCTGGCTAGAACCAGGTGCGTTTGAGAATGCCAAAAATGTGACGTCTCCGCCTTGATTGCTTGCTAAAGTTGACGACGTATTAATGCTGCTTATGCCTGTGAGATTTACGTCTCCGCCGGTTGCAGAGCGTCCTGTAATCACGACTAAACCATTTGACAAAGTACCATTAGCACCGGCAATGAGGAATACACTGCCACCGTCAGCGGTATTGGATGATGTGTCTAGTGAAAATCCCGGTGTGACAAGAATATCGCCGCCAGCTACAGCAATGTATGGTTGTGAGGCTGTGGCTGCAGGCAAAGTCAAGTTTCCCGTACTTATAAATGTAGGGTCGCCGCTTAATTCAACATTGCCGAATTGCAAATTTGTTGTATCTGCTTGCACATGTGCTTCGGCAGCTTTCAAATTCAAAATGCCGCTAAGCCGCCCGACATTAAGTTCAACGCTGCCTTTTCCCGCCTCAATATTTAGCTGGCGACTCAGGAAATCACCGCCGGTTATGTTCAGGCTTGTGCCAGGACTCATCAAAGGGCTATTGATGTTAATTAGCCCTGATAATGCTTCGAGCGTTCCACCGGCATTGTTGATTGAAAGCGTTGACAAAACTTGCGATGCCAGATTTACATTAGCTGTCGCAGAGCTTATCAGTCCCGTGTTGATAACATTTGCCGCCAGGAGATTTATATCGCCGATTGCCTGCATAATCGGCGTGCTGCCCGGCGAATTAGCCTGGTTAATGATTGAACCTGTTGCTACTAAATCTAGTGCACCGGCGCTAGAAATCGTGCCTGAATTTACGATATTTTGAGTCGCTTGCAATGTTAATCCGAGGTTCAAGTTTGTATGAATGCCCAGCAAAGCCGCAGGGCTTATGCTGGAAATCACTGCGCCAGGCTGATTGATGATTTGAGCGGCCGTTATAACCGCATTTGTGGATGCTGCGTTTGTTGAAAATGCATATAGATTGCCGGCGTTATTCAGTGTGCCTGCAATATTCAATGTCGAGTAATTCGAAAAATCTCGGAGGACTGTGACACCAGAAGGAATGATTAGATTTTGCAGCGCCTGTTGATTGTTCGCCTGCAGTTGGATGTTGCCTCCAACTGCATTACCAGCTGCGCTCAATTGAAGAGTTTGATTTCCGCTGCTGAGAATTTGTTGTATAGCCAATCTTTCGGCGCTGGTTACTAAGTCGTTTGCACCGACTGAAAGTGTTGTTTGGGCTGTATGAACTAGAACAGTGTGACCCGGCTGAATGCCACTTGATTGATCTTTTTGAGTTGAACTCAAGTCTACATTTTGAAGAGTAGAGCTGCTGTTATGGTTGGGGAGCGGTTGAGCCGTTTGGGCTGAGGCCAACTGTGAAAGACCAAGCAGATATGAGCAAAGCAGTGCCGCAGATCTATGAACAATTGATGCCATTGAAATTATTCCTTCAAGCCAGTCAATATAGCATTTGCTAAGCGTTAAAGCGGCTTCTGAGCTGCTGTCTTAGCGATTGATAATTGAAAAATCATGCGGTCTAAGCCTGTTCTTGGCAGCCCTGGAGCCATACCAGTCTTACAATTCGCGACAACGAGATCGAGTTTTGTGAATCGCTTGCAAGAACAAATAACGCCAGATGGTTTAAGATCTCCCCCTTAGCGCATGAGGAGGCAAACGATGCAATTTCTGGTCACGGGTAAAGATGGAAGCGATGCTGAAGCGTTAGACCGTCGAATGGCAGCAAGACCCGCGCATCTGGCACATTCAGAAGAAATGCACGGAAAAGGTAAATTATTAGTTGGCGCCGCGATGCTCGACGAAAACAAGAAAATGATTGGTTCAATTATCATTTTGAATGTCGATAGTCGTGCCGAAGTAGACGAATATTTGGGCAACGAGCCTTATGTTAGTGGCAATGTCTGGCAAGAAATTCATGTTCAGGAAATTTCAGTCGGCGCGCATTATATGAGCGAACTTGTCAAAAAATAGTTCAAATACAGCCCCGGCTCTGCCAACCCAAGATTAAGTAGGGTTGAGAGCTTCGGGCTAAAATGAAATCACTGCGCTGCTACATGCTAGGATCAGTTCTGGCAGTCAAAGCAGATTTGCCGGTTGTAAGGAGTTGTGAAAGTGTCATTGCAGTTGGAAAAAGCGTTATGCGACTCTAGTCCTATTAAGGATATTGCTCAAAAAGTAGTTGCAGGTACAAGGCTTAGTCGTGAAGACGCCATCAGGCTATATGAGACCGAAGATTTACTAAGCGTTGGCAGTCTTGCTGAATTTGCTCGCAAGCGAAAAGCAGGCTCTGAGAAAGAGCGCTATGTTTACTACAACCACAACATGCACCTCAACCCAACAAATTTCTGTGTTGAAACTTGTCGATTTTGTTCATACGCAAATCCAGGTTTGAGTGGCAACACAAGTTACACATGGACAGTCGAAAAGGTTCTTGCTGAAGCCGAAAAGAATGTAAAACTCGGTATTCGCGAAATACATATGGTGGGCGGTTTGAACCCTGCTTGCGACATCAACTATTACGAAGAAGTCATGCAAGCTATCAAAAAGAATTTCCCGCATGTTCATCTCAAAGCCATGACTGCAGTTGAAATCGAGTACATGGCAAACCTTGAAGGCATTAGCTACAAAGAAACACTAGAGCGCCTCATCGCAGCTGGGCTTGGCTCAATGCCGGGTGGCGGTGCCGAAATTTTTGCGGAAGAAGTTCGCGAAAAGATGGCAGTTAAAAAAACTCCTGCAAATGTTTGGCTTGAAATTCACGGTATAGCTCATGAGCTTGGTTTGAAAACCAATGCAACTATGCTCACTGGCATCGGTGAAAATGTAGAACACAAAGTCGATCACATGATTTTGCTGCGCGAGCAACAAGACAAGTCGGGCGGCTTCCAGTGCTTCATTCCACTCAAGTGCTATTACGATGGCACCAACATCAAAGACGAAGTGCGTGAACCTTCCAACGAAGACTTGCTTCGTGATGTCGCCATTTCTCGTTTGATGCTAGACAACTTCGACCACATCAAAGCCTACTGGATTCAGCTAGGCGAACGCCTCGCTCAAGTCGCCCTGGGCTTCGGAGCCGACGACATGGACGGCACCATTATGGAAGAGAAAATCACTCATGCTGCCGGTGCTAAAACTCCATTGCAATTGGCAAAACAAAAACTCGAAGATTTCATTTCTGCTGCCGGCTACATCCCAGTAGAGCGCGACACCGTCTACAACATCTTGCACGTCGGCGACGCCCCAAGCACAAACAATCAGCCCATCGAAAACCGCCTGAAAGAACTAGCCATAGTCTAATTCCCAACGGTCCAGTTTCCAATTTATCCCAATCTCTTGTATGGGCGACGCCATGCGTCGCCCATACAATGTATCTTCGACAAATGCCAGTCTGAAAAATTCCAATACAAAATGTCGTTCGCCTACGGCTCGGTGGCCTCAACAATTGCGATCGCAGTCTTGAGCAACCCAGGCGTGCCGCCCTCGTAAATCAAATATCTCGATTCCCAATCTGGTGCAAACTTATTTTTGTAATTGCGCAAACCTTTGTACGAGAAAAATCGATTCATATGTTCGTAAATTTGATGGACTGCCTTTTCGTGCATGTTGGCGTCAGCGGATTCGCCAACTCCAGAAAGAGCCGCCAGACCAAGGTTGAATCTTTTGAATCCTGCTTCGTGCAGAGCAAGCAAAAGCTTTACGAACAAATAGTCCATAGTGCCGTTTGGTACTTCGTGACGGTGACGCATGAGGTCTATGCTGGCCTCGCCCTTTGCGTATGATCTCACCTGATTGACAAATGCAATTATTTTTCCATCGCCCGATTTAACTGCATAGATATTTTCGTGCTTGAGACATTCTCTATCAAACATGCCGAGGCTAAAGCAGCGCTCCCTCCTTCCAGGAAGTGACAGCCACTCATTCGAAACTTCTTCCAGTTGATTGATCAATTCGGCTGTATGTGGCGGCTTTAGCAGCTGCAGCGAAAAGCCGTCCTTCTCCGATTTTTTGACTCTGCTTTTGAAGTCTTTTTTCTTGCAAGTTTCAGCTGCGAATTTATCCAGATCTACAACAGCATCTTCTCCCACCTTCAATGCGCTGAGTGAATTGCCTTTGTACAAAGAGAGCAATTCTTCGCCTGTTTGCAAGAAAGCAACCGTCCAGCCATTCTCATGGCACCATGCCACATATGACTTGAGAAATTCTGGCAATTCGTCCTTGTTGCCGACGATGTCTCCCAGTCCAATCGCTACTCCCAAGCTGGTTTTGTATGCCACCAGTGAATTACGAGTTGCCGAAAATATGAATGATTTATCCGGCATCAATTTATAGTAATCGAGCGCGTTGTTTGCATAGTTGTCCAATATTTTTGAAGCCAACTCGCGTTCTAATGGTTGGGTGCGCAGTTTGTATTCGATTGGACGAAATAGACTGTAGCAAGCAAATGTAGCTGCGGTGGTGCCCATCAGGCGCAGCGAGTCAATAAACCAGGCTGCATGTCTTGTATGTGGCTCGATGTCGCCATTGCCGATAAGCAAAAATTCTCGCAGTGTGCGAAGCAAGGCGTCTGTAAATTGAAAGTTGATACCAAAGTCTCTTTTGTCTAACAGCCAGAAACCGAGAGTTCCGTATGAGAGTGCCAGCAACAAGCTGTAAACTAGAAATGAGACCCCTGTTTTTATTTTTCGAATTTCGCTTTTGACTGAAAATCGACGCCGATAATAAATCAAGAGACCCAGGTTTAGCAAAATCGGCAAAGCAGCCAAACTTATTGAGTCTGCCGCGAAGTCTGCATCTGAGGCGAATTCCATGCGAGCTCTGACAACGTGCACAATTAGTGAAACTGAAAGTGCAATGGTGGCAAGCAACCATGACATGCGTTTTCGTCCAGCCAGGTTGAACGAAAGATAGATAAGCATAAATCCAAAAAGTAAGCTTAGTGCGCGGCTCCAATGGTAAACACCATATGGCACCACGAAGTCATACAATTTTGGATGCTTCGCCAGTCTGACAAATAGTGGTTCGACAACGCCGACAAGTCCGTTTGCAAACGTGATGAATGCAATGGCGAGCACCGGCAACTGCGCAACACTGAAAAGTGCTTTGAGTCTACTTTGTGAGAGGCTGGCATCGTAACTGGAAATCAGCGGGACCTGGTAGTCGAATCCTTCAGGGATTTCGAGTTCATTTTCAAGATCATTTGAGTCGCCGCTTTGATCTGCCATTTGAGTCATTCGACTAAGCAGACAATGTTCGTTTCATAAAGCACTGTCTGATTGTGTCGCTGAGTCTGCTTCTCAGTTTTATAAAGCGCTCTGATATTTCGAGTCTGCGCTTTTGCAAGGTGAGCATTTGTTCGCGACGGTGATCATCAACTGCGCTGTCAAACACCTGGTTGAGGGCGATTTCTTCGCTATGTGTCCACCACAAGTCTTCGATAACGCTGCCGATCAAATCATAGTCAGCTTCATCTGGCAGCTTACTGAGATGTCTAAACTCGTGGCTCCAGACATGCTCAATTGTGTGGCGCACGTCGGCGCGCAAGTTTTGTGCGCTGGTTGAAACTGTGCTCGCTGCAAATTCGGGGTCGATATTGCCAGCACGTTTTCTCAATAAATTTAGTGTTTCTTCAAGCAAGTGGCGTTGGAAGCCAATTTGAACAAAAAGGAAGTCGGGCATAAATGCGGTGAAAATCAAATGAGCGACTTCAGATTTTTGTGGCAATTCAGGAATGTTGACTCCTGTACTTGCTGAAAGATGCTCTAAGTCTTCGAGTACTGCGACTCTTTCGTCAACCATTTGCTCGAGCCCGTCAATAACAGACTTGCGAAGTGTTGGAGTCTCTGCGTCTAGCGCATCACGTTGAGCTAGCATGCCAACTACAAGTCTGTTCAAATGAGTAATGTTTGCGCCAAGTTCTTCGAGCATCTTCATACATGATTCGTCGCGCAAATCTATGATTGCCAAAAGAATATGCTCAGGCTCTACATTGTCGTGTCCAAAAAATCTGCGCATTTCAGCGGCGCGTCTTAAAACCAGTTTGGCTGGGAAAGCGAATTTGAGCTCTTCTAAGCCAATGTTGCAAACTTCAAATTGAGCCGGCGCGATGTCTTTTTTCTTGCCGGCAAGCATGTTGCGTTCCATTTCGGCTTGCATGCCTTCGGCGCTAATGCTCATTGAGCTCAACGCTTGAGCTGCGACAGTTTCCTGGTCGATGCAGAGCGCAGCTAGAATTTGTTCTGTGTTTATTGAATCGGACTTAAAGCGCTTTGAGTTGCCGTAGGCGTCGTAAAGAACTTCAATCGCTGTCTCACCAAACTTGTCGAACATAAACTTTGCGCTCCTGAACCACGCTAACTATAGCCACCATACCGGTGTGAGAATTCGCTAATCTGCGCTCAAGCATCCGGCGTGCAAGACGCATACTACTTTCTTGCCTGACATTCCGCAATGCTTTTATAAGCTGCGCCGACGGTCGTTACACTTCTTTTTTGTGCCGCGTTATCTTTGATGAATCTGTCCGCCCAAGTAAAGCCCCTTACAAGTCTTGGAAGTGTACAATCTGTGCTTGGTCAGCTTGATTTTTATTACTGGAGCCAGCTTTGAAGATCCTAATTAGCAATGATGATGGAATTTACGCACGCGGAATTCAGGTTTTGGCTGAGCGTCTCGCTCGCGAAGCCGAACATGAAGTCTATGTTGTCGCTCCAGACAGAGAGCGCAGCGCCACCGGTCATGCTTTGACGCTCCATAAGCCTTTGCGGGTCGAAGAAATCGAGTCTCCTGGCAATGTAAAGGCGTCCTATTGGACCACTGGCACTCCAAGTGACTGCGTCAAGTTTGCCGTTGGCAATCTCGTGCCCGAGCCTGTAGACCTGGTTATTTCGGGCATCAATTCCGGCCCAAATCTTGGCGGCGAAATTCTCTACTCTGGCACAGTGTCTGCAGCCATGGAAGGCGCTTTTCTTGACATTCCAAGCATTGCAGTAAGCCTGGGAAGCTCCGGCCATAGGCACTATGAAGTGGCTGCCGAGTTTATTGTCAAACTCGTCGCCTTGTTGCCCAATTCACCCCTTGGTAGAAAGCTTTTCCTCAACGTAAATGTTCCAAACTTGCCAGCCTCCGAAATAAAGGGCGTTCAAGTCACAAAGTTGGGCGTGCGTGCTTACAACGATCGATTTGAAAAGCGCACCGATCCCCGTGGCAAAGTCTACTACTGGCTTTGCGGCGAAGCTATCGAAGAAGGCGAAGAAGAAGGCACCGACGCCTGGTGCATGGCAAATCACATAATTTCAGTGACTCCAATATCTTTCAACATGACTGACATGCTTATGAAAGAACGCCTTGAAGGCTGGGAACCGCTGAGCAAGCTCATCAGTGCCGGTGTCGGCGGCTTAGAAATACAAGGCGCAAAGAAACGATAATGGTCATGAATTTGCGTCCCTCCACCAAGAATGTTGATGTAGAGCGACTCCTGCGCTCTGTGCTCAACGATGAGTGGATGCTCAAGACTGGTGTTGGCGGTATTCTCGCTGCCACTGCCATTGTGGCGATTCTCTACAGCTTCGTCTGTCTGCCACTTTCGGCGGCCTGTGTGGCTTTGATGATTGGTTATTGCTTGCGTTGCATGCGAGTGAAAGCCGCAAACGCTGAAGCCAAGCTGCCTGACTGGAACGAATGGGGCGACCTCTTTCTATCGGGCATAACCTGGATAGCCCTGCAATTCGGCATTTGGGTCTTTGTACTGTCTTTGCAAATGATTTTGATGGGGCTGGCAGTTTCATGCGCCTACGCCGCCACTTCTGAGCTTATGACTGTTCTCTGGCTTGTTCTTGCTTGCGTCACAGTTTCAGCTTCGCTGCTATTCCTTTCTGTGCTCTGTTCATACACAATGGTGAATTTTGCAATTGAAGAAAACGCCAAAGCGGGGCTTGCATTCGCCAAGGTAGCTCAACGCTTGGCCGCAAATCCGGGCAAATTACTTCTGGGATTTGCCCTATCCATGGGCATTCAGATATCAGCGGTGCTTATTCCCTGCCTGACTATAATCGGCGTTTTTCTCGTGCCATCGGCATACTTTGCCGGGCAAATCGTAAGCTCCATAGTGCTTGCGCGCTTCTGGTGCAGTTGCCGTGACGAAGAATAATTGACTCGCAGCTAATCTATTTGAAAGATATAGCCGCTTTTATGCTCGTTGTGCGTGAGAGGCTGCGGCTCTATGCTTCTTTGCTTTCCAAAATAGGGAGCTTGAGCGGGAGTGTATTTGCTCGGCTGGGTCCAGCTGCTGGCAATCCATACAATTAAATCAGCAATGCGACGGTTGTAGCTGCGGCTCAGTTGCTCTGCTTTGGCTGCGCCGTCAATGAGCACTGCTCTTACGTTTTCAGGAATTTCAGTTGCTTTGCTGCTTTTGTTGTAGCCTGATTGCTCGGCTGAAGACTCTGTCGCAGTTGCTTTCGGCGCATTTGCCGCCGGTATTGTGACGATGGGCTTGGCTGTGACTGTTTGTTCAGGAACCTTAGGCAGCGCCATCGCAATGCGTCGGCTGCCCGCTTGTCGCTGGCTAGATTCTTGCGCTGCTGCTGAACTGAATGCCGAGAAGGCGATAATTCCGGCGAGGACGCCTGCTTGCAAATGTATACTCATGAGCTATATCAGTCCCCAAGTTAACCCGGCAGATTATCGCAGCTTCGGGGGCAAGATGAAATTATATCTTGATAACCCAAAAGCTTTGTCAAAGCTACTTAATGGGAGACACGCCACGCCCAGAAACGGCTTAAGTCAAGCTGGCAAGAAGTTTCAGAGTGCTAAAGACTTGTCTTTGCTGAAAGGATCTTATGGTAGGATAAAAAAATTGGTAGGCTAGCAACCGTCTACCGTGACGCATTTTAAACTAAATGGACGACTGTCAGAGTAGAAGCGAATTGATTGCAGAGCACAGCCCCACACAGGGCTGCCATCTTGGCCTGAATCAAAAGCCAGTTTCTAGCTTGTCTGAAGTTGAATCTAACTCGGTATTGCCTGGCTACACAATAGATGTGCCTGTGGCGTCTGATAAAAAGCGCCTGCCACACCTTGCTGCCTCTAATCAGCATGGTTTGACTTTGTTATCCCCTAGAGAAGGAGCAATGCACTCTGACAGGTGCGTGTGACGTCCTATCGATAAGTCTGTTGCAGATACTATAGGTCAAATCCTTTTACTGTTCGTGCTCGTTGGCGTGAATGCTTTCTTTGTCGCAGCCGAGATGGCTCTAGTTAGAATTCGCAGAACTAGAGTAGATCAGCTCGTTGAACAGGGAAACAGAACTGCTAAACTGGTTCAGCAAGAAATTGATAATCCTAATAGATACATTTCAGCCTGCCAGTTGGGCATCACATTTGCCACTCTAGCCCTAGGTGCTACTGGCGAAGCGACTTTTGCCGGTGATTTGGCAAAATCAATCACCGATTCGGGTATTTTTGTCGGCTACTCATTGCAAGTTGCAAGAGCAGCAGTTTATGTAATGGCTTTCTCGATGACAGCCTTCATGCAAACCGTTTTCGGTGAACTTTTGCCGAAGCAGTACACACTCGTAAGAGCTGAATCTGTGCTGATGGTATTGATCTGGCCCATGCGTGGCTGGTGCTGGCTTACCTGGCCGTTCCTCAATATTCTTGAAAGTTTCAGCACCCTTGCGATGAAACTTTTGCGCATTCCAGAGCCGACTACAAAGCATAGCGTTCATACAGGCGAAGAACTAAAAATGCTTGTGAGCGCCAGCCAAGAAGAAGGTGTGCTCGAGGAAGAAGAAGAAGAAATGATTCACAGCGTTTTCGACTTCGCTGATATTGTGGCGAAGGAAGTGATGACGCCACGTACAGACATGGTATGCCTTGCATCTAGCAGTACAATCAAAGACTTTGTAGACCTGGCTTTGCAGGCTGGTCATTCAAGATTGCCGGTCTACGAAGAGGACATCGACAGCATTGATGGTGCTGCGCACATTCGTGATGGATTGAGAGCAATCATTGAAAATCGCGAAAACGACCCTCTGCGCACTCTAGTGAAAAAAGTTTTGATTGTTCCTGAAACAAAACCTGCGGGCGACTTGCTCACAGACTTCAAGAAAAACAAAACGCACATGGCTATTGTCGTTGACGAATATGGCGGCACGCTCGGCTTAATCACAATGGAAGATTTGATTGAAGAGCTGGTTGGCGATATTCCAGAAGAGCATGATGAAGAAGACGAAGCCATTGTACATTTGGAAGACGGCTCAATTATTTTTGATGCGAAGATGGGTCTAGATGACGCCACTGAGTTGCTCGGAATCGTTTTTGATGAAGAAGTTGAGTACACCACAGTTGGTGGCTATGTTTTCGGCGAGTTGGGGCACAAACCTCAACCGGGAGACAATATTGAAACCGAAGAGTATAAGCTCATTGTGGAAAGCGCTGACAGACACCGCATCATAAAACTTCGTTTGGTCAGAAAGCAATCAGCAGAATCAGAAGCTAACGGCAACGGCACTACTCATGGTGGCGAAAACGGCAAGAACGATTCTTCCAAGACTGTTGAGACGAGCAAGTGATATCACCGCCTCTCAGTTCTAAACAACTACTAAAGCTGGCTCGTTCTTTCCACACAAAGAAAAAGCTAGGGCAGCATTTCTTAGTCAGTGAGGAAGTTCTCTCATCCATCGTAAATGCTCTTGAACTTTCGCCCGAAGATGAAGTCCTTGAAATTGGCCCGGGCATTGGTTTTCTCACGAGAGTTCTTTGCGCTGCGGCTAAGAGTGTCGTGGCTGTTGAGTTAGATCGAGAAAGCATTGAAACTTTGAAAGAGCTAAAACTCGAAAATCTCTCAATCAAACATGGTGATTTTCTAGCTTACGATATTTCATCGGCACGATTTCGCGAGCCCGGCTCTACAGGCTGGACGCAGCTTCCACGCGAGCGCAAGCTGAAAGTTGTAGGCAATGTGCCTTATCAAATTACAGGGCTGATTCTTGCGCATTTGCTTGGTGAGGTCGGGCAACCCCAAGCGCATTTAGCAGACATTGACTGCATTGTTTTGACAATTCAAAAGGAAGTTGCAGAGCGAATGGTGGCAAGACCCGGGTCTAAAAGCTATTCGCGCTTGACTCTTCTAGTATCTTATTTTTGCAAAGCAGAGTACTTGCTCGATGTAAATGCAGATAAGTTCTTTCCTCCACCTCGCGTCGATTCGGCTGTAGTTAAGCTGGTTCCGCTAGATGCCCCGCCTGTGACTTGCAATAATCTTGCGCTAATGCGAAGAGTAATCAAATCTGGTTTTGCGCAGAGGCGAAAAATGTTGCGTAATGCTTTGACTTCTCTGGGAATTGACCTGGCTGAGCTAAACCAACTTTTCAAAGAGCTAAAATTTGACCCACAAGTGAGAGCCGAATCATTGTCATTGCATCAATTTGCTATGCTTACGGATGCTCTCGATGAGCTAATGAAAAAACATGCAAACAATAACAGTACGTGCTCCAGCCAAGCTGAATCTGACCTTTGATATCTTAGGCAAGCGGCCCGACGGCTTTCATGACATCGAAACTATCTTCCAGTCTATTAGTCTGGAAGATGAGCTTAAGATTCAAATTGAAGAATCAGACCGCAGCCAGTTTGCAATTGACTGCGATAATCCTGTCTTGCGCCGTTTGATGCCACTTGATGAAAGCAACTTGATTGGCAAAGCTGCTCGAGCTTATTTGAATCAAGAAAAACCAGATAGCCACTTCAATATAAAGGTTCAACTCGAAAAGAAGATTCCTATCGGTGCTGGCTTGGCTGGTGGAAGCAGTAACGCAGCAGCAATGCTGATTGCTTTGAATACATATTTTGGCGACAGGTTAAACTCGACTGAGCTGTCGCAATTAGCTTCGCAGATAGGTAGTGATGTGCCGTTTTGTTTGCAAGGTGGCACCAGCATCGGGCGCGGAAAGGGCGAGATACTTGAGCCAATTCCATGCGCAATTGAGTTTTTCTATTGCATCATCAAACCTCGAAAACTTTCGGTGTCAACACCGTGGGCATACAACACTTTCGATGACTTCAAGTCCGTGGCAAAAAAGCCCGATTTGCTGGGCGTAAAAAATGCTTTATGTACGGGCGATGTTGAAGCAGCGATCGCCGGATTTGGCAATGTTTTTGAACCAATGGTTATGCAAGAATATCCTGAGCTTGCAAAACTGAAATCTCGAGTTTTAGATTTAGGAGCGTGGGCCTGTCAAATGACAGGCAGTGGCCCGACTTTGTTTGCACTTGTGCCAGGCAGAGAGATGGGGCACCACATACGGCGGCAGATTTTAGGTGATGATGATATTGGATTTGTTTATGGAACGGAAGAAATTATTCTTGAAGCATTGCCACCCATAGACTTTAGGCTTGCTGAAACCTGTTCGCACGGGGTGCGGGTTGTTTAGTTTAGTTGAGTTTCGGTATGTTGAATCGAATAGCGTTGAAGTGCTGTGAATCATAGTAAGTGGAATCGAATTGAGTTGCATCGAAGTAAGTTGAATTGAAGTGAGTTGCATTGAAGAGAAGTGGATTAGATTGAGTTTTGTTGAATTGAGTTGAGTTTAAGACAAGCGATCGAGTTTTGTTGAATTGAGGAGTATCGAATGGTGTTGAAGAAAAAGAGTGAGAATGCTGCTTCAAAAGCTTCTTCAAAAACTAATGCGAAAGCCGATTCTGCATTAAAGCCAGCATCTAAGCCCGTAGCTAAGTCTGGATCCAAGCCAGCATCTAAGCCCGCAGCCAAGGCCGGATCCAAGTCTGGATCCAAGCCAGCATCTAAGCCCGCAGCCAAGGCCGGATCCAAGTCTGGCTCCAAGCCCACATCTAAGCCTGCCGCCAAGGTTGGGTCCAAGCCCTCATCAAAGCCAGAATCAAAAGCTTCATCCACTGTGCAAGCGAAAGATACGAAGTCGCCAAAATCAAGTAGCAAGCCTGCTACCAAAAAGCTTGTAAGCAAGGATAAAAATGCAGAAAAAGGTGCAGGTAAAAGTTCTTCCGAAAAACCTGTTGGTCTTGTGAAGGCAAGCGTTGCCAAAGAAATGATGAGTGAGTTATGCAAGCTCTATCCAGACGCCGATTGCGAACTCACTTACAAGAATTCGTACGAGTTGCTCACCGCAGTAATCATGTCTGCGCAAACAACTGATGTGCAGGTGAATAAAGTTACTCCTAAGCTTTTCAGCAAATTCCCGACAGCAAGCTCACTTGCCTCGGCAAATCCTGAGGAAGTGAAAGAGATTATCAAACCGACTGGTTATTACAATAATAAAGCCAAATCAATTCAATCTTGTGCTGCCGCTATTGTTGAGCGTTTTAATGGGAATGTGCCGCAGACTTTAGAAGAGTTGGTTACATTACCTGGGGTCGGTAGGAAGACTGCAAATGTTGTGCTTGGTGTTGTGCATAATATTCCAGGATGGACCGTTGATACGCATGTTCAGCGCCTGACACAGCGTCTCGGAATGACGAAGAATACTGACCCGTACAAAATTGAATTGGATTTGCAGAAGCTTTTTCCTGAAGAAGATTGGACGAAATACTCAATCACGCTTATTTGGCACGGGCGTAGAATGTGTTTCGCTCGTAATCCTGAGTGTTCGAAATGTCCACTTAAGAGTATCTGTCCGAGTTCGTTGGAGCCCTAGGCGCTGTTGGCGCCAGTAGTTCGCTTGTGAGGGGCGACGCCATGCGTCGCCCCTACAAGATCTGGGACCGTGCTGGACTGAGGCTTAAGCACTTAGTGCTTAACTACTT
The DNA here is from genome assembly GCA_964546815.1 of uncultured Candidatus Obscuribacterales bacterium. GTDB lineage: Bacteria > Cyanobacteriota > Vampirovibrionia > Obscuribacterales > Obscuribacteraceae > JAIEPM01. Next base: position 15,155 of record CAZJLR010000001.1, on the reverse strand, counting down.
ACATAGTGCATAACTACTTAGATAGTGCATAACTACTTAGAGCTTTTTCGAATCAGAGCTGCTCGTAGGGGAGCTTGTGCTTTTGGCTCTTGGGATACTGAAGTTTGACTTCGGGTTTCTGAGACTGCTCATTGCGTCGAAGTGAGCGTTGTTTGAGGCGTGGTTGAAACCGGCGGTATAGCCAGATTGATAGGCTGTGCCCAGATCAACATCGCCGTTAGTGTTGAAATTGTTTGACTGTGTGGGGCTTGCGCCTACTGCCGTTGTCGAGCTGCCGCCCACTGTGGGGATCGGGCTGCCGATGCCGAATCCGCCGATGCCAAACCCGCCGTTGCTGCCAAAAAGTCCGTTGTTTCCGTAATTGTTGGAATAGCCGCTGGCTCCGCCATAGCTAGCCTGCATCTGTCCATTCATGAATGATTCCTGTGCGGCGGCTTGCGTGCCGCTTTGTACATTTTGTTGGTCGGTGAAATAGCGCTGCGACTGCTGCATGGTGCTGGTGTCAAAGTCATTGCGCATTTGCTGTCCGACGTTATCTAACGACTTACCAAAGTCGTCTAAATGCGAATGAAAATCTCCCGAGTTATTGTCATTGAAAGGATCCGCCTGAGCCATTTGTATTGGTCCGAGCACCAATAGTGATGCCAGAATTAACTGACGGATTCCTTTCATAGTGACACCTCTAAGAGATTACCAATCGCATCGATTGAAGCGAGCTGACTACCAGCCGTTTACGCTTCTGTTGCCGCCTGAGTTGCCGTAATATCTGCCGCTGTAGCTGCTTGGGCTGCTGAAGCCTCCAGAGCTGCCGCCACTACCCCAGGTGTCTGGCTGAATGTTGCTGCCGCCGCTACTGCCGCCCATGCCGCCACCCCAGCCGCCGCCCATACCGCCGCCGAGTCCCATCGCAGCGCCATAACCGTATGAACCGTTGCCGTTGTATGCGCCTCCGCCCAATACCATCTGGGCTTGACCGTTCTTAAATGCGTCCTGCGACGTTTTCCATGTGTCTGTTTGAATAGACTGCATATTGGTCAAATGTCTGTGAGCATCGGAAAGTTGACTGTAATCATAGTCTCTGCGCATCTTTGAACCCATATTGTCCAAAGAGCTGTTGAAACCGCCGAATGATTGCTGGAAGTAGTCATCGGAAACCCCCGTGCGGTCGTCGATGAATGGATCTGCCATCGCCATTGGCGCTGCAAGCCAAAATAGTGCCGAACCAAGTACCAAAATTTTTCTTGTCCCCAACATAGTATTTTTTGTCTCCACACCATCTACTTCAGATCTTATTCCCAGTTTGTGAGGGCTGCGTGAACCTCAAGGATGACAGAGGGGATTAAATATCTCGCTCTGCGCTCACCTGTTTGGGGTAACCCATTTAAGTCTGGCATCTTCCACAAGCCCTCGGATTGCATTCATGGCTTGCGTTTCGCGGCAATTTAATCTATCTTCTAGATGGTCTGCTGCCGCCCTGATTGTTTTGCCGTTGGGTGGCGTTTAATAAAGCAAAGTAAACTAGAAAGCCTGAAAATTGCTGGGATTCAACTCTAAGCCTGCTGCGCCGCCACCGCAAGCGCTGCCTTACAAGATGAATGACGACTTTTTGCCGCCCGAAGAGGAAGAAAGCCCTCTCAAAGGGCTGGCGTTTCGTTATCCGCTTAGGCGTTATCAGCAAGAAATTATCGAGTTAACGAAACTCAAATTGGAGAAGGGCGAACGAGCCGTCCACATTGTTGCGCCGCCTGGCGCCGGTAAAACTATTATCGGACTGCAGCTTGCAGGGCAACTGCTCGAAAATACTTTGATTATTTCGCCAACCACAACAATTCAGGCGCAGTGGGGCGAAAAGTTAGATCTTTTCTTGCCACCGGGCGAAGAGGCTTTAGGGACAGAGCGCTTAATCGGCACGCACGAAAACAAACCGCTCAAGCCAATAACATTGCTCACCTATCAGGTGCTGTCGACTCCTGGGCGCGAACAAGAATATTTGGAAAAGCTTGCCCATCAAGCATGGGTGGACGAGCTCGTTAGCACGACACTTTCAAAAGGCGAAGCTGAGCTTCGAATTTTGGAGTTGATGCAAAACAACCACAAAGCATATACAAAAGAGATTTCACGTCATGTGACTCGCTTGCGACGAAAGCTGAGCGACGTGCTTGACCTCAAGGAAGTTTTGCATCCAAATGCAATTCTGTTGATACAAGCATTGCGCCGCCAGAGATTTAAGACAGTAATTTTCGATGAATGCCACCACCTGACGGATTATTGGGCCGCCATCATGACGCATGTGTTGGCGCGGCTTGAGAATCCTGTTGTGATTGGTCTTACAGGCACCCCACCCGAGGGAAAATCTGCAAGCCAAGAAAATCGCTATATGTCCCTCGTTGGCGAAATTGACTATCAGGTGCCTACACCAGCTCTGGTGCGCGAGGGCGGCTTGGCGCCGTTTCAAGATCTCGTTTATTTCACATCGCCTACTTTCGAAGAAGAACGTTTTTTGGAAGAGCAGCACTCTGAGTTTCATATTCTTCTTGAAGAATTGGCGCAAGGTGAAAATTCACTGCTGAAAAAATGGGTGCAAGAGCGCGTCGAGTTTGAGGCTGCAAACGGATGGAGCGCGTTTGCCGGTAAGTCGCTAAATCTTTCTTGTGCATTGATTCGCTTTATGTACAAATACAGATTACCTTTGCCGCTAAATCTGGAAATTTCAGAGCCTTTGATGCAGGCTCCATTTGTTGAAGACTGGATGTGTTTGCTTGAAGACTTCTCCCTAAACTACCTGAAACTAAGCGCATCGTCAGACAATCATGAGTTGTATGAGCGCATCAGGCAGGCAATTTCAAAACTTGGTTTTGGACTTACAGAAAAAGGATTACGCAAGCAAGCCTCCCCGGTAGATCGTGTTCTTGCTTTTAGCAAAAGTAAATCGCGCGCTGTGGCAGACATACTTGAAGTTGAATATCGAAATTTGGATGACAGACTTCGCACCGCTGTTGTGACTGATTTCGAGCGTATGTCGGCCACGCAAGCAAAGCAAGCCAAAGGTGTTTTGACTGAAGAATCTGGCGGGGCAATTGCAGTTTTGCGTGAATTGCTCAAAAAGGAGATTAGCAATTTTGTAAATCCATGCCTGGTAACGGGCTCGCTAATTTTGCTAGACAATCGGATTGCAGTGCAATTTCAAGCCGCAATGCAGCGAATGCTCAAAGACGCCGGGTATGATTTCGAGCTTGAGTTATTTGAGCATCCTAGTGAGTTGTTTTCAGAATTGAAATCGGGCTCTTCAGAGTGGGAGTCACGACTTTATGTGGGGCTAGCTACCAAAGCTTTGGAACAGGGAGTGACGAAGGTTCTTATCGGGACACGCGGCATTTTTGGTGAAGGCTGGGACTGCCAGGCGCTTAATACTTTGATCGACCTTACCACGACAACCACACCCGTGTCTGTGAAACAATTGCGCGGAAGATCAATTCGCATTAACACCAGCGACCCGCTTGGTGGGCGCAAAGTGGCAAATAATTGGGATGTTGTTTGCATTGCACCACATTTGGAAAAAGGGTTGAACGACTATCAGCGTTTCGCCAAAAAGCATGCGGGCTATTTTGGAATTTGTGATGATGGTCAAATAGAATGTGGTGTCGGTCATGTTCATCCGTCTTTCTCTGAATTGAGTCCTGCTGAGGTTTTCGCTAACCTCGACGATTTCAATCAAGAAATGAAATTAAGGGCTCTTGCTCGCGAAGGAATTTACGAGCTTTGGAAAGTAGGACAGCCTTACAAGAATAGAACGCTGTCGTGTGTCGAAATTGGGCGCCTGCGAAAGCTGGCATTGACTCCGCCTTATATGCGACAAAATATGTCCTACAGCGAACACTCAAGATTGCTCTGCGATAATTTGAATGGCGTTTGGATGGAGTACAGCGGTGTTGGTTTGATAGGAACCGCGTTTTCTTGTTTCCTTCTGGCAAATTTATCTTGGCCTTTAGCACCAGCGCTGATTCCCCTTGTTGCTGCCGCCGCTCTTGCGGTGAAAAAACATAAGCTACTTTATTCAAAACTAAAAGCTGAAATTTGCAGACCGAATACTCAACATTCATCATTGATGGATATGGGGCGCACAATTCTTTGTGCGTTGCAGCAAGTTAAATTGCTGCCGGCGCACATTACTCGCGAATCAATCAGAATAAGCATTCGCTCAGACGGCAGCTTCCGTGTGTTTCTAAATGATGTTGACCCTCAGCACTCGCAATATTTCAACAAGTGCTTTAAAGAATTGATGGAGCCTGTGCGAAGTCAACCGTATTTGATGCCGAAATATGAGTATTCGTTTCCGCCTCCAATTTCAAAGGAAGATGCAAAACGTCAAATTGCTCAACTTATGGCACCAAAGAAATTGTTGAAGTCAAAGAAGACTGCGACACTGACTCCGCTAATGATAGCCACGCCCGCGCCGGAAGATCCGTCCAGCAAGACTGAAGAGATTAGCGCATCGGTGACGGTGGAAGAAATTTCGGGTGATGAGCGGAGGCTAGAAACCCAAGAGAAGGCAGACTGCGAAGAACGTTTCTTCAAGGCGTATCTGAATGGGCGCGCAGTGCCGAGAATCGCAGCATATTATCCTGTGCCCTCGCTGCTTGCCCGCTCTGAAAAGGGTCGCGACGCATTTCAATCAGCCTGGAATAAATACGTAAGCCCCGGGTTTATCGTTGCCACTGAAAGCAAGCCCGAGCTCTTAAATCGCTATTTCGGTATGGGCGCCAGCCTGGCTCAACGCTTAATTTGGGAGTAGCCGAGGCGCTGCAACACCGAAGCACATCTGTGTGTCTAGCCAATCCATTGTGCCCGAGAAACCTTCACTGTCTAAATTGTTGACGGTAAGAATCATCGGAAACGTTCCCTTTGTATCATGGGAGTTCTGATGCAAGGTACCATTCTATGTGCCTGTCATCTCTGAGATGACCAACCACTGCTAACCGTTTCGGGGTTTTAATTTCTTTTGATGCGGCTATCATGGTTCATTCTTCAAGAACTCTTTCAAATCCTCTCTTCGTTCACAACGCAGGTTAAGTCTCTCCAAGACAGCTTGGACTTGTCCGTTTGGGCTATTCCCGTTGATCTCTGCAATGACCATTGCTAACAGCTCCTTTAGGAGAGATAGCTCTCGCTGATCAATGTCCCACTTATCTTTGCCCAATTCCCGCTCCATAGCATCAAGAATTTGCCAGGCATCTCTCTCCAGTAACCATATCTCAAAGTTTGGTTTGTAAGGCGGTCCACTTTCACTGGCACCAATCCGAGTCTTTCCAGGTGGGCGACCACCACCAGCTGATTCGGTCTTCGTCTTCGGTATTTCTTCTTCTTCCATGACACGCTTGTGCTTCTGCTCTATCAACCAGTGTCTCATAATGACCTACTCGCTGTGAGACTCTGCCCCAAAGATTCTTGAACCAAGTTGAATATGGTGCGTAGCGTCGAAAATTTTGGAGCAAAAAACTCTTACCGCGCAATTGTTTTCAGCTTCGGATTTTTCGAATGGAACATATCAAATATGCGCGGAATCTTTGAATCACTTATGAATCCAACTGCCATCAGTAGTGGACTTGCTAATTCCATCGACAATTGAAACTACCATTCGTACCACTTCTTTAGTATCCTTGGCTTTCGGAGCAAATGAGTTTTGCCATCTGGAGCAGCCCGGACTTTCTTCGCTCCTGAGCTAGCCTTGAAGAAACCCAAGTAATTGCTAGTAAACCGACTGCGCATCCACAAATCAAAAGAACTATGTATCGACGTTTCATGGGAGAACAACTATTCTTTGCAAATGGAAACTCCTAGCATAGCAACTTTGGGCCTTCGAAAATCAATCTGTCACCATAAACTCATGTTTGACCAATGTCTTCGGTCATGAAATGTTCGAATAAAACATAATCAACATTAGCCGACGCTGATCTATCCGAAGTTCTTAGAGTATTGCAGTGCGCTCCCTTTCGTTGCCGCGCCAAGGCTGTGTGGGGGCGTTTCAATCCCCCGCGCTGGTGCGGCTGTCGACTGCTACACATGCAGCGACACAGAGCTGCGGCCTAATCGACCGAGAATGGCGTGGACTAAGGCAAGCTAGTATAAAGACTGCGCTGTCGTGCACGCTTTGTACGACAGAGTCCGCGCACCTATTCATGAAAGCTCCTCGGCACGTTGAGCCTTGCCGGCGCTGTTTGTGTGATAATTATGGACTTAGCGATAACGGGGTCTCTGCAATGACTGCAGGCGAAACGTTTACACAAGTGCCAATACCGCCTCGGCGCAACATAATAGCGTTGGGGTTAATGATAGCTGCATTGGCTATCTGTGACCCGACGCTTCTTCCCGTGGCAAAGGGCATGGATTGTTGCCCTGGCATAGAGCTGACCGAGTTTAACACTGCTAATCTTGCCGGCAAAGTCTCAGGAAACACAAGTGCTGCCCAATCAGGACCGAAGAACTGTCACTCGGCGCAGAGAACCATAATGCTAGATGAAAGCTGTGTACCCCGGAACGAGCTTAGCAAAGATTTTTCAGACCAAACATTTCAGGCACGATCGTGGAAGCTGCCAGTAGAAAAGCCGACTAACCCGAAATCAGAATGGATGAGAAAACCGCACGAGTTTAGGTTCGATGCATTGCCAGGCACACCGGTTAGAAGTGTGGCAAATGGTGAAGTCATCTATACGGGTTGGTATGGGGCCTATGGACGAGTTGTTTTAATGAATCATGGCGATCCCAAAAAAGAGTTTGTGTATGCGCATATTAGCAAGGACTTTGTTCAAGCTGGGGAGAGCGTCCGCGCCGGTCAAACCATTGGACTCGTAGGGATTTCTGGATTTGAATATTGGCGCACGTGGAAGATAGCTCGGTTAATAGCGGCACAACCTAGCCCGAAGCCAACACCTTGTGTTTCATTTCTTGAATTTGATCGATAGCTGATTATTTCGATACTGCTTAGTTCCGAAACATTCGTGTCTTGTAATTCATCGACGCAAACACTTAGCAAAGTGTGTTTTGTTGAAACTGGACGGCAGTCTTTTCAGATATGGTAAGGGCGGAGGATCTGCCCTACTATGGATTATTGTCTCTTGTTTCTTATGTGTCAGGCGGCACCAGTCCTATTGCGCCTGATTGTGCGAATTCCCGCCACAAATGTCGGTTACTCTGTCGCCGTATCAATCGCTGTTGCAATGGAAGCCCTGCTTTTCGTGGTCGTATTGCCTTCCGGATTTGGAAAATTGGATCCAAATGATCGCTATGCATATGAAAACCCCCTGCTATTTTATCCATCGGTGGTGTCCTGGATATCGTGTTCTATAGCGTTATTTTGTGCGCCCCTGCGCGAATGCAAGTTAATACTTGCGTTCCTCATCTCTGGAGTATTGTATAGAGCAGGATGCTTGGCGTTTACGTTCCAATGGCCATTTGTTTGGAATCAGTTCACTAGCGAATTGTTCTTGAGTTTGTTTTTCGTTGTGTTTTCCCTTAAAGAAATGGTCTTTCAAATCTTCGGCTTGCACGGGAAGTCGCTTGAAAATTGGTCACCAGAGGCGCTGACATAAATGCCATCGATAGCCAGAAACGAACTCCTTTAGCAATTGCAAAAAAACAAAATGCGGAAGCTATCCAAAAATATTTGATTTCCCGTGGAGCGAAAGAATAATAAAATTGGCTTGCTGCATCTCTAGTTATTCTTTCTCACCAAATTAATGGAGTATTGTGTAAGAAGGGAAGAATCTAAATTCTTTGAAGATAGGTCAAGCTTGTTTAATCGCAAATTGTGGAAAGCCGAAGCTGAGAAGTATGGAGCAGACCTTGAACGAGTGCAGGTCTGGCAAGCTGTTTCCGAACTATACCAGGGTTCCTATCTGGCCGGTGACGATTTCGAACGTATTGCTGACGTGCTATCGAGATCCCCCTTCTCGGAGGAAGAGCTTTTGTACATAGAAATTTTCGAAGTCAGGCCGGCTTGTTTTCCAAAAATCTCATGGTTGCTAAATGTCGCATCATTTTTGTTTGCGCGTGACTACGCAATCTTTCCTTCTGGACTACCAGGCAAATGGGACGGATTCTCACCTGATTGGCTTATACCTAGATGTTTAACAGAGCAGCAAAAACATCCGTTCCAGCCAACTTCCGCGCTTGGCTGGAAGCAAAGGCTAGTTTTGCACCTTTCATGGTCGAACTTACCTTTTCAACGAATCAAGACTTTTCGCGGGCAAGGATAGTAACAAAATAGGCTTTGCGCACATATTATTTTAGCAAACGCTTTATGGAAGTGATGGTGACCGTGATTTGCCACTCCTAAGCCTTCCTTGAATCAGATTTGGCGTAAGATGAAGTGGTGCCAAATAACTAATAATTTGAGATAAATCGACAACGACCTTATTAGTGCATTCTGACAAACTTTGCAAAGCCGCAGGTACATACAGTATAAAATTAGAGAGTATGACGATATCACCACCGCTTCTCAAATCAATTACCGGAATTACGGTGATTATAGTCGTAGTGTTGGTGTGTTCACTGTCACGCTTGTGGGATAAGAGCATCAACAATTTGCCGGATGGAGAAGGACTTGCAAGTTACGATTCCCCGGACGGGCATTATAGAGTCTCCGTCTATCTCTGTTCTGGAGATATGTCTGATTTCGCAATCAGAGCCGCGGTGAGGAACAATAACGCTAATTTCCTATGGGAAATGTTTCCTCGGAATATTTATTGGGATTACCACCAATATGAAGCTAGGGTGCTTTGGCTCAATAATAAGATGGTTAAGATCAATGGTAGAGTCTTAGACATCGAAAACGGCGACTATTTTGATTGGCGCAGCCCTATGCACGGCACCAAGAGTTCTCGCGAAAAATAGTTGTAAAAATATGGCACTTCAAAACATAGCGCATGCGAAGCTGGCTTGGTGCGCTTCGCAAGCACAACCTAGATTTAGGCTATCGAGAAACCCTTTGCATAAGAAGCAAACAAGATGTTGCAACCTTCTTTGCAGTTGCACGTCGCTATTCATAGATTAGAGATTCAATCGACCCATCCGCGCAGCCCCGATTAAATGCAATGCCTGAACCTGGGAATTATTCTCATCAATTGCAATCAAAGCGACCTTACTAGACCTTCTCGATACAGGCTCGTCACCCTTCTTCTCTTACTTGTAAGCCCCTTCACGCAGGTTGATTTCAGGGTGCTTCTTTATTATGTGTGCTCTCCACTCAGAGCCTATGGCATTCGCTAATCGTTCTGATTGAATTAAGTCCCTTTCTCCGGCTTGATTCCCTTGTCTTTGTCGCAGCTCTCCGCGAACAAAGTAAGCAACCGAGTAAGCTGGATTTACGGTGATTGCTTGTGTGTAGTCTTTTTCAGCTTTCTCATATTCGCCCAGCTTCTCATAGCAGCCACCACGAGCAACCAAATACAGCTCAAGATTCTTCTTCCCAACTTTCAGTATTACGGCCCTGTCATAGCAAGTGAGCGCCTGCTTGAATCTGCACTGATCATGGAACTTGTCAGCGCACTCGCAGTAGTAATAAGCTGCATTTGTTTCCTCGATTCGTTTTTCGCTTTTGCTTTCTATCTCAGAAAAGAAGAGTCCACAGCCTATTCCAGCCATGAAACTTATTAAAACGACTATGGAGCATACATGCATACTGCTGAGTCTAACTCGACTAGAATTTTCCGAACATCGTGAAAATCCCAATTTCCACGAGCATTCCTGCTTAATTTCTCGTGCAGATGCCCCAATAATGCTTGAACTCGGTTGAATATCAGCAGGTCACTGTATTTGGTGCCTGGTGTCGAAAACTCCGAAGACAAAAACTCATATCAAGCAGTAGTTTCCAGCTTCGGGGACGAAAAAAAATATAACGTATATGGTCAGGCACCAATTCTCGCTTGCTGTGTTCTGCAAGCTTTTAGTGCTGGTCGTAGTACGCCCGACGATGACAATTGTTTTTCATTGATATTCAGGACCTAACATGATCGTTTTCGGTGCTGATTCCACCAAAAGGACAGCTTCTGCATAGGGCCAGGAATTGATAAAGCACGAGCATAATTTCAGCACCCGCTTCGAAGAAGTGATGGAGACTGCGCATTGTCACCGTATACGTTCCTTAAACCAGATTTGCTGTAAGATGAAATTGTTCCCTGCAAGTACTAATTTGAGTGAAATCAATAACGTCCTTAATCATCGTTTTGATATGCGCCGCGGGGTTTCAAAAAGGCTTCGTGAGCGACGCGCTTGCGCAGAGTAAGTCTGAGAACGAAAATGCTTGTTTGCTAATCACCAAGCCTGTCGGAACCCTGGCTTTGCACGAGAAGGATAATGATCTTTCTCTTCGTGGATATACTTTTCGACTAAGACCGGGTCCTGGCGAAGCTCCTGAGTTGAGTCCCGAACAAAATCTTCAAAGTATCAAGCACCCGGAGGCAAATCATTCCCATGAATTGCAATCAAAGCGACCTTACTGGAGCTTGTCCCAAAGCTCATTACCGACGCTTCGTCGATGGAATAAGATGGAGGGTCGCATTGATTCATGGCTAAAATTTGTGGTTGTCCCTGGCACTCCTCCGCAGCTAATTGCAATTCCGGGAAATCCATACACTCATGCTGACTGAGCTGATAGATTTCACATTCTTAAAATGATTCTTCCTGATGCGGATGGTATTGACCGTATAAGCAATGGTTGTGAGAGCGCACTATGCAATTTCTGATTTGTTAGCATCACTCATCTTCGGTGTCTGAGAGTCTCCATCCCAAATCAGATGCCACCTCTCGGGCGAGAGGAATCTCGACAATTTGATTTATTGTTCTCATAAATCCTTTTAGCATTAGCCGCTTGATGATCTCCAATTCTGGTACCGCCAACTTATGTGCTAGCTCCTTAACCGTGAGTTCACGCAAGAGAGATATCGACTTAAGCTTTGCTTTCCGCCGTCGTTTCTTTTGGCGATCGATCGCCCAGTGCGCGATTGCTTCAGCATCTTTCTGTTCTTGAGTGATACTAGTCTCCAGGTCTCGGGCAGGCATTATGGGAAGTAATGTGTAACCCAGCTGGACGGCTTCTAAAGCCGCAGCTGTCCTGGTTGGCACTTTCAACTTTGCGAGTATGCATTCAATATGCTTTATGACAGTTTTCTCTCTTATATCCAGTTCTTCTGCAATTTCTGAGTTTCTGAGATCAAGACGAATTAGTACTTCGATTTCACGGGGTGTAAGTGGTGTCTTGAGCATTGTATTGGTAGGAGTTTGGCTAACTAACTCCAAAATTCTGGAATCACAATATGCCTGCCCTTTCATAGCTTGGTCAAAGGCAAATCGAATGCCCGAGCTGTTCAAGCAAAATACTTTTACGCCTGCCCGTAACAGTCTGCTGTAATATTTACTGATTTGAAAACTGTCTGAGTAAACAAGAAAAGTTGGTGCCGTGGAAAGTCCCTTAAATTGTTTGGAAATTTCCGCAGGATTTCGACCATGGCAGTTGCAGTCGAAAATGACTATTGCTGGCTTGAGTCGCGAGATCTCGGAAATTGCGATTTCAGCCTCGTCTGCTTCACCAACTATTCTTGCCACAGGTTCGAGCATGGCGCGAACACCCTGGCGCAAAATATCCTGGTTCATCCAAATAAATGTTCTAACTTCAGAAGTGTCTGGCAACTCTGCCCAATCATCGTCATCATTGCCGCCAGTTCCAATTGCCGTTTTGTCTCCACGTCCGGCGCCGCCGCGGTCTGTCTGAAGCTGTTTCTTTGGTTCTTCTGGCTCAGGCTCTTGTTCGTTTTTCATGGTCTGCTTCTGGCGGCGCCTGAGTGTGGGCTATTGATTAACCATCTTAGCCCATGGCTTTAGAGAAGACACAGAAATTAGAACCTGGATTGCTTTCATTGCTAAGGCAATCGTGAAACCTTTTATAAAAAAGCAAACGAGGTCAAGATGATGCAGGATGAATATCAAATAGTGAAGATTGCGCTTTGGTTCGCGTCCGGAGCATCTTCACGACTCAACTTTTAAGCATTCTGGAATTTGATATATTTCGCTCTACAACTAGTCTGCCAAACTTATTGCAATGCAATCTAAGAGTGTTACTAATGAATAATCGAGTCGTTAGAGCTTGGATTTGCCGCACAATTTGAGAGTCGACCCAAGCCGTCTGGCCGATCTCTAAGAATCAAACAGAGACTCAATGTCCCGGGCGCCGTGCAGGATTCGAACTATTTCGACACCGACTTCAATTTGTCGGTAAAGAATCAGATAGTTGCCTTCACGGACACTGCGCAGCTCTGGCAGCCATTGATCACGCTTGCGCCCAATGCCTGGATTTTCGCTGGCTGCTGTCCAGCGCTTCTTAAGTCTATCTATAAGGCGTTCGGCTGCCTCTATGTTGTCTAGCGCAATATAGTCGTAAATCTCTTCAAGGTCTTGGGAGGCTGGTTCTGTGAAACGGACGTGAGTCACTTGACTTGATCTTTCTTAGCAAGTGCACGGTCGCGCCTTGACGCAATGCGCTCCAGTACTGCGTCTTCAGAGACGACTTGGCCGGAATTGGAGGCATCGACGCCGGTTTGAATTTGGCGTTTTAGTTCATCGAGCTTCAATTGCTTGAGCTGGTCGCGTTCCATGAAGAGACGGAGAGCTTCGCGGATAACTTCGCTGGCGGAGCTGTACAGTCCGCTTTTCACTCGTTCGTCAATCAGAGCTTCCAACTCAGGTGTAAGTGATACGTTCATAGCTTGGATGTTGCCCCCAAAATCCCACAGATTTAATTCATCCGAGATTTATGATAGCAAATTATGCTATTTTTTGCTATGTTGCTAGTCTCACGGGAATCAAGAATCGAAGCCGCTAATGGACACGATTTCCTTGATTGAGCTTTATGATTGCTGGAACATCTTTGCTGAGGTTTGCACTTTTCTCTAAGGACTGATGGAAACTAAGCCCTTCTTCTAAAGTGAGAACCTGCTGTTTTGTTTCTGCCAGCTCATGCTGCAAATGAGTACAGCGAGCTTCCAGTTCTTGGGCGACGCGTTTGTAGGAAACGCGCTCTTTCATTGCGGAAACAAGACCTATTGTTGCAAAAGCAACCAACGCCCAGGGGGCATACTCATGGATTACAAAAGGCATCTTTGCTGCAATGGCTGCGAGACACACCACCACCACGAACACACTAATTGCCACCAACGGACTGGCAAGAACCAGAGCCAGTCTGATATGCCAAAGGTTCTCGCTATTTGCTAATTCAGCTTTATCCTTGCCGGAACCTTGCTCTATATGCATCGTTGCCTCCGTGCTTTGTTGATCAGATTGCTAGATTCGCCCTGTTGCGGATTCTATTGTTTAGCTACTTCTGATGGTCTGATTGGAAAACGCCACCCTGCTTTGTCAACTTACCTCCTTCAAACGACTTGCATTCAAGATACTGATTGCCCGATGCTTCGCTATTGCGACTAAAGAAAAGGCTTTTGTTATCGGTTTTGAACTCAAAACCAGGCTGACCAGACGGTGAATCAGTTTGCCAAAAAGACAGCTTTCCATTCTCGGATTGATGCTTCGCTTTGAGCTCTTCAAAAAGACTTCGCTGCTCAGAGAATGGCATAGATTTCAAATATTCCATCATAGAACAACCGTCATTTTCTTCAAGTCCTTTGTCCAGCTTTCCCAATATCTCATTATCAACTGTCATCAGCGTCTCTCCCGATTGTGTCTCTTTCTCTGCGCTCAATCATTTTCTAGATAGCGAGAGTAGTAGCTTGTTATGCAGTGACTCCCTAAGCTTATAACGCATGATTTCTCTTTTTAGCCTTGATGAAAACTTCAGTGGTCACTTAGAGTTTAGGTTGCTGGTTTGGCAAGTATTTGTCAAAACCGAACTTGCTCTTCGTAGTATCACGATGAATTGGCGCTGTGACGCATACTGTGCCGGATAGATGGGTGCAGGCAAATCACAATCCACTAGCAGCTTCCTGCTGACGGAACAGTACAAGCTTTACGAGGAAAGCTTGAAGAGATAGGAAAGTTCGAAAGCACCTTGACACACTAAAATTGAAGGACGGCATTCTTAAGCTTCTGATTCTTTTGAATTGGTTGTGATGGATCCATTGAGATGATTGAATAGATTATGCAGGCTGAGGCGGGAGTAAGCAGCATTGAATTTTGGATGTCCAAACGCCATATTTACCTTGGCCCAAGGCGTACTTTTGTTTGCAGGCATTATTTGCAGCTTGAGAAACCGGCGATTTATAAAAGGAAGTCAGGCTGAGAGCCTCGGGAATTTGATTGCGAACGTCCTAACAATTGCAGCTCTGGTATTTCTTGTTTATTCTTCTACGCCCTTTCTGGTAGACCAGCTCGGTAGGTTTACTACTGTGACCTTAACAGAGAGCTTCTTTAAGGTGTTTTGTCCCCACTACATTGTATTTTGGCTGTTTTTCATTGTTGTTTGCCTTAGTCTCTTCGTTCTCCGGAGGCAAGAGGCTAACTCTAACATTTCAAAAATGGAGTTATGTGGAACAGTCCTAATTGCAATTTCAGCCCTAATTCCCTTGCTGCTAGATCCTCAGCCTGAGCCAACGACTTACAAATTTATCCAAGTTAGACCTGGGCAAGATGACAGCCTGCCGTGAGGACTCTAATTAACACAAAGACCCAATGATGCCACATTCGCGTCACTAACCCCTCACGGCGCAGGTGTTGAATAGACACGTTCGTTATTTAAGGAGTGATTAGCAATGTTTTCGAGTGTTGATGACCTGGACAGTGACTTTCGCGAGGCTGTAAAAAGCTGCAGGTCTGGTCTTGTTTTTCAGGTTGTCCTTTACCTGTTCTGTGCTTCACTTGTGAGCGTTGGGGCTTGCATGATGGGCAATGTGGGAGCAACCGACCCTATCTATCCAATTCTTTTTGGTGCACTAGGTGTGTGGATTTTCTTTATTGTTTTGATTGTATTGCAGGTAAAGTCGCTCAATCGGTTTATTGAGTATGCTCAATTTGCTACTGGTATCAAACGGAAATGCGCCGCCACAGAAATAACTTTATTGTCGGCCGGTTGCTATGTTGTCATTTCGCAAAATAGAACTGATTGCGTTTTCCGTCCCAAAGAGAATAACGGGTCCGGAGCAAAGAGAATAGAAAAA